>NZ_QVMI01000009.1:149247-294400 GCF_010500965.1 Bacteroides sp. 51 | reverse complement strand
CAATGGTAATATCGTGATTTTCATTCGCATCTATATTTTGTATGATGCGAAGATACGACAGTTTTATTATATGTGAAATAATTATGAACATCTACTTATCTTTAATGTTAGATTGCAAGCTGACAAGTTCGATTTTTATCTTCAGATTAACCTGGCCGCTAATCCCCGAAGTTACAAATATGAGTAAAATCAGATCAAAAAGATAGCATTTGCCCCATTTTAATTACATGCAAACTTCTTGAAAACCGTCAATGAGATGTTAAAATCAGGTATTAGGCTTGCTTATGCGGTGCATTATTGATATTTGGAAGTGCCCCAGCGCAATAATTTCTACACTTGAGCCGCGTACTGCCGACAGCACGCGGCTCAAGTATAGATAACACGCGGCTCAAATATCGACAGTCAAGCGCTCAAGTATCGACAGCACGCGGCTCAAGTATTCAGCGTGTTTCATTTTATAGATTTTCATTCTCTGGTTGGTCTGTTTTAAGCAAAGCAATTGAAGTGTGCATTTGCTGTATCTGTTTTTATTAGCGTATCTATTCGTAATTTATTTTATCGTATTTAGAACATTTAGACTGTTTATTTTATAAATTTAAATCTTTTCGATTTCTACAAACGTGATTCCTTTGCCATTTTTCCTTCTCTTTCTGCCCCAAGCCCGGAATTTGCAATTACCGCCCCATTCTATTATCAAAATGTCATTTTGTCTATACTTTGCCATTTCCAACAAAACCTTATAAAAAGGAAGTAAACGAAACTATATCGCATTTATCCTTAATATATCAACAAACCAACGAGTTGCGAGGGAAGAAAAAGAAAAGCGGAGAGAATTTTTCAACTCTCTCCGCTTCAGTACCCAGACCCGGTATGTACCGAACCACAAAGAGAACCGATTGGAATACAAAAGAATGAATATCAGACGATTGGACAAATAACATCTTCCCTTATTATCATAAAAAAGACCTTACTTTACCGTTTTGTTACACCTGTGTTACACCTAGAACAAAACAAAATATTATCTTTGTAACAAAGAGAAACCAAAGGAAAATAAAAACTTCTCATGTTATGGCAAAGAACGATTCCAGAGTAACAGACAACCCTAAATTGATGCAAAAGCAGCTATCTGACGGTAACTTCTCTCTATATCTAGATTACTACTTGGGTAGGGTTAACATAGCAGACCCAAACACGGGTGAAACAAAAAGTAAAGTTCAAAGAAAAAGAGAGTTTTTAAATCTTACGATATATGCTAGCCCTCGAACACCACTTGAACGCCAACAAAATAAAGAAACTTATGATCTGGCTAGGAAGATACGCTTTGAACGTGAGCAAGAAATGAAAGAGAGCCTCAACGGGTATCGACTAAGGAAAGACCGTACTATAAACTTTCTGGATTATTTTCAAGCCTATAACGATAGCTATACAAAGAAAGATATCAGGATGATGCAAATAGCACTCCAACGTTTTAGAGACTTCCTTAAAGACACCCCAGAGTATAATAAGTTTGCTATAACCATCAAACCAGAGCAGCTAAATAAAGATATGATGATAGCCTTTACAGAGTACCTGCAAAGTAGAAGTATTGGAGAGGGTGCAAAAAGTATCTACCAGCGTTTCAAAAAGGTTATTAACTATGCCATAGAGCATGATGTAATGATAAAGAACCCATGTGCCGGTATTTCTATCAAGGCTGATGAGCAGGCACTAAGAAAGGATGTACTTTCAATGGATGAAATACAAGCCCTCATTAACACCCACTATGACAATGAGAACCTAATTATAAGACGGGCTTTTACTCTTTGTCTGTACTGTGGTCTAAGATTCTGTGATGTAAAGGAACTCACCTACAAGAATGTGGATTACTCTAATAAGCTACTAAAGTTTGAGCAAAACAAGACAAAGGGGCATTCATCTGCAAGCGGTGTAATCATCCCTTTGAATGATAGTTTGCTTTCACTAATAGGAGAAATGCCAGCAGATGGAAACAAAGAAAGTCTCATATTCAACCTACCAACCTATGAGAGTTGCCTAAAGTCATTAAGACGCTGGGTTAAGCGTGCCGGAATAGACAAGCATATTAGTTGGCATTGTGCCAGGCATTCCTTTGCCGTGAATATCCTGAACAATGGTGCCAATATTAAAACCGTTGCAAGCCTTTTAGGCCACTCGGGATTGAAACATACAGAGAAATATACCCGGGCGGTGGATAAGCTAAAAGAAGAAGCAATAAACAGTCTACCTGAATTAAAATTATAAAGCAAATGAAATATTTTGGCAATTACATAGATGATGCCGTTATTAGAGAGGATGAGAGCGGCGACAGATACATAAAACTATGTGACGGGGACGGTTTAACAAATGAGCAGCTAGCCCATAAAAAAAGCAAAATAGCCTATGGTGGTGAAAGCTATGGATGTTTCCATATACCGCAGGAAATAACCAAAGAACAGTATGATAGCTTTGGCAAGACATGGAAATACGGTAAGGCAGCTAATGATATTATACCAATCAAAAGATCCTATGAATGATTTCTTTAAGAGTGTTTGTGAGGATATGAAAGAGGAAACACAGAGAGTTAAAGAAATAGTTATCTAGTCTCTACTCGATAAAGACGGGGTTATTTATATTCCTAAATCAGATTTAGATAAATTGAATGATGAGGCTATAAACAGCTAAAAGTATAAACAATGGAAAAACAATATTTGAGCCAATTTCTATCAGTATTTTTTGCTTTATCAGATGCAGCAACTTTAGAAACTGAACAGCTTGATGAAAGATGGGTAAAGTATCACACAAATAATCTTAAAAGATGCAGCGATGAAGCCTATAAACTAAACACAATTCCCAGAAGTAGTACATTATTGGATGATGTAATAAAGGAAGTTGAATCTAATTTCTATAAATATCCAGAGAGTAGAGAAACGTACTTAAAGCAAATACTTAGGTCGTTTTATGACATAAGCATCTACTTAAACATTTCAATACCAAAAGAATACATTGAAATGAATGGTAGCGTTTGGCTTAAAATAGGAAATACAAGATATAGCCCAAGACACGCTTATTGCCACAACTTACTTGAGCGCTATTGTAGATGGGAAGAACCAGGCTTAAACTATGAAGATGCAAACATGTCTGAGTCTTATATTATCCATTGCCATAGCATATTTGATAGCTTTTGGCTTTGGATAGATGAGATGTGCATTGACTTTGATATTGATTTAATAAAAATTCAGGAACAAATAGGGCTTACCACATACATAAGAGATAGGATGTCATTGAAGTGTAACAATTACAAGATTCCTGAAAAAGAAAATGATGACAAACATAATAAAGATATTAAATTTCCTAAAGAATTAGATACCGATAGAGCAAAGAAATATTTCCAGAAAGCCATTGAAGCTAAATTGATGATACAAACAAACACGGGCTACAAATGGCTATTTGGTGCCACCAAAGGTAAAGTCAGATTAGCATATTTTACAGAAAAAGTATTTTGCCCCAATCGTACAGACTCATACCCAGAGACAGCCCTAAATAGTATCTTTGGTGTAAGTCGGTTGCAAAGTGCATTAACTCAAATGCACGATGCTAAGAAGCCTCAGAAATGGAAAGATGATATAGATTGCATATTTAAAGATTGAATAATTTAAGCACCCAAGTTGTTGAGGTGCTTTTTTAATGCACATTATAATGCACATTTAGACACTCTGTCTTTTGTTTCCTTTTGCCTATACCTTTGCCCTTGTAATCAGATGGTAATAGAGAGTACAAGCCTATACCCGAAGATTACACGGCAAAGACGGGATAGCCTTGTACCTATTCTCTGACAGCCCTACCCTCTAAAACAAATGGTATGAATAAAGAGGAACAAAAACAGATTGTAGAGCAACTAACTGAGAACACAATCTTTTGCACAAAAGAAGTACTAACCAGCGATGAGGCCGCCCGATACATGGGCATATCAAAGAGCTATCTTTATAAGCTCACAATGAGACGACAGGTATCACACTTTAAGCCTATGGGCAAAATGTGTTATTTCAATCGTATCGAGTTAGAACAGTGGCTACAACAGAACCGGGTATCTACCAACAGCGAGATAAGTCAAAAAGCACAAGCATACTGTATGCAGAAAGGAGGTGCTTTATGATACTCACCGACTACTATCTAATGAAAGAAATAAAGGTGCTTAAATCTCACCGTTTGGATTGTGTAGCCTCAACTGGCGGTTACCTACCTTTTGAAACGATAGCCCAACGGGCAAGAGATAAGCGCTTTTTCCTGTACTACAATGGAGTACCCGACACCTTTTCAGTCAACGCCCAGAGAAAAGCCGATCAGGCAATAACCAATGGTGATAACATAAGCAGCGTGTTTACTCCTGATCTTGAAAACCCGTTATTTGGATACGGTGATACTAAAGGTACCAATGACGCTTTGCTCTTCCTTTTCACTCCGGACTACAAACAGCTTGAAATATTTGTTGCCCGTGGATATAAAAACAATGTGAAAGGGTTATTCAATCTCTTTCTTGATGGTGAGCTATTAGATGAGATAGAGCAGATCAGGAAACAAGTTGAATGTAAAGAATGAAAAATCGGGAAAAGTGAGATAAAATCCACTTTCCTATAATAAGTTGTAAATGGTTACCGATTCAGTAACGCTATGTATGATAATTTGGATTTTAAGATAAGAAAAGGCGATACCGGTAGTATTGACTTCCTGAGTGAAACACCGTGCTACTTTGATGTAACAGGCGAGCACCTATTTGAGGGTGGCACGGTGATCACCGGTAATCTTGATGGCTATAAGGTAACGGTAAGTGAAAACGGGGTAAACCTAACAGATGGAAGCCTATGTAAATATTATCTAGGTGACAACTTCCAAACGCTTGGCCGGGGTGATACTGAAAGAGCGATAGAAAAGCTATCAGACACTTTGCACTTGCATGTAGGTAAAGCCGCTGTTTCCAGAATAGACATTGCTCAAAACTTCATTGTGAAGCAACCGATAGAGAACTACTTTAACCACTTGGGCGAGCTGCCATATTACAAGCGGTGTCCAATGCTAAATGAGGGTAGCCTCTATTACTTCAACTATAAGAACATTATAGTTTTCTATGACAAGGTGAAAGAGCAGAAGGCCAAAGGTAGGCCGATTCCAGAACTATATCAAGGCAGATATACATTGAGGTATGAAACCCGCTACAAACAGCGTTTACCCTCTGTATTTGGAGTTGAAAAGGTTACAGGTGCTTTGCTTTATGATGAGGCTTTCTACATTGATCTGGTGAAGCGATGGAAAAACGCCTACCAGACTATTAAGAAGATAAACGATGTATCACTAAACTTTGAGATAATGAGAAGCAAACAGGAACTTTATAAAATGGGTGTAGTCTCACTCATCGAACAGCAAGGAGGTCAGATCACAGTACTGGAACAAATCAATGAAGCTCAAAAGCGCGGCGATTTAACCAGAAAGCAAGCCTATGACTTAAGACAAACTATAAATGATGCCTGTAAGGCAAAAGTCGGCTTAACGGTAAAAAATGAAGCTATTGAGGAACTTGATAAAAAGGTGAAAGAGGCTACCCGATTTTACCGATAAAACACAGTTGCTTATAATAAGTTGTAAATGGTTACCGATTTGGTAACGGTAGCCTATAATTCAATAACCAATAATAACTAATTAAAAATTTTACAATTATGGAAATGAGAAAAGAAGTCAGAGACAAAATCGACAGTTGGTACGGGTATAATTCTGCAAACAACTACATGGAAGAAATAGCATACATGGATAACATGAGTGTTCCTGAAAATAAAAGAGCTCAATTTATGAGTGAATGGAAAGGAACCCCGGCAAGAGGAAGATATGAACGTATCCAAAAGATCATTAACGGTGAAGAGATTTTCACACAGGAAGAAGTTGATAAGGCCGTAGATACTATGTTGAATGAGTTGTATTAACAAAAAAGTAAAGCCTCCACTATCACAAGTGGGGGCATAACCCAAAAAACAAGTTATGAAACCTATTAAATTATCAAAAGCCATGAAATCTAAGTTAATGGCTGCTATTGCAACCGGTACGCTTGATCTTGAGCAACACCCAGAACTTATGCAGGCTTGCATGGAACAATTAAAGATGAAACCTTTATCCCGGGAAAAAGCACGGGAGATCATGAAAGCGATTGAATAACTATAATAGTTTGTTTTAGTATTGATATGGCAAGAAATAAGAATGACGGTAAAGGTAGGATAGGTGGCCGGGGCAAAGGTACTCCCAACAAAGTTACAACCGATTTGAAAACATGGATTTCCACTATACTAGATAATGGCAGAGAACAATTTGTCTTAGACATGGGATTATTGGAGCCGGCTGAACGTATCAGGGTGTACACAAGCCTTGTAAACTATGTCCTACCAAAGCAACAGGCTGTAAATGTACAAAATCAGGTAGAAGCAGAATATGATGCTCTTGCAAAGCTGATAGAGAAAGCCCCTGATGAGTTTGTAGATAGAATAGCCGCCAAAGTTATGGAACTACATAAATTAAATAAAGATGATGAATAAGAATGAGAACCGGGATTTACTAATGAACTTTGCCAAAGGAGGAAAGAAGAGGTATTTTATTTGGTACACGGTTATCAATGGCGAGATAGAAATATTCTCTGGATGTTCCTGTTATGGTGAGGAACCGGGCTTTATTTATCCTATCAGTGAAAAGATGAGGCGACCTGATGAGGAAGTTATAGCAGCATTTGAGAAAAGAGCACAAAGAGGCTTAAAATGAGAAATGCTATATTGAACACAAAGGGCAGCCCGACTAAAATTAAGACTGAATAGTGCATTTATACTATCCAGTCTTAATTTAATAAAGCGAGAAAAAGCGTTCCCCAATAGTGGATACATGAAGATTTTTCTACTATCATAACGCATGTAAGAAAGACGGTTTCTAACACCCTTTGAAGATTTATCGAGGGTCATTCACGCGGGTACGGTAAGATCACGGTAAGGGTAAAAACCAAATGAGCCCAGACGAATCCAAACAACCCAGAGGGTTATATTAGAACCTTGCAAACCCTTATATTGAAAAGAACTATTCAGCTTTGATCATTATTGACTTCCCACAATGAGGGCAGGATAAAGAGGCGGTATCGGTCTTTGGCTTCTCAAAGAGTTCAGTCACCGGGACATTAAGTGCATTAGCTATTTTTTCTAATGTTTCAAGTGATGGGGTAGTTTTCCCATTGGCAAGATTACTCATTGTGGGTTGAGCTACACCAATCATTTCAGCAAGAGATACTATTGTTACCCCTTTTCCTTTAGATACTTCTTTTATTCTTAGTTCCATAATATAATGTTTTTGTTTATAGTGCAAATATAGACAATTATAACATGATGCATTATAAATAATTGTTAAATATATTGTTTTTATTAATATTTTTATTCATTTCGTTTTGCGGATATAATCTTTTACTTTATATTTGCATTATAAATATAACGAATTACATAATAGTAAGCCTTATGACAAAAGAAGTTTTAAACCAGATGTGTGAAGAATACCAAAGAGTTCTTTCGATGAATGAAGAAGAAGTATTCACCATGTATGAAGAAAGCAAGTCAGAGTGTATCGCTTCTTTTGAGGCTGAGATTGACTATTGGGAAAATCATTTTGGATATAGATATTAAACATTTAAAATACAGTATTATGAAGAATTTTAGAAGTAAAGTATTCAAGCAGGCTTATGAGATGGTAGCCTCAACCGGTAAGAGTTTCCAGGTGTGTTTAGCCAAAGCGTGGGCTATTTACAGGCTCTCTAAGCGAATGAAGAACGAGATTGTAACCTTTGCTTATGAGAAAGCAGACGGCACGCTACGTAAGGCAAAAGGGACTTTGAAAGACATTCAGAACCTTATCAAAGGTACCGGCACAGAGAATAATAAAGCTATGAGATACTTTGATGTTGAGGCTAACAGCTTTAGAAGTTTCAAGGTTGAGAATTTAATCACAGTATATTAATCACCCACGGGGGTATCCAAAATTGGCGATACCCCTACCACAAAGATATAACAATATGGAATTTTCAGATTTACAGCAACAGTTCAAAGGATTTACAGCAAGCCAGATTTGCACCCTTGCAGCGTATGGTAGAGATATTTTGAGTATTGCCGGTATTCATTTACTAGCTTCAAACTTAGTGAGCCTCGCTACCGTAGTATTAATCTCTGATGATATAGATGCATCCACCTATAAAGATGAAATAGCTTTTCTATTGCAGATAGCTAAAAGAACAGAGGATCTATCGGATGAATGTTGGCATCAACGCAAAACCCCGTTAGGGTTGACCGGGATTGATTTTGATAATAGCAGATTCCAGATGGGAACAGTGAGTGAGCTTTCAGAAGTAAAACGGATTGAAAATACAGATTATGACAACTGAAATAACAAAAGACTTAGAAGCTATAAAAGATTCATCGGCATTAAAAGACGATCTATGGATACAATTAGAGAATTTATGTAAAACCATAAACGTTGTTTGTAGGGGTATTCAAGATGATCTTTATTTATTTGATAAGAATTATAAAAGAAACCATTTACTAGACCATATAGAAGAATACACTTTTCAAATAGGTACGCTTGCAGAAATAATTGAAGAGAAGATACCACACAATGATCTAGTTGATATTGCTAATATTATTCATGGTTTGGTAGCAGCAAATGAAAAGGAAGAAAAGATATGCTAATCATGAAGTATAGCTCAAAATAAGAGAGAGGCGGCCGGTTGGTTTGCCTCTTTTCTTTTGGGTGTTACTAAATCAGTAACGGTACAACAAAAATAGGAAGATTTAGCCTAAAAGTAAGTCAATGGTTGAAATGTTACACCTATGTTACACCCATTAAAAGAAAAACGCCTGATAATCAAACGATTAACAGGCTATTTTTGTACCCAGACCCGGGGTCGAACCGGGATGGAAGTGAATCCACTGGTGTTTGAGACCAGCGCGTCTACCGATTCCGCCATCTGGGCTTAATTGCGGTGCAAAGATATAGATATTTTTCAATACTACAATAGTTTTTGCTAAAAAACGACTAAAAAAGAATAAAACATCCACGTCCAAGGGGATTCTTTATAAAATATATAGTACATTAGCAGAAACTTTTAAAACCGTTTATAAGATGGCCAATAAAGACAATTATTGCGTAATTATGGGTGGTGGAATTGGCAGTCGTTTCTGGCCGTTCAGCCGTCAAAGCCTCCCAAAACAGTTTCTAGACTTCTTCGGAACAGGACGTTCCCTTCTACAACAAACATTCGACAGATTCAACAAAATTATTCCAACAGAAAACATTCTGGTAGTGACCAATGAAAGGTATGCCGACCTGGTTCGATTTCAAATACCCGAATTAAGGCCAGAACAGGTACTATTGGAACCTACACGTAGAAATACCGCCCCCTGCATTGCATGGGCATCCTATCACATTCGTGCGTTAAATCCGAATGCCAATATTGTTGTTGCTCCGTCAGACCATCTGATACTTAAAGAAGGTGAGTTTCTGGAAGCAGTAGAAAAAGGGTTAGAATTCGTTGCCAGATCGGAAAAGCTACTCACATTGGGCATTAAGCCGAATCGCCCGGAAACCGGCTATGGGTATATCCAAATTGCTGAAAAAGAAGAAGAAAATTTCTACAAAGTAAAAACATTCACCGAAAAACCAGAACTGGAACTAGCCAAAGTATTCCTCGAAAGCGGAGAATTCTACTGGAACTCCGGCCTCTTCTTATGGAATGTAAATAGCATTATCAATGCCGGCGAGAAAGCATTACCCGAGCTCGCTAATATCCTGAAAAAAGGCGAAAGGGTATATGGCACACCAGAAGAAAAGATATTCATTGACGAAAACTTCCCATTGTGCCCTAACGTATCTATCGACTTTGGAGTGATGGAAAAGGCCGACAACGTATACGTATCATTGGGCGACTTTGGATGGTCGGACCTTGGAACCTGGGGATCACTCTATGACTTATCACCCAAAGACGAGAGTCAAAATGTTGTACTCAAAGGTGAATCATTGATCTACAACAGCAAAGACAATATTCTAGTTTTACCAAAGAATAAACTCGCTGTTATTGAAGGGCTTGAAGGCTATTTAGTAGCCGAGTCCGAGAACGTACTCCTCATCTGCAAAAAGGACGAAGAACATGCCATCCGCAAATATGTAAATGACGCTCAAATTAAATTGGGCGAAGAATACATCTAGGAAAGACAATATAAAAATAACGGCCGGTTCTCTTTAAAGAACCGGCCGTTATTTTTTATCTTAAAGCGACATGTTTTATGCCTTACTACCCCATGCTTCGTTTATAGCTTTAGCGATTGTAGCAAATTCTTCGCTCGAAAGCTTCAATTTGGGATTAGATATAATTATGTCCGATTCTTTATTGATCGGAATAAGATGAATATGAGCATGAGGCACCTCAAGCCCGATAACCGACACAGCTACCTTCTTGCAAGGAATGGCTTTTTCAATGGCACGAGCTACGCTTTTAGCAAAAACATGCATCTCAGCTAAAGTTTCATCATCCAGATCAAAGATATAATCCACCTCTTGTTTAGGAACAACTAAGGTATGCCCCTTTACCAATGGGTTAATATCAAGAAATGCGTAGAACTTATTATTTTCCGCAATCTTATACGAGGGTATCTCACCTGCTATAATTCTGCTAAAAATTGTTGCCATAATCGGTAATTCTTAAAATGAAATACTTACAACTTCAAGGCTGACCTGCCCCTGCGGAACTTTAATTTCAGCAACATCACCCACCTTTTTACCCAAAAGTCCTTGAGCAATGGGGGTACTTACTGAAATCTTACCTTCTTTCAGGTTAGCTTCACTTTCAGACACAATGGTATAAGTCATTTTCATACCATTTTTCACGTTTTTCAGTTCTACCTTGTTTAAAATCTGTACTGAATCTGTCTTCAATTTAGATTCATCTATGATTTTGGCTTCGGCTATCGTTTCTTTTAGTTTACTGATTTTCATCTCAAGTAAACCTTGAGCCTCTTTGGCCGCATCATATTCTGCATTTTCAGACAAATCGCCCTTATCACGGGCTTCTGCTATCTGCCTAGACATCTCAGGACGATTAACTGTTTCCAAGATTCTTAGTTCCTCAACTAATTTCTTGTAGCCTTCTTCTGACATATAAGCCATGGTTTATTTTCCTCCTTAGTTTTTTTATATTAACGGTCATATAAACAAAAAAGAATTCCAACATGATTCATGCTGGAACCCTCTCTCTCAATATTTCTTGTGCAAAGATAAACCTTTAAATAATGCGAGTCAAGTAAAAACGACTGCTTTGTAACATATTTAAAGGATTTATTCTGAATTATAACAAACCCTTAATTGCTACATCAATATCTTTCACGTTTTCACCTCTGACCTTCAGCTCATTACCCTTGTTGATCAGGAAATAAGTCGGCACTTCCTGTACACTATAAATGGCTGCAAAGCTAGAGTAAATACCATTCGGGTCGCGAACTCCAATCCAAGGCAGATTGCCCGCTACCGTTTTCCAGTAATGCTCGTCAGCATCCAATGACACCTGATAGATTTCCAAACCCTTATCGGCATACTTATCATAAAGGTCATGTAACCAGAAGTTATGTGTAGTAGATATAGCCGTTTGATAAACCGTAAAATCTAAAAGAACAACTTTGCCTTTCAGTTCTGTCAACGAACGGACATTACCCTTAATATCTTTCAACTTAATGTCAATTAATGTAGTTTCGCTAATCTTATCAGGGTCAAGTTCAAGAACCTTTTCTTTTGGAGCACGTGTATTCTTCATTCCCTTAATAGCAAGGTTAGTCAGATTCTTCGTGCGTGTAGCATGTGGATAATAATGTGCCCAACTGGTTGCCACTGCACCAAAACACTTAACATCATCCCGGCTACTCAACGGATCGAAGATCAGATAACCGTTTGCCCGTTGAAACAAAGCGTAATATGCAGATGCGGTATTAGGAGATGAGAAAATATATTTAACTTTCACTTCATCTTTATACCCATTAAGCAAATCGGTCAACCGGGTTTGCAACACTTCATTATCCAGATAGCTATTTTGAGCTTCCTTAAACAATGCATTCATATCTTTCTGGAGTTGCATTTGCCTCAGTGTAAGCTCTTTAATTTTCTCACTATCAGGCGATCCGGCAACCTTATATTCCGTAGTAAACCCTGTAAACGGAGCCGTAATAGTCACCGTTTCAGTAGAATCTACAGAGAAATTGATCACTTTATCTTCTACCCTCAGGCGATAGAATTCCGGAGACTCTGACTTGGGTTGTTTAAACTTGAATGAGCCATCGCCTTTCAGTTTCACCGAATCGAGCACTACTACCCCATCAATCTGAGAAGCCTCAAAATAGAGCTTCTTTCCATCCGCATCGGCCACACTACCATCTACGGTAAATGTAGAGCCGGAATTACATGCACTCAACAGTAGCACAACAAGGGCGAGAAACGATATTTTTTTCATATTGCGTATTGATTTTAGAAGTGCAAATATAAGTCTTTTAGAGATTAGTCAAAGCATTTTGCCTTGTTCTTCACTACAAAAAAGCGAAAAAACAAAAACGAAGGTAACTTTTTATCTCATTTTCACCGTTTTAGAAGGATTATTGTATATCTTTGCACGAATTTTGAAAGAAAAATAGTATAAAACATTTTTTATGATCAACCCAATTGTTAAGACGATCGAGTTAGGAGATGGCAGAACCATCACACTCGAAACCGGGAAATTGGCAAAACAGGCGGATGGTTCCGTTATGCTTCGCATGGGAAACACCATGATGCTAGCCACTGTATGTGCCGCAAAAGACGCAAATCCCGGAGTAGATTTTATGCCACTTCAAGTGGAGTACAAAGAAAAATATGCTGCCGCCGGACGCTTTCCGGGAGGCTTCACTAAAAGAGAAGGAAGAGCCTCTGATTACGAAATCCTTACTTGCCGCCTTGTCGACCGCGCTCTTCGCCCACTTTTCCCTGATAATTATCACGCAGAAGTATTCGTAAATATCATCCTGTATTCAGCCGACGGTATAGATATGCCCGATGCTTTGGCAGGACTTGCAGCCTCGGCTGCACTTGCCGTTTCGGATATTCCTTTTAACGGTCCGATCTCCGAAGTTCGTGTAGCCCGTATCAATGGCGAGTTCGTTGTAAACCCAACGTTCCAGCAATTGGCAGAAGCTGACATGGATATCATGGTTGCTGCTACCTATGACAATATCATGATGGTAGAAGGCGAAATGAAGGAAGTATCGGAAACTGAACTTCTGGAAGCTATGAAAGTAGCTCATGAAGCGATTAAAGTACATTGCAAAGCACAGGTAGAATTAACAGAAATGGTTGGTAAAACGGTAAAACGAGAATATAACCATGAAGTACATGACGAAGACCTTCGCAAGCAAGTACGTGAAGCATGCTATGATAAAGTTTACGCTATAGCTGCATCAGGTAGCAACAAGCACGAACGTCACGATGCATTCGCTGCAATCCGCGATGAATTCAAAGCACAACTCAGCGAAGAAGAATTGGCTGAAAAAGGCGCATTGATCGACCGCTACTACCACGATGTAGAAAAAGAAGCCATGCGTCGTTGCATCCTTGACGAGGGCAAACGCCTTGATGGTCGCAAGACTACAGAGATCCGCCCAATCTGGTGTGAAGTAGACTATCTGCCAGGTCCTCACGGATCAGCGGTCTTCACTCGTGGCGAAACTCAATCACTGACTTCTGTAACGCTGGGAACAAAACTAGACGAGAAGATCATTGACGATGTATTGACACACGGAAAAGAACGTTTCCTGTTACACTATAACTTCCCTCCATTCTCAACCGGAGAGGCCAGACCACAACGCGGTGTAGGCCGTCGTGAAATCGGACATGGTAACCTTGCCCACAGAGCATTGAAAGGAATGATTCCTACTGATTTCCCATACGTAGTACGTGTAGTATCAGATATCCTTGAATCAAACGGTTCATCTTCTATGGCTACTGTATGTGCAGGAACACTTGCATTGATGGATGCCGGTGTACAAATCAAGAAACCTGTATCAGGTATCGCTATGGGATTAATCAAGAATGCCGGAGAAGACAAATATGCCGTACTTTCCGATATCCTTGGTGACGAAGACCACTTGGGAGACATGGACTTCAAGGTAACCGGAACAACCGAGGGTATTACAGCTACTCAGATGGACATCAAAGTAGACGGTTTGTCATTCGAAATCCTTGAACGTGCATTGAATCAGGCTAGAGAAGGTCGTATGCACATTCTCGGTAAGATTACTGACACCATGTCGGCTCCACGTGCGGATATGAAAGATCATGCTCCACGCATCGAAACAATGATCATTCCTAAAGAATTCATTGGTGCAGTAATCGGACCGGGTGGAAAGATTATTCAGGGAATGCAGGAAGAAACCGGAACTGTTATTACTATTGAAGAAATCAATGGTACCGGTAGAATCGAGATCTCCGGAACAAACAAACAAAGCATTGACAATGCTACCCGCATAATCAAAGGTATTGTTGCTGTTCCTGAAATTGGTGAAGTTTACAAAGGAAAAGTACGTTCAGTAATGCCTTATGGTGCATTTGTTGAGTTCCTTCCTGGAAAAGACGGATTGTTACACATTTCGGAAATAGACTGGAAACGTCTGGAAAATGTTGAAGAAGCTGGAATTAAAGAAGGAGATGAAATTGAAGTAAAACTACTCGATATTGATCCTAAGACTGGCAAATTTAAACTTTCAAGAAAAGTTTTATTCCCACGTCCTGAAAAGAACTAATATCAGAATGTAATAAGGAAAAATTATTGTTTTTCCACTTTAAGCCCAACTAGCCACTAGTTGGGCTTTTTCATTTAAAACGAGTGAAAGGGAATAGAAAATATGTTATAATCCCCTTGTATAATCCAAAAAGGATACGTTCCTTTGTCATAGAAAACCTTTGTTTTAAATGGCAGAAATACGTGAACAACATACTATGACCATCTTCTCCGAGTTCTTTGAAAATAACAAAGAGAAGTTCCTGTCATTTGCATACTCCTATATCAGAAATAGAGCAGATGCAGAAGATTTACTTATGGAGTCCATGATAGCTTTATGGGAAAACCGGGAAAGATGGGGAGAAAGTGCCAATCTGCATGGTTTGTTATTAACCATTATAAAAAACAAAGCACTCAACTATCTGGCTCACGAGCAAGTGCGCTTGCGGGCAGAAGAAAGCATCAACAGCCACAAGCAGCGCGAACTGGAACTACGCATTTCTACTCTTGAAGCCTGTGACCCTGAATCTATCTTCGACTCAGAGATACAACAGCTTGTCAACAAGGCATTAAGTCATTTACCTGCACAAAGTCGGCGTATTTTTATACTCAGCCGGTATCACAATGCGTCCAACAAAAAAATAGCCGAGCAACTAGGTATTTCAGTTAAAAGCGTAGAGTTTCACATGACTAAAGCGCTGAAAAAACTACGCGAGGAACTGAAAGATTATCTTTTTTCCATCTTTTTTTAAAAAAGTTTGGTTTTCCGTTAGGGTAGCAGCCAAGTTACCTGTTATATATACAGATAGGGAAAAAAGATTGTTCGTACAGAGAGAGAGAAACCATTAACTTAGATTAGAGAAGGGTAACCCGATGAATCAAATTATTTTGCACAAGTATTTCAAAGGTATTGTATCCCAGAAAGAAGAAGAACTCATTCTCGAATGGGTAGAAGCTTCTGAGGAAAATAGAAAGGTATTCCAGAAAGAGCGTATGTTATATGATATATCGCTTTTCTCGAATGAGAAACAACAAACAAAGGTAACAAAGAATGGCCGTATACTATATATGGCAAAGTGGAGTTTTCGTGTAGCAGCTTCGGTGCTGATTATTTTAAGTTGCGGTCTTTTATTTAATGAGTATAAGTACAGCCAATCATCGCAAATTCAAGCGATTACTGTCCCTGCCGGACAACGTGCAGAGATTGTACTGGCAGACGGAACCAAAGTATGGCTGAATGCCAGGTCAACACTGACCTATGCAGCCAACTTTGGAAAAGACAGCAGAAACGTGGAATTAGATGGAGAGGCTTATTTTGAAGTAGTAAAGAATTCTAAGATGCCTTTCTTTGTGAATACCGAACATAATAAGATAAAGGTAGTAGGAACCAGTTTTAATGTGTCGGCCTATCAGGGAAGCAACGAATTTGAAACTACATTGGTAGAAGGTATAGTCGATATATACAACCGTGAGGATGATAAGATGATTACCAGATTAACAAAAGACCAGTTTTTTGCAGCCAATGGCGGCAACTACCAGAAGAAGTACCTTCACTCGTACGAGTTTCTTAGATGGAAAGAGGGATTATATTGTTTTGATGATACACCATTTAAGTGTCTTCTGGATAAACTGGAAAAATATTACAGCGTGAACATTACGGTAGAAAGGCCGAATATACTCGACTACCAATGTACCGGTAAGTTTAAAGAAAATGATGGTATAGAACATATTCTTAAAGTAATTCAGAAAGACCACATTTTCTCTTATACCATAAATGAGAACAAAGATTCAATAGTCATTAGATAAACATACATAAAAGCCTTAGATATAGTACTAACCCTTTAAAACAGAATAAAAAATATGATGAAATAAGAAATCAATCCCCCCAAAAAGGAATCGGAAAGTACCCCCATACTTCCCGATTCTAAACAGTCACAAATCGACCTTAATCAATTTATTAACTTAACACATTACAAAGATATGAGAAAAATTTCTTTGCAGGGACTATTTTGCCCAAAAAGTTTTGCTTTTAAGCAAATACCACTGACTTTAAAGATCACTTTAACCTTTCTTTTACTGGTTTCATTCCAGGTTTATTCTGCCAACAATTACTCACAAGATGCTCTTTCCATTGAACAGAACAAGGTGTCTATCAAAGGAGTAGTTACCGATACCAAAGGTGAACCTATCATCGGAGCAAATATTATCGAGAAGGGGACAACCAACGGTACAATCACTAATTTTGATGGTTTTTTCACACTGGAAGTCGAAAGTAATGGAGAATTGGTGGTTTCATATATCGGATACCAACCTCAAACCATTTCTGTAGACGGAAAGACTGATTTTACGATTCGCTTAGATGAAGAAGCACTAACTCTTGAGACTGTGGTGATTACTGCAATGGGTATCAAGAAAAAAGAGGCTTCTCTTACGTATTCTACCCAACAGGTAGGTGGCGATGAACTGGTTCGTGCCAAAGATCCCAACATGATCAACTCGTTGGCTGGTAAAACTGCCGGCGTACAGATCAACCGGAGCTCATCGGGTTTGGGCGGTTCTGCTAAAGTTAACATCCGTGGTAGCCGTTCAATCAGCGGAAACAACCAACCACTATACGTAATTGATGGTGTGCCTATGCTTAATAACTCAAACGAACAGGCGTCTACAATCATGGGTGGTACAGCCGATGCCGGAAACCGCGATGGTGGTGATGGTATTTCCAATCTTAACCCGGATGATATCGAAAGCATGAGCATCCTGAAAGGCGCCTCGGCAGCAGCACTTTATGGTTCACAAGCTGCGAATGGTGTAATTCTGATCACGACCAAAAAAGGTAAAGCCGGCTTGCAAAGAGCGACCTTCTCTTCAAATACCACCTTCGACCAGGCCATGCTATTGCCTAAGTTCCAGAATAGTTATGGAATGGACGATGATAAAACAAGCTGGGGATCAAAAGCAGCGCTCAAAGATTATGATAATGTGGATAATTTCTTCCGCACAGGTGTAACAACCATCAACTCTTTCTCATTCACTAAAGGCAGTGAATCGCTCCAAACTTATTTCTCGTATGCTAATACATACGGCAAGGGAATTACAGAAGGCAATTCTTTGACCAAGCATAACGTTAATTTCCGTCAAACGGCTAGTTTCTTTAACGACAAGTTAACACTGGATGGCAATGTGAACTTAATGCAACAAACGGTAAAGAACCGTCCGACAACGGGTGGTTATTATATGAACCCGTTGGTAGGTTTGTACGGTTTCCCAAGAGGTGAAGATCTTGGCAAGTACAAAACAGACTTTGAAGTTCATGATGACGCCCGGAATATGCCTGTCCAGAACTGGTATACACGTATCTCCGGATTCGAGCAGAACCCCTATTGGATCACTAACCGTATTCTCAGTAACGACAAACGCTATCGCACGATTGCCAGTTTAAGTGCAAACTTAAAGATCAACAATTGGTTAAGCATTCAAGCACGTGGTACGGCCGATTATGTCAGCGATAAATACACACAGAAGATGTATGCATCAACAGCTCCTGAAATTGCCGGTACTTATACCCCCGAAGGATCGAATGTAGGATATGCAAACGGCCGCTACATTAATCTTGACCATTCGGAACTATTGATTTATGGTGATGTGATGGCCATGTTCAATAAAACATGGAACGATTGGGCATTGACTGGTGCCGTAGGTGCAAGTATCAATAATACAAGGGTGAATTCTCTACGCCTCGATTCTAAAATCGCATCGTTGTATTATCCCAACGTATTTACAGTATCTAATATTGTAATGAATACGAATGCACATACTGACGAGAGCATAGATGAAAGACGTGAAATGCAATCTTTATTCGGTACAGCCCAGTTAGGTTGGAAAGAGAGTGTCTATTTGGATGTAACAGCACGTAACGACTGGTCGTCAACGTTGGCTTATACCAATAACAGCAGTTTCTTCTATCCGTCGATAGGTCTTTCATGGGTATTGAATAATACGGTTTCTTTGCCTTCATGGATTTCATTTGGTAAGGTGCGTGGATCATGGTCACAAGTAGGTAACGACCTTCCTTTATTCTACAGCAGACTACAAGACAGGATTGTAGCAGGTGGTGCTATTCAAAGTAATGACCGTGCTCCTTTCGATGAATTGAAACCTGAATTAAGCTCTTCTTTTGAAGTGGGTACAGAATGGAGATTCTTCAATTCGCGTTTGGATCTTGACTTTACGTTCTATAAAACAAGTACCAAGAATCAGTTGTTAACCTTACCTTCTTCTGCAGGTGCCCTTTACAAATTCTATATGGTAAATGCAGGTAAGATTGAAAATAAAGGTTTCGAAGTTACAGTAGGAGCAACTCCGGTAATGACAGAAAACTTCCGTTGGAAAACCGGAATCAATTTCTCGACCAATAAGAATGAGATCGTTAAACTTCATCCCGAACTGAATAGCTTCATTTATGGTGACGAAGGGTTCTCAATGAACTACGCTATGCGTTTGGAAGAAGGCGGTTCTTTTGGTGACATCTACGGATGGAAGTTCGATCGTGACGAAAGCGGCAAGATCAAGCTAGATGATAAAGGTTTACCGGCAACTATCGGTAGTGGTAATACCGAAAAGGTGGGCAACAGCAATCCTGACTGTATGTTGGGTTGGAGCAACACTTTCACTTACAAAGGATTCTCACTGTATTTCCTTATAGATGCACGCATGGGTGGCGATGTATTGTCACAGACACAGGCCGAACTTGACTTCAGGGGTGTAAGCGCCAATACCGGTAATGCCCGTAACAGGGAGTCTGTTGAGATTGGCGGACAGACATTTAAAGACGTTAAAGCATTCTACCAGCATGTAGGTTCACGTAACAGTACTGTGACCGAGTATTATATGTATGACGCAACCAATGTTCGTTTGCGTGAAGTATCGCTGGGTTATTCCTTCCCAAGAAGAATACTAGAGAAAACGAAAGTATTCCAGGGCATTGACCTGTCATTGATTGGACGCAACTTGTTCTTCTTCTATAAAGACGCTCCATTTGATCCGGATGCAACCATGTCGACCGACAATAGCTGTCAGGGTGTTGATGTGTTCGGTATGCCAACTACAAGAAGCATAGGTTTCAATGTTAAATTCACTTTCTAACTTAAACAACGATACTATTATGAAAAATAAAATCAAATATATAGCAACATTCCTAATAGGAGGTCTTATTAGTTTCTCGGCTTGTACTGATAAATTCGAAGATTACAATACCGATAAGACCGGATTCCCTGAAGATAAGCAGGAGTATGATTTCAATAAATATGGTGTGAACACCCAGATTATACAAAAAGGTATTTATTTCAATTACAACTGGGGGTCTGGCGTAAACTGGCCGTTTCAGATCATGCAGAACCTGGGTGCCGATATGTATTCCGGTTACTTCCACGACTGTGCCAAGGGGCTTTTTGCAGCAAACTCGGCTTACAATCTGAATGAAGGTTGGACTTCTAGTAACTGGGTAAATACGTATGGTTATATTATGCCGGCCATTTACAGGTCCGAACAATTGACAGAAGAAGAAGGTTACCCCTCTTTCCTTGGCATAACCAAGATATTGAAGGTGGCTACAATGCACCGTATCGCCGACCAATACGGTCCGGTAGTTTACTCTAACTTTGGTTCTAAAACCGGTTCGGATCCTGAATCATTGAAAGATGCGTATTACAGCTTCTTCACTGATCTGGAAGATGGTATTAAACTTGTCAAAGATTTCGTTGCGGCAAATGCCGGAATAGAATCATTCTATAAGTTCGACATTCTGACGAAGACCAGAACCTATGATGAGTGGCTGCGTTTTGCCAATTCACTCCGTCTGCGCCTGGCTATGCGCATCTCCAATGTTGACAGTGCAAAAGCTGCGGCAGAAGTAAAGAAATGTTTTGATAGCGGAATCGGGTTCCTTGAACCGGAAACACACATGATCGCCGTTTCTACCGTAGGTAGTGGATATTCCAATCCGCTGGGTGAGATCAACAAAGGTTGGGGCGAGGTGTATATTAATGCAAGCATGGAATCGTTCCTGGTAGGTTATAACGACCCACGATTGCCAAAATATTTCGACCCGGCTGTTGGTGCCGGCGACGGAGTATATCTATTCCCCATCGCAGGCACTTACAAAGGCATCCGTCAGGGAATCAATGTAGCTCATGGCAATTATAACAATCACTCCAAAAGTACCGTATCACAATCGACCAATGCGATACTTATGACACCGGCCGAGGTTTGCTTCCTTCGCGCAGAGGCCGCTCTAAGGGGATACAGTACAGATAACGCTAAGGAATACTATGAAAAAGGTGTCGAAGCATCGCTTTCCCAATGGGGTGTTGCCGGTTTGCTGAACGATTATTTAAACAGTGAAAGAATACCTTCTGATTTCAAAGATGCTTTTGAATCGCGGTTTGACGTCGATGCCATGACCGATATCACTCCTAAATGGGATGAAGCCGATAGCAACGAGAGAAAACTGGAACGCATCATTACCCAGAAATGGATTGCCTGCTATCCCGAAGGTGCAGAAGCATGGGCAGAACAACGCCGCACCGGATATCCTAAGTTATTTAAAGTATACGAAAACAACAGTAAAGGAACGATTGATACCGACATCATGATTCGCAGGTTGCCTTTCCCTGCTACGTTGCAAAGCGACAATCCGGATCAGTACAACAAGTTATTACAATTATTAGGCGGTGCCAATGATGGCGGAACGCGTATTTGGTGGGATGTTCCACAGAATAATTTTTAATTCGCTTATGTTAAACGGTGTTTTCTCCGTATTAGTTTGAGGGAGAAAAGATTGCAGATGAGGAGTAAAGTCTTGGGGGGCTTTACTCCTTCTCTTTTGAGAACCTGTTCGGAAAGCAAGTAGATCGCATGGAAAAATGAGCCAGTGCCTCAGCAATGCTGAGCCAGTGCCTGAGTGGGTCTGAGGCACTGGCTCAGTCTACCTGAGGAACTGGCTCAATCTACCTCATGCACTGGATCAATCTACCTCGTGTACTGAGTAAATCCGGTTGATGTACCGGCTCAATCAGATTGATCTACTACATGCATGACATTGCCCCACTGGCTGAGGGAGATTGTCCCACTGCTTGAGGGAGATTCAGCCCATGGCCGGGGGAGATTGAGCTACTGCATATTGACCGCATAAAAATTACCTGTTAAAAAACACATAAATTGGTTATTTCGTACTATCTTTACTGCATTATTCCTTAGTATTCTAGATTAAAGCAACTATTACTGGCTATGAAAAGATATTTAATTGCCTTTTTAATCCTAGCTTGCCTTTGCCCAATATACGCCCAAAACGCCAGAGTTAAAATTTCCGCGTCGCCCGTCAGGATTGGTGAGTTACTTGAGCAAATCGAGTCGCAGACCGAGTATTTATTTGTCTACAACAAAAAGAATGTAGACGTCAGGCGCACAGTAAACATCAGCACCGACAGCAAAACAACATCCGAGATTCTTGACGAAGCCTTCCGGGGTACAGACATCGGATACGTTACGGAAGGAAACAACATTGTCCTCACCAGAAGCATTGAACACACCACAACACAGCAAAACTTTGTTACCGTCAAAGGACTGGTTACGGATATGAAGGGAGATCCCATTATCGGCGCCAACATCATTCAGCAAGGATCGGGCAGCGGCACCATTACCAATGCAAGCGGACATTTCAATATAGATATCGACGGAGACGTTTCATTGCTTGTATCCTACATGGGCTACAAGTCGCAAATCGTTCCCGTGAATGGAAGAACCCAGCTTACCATCCGGTTGGAAGAAGAGGCCCTCGCACTTGAAACCGTAGTAATCACCGCAATGGGGATCGAGAGAAAAGAAGCATCACTTACCTACGCCACGCAACTCGTCGAAGGAAACGAATTAGTCCGTGCCAAAGATCCCAATATGATTAACTCATTGGCCGGAAAAACATCCGGCGTACTCATCAACCGCAGTTCATCGGGAATTGGCGGATCAGTTAAAGTCAACATCCGCGGAAGCCGCTCCATCAACGGCAACAACCAACCGTTATACGTAATTGATGGTGTGCCCATGCTGAACAATTCCAACGAACAGGTCTACACCATTCTCGGCGGATTGGCCGATGCCGGCAACCGCGATAGCGGCGATGGCATTTCCAACCTTAACCCCGAAGATATTGAATACATCAACATCCTGAAAGGAGCCTCGGCCGCTGCACTATACGGTTCGCAAGCCGCCAATGGCGTAGTCCTGATCACCACCAAGAAAGGAAAAGCAGGCGTACAAAGAGCAACCTTCTCTTCGACCATGACGTTTGACCAGGCCATATCGTTACCCAAATTCCAAAACAACTATGGAATGGACGCCAATAAAAGAAGCTGGGGAGAAAAAAAGAATCTCACCGACTACAATAACGTAGACAACTTCTTCCGTACCGGCCTAACCGCCGTCAATTCATTCTCCTTTACCAAAGGAAGCGAAACCCTTCAAACCTACTTCTCTTATGCCAATACATATGGCAAGGGCATAGTTGAGGGCAATTCCCTGAACAAGCATAATATAAATTTCCGTCAAACCGCTTCGTTCTTTAACGAACGCCTCACACTCGATGGAAATGTAAACCTGATGCAGCAAACACTAAAGAACCGCCCCACCCCGGGAGGATACTACATGAATCCACTGGTTGGCTTATACAGTTTCCCCAGAGGCGAAAACCTGGGCGAGTACCAAACTAACTTCGAAACATTCGATAACAGTAGAAATATGAACGTCCAGCATTGGTATAAAGACATTGATGCTTTTGAACAAAACCCATACTGGATTACCAATCGCATACTCAGCAAAGACCAACGCTATCGCACCATAGGCAACCTGAGTGCAAACCTGAAAATAACAAACTGGCTAACCCTTCAAGCCCGTGGTACGGCAGATTACATCAGCGACAAATACACCCAAAAGATGTATGCCTCCACAGCGCCCGAAATTGCCGGTATTTATATTCCCGAAGGCTCAACAGTAGGATATGCCAACGGCCGCTACATCAATCTCGACCATTCGGAACTACTCCTTTACGGAGATGTAATGGCCATGTTCAGCAACACGTGGAATGACTGGACGCTGTCGGGAGCAATCGGTTCCAGCATCAACTCTACCAGGGTAAACTCCCTGCGTCTGGATTCAAAGCTCGCTTCTCTGTATTACCCGAACGTATTCACCGTGTCCAACATCGTGATGAACACGAAAGCTTATATTGATGAGAAGATTAACGAACGCCGCCAGTTGCAATCCATCTTCGGAACCGCACAATTAGGTTGGCGGGAAAGTGTTTACCTCGATGTTACCGCCCGCAACGACTGGTCCTCGACACTCGCTTTTACGGAGCATAGCAGTTTCTTCTACCCCTCTGTCGGCCTGTCATGGATAATCAACAATACGCTACGTCTTCCCTCCTGGATCTCATTCGGTAAAGTCCGCAGTTCATGGTCGCAGGTGGGTAATGATTTACCGTTGTTCTATAGCCGATTACAAGACAAGATCATAGCAGGTGGTGGAATACTAAGCAACGACCGGGCTCCATTCGACAAATTAAAACCGGAGCTAAGTTCTTCATTCGAAGTCGGCGCCGAGTTGAAGTTCTTCAACCACCGTTTAGACTTTGACTTTACCTTCTACCAAACGGATACGAAAAACCAACTGCTCACCTTACCATCTACCGCCGGCGCTTTATACAAATATTACATGGTAAATGCCGGAAAGATAAGGAACAAGGGCGTTGAAATCACCGTGGGAGCCACTCCCGTGATAACAAACGACTTCCGGTGGAAGACATCCATGAACTATTCCAGCAATAAAAACACGGTTGTTGAACTGCACCCCGACCTCAGCAGCTTTGTTTACGGCGAAGAAGGCTTCTCCATGAACTACGCCATGCGTTTGAAAGAAGGTGGTTCGCTGGGAGACATCTACGGGTGGAAGTTCGACCGCGACGAAAACGGGACCATTAAACTTAACGATAAAGGTTTACCCCTAAGCATCGGTAGCGGCAATACAGAGAAAGTGGGCAACAGCAACCCCGATTATATACTGGGTTGGAGCAATACATTGTCATACAAAAGATTCTCTTTATACTTCCTGATCGATGCCCGCGTAGGTGGCGATGTATTATCACAAACCCAGGCCGAACTGGACTACAGAGGTGTTAGTGCCAACTCGGGCAAGGCACGCGACAAGGGATATATAGAATATGGCGGACAAAGATTTGAAGACATTGCCGCATTCTACAGCCATATCGGTGCACGCAATAGTACAATCACCGAATATTATATGTACAGTGCCACCAACGTACGCTTACGCGAACTATCTCTGGCATATTCTTTCCCAAGAACGATGCTTGAAAAAACAAAAGTATTCCAAAGCATCGACTTGTCATTAATAGGGCGCAACCTGTTCTTCTTTCATAAAGACGCTCCTTTTGATCCGGACACCACCATGTCTACAGACAACAGTTGCCAGGGGGTCGATGTTTTTGGTATGCCAACAACAAGAAGCATAGGCTTCAACGTTAAGTTTACGTTCTAACTCGTTAATAGTGTATGTGTGTTATGAAAAAGATACTCAAATCTATAATCGTACTCTTAATGGGAAGCCTCATCGGTCTTTCCTCTGCCTGTACAAGTTCCTTTGAGAAGGACAATACAGATGAAACCGGTTTCCCGGACGACAAACAAGACCTCGACTTCAATAAATATGGGCTAAAGTTATTAATTGTCCAAAAAGGAATCTACTTCAATTACAACTGGGGAGCAGGACTGAACTGGCCTTTTCAGGTTATGCAGAATCTGGGAGCAGATATGTTTGCGGGATACTTTCATGATGCTAAAGACAACTTCTTCATGCATAACTCCACCTATAACCTGAATGATAGTTGGACTTCGGCCAATTGGATAAATACCTACGGTTACATCATGCCGGCTATTTACACCTCCGAGGAGTTAACCGAAACCGAGAACTATCCCTCTTTCCTGGGGATCACCAAAATACTTAAAGTAGCTACCATGCACCGCATAGCCGACCAATACGGTCCGCTGGTTTATTCGAACTTCGGTTCAAAGACGGGTTCAGACCCCGAATCACTGAAAGATGCATACGATCATTTCTTTGAAGATTTAGAGGAAGGGATTCAACTGATACAAGACTTCGTTGCCAAGAATCCCGGTATAGAATCATATTATAAGTTTGACATTCTGACTGCAACCCGAACGTACGATGAGTGGTTGCGCTTTGCCAATTCATTGCGTTTGCGCTTGGCCATGCGTATCTCGGATGTGGATAGTGCAAAGGCTGCCGAAATGGTACAGAAGTGCATAGACAGTAAGATCGACTTTCTTGAGCCTGAAACGCATTTGATTTCGGTATCTACCGTAGGCAGTGGGTATAACAACCCGCTAGGCGAGATCAACAAAGCATGGAATGAGGCATATATCAATGCAAGTATGGAGTCTTTCCTTGTCGGCTTTAACGATCCGCGCTTACCTAAATATTTCGAGAAGGCCACAGGTAGCGGAGAGGGGAAATATCTGTTTGATATCAAAGGTACGTACAAGGGAATCCGGCAGGGAATCAATGTGTCTCATGGGAATTATAGCGGACATTCTAAGAGCACAATCACGCAATCGACCAATGCCATACTTATGACACCGGCAGAGGTGTACTTTCTGCTTGCAGAGGCTGCACTAAAAGGATATGTTACTACAGGAAGCGCCCGGGCGTTTTATGAGGAAGGGGTAAAAGCGTCTTTCATGCAATGGGGCGTGGGCAACCAGTCGGATGCTTATCTCGAAAGCAAGGCTACTCCCGCAGACTTCAAGGATGCTCTTGATAGCCGGTTCGATGCGAAGGCAATGACGGATATTACTCCAAAGTGGGACGAGGCTGATACAAATGAAAGAAAACTTGAACGTATCATTACCCAGAAATGGATTGCTTGTTACCCCGAAGGAGTAGAAGCATGGAGCGAGCAGCGGCGTACGGGGTATCCGAAGTTGTTTAAAGTATACGAGAACAATAGTAACGGTACGATTGATACGGACGTTATGATCCGTCGCATTCCATTTCCCGCAGCGCTACAAAGCGATAATCCGGATCAGTATAATAAACTTCTGGAGTTATTAGGAGGTCCTAATAATGGTGGTACACGCCTGTGGTGGCAGCAGCGGCGGTAATTAGCTCAAAACGGAATGGAAATAAGTAAAACGGATTGGAAAGGAAGGAAACGGGAAATAGGTTAACTGTAGGGGCGGTTCGCGAACCGCCCAATGCCCAGAATACACAGGAAGCCATTTTCGGGCGGTTCGCGAACCGCCCCTACAGTAAATCATTTACATCAAAACCAATTAAAAACAACCTAACCCAAGTACTCCTTCACCGCAAGCTCCCCAGACAAAGCCCCCAGCGCATTCATAGCCAAAGCCCCCATTTCATCCTCGCCCGGGTAAACCTTAACTTCGCCCAGAAAGGAAACATATGCTTTGAGCTTTGAAACAACATAATCAGAATGGGCAATGCCCCCTGTAAGAACAATAGCATCCACTTTGCCTTGCAGTACAACCGCCTCGCTGCCAATAGCTTTAGCTACGTTATAAATCATGGCATCCATTACCTGCGCTGCATGCTCATCACCTTTATTTATACGATCCATTATCGCCAGGATATCCGTAGACCCCAGGTGGGCAGCCAACCCGGCACGTCCTGTTACCTGCTTTTGTAACTCTTCGCGGGTAAAGCGTCCGGTAAAGCACAGGTTAATCAACTCGCCTGCGGGAAGCGTTCCGGCACGTTCGGGCGAGAACGGACCTTCGCCATCCAGTGCATTATTCACATCCACTACCCTGCCCTGGCGATGCGCGGCAACAGATATGCCACCTCCCAAATGGCACACAATCAGGTTCTGCTCCTCATATTTCACCCCATGCTCGCGGGCATACCGACGGGCAATCGCCTTATGGTTTAACGCGTGGAAGATGGAGACGCGGGGCAACAAGGGCGAACCCGAGATGCGGGCAATATCTTCCAGTTCGTCCACCACTACAGGGTCGGCTATAAAAGCACGGCAACCGGGTAGCATAACAGCAAGCTCGGCGGCAATCAGTCCCCCGAGGTTCGAGGCATGCGACCGTGTGGCATGGACCAGATCATGTTTCAGCGCATCATTCACCTCATATACTCCGCTGGGAATAGGCTTAACCAGTCCCCCGCGCCCGATGATGGCATCAAACTCGAAAGGAACATTGCTGTTCTCCAACTCACGGAGCACCAGTTGCTTGCGGAAATCGTACTGATCGATCACTCGGGCATAAGGTGTAAGTTCCTCAACGCTGTGGCGAATGGTATGTACTAATACGGGACTCTCGTTGACATATACGGCGATCTTGGTAGAAGTCGAACCGGGATTAATTGCGAGTATTTTCATTGCATGGTTTATTTTTGCAGGTCAGGCAGGCCATAGCTATACTGTAATATTTCGACAGTCCCGAATCACTGCGCGAGGGCAATACCACGGGACAGCTCGGGCCTTGCAGAAGTCCTGCCATTTCAGCTTTACTGAACAAAGATACGGTTTTATAGAATGCGTTGCCCGATTCTATGTTAGGAAAAATCAGCACGTCGGCCTCTCCGTTAATTGGCGAGACGATTCCTTTGATATCGCCGCTCGCCTTTTCGCAGGCTGTACGCACATCCAGGGGGCCGTCAATGATCACATCTCCGAACTCTCCGCCTTCGGCCAGCTCCACGATATTCACATAATCCAACGAAGTGGGGAATTTGGCGCTAACCTTTTCCGTAAAGTGTATCAACGCCACGCGGGGCTGCCTGATTCCGAAGCTGTGGCAGGTATGAATGGCATACCAAACCATCTCGATGCGCTGTTGCAGGGTGGGGCGCGGAATGACCGCGGCGTCGGAGAAAAACAAGAGTTTATCGTAAGTCGGAATCTCTACAACCGACAAGTGCGTCAGGATTTTACCCTTCGGAAGCAATCCTTTTTCCTTATCCAATATGGCACGCAGCAGGTTGTCGGTATTGATAATGCCTTTCATCAGGATATCTGCTCCGCCTTCACGAACAATACGTACAGCTTCGCGAGCCGCTTCATCGGGGTTCTCGATGTGAAGGACTTTCACATGTTCGGGGTATTTCTTCAGGGTAGGATATTTTTCGAGTATGGCAGAATCGCCGATCATGAGGAACTCTGCAATTCCTTCTTCAAGCGCACGGGCAATAGCATATTCCGTATTCGGGTCGTTGGCACAAACTACGGCAACACGCCTTCTGCATTTCAGTCCCTTTAAATGCTCTGTCAACTCGGCGAAATTCTTAATTGGTTTCATAATGGTAGATTTTTAGCAAATATCAAAAAAAATATCGAAATACAGGTGGTCGGGAAAGGGTAAAATGCAGGGCATTAAATAACATTATGGTATATTCCGGAAATGATGGCAGACTTTACCCACTCTTATATAATCATTAATACTGTTTTATGGTTCAATTCATGTGCTTTGCTTATTTAATTAGTTCGTCCCGCAGATGGGGGCTATTCGTCCCACAGTTGCGGGCTATTCGGTTGCCATATGCGGGCCGATCGTCCCGCAGCTGCGGGACGAACTAATTAAATAAGCAAAGTATATTAATTCAATAATCAATAGACATTAATAACTCCACAACAAGCGGTTAAATAAAGCGGCATATTTCTTTTTTGCTTCTATCTTAAGCTGTTTATCGCCCTTTTGTTTAACTTTGGGGCATGTTTCAATCTATAATAACATGAACGAACCTAGCTTTCCTCCATATCTGCAAGAGGGCGATAAAGTTGTGATCCTGTCGCCGTCAAGCAAAATAGACAAACGCCTCCTGAAGGAAGCCGTCAAACGTTTGGAGTCATGGGGATTACAACCCGTTACCGGGAAATATGCCGGACACTCATCGGGCCGGTATGCGGGAACAGTCAAGCAACGCACCGACGACCTGCAACATGCCATGGACGACAAGGATGTCAGGGCCATCTTTTGTAGTCGCGGAGGCTACGGCGCCATACACCTTATAGAGAAACTGGACTTTACCCGCTTCCGCCAATCGCCCAAGTGGCTCATCGGGTACAGTGACATTACGGCTTTACACAATCTATTCCAGGCCAATGGTTACGCCTCATTGCACGCGCTGATGGCTCGCCACCTGGCACTCGAACCGGAGGACGATCTTTGCAGCGCCTATCTGAAAGATATCCTATTCGGCAAGCTGCCCGAATACACCTGCAAGCCACATAAGCTGAATCACGAAGGCACGGCCAAAGGCATACTACGGGGAGGGAATCTTGCCGTGTTGTATGGACTCCGCGGAACACCTTACGACATCCCGGCAGAGAATACGATATTATTCATTGAAGACATCAGCGAACGCCCCCATGCCATAGAGCGCATGATCTACAACCTGAAACTAGGCGGGGTATTAGAAAAGCTCTCGGCAGTAATCATCGGGCAGTTTACGGAATACGAAGAAGATAAATCGCTGGGCAAAGAACTGTACGGAGCATTGGCCGACGTATTGAAACCATACAACATACCCGTTTGTTTTAACTTCCCCGTAGGGCATGTTACATATAATTTACCAATGATCTGCGGTGCCCCGGTTGAGCTATCCATCACCAAAAAAGCTGTTAAATTGCAGCTGGGGCAGCAAGATTCTCAATTCTAAATACGTACCTTTGTACACCCGAAAACAATAAACTCAAAAAAGAAGATGAAGAAATATATCACACTGGCATTTATGGCGTGCATGCTACTTACCACCACATCGTGCAAAACCGGCAATAGCAATAAGGCCAATGATACAGCCGAAAACATGATTACAGTACCCGAGTTCAATGCCGACAACGCTTACCAGTACATTCAGGCGCAGGTAGACTTCGGCCCACGAGTGCCCAACACCAAGGAGCACGTGGCCTGTGGCGAGTATCTGGCACAAAAGCTGGAAGAGTATGGCGCCAAAGTAACCAACCAATACGCCGATCTGTTGGCATTTAATGGTACGATACTTAAAGCCAGAAACATCATCGGTTCTTATAACCCCGAGAATAAAAAACGAATCCTGCTGTTTGCCCACTGGGATTCCCGTCCGTGGTCCGATGCCGACCTTGATGAGAAAAACCACCACACCCCGGTTCTGGGAGCAAATGATGGTGCAAGTGGCGTAGGCGTCCTGTTGGAGATTGCCCGCCTGATCAATCAGGAAGCACCGGCTCTGGGCATTGATATCATCTTTTTTGATGCCGAAGATTATGGAGCGCCGCGCTTCCACAAAGGCGATCATAAAGACGAATACTGGTGTCTAGGTTCGCAATACTGGTCGCGCAATCCGCATGTAGAGGGATACAATGCACGCTTTGGCATTCTGCTGGATATGGTAGGAGGAAAAGATGCAACCTTCTATCGCGAGCTTTACTCTGAGAAATATGCCAGAAGCGTCAATAAAAAAGTATGGAAGAAAGCAAAGGAACTGGGGTATAGCAACATCTTCGTGAACGAAGAAAATGGCGGAGCTATAGACGATCACCTGTTCGTGAACGAGATTGCCGGCATCCCAAGCATTGACATTGTGCCCTATATGGCTGATGCAAAACACAATAGCTTCGGAGATTTCTGGCATACCATAAACGATGATATGAGCGGAATAGATAAGAAAACACTCCAGGCCGTGGGGCAAACGGTACTTGCAGTGATCTACAATGAAAAGTAATAATATACATATAGCTAATACATTAGCACTATGACAATTAACGAAAAACAAGACGAAATCATTGCGGAATTCAGCGAGTTCGACGACTGGATGGACCGCTACCAGATACTCATCGACCTGGGCAATGAACAGCCCTCCCTTGACGAAAAGTACAAAACAGATCAAAACCTCATTGAAGGTTGCCAAAGCCGTGTTTGGCTGCACGCCGATTACATAGACGGGAAAGTAGTTTTCCAGGCAGAAAGTGATGCGCTAATTACCAAAGGCATTATTGCCTTGCTTATCAATGTCCTCTCCGGACATACACCCGACGAGATCCTAAACGCTGATCTTTATTTTATCGACAAGATTGGTTTGAAAGAACATTTATCGCCCACACGCAGCAATGGACTGTTGTCGATGGTGAAACAAATACGCATGTATGCACTGGCATTCAAGGCAAGCCATAAACCAGGATGACCAGGTTTCCATGCGGAATAAAACCTGGCTATCCCAATTCATTAGCCTGCATCAGAATCCGGCGGCCCTGCCTCGGGGCTGAACTCTAGTATATCTCCCGGTTGACAGTCCAACTCTTTGCAAATAGCTTCGAGCGTAGAGAAACGGATTGCTTTCGCTTTCCCTGTTTTCAGGATGGATAAGTTAGCCGGAGTAATATCGACTTTTTCTGCTAATTCGCTCAAAGAGATTTTTCTTCGAGCCATCATTATATCTAAGTTTACTATTATTGCCATATCGAATTCTCCCCTTACTTAAATGGTTAGCTCCTGTTCTTCACGCAACCGTATGCCAATTGCAAAGACTTCGGCTATTACTAAAACTCCTAATCCAAGGATCAGTTGATAAAAATCAAACACTTCTTCTGTCGTTATCTTATAGTTGGGAATATCCGCTATAGAAGTAATAGCAGCATAATCTGCATAAGCGCACAGTGCATAGGCAAGGAAAAAGACAAGCATAGACCATCCGATGGTGCGAAGCTTAATCACATTATCCCATTCAAAGATGATTGACTTATTAATGGCAGAGACTAGCCTGAAGAAAAATACAATTTGAAGAATTCCGGCTATACATGCAACCAATGCCCCAAAACCAAGAAGAGCCTCTCTCCACCAGGGAACATCAGAATGGCTCACTTTAACAACAACACTGCATATCTCTGCCGGCATCCACTTGTCTGTTTTCGCGTTGTAAACAGAATCGGTATATACTTCATAGGTATTGGCTGCCAAATCGACAAAAAGTCTTTGTATATTATCAACTGGCACGGTATCCTGAGTATATACACTTAACGCTTCGGTAAATCCTTTCTTGAAGTCCGGTAAGAAGGTATCATAACTTCTGTAAATCGCTTCGGCTATTGAAAACCCAACAGCAACCAATATTAGTATGCACAATATATTTAACTTCGTCTTCATTATTACACCTTTAAATCGTTAATTCCTGTTCTTCTTTCATTCGCAACCCAATTGCAAAGATCTCGCCAACAATCAGAGATGAAAGCCCGAGCACTAAATTTGTAATAGACACAAGTTCCGATAAATGGAGGTCATATCCTTTAATTGAAAAAACATCAGATAAAGCATAGCTCGTTACAGCTGTAGGAACAACAGTGCAAATAAAACTCAAAATAAGCATAGCTCCCAACCACCGCAGGCAATACACATTCCTCCAAATAAAGATCTTCGACTTATTGATAGATACAATAATGAGAATAAAGATCACAACCGCAACCACGACAGCAAAAAGATTGATCATGCTAAAAATAATAATGGTTAACGTCTGCCCTATACTCTGCTTTGTTTTTACGCTAACAAGCATCTGACTATACATAGCCGGCACATACTCGCCCGTTTTCTCATTCAGAACCGAATCATTGAATATAGGATAAACATCGGGAGTCAATGCCACATGCTTCATGTACATCACATCCATCATCTGGGTTTTACTCTTACTCAGGTCCGGCTTTTCTCCTTTTCGCCCTGCTTCATAACCCTCTTCAAAGCTTGTTCTGGCACCCATTGACACTCCCAAACTAAATTGGTATATAGATTCTGAGATAGAGTATCCCAACACCAGTACAACCAAAAAACACAGTATGTTTAATCTGTTTTTCATCTTATTCTTCGTTTTTTACTTCATTATAATGCTCTTCTACACGCTCTTCTTTCCATGGAAAAGGAATCGTAACTTGCTTCATCCACAAGATTGAGCCGACAAAAATAATAATAGCTGCGATTAAAACAATGGAATATGTATTCCCAGTGAACAAATCCTTCGCATATTCTACATCAGGGTACTTCAAATTCAAATAAACAGAAAGACTATTATTGAGAATATGAATCAATATGCAAGGAATAAGACTTGCCGTTTTATAATAAATCCATCCCAGGAGCAAACCCAAAATCGCTCCGGCAACAATCTGCGCGGGATTAAAATGAATGATCCCAAAGATGAGAGCAGACAGGATAATGGCTTTCGTTGGATTGTATTTCTTTAATAAAGCACGCATTATTGCTCCACGAAACATCAGTTCCTCAAGAATAGGGCCAAACAAAGCTATGGAAAGAATGCCCAACCAACCGGATTGCAATGTATCAAAATCACTCTTTAGCAGGTTAGGTATTTCCGGCAACAGGCTGAACAAATGTTCAAGAATAATAATAGACGCCAACCAGATGAGCGTAGTAAACACAAGGTAAATACCTGAAACCGGCGACCATGTTCTTTTATCTGTGCTGATATATCCGGCTTTCCAAAGATAGCCTCCCATGATGAAGAAACCCAGAAACATGGTAATAGCAATAGCCTGGCTGCTTACCGTATCCAATGAATTGCCCTGACTTATATTATAGAAGGTATTAGGAATAAGAACTATCATACTGGAGAGTATCTGAGCTCCCAAATAGATCAATACGAGTTTAATTGTAGTTTTCATTGTTTTGAAATAGACTAATAGATTTGTGGTACTTTGTTTAGTTGAACCATTAAATGCTAGTGGCAAGAGAACCACACAACAACATTGCAATCATAGAGACCGAAATCACTAATAACGATATGCTCATAAATGCCTTTTTCATATTCTGATCTGTATTTGGTTTGTTATTCAATAATAATTTATCGTTTTTCGATATGCAAATAAAAAGATTATATTTTAAACCACCAAACATTTTTATCGAAAAACAATAAATAAAGTATGTTTTTCGATATTTTATTGTCTTTTCTCAATAAAACGGCATATATTTAGCCACAGATCACGCGGATTGCACGGATTTAATAACACGGATTATTTTATTTATATCTTATCCGTGCTCTTTAATCCGTGTAATCCGCGCGATCTGTGGCTAAAAAAAATTAAAGTAGAAGTCCCTCTACAACAGAGGCATCTTTGGAGAGTTGTTCAACCAATTGTTCCTTTCCGGTGAACTTCATCTCGGAACGGATACGTTGAACAAAGGAAATACGAATCGGGTAGTTGTATATATCAGAATGGAAATGTAGAATATGCACCTCAATGCTACGATGACCGCCATTATTAATGGTAGGGCGATGACCAATATTCAGCATTCCGGCATAAACGTTATTGTTCACAGTGACCTTAACAGCATAAACACCATCAGCAGGAACTAATTTATCCGAATCAGTCACATGAATATTAGCAGTTGGAAATCCGATGGTGCGCCCTACTTTATATCCATCAATAACCGTACCATCCAGAAAATATTCATATCCCAGATAGGTCGCAGCCAAAGCTACATCACCAGCATGTAATTGCCGGCGGATGACCGAGGAACTAATCGTCACCTTATTAATAATACGCGCGCACGCGCGAATGACATCAATGCCCAGTTCCTTGCCATAGCGGAAATAATCATCAAAACCTTCACTGCGATTATGCCCAAACCGGTGATCATAGCCAATAACAAGCCCTTGTACATTATAGCGCTCTTTAAGGATGGAACGCATAAAGTCATAGGCAGTAAGGTGGGATATATCAGAAGTAAAATCCAACGCGAAGCAATAATCAATCTCTGTTGTTTCCAATAGCTCCACCTTTTCGTCATACGAAGTCAGGAGTTCGGGTTTATATTCTGCATCCATCACTTTACGGGGATGCACAGGGAAAGTTACCAGTGACGAAGAGAATCCTCTTTTCGCTGCTTCCGTCTTTACTTGTTCTATCAGATAATAATGCCCCAGATGCACCCCATCAAAGAAGCCGATAGCCGCTACACTTGGTTTCAGTGCATTATGAGATAAATCCGGTGTGTTGCGAACAAGTAGCATAAACTAAGGATGATTAATTAAAAAAGTTTCGTCCAATCCTCACCCGGCTTGCACAAATAGGTGGATATGCCCAATGACTCTGCCGCCTTGCAGTTTGCTTCGGAATCATCAATAAAGAAAGTCTCTTTTGCCTGAATACCTGTTGCTTCAAGAACTGCTTCGAAAATAGCCACATCAGGTTTGGCCAGCTTCATTTCATAAGAAAGAAAAATCTCCTCAAAGTAATCTTTCTCATTGAAACCTTTATACGGGAATGCATTGGCACACGACCAATCCCAATGGATCGCATTCGTATTACTGAGCAAATATACAAGATACCGTTCGCGCAATTTCAACAACGCTTCCAGTTTATATGTAGGAAGATCAACCAGGAAGTTGTTCCAGGCGGCATCAATCTGCTCATCCGTAGCAGGCTCATTTAATTGCTCGCGCACTTTATCACGAAATACGGCCGGAGTAATCAGTCCCTTCTCCAACTGCATGAAAATGCCTTGTTGAGCAAACGGATCAATCAGATCTTCTACATGATTTAAACCTAGTTGTTTAAAGCTGTCAATACAGCGCTGGCGGTTAAGGTTGATCAACACACCACCAAAATCAAAAATGATATTCTTTATTCCTTTTTTTCTCATTCTTTTTTCCGACGAACTAAACGTTGTATCAGACGTACAATCTCTCCTACCCAAAGAACAACCGATGATACGGCAATAATAATGAGCCAGGTTTTCCAGTCAAGAGGTTCAGTACGGAATACCGCTCCCCCGAATTGTACAATCAGGAACTGCCCACCCAGAATAGCGAGACAGACCAATTCCATTCCATATGATTTGGATAATCCTTTAAATGCAGAGTCGGTTGTACCAAAAACACGGGCATTAAACATATTCCAGAACTGCAACATGACAAAGAAAGTAAAGAAGATCGTCAGCCGTTGATCTGTCATACCGCCTTCGGCGTTGTTGTAATAGAAAATCATTCCCATCAGTGCAATCAGGAATGCCAGTCCGACACCAATGATATTATAGCCCATTGGCTTAGTTATAATAAAATCCGTGCTACGGCGGGGTTTATCTTTCATCACGCTTTCATTGGGAGGAATGGATGCCAGTGCCAATGCTGCAAAAGTATCCATAATCAGGTTCACCCACAACATTTGAGTCACTGTTAATGGTAGTTTTGTACCTACCATTGAGCCGAGCAATACGGTTAATAATGCCACAAAGTTGATGGTTAGCTGGAATACAATAAACCGTTGGATGTTCTTATAAAGCGAACGGCCCCACATAACAGCTGTACTGATACTATTAAACGAATCGTCGAGCAGGGTTATATCACTGGCTTCTTTGGCCACCGAGGTCCCTGTACCCATCGACAACCCGACTTGCGCATGGTTCAACGCGGGAGCATCATTCGTTCCATCTCCGGTTACTGCTACGACGGCTCCTTTTTGTTGAAGTAATTGCACCAAACGTTGTTTATCGGTAGGTCTTGCACGAGACATGATCTTAATATCCATAACGCGCTCCAGCGCTTCTTCATCGGATAGTTTAGCAAAATCAACTCCGGTAATTCTATTCCGGTCCGTATCTTCGGGAGTCCACAAACCGATCTGACGTGCAATCTCGGTTGCTGTTCCGGGAGTATCTCCGGTTACGATCTTCACATCAATACCTGCCGACTGGCATTTAGCCACAGCCTCGGGAACGTCGGGACGTATAGGGTCTGAAATGGCCACAATACCCAGGAAGTATAAATCATTGAGTCCGGCCTCATCGGCGCAATCGTACTCTTCTTTTTCATCTAGTATCTTGAAGGCAAAGCCAAGCGTGCGCATGGCCATATTCTGATAGGTCAACAGTTGTTCTTCCACCTTCGAACGGTAAGCAGATACCTCAGCAGTACCCTCTTCCAGAACCACTTCCTTACACTTACCTAGTACGATTTCAGGCGCTCCTTTTACATAGAGTACCTTTTTCCCTAACAGCGAAGAATCAACAATAGTGGCCATGAACTTTCGTTCGGTTGAAAAGGTCAACTGGTCAATTATGCTGGCATTCTCACGGAGAGTTAAGTATTCAAATCCTTTAGCGTGCAACCAAAGGAGTAAAGCCACTTCTGTAGGATTACCTACCCCGCGGCAAGGTGCCGCTGCCAAGTTGTCCTGAGACGGGGCAGCCAGGTTTCCATGCGGTGCCGTAGGCGTAGAATTGTCTTCCAGAAATGCGGTTGAATTGGCACTGATTCCTTCAACTATCAGCTGACTGGTAATATCTTCTGTTAATTCCGAGCCATTCTTCAAGCCATAGAATTTAGGTTCATAAACCTGCATCTGGTTCTGGGTCAGCGTACCTGTTTTATCTGTACAGATCACTGTGATAGCTCCCATCGTTTCGCTGGCATGCATTTTCCGCACCAGGTTGTTTGTGGAAAGCATCCGGCGCATGTTTAAGGCCAGACTAAGCGTTACACTCATCGGTAAACCTTCGGGAACGGCTACTACAATCAATGTTACGGCCATCATAAAGTATTTCAGAATGATCTGGGCAATAGTCATATAATCGTCCATGCCTTCGACCACATCGTCTACTTTAAAGTATTGATACAGGTCCCTGGTTACGAAGATGATGAAAGTGGCAATCGCAACAGTGAAACCAATGCGCCCAATGAGCTTGGCCAACTTGGTGAGTTGCAGGTTAAGCGGAGTGGGTTCATGCGTTTCTACCGTACTTTGGCGGGCTACATTTCCTATTTCGGTTGCATCGCCTACATGAAGCACTTTCATAGTTCCATGTCCGTCGACAACGGTAGTGCCACGCATCACCATGTTGGAACCATATGTAGCTTCTTCATCAAAGTCTTTCTGAACAGTGGTCTTGGTCACTACCGGCTCTCCGGTCAGGTTCGACTCATTGACCTGCATGGATATGGCTTCGATCAGTTCGCCATCGGCCGGGATTTCCTCTCCGGTTTCGAGTAGTACGATATCTCCTACAACGACATCTTTACGTGGAACTTCCTGTACGCGCCCGGAACGAAGTACTTTAACGAGTGTTTCTTCATTGACAGCATTCAGCAAGTCAAACTTCTTTCCTGCGTCGTATTCAAAATAAAACCCAATTCCGGTTGCCAATAGTATTGCGGCAATAATGCCAATGGTTTCTGCATATTCGTTTTCAATAATCGAAATGATCAGCGAAAATACAGCAGCCACAAGTAGCACGCGTATCACAGGGTCTTCGAACTTCTCAAGATATAGTTTCCAAAGAGATGGACGCTTCGGGGGTGTTAACAGGTTCACCCCGTATTTTTCTCTATTTTGTTTTACCTCTTCTTCATTGAGGCCGAAATGATAATAATTATCATTGCTTGCAGTCATACTTTAAGAACTGTTTTTAATTTGGGTGTAAAAGTACAACTTTAAAACAAACTAGGGGTTATAGTGTTTACAGAAACTTTCAACTTTATCGAGTAATAAACCTGCGTTAACAGGTTTTGTCATAAAGTCACTAAATCCGCTCTTCATTACCCGGTCGCGGTCTTCTGAGTAGGCAAACGCCGTAAGTGCAATGATGGGGATAGTTGTCGACATCTGGCGGATGGCTTCCGTTGCGGCATATCCATCTACTTCGGGCATCTTCAGGTCCATTAAGATGGTGTCCGGTTGATGTTCCAGGAACATAGATACGGCTTCTTCCCCATTCTTTGCCCATAACAAATGATATCTTTTGGAAAGGATTGCTGCACAAAGATGGTAGTTGTCGGGCATATCTTCGGCTATCAATATCGTATATTTCTTTTGTTCAACAGGAATCGTTTCAGAAGAGTTTACGGTTTCCGTCGTAAGATTATCTTCCGACAGCTTCGTCTCAACCGGTTCCAGTTTTATTTGCGGACGATTGTCTGTTGGCAGGATGAACCAGAAGGTGGAGCCTTCGCCGTACACGGAAGTTAGTCCAATTTCGCCACCTAGCTTCTCGATGATTGTTTTACTGATCGAAAGCCCCAGGCCATTTCCTTTCTTTTCCTTGTTGAAACGGGCAAAGCGTCCGAAGACTTCTCCCAGCTTTTCTTCCTTAATGCCAATGCCTGTATCGCTTACATAGAAGTAAACGCCCTTCTCATGCGATTTGAATCCCATACGGATAGTACCGGACGAGGTAAACTTTAAGGCGTTAGACATAAAGTTGAATAATACCTGCGTCAACCTGTTCCGGTCTGTGTATAGTACGCAGGATGGTAGTGAAGGCTCATAAACAAGCTTTACCTTATCGTTATTCTTTAGTTTCAGGTCAAATTGCTTGTCCAGTTCGGACGTCAGCAGATTGATATCGACATCAGAGTATGTAAATTCGAGTATGCCGGCTTCCATTTTTGCAATATCAAGGATGTCGTTGATCAGCTGGAGCAGCATTTCATTGTTCATTCTTACGATTTGCAGGTATTGTTCCTTTTCTTCGTTGGTATTGGCCGATGCCAACAGTTCTGAGAAGCCAAGGATGGCATTCAACGGTGTACGTATCTCATGGCTCATATTGGCGAGGAAAGCTGATTTTGATTTATTGGCATCTTCTGCTTTTTCTTTTGCTTCTTCAAGAATAGTTTCCGTCTTTTTCTGCTCATTGATATCAATGCTAAGGCTATAGATGTCATTGGATTTACAATGCGGTGCATATTCTTTTTGGATAAGGAAGATTTTGATCCATTTCCATTCGTCGTTATTAATCATAACGCGGACATCTCTACAGAATGGTTCAACCTCACCGGATTCTGCGTTTTGCATAAAATCGAGTAACTCCTTTCGATCATCGGGATGAACGTACCGGAAGGTATGCATCACTGTGCTGGCTTTTTCATCTTCCCTTTCGCACAGATTCACACAATATGAAGGAGTTATCATCTCGTCTGTCGACAGTAAATTCAATGAGGCGAAACCGACCTGAGATATGGAAGAGGTAAAGGTTACTATACTTTCCAATTTCTCATTCTCCCGTTTGCCTGCTAATAGTTCGGTCACATCATGCACAGTGAGTACAAGATTATCCTCACCATCTATATTAAAGTACGACCCGGAGACGATTCCTTCAAACTCAACATACCTCTCGTAAGAGATGGCCAATGTCAAGCCTATTTTCACATCGGTAAAACTTCGTTTTTGCTGGAATGCTGTTTTTATAGCATTACGAACCACACAGTCAGCACATTTAGGGTGTGTTCCACACATCCCGGACAGAATGGCGTTGCGGCAACAAAGTAAATTGCCTACTTTCTTTTCTTCTTTATTATCGACCTTATGGGTACGTTCGTAGTAGTTTGTTCTTAGAACATTAAAATCTTTATCGATCAACAACACGTATGCATGAACATTCTCCAAAATCGCATCCAGCATACGAATGTACTTCCGGTTACTCCGACTCCTGTTTTTAGCGGCTTCTTGTAGTTGTTTTCTTTTTCGGAATTCCATCAAGAAAAGCAACAAAGCCAGCACAAAAAGTACTATCAATGAAGCAATTGCAAAAATCATTCTAATAAGCTTAATTAATACTCCACACTATGAAATAGCAAATATAACTGAAAAAAAGCAGATTATTCAAAACAATTCACTTCTTTTCAATGTTATATAGTCAGAATTCTGATAAAACATATAATTATGAAAAAGTACATTTGCACAGTTTGTGAATACGTTTATGATCCGGAGTTAGGTGATCCGGACGGTGGTATTGAACCAGGAACAGCTTTTGAAGATATTCCAGATGATTGGGTATGCCCTATCTGCGGAGTGAGCAAGAGCGATTTTGAACCTACGGAGTAGGTTTGGAGTTGAAAGTTGAAAGTTGAAAATTGAAAGTGCTCCATGCGGCATCGTAACTTTCAATTTTCAACTTTCAACTAAATCAAGCGTGTTTTCTTTCTTTTATAATATCGCCACTGGCCTCAACTACATTCACCACATAATCGCCCAGTTTCTCGCATTCAGCGATGAAGTCCATATAATAAACGCCCATCTGATAATCATATTCTTTGTTGTTCACGTCCAGAATATTTTGATTTTTGAGCTGATTACGATAATTATTTATCTCATTTTCAATATTATAAGTCTTATTAATATCGATAGCCTGATGTTCGGGTCTTGATACAACCAGAATCATTTGCGACAAGGCGTCATTGACCAGATTCATCATAGAATCAATATGTTCCAATTGCTTGTCTGTAAAGCTGACATTTGCCTGCCGCTTGCGATTCAACGTACGCCCCAGGTTACAACAACTATCGCCAATACTTTCAATCTCAGTCACTTCGCGAAGCATAGCACGGATCTGCAATTTACTTTCGGAACTCAAACGCCCTTCCGATACCTGATTCAGGTAATTTGCAATCTCTATTTCCATGTTATCACTAATGTCCTCATACTTCTCTATGCGACTATACAATTTGTTGAATTCATCGTCTTTATTGACCTTCAACAAATCACGGGCCATAGTGAACATGCGCTGTGTGCGTTCTGCATACAACTCTATCTCTTTATTTGCTTGTAAGATAGAAAGCTCTGCCGTAGAAAGCATACCACCGGTAATGTAGCGCAGGCGATATTCTTCCTCCTCCTCTTTTTGAGGGATAATGAATCGTACCGTTTTTTCGATCAGCTTAGTAGCCCAGATCAGAATACACACATTACAGATATTAAAAGCGGTATGGAAAGCAGATAACTTATAAGATACAGCTACCTCTTCTGATCCGGGATGCATATATGTATCTACAACCCAGGATACCGCATCGGTAAAAGGAGTAAAGATTATCAATACCCAAATCACCCCAAACACATTGAATACAAGATGCGCAAGTGCTGCACGCTTGGCTTGCAAATTGGCTGTCAGCGCAGCCAGATTAGCCGTAATGGTGGTACCAATATTCTCACCGAGAACAAGTGCTGCTCCCAGCTCATAACTAATCCAGCCATTGGCGCACATAATCAGTGTAATGGCCATCGTTGCTGCCGAAGCCTGCACTATCATGGTCAATACCGTACCGATGAAAAGGAATAAAAGAATGGAAATGAATCCCATATCGGTATAGTTTTGAACAAAAGCAAGCATTTCGGGGTTTTGACTTAAGTCGGGTGCATTGCTCTTTAACATCGCAAGCCCCATGAACAGGAAAGAAAAACCAAAAATGAATTCACCGATAGACTTGCGGTTACTTTTATTCGAAAAGATGAGGGGAAGAGCAAAAGCGAGAAGAGGAAGGGCGAAAGCGGCCATATCTACTTTAAAGCCGAAAATAGAGATAATCCAGGCAGTGACCGTGGTACCGATGTTGGCACCCATGATAACACTAATGGATTGGGAGAGGGTTAACAGCCCGGCATTTACAAAGCTAACTACCATGACCGTTGTGGCGGATGAAGATTGGATCAACGCTGTTATTAACACTCCCGTTAATACCCCGGTAACCCGGTTGGTTGTCATTGCCGTCAGAATTCCCCGGAGCCTATCTCCCGCGACCTTCTGCAGGCCTTCACTCATAATCTTCATTCCGTACAGGAAAAGTCCTAATGAACCTATGAGCTTTAAAAAATCATAAAAAGAATATTGCATCTATAATTAATTTGATGGTTTTAAGTCCTTTAACTAAATTTATCCGTATTACCAATCTATAAAGAGAGAGATATATGAAACAGATGTTGCAAATTTATTGCAAAAATAATAATATTTATAAAGAATTTCCAGTTGGGACCCTACTTTTGGATATTTATAAAGGTTTAAATCTTAATTTACCTTATCCGCCGGTCAGCGCGCGGGTAAACAACCGCATGGAAGGGCTTACTTTCAGGGTATATAATAATAAGAGTGTAGAGTTTGTCGATGTCAGAGATTCTTCGGGCATGCGCACCTATGTACGTTCATTATGCTTTGTGCTTTACAAGGCCGTAAGCGAGCTATACCCCAACAGTAAGCTATTGCTGGAACATCCCATTTCGAAAGGTTACTTCTGCGATCTACAAATCGGCCGCCCCATTACACTGGAAGACGTGGCAAACATTAAGAACCGGATGAAGGAGATCATTGCACAAAACCTCCGGTATCTGCGTGTGGAGTGTGAAACGACCGAAGCAGTGGAAATCTTCAAGGAAAGAGGAATGGAAGATAAAGTGAAACTGCTGGAAACTTCGGGGTCGCTCTATACCTACTACTATAAACTCGGCGATACGATTGATTACTACTATGGCAGCCTCCTGCCCAGTACAGGACATATCAACGTATTCGACCTGGTGAAGTATTATGATGGACTATTGCTTCGCATTCCAAGCAAGACGAACCCGAATGTCCTGGAGGAGGTAGTAAAGCAAGAAAAGATGCTCGAAGTGTTCAAAGAATATCTAAGCTGGGGATATATCCTGAATGTAGGCAACGTGGGCGATGTGAACATTGCTTGCCAGGAAGGGCATGCCACAGGACTTATTAATGTGGCAGAAGCGCTGCAAGAAAAAAAGATCGGCCAGATAGCCGATACCATTTACCATAAAGGCTCGAATGGCGACCGCATAAAGCTTGTGCTTATTGCCGGGCCTTCATCGTCCGGGAAAACAACTTTCAGCAAAAGGCTTTCTGTTCAACTAATGACAAACGGACTTAAGCCTTATCCACTTTCTTTGGATAACTATTTTGTTGACCGGGAGCAAACCCCGCTGGACGAAAATGGGAATTATGATTACGAGTCTTTATACGCCCTGGATCTAAAACTCTTCAACGACCAGCTGACAGCTTTATTGAGAGGAGAGGAAGTAGAAATACCCACATTCAACTTTACTACTGGAAAGAAGGAATACAAGGGCAATAAACTTAAAATAGATGATAATACCATCCTTATACTGGAAGGGATACATGCACTTAATCCGGATCTGACTCCGCATATCAACAATGCGAATAAATATAAGATTTACGTTTCGGCACTCACCTCCATATCACTGGATGACCACAACTGGATATCAACAACAGACAACCGCTTGTTGCGACGCATTATACGTGACTTCAATTATCGGGGCTACTCTGCACAGGAAACAATCTCCCGTTGGCCGAGCGTACGCGCCGGAGAAGACAAATGGATATTCCCCTTCCAGGAGAATGCGGATGTTATGTTCAACTCTTCACTGTTGTTTGAGTTCTCGGTATTGCGTCCGCACGCCGAACCGATATTGATGGGGGTACCACGAAACTGTCCGGCATATGCCGAAGCATACCGGTTGCTGAAATTCATTAAGTATTTCGTACCTATACAGGATAAAGAAATACCCTTTACATCATTATTAAGAGAATTCCTGGGAGGAAGTAGCTTCAAATACTAGGCAGCGAGGCGCTGCACCCAGGTTTCTATGCAGTATATATTATATCCGCATGGAAACTTGGGTGCAGCGCCTCGCTGCCTGCCTATTTGATTTCCCAGGTTTCGCAAGTCATCATTAGCATTTCTTCTAATGTGCGATCTGGTTTCTTAGCGCGTACTTCTTCGATCTGTGCATAAACAGACTCATCATAAGTTGGTGCAATAACATCACGGATAACGCCCAAAGCCACAGGGAAGTCAGGACCATCCATCAGAGCCAGTTTCATGTGGAGTGTATTATCTTCGCAGTATGCATCGTGCACCAACAGGTCTTTTTCGGTAATACCGTTTTCGCCCAGCTTAACGACTTTCAGGCCGAAACCTTCCTGCATTAAACCGTACTCGTTGTTTTCGCCGAAAATCATGGGCTGTCCATGTTTCAGGTAGATTGCATTCTTTGCACGATCTGCCTTAGAAGCCAAACGGCTCTGCGAACCATCATTAAAGATCACACAGTTCTGCAACACTTCAACAACAGAGGCACCTTTGTGCTTAGCCGAAGCAGTCAACGTTTCTACCGCACCGGGGCCGTCAACATCTACACAACGGGCGAAGAAGCGTCCGCGGGCACCAAATGCCAGCTCTGCCGGACGGAATGGATCTTCTACAGTTCCGTAAGGAGAAGATTTAGTTACCAATCCGCGAGGAGAAGTCGGTGAGTATTGCCCTTTGGTCAAACCGTAAATCTGGTTATTTAATAATATAATGTTTATATCTACGTTGCGGCGAAGCGCATGGATAAAGTGGTTACCACCAATAGCCAATCCGTCGCCATCACCCGAAACCTGCCATACGGTTAGCTTAGGGTTTGCCACTTTTACACCGGTAGCAATTGCCGCCGCACGTCCGTGAATGGTATGGAAACCATAGGTATTCATATAATAAGGCAGACGCGAGGAGCATCCGATACCGGAGATTACGGCAATATTGTGTGGCTCGACGCCAATGTCGGCCATGGCTTTATGCAATGAGTTAAGCAGAGCGTGGTCGCCACAACCGGGACACCAACGTACATACTGGTCACTTTTATAGTCTTTAGCTGTATATAGTGTTTCGCTCATCTTATTTTTCCTCCATTATTTTAGTGAATTCTTCTACAAGTCTTAATACATTGAACGGCTGACCCTTCACGCGGTTAAACTGATGAATATCCAAACCGGGCACCTTGGCGCGCAACAGGGTGGCAAACTGACCCATGTTCTGCTCGGCTACAATGATCTTCTTGTATTTCTTCAATAGTTCTACTGTATTCTTCGGAAGTGGATTGATGTATTTGAAGTGTGCCAAAGCCACCTTCTTGCCTTGTTGTTGCATGATTTCCATGGTGGAATGCAAGTGGCCGTAAGTACCACCCCAACCTACGATCAACAAATCGGCATCTTCGTCGCCTTCTATTTGCTGTTCAGGAATAAAGTTTGCGATATAATCAATCTTGGCCTGACGGGTTTCCGTCATTTTCTGGTGGTTGGCAGAATCTGTTGAGATTACGCTGGTATTGAAATCCTTTTCAAGTCCGCCGATACGGTGCTGGAATCCCGGCGTGCCCGGTACAGCCCAATAACGCACCATCGTTTCCAGGTTACGTTTGTAAGGCTTCCATCCTTCCTGCATTTCGGGCGATACGTAAGGAGGGTTGATCGTAGTATAGTTCTTCATCGAAGGAATCTTCCATGCAGCAGAACCATTAGCGATGTATCCATCGGTCAACAGAATAACCGGAGTCATGTGTTCCAAAGCAATCTTCGATGCCATGAAAGCGGCATCAAAACAACCATCGGGCGAAGTAGCAGCAATAACCACCAACGGGCTTTCGCCGTTACGTCCCCATAGCGCCTGCAACAGGTCGGTCTGCTCACTCTTTGTAGGCATACCGGTTGATGGGCCGCCACGTTGTACGTTGACAATGACCAAAGGAAGTTCGGCAATCACAGCCAGGTTAATGGCTTCGCTTTTCAAACATACTCCCGGACCGGAAGTTGTGGTTACAGCAAGGCTACCGGCAAAAGATGCGCCAATGGCACTACAGCAACCGGAAATTTCGTCTTCGCATTGAACGGTAACTACGCCCAGTTCTTTATATTTCGACAGGTAATGTAGAATATCTGTAGCCGGAGTAATGGGGTAAGAACCCAGAAAGAGCGGAAGATTGGCTTTTTCGGCAGCCGCAATCAAGCCGTAAGCCGTGGCCAGGTTGCCGTTTACATCCGTATAAACTCCCTTCTCTTTATTTCCTTTAGACTCCACGCGATAAGTGGAAACCGATGCATGTGTGTTATGGCCATAATTATATCCATCGGTCATTACCTTAATATTCGCCTCGGCAATCGTTGGCTTCTTGGCAAATTTGTTTTGAAGAATATGCATAGCATACTCTAACGGACGGTTGAATAACCAGCAAACCAACCCCAATGCAAACATATTCTTGCAACGAAGTATGGCTTTGTTGTCCAATCCGCTATCTTTCAGGCTCTCTTTACACATGGTAGAGATAGGAGCATCAATCACCTGGTTATGAATGCCCAGTTCCGTAAACGGATCGTCTGTTGTATAGAGTGCTTTCTCAAGGTCCTTTTTAGCAAACGAGTCACTATCTATAATGATAATAGATGCAGGAGTGAGGAACTTCGCATTCGTTTTTAATGCCGCGGGGTTCATGGCAACCAAAACATCGCATTTATCACCCGAGGTATATACTTTGTCCGCTCCAATATGAACCTGGAAACCGGAAACACCACTTAATGTTCCTTGCGGAGCACGAATTTCTGCCGGATAATCGGGAAATGTAGAGATATCATTTCCCAATACAGCCGATAGATTAGAGAAAATACTACCAGCCAATTGCATACCATCGCCAGAGTCGCCCGAGAAGCGCACTACTACTCTCTCCAAATCTTTAACCATCATCTCATCTGCCATAACTTTACTCTATTTTAAGATTAAATTAGATGCCTACTGTATAAATATAATCTTCCAGAATGACGACCACATTATACCGAAACATATTCATTTAAGGATTTGCAAAGGTCGGAAAGTTATGCGACTTAGCAAAATCTTTTCATGTCTATCTGTATTTCAATATCAAAAGTAGTGTTTTTTATCTAATTTTCGATCTTTTAGTAAGTTAATTAAAAGAAGAAAACACACTCAAATTATATTCAACAAACAATTTGATACTGCAAAATCATGCAATATTTTGACTTTCTGAATATTCTTGCAATCTTTTTACGCAACTTATGATAGAATAAAGCGGAATTATCTTTCAACTTTATAACTTTCCGAGTTATTTTATAACTTTATTTATCGAATATCGGCAGCCTGTAATAAAAGCCTAACCAATATGTCATTTCATTTGCATCTAATATTAATATTTTAATATCTTTGCATCCGGATTTGTTGCCCCTGTAGTTCAACGGATAGAATAGATGTTTCCTAAACATTAGATAGCAGTTCGATTCTGCTCGGGGGTACAGATATAGGCTGTAGATGATTGATTCAACATCTACAGCCTTTTTTGCACAAAACAAAGACTATATACAGGCATAAGTTGAACCAAACCAAGCTATTTTCCGTTTATTGGGTGGCAGTTATCTTAAACATCACCGAATAGGTAATTAGCCACCTCTGATTAACCTAAACCGCTTTAACCCGTGATGGATTGAAGCGGTTCTTCTTTAATACCATACAGGATTTCGCTACATATGCCAGTTGAATAAGTAGCAAAAGACCCGGGTGTATTGATTCGAAAGACCCGGGTCTTTTACCTGGGAACACCCGGGTCTTTCGGCCCGATACACCCGGGTGTATCGGGCCGCGTGATACTTGTGACATTAGCGTGTGACTATTGCTTTGAAATCAAGAACCACTTCTTCCTGAATGCCAGGAAGTTATACTACTCCGCGTGAGTTATGTATCTTTCTTAGCGAAAAACACTATGTATAGGGTAATCAGAAAGAGGAAAATCCCTACATCCGGTGGGTTTTCAATAAGATCAAATAGGAGAAATCATTATTTAAAGAGCTTTCACCCCGCTACATTTGCAATATAGCTAAATGAGAGAAACGCGGTTCATAACAAAATGATCACTATCATTGTTATAACCAACAGTACTAACAGTTTAAAATGGAAAGATATGAAAACGCTAAAGCACATTGCACTATTATTCATCACATTGGCAACTCTGACCGCTTGTGAAGATTACTACGAAGAAACCTTGTATTCGGACGACTTTGAGGTTAGAAGTAACCACTGGCAGTTAATAGGCGATCCGAATGAAGTCGGCTCTTATTACGAATACGTTCACACTGGGGTGCCTCTTAACACATCCTATTACGAAGGAGTCGTTACGGCCTATTTATACCTCGACTACGGCACTAAATATGAAGTACAAACCCCATTACCATACACCGAATATATTGTAGAAAAAATCAATGGTAAGGAATTTCACTACTCCATACATTATACATATGATGTAAAAGCCGATAACACAATCGCGTTCAAAGCATATGTAAGCGACTATTACACCGGCGATTTTAATCCCAGCACACAATATTTCAGGGTAGCGATCATTTGGTAAAACCAAGACTTAACCAAACAAAGCGGCCGGCTCCACACGTAGTGAAACCGGCCGTTTTCTATTTTATGGTATTCCTAATCGGATTATTCTTCGTCATTAATGCCTTTCTTACTGATCATTGAGTAAGCAATCGGAGATGCCACGAACAATGAAGACAATGTACCAAACACCACCCCAAGAATCATTGCAAAGGCAAAGCTGCGGATTGAGTCACCACCCAGTACGAAGATACAGATCAACACGATCAATGTACTCAATGAAGTATTGATGGTACGGTTCAGCGTTGTATTCAACGAATCATTGAACAACAGTTTACGATTACGTTTCGGATACAATCCGAAGAACTCGCGCACACGGTCAAAGATTACCACCTTGTCATTGATAGAGTAACCAATCGCCGTCAGGATCGCACCGATGAACGTTTGGTCAACCTCAAGCGAGAATGGCAATATACCCCAAAGCAGTGAGTAAGCACCAAGAATCATCACAGTGTCGCAAGTCAACGCAACTACAGAACCCACACTATATGCAATGTTACGGAAACGCAACAGGATATAAAGTCCGATAGCTACAAGCGAGAACAATACCGACCAGAATGCCGAAGTCTTAATATCATCGGCAATACTTGGACCTACTTTCTGAGAGCTAACGATACTACCACCCGTATGGTTTTCACGGTCGATGAATGTTTCCAGAGAAATATTCTCGGTCAGCAACGGCTTCAATGTTTCATACAAATAAGCTTCAATTTCCGAGTCTACATTATTTGCACTTTCCTCAATACGATAGTTAGTACTGATACGCACGGTTTTCTTGTCTGTTCCAATGGCAAGCACACCTACGTTAGCACCTTCAAACTTGTCGGCAATCAGTTCGCGTACTTGTTCCGGTTCAACCGGGTTTACAAACTGAACCTTAAAGTTACGTCCACCCGTAAAGTCAATACTTTGACTTAAACCACGGATACCTAACGAAGCCACACAAACCAGAACAACAACGCCTGTAATTGTGAACCACTTCTTATTTTGACCCATAAAATCAATGTTCGGGTTAAGGGACCAGTTCCTCGATAATTTAGAAGTAAACGTCAGGTTAAGAAGCTTATCTTTATTCATAAAGTGTTCGTAAACCAAACGAGTCAGGAATACCGCTGTAAAGAACGATACAGTGATACCAATCATCAACGTAGTAGCAAAACCACGGATAGGACCTGTACCGAAATTAAACAGGATAAGCGCTGTGATCAACGAAGTGAAGTTCGAGTCGAAGATCGCCGAGAATGCATTAGAGTAACCATCGGCCAAGGCTTTCTTAACAGCCTTACCTGCTCTCAACTCTTCTTTTGTACGTTCGTAGATAAGTACGTTAGCATCCACCGCCATACCCAAAGCAAGCACCATACCGGCAATACCCGACATCGTAAGCGCTGCCTGGAAGGAAGCAAGGATACCCAACGAGAAGAACATGTTGAAAATCAATGCACCATTTGCAATCATACCCGGTATGAAACCGTAAACAGTACACATATAAATCATCAGCAGAATCAATGCCACGATGAATGAGAAAATACCTGCATTGATAGATTCCTGACCCAATGAAGGTCCGATGATATCTTCCTGTACAATATATGCAGGAGCAGGCATCTTACCTGATTTCAATACGTTAGCTAAGTCCTTTGATTGTTCAGGAGTGAAATGACCTGTAATCTGCGAACGTCCACCTGTAATTTCAGAGTTTACATTTGGTGCAGAGTATACATAACCATCAAGTACAATCGCAACAGACTTACCAATATTTTGTTTAGTCAACAACGCCCATCTTCTGGCACCGTCTGTATTCATTGACATGCTCACAGCTGGTTTACCATATTGGTCGAATTCATCTCTTGCATCAACCACTACATCACCTTCAAGCGGAGCTCTTCCGTTACGTTCTGTAGATTTGATAGCATACAATTCGTACGTCTGACCTACACTTGCTTCGGTAGATGCAATCGGAGCAACACCCCATTTCAAACGAAGTTCTTTAGGGAATTCGCCTGAAACTTCTTTCATAGCCAGATACTTGTTAATCTCGGCCGTATCTCTTGCGATAGCCCAACCTACAACAGGACCTTGACCTTGACTATTCAACTGCAAAATAGATTGCAGCGGATAATCCTTTTTCATCTGCGCCGTAGCAGCAGCATCTTTCTTATCCGTGCTCTCACCTAATACAGAAGCCAGAAGGCTATCTCTTTGGTTTGTTGTATTCTCTACTACAGGAGCTTCTTCAGCAACGGTTCCTTCTGCGGCCGGAGCAGCAGTTTCTGTGCTATTCTGAGAAAGGACATTGCGCAATCTCACATCGGCAGTTTGCAAATAAGGAACAACTTCTCTTGCGTGATATGTTTCCCAGAATTCGAGGTTGGCCGAACCTTGAAGAAGTTTTCTCACACGTTCGGGTTCTTTGATACCTGGCAGTTCCACCATGATACGTCCCATTCTGTCTTCCAGACGTTGGATGTTAGGCTGAACCACACCGAAACGGTCGATACGTGTACGAAGTACGTTGTACGAGTTGTCGATAGCCGCTTTGATTTCTTCTCTCAGCACCTTTTCAACTTCGGCATCGGTTGACTTCTGAGTGACTTTATCTTTCAGCTTCTGAGTTGCGAACAGTTCGGATAACCGGGCACCTGGTGCTTCTTTCTGATATTCTTTGGTGAAAATAGAAACGAAATCTTCCTGGCTTGTAGCTTGCAAAGCGGTAGCCGAAGCTAATGCTTTATTGAAAGCCACATCGGGTTTGTTATCAGCCAATGCTTTAACTACATCAGCAACGGACACCTCAAGAATAACGTTCATACCGCCCTTCAGGTCCAATCCCAGTCCGATCTCCATCTCACGACATTGTTTCAGCGTATAGTTGCCCAACCACACTTTCTTGTTCGCCATCGAATCCAAGAAATGTTGTTCCATTCTTACATCGCCCTTCGCATAGTCATTAGCCTTATTCGTCCAATAGGCTGTAACGAAAGAGAATGAAAGGTAGAACAAACACACCAGCGTAAGCAATACCGCCAAAACCTTTACAAATCCTTTGTTTTGCATTTTAGTTTTAGTTTTATATTATTAATTTTGATTTAATTCTTTTATATACAAGGGTGCAAATATAGCTTTTTTTTCACTTTCAAATACATTTAACGGCTAAATATTTGATGGATAGGCACTATTTAACGGAGCAATCGCCTCCCTAAATAACGAACCGGATACCATACGGACAATAAACCCATAATCATAACCGTAATAAACACAAATAGGATATCGCCGAAATGAACGCTGACAGGGTATGCATCGACCAAATATATTCCCCCGGAAACATTCAAGGTTAGAAAACCAAATTCCTGTTGCGCCAGGCAAAGTGCTAACCCAAGCACGATACCACTTATGGCTCCAAAGAAAGAAATCATCCAGCCTTCAAGAAGGAATATACGGGAAACCAGCTTATCGCTTGCGCCCAGTTTCCGCAGTGTTGTCACATCTTCTTTCTTGTCAATAATCAACATCGACAGCGAACCAATCACATTGAAACAGGCTATCATTAATATAAAAGTCAGAAAGAGATAAGAGATCAGTTTTTCAATCTCCATGATACGGAAGATGTCGGCTTGTTGTTCATAACGATCCTGAACAAGGAAATCTTCACCTAAAAGATCGGCAATCTTTTTCTTCACAGCAGAGAGGTTTGCATCCGGAGCCAACTTCAATTCTATAGAAGAGACTTCGGTAGAGTAGTCAAATATCCGACGGGCAAAGTCGATAGATGTCAGTATATATTGAGAATCATACTTTTGCTGGTTTACCACAAACACACAACCGGGCGAGAACAGGTATTCACGATTAAAGGATGCTCCCGGATTGGCCATATTTACTTTGGCATTCCGCTTGGGAGCATAGATAGAAAGCGGATCGACAAACTGGATACCTGTGCCTAACATCGGTACCAGTTCGATGCCCATAACACCATAATCTACAACCTCATCGTGAAGCATAAACTTACCCGACCCGCGCAATATGCTATCAATCTCGGTCAGGTCTTCAAAGTTATCTTCCACACCTTTTATCACAGCCATTACCTGGCGGTCTTTATATTCCACCATGGCCTGCTCTTCCAGAGCTTCTGTAAATACAGCAATCTCGGACCATGTACGCAAAGCCTGTACACGTTCATCCCGGCCATCGAACGTTTTTCCTTCGCGGGCGGTGATCTTCAGTTGCGGATCAAAAGAAGTAAAAAGGTCGGCCACCATATCCTGAAAACCGTTCATTACGGATAGCGTGCAGACTAACGAAAGCGTAGCAAGCGCTACCCCACAAACGGATATGCCGGAGATAATATTAATAGCGTTATGTTTCTTCCGGGAGAAGAGGTAACGCCTGGCTATATAAAAAGGAAGATACACTTCGGGATTATTTCAACAAAGAATCAATCTTATCAATGTAATCCAACGAGTCGTCTACAAAGAATTTCAATTCGGGGATAATACGCAACTGATATCTTACACGTTTACCCAACTCGAAGCGGATACTCTTCATATTATCATTGATGTTCTTCACCAATTCTTCGCTCTTTTCCGATGGGAATACGCTCAGGTATACTTTGGCGATACTCAAATCGGGACTGATACGAACCACACTCACCGAGATCAATGTACCCGGCATGGCTTTGGTTTGCAGCAGAAATATATCGCCCAACTCCTTCTGTAGTAAACGGGCAATTTTGTTTTGTCTGGTTGTTTCCATAATTTATAAGTATTTAGTAGCTAGAAGTAAGAAGTTAGAAGCTAGGTTTTATACACGACCTGGCTTCTAACTTCTTACTTCTAGCTTCTTTTTTATAATTGTCAGTCCATCACGTAAAGGAAGAATAACTTTCTCCGTCCGTTTGTCCTGTATTACATAATCATTAAATGCTTTTATACCGATGGTTTGCCTGTCGGTAATATGGGGTTCTTCCAACACATGGCCATCCCACAATGTATTATCGGCTATGATAAACCCTCCGGGAGAAAGATGTTCGAGCACCATGTCATAGTACTCAATATATTTTCGTTTATCTCCATCTACAAAAGCCAAATCAAAGGTTATCCCCAACCCGGGAACAACCTCCAACGCATCGCCAATATAAAACTTTATCTTATCGGCATACGGTGAATTCTCTAACCAGGGACGGGTAAAATCTTCCTGCTCATCGTTTATCTCAAACGTATGGAGCATACCGCCGTCCTGTAAGCCTTCTGCCAAACATAAGGCAGAATATCCGCTATATGTCCCGATCTCAAGTATTTGCTTGGGACGTATCATCTCAACGAACATTTTCAGCAACCGCCCCTGTAAGTGGCCAGAAGCCATACGAGGACGCAATAACTTCACATGCGTATCCCGATAGAGCGACTTCAGATAATCGCTCTCGGGATCAATGTGTTGCAATATGTATTCGTCTATAGACATTTGAGTCTTTAAGTTCTTTAGTTTTTAAGTTTTTAAGACCAGAGGATACTTTTGAATTCTTAAACTTATAGACTTAAAAACTCAAAATCTTAAAAGCTTAAACTATCGCTGGCTGAAGCTGGGAAGATAATAATCTTCGGCGTTGGCCAATACGGTATTTACTTTATTGATTTCCAGGAAAGTAGTACCTCCACCTTCTCCGAAACTACCGCTTAAATAAGCGTACATATCATCTGGTTTTACACGCTTGCTTTCCAGCAACATTTGCAATGCTGAGAAGAAATAAGTACGTGCATTGTCTTTCTCTTCCAGGAAGATGGGGAGTACACCATAAGAAAGAGCCATCAAACGCATGGTCTTTTCTTTATAACAGATGGCCAGTACCGGATATTTACCACGGAAAGCAGCAACATAACGCGCTGTTCGTCCGGTATAACTATCAGTAATAATGGCACGAATATGCATTTTGGATGTAGCTTTTACAGCTTGTTTAGCCAGAAAAGCGGTTACATCTATAGTATCCGAACTTAATGGAATACGGATATCATTTTCTTCCAGCTTATCTTTCTCTGCCTGTTCAGCAATCTGAGCCATTGTACGTAAAGCCTCTACCGGATATTTCCCATAAGCCGTTTCGCCACTCAGCATCAAAGCATCGGTACGGTAATAAATTGCATTGGCAATATCAGTAACCTCCGCACGGGTAGGACGGGGATTATGGATCATGGTGTGAAGCATCTGGGTGGCTACAATCACCGGACGTTTAGCCAGAATACATTTCTTAATCAACTTACGTTGAATACCCGGTATCTTTTGTTGCGGAATCTCGATTCCAAGGTCGCCGCGGGCAATCATAATACCATAAGTTGCTTCCAGAATTTCGTCGATATTATCAACACCTTCCTGGTTTTCTATTTTTGAGATGATCTGTATCTCGCTATTATGTTCATCCAGGATTTCCTGAATATCCAGTACATCTTGTTTTGTTCTTACAAAAGAGTGAGCGATAAAATCGATATCTTTTTCGATAGCGTACAGGATGTTTGTTTTATCTCTTTCTGTAAGCGAAGGCAGATTGATGCGCATTCCGGGAACATTCACACTCTTACGGCTTCCGAGAGTAGCATCGTTTAAAACCTCACAAAGCAGGTAACCATCTTCGCGGCCTACTACTTTAAGATCAAGTTCACCATCGTCGATAAGTACATCACCTCCGATTCTTACATCTTCAACAAATTCTTTATAGGAAACAGCGATGCAATCACGGGTTGTTTCCCGGTTCGGATCGCCGATTATTTTCACCTTTTCGCCCGTGCAGAAAGGAATGGGTTCAGCACAAACGGTAGTACGCACTTCAGGGCCTTTGGTGTCCATCAGAATGGCAATATTGTTCGATACTGCCCGTACATTATTAATAATCTTATCAAAGCCCTCTCTATCCAGGTGGGCAGAGTTCATACGGACTACATTCATTCCAGCTTCATAAAGCTGCTGTAAAAACTCTACGTCACAACGTTTATCAGAAATAGTAGCAACAATCTTAGTATGCTTCTTCATAAATACTAATTACCTTAAATATATAATAACCTAAAAAAACTATCTCTTTATCAATGCCTCAACCGCCAGGCGATAAGAGTCGAGTCCAAAACCACAGATCACCCCCACACATGCAGCAGCAATCATGGAAGTATGGCGGAATTCCTCTCTCTTATGAACATTGGAAATATGTACCTCAACCACAGGCGAAGTAACCGAACGAATAGCATCTTGCAGGGCAATCGAAGTATGAGTATATGCACCTGCATTCAAAACAATCCCATCCACATCAAATCCCACTTCCTGAATCTTGTTTATTAGCTCACCTTCAACATTCGATTGGTAGTAATCAATCTCAGTTTCCGGATATTTGCTACGAAGATCAATCAAGTAATCCTCAAATGTAACGTTACCATAAATAGTGGGTTCACGCTTACCCAATAGGTTAATGTTTGGCCCGTTAATAATTTGTATCCTTATCATACTATCGGATTGTTTTTAATATCTTTCCCATAAGATAGGATGCGCCTCAACATAGCTCAAGCAAGCTTGGCTTTGTATTTGGTTTTCACTACCTTTGCCCAAAGAACAGTATTTCAAGGTGCAAAGGTAGAAAAAAAGAATGAAAACAAATGAAATATGATTAATAAGGATGAAACGGGCAAGATAATTAAACAGTATCAGCGATACCTTAAATTCGAAAAATCATTATCGCCCAATACATTGGATGCCTACCTGACCGACCTGGACAAACTCATGTCGTTTCTTACCCTGGAAGGAATTGCGATAAAAGACATCACGTTAGACAACTTACAACAATTTGTAGCCGGATTGCACGATATCGGCATTCATGCCCGTTCGCAGGCACGCATCATCTCGGGCATAAAGTCTTTTTTTAATTTCCTGATTCTTACCGACTATCTGGAAGCCGACCCTTCGGAATTGCTCGAAGGCCCTAAGATCGGTTTCAAACTTCCGGAGATACTTACCATAGAAGAGATTGATGCCATAATCTCAGCCATCGACCTGAGTAAGAACGAGGGGCAAAGAAATAAAGCTATTCTGGAAACATTATACAGTTGCGGCCTGCGCGTCTCAGAATTAACCAATCTAAAGTTGTCTGAACTATATCTGGATGAGGGCTTTATTAAAGTTGAGGGAAAAGGAAGTAAACAGCGGCTGGTTCCCATCTCTCCTAAAGCCATAAATGAGATTAAATTGTATATATTAGACAGAAATCAGGTAACTGCAAAAAAAGACTTTGAAGACTATCTTTTTTTAAGTAGAAGAGGCACAAACCTGTCGCGCATTATGATCTTTCATATGATAAAAGAATTGGCAACAACGGCAGGCATAAAAAAGAATATCAGTCCGCATACCTTCAGACACTCTTTCGCCACGCACCTGCTTGAGGGCGGAGCCAACTTGCGGGCCATTCAAAGCATGTTGGGACATGAGACAATCGCAACTACGGAGATTTATACACATATAGACCGGAATATGTTGCGCTCTGAAATCATAGAACACCACCCCCGGAATATAAAATACAGAAGAAACAATGCGCCTGAGAATGAACAATAATAGGTACTATTTTGTTCTCAATCAGGAAATAAATACTCACTTAGTATGATTTTTTATAAAATTATGATATTTTTGGCCTATGAGTTAACATTTTATCCAATAAATCGGTATCTTTGCCTACGTTCGCAAGGACTAGCTTATGGTTAAACGATAAAAAAATAATAATAAATCAATTACAAACGTTTAATTTATACCTTAGAAAAATGATTAAGAAACTGTATTTACCACTTCTGTTAACAGTGGTTGTTGCCCTATCATCATGTAGTGGCAAAATGGGTGAATTATCATCGGATTATTTTACTACTAATCCTCAAGTTCTTGAAGCAGTAGGTGGAAAAGTTCCTGTTACTATTCACGGAAAATTCCCTGAAAAGTATTTCAAGAAAAAAGCGGTAGTAGAAGTTACTCCGGTTTTGAAATGGAACGGCGGCGAAGCTAGAAGCCAGTCTACTACATTCCAAGGTGAAAAAGTAGAAGGCAACAATCAGGCTATCAACTACAAAGTAGGTGGTAACTATTCTATGAAAGCTAATTTTGACTATGTACCAGCGATGGCTAAGTCAGAACTTTATCTTGAATTCAACGCAAAGATCGGCGACAAAGTTATTACTATTCCTCCTGTGAAGGTTGCTGATGGTGTGATCGCTACTTCTGCATTGCTTGAAAACACATTGAACAATGCCAACACCGGTTTAGGTGCTGACGCTTTCCAACGTATCATCAAAGAAGCTAAACAAGCTAACATCATGTTCCTTATCCAACAAGCTAACCTACGTGCAAGCGAGTTGAACAAAGGTGATATGAAAACTTTCAAACAAGACATCTCTGATGTTTACGCTGCTGAAAACAAGAAAATCACTAACCTTGAGGTTTCAGCTTATGCATCTCCTGACGGTGGTGTTAAATTGAACACTGGTCTGGCTGAAAATCGTGAAGATAACACTGCTAAGTATTTGAGCAAAGAATTGAAGAAAGCGAAAGTTGACCTTACTTTGGATGCTAAATACACTGCACAAGACTGGGACGGTTTCCAGGAATTGGTTAGCAAATCAAACATCCAGGATAAAGAACTGATCCTTCGCGTTCTTTCAATGTACAAAGATCCGGAACAAAGAGAAAACGAAATCAAAAACATTTCTTCTGTATACAAAACGCTTGCTGACGAAATCCTTCCTCAGTTGAGACGTTCACGTTTGACATTGAACTACGAAATCATTGGTAAATCTGACGAAGAAATTGCTCAATTAGCTGCTTCTAACCCAAGCGCATTGAACGTAGAAGAACTTCTTTACGCTGCAACGCTTACTAACGATGCTGCTAAACAAGAAGATATCTATACTAAAGCTACAAAACAATTCCCAAGCGATTACCGTGGTTTCAACAACTTAGGTATGTTGGCTTACGAAGCTGGTGATTTCGCGAAAGCAGAATCATTCTTCAACAAAGCAAACAGCATTAAGAGCGCTCCTGAAGTTAACATGAACTTAGGTCTTATCGCTCTTAAGAAGGGTGATGTAGCTGGTGCTGAATCATACTTCGGAAAAGCTTCCGGTACTCCTGAACTGAACGAATCATTGGGTAACCTTTACATCGCTCAAGGTCAATATGACAGAGCTGTAAACGCTTTCGGTTCTACAAAAACTAACAGTGCTGCTTTAGCTCAGATCCTTGCTAAGGATTACAACAAAGCTAAAACTACTTTAGACGGAATCCAAAAAGCTGATGCTTACACAGATTACCTGAAAGCAGTATTGGGTGCAAGAACTAACAATTCTTCAATGGTTACAAGCAACCTGAAGAACGCTATCGCAAAAGATTCTTCATTAGCAAAACATGCTGCTACTGATCTTGAATTTGCAAAATATACTTCTGAAATCTCAGGTTTACTGAGATAATTTATAGTTTGTTTTTTTTTGGAAAGAGCCCGGTTCATTCGTAACCGGGCTCTTTTTATTCCTCCTATTTTCTTGTTAAACACGCCAACTTTCTACGTTAACGCCAGTATATGCCGTGCTATACACCGCTACTCATGGTGTTAAGCCCCGGAGTTGACGTGTTAACGTAGCCAGTCAACATGTTTAACGAGTTGACATTTCTTTTGCTTTTGTAACAACTTGCGTGCTTTTTTTTGAGAGAAACGACTATATTTGTATTCGAACCTCACTATTCAAGACGATACAATTACTATGAAAAACACCAGGGACTTTATCTTCCTGTTCCTTGTTATCTGTTCAACGGCTGTTTCAACGGCAAATAACAAAATCGACTCTCTGATAAACAGGGCGCAAACCGTTGCATATACCAACCCTAAACAGTCGGCTTATTTCTCCCAAAAGGCAATAGAGTTGATCTCACCCGAGTGTCCTAATCCGCAGAAAGCACGGGCATTATTAGTCAATGGCGTTGCCTATAAGTATCTGGGCGACTTCGATATCAGTATAAAAACATTATATGACGCACGGGATTGCTGCCCGGAAACGGAACATGCACTATATACGGATATACTCATGCAAATATCCAACCTATATTGCCGGTTAAGGGATTACACCAAAGCATTCGAGATAAACGATAAAGCCACCTCACTTAGCAAAATCTACCAGGATTCTACGCGCCTGGCAGCCAGTTATAATAACCGCGGAATCATTCATTACAGTTTAAACGAATTCAAAACAGCCGAGCAGCTTTTCCGTAATTCGCTCCAGATTAATCGCCGGATCGGAGATGTCAAGGCAGTAGCTGCAAACCTGAATAATATGTGTCTTTATGAAGGAGACATCAACGAAAAACTAAACCTCATACAGGAGGCAATCATCATCAACAAAAACATGAATGCCACCTGGGCATTGGCAGAGAATTATAACAATATGGGTAAACAGTATTACTTTGCCAAACAATACCCCAAAGCACTCGAAGCATTGGCCAAAGCCAGGGAAGCTGCGGATGAATCTGCCGCTAAAGAACTCATCTGCGATAATTACGAGTATTCCTCCTGGGTATATTCTGCCATGAGGCAATATGACAAAGCGTATGAATGCCTGCTACAGCTATACAATATGAGTATTGAACTTCAGAATGATCAAAAGCTGCGAAGCGTAGAACAGGAATTATCAGAAAAAAGAGTGCAGAATTTACAGAAAGAGACTGCACTCAAAGAACAAGCCTACGAAATAGAAATATTAAAACGGAATACGTTTATATTGGTTGCCGTTCTGGCGCTTCTTGTCCTTGTTGCCATATTCCTTCCGCGTTGGATTAAACGTCGCAAAGACCTACAGTTAGTAGAAACTCGTTATCAGTTGGAACAATCTGAGCGCGAAGTGGCAGAGCTTAAAGTAAAACAACACGAACAAGCCCTCCTTCATGTAGAAAGTGAACTTGAAGTAACCCGGCAGGAAGTGACCAGTTTTGCCATGTTCTTGCGTAGCCGTAATGAGTTGTTAGATAAAATACGGGAGCAAATCAAAGAAGGTTATAAAATGGATGCAACCAATATACAGCCTCATTTAAAGAAAGTCAATGCCTTTATCAGCCAACACCAGGTAGGCAATGAAGATACAAACGCCATGCTCATGAACATTGAGCAAAAGAATGCGGATTTCCTGAAACGCTTATTGACCAAACACCCCAACCTGACTCAGGGAGAAAGATATCTGGCAACGCTACTCCGCGTAAACCTGTCGACCAAAGAAATATCACTTCTAACAGGAGCCATACCCAAAACCATCAACATGAACCGGTACAGACTACGGAAATCGCTGGAATTACAAACAGATGAGGATATAACAACATATCTTCAGAGCATCTAGGCTAAACCAACGTTTTGTAGATCGTCTAGTCAAAACAAACAACTAGATATCAATACTTTACATTTTTCGTTGTAGATCAAAAAGTACCATATTTTCCCCCTTTTGTAGACCGGAAGTAGATTATTTTCTTTCGGCCTTCTCCATTTTTTAGGTTTACTTAGCTACATATTCGAAAGCGAGTATTAACCTTCTAATATTTAATCACATGAATCACAAACAGTATCTAAGAGGTGCAGCAATACCTTTTATATTGTTACTTATCCTCTTATCTCCATTCAGTGCTTTTGCACAGAGTATTCAACTCAAAGGAACTGTGGCCGATACCGCAGGAGAACCCATCATTGGAGCAAGTGTTGTAGAAAAAGGCACCACCAATGGACTTATCACAGATTATGATGGCAATTTCACACTAACCGTTAGCCCACAAGCTACCATCGTTATTTCTTATGTGGGATATAAAACAGCAGAAGTTGCAGTAAACAACCGTACAACCATCAAAGTTGCACTTACAGAAGACAGTCAGATGCTCGAAGAAACCGTAGTTATCGGTTACGGTACCATGAAAAAGAGCGACATGACGGGAGCTATTTCATCCGTAGACGTTGATGAACTGAGCAAGCGCAGCACCACCAATCCCGCCGAAGCCTTGCAAGGACGTATCGCAGGAGTAAACGTTCAAAGAGCCGGGGGTAACGCCGGAGCAGGCGTTCAGGTAAAGATTCGCGGGGTAAAAACCTTTGGCGATAATGAACCGCTTTATATCATCGACGGATTTCCAGGCGATATCGATAATGTAAATCCGCAAGACATTGCCAGTATGGAAGTGCTGAAGGACGGTGCAGCAGCAGCCATCTACGGATCGGTGGCAGCAAACGGAGTAATCATCATCACCACAAAGAACGGTAAGAAGGGCGAAACGAAAGTTGACTTCAGCAGTTACCTGAGCTACACCAAAGTAGCAGAAAAGCTAGACATGCTTAACGCTGCCGAGTACAAGCAAGTACACAGACAGATGTATGAAAACTATAACAAGTACGCCAGTAACCCCAGAACACTCCCTGCTTACATCACCAAAGACACCGGTATAGACACCGATTGGCAAGATGCCATGATGCGTAGCGGACTGGCGCAAAGCTACATGGCCAGCGTACGTGGCGGATCGGAGAATGCCCAGTACTCCATCTCGTACAACCATGCAGACGAAAGAGGAATCTTCCTGGGAAATGACTTTCGCCAAGACAATGCACGGGCTAAGATACGCATGAGCAAGCACATCTTCGATGTCGATGCCAACCTATCTTTCAGATTCACAGACAGCAAGCAGCCGGAATACCAAATCAAAGAAATGTATATGATTTCTCCATTGGTACCCATCTATGACGATAACAATGAGTATGGCTTCGGACTGACCAATTTCAACGGCATACCCAACAACCGGAACGTGATGGCCGATCAACACTACGAAAAAACAACCAATAAAAGGTATATGACGACCGGTAACATAGCGCTGACGATGAACTTCACCAGTTGGTTGAGTTTCAAAACAAGCTACAACTATCAGGGGCAGCACAGACGCCAAACGTATCATACGCCTAAATACGTGGCAGACACCCGCTCGAAGAGAGATTACCCCTATCATGAAGAAACAACATCTTATTGGGAAGAGCAGGTATTCGACAACGTTCTGAATTTCAACAAGCAATTCGGCAAGCACAGCGTAAACGCTATGGCGGGTACCTCCACTTCTTCACGCAAATACACCTGGAACTCCGTAGGAGTAGAAGGAAAGACCATTGTGTATGAAGTGAGAGATGGTAAATTAGCATCAAGCAATGTCCCCGGAGGATTCCTTCTTAACGAATATTTCTCAACCGTTGGAGCCGGAATCGGCGGTACATTTACCGGAGACGGCACAAACTGGAAGTACAACCGTGTTTCTTTCTTCGGACGTTTAAATTACAACTACGATAACCGCTACCTGCTGCAAGTCACTTTCCGTAGAGATGGTTCCTCTAAATTCCATAAAGATAATCGTTGGGGAGACTTCCCATCGGTGGCATTGGGATGGAGAATCAGCGAAGAAGCGTTCTTCCCGAAAGACATCGTTCTGAACAACCTGAGACTGCGTGCCAGCTGGGGACGCTTAGGAAACGAGGGCGCCTTGGGTTATTATGACTTCCAGTCATTGATAAGCTCGTACAACACCAAATACCAGGGATACGTTCAGGGAGATGGTCAGAACCCATGGCTTGGCAGTAGTGGCCGCGGACTGGAATACCGACCACTCAAATGGGAAACCACCGACACCAAGAATATCGGAATCGACTTTGGTTTCTACAATAATAAGCTGACCGGTACGTTTAACTACTACCACAACACCACGGAAGACCTCCTGATTACCAAAGCCATATCTCCATCGGCCGGTTTAACCGACCCGATCCTGAACGTAGGCGAAATGCGCAACACGGGTATTGAATTGGAAGTCAATTGGGCCGATCGCATCAATAAGTTCGACTATAACATTGGCTTCAACATGAGTACCACAAGCAACAAAGTAACCAAGTTGGCCAATTCGGGACAGGTGTTATACGGCGAAGGGTTGAAATACGGTGAAGAACATTTCCCTACTCAAACACGTGTAGGTAAACCAATCGGAGCTTTCTACCTCTATAAAACAAATGGCATCTTCCAAAACGATGCGGAAGTAGCCGCACATGTCAACAAAAACGGCGAGTTGCTTCAACCCAATGCCAAACCGGGAGATATCCGTTTTGTGGATGCCGACGGTAACGGCGCCATTGGCGATGAGGACAAAGTATATAGCGGATCGGCTATTCCTAAATTCGAGGCAAACCTCAATCTGGGAGCAGGATACAATGGTTTCGATCTATCCGTAGTTATCGGAAGCGCCTGGGGACATAAACTGTATAACGGAAACAAGTATTTCTACGAAGGAATGAATTCTGGTTCCAACTTCCTGCGCTCTACATTGAAAGCCTGGACACCGGAAAACACGAACACCAGCGTACCCCGTGCCGTGTTCCAGGACCCGAACGGCAACCTGAAAGAATCTGACCGGTTCTTGGAAAAAGGCGATTTCATCCGTCTGCGTCAAATACAGCTTGGGTATTCCTTGCCAAAATCCTTACTGGAAAAGATATATGTAGAAAGACTACGCTTCTATGTAAGTGGCGAGAATCTATTTACCTGGACCGATTATTCCGGTATCGACCCAGAGTTCTCACGCGATAACGTATTGAACGCCGGTATCGACAACCTGATCTATCCGTTTACCCGTTCATTTACCGTAGGTGTTCAGCTTACATTCTAACCCTTTAACACATACTAAGATGAAGAAAATTATATATATCCTATCTATTTGCATGGCAGGTTTCCTAACCTCATGCGATGATTTCCTGACTGTGGAATCGCCCGACCAATTACAAACTAAAGATTTCTGGCGCCATCAATCCGATGCAGAGCAAGGACTTTCCGCTGCATATTCTCAACTAGAACATTCTATCGACACCTGGCTGTTTGCCGAAGTAAAGTGGCCGGTAGAAGCATATCGCGAAGATATTGTGATTCTGGGCAATGATGCTTTTAACTACCCCAACTGGGTGGAGTTGAGCGACTTCTCGTACACCAACGGAAACTCGCAGACAAGCTTATACTGGCAGAGTAATTACAGAGGGATCAATTTTGCCAATCAGGTAATTGAGAGAGTCGCCGAGATTCCCGATGAGAACATTGATCCTACCATCCGTACGCAGATTGTGAGCGAAGCTCATTTCCTGCGTGCGTACTACCACATGAAACTCATCCTGAACTTCGAGCAAATCATTGTACGCGACGAGTATGTGGCCACTCAGGAGCAAACGCACAAAGCCCTGTCTTCGCGCGAAGAAGCATGGCAGTTTATTGTCGGCGAATTAGGTCTTGCCACAGCGCTGCCTCCCAGTCATTCCATAAATAATATTGGGCGTGCCACTTCGGGTGCAGCCTATGCATACCTTGGCTTTGCCTACCTGACCCGCGCTTATGAAGAGTCCGGCAAGAAAGATGCACATTTAAGCGAGGCGTTAAAAGCACTTGAAAAAGTGACAAACTATGAGTTGGTAGATAACTTCGCAAGCATGTTCGATGCCAGCAACAAAAATAGTAAAGAGTCTATATTCGAGCTCCAATTCTCTATGAACTCCGCCAGTGGCGCCAACTATTACACACAAGCGCACAGATGGATCGGCTCTAGCGAGCTTGCGGGATGGGACGAGATTCTCCCCAGCCAATTCCTGATGGACGAATACATGAAGGAGGGCGAAATTGCAACTACAGGTCGTTACGATTCGCGCCTATACAATACCATCTTCTACAGATGCGATTATTTCAATGATCCGGATGCCGGACGTGTTTATGGGTATACTTATGATGATTTGTTTGATGATCCCCGTCCAGCATTCCGCAAATTCCTGCCGGGCACATTAGATGGATTGCTTGAAAACTATTGCGCCGTTAATATTCCGTTAATGCGCTACGCCAATGTGTTGTTGATGAAAGCGGAAGTGCACAATGAAATGGGCAATACTTCGCTGGCCATTCCATTGATTAATGAGGTAAGAGATGTTCATGGTGATATGCCTGCCATGACAGGAAATACATACGAAGCTGTGAAAGCTCAGATTGAGCATGAACGCATCATTGAGTTCCCGTTGGAAAACTTCCGCTGGTATGACCTCCGCCGCTGGGGAAAACTTCCCGCAGCTATGCAGGCAGCCGGACGCACTGGGTTTAGCGTAGAAAAGCACGCTTTTTATCCGGTACCATTGAAGGAAATCAACTCGAACGACTTATTAAATTGAGAACCGAGAATTGAGAATTGAAAATCAGGCTGCACCGTATGTGGTACGGAGTGCCCATTAAAGTCAATTATCAACAATATAAACTATCTTTGCAAAAGATGAGGTTGGCACAGAGCTAATTTTCAATTCTCAATTCTCAGTTTTCAATTCTCAATTTAAGAACATGTTTATAATTATCGGAATCATGCTAACAGGTATGCTCACCGGCTACCTGTTACGCAATAAGAGACTACATTGGATACATAAAGTAATCACCGTACTGATATGGTTACTGCTCTTCCTGTTGGGCATTGACGTAGGGAGTAACGAAGCCATTATCAAAGGGTTGCACACCATCGGACTGGAAGCAGCTATCATTACGATAGGCGCCGTAGTGGGGAGCACGCTCTTTGCCTGGGGATTATGGTATTTTATTTACGAACGTCCTAAAAAAACGATCCGAAAATGAAAGGTAGCCTCATCATTATCTCTTTCTTCGTACTGGGTACGCTGTGTGGAGTATTCCACCTTATCCCGTACGATTTTTCCGATAGCAACCTGAGTTACTATGCCCTATGCGCATTAATGTTCTGTGTAGGGCTTAGTGTAGGGAATGACCCGAATACCTTGAAAAGTTTCAGGGCACTGAATCCGCGATTGATCTTTCTGCCTGTGATGACTATACTGGGCACGTTGGCCGGAACAGCGGTGATCAGTCTGTTTATGGAACATCGCACAGCTGCCGATTGTATGGCGGTGGGTTCCGGATTCGGGTATTATTCTTTGTCCAGCATATTCATTACCGAATATAAAGGAGCGGAATTAGGAACCATCGCTTTATTATCGAATATTATGCGTGAGATTATAGCACTGTTATGTGCTCCGTTATTGGTGAGATATTTCGGTAAGTTGGCTCCTATCTCGGTGGGTGGTGCCACGACAATGGATACTACATTGCCTATCATCACCCGCTATTCCGGTAAAGAGTTTGTGGTTGTTTCCATCTTCCACGGGTTTGTAGTTGATTTTAGTGTTCCGTTTTTGGTCACTTTATTTTGCTCAATATAACCGGCGGTTCGCAAACCGCCCTTACAAAATAGCCATGAGACATATATTTATATTAGTTTTTTTCTTTGCGCTGACAACGGTTAGTGCCGGGGAGCACAATAACGTTCCCTGGCAAAACCCACAAGTAAACGCAATAAACAGGGAGCCGATGGTTGCGCATTTCATTCCGTTTAAAACGGAAGCGGGTGCATTAGGCAGCATTGCCTTGCCGCCCCCTGCCTGTTTTGCCGTGAATGCGAAAACAGAAAGGCGCGTAACCCTGAACGGTACATGGAAGTTCTTCTTTTCCAAAAACCCGGAGAGTTGTCCCGAAGGCTTCTGGAAACCGGGATATAACACCTCGAAGTGGAAGAACATCCGGGTGCCCGGCAGTTGGGAATTGCAAGGGTTTGATGCTCCGATATATACGGACGTTAGCTACCCGTTTCCTCCGAATCCACCTTTTGTTCCCACGGATTATAACCCCGTAGGAGCCTATGCACGCGAATTCACCGTTCCTGCCGATTGGGACGGAATGGATATCTTCCTCGACTTTGAAGGCGTAGAATCTGCATTCTATTGCTGGGTAAACGGAGAACTTGCCGGATACAGCGAAGACAGTCGCCTGCCTGCACATTTCAACATTACCCCTTTACTTAAAAAAGGAAAGAATAAGCTGGCACTCAAAGTATTCCGGTACAGCGACGGTTCTTATCTGGAAGACCAGGACTATTGGAAATACAGTGGCATCGAACGCAGCGTTTATCTTTACGCACGCACCAAAAGCCGTGTAAAAGATTTCAAGCTGACAGCCGGACTTACGAATGAATATAAAGATGGTGACTTCAGTCTTGAAGTCAGCCTGCATCAGCCACAGAGCGGTCAGACGGTGGAGATTAAGGTAATAGACGAACATCAGAACACCCTGTTTGCCGAAAAGAAAGTACTGAAGGGAGCGGTAGATTCACTATTAGCCGTCAGTCATATCTTCCATAAGGTTAACTCCTGGAACGCCGAAACACCTCATCTTTATACGTTGGTAGTGAATACTTTCGATAAAGACGGAAAGGCACTGGAATCCTTTGCCCATCGTTTCGGCTTCCGCTCTGTAGAGATGCGCAATGGCATGCAGTTCGTGAATAATGTTCCGATTCTGTTTAAAGGCGTCAATCGCCACGAGCACGATCCGCATCATGGCCGAACCATCAGCGTTGAAAGCATGATACAAGACATCCAACTGATGAAGCAATTCAACATCAATGCCGTACGCAACAGCCATTATCCTAACAATCCGGAGTGGTACACGCTTTGCGATATATATGGAATCTATCTGATAGACGAAGCCAATATCGAAAGTCATGGTATGGACCATCATAAGGACAGGACACTGGCTAATTATCCGGAATGGGAACGTCCTTTTATGGAGCGCATGGAACGCATGGTGATGCGCGACCGTAACTTTACGTCTATCGTTACCTGGTCTATGGGAAATGAATCCGGTTATGGAAAGCATTTCGAAACCCTGTACCACTGGACAAAAGCATTCGATCCTACCCGCCCTACGCAGTACGAAGGTTCGCGCAAAGAGGGTGTTTCGGATATTTATTGCCCCATGTATGGTCGCATCTGGTTGCTTCGCGAGCATGTGAACCAACGCCAACCCCGTCCGCTGATTCTTTGCGAATACGCGCATGCTATGGGTAACAGCGTAGGTAATCTGCAAGATTATTGGGACTTGATTTATAAATACGATCAGCTTCAAGGCGGCTTCATCTGGGACTGGGTAGACCAAACCATTGAGATTAAAGACCCGGAAGGAAGCAATATCTGGGCATACGGAGGCGACATGGGATTTGTAGGTATTCCCAACGATTCCAACTTCTGCGCCAACGGGCTTGTAGCTGCCGACCGTTCACTGCACCCGCACATCTGGGAGGTGAAAAAGGTTTACCAGTATATCCATTTCGAACCCGTATCCTTTACACCCAACAAGATCAAAGTAACCAATCGTTTCGACTTCATCGGGTTGGATGATTTCTACCTACGCTGGGTAGTGGAGCACGATGGTAAAACCGTTGATTCGGGACGTATGGATTTCCCTAAGATTGCGCCACACGCATCACAGGAAATCGCTATTCCGATGAAAGCGATTCCACAAGACGGAAAAGAATACTTCTTAAAGATAGAAGCCCTGATCCGGAAGGACGCGCCATTGGTTGCCAAAGATCATATTTCCGCCATGGAGCAATGGTTGCTGCCCGTAAGTGCAAGCGAGGCGCTTGCCCCAAGTCACACCTCCTCAGTAACACTTCAGCAAGACGGCACACAAGCCATACTATCCGGAACTGGCTTCCAGGTGGCGTTCTCCATACAAACCGGAGAGATGACCAGCCTCATTTATCACAATAAAGAGATGATAAAAGAAGGATTGAAGCCTAACTTCTGGCGTGGTTTGACGGACAATGATGTAGCTAACCGCACCTCCAGCCGTTGTGCAACGTGGCGTTATGCCGGAAAGAGGAAATCGTTGACTACTTTTGATATTACTCCCGGTATTGACGGACATTCCATTCTTCTATCCGCTTCTTATGATATGAAAGAACAGGGTTCCAAACTCGGTATTCATTATCGCGTTTTTGGTAACGGAGAGATTAGTGTGAGAATGCACTTCACCCCTGGCAGCCAGTCTCTTCCGGAGATTCCACGTTTTGGTATGCGCATGATACTCCCTGCCGAATATGAACACATGACGTGGCTGGGACGTGGTCCGCACGAGAATTATGCCGACCGCAAGAGTTCCGCCGCCATCGGTCGATACGAGGCTACCGTTTGGGAGCAATATCACCCGTATGTCCGTCCGCAGGAAACCGGGAATAAGTGCGATGTACGCTGGCTGGCACTCACCGATACATCCGGCGAAGGTATCCTGATCACCGGAGAAAAGCCGCTGAGTGCAAGCGCCTGGAACTTCCCGATGGAGGATATTGAATACATTCCTTTTGATATCGAAAGGAAGCACGGAGGAAGCATCAAGAAGAAAGATATGGTCTGGGTGAATATCGACCATGCGCAAATGGGAGTAGGCGGTGATAATACTTGGGGCGCACAAGTGCATCCCGAATATACAATCACACCAGAGGCTATTTCTTATGCTTTCACACTGAAACCATACAGTCATTAACCTGTAGAGGCGGTTCGGGAACCGCCCGCCAATACATTAACCATTATCAGGGCGGTTCCCGAACCGCCCCTACAGCCAACAATATGATGAATAAAAAACAAATAGGTATAAGTATATATATCTGCTTTCTGTTCACCATCCTTACCGGATGCCACGACAACAGCAAGCAAACCCAATCGTTGAGGTACAAATATGGAGATATCCTTGATATCTCCTATACCCCCGCCAAAGATACCCGTTGCGGGGGATGGTTCTGCGACCAGGGCTCATGGATGGGATTCACCATTCCGGAGAAAGAAAATTGGGTGAATGGCTTTTGCGGCCCAACCAATCTTGACAATCGCCATTGGATGGCTCGTTCGGCCGTAAAAGTCGGTTTCAACACAGCCAGAGCGGAGGTTTTCCACCCCGATTCTATCAATTATTTCCCGGGAGAGATTTATCTCTCTGCCCGTTCGGATAACGGAGGGATTACGCAGCACCTTCAGTTTATCGACAGTTCTACCGCTTTACTTCGTGTCGAAACAGATACGAACCACGAATTGCGGCTGACGGGCGATGGCTGGGCGGAAGAAATAACGTTCAAACTCGACCAGAATACGGTTATTGCCCATCATCCTGGTGGAGAAATTGTTTGTATCAGCTTCGCACCAGATGCCAAAGTACATTGTGATTCGCAAAACTACGAGGCCGTATGCAGTGGCGATAAGGAATTTTATGTAGCTATCTCCTTCTTTAATAATAATAAAGAGAAGAGTGCCAAGCTACAAAAAGCGGCAGCCATACTTAATGAGCCGGCGGCATACCTGAGAGCAAACAACGAACGTTGGGATGGCTACCTTAAGACCATGCTTCGCGAAGATATGTCTCACGAATATAACCGCATTGCTGTAAAATCTATTGTTACCCTGATTTCCAACTGGAAAACGCAAAAGGGGGCATTGCTGCACGAAGGCGGAGTTCCCAGTCATGCTGCATGGTATTTTATGGGCTTTTGGGCGTGGGATTCCTGGAAATATGCCGTAGGCGTAGCGCCTTTTGCCCCTGAGTTGGCAAAGAACCAGATACGTGCCATGTTCGATTATCAATTGGCAGATGGCATGGTAATTGATTGTATCTACTCCAACCCAGAAGAAAACAACGCTCGCGATAGTAAGCCTCCATTGGCTGCATGGGCGGTAGATGCTGTTTTCACCCATACGCAGGACACGGCGTTTCTACGCGAAATATATCCGCAGCTCCTCTCCTATCATCGTTGGTGGTACGCCAAGCGCGATCATAATGGTAATGGAATCTGTGAATTTGGTTCTACCGATGGCACCACCGAAGCCGCGGCATGGGAAAGTGGTATGGATAATGCTATCCGCTTTGACAATGCCCGGATGGTGAAGAACGCTGATGATGCCTGGAGCTTCGATCAGGAAAGCATAGACCTCAACGCGTTCCTGGCGCTGGAATATCAGTTGCTAAAGAAGTTCGCAGGCATCATCAATCAGCCTTTTGATGAACCTGACCACACAGCAGATGTAGCCAATTATTTCTTTGATGAGGAAACCGGTTTCTTCTTCGACCGCCGACTCAGCGACGGTAGTTTCATCCGCGAAGAAGGAAGTGAAGCATACATCCCCTTCTGGACGGGTATAGCCACGCCGGAACAAATGAAACGCGCTATCGTACTGTTCACCGATACGGCCAAATTCTCTACCTACATTCCCTTTCCCACCGTGGCAGCGGATAATCCGAAGTTCATGCCCAAAGGCTATTGGAGGGGTCCGATATGGTTGGACCAGACTTACTTTGCCATCAAAGGTCTGCGCAACTACGGCTATAATGAACTGGCCGACAGGTATACCCGGGAGGTATTCGACCACCTGGATGGGTTGATCGGCAACAAGCCCATACACGAGAATTACGGCACGCATACAGGAGAGCGCCTGAAAGCCCCGCACTTTAGTTGGAGCGCCGCGCATTTGCTGATGCTTTACGAAGAGTATTCCAGATAATCGATTGTCTGGTTATTTCAACAAGAAATACTGATTTTATTGATAAAACATACACCCCTCTTCAGATAGCCTGTAGAGCTATCTGAAGAGATGATGCATCAAAAATATTTTTTTGATTCGACGATTTTTTTTTTTTGATGCATCAAAGATTTATTTTCTATTCGACAGGAATTTTGGGGTTATGCATTCGGCTACTTCTACCCCTACGTGGTTGACCATTATTTTTACCGTCAGAAAGTAATAATCGCCATTTTCTACTCCACGCATTGACTCTCATAACTATTCTTTCTATTATACCGCAAAATATAAAACACAGAACATACGACTTATCATAGAAAAATAAGTTAATATACTCACAGTTAGCCGCAAAATGTGTACTTTCGCAGAAAAGAATCCGAGATGAAACAGAACCTCATACTACTTATAATTTTATCCGCTTGCTTTGCCGGCTGTAAGAATGAAACAAGACTGGCCGAAATCAAAGGCGAAATCAAAGGATTGGCTAGCGATACCATATACCTATATGGAGACGATGAATACACCGGCTTCATAGAACCCATTGTTGTTACAAACAATAAATTCTCCTATTCCAGGGATATAGATACAACCATCGTCCAAACCAGGTTATTCATTAATGACGAGAATCAATACCCGATTTATCTGGAAAGAGGGAAAACCATTCAAATAAAGGGTGATACAGCAACGCTTCAACGACTTGAAGTCAAAGGAACTGTTACAAACGAGGCATTAACGGCTTTCAACAAAACCCTTCCACCCCCCGCTGCCATAGCAGATACATTGACTCTGCGGTTGGTTGGGGAGTACATCCACCAGAATCAGAAATCACTAATCAACCTATACCTGTTGGATAAGTATTTCGTACAAACATCCTCTCCCGATCTTCCCAAAATCAAAGAATTAATAAAGATCATGGATGGTGCGCTACAAGACACACCCTACGCCGAACAACTGATTGCGTGGATCGAAGAAAGCGAAAAAACAGAAGTCGAAAAAATAGTTCCATCCTTCACACTTCCCAATGCAGAGGGAAAGAAAATATCCCGTTCCGAGTTCAGAGATCAATACCTACTCATTACATTCTGGGCTACATGGTCCGACTCTTGCCGTGCTCACAACGACCAACTAAAGAAGATTTATAAAACCTATCCGCCCAAAACCCAGAAAGAAAAAGACAAAGAGAAGGCAAAGGAGAAGAAGGATAGAACCTATAAAGCGCCTCCCGAACTAGCCATCCTGGGTATTTCTCTGGATATGGATAAAACGGCATGGAAAGAAACCATCAAACAAGATACCCTGAAATGGGAACAACTCAACGATCTCTCCGGTTGGGGCTCAACAGTGGTCAAACAGTATGCCATTGATCAAATTCCCTACAACATACTGACCGACAACAGAGGAAGAATCATTGCCCGGGGAATCAAAGGAAAGGAACTGGAGGCTAAACTGGATAGTTTATTAAAACCTAAGAAATAATCCCCTTAAACTTACGGTTTCTTAAACCACAATAATACGCAAACACACCAAACGACATTATGCTGATAAAAGTATTTGGGGCAGCAGTACAAGGTATTGATGCTACCACTATTACAATCGAAGTAAACAGTTCCCGTGGCTGTATGTTTTATCTTGTTGGCCTGCCGGACTCGGCAGTAAAAGAGAGCCATCGCCGCATTATCTCGGCGTTACAGGTCAACGATTATAAAATGCCCACCAGCAACATCACCATCAATATGGCCCCTGCCGACATCCGCAAAGAAGGTGCAGCATACGATCTTCCCCTTGCCATCGGCATGTTGACCGCCAACGAAAAGGTTGTTGCAGATAAACTATCGCGCTACCTGATTATGGGTGAACTGAGCCTCGACGGAGCCATCCAACCCGTAAAAGGAGTACTTTCCATTGCCATCCGTGCCAAAGAAGAAGGTTTCGAAGGAATTATCATTCCACAACAAAACGCCAGGGAAGCCGCCGTTGTAGAGGGGATTAAAGTTCTGGGAGCAAGCCATATAAAAGAAGTCGTCGGCTTCCTCAATGGACAAAGCCAGCTACAGGAAACGCTCGTTAATACACAGGAAGAGTTTTACGCGCAACAGAACATCTTTGATTTCGACTTTTCCGAGGTCAAAGGACAGGAGAATGTAAAGAGAGCGCTCGAAGTAGCTGCAGCGGGTGGGCACAATTTGATTATGATCGGTGCGCCAGGTAGTGGTAAATCTATGATGGCCAAAAGACTACCTTCTATTTTACCTCCTTTATCCCTGGGCGAAAGTCTTGAAACAACCAAAATCCATTCGGTTGCAGGAAAATTGAACCGGAACTCATCGCTCATTTCCAAACGCCCGTTCCGTGATCCACATCACACCATTTCGCCGGTAGCATTGGTTGGCGGAGGCAATTACCCGCAGCCGGGAGAGATCAGCCTTGCCCATAATGGCGTACTCTTTCTGGATGAATTGGCAGAGTTCAACAGGAATGTACTCGAAGTGCTCAGGCAACCGCTGGAAGACCGTAACATTACCATTTCCCGGGTGAAATGGACGGTGGATTATCCGGCTAGCTTTATGCTCGTAGCCTCAACCAACCCCTGCCCGTGTGGTTATTATAACCACCCGACAAGAGATTGTGTATGCAATCCAGGGCAGGTGCAGAAGTATTTAAACAAGATTTCCGGTCCATTACTGGACCGGATTGATATACAGGTGGAAATTGTGCCTGTACCGTTTGAAAAGATTTCGGATGCACGACCGGCGGAACCAAGCATAGCCATCCGCGAACGGGTCATAGCCGCAAGAGCCATACAGGAAAAACGTTTCAGTCAACACCCCGGCATTTATTGCAATGCGCAAATGAGTGGCAAACTCCTGAGTAAATATGCCCAACCGGATGAACGCGGTTTAAACCTTCTCCGCAATGCCATGAACCGGCTAAACCTATCCGCCCGCGCTTACGACCGAATCCTGAAAGTAGCACGGACCATTGCCGATCTCGAAAGCAGCGAACAGATACTGTCAACACACATCGGCGAGGCCATAAGCTATCGCAACCTCGACCGCGACACCTGGGCCGGCTAGCCCCGAAGAAAAAGAACCATTAAAGGGATTAAAGTTATATTGAAAGAATACGCTTTTGATGGCAAATTAGTAGATTACCTTCACCATCACGCAAATGCATACCATTGCCTTCGCAGTAACGGAAGAGTTTACATTCGCCGCAATCGTCTTTCTTCATCCAATCGCGATTGCGGTAAACCTGAAAGCGATTGTTCCAGATGTCCATAAAATCATCCTGGTAGATATTACCCTGATGGTAATCGCTACGGACACTAAGACAGGCTGAGATTGAACCATCGGACAGGATAGACGCTACATTAATTCCGGCAATACAAGAGTAGAAATGTTCCCTGACTTCACCTTCGTATTTCCCTAGAAATCCTTCGCAGGCATACTGCAAGTCTATGCTTTTCTCCTTTCGGGTGTCTTTTATGAATTCCATCAATCCGGTAAACTCCTCGTTGGTAAGCTGAAACTCCGGATGCTGAGCCGCGCGCCCTATCGGAAAAATGGTGAAGACTCTCCAATTACGAACACCAATCTTATACAAATACTTCTTCATTTCCGGTAAGGAATGATAGTTCCTCCTATTTACACAGGTTACTACGTCCCATTCCAACTCCGGTTCATGAACCAACATCTTAATGGCCTCCGAAGCACGAAGATAACTATTGGAATGCCCCCGCAACCAATTATGGTCTTCTTCGAAACCATCCAGACTGATGGTTATCGCATGGAGTCCGGCAGCCATCAACTTGTCAAGTCGCTCACGGGTTAAAAGCAGACCATTAGACACAATACCCCACGGATAGCCGCGGCGGTAAAGTTCCAGTCCGACCTTTTCCAAATCGTTCCGAACCAAAGGTTCTCCGCCTGTAATTATGATACTAAGATTATGAGGATTAACGTGTGGGGTTATGGAATCAATAACCCGCAGAAAGTCTTCCGCGGGCATATCTTTGCAATGTGGTATTGATTTGCAGTCACTACCACAATGCTTACAATTTATGTTACATTTCAACGTGCATTCCCAAAACAATTGCCGAAGGACATGCAGTTCTTTATTATTCTCCCGCATCTTACGTGCTACCTCCAACGCCAGACGCTTACGAAGAGATAAATTATCAGGCATTCTATTTCTTCTCTTTTAAGCTGATTGTGAACTCATATTTCAAATCCTCGGCTTTAGAAATATCTGTTTGCACACTGTCTTTCTCATATATGACATTTTCCGTATCACGGATATCTGTACATACGATGTTCACCTTGTTGTAATACGTTTTCACTTCGAATACACCGTCTGAATCCGTCAATCCGGATTCTATTGTATGATTGGCTTCGTCATTCGTTTTAATGTCAACCCTTATTCCTTTTATCGGTTCGTTCTTCTGGTCAAGCACATTCGCTTTAACCGAAAACTTAGCAGGAGGCATGCCATACATGTCTTTCCGTTCTTCGTCGCATGAAGCAAAGCCCAATAAGAGCAACATGAAAGACAAAAGCTTATTAAAAGAAAGCAACCAGTATCTTTTTATTTTCCCCATCGTTCTTCTGTTTCATTAAAGTTTAGTTAAGCCTTTTTATAGAAACGCAGTTTTAATTAAAATACTGCACCATCTTTAGACTTTTTTAAAAACAAAACAAAAAGAACATTAATTCAAGCCTGCTATTTTCCTTTCTGATAAACAGAAGGAGCTATACCAAATTGCGCCTTAAAACATTTGCTAAAATAGAATGGATCGTCGATGCCGACCTTATAAGACACCTCGGAAACCGTCAGGTTACCTGCAAGTAAAAGCTCGGCGGCTTTCTTCATACGCATAATACGTAGATATTCATTAGGCGAATAGCCCGTTATCCCTTTTACCTTCTTATAGAACACCGTACGGCCAATGTTCATCAAGGAAGCAAACTCATCAACAGAGAAATGAGAATTACCCAGATTATCAACCAGGATCTGATGAAGCTGATCTACAAACTCTTTATCACGCTCAGAAGCATACACAGCAGAACGTACAATGCCGGGTTCTTCAGAGAACTTTTCTTTTAGTTTCTCCCGTTGCTCCAGTAGTTTTACAATACGGGTCAGCAACAAACGGATACTAAATGGTTTAGAAAGATAAGCATCTGCCCCACTTTCAATTCCTTCCAGATGGTTCTCGGGAAGGGTTAATGCGGTTAACAAGATGACAGGAATGTGACTGGTATTAAACTCCGATTTCAATTTCCGGGTCACTTCATAGCCATTCATTCCAGGCATAAGTACATCACAAACAATCAGGTCGGGTTCAACCTCCTGAGCCATCTGGAAACCTGTGGTACCATTATCGGCAACCTCAACCTGAAAATAGGCACTCAACTCCTCGCGCAGGTATTGCCGTACATCAATATCATCTTCTATCACCAAGATTTTCTGCTTATTCAGTGGATTAGGCTTCACGAACTGTTCCAGAGCGTTATCCAACATATCCAATAGTATCGGCTCTTTCTTTTCCTGAGTCAATAGATTGGTTGGAACCAGGAAGTCTTTTTCTTCATAAGAGTGCTCATCTAAAGGAAGAACAACCGTGAAAACAGATCCACCTCCCGGGTTATCGTCGTATTTAATTTCTCCCTTGTGCACTGTTACCAATTCATGGGTAAGATGCAAGCCTACACCTACACTTTCGCCGGAAAAGCTACTTTGCATAAACCGGTTAAATAGCTCACTCCTTTTCTCTCTTGGAATACCCACCCCTGTATCGGTCACCTGTATTTCCAACAACTGCTTCTCTTCATGGATATTGACGTATAAGCAAACACGACCGCCTTGTGGAGTATACTTAAAAGCATTAGACAACATATTATAGGTAATCTTATCCAGTTTCCCTTTATCAATATACATTTTATACGAAGTAACCGAAGGTATAAACTGAAAGTCCATATTCTTCGACTCGGCCATATCCTCAAAACTCAGGAAGATTTCATAAAGCATGGCAACCACATCCGTCTTTTCGAGGGAAAGCGCCAGTTTGTTGTTTTGCATCTTCCGGAATTCCAATAGCTGATCGATGAGCCGGAGCATCCGCCGGGTACTTTTTTCCATTGTTTGCAGCGGATAGGTAACTTCTTTAGGAATGTCACCCATTCTACGTATACGCTCCAATGCCCCCTGAATCAGAGTTAACGGCGTGCGGAACTCATGCGATATGTTGGTAAAGAATACGAGTTTATATTCCGTGAGTTGCTTTTCTACCGCTATTTTATTATTCAACAGATAGAAGTTACGGGTCACCCGATATGTAAAGTACAAGGCTATAATGATAAATAACGCATAGAGGACAAAAGCCCACGGAGTTAAATATATTGGTGGATTGACGGTAATGAGAAGTGAAGAAACCGTATCACTCCATACCCCCGAGCTGTTGCACGATTTAACTAACAATTCGTATTTGCCGGGAGGCAGCATCTTATATGCAGCAAAACTCAGTGTAGAAGGTGCACTCCAGGTCTTGTCATAATTCTCCAGCATATAGGAATACTTCGTTTGCCGGGTATCGGAATAGTTGAAAGATGAGAAATCAATCGTTATAGAGTTTTGATTGTGTTTCAACGTTATCCCTTCCGAGTAAGCCAGTGAACTGGTTAACGGAGAGTCCGGATCGCCTGGAAGCATATTAATCCCATTCACATTGAGGTTAGTAAATACAACAGGAAAGACTACAGATGATTTCTTCACCATCTCCGGACTGAACACGATAAAGCCATAGTTGGACCCTAAAATTAAATCGCCATTGTCGCATTGGCTGACTGACCCTTCGGTATACACGTTTCCGTGAGAATAGGCAGAAAAGAAATAGCTTTCAAAGAGTTGCTCGGAATGTACAAACTTCGAGATACCGTATTCGGTTCCCATCCAGATATTGCCTTGCCGGTCTTCTGCAATGGACTGAACAACATCATTACACAAGCCGTCGTCTATTCCATAGTGGTTGAATTCCAGGGAGCTATAATCTCCGTTTGGCGTGCATAGACTTACTCCAAATCCAGAAGCAGCAATCCAAATGTCACCTCTACTATCCGAGAAGATGTATTTTATTTCATTGCTTCGCAGTTGTCCTTGCGCGTAGTTATAGTGGTAATACGCTTTAGGATCGGCAAGTAAACTATCGGGATGGAATACATATATCCCATTACTGGTTCCCAACCAAAGCCAGCCATTCTTATCTTCGCAAATTGTACGTATCTGGCGCTGATTGTAATTCTCATTAAAGAAGTGGCGGAAGATGTATTTATTATCTTTCTTTATCGGAACATCCAGTCCACCACCAAAAGTTCCGACCCACATTCGCTGTTTACTGTCTTTAAAAAGGCAAAAGATATTATCATTACCTAACGATTCGGGATCTGATGTATGTTTATACCATGTATTATCAATACAAAGTCCGTCGCCACGGGTACCCATCCAGATTTTACCTTTATCGTCTTTCAGTACAGCATATATATTGGAATGGAAATCTTTACGGGAGTATTTCAGATTAAACTGCATATCATATACATACAGTCCGCCACGACGGGTACCAATCCAGATTTCATCTTCATTTACCCTTGAAATCATACGGATGGTATTGGAACGGTCTAACAAGTTCGGATTCTCTGGGAAATAGCGATATGACCCTTCGTTAATGACGGTAATACGCGAAACCCCTTCGAACTCCACACTCACCCAGATCTCGCCCGAGCGGTCTTCCATAACTCCCAACAAATAATCCGAACTTATATGGCTGAAGCCACTCATACCTGCTGTAAAATGAGTCAACTCATCCTTCGTTATATCATAAGCAAACAAACCATTCCCGTAAGTTGATATCCAAATGATATTTCGTGAATCGTGCACAACGGAATAACGCTCGGCATCAATATGCCCAAGTTTCTCGTTGGGGATGAGGCGAAAGACCTTTTTCTCGCCGGTTTGTACGTTCAGATACCACATTTTTCCGGAGTGGTTATAGATCCAGTAATTATCTTTATTGTCTTTTATTACATTAGCCGAATGTATTTGTTCACCAAACAGTTCATACCGGGATTTCACTTCTTTCTTTATAAAATCATAGGAATACATGCCTGTTGTTGCGCAGATTATCCATTCGTTTTCCAGGAAAAAATGATCGATAATATTTAGATTGGGGGCGTTCAACTTTGTTTGTAACACCAACCGGGAGGATGATTTATCGAAGATAAAGATTTTACCGTCTCGTGTACAAAAGTAGGTACTCCCATGATAAGAGGTCATCCGATGAAAGTTCTCATTGTTGTTTACCAATGTATTATTGCCATCGACCACCTGTACAAGTCCTTTATTCGTTCCGATCCAAATAACTCCGTTCTCACCTTCGGATATAAAGTTTATCGTATTACTCGGTACATTGCCTTGTTGCAGCCTATAGGTGTAAGAACGGAAGGTTCCGTTTTCATAAATAACTCTACGTGCTCCGTTGTTTTCGTGCCACAACCAGATGTTGCCATTCGATGCAAACATACGGCTGGCATATTTCTCTGCGTGCTCGCCACAACCGGTAAAATCGACAAAAGAGGCGCTCTTCAGGTCATAGCAGCTATGACGTTCTGTCGATAGATAAATCCACAGAAAGCCATTCTTATCCTCTTGAATGTTATACACCTTACGGTCGGCCAGAGACAAGGAGTTATCTAACGATGGGGAGTAAGAAATAAAGGAATTACCGTCATAGCGGTTCAATCCATTAAAGGTACCCATCCATATAAATCCTTTGCTGTCCTGCATGAAATGACGGACTGTACTATTGGCCAGCCCATCGGCCATCGTTATTTGCTTGGAACGAACTTCAACAGCAGCAAAAGCACATGTTACTGAAAGTAAGAATAAAAATATGCCTAGTAATCGCAGATTCATGTTTTTCACGTTTTATACCTCAAAAATAGCAAGTTATTTGAACACAAAGGCACAGAGATACAGAGATTTTCAATTTCGAACTCATTATTCTTAATTTAACCTCTGCATCTCTGTACCTCTGTATTCGATTCCGTCTGCATAGAAACCTGGCAGCGGCACCTTGCCACTCATTCCATTCGGAAAACTTCCTGCAAAGGAATAGACACCGGAGAATTATCGGGGTTGGTATCCATAATGTCGGCCATATAGTCCCACCATTTTTGCACAATTGGATTCGTGCCCATATCTTGTGAAGACTCTTCACCGCGCACTTTCTGGCAGGCAAACAATATATTGGTTTCTTTGTCCCAGAAGATAGAGTAATCATATATCCCATTATCTGAAAGCAGCTTCTTTAATTCCGGCCAGATTTCATTGTGGCGTTTTTCATATTCAGCCTCACAGCCCGGCTTCAGGTACATTTTAAAAGCCTCTCTTTTCATGGTTAATCTTTATTTGAGGTTAATGTATACAGGTTTGTCTCTTTCGCAAAAGATTTCTCCGTTACGGAATTGCAATTCTACTACATGCAAGGTTGAACGGCGGGTATCCGGATTATCTTCTCTGGCTCCGGCACCTTGCCGCCCCGGATGAGTGAAATAGAACAGATAAGCACGGCCATTATTCACTACAACATCACAGTGCTGCCCCTGTGTTCCGTCATCCGGACCACTGCCACCACCTTGAAGCAGGTTATTCTTTTGACGTTTCCAGTTCTTCATATCATCAGACGAATAGATACCTAATCCATCCCAATTGTCGACAACCATAAAGTACCGGCCTTTCCATTGGAATACTTTAGGGCCTTCGCCCCGGCGGTCGAAGATAGCTTTGCCATAGTTTGTCCAGTTTTTCAGGTCTTTACTTTCCGAATAATAGATGGATTTGTTGTCGCGCTCGTTATTGTAATACATCCGCCACATTCCGTTGGGCGCTTTTACCACAGAGGCATCAATTACTTTATCTGAAATAAGGTTCGCTTTCGAATCAAAGGTCCAGTCTATCAGGTTTGTACTTACGAAGTGAACGATCTCGCGCTCATGTTGCCAATCTGTAAATATGCCCGGAACAACAGTCAAGAACATGTGGTATTTGCCTCCATCTTCGATTACATCCGGTGCCCAGTAGGTATAGTTCTTATCGCCATAATTGATCTTGGCATCAGCACGATACGTCCAGGTAGCGCCACCATCGGTTGATTCGGCGATACCGATCGGGGTTCCATGCACCCAATCTACGCCATTTGTTTGCTTCAGGTTGGCGCGACGGTTGGTATAAAACATAAACCAGCGTTGTTCCTCTTTATTCCAGATTACAACCGGATCGGCAGCGCCATCGTAAACGCGATCGCGATATAAAGGTTTGGCAGCAGCTTTATAATCACGATTAAGTGCCGACTTTAAGATATACTCATTTAAAGGATAATCTTTAAGTTGTTCCAACCCTTCGATGGCTGATTTACAGTTTATAATTGCACCTTCAAAGGTGGTATGAACGCGGTCCATAAAATAAGCAGCGGTAGCATCCTGTCCCATAGCTTCAAATTTACGGGCAGTAATATCATTCAAGTCAATATACGGAACGTTCTCTTCTTGTGCTATTTGTTTAGTCCACAAGCCGTACGTCTCATCATTACGGTTCATACGATTGCCTGTCCAGGAGTTTCCGGGAGTATGGGATAACAGAATAACATTTGCTCCGCGTGCCTTCGCCTGACGTACATATATACGCAGGTAGTGCCCGAAAGTAAAAACTTCTTCCGGTCCGCTATGTCGTTCCATGATAACTGTTTCCGACTGATTGCCAATACCTTTTAAAGATGCACGCGCTCTACCGGTATTGAGTGGTCCGCCATCATTATGACCGAACTGTACGAATAGATAATCACCCTTTTTAATGCCTGAAAGCACCTTATCCCACAACCCTTCGGTGTAGAAAGTACGGCTGCTGCGTCCACCTAATGCATAATTCTCTACTGAAATACGACTTGTATCGAAGAACCAGTCAAAGAAACTTCCCCAGCCCCACTGATTACGGTCGCCTCTGCCACTACCGTTCTTCATCGTCGAATCGCCAATCATAAAGACTACCGGCGCGTTTTCATCAACACGACTACCGCCTGCCGGAGCTTCACTGCCTCCTGAAGCATCTACACTGAATATCGGAGAGGGAGTACTTTGTTCTACGCCGTAGTACTGAACTACGCTATCGTTCATCTTCGGATGTTGCTGTCTCAACAGGTTTATCATCTCGGCACCTGCCCATAGTACAGGACCATAACCATGAGCAGCATAAACATTGACGGGACGATAATAATAAAATGCCGGATCGAATCCCATACCTGTACCGACACAGGTTCCTTCTACTTCGCCGGCGGCATTGATCTGGGTGGTAACAGCGTGCCAACCCAATTGGGCAACCGGACCGTAAGCAATTGCATCAATCCAACCGTTGTTTATTCCACGGGCAAGACAATACACAAAGATAGCCGTAGCCGATGTTTCCAAATAAGAATCATTCCGGTCTAACAGTTGATGCCAAAAGCCTTCTCCGCTTTGACAAGCAGCGATGCCACGAACATGTGCACGATATTGTTCCAGCACTTCCTCATATCCCGGATGGTTTTTAGGAAGAACATCCAGTACCTCGGTCAGGGTAAGAATAGCCCAACCATTGGCACGCCCCCAATGGAAAGCCGGATGGTCTTTCATGCTTTCGACCCAACCATGACGGTAAAGACCTTTTTCGGGTACGAACATACGCCCGGAGAACTGCCGTATTTGTTTTACTGCTTCATTGTAATATTTCACTTCACCGGTGAGTTTTCCCATCTGTACAATAGCTGGGATGGACATGAACATATCATCCAGCCATAACGTATTGCGCTGAGGACGGTTGCGTGCAAATGTACCATCTCCTAATCTGTATTCACGATACATGATGTAGTTCATGTAGTTATCAATCAAAGGACGGAAATCCATCTTTTGATTCATGAGTTGTGCTTTGATCATAGCCGCACACATAGCTCCCGCATCATCCAAAGCATGGGGAGTCAGGAGTTGCCTCATCTGAGGATCAATCACTCCGTAATCGTTCATCAATCTTTTGAAATGAGGAGCGGTTTCAACCAGAAGACTAAAACGATCTGTCACGTATTTGTTATAAGTCGTATCTCCTGTTGCCTGTGCTACGGCAAGCATGGCAGCGTAAGTTACTCCCCACTCATAACTGGCCAGACGGAACAATCCGCGATCAAGAACCGCATTAGCATCCATTGAAGTATAGTCCGTTATTGCTTTCCCGTTCTCTTTGTCTACCACACGTGCCGGGGTTGCTGTTTCCAGAAAATGAAGCACACGGTCCAGATTCGTTTTAATACCATCAACAGTTACCATTCCATAAGGCACCTTATAGTCTGGTTGTAATAAATGCAATGGGGTATTTACATCATTTATGGTTTCTTTCTTCTTTTGTTTCTGGGCTTGTACCGGCAATGCGATGATAACGGAAAACAATCCCATCAGGATCAATAACTTCTTAAACTGTTGCATATTCTTTATCATTATATATCTTACTTGAATTCATATCCCCGGAACATTCCTTTCTTCAGGTCAGGGCCAAAATAAAATCCTGGCTGAGTGGGCTGGTTATACGCCACATTTTGTGTCGCAATGCTAATCCGGTAAATGGGATCTTCCAGGAATGTGTGGAAACGGTACTCTGTAGGAATGGTTGAGACGTAAAGTCGTAAAGAGGCGTTGTCTTCCGAACGCAATAATACTTCTTCACGCCAATCGCCAATGATATCGCCTTGAAGGGAGGGATTGGACTTTGTTCCGTTATTAGAAACGGCCCCTTCAAATACGGTTAACGGTTTACATACTTTCTCGTTCCAATCGTACTTACTAACCACGTTCTTGTCTAATAACTCGCGAAGTAAGTCACCATCCCACCACACAGCCATGTTGACAGAGAAGGATCTTATGTTGGGATTGACAATTTCACCTTTTATATTGCGCATTCCACCTGTATCCCAAGTCCACATCTCTACACCATAGTTAGTGGGGTCAATATCGGCAGCCATTGCCCGCCCAACATCGATATTGCTTTTCACTTGCCATATCACTTCGCCGGTAGCGGCATCACGGAAAGACGAGCCATCGCGCTTATTCTCATGGCAGTCCCAAACCTGGAGCCTGGGATCGGATGGATCGAACTGTGTCATGTGTATAGCATCACCGTGTCCCATGCCTGTACTATACAGTCCACGTCCGTCATGGTCGATGGCACAAGAGCCATAGATTATTTCGTCGCAGCCATCACCATCCACGTCTCCTACACGGAGGTTGTGATTTCCTTGTCCGGCATATGCGCTCCACTGCGGATCATTGCTGTCAAAAACCCAGCGCTGTTTCAGTTCACGGCCGTTCCAGTCGAAAGCCGCAAGGACGGCACGGGTGTAATATCCACGGCACATTACCACGCTTGGGTGTATGCCATCCAGGTAGGCGATACATGCTAGGTAACGATCACTACGGTTCGCTCTTTCATCTCCCCAATCTTTCAGGTTTCCACGTTGTGGAATATAATCTGTGGTGTATAATGCCTCACCGGTTTCTCCGCTGAATACAGTCAGATACTCGGCGCCAGTCAGAATACGGCCATTCTTTGCACGATAATCAACTTCCGGATTACCGATGACTTTTCCTTTACCGTCTATTGTTCCATCGGAGGTTTTTATTACGACTTCAGCACGATTGTCTCCATCCAGATCGAACACCATAAACTGGGTATAATGAGCACCGGCACGAATATTACGACCTAGATTGATGCGCCAAAGGAAGGTGCCATCCAACCGATAGCAGTCGAACAATACCGGACCTGTATATCCGTCATGTGCGTTATCGTGCGCATTCGTTGGGTCCCATTTCAGGATGATTTCATATTCGCCATCACCATCAACATCGCCAATACTGGCATCATTGGGGCGATAGCTGTATGTTTCGCCATTCGGGGTTACTCCGTCTTCCGGTTTATTCAATGGTATATCTAAATAACCAATAGGAGCATTCTCGGGAAGCGTGTAACTGTTCTTTAGTTCTTTACTTCCTTTTTGCTTTGCCACAGGTTCAACAACATAGGTCACAGCCTCATGTCCGGAATATGCATCTTTATAACATGTGCTTTGGGTAACGGGGGTGTCGGTTAGTCTTTTACCGTCTCTATATACATGGAAAGCGACGTTCATCGGGTCGGATGACAAATAACGCCATGAAATAAATACTGTAGATGGAGACTCGCGCAGGGCTACTACTCCGCGCCCCAGTTTTTCACGTTTCAGCTTTGAGAAGTCGTAAGCAGGCTGTGCACAAATACACGCAACACTGCTTAATAATGTAAACAGAAGTATGATTTTCGTTCTCATAATATAAGATATTGAGGTTATCGCATTCCAATAACCCGGTTCGGATTCTTTAGATGAACAAAAATACTTTTTTTGATTGCGAAGTATCCTATACGTTTGTACAATTACCTGTAAATCCGTCCGAAACACTAAAAACACATTGGATGAATAACTATTTTCGATTATTTTTGGGAAAACGAGCTCTTACATATAATATCAAAAAAACAATCATGAATACACTACTCAGATTATTCTTCTTTTCATTCATTGCGCATGCTACAGTTACATTATATGGGCAGGGCGTTACGAGTTCCGGTTTAAACCCCAAAGAGTTTGAACAATACTGGAAGATAGAATCCGAGTCACCCGATTATAAGGTTACTTTCTTGAATGATACGGTCGAAGTACTGGCCCCCAAAGGACTCACACTCTGGCGGAAAGAGAAGATGAATGGGGATGTTACCATTGAATATGATGCTTGCATTATGGATGAAGGCAAGCCCGGCGATCGCCTGAGTGATTTAAATTGCTTCTGGATGGCATCAGACCCGCTCTATCCCGACAATCTTTGGGAACGCTTCGAATGGAGGCAAGGGATATTCGATCATTGTTATTCTTTACAGATGTATTATGTAGGGTATGGAGGAAATTATAACTCCACTACACGGTTCCGCCGCTATGATGGTAATTACGAGATTGTGAAAGAAGAGAAGAAACGTCCCGATATACTCAAAGAGTATACAGACGAGGAGCATCTGTTGAAACCCAATAAATGGTATCACATCAAGATAACCGTCTGCGGAAACCAGATTACCTATAGCATAAACGGCGAACAACTTGTCGACTTTTACGACCCGAGTCCATATCGTTCCGGCTGGTTTGGCTTCCGTACAACTGTAGCCCGGGCACGTATCGCCAATTTTAGCTATACATATCATAATCTTGTTAAATAATAAACCACAAAGCCATGAGAACATACAAAGAAATAAGAAGAACCGGTATTATACCTTTCCTTTGTTGTATAATGCTTTTTATCGCAAGTGTTGAGGGCAAAGCCCAGATAGGCAAACGCTTTCCTTCGGAGATGTCCAGTTATACAGATCCGATTACCGGAGTACCCGTTAAAGTACTCACCAACAATCCGGAATATAGTGATTCGCGCATCTATCAAACTCATCCGCAATGGACTTATGATAATCAATATATCGCTTTCCGGTCTAAACGTACAGGTAACGGACAACTGTTTTTTGTACAGGAGAAGAACGGAGAAATAATCCAGATTACTGATGGAGAAAGGAATGGCGAATATAACCTTTCGCGCAAAAAGGGGCTTCTTTATTTTATGCGGCGTCCGGAGGGCAAGCCTGCGCAGGTTATTGAACTTGATTTTGACCGTGTACTTGCCGATAGCCAGAAGGGCAAGATGAAACATCATACAAACTATGAACGCCTCATTACCGAATGGCCGGACTCACTCAGAGTATCGGGCGGAATGGCTCTTGATGTAGAAGAGGATCTTTTATACGTAGGCGTTACTCCACCGCACGATATAGAAACATGGAAGAACCCGATTGACGACTCTAGCCACCGGATAAAAAACCGTCCGGGAGGAATCCGAACCATAAATGTCAAGACCGGAGAGATTGGCTTTGCTTTTAATGTTGACTTTACAATGGGACATGTACAAGCAAGTCCTTTTATTACACGCGAAATCGTTTTCTGCCATGAAACCGGTGGTGACTCACCCCAACGTATGTGGTTTGGTGATATGAAAACAAATACCTACCGCCCGTTATATATTGAGTCTGATTATGAATGGGTAACACACGAAACTTTTGCCGATGCCGACCATGTGTATTTCAATGTTTTGTGCCATTTGGAACGGCTCAAGACGAAGCCTTCGGGAATATTCTCCGTCAACTTGCGCAATGACCATGTACGTGTATTGGGACAGGTCATGGCGGAAGAGGTCAACGCCGATCTTAAGAGCATACCGGCACAAGCCAATAGCTTCTGGCACTGCAACGGTTCACAGGACAGGCAATGGGCTGTTGGAGATGATTTCCAAGGAAATATTTCATTGATCAATGTAAAAACGGGACAGATACATCTGCTGACAACAGGACACGTGATGAAACCCGATCATGCACATCCTTATTTCAGTACGGACAATAAGAGAGTATTGATACAATCGGGCAAGCTCTCCAATGGTGAGCGTCTGGCAATTATGGTAATTGATATCTCTAATATAAAGTAGTACCAGCGTTTCAACAGTTAGTTTAATTCCATTCAGCCTCTTACAAATCGCTCCTACAAAGCTTGTAGGGGCGATTTGCGTTTGCTGCAAAGACTGATTTGCGTTTGCTGCAAAGATCAACCTGTGTTTGCAGCAAACATCGACTCACGTTTGCAGCAAACGCAAATCAGTCTTTGCAGCAAACGCAAACAAGGTGCCCGAATGGTCAAGAAAAGGTCGTCAGACTCCCACCTCTGGTGAACTTACATCCAAAGTTGGGCAGTGGATACCTAATGTCTCTGTTCTTTATCAGAATGGAGAGTATGTTGCTCCCAAATTCAAAACGAATGATAACACCGCACATTGCAACTTCTTTGCCTCTCTTAACAAGACTGTATCCGGTGCTATCAACGCTGATGGTTCACAAAATAGTTACCGTGATGTGACGATGGCTCGTGTTGCCGAAACTTATCTTGTGCGTGCGGAATGCTATGCCCGCCAGGGTGATTACGGAAAAGCCATGGCTGATATCAATTAGAAATTGTTGACGTAAGTATTAAGATTACATAAATAATCTTCTGATATCAGGCAGGTTATTGCATTCAGAAGAGGGTTGCAGGTGATACTTGCAACCCTCTTTTGGTTTTAGCCCAAGAATCATCAAGTGTTTTAGATGTGGGGCTATGTATTTGAGAAAGTACTTCATTCGTTCTGAGAAAGTACTTCAACCCAGGTGAGAAAGTACCTCACGACAAACGAGAAAGTACCTCAGAACCGCTCTGCTATATAGCTGAAACTTCTATATCTACTCTCCCAGATAATACGAGGGAACGGGAGCTTGCGGATACCCCATAGAACGGTGTGCGATATAGTTCCGGTAAAGTGCATCTTGCATTAATGTTACCCGGCGGTCTTTTGCCGGAATATTGGTCCGGTAGATGCGCAATTCGCCCGGCAATGCAGTGATTATCTCTTCCCGCCAGTCGCCCACCACGTCGGCAATCATCAGGATATCTCCCTCTATGCCCTCAGTCAGCGTTTCTGCTTTCCACTTTACGATGCTTTGCTTACGACCGCCCGAGGAAGAACCTGCTCCCCAACGATTATCATCTCCCTTGAATGTCTCGCGTAAAAGGTCGGCATCCCACCAGGCCCAGTTGCGGCAGGGAGGAACGTCGTTGCCACTACCAATCTTCTTTCCATCAGAGGTCAGGAGATACTTATCGGTGCTTCCTCCTTTCTTGTCTTCCGTAGCGGAACACTCCAACCCCGGGTGTGTGGGATCGAAATCGGTAACCATGCCATCGCCCACATGAAACGTCTTATGCCCGATGTTCCATACCGATTTACCATCTTTGGGGTCGACAACGCATACTCCGCGACCATTATCGTGCCACGGCTCAAGGCACAGGAACAGTTCCATACCGGGACGAGCGGGGTCGATATCGGTCAGGTAAATTTTGTCGGGATGCCCCAGGCCGGTCGACCAAAGCAGGGTTCCGTTGTCGTCTAAAGCACACGAGCCAAGTATAATCTCGTCGCGGCCATCGTCGTCTATATCGGCGCAAATCATGCTGTGCGACCCCATGCTGCGAACAACAGGGTTTTCTTCATCTCCATCCCATCGCCACACACGTTCCAGCTTATCGCCTTTCAGCATCCAGGCATCTACAACCATGAGTTTGTAGGTACCGCGGGCGGCGAGTATGAATGGTGTTTTGCCGTCCAGGAAAGCCATGCCTATCTGGTTACGGTTCTGGCGGTTCAGGTTGCCGTAACGGTCGTTCCGCCCGGGCCAGTCAACGCGTGCAATCTCTTTGCCCGTCATTCCATCTAATATAGACAGGTGTTCTTCGCCACCGTCTACACGGCCCTGTTCATTACGCTTCACATGGTCGGGCGCCGTCTTAAGTGCGATTTCCGCTTTGCCGTCTCCGTTAAAATCATAGGCAATAAAAGGAGAGTACCAGATGCCCGGTTCAATTCCCTGCCCCAGATCTTTTGTCCACAGATACGTACCGTCGTTCAGGTAGGCTTCAATCTGGTATGTTTTCCCATTCAAATCGCCGGGATTGCCGGGGTCAACGTTCGATGCCGGGGTACGGATGATGTAGTCGTATGCCCCATCGCCATTCAGATCGGCAAGAGCTATTTTACCTGCTCTTATATCGGCCTGGTTCAGTTTGATGGAGGTATAATTAGGCGCAGAAAGGTCCGACAGCTTCACTTCGATCCGAGAGGAGGCCGGCTGCTCTTTATTATTCGCAATAGCCGAAACCCAATACATGGCTTCGCTGTTCGGAGAGGCATCTACGAAATCGCAGGTCTGTTTTACGGGCCTCGAATTCAGGCGTTTTGTTTTTCCGTTCACCGAACGATAAACATTGAAACTCACACTTTCCGGATCATCTTCGAGTAGCCTCCAGCTCAGGTAGACTGATTTTCCGTCTTGCGCAAGAGAAGCAGCAAGTCCCCGGTCCAGTTTCTCCTTTACACGTTCGTGGGCAAAACCGGTAATCTGCGACTTGGGCTCGTGGCGGGGTTCCAGAATCTCGTAATAATACGTCCGTTCGCGCAGGTCTTGTGCAAACGTCAGGCAAGGGATAGCCGCCAATATGCCCAGAGCCAGTTTTTGTAAGAATGAATGTTTCATGATAATGATGATTAGGTAAGTATATATATTCCTATTCGTGAGAATTGGTCACGTCCGTTCCGAAGTAAAAGCCGGGAGCCGGGGGTTGATTATAACCTACATTCTCGGTTACAACGCTCAGCATATAGATGTGATCTTCAAGGAAAGTCGGGAAACGGTGTTCCGTTTCGTAGGGAGTAAGATATATCCGCAGTTCATTGTTATCGGCGCTACGCCAGATTACCTCTTCCCGCCAATCGCCCAGGATATCGGCCGACAGGCAAGGGTTGGCTTTTGTTCCGTTGTTCGATAGAATGCCCTTGTCTTTGCCATCGAACAGGATTTCCATTCCATCGCCCGTCCATTTCTGTATGCGTACCCCATCCAGCAGTTCACGGCTCAGATCGCCGTCCCACCACACAGCCATATTGACGGAAGGAATCTTGTCGGAAATCTTTTCTCCCTTACAGCTATATAAACCACCCGAATGCGAAGACCAGACCTCACACCCCGGGTATCGGGGATCAATGTCGGCACACATCGCCCGTCCCACATCCTCGGAAGAGGGTATCCGGAAAAGGATCTCGCCGGTGCATGCATCGCGCAGCGAAGAACCCGCCGGAGGATACTCATGCCCTTGCCATACCTCGAAACCCAGACGGAAGGGGTCGATGTCGGTCAGGTGCATAGCGTCGCCATGCCCTAAACGGGTAGTGTGCAGCGGCGCTCCGTCATGGTCAATGGCACAGGCCCCATAAATGATTTCGTCGCAACCATCGCCATCCACATCTGCAACGCGAATGTTATGATTACCCTGATCCTCGTAATCCTTAAACTCCGGACTATCGGCTGTATCGAAACTCCATAGGTGTACGAGCTTACCATCCCGGAAGTTCCACGCCTGCATAGCCGACCGGCCATTATATCCCCTTCCCCAAAAGATGCCGGGATGCTTACCATCGAAATACCCCACTGCACCTAACTGACGGTCTACCCGGTTTCCATAATCATCTCCCCAATCTTCGGAACGTCCACGTTCTATATACGGACCACGGGCCAGTTCCTTTCCCGTCTTTCCATCAACTACGGAAAAGAACTCCGGCCCGCTGAGAATTTTGCCATACGTCCGCAACGACGGATCGCGGATTACATAATCCGTAATGCCGTCTCCATCCGTGTCGCCAATCACCCGACCATCGCCGAAGCGGGTTCCCTCGGACGATTTGATGGCAACTTCCGCGCAACCATCTCCGTCAAAGTCATAAACCAGGAACTGGAAGTACTGGGCGCCCTGGCGGATGTTCACCCCCAGGTCTATTTGCCACAACCGTTGGCCATTCAACTTATATGCTTCCAGCACCATGCTGTGTGGAGACACGCCTTTCTGAGAGCAGGCGTAAAAAGCACCCATGCGTTTGATTACAATCTCCAACTCTCCATCACCATCCAGATCGCCCACTGAGGCATCATTCGGTTGGAATACATGAGCCGTATCGAATGGTAGCGGTTCCAATGGAATAGACAAATAAGGCACCGAGGCCAATTCAGGGGTCAGAAGATAGGAAGCAATCTTTACCGCTTCCCGTTCCTTACCCGAACGGGCATACAAGATGTAGTACTGATCTAAAGAAGTATCCACACCTTTATCAACAAAATAAGTCGATTTGCTCAATGGACTATCATTCAGTTTAATCGCTTCTTGTTTGTTGGTAGACCGGTATAGGTCGAAAGTAACGCCTTCACTATCAGCTGCAAACAAGCGCCAGGACACGTTGACCACTCCATTCCCCTGATGTATGGCTATCATACCACGATTCATGGGTGTGTTGCCCTTCACTAAGGGCGAACACAGTATAAGAAGTAATAACAGCAAATTCTTCATGATGATGCGCAGTAAGGGGTTATTCACCTGCCAATGGCCAGTTTGGTGTGGATACACGCATCGCCCTCATTTCAGCCTCAAACCCGACAACCTTTTCCGGATAAGTGGCAGCAAGATTATTCGATTCCGTAATGTCTTCTTTCAGATTATAGAGTTCGAGCGGAGCGTCCTTTTTCACCGAAACCACCTTCCAATCTCCCTTGCGCGCGGCCCGTTGCTTACCAGTGAATTCCCAGTATAGTAAACGATTGTCCGTATCGACCTCTTCACCATAAAATAGCGGAAGAATATTCATTCCATTCAGGCGTTGAGGCGTTTCCGCATGAGCCAGCGCAGCCAGCGTAGGCAGGACATCGGGAAAGTAGATCTGATTATCCAACGTTTGCGCAAGCACCTTACCCGGCTGATTCACAATGAAAGGCACACGCAGACCTCCTTCATAGAGCAATCCTTTACGGCCCTTAAAGACACCATTACACCCCAGTTCTTCCAATGGTGCCTGAACGGCAGCTCCATTGTCAGACGCAAAGATGACCATCGTGTTCTCCCGAATACCCAGGCTGTCCAGCTCATCCATCAACCGGCCAATAGCCCTGTCCATATGAGTAATGAGCGATGCATAACGTTTCGTATCCATATCCCAGCTTTCATCATCATACCAAGATGTCTCGTCAATGATATACGGTTCATGGGGAGCATCAAAAGCAAGATACAGGAAGAATGGGTTTTCTTTATTCCGGTTGATGAACCGTATGGCGTCATCCGTAGATATATCTGTGTTATGCTTTACATGTTGATCGTGCGCATTTTCATCTATATTGATCAGCGAATCATTGTCGAAACGGTAGAACGGGTAGTAATACGGGTCATTGGAATGAGGGGTACTGATTAACCAACCGTAGAACTCATCAAATCCGCGATTCAAAGGCGTAGCTTCCGGGTTAAATCCGTCTAAGTGCCATTTGTTTACCAAACAGGTCTTGTAACCGGCACTGCCCAGTACGGTTGCAATAGTCGTGTCGGTTGGAAGGATGTGCATACGACGAATGGGGTTTCCATTCTTCAGACCTTCGACACCTCCTGCAACACAGAAGTTATCGCGAATCGTTGTGTTACCGGTGTTCCTGCCTGTCATCAAAGCGCAACGAGAGGGGGAACTAATAGCCGATCCGGCATAGCACTGCCTGAACCGGGTTCCGGTTTCGGCCAGTTTATCAATATGAGGCGTTTGAATATATTTATTCCCATAACAGGAAAGGTCGGCATAGCCCATGTCATCGGCCAGGATAAAAATGATATTGGGCTTTGAGTTGTCTGCTTCTTCTTTAGTGTTGCTACAAGCTGCAACTAGGGTTGCAGTAGAACAGATGCCTAACAGGGGTAAAAGATTCGTGGGTTTCATAATTATATCGGTGATTACTGTTTATACAAATTTACTTATGAGTATGACTAAATCCAATGTAAATATGTACTTTCTAATAGAATATCATGCTACCAATTCAAAGAGATCAAGGTTTATATACCATAACAGGCAGACTATCGGTTAAAGATTGTCTGCCTGTTAATGAATATAGGGTAGAATCTCCCTCTTAATTAATATCCTGCATTTTGAGTCAGATTCGAATTCTTCATTCTTTCCGATTGCGGAATCGGGAAGAAATACAGCTTATCATCCCACATGCGCGATACTACTTTACGTTCATAGTTGTACGTATCATCCGTGTTTTTAGTAATCTTCATTTCTGTGATACTCTTGAAATACTTATCCGCTTCCTTCCAGCGTCTTACATCCCAGAAACGGTGCCCTTCGAACGCAAGTTCTACCATACGTTCATTCGTGTACTGTTTCCAGAAATCATCGCTCGACAATCCAGTTGGCAATGAAGGCATTTCTACCCCTGTACGACCACGAACTACATTCACAGCTTCACGTGCCGACATCGGGTAAGTTGATGAAGTAGCATCTGCCGAACCCAATACCTTAAATACAGCTTCGGCATAGTTCAGATAAAATTCGCCCAAACGATACGTTACCCATGAATGGCGGGTTTTCGTACTTCGTCCACTGCTGAAATCGACATTCTTATCCAACAGTTTCTTCAGGTAATACCCTGTAGGTGTGGCACCGGCCACAGGTTGACCATTGGCTCCACCGGAATAGGTTTGGATAGCCTGTTTGTTGTAGAAAGGCCAACCTGTTTCACCATTCTTTACGATAGTCATTTCAAAGCGTGGATCTCTGCCCTCATAAGGATTAGCCGGATCATAGCCACTACCACTCTCATCCCAGAATTTTCCGGTAGCTTTCATCTGATAAGCATCTACCAGCGTTTGTGTCGGACAGTTTCCGGAATTACCACCTTCTACTCCGGCAGGGAAGTTACGGGACTCCAGGTTATTCAAATCGCCAATACGACGAACAAACAAAGCTTCATTGCTATTCCAGTTATTTGTTCCCCAGATCTCGGTATAAGCTATCAGTTTACGGTTATACTTAGCACAAGAATCCAGTACTGCTTTATTTGCCGAAGCAGCCTTTTCCCAAAGTGCTGTTTCATTGTTTGTATTGAACAACGGACTGGCAGCATACAACAGCGCACGGGCTTTCAAAGCCAAAACACTCAATCGGGTAGCACGCCCAGTATCCTGACTGCCAGGCAGAGCCATTGAGCCCAGGTTACTATAATCAACCGGTATATTTTTCACAATGGCATCGCACTCCTGTACAATGAAGTCTATGATTTCCTTGTATGACGTACGCGATAATGTATTGATCTCATCCACATTCATTTCAGTGGTATAGAATGGAACATCACCATATTGACGCACAAGGTTGAAATAGAAATATGCCCGTAGGAAACGCAGCTCATTCTCATAGTTATTGTAACGGAACATCTGTTGCAGATAGTCATCATTGAATTGCAACTCAGGGAAAGTCAACCCCAAATAGTTTTCCAGAAAGTGATTGCACCCTTGTATAGCTGCATAACTATTATTCCATGTGGTAGACGTAACATTCACAGGGCTTAAAGCGCCATTGTAAAAGTCGTGTATAACATTCGATTCCAGGGCATACTCGGCTTCGTCTGTGGCAGAAGCCAGCATAGCACCTCCATAGTCTCCACCATGATCATAATCCAACTTTGCATAAATGTCAGCAACTAACCCACTAACATTATTGAAGTTGAGTTTCATATAATCGTCTCCATAATTGGTGTGTTCCCGGTAGTTCATTTCATCGTTACAGGATGAAAGCGCCAGAATACAAGCCAATCCGGTAAATAATATTTTAAGTTTCATATAATTGTTCGAATTTAATTATTCAACATTAAAAACCAAGTGATAATCCTACAACTAAACTGCGGTTCATCGGATTGCTAACTCCGTAAGATTCAGGATCTGCAATCTTGATTTTATCAAAGCAGAGCAGGTCAACCCCTCTCACGTATAGTTTGGCATTTTCCATGAAACCTGTCCGTTTCATTAATGTCTTCGGGAAGTTGTAATACAATTCCACATGACGGAGTTTCAGGAATGAGCGGTCTTCCAACCAAATCGTGTTCGTCTGGTAATTGTTGTTACTGCTTTGCGAACTCAGGCGCGGATATTTCGCATTCTGATTTTCTGGTGTCCAGCGATTATTATAATACTCGGTTGAGAGATTGGTGTTATTGATCGCCGAATCGTCGCTCATCTTACCTTTAATCAATGGCCAGTATACACTCTTTGTATTCAGGATGGCCGAATAATTCCCGGTTCCCTGGAATTGAGCGGTAAATCCGATACCCTTATATTCTGCACCTAATTTGAAGGAATAATAGATTTCAGGACTAAGTGTATTATATCCGATAGCGGTTACGTCATTAGCGTCTATCTTCTGATCACCGTTTACATCTTTATATTTAATATCACCCGGTTTTACTTCATTAAAGAGATGAGGTATGCTATTATCAATATCTGCCTGATCTTTGAAGAATCCTTCAGCTATCAATCCGTAAATTTGTCCTACCGAGTTGTTCGTGCGAACCAGGTTGTCATATGCTCTGGGCTCTTCGTATTGCTCCTTGATCTTGTTTTTGTTAAGGGTGAACATTCCACCGATATTGATATTTACTTCGCCAATTTTCTTCACATAATCAGCGCCCAGTTCAAATCCATAACTATCTACGATACCACCATTTTCATATGGGGCATCGAAGCCAAGTGCAGCAGAGTACTTTCCTGTAGTTTCTACCCAGATATCTTTTCTTCTCTGATAGAAGCCGTCAAGAGTCAGGTTTAATCCGCCGAATAATGTAGCATCCACCCCTAAGTTGTATTTAAGAGCCTTTTCGTGTGTAGGGTTTAATGTGGCCAAACGGGAAAGTTTCCAACTGGAACCGGGATTGTATCCGGAATCCATAGGATATTGCGAACTGTTCACATATCTGTCCTCCCAGTAACTTTCTACCCGGTTACCATCACTATCCACCGGTATATTATCACGATTGATAATTCCGAATGAAGCTCTCAGTTTCAGGAAATCCACAAAAGAAACATCCTGCATGAAATTTTCTTTAGACATTACCCATGCTGCCGATACTGTTGGCGAGTATCCCCAACGACTGCTCGGAGCCAATTTATTTGCACCTGAGATTACAAATGAAACATCAGCGTAGTAACGTCCTTTATATCCGTAGTGTGCATATAGTGAGTAATTCTGGCGATACCATGTATTGTCTACACCATTGAGATTCCGGTATTCGTAATCCCATTTGAACTGAGAGTAAATACTGTGATCTCCAAACGTATTCTGATAGTTGAGGCCAATATCGAAGTTGAATACACGGTCCCATGCTTCTATATCAGATCCGGTGCCTAATTCAGAGTCTTTACCACCGGTAAACTTCTGTAGGTTATCCATATTCGGTGCACCATTTATCCACTCCGCCACAGCATAACTACCATAAGCGTATGTCTTTGAATGGTTTTCCATATAAGTACCAACATTATCGTAAGCCAGTCTGAAACTACCACCCAATCCGGGTAAGATAGACGACAGGTCTTGTCTCAATGTCATATCGGCAAATAAAGAACGTCTGTGACCTTTGGTATAACCGGCGGCTTGCGATTGGGCTACCGGATTATATTTTCCGTCCCAAGTAGCATTACCTCCCCAAGCGCCATCTTGGTTCTTAGCCGGGAAAGCTGCTGAAGGAACGGTATAGATCATGTCCCACAAGTCTGCCATATCTCCTGGACGGCTCATTTCGGCTAATGTTCCCAAAAGTTTCAGTTCCAGTTTAGTTTTGGGTGTCAAGTCAATATCCAGGTTGGTTCTCAGGTTTGCCTTCGAGAATTTATCCTGGGTAGAATAACCATCGTTGGTTCTGGGCGAATTAATGAACCCATAATCGTTATACAAGTTCAACAAAGCGTAATACCGGAATGAAGTACCACCCCCACGGAAACTGAGGTTAAAGACATCGGTCGATCCTACGTTTTTGAACGTTTCATCTACCCAGTCTACGTTAGGATAGAGTGTAGGATATGCACCGCTTTTGAATGCTTCCAGTTCGTTTGCCGAGTACCTTGCAGGTTGCCCGTCATAGCCTAAAGCCTCATTCATGGCGCTGGCATAGGTATGTGCATTTACAAACTTCGGACGGCGGGCTTGCCAATTAAACATATGGTCGTAAGAGAACTTAATTTCCCTTGACTCATATTTTCCCCGTTTAGTTACAATGTTTATTGCCCCATTGGCTCCTTTATATCCGTAGAGAGCAACAGCAGCAGCATCTTTTAGCACAGTTACCGATTCTACTTCTTCGGGAGTGATCAGTGTAATATCCCGTTCAATACCATCCACAAGGATAAGTGGTTCATTGCCCGACTTTTCAAGGGTTTGCAACCCTCTGATATAGAATGTATTGTTATAGTCGAAGTTATTACCGCTTCCCTGAAGGGCGGTGAGTCCCAGTACGTTTCCAAACATAGAGCTACCAATGTCTCTGGATGAACGTTTGTTAAGTTCATCACCATAGGCAGTATAAATCGAAGCGGTGGTTTCTTCCATGTTCTGTTTCACTTCGTAACCAATATTTACAGCTTGGCTTGCCTGATTCATGATTATTGTCATGGGCATGCCGCTTTGTGCTTCTATAATTTGATAGCTTTCGTCGGAAGTCGCAATCCGCAATTTCTCCGAGTTAACGGCATCAATCTCAAATTTGCCCTCTTTATTAGTCGCAACCTTATTCTCCGGACTTATGGTTGAGGTTACCAAAGCTCCAACAACAGGGTTGCCCCGTTTGTCGAGTACATATCCGGTAATTTTATCATTACTGTTCTGTGCGACTCCCTGCAAAGTCATGCAGGTAAGGAAAGCCAGAACCAATATTTTATTCTTTCTCATATGCTGATTCTATTTCAATAATTAGATTTAAATTACCATCCCGGGTTCTGTACAAGTCCGTAGGCTTTGTTTATTTCAGCCAAAGGAAATGGAGACAGATACCATTTGGGGTCAAATCCATTTGTCCACCACATGCGTGTTGGGTTACTGATCAGTTTCTTTTCGTAATTAAATTCCGGCCAAGGAGCACCACCGTCTTTCTCAGCACCAAACCATTGTCCTTTACCGTCTTTACGGGTAATAGAAAGCATGCTTAGTTGTTTCTCAAAGATATCCGAACGCTTATATCGGATCAAATCGAAGAAACGGGAGTCTTCCATACCCAGTTCACAAGCACGTTCACGCATAATTTCGGCCAGAAGAGCATCTTTGTCTCCGGTAAGGTTTTTGCCCGGATTGCATGCCACCAGTCCTTTCATACCTACACGGGCACGAAGGATATCTACTTGATTAATAGCATCCTGGAAACGTCCTGTCTGGCAAAGAGCTTCTGCATAATTCAGGTATATTTCAGCTAAACGCAGATAGCACCAAGGGATGTCTTCACGTAGAGAATTGTCTTCCAAATAATATTTCTGCAAAGTGTATCCGGTACCATAGCGTGCATGATTCCCTACGTTTGTCTTAGCGTCATATCCATTTGACCACGTTTCGTATACGTTTCCACTCATATTACCCGTATTCCAGTCTAATGAACGGGGTAAACCGTTTACAATGGCCGATTCATAAAGTCGCGGGTCGCGGGTAAGTGTTACTCCGGCTGTAGGATCGGGTACTCTTTTAATGAACATTTCGTCTAGCTTACCATCCTGTTCAGCCTTGTTCCAGTCGAAAGGTGTGCCGTCTGCCCATGGGAACATTTCAACATAATCGTGTGTAGGATTATAACCACGACCATTGTTTTTCTGTAATTGATGCCAGGAGAATGTTCCTGATCCATGATTATCATTCGTTGTTACACGTACTGACTGAAGCACTTCTGAACTATTAGACCTGTAATACGCTTTACGGAAAGCTAAGCGATAATCTTCCGGACGGGTTCCACCTGCTGTTTCCAAAGCGAATTGGCCGTTGCTTTTCAATTGTGCAAAGAACTCTTCACAGGCAGTAAGACAGCGTTGCCAACGTTCGGCTTTATAATCGCCATACCATACATTCTTATTATCTGCCGCTTCACCTTGTGCATAAGGAACGTTATCATTAAATAAAGGAGAAGCTGCAAAAAGCAGAATAGACGTTTTCAATCCCATAGCACCACCTTTTGTCCAACGACCGGCATCAACAGCCGGGTTGGCTACCTGCCAGGGTAAAACTTTAGCGGCTTCGTCTAAAAGTTCAACCATAAAATCGACTGTTTCTTCTACTGTACCGCGCGGTGCTTCATAACTGGATTCCGTACCGGAGAATGTTCCTTTGAGTATAGGTATCCCCCCGTAATGCCGAAATGTGTCCCAATAACGGGCAGCGATCAGACATTTGGCTTCGGCTTTCAATTGTTCTTTTTCAGCGTTATCCATATCAGGAACTCTGTCGATATTCTCAAGTAATATCCATGCATATCGAACGGCTTCCCACACATTTGAGCGTGTATAGTCGAACTTATCCTGACGTATACTGTATCCTGACGAATGTACTCCACCATAATAATTACCATACATGGAGAATCCTGTCCATGTTGTCACCCAAAGGTCCGATAATGCTTCGAATTTTCCAATCCAATAACTATGTGTATAAGGAGGATTACTGCTGTTGCTATATTGCAAACCATAATATTGGAGTGCATAGATACCTGTAAGAAACTGGCGGGTATATTCGGCCTTGTTAAAGACAGTATCCATGGTCACTGTTCCACCGGGCGCTTTGTCCAGGAAAGAGTCTCCAAATTTAACGTCGTCAACGCAGGAAGCAACAGAAATTGCTATTACTGTCGCAAATGCGATCAACAATTTATTTATTGTTTTCATACAATTGTTCAATTTTAATGTTAGAATCCAAGTTTTAAACTTAGCGAGTAAGATCTTTGCAGCGGATAGGTTGGAGCATTACTTGCCCTTGATTCCGGATCACCCCATTTATAACTTGTGAATGTGATCAAATTATATCCACTGAAAGCCAATTGGCAGGAATTCAACTTTAGCTTTTGCATGATCGGAAGCTTGAAATTGTAGGCTATCTGCAAACTTTTCAGACGTAGATAGTCGGCATCTGTTTCAAACAGGGTTGAGCCTCTATAGTTATTAGTGGCACTAGATCCTGCAAATGTCGGACGTGGATATTTAGCGCTTTGAGACGGATTGTCTTCTGTCCAGGTATTATCTAAATGGTACTGCAACAAACCACCTTGCGTCTGACTATCATTGCTGACAAATGGTCTTGCAAATACGTCCGAGAGCAGACGGCTTACACCCCAGGCACCGGTCCATTGAAGAGATACATCGAAGTTTTTCCAACTGAATCCCATATTGATACCGGCAATGTATTTCGGATCGTCGGTATATCCGTAGTCATAACTGGAATCTTCTGAATCAATCACTCCGTCACCATTAAGATCTACAAATACAGCATCGCCTGGGCGAAGGTCTACTTTATGGTCCGGGAAGGGTGTACCGAATGTCTTTTCATATAACTCCGGAGTGCTTTCATCGTAGAATCGCCAGAATTTATACAGTTGACGAGCACCGATACGGTGTCCTTTCTGGTATAAATAATCGTAGTTTTTGGGGGATTCTTTCTTCTCTATGATTTCATTCTCATTATTGGAGATGTTTACTCCGAGGTAGTACCGGAAATCCTTTCCGATACGATCGTCCCAGCGAACAGAGAGTTCCCATCCCCAGCTTTTTACTTCTCCCAAGTTGGCATAAGGAACTGAGAAACCAATAATAGCCGGAGCTGTGGCATCTACCAAAAGGATATCTTTACGTCTTTCGCGGAAATAATCAACACTTGTCTTCAGGCGTTCGTCGAGGAAGCTAAAGTCAACCCCATAGTTTTGTTTAAACGCTTTTTCCCATTTTACATCCTTGTTATTTTTTCCGGCTTCTTTCGCACCTAGTAATGTGTTTCTGTTTGTTCCGAAATAATAACCCACACCGTTATTGTTAGCATTATTCCCACGGTTAAACAACTGATCCAGATCTACTAAATAGGGGTCGGCAGTATATAAGAAACGACCTACATTATCACTTACTTTATCATTACCAACAAGTCCCCAAGAGGCACGCAACTTCATGTAATTGACAATAGGTTTTATGGGTTGCCAGAATTTCTCTTCACTAACCGTCCATCCCAGAGATCCGGCAGGGAAGAAACCAAACCGATTGTCCGGATGGAAGTTCTCTGATCCGTTATATCCGGCATTAAGTTCGAGCATATACCGGTTTTTCCAGTCGTAAGTAACGCGTCCTACAATTCCGACATAACCACGAGGGATATCTGAGTATTGCTTAGGGTAATATTCTTTGGATTGGTTATAGAGCAGCAGTGCACCTACATGGTGATCGCCAAAGGCTCTGTTGTAATCAAGAGCGGCTTCCATATACCAATCACGTGCTTTCCCTTTTTTCTCGACATAGGTAGTCTGATTGTTTTCTCCGTATTTCTTGTAAGCTAATGTTCCATCAGCCATCAATACGGGAGTGTATGTAGCTGTGGCAGCGCTTCCTTCCTTATAGATAGTAAACGAGCTATTATAAGCACCTTTCACTCTGAATGATAGACCTTTGGTGATAAAATCAAGTTTTTGATTCAACATGAGGTCAGCATTCAATTTGTTGTTGCTGGTTTTCATGAAGCCCTTACCGTAATAATCTCCGATCCCGTCTTTACCTAGGAAAGGCATATTTACGCCATCGGTATAGTCTGTGGCTGCTTTAACATATTTACCATCAATAATCCCCGGACTGGAGAATGGAGTAGCCCAATACAGTGCTCTGACCAAACCACTACTACCTTGTCCGGTATAGGGTCTGCTGGCATTGTCAACATTGCCACCTATGTTAATAGATAGCGTGGTTGATTTTGTCACATCAATATCCAGATTGGAACGGTAGTTGTAGCGTTTATATTCGTAGGACAATTCATAAGGTAGACCAAAATCCCTGAACATTCCGTCCTGGGTATGAGCACCTACAGAAATAAAGTAACGAACGTTCTTTGTTCCCCCTGAAATGTTGATGTTGTGTTGCGTCTGCATCGTAGCATCTTTCATCACATAGTCTACCCAGTCTGTATCCGGGAAACGAATAGGGTCTGAGTTTGTTCTGAATTTCTCAATCACATCGTCCGAGAAAACCGGGTCTACACCATCAAGTTTACTCGTCAGGTTATGGAAAGTGGCATACTCGTATGCACTGGCTTTCTTAACTAACTTGGTTGGTGTAAGTATACTGGCGGAAGTGCTGAAGGAGATTTTTGCTTTACCTTCCTTACCGCGTTTAGTAGTTATCAATACCACACCATTCGCACCTCGTATACCAAATACCGCTGTAGCCGATGCATCCTTCAATACAGTGATGCTTTCAATTTCATTAGGATCGATATCGGCAAATGTGCGTTCAACTCCATCCACTTGTATAAGTGGTTTTGCATCTGCAAATGTAGCTTTACCACGCACAAATATTTCTGCAGCATCGGCACCCGGCTCACCAGAGTATTGCACCGAAGTGATACCTGTCATGAGTCCCGAAAGGACGTTGGCAACAGAGCTTACAGGGGCTTTCAACAGGTCTTCTCCTTTCACCGCTGAGATTGCACCTGTTACGGTAACTTTTTTCTGTACACCATAAGCCACAATCTGCACTTCGTCGAGCATTTGTGTGTTTTCACTCAATACAACTTTTATCGGATTCCGACCGGCAGTAACTGTCTGCGAGTCATACCCGATAAACGTAATGACCAACTTAGTTCCCGGAGGAACATTCAGCTTAAAATTTCCATTAAAATCAGTGATCGTTCCGGTTTTTGCATCTTCCGTAACAACACTGGCACCAATAATCGGCTCACCTTGGCTGTCTTCTACAGTACCTGTAACTGCTATTACCTGCTGGTGACTTTCGTCAATGGTAGCAAATGCAGTTTGTACACCTAACAAAGGAGTAAAAGATACGGCAAAAAAAAGCACGAAAAGGAAAGAATAGCGCCTCTGTCTTTTTTCGTTTTCCATAAAATATTAGTTTAACAAACAATTAATAAAAAATCTACCTGTAATCGATCCATCCCGCGACGGGTGGGGATGTTGGAGAGGGAGGCCCGCTTTCGGTTAAGCATTGCTTAAGTTCGCGCAGAACTTAAACTCCTCTCAATAATTAATGAACATTAAGTCTTTTCCATGTATTTCACCTTAATAGATTAACATTTCTGAAGTTTTAGCAGGACAAATCTACCCTAATTGCTAATAAAAGCAAATGGACGATTGTACAAACACCTGTATTTTTATCGCTCCTACCTGTAAAAGCACAAAATTACATGCCCGAACAATTTGTCAGCACACCATATTCCTTAAGTCCTTCTACAACAAACTCCGCTACAGCCCTGGCTCCTGCTTCACAAGTATGCGTATCATCATTGGGGACATATAATTCCTTGGATTTCTCATCACCCAACAATAGTATCAGGTCACGGGTTTTAAGGTTGACATCAATTATAGGGATATTGTATTCCTGTGCAACTTTCCGGATAATTCCCGGATAAGTTTTTAAGCGATTATCAATTAAGTTTCCTTCATGGAAAGTACGCATCACCAATGGGGTTAACAACATCGGATTTGCCTCTTTTGCATGTACTTCTTCTATAAAACGAATAAGATTTTCCCTGAAGTCTTCGGGGGATGCATGACGCTCGGGTTTCGTTGAAGTATCATTATGCGAGAACTGAATAAGCACCCAATCGCCTTTCTGCACCTGACTAATCAGACTATCCCAACGCCCTTCGTTGCGGAAGGATTTAGTACTACGGCCAGCCTTGGCATGATTAACAACCTCCGTACCATCGCATATATAATAAGGTAACATTTGCCCCCACCCACGCATAACGGTTTTGGTTGTATCATAACCCTGGGCAGTAGAATCGCCTGCAATAAAGATTCTGGGGTGATAAGTACCACTACTTGTAGTTACAAGCAATATAATAAAGGAAGATAGTATAAGATTAAGTGTTTTCATTAATATATCCCTTTAGGTTTTTAGCTGATGCAAACGTACAGTAAAACAGGCAAGGAAGCAATAGAAAATTGTCCGAGTGTACCAGATTAAAGTAAAGTGTATAAAAGTCCATTCCCAAAAACACATTAATCCTGTTACTTTGTGAGTGTAGAAATCAATTCCGAATTTAACACCATAGTAAGAACACTTAGTTTTATGAAAAAAGTATTTATAGCCTTCTCATTCCTGATAGGAACTATTGCCGTTACGAGTAACGCCCAACAGCTACCCGATAGAAATGAAATTCTCCAGAAAACGGTATTAGTCAACGATTATTTTATGAAGAAGCACGCTGACTATACGCAACCTTCTTTCGTTGGACGCTTCCGCCCCAGCAATATCTGGACTCGCGGTGTATATTATGAAGGATTGATGGCACTTTACAGCATTTATCCCAGAGAGGATTATTATAAGTACACATACGATTGGGGAACATTCCACAAATGGGGCATGCGCCACGGAAATACTACCCGCAATGCCGACGACCACTGTTGCGGTCAGGCATATATTGATTTATATCGCGTTTGTCCATCATCTCCAGAGATGATAAGGAATATCAAAGCATCAATGGATATGCTTGTCAATACCCCGCAAGTGGACGATTGGACATGGATTGACGCCATACAGATGGCTATGCCTATCCTTGCTAAATTCGGTCAGATGACAGATGAACAGAAGTATTATGATAAGATGTGGGATATGTATGAGTATTCCCGCAACACGCATGGCGGTGGTATGTTTAACTTGAAAGATGGTCTTTGGTGGAGAGATGCCGACTTCTGCCCTCCATATAAAGAGCCTAATGGCGAAGACTGCTACTGGTCGAGAGGTAATGGTTGGGTATATGCCGCACTGGTTCGTGTACTGAACGAAATTCCAGCAGATGAGAAGCATCGCACAGACTACATCAACGACTTTCTCCTGATGAGCAAAGCGCTTAAAAAGTGCCAGCGCGAAGATGGCTTCTGGAACGCGAGTCTGCACGATCCTACAAACTTTGGCGGAAAGGAAACCTCGGGAACAGCATTGTTCGTTTACGGTATGGCTTGGGGTATCCGTCAGGGATTATTGGATAGAAAAGAATATTTGCCGATAGCTATCAAAGCATGGAATGCAATGGTTACCGATGCAGTTCATAAAAACGGATTTCTGGGCTACGTTCAGGGAACAGGTAAAGAACCTAAGGACGGACAGCCTGTTACATACACCAGCGTACCCGATTTCGAAGACTACGGCGTAGGTTGTTTCCTTTTGGCGGGTTCGGAAATGTATAAACTTAAATAGTACACACATAGATCAAGATCATAAATACAAAAAGGAGTTAGTTGTTTTTTTGCGTAGCGCAGGCAATCTGATAAAAAGGCAAGCATAAATCGTTTTGATTAAACAGGTTTTCATTCATTAATAGGTATTCCGCAACGTATTGTCTTTTTCAGGTATTGCCTGCGCTTTTCTTCCCTTATCCATGCAGTTGAAATGCCTACGGCATCCCAGTGATATCTCGTAGGCATTCTAGTAGTATCTCGGTGCTCTTTCTGCCCCCTTCCATACGCCTTCTGGTCCAGGTATATAATACTTTCGTTTTTTGCATGCAATTAACGCCTTTTTTGCATGCAAAAAACGAAAGTTTTAACGACATGTATTTAAGAGGATTTCGACGAGTGATATTAGATTGACAGTTTACATGTGTTTTCACTGGAAATAAAGGAAAACTAATTAAATTTGCAGCACACAAAAACAGTTATTATGAAAGATCCGGTATTCAAAGGCTTCTCACCTAAAACGTTCCAGTTTTTCAGTGAGCTGAAAGAGAATAATAATAAAGAGTGGTTCGATGCACACAAGCATATCTATGAATCAGAACTTCTGAATCCACTCAAGGGATTGTTCCAAGCCCTGTACCCTATCATGTATAACATTGATGCTGAGTTTGAGATGCGTGCGCACCGCGCTATATCCAGAATCTACAGAGACACGCGTTTCTCGCACAATAAAGATCCCTATAAAACATTTATGTGGATGACTTTCCAATGCCCTGTTAGTCGCGAGGAGTGGAAAGACCTTCCCGGTTATTTCCTTGAATTGGGAGAGAGTTCTTATACGTTAGGGCTCGGTCTGTTTCAGCCGAAGAAGAAAGTGATGGATAGTCTGAGGGATGCCATTATATATGAATCCGAAGAGTTTCAGCGGATAACACAAGAAACGGTACTCGACAGAGGATATACCGTCAACGGGGAGGGATACAAAAGACCGCTCCCGAATGACCTGCCTGAATACTTCCAGCAATGGTTTCAACGGAAGGGAATCTGGGTAGAAAAAGTGAAACCTATCGAAGAGGAACTTTACTCGGGAAGCTTTGCCGATTTAATTATAGAAGACTTCAAAGCACTGGAATGGCTATATAACTTTATGAAGGAAGCCACAGAGTAAACGGCGGGGCACTACGGTCTGATTTCCCTGTGGATAGTAAAAGAAAAAACATCCATGCTTCTTTTGAAGACTGGACTGGAAGTGTGCCTGATAAAGATATTTTCCTACCCCCGAATAATATATGTATCATTTTCTATCTTTATTCATTAAATACACAGGGCAGAGAGAGTACGAAAAGGGTGGGAAGCCGTCATTATTGATATCTTTATTAATGTATTAACGTTCTATCCACATGAAGATCAACAATCTCTTTTGCCTGATGGCTATATTCATGCTTTGCGCATGCAAACCTGTTCAAGACAATACGACAAAAGCGGTGCCTCTGGCCAGCGAGGTAGGCGATGCATGCATGCCGGCGGAGATTGCTCCTATTGAGGCTCCATTTGCGATGCCGCAACTCAGCAAACCGGTTATCCCCGGGACGACCGTAAAGCTATCTTTAAGCGATGCTCCGGCGGATATGCAGACGGATTATATCAACCAGCAGATCAATGCCCTTAGCCAGAGCGGTGGGGGGACCGTTGAGCTGGGACCGGGCGTATGGAAGAGCGGACGCATTGAGTTGAAAAGCAGGATTAATCTTCATATCCCCGAAGGAACGGAGGTGCACTTCAGTGGAGCAATCAAGGATTATCAGCCGGCTGTATTTACCCGCATGGAGGGTACGGAGTGCCTGTCGTCGGGAGCGTTTATTTATGCCAACGGGCAGGAAGATATCGCCCTGACGGGGCGGGGTGTATTGGTGAGCCCGGGGCTGGATTGTGAGATTGCCAAAACGTTCTGGGACAACAATCATGCGCATAAACTGAAAAAGATTACGGTAGATATGCCTCTGGAAGAGCGCGTGTTTGATGGTTCTTCGCCGCAGGCTACGATGTATCTACCCAAAACCTTCGCACCGATCGACTGCAAGAATATATTGGTAGAGGGCATCCGCATACAGGGATCGCTGACCTGGAACATCGCTCCGATGTATTGCGAGAACGTGATTATCCGCGGAGTGAACGTAAACTCGATAGATATACCAACGGGCGACGGGATCGACATTGAGTCTACCCGCAATGTGCTGATCGAATACTCCACACTGGCCAATGGCGACGATTGTTATACGATCAAAGCGGGCAGAAGCGAGGACGGGTTGCGCGTGAACAAGCCTGCCGAGAATATCGTTATCCGCCATTGCCTGTCGAAGGAAGGGCATGGCGCTGTGACCTGTGGAAGCGAAACGGCAGCCGGAATCAAGAATCTGTATGTGCACGATTGTGTGTTCGACGGAACGGAAAGAGGGTTGCGCTTTAAGACCCGGAGAACCAGGGCGGGCGGCGGCGACTCATTGTATTACGAGCGTATCCGCATCATCAATGCCAAAGAGGCAATGCGCTGGGATATGCTGGGAAGTGCTTTCTTTATGGGCGAGCTGGCCAGTCGCCACCCCGTTCCGGAGGTGGACCGGTTGACTCCTCACTTCAGGGACGTCTTCATTAAAGATATTATTGTGGAGAATGCGGAGCATTTCATCCGACTGTCGGGCATCCCCGAATCGCCGGCGGCGAATGTATTTATGGAGAACTGCGAGGTAACCTGCAAGGAGTTGCCACAGTTTACGGATGTTGACGGACTGACGATCAAGAATTCAACTATCACCGCGCAAGACAGTACGATATTGTTGGTCGACGCCCGGAATATCACTTTCGATCATGTGAAAATCAATATCGCCGGTGAACTTACGTTTAAGCGTGAGGGAGATACTACAAATAGCATCTTGTTTGTAATGGACTAGACCGTCTGTAAACAGGTACTTTCCGAAATAGAATATGAAACTTTCTCAAGGCCTTTTACATGTACATCTCAAGGCTTTTAAGATGTACATGTAAAAGGCCTTGAGATGTACATGTGCCGAGCCGGCAGATACGAGTGTACTAAGGTTTAAACACCAGCACTCCGGCTGTAGGAATGTTTTGTTCGCCGATCAACACTGTGGCATTTGCAGGCAAAGCAAACAGGTGGGGTTTATCGGAGTAGTTCAGTACGATGCCCATTCCGTTGCGATATTCCATTGTTACGCCATAAGGCAGGTCCATTACGGGGATGTTCAATGTGGCGTAGAGCTTCTTCAAGACATCGGCTTCGAGTGCCCCGTCGGTAGAATCAACGCCTACGTAGGTGATGGTGCCTTTGCCCAGCTTGCGGAAAGTAATGCCCGGTTTGCCTTCATAAAACTCTTCGGTATACGTGGCCCAGGGGGTAGAGTCCTTGCCCGGAAGCAGGATTTCTCCCCAGGTGTTCCAGGCGTACTTCTTTCCATCCATGACAATGATACCGGGGTCTTCGGGTAGAAGCAAGTCGTAAAACTCCATATTGTTTCCCGTCAGCGCATCGATCAATGAGCCGAAAGGTGCTTCGAACAAACGTCCCATACGGTCTTTATGTGCTGTGCGACAGGTCAATACCAGGTTTCCGCCTTGCCGAACGTAGTCCGTCCAACGTTTCACCAGTGCTTCATCGGCCATCTGATAGGCCGGAGCAATCATTACGGGATAGTCGTTGAAGTTCTTATCTTCCGTGATAAAATCGACCGGAGCGCCGAAGCTCTTTAGCGTGCGGTAATACTTATCTATGTGCTTCATCGTGTCCCAAGTGCGGTTCTGCTTCTGACGGTCAATGCTCCAGGCATTTTCATGGTTGAACAGAATAGCGGTGCGACGGGCGGTATATTCCGCTGGCTTGGCATCGCGGGGCGCGTAGTGTTTGCGAAGCGTTTTGATTTCGTTGATAAACTGCTGGTACTCACGTCCACCGGGTTCGACGGTCACCCCATCGGTGCCCACAATGCCGTAGTGATATTGCTCGGTTCCGTACAGCGGTTGGCGGTAGCGGTAGGTGCAGATGAAATCGCTTCCACCAGCATACACACTCCACATCCACAGGCGTACGGCACCAGGCAGGGGTTGCGGATTGATGCTGCCCCAGTTCACCTGTCCGGGTTGAAGTTCCATGACGCCATATGTGCCCTGTATGGGCCGGAAGAAGTCATTTGCCCAGGCAATGCGCAACGGATTGCCCACCCGATAGCCCCGCCGGCCGATGCCTTCGTTATCGCCATACACCATATAGCGGGTATACACCTGAAAGTCCAATGTCTTGCTTCCACCGATGTGTCCTTCGTCGTAGTTGGGAATGTAATTGGTCGTCACCCATTGGTTTTTGGCGTATTTCCGGATTAACAAGCATTGCTCATCCAGAAAATCATTGGTTTGCCGGGCGGCAAAGCGGCGGTAATCGAGTATCTGATGGTGGTTCATAAACATCTGCCGTGTCTTAGGCAGGGTGATCTCATCAAAAGAGGCATACACCTCGCTCCAAAAGGCCGTTCCCCAGGCGTCGTTCAGGGCTTTGATGTCGTTGCCATACTTCTGACGCAGGAACTGACGGAATCCTTCTTCGGCTTTGGGGTTGTAGTCGAACTGAACAGCAGGTTCATTGTCGAGCTGCCAGCCCATGATGCGCGGATCATTACCATAATGTTGAGCCAGCTTTTCTATCATTTTGTATGAAAGCTCGCGATATAAAGGCGAGGCGAAGGAGGCGTGCTGACGGGCGCCATGATCCAGTACCGTACCGTCTTCCAAGCGGACCAGTATCTCGGGATACTTGCGGCTCAGCCATACGGGAGGGGTAGCGGTAGAGGTACACATCACAACTTTCAGATCGTACTTGGCGGCCAGCGCTACGGCGCGATCCAACCAGGCAAAGTCGTATTTGCCTTCTTCGGGTTCGAGCTGCGCCCAGGCAAACTCGGCAAAGTGGGTGAACTCAAAGCCCAGGTCGCGCATTTGCTTGAAGTCGCGCTCCCACTGGCTTTCGTCCCAATGCTCGGGGTAGTAGTAGACGCCTGTCAGGGTAAGGTCCTTATCGTTGAACCAGGTGTTGGGGGTTTGTTTCAACAATGCATCCAGCACCTTTTTATCCACCGTAAACGCTGTTCCGTGGCGAATGCCTTTAGGGAAAGAAACCTGATCGGAAACATCCTCCCAGTTCACGCGGTCTTTCGTTCGTACCGCGCCGTAAGTATGATTGCGGTATTTATCAAAGTACACATATATATAATCGCCAACGATTAACGGCGCCGGGCCTTCTGCCCAGTAATCGCCCGTAATGGGCTCGGAGACTTCAACAGGGAAGCCCTTCTGTATGTTCCTTGTTTTCGTTACCCGTAGGTTCTTCTCCGGCGGATTGGAGTTCTCGTTTTTCACTACCATAATCAGTTCGTCGTCGTGGTCTTTAACAATGGCGGCATCAATCACACTAAAATCCGGGTCGAAGAACATGTTGGTCTTCGAGAACTTCTTGAAGTCTTTAGTCGTGACGTAGTACATGCGGTGATTCAACCCCTTTTCGCTTTCGCTGGTTGCCACTTCCTTATGCCGCCCGGGTATGGTGGTTGCCCAAAAGATATAAAACGTCTTGCTCGGTTCATCGTAGAACAGTTCGGGCGCCCAACAGTTATGAGCCGTAGGCTCGTGCATCATCACGGGAATCGCCTTCTGCTCCGACCAATGAATCAGGTCTTTGGACGAGGCATAGCCGATGATACGGTCCGTCCAACTGGATGTCCACACCATATGGAATGTTCCGTCCGGTCCCTGGCAGATGCTAGGGTCGCGCATGAGCTTGTCTTTTCCGACTTCGGGTTTGAGGAAGGATTGATTGTTGTTCAAGGCTTCCCACTTCAAGCCGTCATAGCTGTAGGCCAGATGCAAACCGTCTTCGCTCTTGCCCACAAAGTAGGAGAATAGGTAGACCTGCGATTGAGCAAATGTTACTGTTGCTGCGAACAGTACAAGTGCGGTTAAAAAGAGTTTTTTCATATATATTATGTTATACCGTAGGGGCGGTTCGCGAACCGCCCGATAATAGTTTTCTGTACATCCCGTATATTGGGCGGTTCGCGAACCGCCCCTACAAGTGCAGTGCTTCCAGGAACTCCACCTCAACGATCCGAAGCTCATTCCCGGCTTTATCCCCATCCTTTGCACGGAACAAATCCAGTTCCTGCGTAGGGTCAAGCTCCGTAATCTGACCAAAGCCATCGGAGTCCATTGCGCTTCCTTTCAGCCGGATGGTTATTTTATCCGTCCGTACAGGTTTCACATTCAGGTGTATATACCCCAGGCTCTTCTCCGTGTCGCCACTCCAGATCAATTCCTCTCCGGCATAAATCTCAAGCGGATAACTACGCATGCGCCATCCGGTGAGTTTCATACAAATCTCATCCACTTCCGCCATCCGATCAAGCTGATACGTGATCCAGGCCGTGCCCAACTGTCCGTCATTGCGCCACTCGCTCAATTCATTATCATCAAAACTATTGATCGCCTCTTTAGTATTTGCCCCGGCCACTGCCGAACGAACAGCAATATCTACTTTCGTATCCGTATAAGATGCCGTTAGCGGAGTTTCACCCCTATCCAAACGACCAGCCAACTCATTGCCGGGAATAAAGGTACTCAATCCCTCCTTAACTTCCATCGCCTTCGACGACAATGTCAGTGTTGCCGGTTTCAGCCCTTTGCCCTGTGCCGTCAACTTCACCTGACCGGCAGCCGTAGTAGAACGGATCAACGCACGGTTCACCCCACATTCCACGGGCAGTACCTTAGACAAGATATAATTATTCTCGCCCTGCGCAATACCTCCACGCCACTCAGCCGGACCATCAAGCGCAAACTCTATTTCATTGTTCGCCAGCGGACAACGGCGACCATCTTCATCTACCACCTCTACCTGCACCAATACCAGGTCGGCACCATCGGCAGCCCATCCGCCGGGGCTTTGAATCAGTGTCAGTTTGATATCGCGGGGTTCTCCGGCTGTCTGCAAACTGTGGCGACTCACCTCTTTCCCTGCTTCATCATAGCTCACCGCTTCAATCTTGCCACTCTCCCAAGCCATATTATCGAAAGTAAACAGGAAGCGATAATCCTGCTTTCCATATCCTTTGGACTTACCATTGATAAACAACTCTACTTTATCACCACTGGAAACCACATAAACTGGCTTAACCGTCTGCGGAGAATAATTCCAGTGACCAATAATGTGCGTACGGTAGTTCTCTACATCAACCCATCCGTCCCACATCACCTGATGCGCATAGAAACCATCTTTCTCAATGCGCATCGGGTCTACCACTCCACTCCGGCGGTAATTCTCCTCACCACGGAAGTGCGTATTCGTATCGGAGAAGATGATCTTAGCCCCGCCCGAACTCACGCGCCGGCCTGTTCCCGGACGCTCGCGCCAGTAGTCGTACCAACGGCGGATGTTCTCAATCGCCATCATATCCTGGTTGTGGTTGTAATCCAATGCCGGTGCATTGCGGTAAAGCGGTCCGGCACCTTCTTTATGGTAAGGGTAGCTATACTCATCCCAATACTTACGTAAACCCTCATCGCGCGAGTATTCCATCGCCCACATGGGGTGATAAGCACTCTTGTTGATGTACAACATTTCGCCGCCATACTCTGCATCGCGAATATCAAGCATCTCGCGCGAACCGATGGCCCGTCCGCCATACGGGTCGTACATATCGCGCACAGCTTTCATTTCGAGCATATGCTCGCGGCTGATCGACTCGTTTCCACATTCATAGAACAGGATACTCGGATTGTTACGGTTATAGATAATCGCATCGCGCATCAGTTCCACACGCTGTTCCCATTGCCGCCCTTCCCGGTCTTTCTCCGCATCTCCGGCAGGCATGGCCTGTATTAATCCCACGCGGTCGCATGATTCAATATCCTGCTTCCACGGGGTGACATGCATCCAGCGTACCAGATTACCCCCGCTTTTCACTAACAAATCATTCGAGTAATCGCTCAACCATGCCGGAACAGACATTCCGACGGCTGGCCATTCGTTACTGGTACGCTGTGCATATCCCTTCATCTGAATCACTCTGTCATTCAGCCAGATCTTTCCATCGGCAAAACGGGTCTTGCGGAAACCGGTTCGCGTGGTCACCTCATCCGTCACCTTTCCATTGACAACCAAACGGGTTTGTACGGTATATAAATAGCCATATCCCCAACTCCAGAAATGCAACCCCGATACTTCGGCAGCGGCTTTTACGGTTTTTGTCTCGCCGGGTTGGATGGTTAACTCATCACCCTTAAAGGTGGTTACGAGCTTATTATCTTTATCAAACAAGGCTACTTCGTAAGCCACTGTTTGCTTCTTTTTGTATTCGTTACGTATCTCAGACTCTGCATTGATCACCGCCCGGCGCGACTTAACACGGATATCCGAAGCGTAGATATATACGCCGGTAGTCTGCAAACCGCTGTACAGCGGAAGGGTTTGATAAAGCTTATCGGTCACATGTAGCCATACATTTTTAGGCATACCGCCATAGTTGGCATTGAAGTTCTTATTGTTCCACTGATATTTTGTATCAGTGGCGCGTTCCTTGTACTCCCAATTGTTGTCTATCCGCAGCGCAATCTCATTCACTCTGCCTGCTTTTAAATAAGGAGTAATGTCATAGCCAAAAGCCATCACACCATTCTCGTGCAAACCTACATAATGTCCGTTTACATAGAAATCGGCGGCCTGGCGAACGCCTTCGAACTCAATAAAAACTTTCTTGTTCTTATCCGCTTGCGGCAGTTTGAACGACTTGCGATACCACATAACAGTATCCGTAAGTTGATCGATACTTAGTTTAAAAGCCTCATCTTCATTAAAAGCATGTGGCAGGGTTATGCTTTTCCAGTCCGGGTTGCTGTTCTTACTAAACGCGGCTTTAGCATCCGGCAGGTCGCCAACATACAACGACCAGTCTGAGTTAAAGTTATACTTTATCCTTTCGGAAGAATAAAGCGAGACAGGCACCCAAAGCGCCATCATCAATAAAATAATCTTGATACGTTTCATGGATATTCGGTTAATTTTCACTAGGTTATTACATTCACTACAAATATAACCCACACCCTGAGAAAGAAAAAATCGCAGGAAAAGGAATGCAAGTAATTACGTAGCAAATAGATGTACTTTTGTACACAACGCCTACAAACGCCTCCATTTTACACAATAATCTATCTTTATGTACGCCTTTCTATTTAGCAGCATATACAAAACTCGTATTTTAGCCTCACAATAACGATTAACCACTGGACCATGAGGAAACGTATTCTTACTCTTACATCATTACTTACATTCTTTCTAACAATAGCCGCCCAGCAAACCATGGATCTGGCAGGAAGATGGCAGTTCGCTATCGACAGGAACGATGCAGGTATAAAGGAACAGTGGTTCAACAAACAGCTGTCCGATCATATCAACCTGCCGGCTTCCATGCCCGAAAAGCTTAAAGGAGATAATGTCAATGCGCAAACCCAATGGACAGGTAGTTTGTACGACAGTTCGTTCTACTTTAATCCATATATGGAAAAGTTCCGGATAGAGGAAAACTTCAAAGCTCCTTTCTTCCTCACCCCCGACAAGCACTATGTAGGTGTGGCATGGTATCAGAAAGAAATCACCATTCCCGCCGGTTGGAAGGGCGAACGCATTGTATTCTTTATGGAGCGCCCACATATAGAAACAACTGTTTGGGTGAATAATAAGGAAGTAGGTATGCAGAATAGCCTTTGCGTGCCTCATGTATATGATATTACGGCATTCGCCTCCACCGGGAAATGCAGAATCTCTGTCCGGGTAGACAACCGTATTAAAGAAATCAATGTCGGACCCGACTCGCATAGCATCACCGACCAAACGCAAGGCAACTGGAACGGTATTGTGGGAAAGATCAACCTATCCACCACTCCGAAGGTCTACTTTGATGATATACAGGTTTACCCCGACCTGGCAAATAAGAGAGCAAAGGTAAAGATGGTGCTAAAGTCGGCCTCATCCGGCAAAGTAAAAGCAAATATCAGCCTCTCTGCACAAAGCTTCAACTCGGACAAGAAGCATACCGTACCAACAACAAGCCAGGAGTTTACCATAACCAACGGCGAACTGGCCTGCGAAATGGAGTTGCTTCTAGGAGATAGAATGCTAACCTGGGATGAATTCGATCCTGCTTTATACATGCTCCATGCCGAACTGACCGTTGGCAAGAAGAAAGAAACAAAGCAAGTACAGTTCGGTATGCGCGAATTTACGATTCAAGGCAAATGGTTCTACGTGAATGGCAATAAGACTATGCTGCGCGGCACAGTCGAGAATTGTACCTTCCCGCTTACCGGATACGCACCGATGAATGTAAAAGACTGGGAAAGGGTATTCCGCATCTGTCGCGAATACGGACTCAATCACATGCGCTTCCACTCTTACTGTCCGCCCGAAGCTGCTTTCATCGCAGCCGATGTTGTTGGGTTCTATCTGCAACCCGAAGGTCCGAGTTGGCCAAACCACGGACCAAGACTAGGTAACGGACAGCCTATCGACAAATATCTGATGGATGAAACCATTCGCCTAACCAAAATATATGGCAATTATGCTTCTTACTGCATGCTCGCCTGTGGCAATGAACCGGCAGGACGTTGGGTGGCATGGGTTACTGATTTCGTTGAATACTGGGAAAAGACGGATTCCCGCCGTGTATACACCGGTGCATCCGTGGGAGGAAGCTGGCAGTGGCAACCCCGCAATCAGTTCCATGTAAAAGCCGGAGCACGCGGATTGAACTGGTCTAACCAACTACCGGAATCACTCTCCGATTACAGAGCCAGAATAGACACGGTAAGCCAGCCTTATGTGTCGCACGAAACAGGACAGTGGTGTGCTTTCCCGAACTTTGAGGAGATACGCAAATATACCGGAGTAAATAAAGCCAGGAACTTCGAGATCTTTAAAGAGATTCTTCAGGATAACCATATGGGCGATAAAGGCCGGGAGTTCCTCATGGCATCCGGTAAACTGCAAGCTCTTTGCTATAAACATGAGATAGAAAAGACACTCCGCACTCCCGATTATGCCGGGTTCCAGCTGCTCTCACTGAATGACTATTCCGGTCAGGGCACAGCGCTGGTTGGCTTGCTCGATGTGTTTTATGAAGAGAAAGGCTATATCAATGCTCAGGAAATGAGACGGTTCTGTAGTCCAACCGTGCCGTTGGCGCGTATTTCTAAGTTTGTTTATAAGAACAATGAGAGTTTCGAGGCAGAGATTGAAGTGGCTCATTTCCATAAAGCAGCGATCAGGAATGCTAAGACTCTATATATCATCAAAGATGAATACGGAAAGGTATATGATAAAGGTATAGTATCCACCAAAGATATTCCGGTAGACAATTGCTTTGAACTAGGCAAGATCAGTTACGCATTACAAGCCTTTACCTGTGCGCAGAAACTCAAATTGGAGATACGGATAGAAAGTACGGGTGCAATAAACGACTGGGACTTCTGGGTATACCCGGCTCAGGTAGAAATAAATACAGGCGAGGTGTATGTAACAGACACACTGGACAATAGAGCCAAAGAGATACTGGAACAAGGAGGCAATGTGCTTATCACAGCCGCAGGAAAGATCTCTTACGGAAAGGATATTGTACAATACATGACTCCCGTTTTCTGGAATACATCATGGTTTAAGATGCGTCCGCCACATACTACAGGTATATGGGTGAACAATTACCATCCACTATTCAAGGAGTTCCCGACGGAGTATCACAGCAACCTGCAATGGTGGGAGTTATTAAACAAATCGCAGGTGATGCAGTTCACCCAGTTTGCACCGGACTTCCAACCGCTGGTACAGAGCATAGATACCTGGTTCATCAGTCGCAAGGCAGGCACCTTGTTCGAAGCCAAAGTGCTTAACGGAAAACTGATGATGACCAGTATGGATATTGATAGCCATCCGGACGAACGGATCGTTGCCCGCCAGATGCGTAAAGCCATACTGGATTATATGAACTCCGATGACTTCCGGCCAAAGGATATCGTAACTGTTGAACAAATCGGAGAGCTATTTACCAGAGTAGCGCCAAAGGTAAATTCCTTCACAAAGGATTCGCCGGATGAATTGAAACCGGCTAAAGGAGATAAAGGTATTTAAAAATATATAAAAAAGCTATGCCAAAGTGATATACTGTAGGGGCGGTTCGCGAACCGCCCAATAATGAGGAACAGTTTCCTGTGTATTGGGCGGTTCACGAACCGCCCCTACGGTAAATCATTTGGGTATAGACTGAAAACATTTGGATAACATGAAACTATACACTTTAATCATCGCCCTTGTGGCAGCCATAACCTGCCAGGCACAACAAACATCGTATTCATTCGACTTCTCTAAGGATAAAACACCCCCCGAGAGAATCAGCGTTGATGTTCCTGATGGGAATTATAAAGTAACCATCCAAATCGGTTCTAAGAAGAAAGCTGGTTCCACTACCGTGCGGGGTGAATCCCGCCGCCTGTTCATTGAAAACCTGCCAACCAAGAAAGGACAGATTATTGAACGAACCTTTGTAATCAACAAAAGGAATACACTAATCGCCGATGGAGAGTATGTAAAAATCAAACCACGCGAAAAGAGTAAACTCAACTGGAATGATAAACTGGACCTGGAGTTCAGCGGCGACGCACCACAAATAACCTCGCTTACCATTGATAAAGTAGACAACGTTACCACCATTTTCCTCTGCGGGAACTCTACCGTTGTAGACCAGGACAATGAACCTTGGGCAAGCTGGGGACAAATGATTCCCCGCTTCTTCGACGATCAGGTGGCTTTTGCCAATTACGCCGAGTCGGGAGAATCGGCCAATACCTTCATCGGTGCCGGACGCCTGAAGAAACTGCTCACCCAAATGAAAGAAGGCGATTATATCTTTATCGAGTTCGGCCACAACGACCAGAAGCAAAAAGGTCCGGGCAAAGGGGCATACTATTCCTATATGACCAGCCTGAAAACATTCATCGACGAAGCCCGGCTGAAAGGTGCAAATCCGGTATTGGTTACTCCGACGCAACGCCGCAGCTTCAAAGATGGTAAGATTGTCGATACACACGAAGACTACCCCGAAGCCATGAAATGGTTGGCACAAAAAGAGAATATCCCTTTGATAGATCTGCATGCCATGACCCGTACCCTATACGAAGCCATGGGAGTAGAAGAATCTAAACAGGCCTTTGTGCACTATCCGGCCAACACATACCCCAACCAGTCTAAAGCATTGGAAGATAACACACACTTCAATCCTTATGGTGCATACCAGATTGCCAAATGCGTGGTAGAAGGGATTAAATCACTCAACTTGCCCCTGGCAAAGCATATCAGCACCGATTATCAAACCTATAGCCCGGCTAAACCGGATGCCATAGAGACTTTCCACTGGGTGCCGAGCAAGTTCGCCGAAGTAGAAAAGCCTGACGGAAACTAAAATATTAAAAGAATAAACAATATGAACTTATCATTAAGACACCTCAACATCTGTGTAGTCGCATTGGCTGTATTGACCGGATGTAATACGCCCAAGCAAAGCCCGGGAGATATACCCTCGTTTGATTGGATCGCGTCCGATCAGCCAATTGATCTTTCCTGGGTACAGGAAGTAGGTGCCAAGACCTTTCCGGCCAGTAAAGCATTCAGTGCCAATGCTTTCGGGGCCGTAAACGACACTACGGTATTAAGCACCGATGCCATACAGGCGGCCATTGACTCTTGCCACAACACCGGAGGAGGGATAGTCACACTCCAACCGGGATACTATACCACAGGGGCTTTGTTCATCAAAAAAGGGGTAAATCTTGAAATCGGGAAAGGTGTTACCTTGTACGCCAGCACCGACATCAACCACTATCCGGAGATTCCTACGCGCGTTGCCGGCATAGAGATGGTTTGGCCATCTGCCGTACTCAACGTTCTGGATACGGAGAACGCTGCCATATCGGGCGAAGGTACTATTGACTGCCGGGGCAAAGTTTTCTGGGATAAATACTGGGACATGCGCAAGGAGTATGTAAAGGAAGGGCTTCGCTGGATTGTAGACTATGACGCCAAACGGGTACGGGGTATTCTGGTATCCAACAGTTCGAACGTTACCCTGAAAGATTTTACACTGATGCGTACCGGTTTCTGGGGTGTGCAAGTGCTTTATTCCAACCATTGTACGGTAAACGGACTGAATATCAATAACAACATCGGAGGGCATGGTCCCAGCACAGATGGTATAGACATCGACTCTTCATCGTATATCCTTATCGAAAACTGTGACGTGGATTGCAACGATGATAACATCTGCATCAAAGCGGGCAGAGATGCCGACGGACTGCGGGTGAATCGTCCAACAGAATATGTCGTTGTACGTAACTGTATTGCCCGCAAAGGCGCCGGACTCATCACTTGCGGAAGCGAAACATCGGGTGGTATACGGAACATATTGGGTTACAACCTAAGAGCGTATGGTACATCCGCCGCACTGCGTATCAAGTCAGCATTAAACCGTGGGGGCTTTGTTGAGAATGTGTTTATGACGGATGTCGTGGCAGATAGTGTGAAATACATTCTGGCTGCCGACCTGAACTGGAATCCAAGTTATAGTTATTCTACGCTGCCGGAGCAGTTCCAGGGCAAAGAGATTCCTGAGCACTGGAAGGTTATGCTCACTCCGGTAGAGCCAAAAGAAAAAGGGTATCCGATCTTTAAGAACGTATATCTTTCTAACGTTAAGGCCACAGGAGGCGGACAGTTTATTACGGCTTCAGGATGGAATGACTCACTGCGTCTGGAGAACTTCCAGCTATATAATATAGATGCCGAGGTTCAAAAAGCAGGGCAAGTTGACCTGACGGACAGCTTTATCCTGAAAGAGATCAAACTTAAAATAGCAGATAAGAACCAGATTGATTTCAAGAATAATAATGATCTTATTGCCGAAATACAGTATGAGTAAACTCAGGCTGTTCTTTACATCGTTCGTCGTGTTGGCCGCTGTTAGCATAATGGCAGGTGAAAAGAACAGGGAGTCTTCTTTCCATTTGCCACAAATGGCGGGCAACTTCCGGCTGGGTATTGCCAACGGTGCAAACAGTCTGTGGGCCAATGACCTGAGAAAGGTTTCGGTGAAGGAGAACAAGGGCAGACTGACTTACACGCTGACTGACCCGTTGCTGGGTAAAGGAAGTGTGCGTGTACATGTGGCCCGCCTTGCCGATAGCGACGGAATTATACTGGAAGTGAAGGGTGAGAACCTTCCGGAAGGGGTACAACTGATATGGTCGTTCGGAGGATGTTGCGGCAAGATGCTCGACAATCCTATTGATAGTAAAATAGAGCCTTCTTACTGTAAATACAATGTTTTCAGTGTTGAAGGCACGGCTTTTAGTGCATATCATGGAGAGAGTATGAGGCTAAGGATTATACATGGCATCACTCCTCCCGGTTCGGACATACGTTTGGCTGATGCTCACCGACAGGAAACACCTCTTGTGCTTTTCGGGTCGGGGAAAAAGACGGATGCTCCTGTATTAGCAGCATCAATGCAGTTGAATAACAATGAAAAATTATACTTTTGCTTCTATACGCAGAACAAAAAAGCGGATTATAATTATTTTATGCTACCAACCGTAAACAAACTGTAGGGGCAGGCCTTGTGTCTGCCCTTGACGCCACCAGGTGTATCATTACAGTTTCACTATGCAGCGTCAAGGGCGGACACAAGGCCCGCCCCTACAATATACAATATTTATGAAACAATACATTTCTATATTCACATTCCTTTTATTGCTGAGTCCCATCTACGGGCAGGAAAAAGAATACAAAGTCTGGCAGTTCCCCAAAAGCTGCCTCCCTGTTATTGATGGTAATGACAACGATTGGGCAGCCATTCCCGAATCCTACGTCATCACCATCAACGATATGAAAGAAGACGAAGGTAAACACGCCAAACCAGATAAATCTACACTCGACATCCGTGTTAAAGTAGGATGGTGTACCGGGCTTAACCGTCTTTACTTCCTTTACGAGGCATACGACAACCATTGGCGTTTCAGCGAGAACACGCTATCAACAGATATATTTGAAGTGGTGGTCGATGGCGATCGCTCCGGTGGTCCTTTCATCGACCGGTTCCACCCCAGTGAGAAAGCCGATGTGTGGCAACGCTGGTTCAACTTCCACGGATGCCAGGCACAGAACTATCACATATTTACTCCTCCGCATGGAGACGATTGGTGTATGCTTTGGGGACCTCAACTCTGGCTCAAAGAGAAACCTTATGCCGATTATGCCTATCAATATACATTCAAAGAAGGAGAACCCGGCAAGCTAAAGCTGGAATTCTATATCACTCCCTTTGATCATGCCGATGCTTCTGGTCCGGAGAAATCCGTTCCAAGCATTCTGCAAGAGAACAATGACATTGGCCTGTGCTGGGCAGTAATCGACTACGATGCCAACCCGCAGAATAAAGATGGTTTCTGGAATCTATCCAGTGAACATACCATGTACGGAAATGCGTCTTATCTTCTGCCTTTCAGGTTGATGCCTCAGGAATAAACACCCCCTTACCCAATCCAATACTAAGCGAATATGAAACTATACACCCTCTCCCTTCTCTTGTTGCTCCTCTCCTGCCAGGCATTTGCCGATATTTATAATGTAAAAGATTTCGGAGCCACCGGCAACGGAAGGACAATCGACTCGCCTGCCATTAACAAAGCCATTGAGCAAGCCGCCGGCGAGGGTGGAGGAACCATATACGTTCCTGCCGGAAAATATGAGTGTTTCTCCATTCGCCTGCAAAGCCACATCACGCTCTATCTGGAATCGGGAGCAGAGATTATCGCCGCCTTCCCAACGGCTACCGAGGGGTACGATGAGGCCGAGCCTAACGAATTCAACAAGTTCCAGGACTTCGGGCATAGCCACTGGAAAAACTCTCTGATCTGGGGCATCGGACTGGAAAACATTACCATTTGCGGGCCGGGACTGATCAACGGTAAGGGGTTGACCCGCGAAGAGAGCCGCCTGCCGGGAGTGGGCAACAAAGCCATCAGCCTGAAATTATGCAAGAACATCACGCTACGAGACTTTTCCATGTTGCATTGCGGGCACTTCGCCGTACTTGCCACAGGTGTAGATAATCTGACGATACAGGGCTTGAAGGTGGATACGAACCGCGATGGCTTCGATATTGATTGCTGCAACAATGTCCGCATCACAGATTGTAGCGTAAACTCCCCTTGGGACGATGCCATTGTGCTCAAAGCATCTTACGCGTTGGGGTATTTCAAGGACACCGAGAATGTAACGATTTCCAACTGCTTTGTGTCTGGTTTCGACAAAGGAACAATGTATGCCGCAACTTACGAACGTTATGAACCGCAAGCCCCTGATCAGGGTTTCGTAACGGGCCGCATCAAGCTGGGTACCGAGTCGAGTGGCGGATTTAAGAACATCGTCATTACGAACTGCATCTTTGAACGTTGCCGCGGACTTGCACTGGAAACGGTAGACGGCGGACATTTGGAAGATATCGTGGTGAGCAACATCACGATGAGGGACATCGTTAATGCGCCGCTCTTCCTCCGGTTGGGTGCGCGGATGCGTAGTCCGGAAGGCACACAGGTAGGTACGATGAAGCGCATCCTGATCAACAATGTGAATGTGTTTAATGCCGATTCACGGTATTCATGTATAGTTAGCGGCATTCCGGGAGCGAACGTAGAGGATGTAACATTCAGCAATATCCATATTTATTTTCAGGGCGGATATAGTGCCGAAGATGCTAAGCGCGTCATTCCTGAACAAGAAAAGGCTTACCCGGAACCCTGGATGTTTGGTACCATTCCCGCCTCCGGATTTTATGTAAGACATGCCCGTAATATTACATTTGATAACGTAAACTTTCATTTTATGAAACCGGACGGGCGCCCGCTGTATGTTACGGATGATGTGAAGAATGTCATATATAAGTAAAACACATCTCTTTTCCCCAGCTTTAATTATCATTACAATAATCATTATTTCGCTTCACTTAAACAATAATCAAAGCGTTTATTCAAGAGTGAATAAATAACCTATTTTCATAAATAGATTTTATCGTATTTTTGTTTTCAGGACACTATCACCATGAGGTTTACGAAAAAATGACTTGGGAAAAAGTGAAGTGAACTTACTAACTATTAAATATATATCAATATGAAAAATTTATTCAAGATCAGTTTGCTGTCGTTAATGCTACCAATGACAATATCAAATAGTTCTATATTTTAATATAGTGGCGACTCGCAATGACGAAGTGGATTTACTGACTTATGACACATCCTCTCTATGCAGCATAAACTAAAAACTTAAAAACCCACCACTTTCGTTCTTTGTAAAGAAGAAGAGTGGCGGGTTTGTTTCAGTAACTAAATAAACTTACTAATACTTCGGATTATTCTTCCCTTCCAACATGGGGTTACTTTGCATTTCACTCAATGGAATAGGCATCAATTCATGCTGTCCTTTAACAAAGTTCTTAGGTGCATGATAGTGGTTGTTCTTCACTTTTGCATTTTGAATACCGTCGCCAAATAATTTCAGTGCTTTATCCAATACTCCCCAACGTATCAGGTCGAGCTTACGTACGTTTTCATAACACATCTCAAAAGCACGTTCCCAATACAAAGCGGTACGGAATCTACCGGCATCATCGCCATCGTCAATAAACGGTAAATCATATACGGCAGGCGATTTCAACAATGTGCTATAATTAGCCGTAGTAATGGCTGTAGCCCCGGCACGTGTACGCACGCTATTCAACAACGCCCATGCTTGTGTTGTGTTACCTGTTTCATTATAAGCTTCGGCTGCCATTAATACAGCGTCAGCATATCGTATCGGGCAGAAGTTAACGCTACCGTTATTTAAATCCAAATAACCTTTAGGCATCCATTCTCTACGCCATTTACCAGGGAACCACAACAACGGTTCGGGACTTTCTTCTTGTACATGGTCATATACATTGGCCCGCCATTTGAACTGGTATGTGCAGATATTTACATCGCGACGAACATCCTTTTCTTCATAAAAGTTAAGCCACTCCGGAACTACACGGAAGAAAGCATTAGCACGCCCCATAAAGCGATCTCTTTCGGTAGGTTTAACAGAAGGTTCATCAACTAAAGGACCAAGATAAATTCCATATGAACTTGCATTATCCTTCTCTCCAGCAGGAGAAGAGAAAGCTATTTCCCAAAGGCTTTCTTTATTATTCAACACCCCTGCAGAGTAGTCCATAAATAATTTATCGAAACCTCCATCATAGAACCCATGATATCCTTTGCTTTGCAATGCAGTCCATTCTGAAATAACGGCATCGAAATACTTCTTACGTGTAGCATCATCCGGACGGGTTAACTGGCCATCCATCTTCAGACTATAACCGGCACGATAGAGATAAACACGCATAAGAAGAGCATGAGCCGCAGCCTGACATGGTATTTCCGGATTGGTGATATCGCCACCGGCACGTAGATTTTCCTTTGCAAAATCCAAGTCACTGATAATCTCTTCGTAAATAACCTCACGATCGGTACGAGGCAGGAACACCTCACCATATCCGCTGGAATAGGTTGTTTTATAAGGAACATCTCCCCAATGTTTTACCAAGTCGAACGCCAGAAAAGCACGGAGGAAATGTGCTTCCGCCACCATATACTTCAGGTTTTTATTTCCCTCATAGTCCGGCATTCCCGTAATACCAGCTATGGTAAAGTTTGCCCGGTCGATGCCTTTATACTTATACTTCCATACACCCTCTACCCAGGTATTGGTAGATTTGATCATATAATGAGCCAAGTCTCTACGAGTGTTGTCGCTACTTGTTCCTTGTATATAATACGTATCATCCGAAGCCACCATAGCCATTTCGAACTGCCCATAATGGTCCTGGGTGCCTATGCAATCGTGAATGCCATATACCGACATCTGAGCTTTTGATTCAGATTCAAAGTAAGTGTCTTTTTCGTAAAAAGAATCTGGTTTTTCGGTCAGCTCACACGAAGCAAAACTCATGGCTAACAACCCGCCAAGTGCATATATTAGTTTATTCTTTTTCATTGTACAGTGTTTTTATATTAACGATATTAGAAAGCAACATTGACTCCGAATACATAGGAACGGCTACGTGGATAGGCTCCAAAATCCACACCCGGAGTTAATCCATTACCATTGGTCGATACCTCCGGATCATAACCGGTGTATTTGGTCCAAGTAGCCAGATTATTACCTGTAGCATACAACCGTAGGTTGGACAATCCAATCTTTTGTACCATTTTCTTAGGGAAAGTATAACCCAATGTAATATTGCTCAACTTAATAAAGGAACCATCTTCTACAGCCCAAGAGTGAATGTAGGTATCTCCTTCTTCCATATCATAATAAGCAGCCAGGCTTTTGTTAGGGTTCAAAGCAGCCAATGCTGTCGGGTCTTTCGCTTCTACACCCTGTGCATCAATAGTAACCCAACGATTGGAACTATTAGCTACGTCCAGTATGTTTCTGTTTTTCTTTCCGGCTTTGGTATTCGTCAGTTTTGTAGCATTCAGCACGTCATTGCCATAGCTGAAAGTCAGGAATACACTCAGGTCGAAGTTTTTGTAACTAAACGTATTGTTCAAACCTCCGTAAAACTTAGGATTAGCTTTTCCTATAACCGTTTTATCATCTTCCGTAACCTTATAATCTCTTTCACCATTTTCATCTACGCTTCCATCCGTATCCTTAAACTTCCACATACCCGGACGAATATTCTGTTTATTGCCATGATAAGGAATCTTATCTTTCAACGTATAGGTTTGCGTAGCTGCATCATAATCAAAATCGCTTAACTGATAGATACCGTCTGTTACATAACCATAGAACTGACCTAATGTTTGATCAACAGCCACGATGTGCGTATTCTGGTTATATCCGAAACTGGCTTCCCATAACTGAACAGATTCGCCTGTGAGCGCTTTTACCGTATTCTTATTATGCGAGAATGTCAACATGGTGTTCCATTTAAAATCTCTGGTCACAATATTGGTAGAACCAATCGTGAGGTCAATACCTGTATTCTGGGTTTCACCTGCATTAATGATCATACTGGTATATCCGGAAGAATAAGGAATCTTAGCGTTCAGCAACAAGTTGTTACTGCGATTAAGATAGAACTCAGGAGAAATAGTGAGTCGTTGATTAAACAAGCCGATATCTACCCCCAGGTTGAATGTTCTATTGGACTCCCATTTAAGGTCGGGATTAGGAATCTGCTTGGAAGCATATCCGGTCTGATTATTATCGCCATGACCACTGGTCACTGATTCCAGAATTGCCAAACTATTGTAGCTTCCGATACGGTTATTACCCGCAGCACCATAACCTATACGCAATTTCAAGTCAGAAAACAGATTGAGGTTCTTAATAAACTCTTCCTCGCCTAAACGCCATGCAGCCGAAACGGATGGGAAATATCCCCACTTATTATTCTTACCGAATTTTGAAGAACCATCGGCACGGAAAGAGGCCGAGATAATATACTTATCAGCAAATATATAATTGGCACGGCCAAAGAAAGAAAGCAGGTTATCGTCGTAGTTCACCGCCGAAGAAGGTGTACCCGCTACCCCGAGAGACAGGTCGTTCAAACCGATTTCATCATTGGGGAAGTTGCTGGCAACAGCCTTAAAGTTACGCGTCCAGCGAGTTACATATTCCTGCCCTGCCATAACGGTTAAGTTATGCTTGTTTTTTGTCCAGTTATAATTCAATGTATTCGAGGTCTGGAAAGTTCCATACTCAAGATTCTCAATACTACCATTGATACTGGTACGTTTACCTGTTACAGATTGGTCGCCATAGAAGATATCATTCCGGCGGGTTTGATAGCTCATACCGGTATTATTACGGAAAGAGAATCCCTTGAATATTTTTAGAGTCATACCTGCATTCGCCTGGAATGTACGCCATTCGCGGTCTTTCAATTCTTCCGCAGCAGAAAGCAATGGGTTCTGCATAACGTTACCACTTTCGTCAGCCAAAAGAGGGTCTTCATCACCCAACAAATCACTATCATTACCATTTATACCGATAGTCGGACGATATTGCAGGATGTGTTGTAGCTTATTGAAGCGGTCGCCATCACCCGAGGTTCCCATACCCCGAACCTTCTTCTGGTCGTAGCTAACACGCGCATTGAGGTCAACATACTTACTTGAGTGGTTCAAGCTTAAAACGATATTATGCTTGCGGGTACCGCTATAAACCATTGCACCTTGTTCGTCGTAGTAGGAATATCCTAAATTATAGTTCAGGTCTTTCGCACCACCCGAAACGCCTACGCGATAATTCTGTGTAGTGGCAGAACGGCCCAACGTCTCATCTTGCCAGTCAATACCCGGACGATTACCATAATTAGCGTGAAGATCAGTGAATCGACCATATCGTTTTTCAAAACCGGTAATTGCTTCGGTCAAAGCTGTATCGGTAGTTCCGCCTATGCTACGTTCATAATCCAGATAGGCAAACTCTTCTGTTGAAAGAACATCTAGTTTATTGGCTATCTTTTTAAAACCATAATAACTATCAAAAGTTACAGTCATTTTCTTGTCAGAACTGGTACCTCCGCTTTTCGTTGTAATAACGACTACACCATTGGCACCACGTGCACCATAGATAGCGGTAGACGAGGCATCTTTCAAGATGTCGATTGTTTCAATTTCTGCCGGATCAAGATTCGACATACCATCTTCGGTTGGGAAACCATCAATAATATAAAGAGGTTCATTACTTTGGGTAATAGAAATACCTCCGCGTACACGAACAGAAATAGAAGCACCTGGTGCACCCTCATTCTGAATAATTTGTACCCCGGCTATACGTCCGGCCAAAGCCTGAGTGATATCCGATGTGGGTATTTTAATAAGTTCATCACTCTTTACGGAACCAACCGATCCGGTCAGGTCTTTACGCCGGGTGGTACCGTAACCCACTGCCACTACTTCGTCAAGCATAATGCCATTAGACTTCAGTGTAACATCAATCTTACTTCTGCCATTCACCGGGACTTCCTGCGTATCCATACCTATATAAGTAAATACTAATATAGCTTTGGAAGCATCGGCAACCTGCAATCTGTAATTACCGTCTATGTCTGTTATTGTACCCACACCTTGGGAACCTTTAACTACGACATTTGCGCCAATTACTTCATATCCATCACTGTCTACTACTTTGCCTGTTACTGTTACACTCTGTGCGTAAGCACCCAGGCTGGTAAGTAGGAATAAAACCAAAAGGATAATTTTCGAATTCTTTTTCATGAATAAAAAATTAAGGTAACATTCTTAAATCGACTGCAAGTTAGGCCATTCGTGTGTTTTTCTTAAATCTTATTGTTTTTGGTTTATTTAAAAACCTACATCTTTCTATCACAATTGTCTATCAGGCTGTCACTTTCGTCTAAACATCCGTTTTTAAGACCTATATAACGCTATTTTAGACCAAAAAAGGGTCAAAAAGAGGAAGGAATTAAAGTATAATCCAAGGCCGCGTTTTCATAGTTTAGTTTAAAATCGAATAGGATTCGGAAGCCAAAAATACAAAAGAGGTAGCGTTTTACCATACAAGAAGGTGGTATTAACAATCGTAAATATTGCCGTTAACCATATATGTGAGATTTGAGTGTTTCCAATAAAGAACTATAACAATTAATAATTCAACCAACTTTTACGATTGATCCATATATTCCTAGACACTCTATAGCAGGACCAAATACAAGCTACATCTACCCTGTATATACTTACCCCTTAGCTTAGCAGCACAGTAAGGCTAGCAAGTTTTTACTAAACCTATATAAAAGATGAAGAATAGCGCTGTTTTTCCGGAAGAATAGCGCTGTTCTTTGCGAAAAACAGCGCTATTCTTCACCCTTTATAACGCTTGCGTGCCGACGGTTTATTCATTGCGTACAAACTCTTTATTCGTAGAGTGCAGATAGTTATCAACATAGCATCATACTTAAGATGCTTAAGCATCCGTTTTACTCCTTGTTATTTCCGTTTTACTCACTTTTATTCAGAATTATACATATCTGATATTTCCTGCAACAATACAGCATGCAATTATCAACCGCCTCATGTATATTTGTTATAGTTAATCCTATACATTTATGAAAACAACTTTTTATGCATTTTCTGCTGCTATTCTATGCAGCAGTGCACATATGAAAGCTGCTGAAGAACAAAAAGAAAGGCCCAACATTCTGTGGCTCACTTTTGAAGACACCAGCGCTTACGAATTTGGTTGCTATGGCAACACACAAGTCAAAACCCCGAATATCGACGGACTTGCTTCGAAAGGAGTACAGTTTATGAACGCCTGGTCGGTAGGTCCGCAAAGCTCACCTGCGCGTTCCTCTTTAATTACCGGATGTTACGCCACAACCTACGGCATGGACATTCACCCCGTGCAGTATGATACTCCCCCAAACATCTTCTTTCCACAGTGGTTGCGCGATGCGGGATACTACTGCACAAACAACAGCAAGACACACTATAATACAACAACCGATAACAAAAGCTGCTGGGACGAATGCACCCCTGCGGCTTCATACAATAGCCCGGAGCGTAACGGACAGCCGTTCTTTGCCGTATTCAACACCGTTACCTCGCACATGGGCCGCATACGCACATTCCATACCGATGGCCGGCGCGATTATACCCGGGAAGGCATTTATCCCGACCAACTGATCCTTCCCCCACACGTGCCCGATCTGCCCGAAGTCCGCTCCGATTATGCCGGACACCTGGAGGCAGCGCAAGATGTGGATACATGGGTGGGATTCTTCCTGAAAGACCTGAAAGAGAAAGGACTGGACGACAATACGATTGTGTTTGTATTCAGCGATCATGGCGGATGTCTCCCCCGGGGCAAAGGTTACCTTTACGAAACAGGACTCCGGGTACCTCTGGTGGTTTACTTCCCCGAAAAGTGGAGGCATCTGGCGCCGCAAGCCAACGGAAAAGATTATTCGCTGGTGAGCTTTGTCGATTTAGGCCCGACTGTACTTAGCCTGGCGGGTGTAAAATCGCCCAAACACATGCAAGGGAAGGCGGTGATGGGCGCATATGCTTCCGATCAGGAAACAACCATGCAATTCGCCCTGGGTGGCAACCAGTTGCACCATTACATGCCGGTACGGGCAGCGAGAGATAAGCGCTACAAATACATACGCAGTTATATTCCTTACCGCCAGTTTGCCCTGCGCAATTATTACCAATGGGGAATGCCGTCGAACAAGGCGTGGGACAACTGGGTGCTTAGCAATCATAATACCAACCCCGCCTGGGCGCAACCCTTTGAACACCATCCGGCAGAAATGTTGTTCGACCTGGAGAACGACCCTTTCGAGTTGAACGACCTGTCGCAATCGCCGGAACATGCCACTATCTTAAACGGATTCAGGAAAGGAATGTCAACGCATCTCCGCGAGTCAAAAGACCTTGGTTTCTTCCTACCGAAATCGCGCGAGAATGCGATACTATATAATAAGGTGCGGAAAGAGAAATACCCATTGGAAGAGTTGTATACTTTAGTAGAGCTTGCCGGAACGGCTACCACTGCCGATGTCCCTGCATTGGAAAAGGCATTGTCCAGCCCTTATAAAGAAATGCGGTATTGGGCGGCCGTTGGTTTCGCCCAACTGGGAGCGACGAAACAATACGCCATCTGCCCGCCTGCCCTACTCGATCTATTAACCGATGAAGATGCACATGTGGCTTGTGAGGCTGCTTATGCTGTGGCCAATCTGGGAGAAAAGGATAAGGGTATCAAACGGTTGGCTTATCCCGCCAGGGAAGAAGATCGTAAAGTTGGCTATTCTCTGTTGGAATGTCTATCGCTGGACCCGAATATGCGACCCGCCATAAGTGTATATCTTGCAGACCTGAAGAAAGCCGCAGAAGAACTGCCGCGTAAAGAGAATGAAGATGCAGGATTAATGGCGCGCGGTATTCTCGTTAATCTGGGCGAGATGAATATAAAAGACTTGCATGGGCCTGAAGCGTACAAGCAAGGATTGAAGTTCAATCACGGACGCCGTCCTATGGTGCCGCTGCCCAATTAGAAGGGGTTATCTTGTATTGGGCGGTTCGCGAACCGCCCAAACAAGGTCAACCTCAACTATCTTGAAAGCTCGTAGTATCCCCCCTGTCCCTCGAAACAAGCAATACCATCATCAGAGCGAACTTCAAGAGCCGGAATAAAGAGTTTACCGTCTTTCTTTATCTGCCATGTTCCGGGAGCCAGATCAGTAATGACAAACTTCATCGGGCTGTTACCAGATACTTGCATGGTTAACTTGCCAGACAGCGTTTGGCTGTTCTTGCTAAACGTTACAACATGATCTGCCAACTGCACGCCTACTATCCGGTCTGCATCAATCCGTTTGGCTTCATGTAGCTGGTTGCAGGTATTGTCGGCCACTTGCATCACGTTGAGGAAGTAGTTCTCCGCAGCAGGAGATGCAGGTGATACTTCTACACGCCATTCGCCTCTTTCATTCGCAGGATCGGGACGGTTAGGCAGTGCAGCGTTAGGATAATTGGTGCCGAACACCCAGAACTCTTTGCCTGGTCCGCCAACCTTTTCCACCGAAACTTCATCCGGTTTCGGGAGTAACACCTGGTTGTACAGCATTCCGCTATCCCCGTTTTTGGTTCGCTTTACGGTGAAAGCATTGTTCTTTATATCCGGTTCTTCAATGCTATGCAGCAACCAGTATTTCTTGAAATCGGGGTTGGAAGACACAACCTTATCGAATACAATCAAGGCAGCGGGAACTTCCGGAGATTGCAGATTCAGGAAAACGAACGAGCGCTTCATCTCTTTCACCTTATCCGTATAGGCAGATGTGATGTCACCTTTCAGGTAAGAATAGGTAGGGGTATGCCTATCGGGTCCGAAGCCGTGGGCCAAGGCTTTACCTACCGTGTAGCTTTCGCTGAGCAGATCACGGAATGACCGGCAAGTCTCCCAACGGTCGCCCGGCATGCGCTGTCCACCATCGTTGCCGGCAAATTCGGTCTTGTCGGCGCCACCATAGTTCCAGCAGGCAAACTTCTCGTCGGGATTGTAGACCAACAAAGAGTTGTGCGCAATGGTGCGCTTGAAGAAGTTCTTGTTGTGTGGACTGTTGTATCCACCCGAGGTACCGTTATAGGCTCCTGCATCAATGGCCAGAGGACCTTTGTAATAGAGCTGGAAGGAGCCTCCATCCAGGTGCTGATGGTTGCCATAGAATTGCTCGTTGATCTTCATCTCTGCAATTACACTGTTTTCTCCCCAGCCGGTACGTGCCGTCATCCAGCCAAAGGGCGAACCGGAGTATCGCGTCAGTGGCAGGTCATCGGGGGCTTTGGGTTGTATACTGAGATCCTTCCAGAGTACCTCAAATATCAGGCAGTGGTTTTCGACGGAGGGTTTACGCTGATATTCATAGGCCAGGTATGGGTCTTTATAATAGCTATAGGCCAGCAGAGCCGGAAGCGAGTAAGATACCAGGTTTTTCCGGTTAGGGTTGACATCGCCTGCGGGCATGACTTGCCCATCGGGGCGGCGACGATACAGAACGTCATACAAAACAAACTGTTGCGAAGGACTATAAATGGGGCCGGCTCCCATGCGATCCAGTATCCATTGGGAGAAGAGGTCGTTGCAGAGGCGCACATTCAGATAGCCTGTGCCCTGGTGATAGTTGTGCCCGGCATAGGTGTAGTCTCTTACGGGTATGTAGTCCTTAAATATGAGTTTGATGACATGATTGTACATGTCGGGGTGCTCGTCATAGATGGCAATACCGGTAGACAGCAGGTCGCGCAACACCATCCACTCGGACGAGTGGCCGGCAATGGGTTCGCGGTTATGCGGTGGGTATCCACATTCCAGGGTTTTGGCTATGCGGATGAACTCTTCTATGTATTGTTTCTTCTCGCCGGGCTTCATCTGGTCGTAACACCAGTCGTAGACCATAGCGCCACACATGAGCATAGCGCCGCTTGCCCGCGAAAGGTCGCCTTTTATGCCGTAATTGGTACGCTGAAGGGTGTCGAGCATGGCAGTTATGGCCGAACGGGCTTGCTTCTTGTTGCCGTGTACGAGGTAGTCGAGCGCTTGCAGTTGCACGCGGCTGGTCACACCGCGCATCGCGTGGTAGTAGCGGAAGCCATGGTCTGTAACTTTGTTTTCTTCTTCGGGTGTCCGGTCCTGGCCCAGTTTGCGTAGTGTAGAAAGTACTTCCTTTATGCGTGGATCGTTCATGCGGACCTTCAAGTCGGGCAGGTCGGAAGAACGTACATATAGCCTTGGGTGTGTCTGAGGGGGAAGGGGCACGAGTACGCCTTCCATTTCCTGCCACTGCACATCACTTTGACTCTGGGCGTTGGCCAGGCTCACAAAGATGAAGGAGGCAAGTGTTAATAAAAGAATGAGTTTACGGTTCATTTTTAGATGTTTTTTAGATGGTAATTTTGATTCGTTTAAAATAGAGCGCAGAAAGGTTATCTATGCTGCATCGGTTTCCATGCGCTACCGCTACCTCTATGGTTAGGATAACCCGGCGCATGTTCGCGCCAGCATTTATCGGCATCCACTTCCAGACTGCGGTAATCATCGTTTGTTCGCCAGATGTAATCGTCCAGCATCTGGCGATGTTCTTCTAACACCTTGGCATAGGATGGGTTATGCGCCAGGTTTGTTCTTTCGCCGGGGTCCTTTTTCAGGTCATACAATTCTTCACCATCGCCTTCAAGGTAATGAGTATATTTGTAGCGTGGCCCTCTGATCATCCGCCCGGGAGTAATTATTTCTTCATACTCCGTGTGCCACTCCGAGGCAACGTAAGGGTGTGTCGTTTTCTGCTTCCGTCCTTTCAGGAAAGGGGCGATGCTGATGCCCGGTTTATCGTTGGGGACGTCAATCTCTGCCAGTTCGCAAAGCGTGGGCAACAGGTCTAGCGTGGGGTGGGTCAGGAACTGATCGACCGGACGCTTGACATTCCGTATCCCCGGGCCGGCAAAAATAAAGGGCACATTGGTTACTTCTTCATAGAAACTGACTTGCTTGGTGACCATGCGGTGCGATCCCATGCCGTCGCCATGATCGGCCATGATAACAACAATGGTGTTCTGTCCGGCGGGGGTGGAATAAAGCGCATCAAGCACCTGGGCTATTTGCTTATCGACCATCCGGGTGTAGTGCTGGAAGGCAGCGATGTAGTGCCGGTAATTCTCCTCGCTCCACTCAGAGGCTTGCGCCATGCGGCGGTGGTTACAGCAGATGTACTGCACGGGGATGGGAATTTCATTCCAGTCGGCCACCTCAAAGTTTGCGGGCAACTGCGGCAATTGTCCACTGATGGGTTTATCGGTATGTGGTCCGACATTGGCTCCGATATAACCACAGATGTTGTGAGGGTTCTGGAAATCGGCAATGCAAATGAAAGGTGCCTCGGGCGGGTTATTGAGGTATCCGACCACATCCTGGCAGGTGCCTACATCGAGAAAGCTATCATTGTTGACCGGGAACTCCGGATCTTCAAACGGCTGGGGAACGGGTTCTTTATGCTTGAATCCGCGCAGAGCACCCATATCGTGTGTTTTGCCGAAGTGAACGGCATCGTATCCGGCAGCCGCGAACAGGCTACCGAGGGTAGGGACGCTTTCGGGGATGGGTTTATTTACTTCCTTGCCGGTATTCGAGCGGACATTGGTTTGATGCGGCATTAAGCCTGTCCACAAGGCGGCGCGCGAGGGTTGGCTCAACGGGCAACCGACGTAGGCGTTGGCAAAAACGACCCCCTGTGAGGCCACCCGGTCGATGGTTGGGGTGACGTCTTTGGTTTCGCCATAGGCGCCTACCACGCGCTGGGTAAGGTGGTCGCACTGGATAATCAGGAAGTTTGGCTGTTGCTGTTGCGCAAATGCGCTCAATGAACACAATGCCAGGCCGGTGATAGGGATAATTGGTTTCATATTAAATCTTCTGAATTCGGTTAGTTGCTTAATCAAAGACCAGCGATACGGCTCCCAAACAGCCAGCGTTGTTTCCTAGTTGGGCTGCTATGATTTCGGTATTGACTGCCGTATCGGCCATCGCATGCTTCAGTGCCTCGCGGCGAACTTTCTCGATGTAAAATTCGCCTGCTTCGGACAATCCGCCGCCGATGACTATTTTCTGCGGACTAAAGATATTGATAAATCCGGCAATCCCACGTCCCAGATAGAAGCAATGTTCGTCCAGGCAGGAAATGGCGAGTTCATCGCCTGCATGATATAGTTCTACGATAAGTTCGCCGTTTATTTCCTTATCATACGTGCGACCCGCTTCTGCGCTTAGCCGTGCAAACTTCCTCACCAAAGCAGCCGTCGATGCATAGGTTTCAAGACAGCCCACAGAGCCACAGGCACAGGGCTCGCCGTTGGCAATGAGGGGTACGTGCCCCAGCTCGGTGCCGCGGTTGGCGAAACCATTGAACAGTTTTCCGTCGATGATTACGGCTCCGCCGATGCCTGTGCCTACGGTCAGGAATACGACGTGGGTATGTCCGCGGGCAGCGCCGTAGCGGGCTTCTGCCAGTCCCATGACGTTGGCATCGTTGCTGAGTGTGGTGCTTAATCCGGTTTCCTTCTCGATGATAGCGGATAGGCGGAGGTTCTCCCAATTGACGATGTTCTCGGCTCCGCCGATGACTACACGGTTCGTATCATCGACAATGCCGGGGGTACCGATGCCGATGCCTTTGATGGCTAGCTCTTCTCCGGCGGCGAATGCCTTCACCTCATTGATGGCTTTCAGGAGCTGGGCAATCACGGCCTCGGCGGAAGTGTCGGCGTGGGAAGGGAGTTTGCCTTGAAAGAGGAAATCGCCCCCGCTGTTGATGAGGGCATACTTGATGGAGGTGCCCCCGAGGTCAATACCTATTGCGGTTTTGGTATTTGATGGATTCATTATGATTAGTTATGATGTAAATAGTTAACCGTAGGGGCGGGCCTTGTGTCCGCCCTTGACGCTACATAGTGAAATTAGTGATACACCTTGGGCATAAAGGCAGACACAAGGCCTGCCCCTACAACCTGCGGATTAATTCCTTATGTCTATCTCTTAACCCGAATCAGACCCTTTCCGCCCAAATCGGAGACGTCCACAACCACTGCTGATCGCGCTGGCGCACGCGGACGTAGTAGTAGTCGGTATCCAGCTCCGGCGTAGTATCTTCCATATAATGCTCGATCAGGATACAGCTTTCGGGCATGGCGCGGTTAAACTGGATGGCTTCGCTCAGCCAACCCCTCATAAAGTGCGCGCGGGTACCTTCCAGCAGTTCGGATAGTGTGTGTTCAAACTTCTTCCCGTTGAAATCGGCTATGATCTTGCCCGTTTTCGGCATCGTTACATCCAGAACAACGGCCTGCATGGCCGGGGTAACGACATTCGGGTTCTTCAGGGAGTAGAGATCGAGTTCCACTTCTGTTTCGGAAGAGGACAGAATACGATTCACCTTCGTTTCGAATTCCGTTTCACCTTCTTGCGGAGAGGTAAAGGCAGCACCACGGAAGCAAGGGGTTACGCTATGAATCTGTCCCTGATTGATGGATAGTTTGCCGTTCCAGTGCACATACTTTTCCTCGCGGTTCCAGCCGAAGTCTATTTTCACCTTGCAGCGAATGGTATCGCCCTCGGGAGCAACGGGGGTTAGCGGGCCGCTCATGCGGGCAATGGTCTGTCCGTTCTTCACCAGATCAACGTAATCGATGCTGCTTTCCGCCTCTACGTTCAGGTAGATACGGCGACTATTTCCGCGAATCACGTCGCCCATCAGAGCATCGTTGATACGGAAATCGACTTTTATCTTAGCGCCTGTGGCACAGCACACGTGGCGGTTTTTCAAAGCATCCCACACGGCGTCGCGGGTGAGCGAAGGTGCCAGCAGTCCGACGCGCCCGTCGCCCCAACTGCCGGGGTAGCCGGCGTGCTGGTCGGTGGAACCCATGATGCCGAACTTATGTCCCTGGTCGAGTCCGTACTGTACCGTACCTTCCCACTGGCGGGGACCCATATCGTGCAGGTAGTTGTAATCGCCCTGATCGCTCTCGGCCAAACCGTGCCGGGAGTACATTTCGACAAAAGGTGTCTGCTCGCCCTCTGTAAAGCATTTCCAGTTATACCCGCGATAGCCTTCTTGATAGCCCATGTGGTGGGGGGTGATGAAGACCTTATGCCCGCGGGCTTTTTGTTTCCAGTCTTCGATAGAGGTACACTCCACCAGCGGAGCATCGAGATCGTAGTTGAGTGCTACGTGGTCGCCGTGTTCCATGCTGTGGCATTCGTAGCCGATGAAGGCCAGGAATTTTCCTTCTTTGTTGTACTCGTTGGTCATGGCTACGTACTTCTGGTAGCCGCCCTCGCGCAAGCGCTTGAAGGCACCGGTATGATAATCAATAACCCATTTCAGACGAGGGTCGTTGGCACCAGGAATGTCGGGCCACATGGCATGGGGGGTGACGGAGACGAAATCAAGTTGTGTTGTCGCTGCCTCGAATGCACTACGCATGTCGCCGTGACCGTAGGTCAGGTTGCAGTGATTATGCAAGTCTCCCCAATACATCTTTAGGTTGTGTGGGGAGGGAACGATCTTCTTTGCTTCTTTGCTTCCGGAGACGCATGCGCCCAGAAGGCTCCCCGATGCAGCCAGGCCCAGGAAAGACCAGCCTGTGTTTCTTAAGAATTTTCTTCTATTCATATGTATATATATTAAGATTACTAATTGTGGGGACGGGACTCGTGTCCGACCACCCGGCGACCCTCAGCCGGAAAAAATGGGGCCTTCGGTATGTGGGGCGGTTAACAAACCGCCCCTACTTATACCTCCTGTCACCCTGAAACAACTCTTTCTCCTTTTCCTGCGGATCGAAATCCTGATACCTATCTTGTGTTTCTTTCAGAAGAGCCAGTAGTTCCTGTTGCCTTGCAGCATATTCCGGCCTGCCATATACGTTATTCATTTCGCGCGGATCGGCCTTCATGTCATACATTTCCCATTCGTCAATATCATTATAGAAATGCATCAACTTATAATCCTGTGTCCGGATGCCATAATGACGCTTCACCGAATGCTCGGCGGGATATTCATAATAGTGGTAATATACCGCCTTTCGCCAATCTGCCGGAGCCTTCCCGGCGTTCTCAAGAACAGGCATCAGCGAAGCACCCTGTATATCGGCGGGTATGTCAACGCCGGCAAGCTCGAGGAAGGTCGAAGCAAAGTCAACATTCATGCAAAGCGCATTGGAGATGCTTCCCGCTTTGATTGCCTTCGGATAACGCATGACCAGCGGCATACGCTGGCACTCTTCGTACATGAACCGCTTGTCGAACCAGCCATGCTCGCCCAGGAAGAAGCCCTGGTCGGAGGTGTAAACGATAAGCGTATTGTCCAACTCGCCAATCTCTTCAAGATAATTCAACAACCGGCCGATATTCTCGTCGACGGCCAGCACCGTGGCCAGATAATCGCGCATATACTGCTGGTATTTCCAGCTAATCAGTGCCTTTCCGCTCAGGTTGTTTTTGCGATATTCCTCAATGCGGCGGGCATACACCGCATCCCATTTGTCCTGAACCTCGGGCGGCATACGTTTATACACGCTGTACAGGCGGTTCGTCGTATCCTTTAGCATTTCCTTCCGGGTAAGCAGCTTCAGGTCCCAGTCATCTCTCAGTGTGTGCGCAATAGACATGTCCTGCTCCTTAGCTGCCCGCCCGCGGCCCTCGTAATCGTCAAACAGATTCGCTGGCTCCGGAAAAGTTGCGTTGTTAAAGATACCCAGGTGCCGGGGAGCCGGCATCCAGTTGCGATGCGGAGCCTTCTGATGATACATCATGCAGAACGGCTTGCTCTTATCGCGCCCTTCGATAAACCCGATCGCTTTATCGGTAATAATATCCGTGGCATACCCCTGCTCGGTGACAGGCTGGCCATTCTCCAAAAAGTCGGGCGTGTAATAATCGCCCTGCTCGTGCTGTCCGCTCAGGATACTCCAGTAATCAAAGCCCTGCGGCTCGGTGATCAAATGCCACTTCCCCACAACCGCCGTCTGATATCCTGCCTGCTGAAGCAGCTTCGGAAAAGTCTGCTGATCGCCGTTGAACGTACTGGCATTGTCCGTAAAACCATTCACGTGGCTGAACTTCCCCGTCAGAACGCAAGCACGCGAGGGGCCCGACAGGGCGTTAACCGCGTAACAGTTATCGAACCGTATGCCTTCGTTGGCAATCCTGTCCATATGCGGAGTCTGGATTAATTTTCCCCCGTAACAGGACATCGCTTGCGTAGTATGGTCATCGGTCATCATAAAGATGATGTTCGGACGCTTCACCTCTTTCTGAGGGGAACCACATCCCGCAAGCGAGAGTGTGGTTACAGAAAGCAGCACAGATGGAGTGTTAAGTTTCATGCCGGTCGACTTTTAAAAATCTATTTTCAATACACGTTTCTTACCATTCACTTTCACCTCAACATCTACAGCGGAGGCTGCAAATTGCTTGCCGTTAAACTTGGCCGACAGCGCAGGCATATCCGCACGATCTGCATAAGGATAAATGACGGTTATAAAGCGTGCCGCATGCTTCGCATCTTTAGCCGTATTGAACGACAGGGCCGTGCGTTCCACCCGTTGGCGGTATGCCGTTGAGCGCCAGCCTTCCTCTTCCTTCATCTTCAACGGTTTCTCGCCAAAGCATTGCAGTTTTACGTTGCTGTTTCCCGCGTAATCGGTCACAACGGTCATGGACTTAGGATCAAGATTTACTTTGCCCTCTGCCAACTGGTAGTGAAGGTTCACCTCTCCTGTGGCATCGCCATAAGCCTCGTCTACCAGCACAAAATACGTCTGATCTACAAAGAACACCGTGCGGCGATGAGTCAATCCGGTATATCCGGGATTCTCGGTCACCAACGCCTGGACATCGCCCGTGCCATTCCAGTATTTCGTTACAGATTCGGTTGTCTCCAGCGTTCTGTCATCCAGTGTCAGGGTGTTATGCACCATCGTCTGGCGGAACCAATTCCTGAGTTTCATCACCTCATCATCGCCGGCATAAACATAAGCGCCCGAGTCGGGGAACAGGTTCTTGCCATTGAACCAGAATTCGAACGTCCCGTTGTCCGGCTGACAGTGCCACTCGCCTTTCGGACCAGCCTTTACCACCATAACCGTGGCATCATTCTGCCAGGAATTGCGGAAAGTAAAGAAGCCCGAAGCTTTAAATGCATTCGACAGATTCTGAGGTTGCTTACCCTCCTTGCCTTCGGTTGCGAAATACCTGATTTGTTCATTCTGTGGGAATAACGTCGTCCAGTCTTTATAATTCTTCAACTCGGCAGGCTTATCGCCCAGCTTAGCATCACTAAAGCAAGGGTTGGTATAGTCCGGAAAACAAATATTGGCATAGAACAGGATCATCTTCTCTATCCTATCCAGATAAGATTGCGGGAACTCGCCCCGGAAACCATTGGCATCGGCCATATAAAGTGCCTTGCAGAAGATATTGATTGCCGCCAGGTGATAATGGGGATCAAGCTCGAACTGTCCGCCATCGTCATACACCTGTACATTGATCTGCCGGTTCAGGATGTCGATACCGCTTTTCCGCCAGGCGGTAGCTTCCTTATATTCGGGGAAGAAAGCGCCGGCGTAAATGATACGTTGCGCCTCAAACAACAAGTGATTTCCCTGAGCCGAATAATTGGCAAGGATATGCAGCGCATGCTTATGATAGTTCACCAGAAACTCCGTCAGGAACTCAGGGGTGAAGTGAGGAGAATCTACGAAATACAGGAACTGGTTGGTTTGATCCTGTAGGCGATTACTCACTTCGAGCGGACGCCAGGCAAAGCGCACATTCTCCGCATCTCCTTTTACTTCACCACTGCTAATCAATTCATACTCACTTTTATTCATCTCGGCAAGCGGGTTCTTGATAATCCAGTCCATGTACTGATGCACCCACTCTTTGGCATACTTCTCATCGCCCGACACCCGATAGGCTTTCCCCATAGGCGAGAACCATTTATGCCGGTGAAGCTGCCAACGCAACTCATTATCCTGCACCGGCCAGTATTGCCAGTTGATATCTTTTCCGTAATTGTAAGAAGGCTGGTAGCCTTTGTGTACGAAGAACGTATGTTCCAGACCATCGTCGGCCCATTGTTGGTCTTGCTTAGAAATAGTTACTTTAGAGAGGTCAACCTCCGGATGTTTCACCGCCGTTCTTCCGCGGTAATATTCCAACAGGGCGGTAGCCGCCTCGGCGTCATTGCCCGCCTGGTGGAGTGCTTTTACCTTTTCCAGTCCGGGATAATCGAGGTTAAGCATAGAGAAAACCTCCGGTCTGAGTTCTTGCGCTGTTATTCTACCTGCCAGGCAGAGTAGTACAATTGTTAAAGTTATATATTTGGAAATGTTATTCATGATATTTGGGTTTGTAGGGGCGGTTCGCGAACCGCCCGAAAATGGTTTTCTGGGTTTTGGGCGGTTCGCGAACC
>NZ_QVMI01000009.1:1742-149228 GCF_010500965.1 Bacteroides sp. 51 | reverse complement strand
CCGCCCCTACAGTATTATAAGTCTTTATATTCTAATCCTTTCAGTTCCATATATCTCTGGAGCGCCTCCATGTAATAGTAATCGGCATAATTCAGCGGAGTGTCTATCTCAGAGCCATTCGGTAGTGAACCGGTAGAATGCATCAATATGAATCCCTGGTTCTCGCCTACCTTAGCCAGATAAGCATCAGACGACAGGTTCTTCATGATCGTCACCGCATAATCCAGATATTTACCACCATCGGGCACTATCGTGCTCAACTCAATAAATGCAGAAGCAACGATAGAAGCTGCCGAGGCATCTCTTGGCGTCTCCGGTGTATCGGGTGCATCATAATCCCACAATGGTATCAGGTCATCGGTTTTCACGCGCGACATGATAAAGTCGGCAATATTCACGGCAAAATCAAGGAAGGCTTTATCACCCGTTTCACGGTAGCAGGAAATGTATCCGTACACCGCCCATGACTGTCCGCGGGCCCATGAAGACTCATCGTTCTTACCCTGGTGCGTATTTCTATATTCAACAGAGCCATCGTCGTTGTAGCTGATTACATGGTAAGAAGAATAATCCGGGCGGAAGTGGTACTTCATTGTTTTATAGGCATGCTTAATGGCTACATCCTTATATCTAGGATCTCCGGTGAGTTTGCTTACATTGAACAACAGATCAAGGTTCATCATATTATCAATAATAACCGGGAAGTTCCATTTTCCGAAGTCCCACGAACGGATGGCTCCGATTTGAGGATTGTAGCGGGATATCAGGTTGTCTGCCGTTTGTTGCAGGATAGAGGGAATGGTGTCGCTAGGAGAAAGGCGCCCGGCATTGCCAAAGCTGCAATTCATCATAAATCCAAGATCGTGCGTACCTGTGTACTTTCTTACAGGATATAACAGGTTGGTGAACTTAATGGCTTGTTGTTTCAGTGCATTATCGCCGGTCAATTCGTAGGTGTACCATAAAGTACCCGGGAAAAAGCCGCTTGTCCAATCGTATATTCCAGCCAGCCTTCTTTGCCCCAGCCTTTGGATTGGTTTTAGCCGGAGCGAGTCTTTAAAGGTCATTGAATCCCTTCCCAATTGTTCGCAAAGGAAATCCATCTCATAACCCACCCAAATGGAACGGGGCAACATAGCAGAATCGGCTATTTCAGTAGTGGTGAACTTAAGTTGGGCCGAAGCCACATCAATACCTTTTTTTACCCAGCTATAATCTTCTTTGGGTGGAGTCTTACATGAAACCAACACTATAGCTAACAAAGAGGCAAACAGAAAGAGATTCTTTTTCATATTAAATTAATCCGATTAAAAGTAACTAAATGTATTTTTCATTGAGAACAAAAATAAACATCAGTTACTTCTTATCGGTGCAGGAATGTTGAAAGGAATAAAGGCAGGGTATAAAACCTATTAATTTTGTCGAATTTAGTTTCAATATTGTTATCCTCTGCGCTTTTTAATGTATTCTGTGGGCAAATAGCCGAAGTATTTCTTAAAACTGGTAGCGAAATAGGAAGGTGTATTGAACCCTACTTTTGTGCTCACTTCGGCAATGGTATAGCGCCCGTCTTCCAACAATTTGCATGCTTCATTGAAGCGAATCTTACGGATAAAGTCGATGGTAGACTCTCCGGTGATGGCTTTCAGTTTGATATGCAGGTTGGAGCGGCTCATATTCATATCGCGGGCAAATTCATCGGCGGAGAACTCAATGTTATCCATGTTTTTCTCGACCACGGTAACGGCTCGTTTCAGCAGTTCCTCGTCCATGGCATTGAACGTGATCTTTTCGGGTTCTACTTCCAGCGATTTAGAGTAGTATTCATACGTGCGGCGGCGGGTACGAAGCATATTCTGTATCTTGGCCGCCAATACCGAGAGCGTAAATGGTTTGGGGATATAATCGTCTGCTCCTACCTGTAAGCCACCCAACTGATCGTGAATGTCTGTTTTTGCCGAAAGAATAAATACAGGGATATGACAGGTGCGGATACTCTGCTTGATCTGCTTGGTTAGCTTTATACCGTCCATAACCGGCATCATCACATCGGTAAGCACGAGGTCTACTTCATGATCTTTCAGATAGTTGAGCGCTTCTTCGCCATTGGAAGCACCTACCGTAGTGAACAGATCGGAAAGCCCTTCGATCAGGTAGTGCTGGATTTCAAGATTGTCCTCCACGATCAGGATGGTTCCACGCTTCTTGTCCGAAGTCTCGTCTTCCCGTTTCGGGCTTTCAACAATTTCACTATCAATAAAATAAAGATCGCGAACGTTCACCGAGTGCACTTCCTGATCCTTGGAATTTACTTCGCTGTCTTCCAGTTCTTCTTTGGTATAGACGGCGGTGTCTTGCGGGATAAATACAGAGAAGGTACTACCTTTCCCAACTTCGCTTTCCAGTTCTATGCGCCCGTGATGAAGTTCGACGAGGCGTTGTACCAAAGAAAGGCCAATGCCACTACCCATTTGCTCGCTTTTGATCTGGTAGAACCGGTCGAATATCTTTTTCTGCTTATCGGCAGGGATACCGACACCTGTATCGCTAACCTGTAATACAAGAAAACCGCCTTCTTCTTTAAAGCTCACAGTGATGCTCTGTCCTTCTTCGGTATATTTAAAGGCATTGGAGAGCAGGTTATTCATGATCAACTCCATATAATTGGCATCATATAGCATTTCTCTTTCGGAGATATCGGAAAGAAGGGTGTATTCTATTCGTTTATTGCGGGCAAGTTTATCGTAGAACAGGAAGTTCTCCTGAATAAGTTTATCTACGTTTCCCTTTCGGGCGCGCAATTTAAGTACGCCCAATTCTGCGCGACGGTAGTCCATCAGTTGATTGACGAGGTGTAGCAAGCGGTTTGTATTCCGTTGCACATATTCCAGTTGGTTGCGTATCCACCGGTCGCTCACGCGGTTGGCGATTTCCTGCAAGGGGGCAAGTATTAGAGTGAGCGGTGTGCGCAGTTCGTGCGATATGTCGATAAAGAAACGCATCTTCATTTGGTTTACTTCTTCACGGCGTTCCTTGTCCATGCGTTCCATCTCAAGTTCGGCTTTCATTGTTTTACGTATCCAGATAAAGCGGAAGACAAAGATCGAGAAGGCTACAACGGCCAGTACGAACAGCAGGATGGCCCACCAGGTTTTATACCATACGGGCAATACAATGATCTCCAACTCGGTGGGGACTTCGTTCCACTTGCCGTCGCTATTGGCAGCTTTTACCAGGAATTTGTAGGTGCCGTGAGGCAGATTGGAGTAAGAAACCGATCGCTGGTCGGTTAGATAATACCATTCTTTATCGTATCCATCGAGCTTGTAGGCAAATGTATTGTGCTGCCCGGAGATGTAGTTTGTAACTACGAACTCTAAAGAAAAAGAGGTTTGGGAAGCCTTGAATGTGATGCTTTTCGTATCGTGGATGTTTCGGGTCAGCAGTCCGGTTCCATCATCCGGACGCACGGTTTTGTTGAACAACCTCAACCCTGTGATCACTACAGGCGGCGTATAAGGATTGTCCATCAGCAGCTCCGGCACGAAGGTGGTTATACCGTTAATGCCTCCGAAGTACATTTGCCCGGAGGAGGTGCGGCAATAGGAGTAAGAGTTGAACTGATTGCTCTGGATGCCATCGGACTCGGTGAAGTTTCTGAGTTTCTCCGTCTCCGGGTCGAAACAGGCCAAACCTTTATTGGTACTCATCCACAGCCTACCGAAGGTATCTTCGAGAATGCCGTACACCACGTTGTTGGGAAGCATGTTGGAGGTGGTGTAATGCTTCATCCGGTTTCTGTGTTCATCAAAACCGTATACGCCTTCGCGGGTGCCAATCCAGAATTGCCCGTTGCGGGCTTCGTATATGCAATTGATGAACGCATGGCGAACCGGAAGCGAATCGGGCAGGATTTCAGAGGTTTGTAGCTCATTGCCGATCTGATCATAAACGAAAAACCCTTCTTCTCCTCCTATCCACAACCGGTTTCTTGAGTCTCTATACATCAGGGTTATGCGCTTCGCCTTTAGAGGGCTACCGTTTTTTTCCTGACTGATTAACCGAAGCGATTTTGTTTGCGGATTGAATTTATAAAGTGACGACAAGGTGGCCAGCCAGAGATCGCCATCGCCGACCGGTACGATGGCATAGACATTGTCTTCGTTCAGCGTGCTGTTGCGCAAATGAAAGGTTTCGATGAAACCCGTTCTTTTGTGCAATATACTGAATCCGCCGGCATGGGTTCCGATATAGACTTTTCCTTGTTCCTCATCAATATAGATGGTCTTTATATTGTTGGAGCCAATGGTGGAATGATGACCATCGCGGGAGACATAATGGGTATACTTTTTCTTTTGAACGTCATAGAAATTGAGTCCGCCGTCATTTGTACCGATCCACAAGTTATAGTCTTTATCTTCAACGATGCAGCTTGCCACATTGTCGTTCAGTGAATTCTGGTAAGGGATACGTATCATATGCCGGAACCGGTTCTTAAGGGGATGGTAGTAGTTAAGCGATCCGAAATAGGTGCCCAACCACATGCCTCCCTGCGAATCCATAAAGATACTGCGTACGGAGTTCTGCGACAGGCTGCCACTCTGAACCGGGTTGCTGGTGTAAGAAACGAAAGAGTCGGTTCCTTCGTGATAGATGTTGAGGTCGTTGAAGGTACCAATCCACAAGCGATTCTGAGCGTCCAGTGCCAATGAACGGATATAATTGGAACTGATACTTTTAGAGTCACCAGCCACGTGCCGGTAGTTTTGAACTTCTTTGGTGTTCGGGTTGATCAGATACAGCCCGGCTCCTTCGGTGGCCACCCACAGGCGGTTGGACGATTGCCTGAGGACGGTTTGGATATTCTTATTCTCCAAGTCCTGAGTCAGAACGCTGAACTGCTTGTTTTGAGTGGAGTAAACGTACAGCCCTTTCATTGTACCGATATAAATATCGTCTCCCTGACGGGTTATGGTAGAAGCGACCAGTTTATGTAAAGCCTCACTCAGGGCATCTTCCATAAAGAGGGAGTTCTCAATATCAAAAACCAACAGCCCCTCGTTGGTACTTACAAGTAGCTGTGTATCGGACAGTTCGGCAATTCCTCCAATCTGCACCCGTTTGCCTTTCTTTTCATAAAAGTAGTTCCTGAACCGGTCTTTTTCTTCATCATAATAGGATAGCCCGTCGCGTGTTCCGATCCAGACCCGCCCCTGGCTGTCTACCGTGACGATGCGGGCGATATCATTGGCGATGCTATGTGGGTTGGAAGCATCGTGCTGGTAGACGGTGAAGGCGTAGCCATCGTATTTATTCACGCCATCGTAGGTGGCGAACCACATATTGCCGCGTTTGTCCTGGTCGATGGAGAAGACGGTACTCTGCGAAAGCCCATCGTTCAACCCAATGTGTACAAAGGTAATCTGCTCGGGTTCTGCTGCGTAAGAAGAAATACCGATAAAGATAGATAGGAGAAAACAAGTGAAGGCCGATTTTAGCATCCTATTATATATTAGAGGTTTATGCAAAAATAACAAAATGAGGATTAGGATGAAAGGATAAAGCCTCACATTCAACAGATTTAGTTTCTTTTTGCACAAAACTGAGATTCGCAACCAAATACAGTTTATCAGGAGAGATAAGGGGGGACCGAAACACCCATACTAAACAAAAACTAAGCTTAATTCATCAAAAATTAAACTGCATTCAACCTCCTCTAAGTATAATTGAATATTAAGTAATTAGATTGCATCCTCTATACCTTACCTTTGTTACCGGAGACCACATGTTTCCAAAACACATCTATTATATAAAATTAGTAACCTAGAAATTCCCAATTAATTATTAAAAACAACATTATGAAAAAACACATTAGATTACTTTTGGTGATGATGTCTTTCATGAGTTTTGCCTCCTTTGCACAAGGACAGCAAATATCAATAACCGGTACGGTGAAAGACACAAACGGAGAATCTGTTATCGGTGCCAATGTCTCAGTTGAAGGCACTACCATTGGAACAATCACCGATTTAGATGGTGCCTTTAATCTAGAAGTGCCCGAGAACGGGCAACTTGTTGTATCATACATCGGGTATGTAAAGCAGGTGATTAGTATCAATAAAAACAGAAGTTTCACAATCACACTGAAAGAAGACTCAGAGATGCTTACCGAAGTGGTGGTTACGGCTTTAGGTATTAAAAGAGAAAAGAAAGCATTAGGATATGCCATGCAGGAAGTGAAAACCGATGTGTTTTCAGAAAACCGCTCAACCAGCGTCTCCAATCTGTTGCAAGGTAAAGTTGCCGGTGTGCAGATCTCTCAATCCGGAAGTGGTGTTGGCGGACCAACCCGTGTTATTCTGCGCGGACTTAACTCGCTGAGTGGTAATAATGCACCGCTTTGGGTGGTAGACGGACTGCCCATTCTGGACAATGCCAATGGAACCCTGCAGTTCTCCTACTCTTCGGGTGCAGCCGACCTCAACCCGGATGATATTGAAAGCATCTCTGTACTGAAAGGAGCAAATGCTGCGGCACTCTACGGTTCAAGAGCACAAAACGGGGCTATCGTTATTACCACCAAAAAGGGTAAGGAAGGTAAAGTCCAGTTTGAATACAACGGTTATGTTTCCGCCAGTAAAGCCTATGACTCTTACAAACTTCAAGACGTGTATGGACAAGGAACAAACGGACAATATACAATGGCCGCCCAGGGTTCATGGGGACCCAAAATGGAAGGACAAATGATTCCGAACTGGCGTAAGGAATATTATGGCGACCAATCTTATCAAGATTATGCCATGTTGCCACAGAAGAACGTAATAGACGATTTCTTTCGCACAGGGATGAACTATGTGAACTCGGTAAGCGCCACCGGTGGCAATGAAAACCTGAATGCCCGCTTCTCGTTTACCGACAGTCGCAACGAAGGCATTCTGCCCAATGAATCTATGGTTAAACAGAACTACAACCTGAATGTTGAACTTAAAAATAAGTATGTAACCATAGGTGGAAAGGTGGCCTACTTTCGCGAAAAGGTAAAGAACAGGCCAATGAACTTTTACGGTGTATGGGAAAATATGATCCAGATACCAAGGAATATTCGCTTGCAGGATTTAAGTAATCCTATCGGGAAAGACGGGTACATCGTAAACTGGGCCGGCGATGGCAAGGTAAGACATAACCCTTACGGCTTCATAACGGATGGCAACGGAAACGAACTGAACAGAGACAGGCTCCAGGGACAACTCATCCTTAGCGGAAACATAACCGACTATCTGAAACTGACAGGAAGAATCGGGCTGGACAGAATCTCCGATAATCTGGAGGTAACCGAGGTTCATCGCAATAAAGCTGCGAACCCCAGAGATCTGATTACAATCGACAATTCTACACGCGAAGAATTGAATGCCGACCTGATGCTTAATTTTGATAAGCGCTTCAACGATTTTTCCATATCGGCCAATCTCGGTATAGCCACTTACTATAATAAATACAAAGGTTTGGCCGCAGAGAGTGGCGAAGCCATCATTCCCGACTTCATCGCATTGAGCAACGGTTTGACAAAACTAGCCACACAAGGCTTTAATTCCAAACGAATCAATTCGATCCTGGGTAACGCTACCGTAGGATACAAGGGATATGCATATCTTGATGTTACGGCAAGAAACGACTGGTCGTCTACGCTGCCTTCTTCAAACTGGTCATACTTCTATCCATCAGCCAGTTTGAGCGGAATATTATCGGATATATTTAAGATGCCTAAAGAGTATTTCCTGAAAGTCAGAGGCTCAATCGCCCAAGTGGGTAATGATACTTCGCCCTACGCGCTTTATAATGTATATACGCTGAGCACAATCGGTAATCTTACCGTTGGGCAGACCTCCACCACATACCCTTTGGCTGACTTGAAACCGGAGAAAACCACATCATGGGAGTTGGGATTTGATTACCGGATGTTCAATAACCGGTTGGGATTTGATTTCACCTATTACAAATCAACAACTACCAACCAGATCCTCTCTATGAGCGTTCCTGCCTCTTCCGGATATACAAACAAAAGAATCAATGCCGGGAAAATGGAAAGCAAGGGTATAGAATTAATGGTAAACGGAACGCCCATTATGACCAAAGACTGGCGTTGGGATGTGACACTGAACTGGGGTAAGAATACTACCCGCAACGTAGAGCTTGACGAAAAGATCAAACGATACACTTTCCCATTGACGAACAACGTAAAAATCGGGAAGGTAGTCATTGATGAAGGTGGCCGGTTCGGCGACATCGTGTCTACCGCATACCAGAGAAACGACGATGGCAGAATCCTGGTAGATGATAGCGGGCTACCGTTGATCAATACCAAATCCGAACAGGTCATTGGAAATATGACACCGGACTGGACAGGCTCCTTTAGTACTACGCTGGCTTATAAGAACATTGTATTCAGCGCCCTTGTCGACGTCAGATACGGAGGCGAGTTCCTTTCACTCACAGATGCACTTGCTTCCGGAGCCGGAAACTCGGCAAGAACATTGGAAGGACGCGAAGGTATGGTGGTTGACGGTATTGTTAAATCGACAGGTCAGGAAAATGCAAAAGAAGTTTCTGCACAACAATATTACGCTGTTATAGCAGGTTCATATCCGGTAGGGGAAGAGTTCTTGCATGATGCTACTTATGTGAAACTGCGTGAGATCTCCATTGGTTATACGCTACCGGCCACCTGGCTAAGGAAAACACCGATTTCCAATGTAAAAGTATCGGTTGTAGGGCGCGACTTGTTCAACATTTACAAGGCAGCTCCTGTTAATGCGGAATTTGCACAGAATAGTCAGGATGTATTCCAGGCTTTCGAACTGGCATCATTCCCATCAACAAGAACTGTGGGCTTCTCACTTAATGTAAAATTCTAAAAACGCAATATAACTATGAAACTGAATAAAATACTTATCATACTAATATCTGTTCTTGCGGTTAGTTGCACAAGCGGATTCGAAGATATGAACAAGAACCCATTGGCCATCAATGAGGTGTCGCCCGATTTGGTATTACCGAAAATGCAGTATACCGGATTCCATCTTATTGCCGGAGATTTCCAACGCGCATCATTACTGTATTCGTTTCTATATGCCCAATACATAGCCAATACTTCTACAAGTTTCACCTCGGACAATTATGTGTTCAACACTTCCTGGGCAGAACGTGGTTTATGGACTCCATACTACAACAGTATGCTGAAGAACCTGCGCGAAGTGGAGTTGACGCTGGAAGCCCATCCCGAATACAGTGACATGTACCAGATTATGCGTATAACTACCGCAATAAGTACCATACGCCTTACCGATACTTTCGGCGATATTCCTTACTTTGAAGCAGGAAAGGGAGAAACCCAAACTCCTTTTGACAGCCAGAAAGATATTTATTATGATGTCTTTAAAGAGCTGACAGAAGCAGTAGCCCTGTTGAAGCAGAAGAGAGCCGACCAACGCACGTATGGAGATGAAGACCTGATTTACCAAGGCGATGTGAATAAATGGATAAAGCTGGGCAACTCCTTGCGCCTGCGTGCTGCCTTACGTTTATCGTTCGTCGATCCGGAAAAAGCCAAAGCCGAAGGTGAAGCTGCTTTGAAGGAGTCTTTGCTGTCTTCTAATGTCGATAATGCTGCCGTTTCGATACCTTTACCAAATACCTGGTGGAATCCTTTGCTGGAAGCAAGTGCCTGGAATGAGTTCAGGGCAAGTGAAACCATGGTGAATATGCTTATGAACAGAAGTTCTGTGCCCGACCCGCGCCTTACGCTGATAATATCACAAACTCAGGCTTGGGTAAACGGTGAAGCCGATGCGGTTCAATATAGAGGGGTGCCGAACGGACTGTCGGCTACAGACATTCCATTACCCGCAAATGACAATATACATAACTCGTGTATCTGGGGATATATGTGGGGATATACATGGAACTCCGAAAGCTACGGCTCTAAAGAAACAGCACCGCAGGGGCACTTATTTACACCCCCATTGGGTTTGCTGAATTATGCTGAGGTTTGTTTCCTGAAAGCAGAAGCGGCACTACGTGGCTGGCAGGGAGCAGGAGATGCATCTGCAAATTATGAAAGTGGTATACGTGCTTCGTTCGAAGACTTTAGAACAGATGCTCCTACGGGCTCTTATTCAACAGTAAACGATAATACATATATAACTACAGGAGATGTTAAATGGAACAACTCCGATGATTTCGAAACCAAGCTGGAAAAGATAATCACTCAGAAATGGTTGGGCATATATCCTAATTCGGAAGAAGCCTGGGCAGAATTCCGACGCACGGGCTACCCGGTGCTACAACCGGTTAAGCAAAGTCTGGAATCTACCATTAATCCGGCCAACAGAGAGTTCATCAAGAAACTGCGTTATGTGGATAACGAATTGACGAATAACGGAGCAAACGCAAGTAACCCTGTCTTAAATGGTGGAAAGGGCGACGGAGTTTCAGTCCGCGTGTGGTGGGATACATCGCGTTACAACTAATATTTTTCAGGATACAAACTGAGAGCATACCGTGATGTGGTGAAATACAACATGATATGCTCTCTCTATTTATTTTATGACATGATGAAGAGGTATTTATTAATAGTGTTCGTTTCTTTGATAGGTATGTACGCCGCGGCACAATCGGCCCCGGATCAACGCATCCAATGGCTTAAGAACGATAGACTGGGGCTGTTTTTACACTGGGGGCTTTATTCCGAGGCAGCCGGAGACTGGAAGGGTCGTAAAGCACAAGGGGCCGACCATTTTATGATGCGCGAACGCATTCCTCTAAAAGAATATGCCAAGATAGCAAAGACCTTTAACCCCGTGGATTATAGTGCTATGGAATGGGTACGAGCGGCAAAGCATACAGGACTGAAGTATATAGTTATCACGACTAAACATCACGATGGCTTCTCTATGTTTGATTCAAAATGTAGTGATTATGACATTGTGGACTGCACTCCATTCGCCAAAGATCCTATGGCAGATTTGGCAGAGGCCTGCCATAAAGAGGGTATTAAACTAGGCTTTTATTACTCGTTGGGGCGCGACTGGGAAGATCCGGATGTACCAACCAACTGGCCCACCAAAGGCGGAAGAAGCAACACCTGGGACTATCCGGATGAAGACGCAAAAGATCTTTCTGCTTATATCGAACGGAAAGTAAAACCGCAACTCCGGGAATTATTAACGAACTACGGTAAGGTAGATATCATTTGGTTTGATACCCCGGAAATGGTAACCGAACAACAAAGCAAAGAGATAAGAGAATTAATCCTTTCCCTGCAACCCGAATGCCTGATTAATGACCGTATAGGCAACAACATGGGCGATTATGCTACTGTAGAGCAAAAACTAACCGATGAAATTGATAGGGGATTGTGGGAAGGATGCCTGAAAATGGGAGCAAACTGGGGATACAATCGTTACGATACGGTATACGCCGGCCCAGACATGATTGTGCGGTATATGACCGATATGGTAAGTAAAGGAGGAAATATGCTGCTAAATATCGGCCCCGACAACAAAGGACGTTTTCCTAAATTGACCGAACCAATAATGAATGGTTTACACCATTGGTTGAAGGCTAATGGAGAAGCTATTTATGGAACAGAACCGTGGCGTATTTATGGCGAAAACTTCGATCCAAACAATGTGGAAGAAAAGGTAGATGCAGAATTTCACGATGCCATTTATAATGGACTCCCTCAAAACGCTGCTCCCGATTTCAGGTATACAGTTAAAGGTAAGAAGGTATATATTATCGTCCGCCATGTACCAGCTACCAGCTTTACTCTTCGTGCTTTCAAAGCAGAAGATAGGATACGTTCTATAAAGTGTTTATCTGAAAAGACAAAAGTAACTTGGGATTTAACAGACGATGGACTGGCAGTACATTTAAGTAATCCGGTAAATTCATTCCCGGTATATGTGCTGCAAGTTACTATGAAAGAATAAAATAAACCAGATGCTCATAATTAATTCATCCTTCGGAACACTCCGAAGGCACCCCACTAGCTGCAGGGAGGCTTCGAAGCACTTCGGAGGATGAATTAATCTTGAACAATTACTTAGATTATTGAATAATATGAGAACCAACTTTTTTCGCTTTCTAATTCTATGCCTTTGCTTTATCTCGGGAACTACCGCACATGCAGTTAACCTGGAAGAATATATGAAGAAATATGCCCTGACCTGGGAACAGCTGCCAATGCAATGGAACGAGGGGGCTTTCGTTGGAAATGGGTTAACGGGCATGATGGTCTATGTAGACTCTATCAGCAATACTGTTGTATTTCACCTGGGGCGCCCCGACGTGACGGATCACCGCAAAGCCCCCAACCATAAAACGTCCATGGGGGTTACAGGAGCAACACGGATTCTCGATTACTGCCGATTGGATGTTGGAAAGATGCTCCTGTGCCCCAAAGGAAAGATTCTCTCCGGGACATTCCATTTAAACATCTATAGCGGAGAGTTGACCGGCAACCTCACCACCGATAAAGGTGGGCTCGCGTTTTGTGCATACACACCCAACGACAAGGAGGTTAATATCGTTGAGGTTTCCTCTTCCTTGCCTTACTCATGGAAGGGTGTTCCCGGTAGTGCGCGTTCGCCCAGGGTACATGTATTCCCAAATCTGAAAGAAGAAGCCGGATATATCGACAATCCTGCTCCCGTTGTTACCGAGAAACCGAAAGAAGGCTCATGGGTTCAGCCCTTATTGGCCGGGGGCGATTATGCAACTTATTGGAAAGAGGTCGATGATAATAAGTCGCACTCCGTACTCTATGTATCAACCGCCAATGAAGTTCCGGCTTCGGATGTTTCACTGCCCAAAGCCATAGCAACAGTAGAAGCTGCCCATGGTGCAACATACACTGTTCTTAGAAAAGAGATGCGCAACTGGTGGAATAAGTTCCATCAACACTCCTTCATCTCCATTCCGGATAAGAAACTGGAGAATTTCTATTTTATACAAATGTACAAACTGGGCACTTGTTCACATCCCAAAGGTGCTGCCATGGATTTATTCGGTCCCTTCTACAAACTCAGCGCATGGCCAAGTTACTGGTGGAACCTCAATATACAGTTAACTTATATGCCCGTATATCCGGCCAATCGCCTCGAACAAGGAGTTAATTATCAGCGGCTGCTAGATGAGTTCCTATCTCCGCTTGTACGAACTACATCGCCTTCTAAGATGGGCGATTTTGCATGGGCGCTACAGAATTACTATATGTATCTCCGGTATTCCGGAGCCGGTTGGGAAGAGATAAAACAACAATTTACACCCAAAGCATTGGACATCCTGGAAGTATTCGGAAAGGTGATGGAACGGAAAGGAGAAACCTATCATCTCATTCAGACCGAATCGCCCGAATACGAAGGAACCAAACTATACAACAACAGCCACTACGGTTTGGCCTCCCTTCGCTGGTTGCTCGAAACACTGATTCTATGCCATGACAAGACAGCGTCCACTCATCCCGAATATGCTTGTTGGAAAGAAATTCTGGCACACCTGCATCCTTATCCTATCGACGAAAATGGAATGATGATTGCTTCGGATGTTCCACTGGCTAAATCGCACCGGCACTACTCGCATCTGCTTGCATTTTACCCCTTCCGGCTATTAACACCCGATGTACAGGCCAACCGGGAGATGTTAGAGAAATCCATTGACCACTGGATAGCCGTTGAAAACGGTAAAGAATTGGCCGGTTATTCCTATACCGGGGCTGCTTCTTTGTATGCATATTTAGGCGATGGCAACAAGGCTTACCACATGTTGGATCATTTTCTGAATAAACCAATCGGCATTAGCCTTTTGTTGCCCAACACGTTTTATGCCGAGAGTGGAGGCAAGAATATAGTGATCGAAACCCCGTTGAGTGCAGCCACTGCCATGACCGAGATGCTTATACAAAGCTGGGGGGATGTAATACGTGTATTCCCCGCTGTTCCTGCCGACTGGAAATCTTGTGCCTTTCACCAGCTAAGGGCCGAAGGCGCTTTCGTTGTTTCTGCTCAACGGAAAGAAGGAGCAACCCGGTGGGTTTCTATTCACAGCGAAAAGGGATTACCTTGCTGTGTACATCTGCCGGGATGGAAAGCTGTTCACCAAATATCGAAAGGAAAAACAATTCCGGTACAGTCACTGGGAAACGATATTTATCAGCTTCAATTAGAAGCCGGGGAAACAGTTGCTTTAGCCCCCGAACCATCTACGGATTATAAATTAGAACTTGTACAGACTTCGAATGAGTCCGACCGAAACTTCTATGGCGTGAAGTCTGGTCAGGGTTTACCTTATGTAATGGACTGGCCGGAATAGGATGTCTTATTCCTTTTCGGCATCTATTATCTCATAATTATTGTCATTCATCGGTTTTATGACGTAACGAGGTAATACATAGTCAAATTCCAGTTCTATGACTGATGCGATTTCGTCCGGAGCTTCCCGGGGTACATCTATATAAATACCATCGTGTGTATTACTGAATTTCAGTAACTTCCCATTATCTAATAAACGGGCACCTGATGCTTCCTGATATAAGCGGAACAATAATTGATTATCTTCCGGCCATTCAATTACATGGAGATAAACATATGTTTTTGTACCCACCACTTTCTGTGTACAATATCCCCAGGCGGGTTTGTTTACCTGGCATCGTTCTGTACTATAAATGGAGTTTCCATTCTTTTTCATCCACTTGCCGATAGCTTCTAATCTTTCTATGTTTCCTTCAGGAATGTTACCCTCGGCATCCGGGCCTACGTTCAACAGGAAGTTTCCGCCTTTGGATGCAATATCAATAAGGTTAGTCAACAATGTTCGTGCGGATTTCCAAACTACTCCTTTCTTTCTATATCCCCAACTATTGTTTATGGTCATGCATGTTTCCCAGTCCGTGCCATCCAATTCTTTTACTGTTGGTATAACCTGTTCCGGGGTTTTGTAATCTCCTGTTATGTTTTTATGGCCTCTAACCAAGCGGTCATTAGTTATGATATGCGGATAATCCTTTATTATATCGTTCATCTTCTCCGCAAGAATATCTGGTCCGCTGGGGGTGTCCCAAAAGAATACGGCTACATCGCCATAATTGGTTAGTAGCTCCCTTATTTGTGGTATAGCCACACTGTCTGTGTATTCTTCCAGTGTACGTGTTTGTTGTAGGGGATCCCAACTCCCGTTGTGAGCTAATGTGTAAGCGTCAATACGGGTAGAATCCGGGTTGGGCCAGCCTTGCTTCATTGGCCTTCTGTGAGCATCTCCACCTGAGTTGTTCCAATCCTGTGCCTGGGAATAATAAAATCCCAATTTCATATCGTATTTCCGGCAGGCTTTTGCTAATCCGTCTAATATATCTTTGCCATATAGGGTAAAGTCTACCATATTATAATTACTGGCTTTGCTCTTGAAAAGAGCGAAACCGTCGTGATGCTTGGCTGTTATTACAATGTATTTCATGCCTGCATCTTTGGCTATTTGTACCCATTTCTCAGGGTCATACTTTGTGGGATTAAAAGTTCGTGTTATTTCCTGATATTCTTTTACCGGTATTTTACAACGATTCATAATCCATGCAGGCGCTTCTACCCGCATCAGGTAACCATTATATACTCCTTCTAAAATAGAATAAGGTCCCCAATGGATAAACATTCCAAAGCGCGCGTCGCGCCACCATTGCATTTTTTGATCCTGATCGGCATGCTGAGCACATAAATTAAGAGCCAACATAATTATTAATCCAAGAAGCAACTTTCTTTTCATTTACTCCATTTTTAATATTAGTACTATCGTATTCGGGTAGAAATTGGTTGATAATCATTCATTTCCAATATCTTCACTTCTCCATCAATTATATCATATAGTATAGATGAGCCTTGATCTTTTCGCAAATAGACGTTATTATTGATTACCGGATGGGTATTTCCATAACTAAACGCCACACGCGTTGAACTATTGGTTATGTGAATGCCTGCGGGTTGGTTACAGTCTAAGGAAGCTTCAATATTCCACCCACCGCAAGTATAAATCTCACCATTCACTGTAATTGCCCGGGGGAATTTATATTCCGGCAATACCTGGATAATGGTTAATATACGGTTTTCGCTGCTTGGACTGAATGTTGCCGTCAGGTGCCATTGGTCAGGATACCGGGGATCAGGGATTGTTGTTGGGGGAACAACAAATTGATTCGTTTGAGAGATTTCAAAGCTTTGATTGCTAAACATCCGCGCAACGGATTTAAATTGCTTGTCCTCATTCCATGTTTCCATTGTTTTGGAACCGTTATGGATAGCAAATTCTGTAGGGCTGTGCAGTAGCCAATCCCATCGTACAGAATTCTTTGCCTCCAGTTCATCATATAATACAACGATATCAGGGTGAAGTACAAATACATGTCGTCGGTATTTGGTAAGTGGAGTTGTACCAAAACCATTCTCGGGACTTTGGGTGATGCCGGCTTTCTTGAAAGCATCCACCCAAAGCGGATCATCACTTATACCCGAATACGCATTCGACGCATCGCCCAGACAATAGGATATTTGTTCTCCATTGATGGCACGTACTACGTTGCCATACCCTTTCATGGAGAAAGGCTGGCCGATACCATTCACTAGAATCGTATTATGTGCGCGGCTATGGCGGTAAGACATGAGGTTGTGTGCACCGGAGAAATCAACATAATATCCACTACTACGATATACATCCGCTCCTTTATATAGAATATTGAAGCTATTCTGATCGGCCAGGGTATGGCTACCGGAAGCAAACGTACTCGACCGGAACGACAAAGAAAGGTCATTCTCAGGATGGGCAATATCTGAGTGGATGGTCACTTCACCGGCATCTTTATGCCATATCAGTTTGGGATAACCGGCTGGCAGACCTGCACTTGTGTAGGATTTATCACGAACCATACGATATATCCGAAACTCATAATCCTGCAACAACAGACTTTGGCACTCGTTGGCATACCAGGCGGCATATCCATCGCCAACCTCACGTGCAAGAAAATCGGCAAAGGCAATCCGGAGCCGATTGGGTGCGTTGCCATTTTCACTGGAATCGCCAAAGCCTACGCTCTTGGAGTTTGGGGGCCACGCATAAGTGATTGCTTTACCTGCATTCTGATACCAGGGATGTTTCAGGAAATCGTGCCTGGTGATGGAAGAGAACAAGGAAGGCATGTAATATAGTGTTTTCACATTGGCATTAAAGTAGCCCACTCCGTTTCTCCACAGTCCATCCCGGTTAAATCCGGAATCGGGTGCCCGTGCAGTCCATAGCTCATAATAGTATTCCAGCATTTTGGTGGCCTCTGTCTCATATTCAGCTTTCGTGTAAAGCATTAAAGCAATCTGGAAGAAGATACGCATATTTTGCTGCCAGAAGTGATTATCGAATATATGATTCTCCTGGTATCCACAATATATGTTGTAATAGTGCCTGCCTATCTTTATTAATAGTTCTTCTATGGTTTGCTTCTCTGCGGTGGTTAGTTCGTTCTGGGCAATATCATATGCCTTGATAAAGACGAGAGCAATGTCTGTAGCACCAAAGTTAGTGGCGAATATTTGCGCATCAGTAAGCGGATAGTTTTGCAGAAGTCGCACAAACTCCAACATTTTATCCCGGTAAGCCTGTTTTTGAGTCAGACGATAGGCCTGATAAAGCTGTATCATGTACGGCCTGATCTCTTCTATCTTATCATAGGGGTTAGCAACATCGCTATAACTTGCGTTAAGTGCCGTATTGGCCCTACTGGTTAAGGCTTTAAACTCCGAATGGGATTCTACCTTCCCGCGGGCTGCCTCCAGTTCATCATCCAGGAAGGAATATAAACGCGGATAGGTTTTCGGCACATTGCTTATAAACGCATCGAATGCCGGGGTTACAAACTCCGGTGTTTCTTCTTCAACGGTGAACTGATAGGTTTCACTCCATGCACCCTCTACCCCACTTTCGTTTGCCGAACGGAACCGCCAGAACCATGTACCGGCATCAAGCACCTGGTGTGGATTGAAGAAACACCAGGGAACCTTTGCCGAAAGAATAGTTTCGGATTCTTTGAACGATGCAGATTTTGAGAGAGAGAATTGTATGAAATCTCCTTTCTTCATCGCCTGAGGCACAATCAATGGAGCGGGATTAATATAAAGCCCATTGTCGATAGTTGGATAAGGTTTATCCCGTATCTTCTCATGCCAGGAGTCAACAGTTTCCTGTTCCTTACCCTCGTTGTCTTCAACGTTAGGGACATCATCGTCGGAACAAGACAGTAGGCTTAAAGGAATGATGCACAACAGCATCACCCAACGGGTAAGGTGTTTCTTCATGGTTTATTAGATTTCCAGTTCGGGTAACTCGTCTTTTAACTCTGTGGTGACGCCTTTCTCTTTTATTTCTTCTAAGACTCAAACGTCCTCCCCCTACCCCCTCCAAAGGGGGATAGGCTGCGCATCCAAATGTCTGAAATGTCTGGATACTTGGCAACGGTACTTTGCCGTCCGCATGGTATCCCCCTTTGGAGGGGGTAGGGGGAGGATATTTAGAATAAGTAGTTCTCCACCACAATTAAGGCGTAACTTCAGTTCCTGATATCTTGATATTATCAATTCTTACAGTTAGTCCATAAGCTGGTTCCTGCGCAGCGCGTGTAAACTCTAATTTAGTAACTCCATCCGGAATATCTACAGTCACTGTCTCGAACTTATCTCTGGCAGCACTATTATCTGAAAGCGTTACTTCAACATCATTGCACTTCAATGTCAAATCACTTATCTTAACGCTTGTATTTGATCCTGCAATATCAAAAGACAGTTTCAAATCCTTGTAATTCTGGCTATCAATATTATCAATAGTAAAAACCTTATCCGTATATCCTGTACCTTCATCTTTAGGGAATTGAATATGAAAGTCACATTCGCCTAAACTACCTAAATCATAATTGGCATGTATGTTAGGCATTGTAGTCCCTGAAGCAGAATATGTAGCTGTACTCATATCGTAAGCCTGATACGTAGCAATCGCAGCATTTTGCTTGCCGGTCTGGTTAGCCGGTACACCAAACGTTTCCGAGAAGAACTCTACTTCCACAGGCTTAGGTGCTGGGGTAAGGTCTATATTGATATTCTCAGAGCTACCTTGCCCCCAATCGGTAATATCGGCATCCGGACTGATTGCCACGCCATCTACTTTGCTTAAATTAACCGTATACGTATTCTTCTTACCCTGCACAAACGTCTGTGAGCTGGCATCCCAATCGAATGATTCGGTTTCATCACCCACTTTCAGGGTGAATGTGAATTTGCGGGTAGCAGCAGAAGTTGGTAAAACAATTGCTTCGGATACAGCGGTTAATCCGCTTACTGTTGTCTTTAATTCAATGTTGGCAGCAGCGCCTTCTTCAACAAGAGATTTATCGCCCAGGTTATAATCTGCCTTTGTTTTCATGTCGGAGATTTCTACTTTCAATTCCGCCAGGCTGGTCACAGGATCGGAAGCGGTTATATTAAACACCACTTTGGTAAGCATGTGTTTAAAGTTCAGTGTTACATCATTGCCACCGGATTTGCCTGTAGCGTTATCCGAGTACAACAAGTCTATAGCTTCCTGAGAGGATTGGTTGGCTACATTCACTTTATAGATATAGTTGTCCAAAGGAGTGGTGTAGGGATAATAAGCAACGAAGTCTACTGTTCCCGAGCTGGGGAAGTAAATAGCGTCGCCACTTGTGGCAGCCGTAAAGTTTCCATCACCTGTAGTTTGGTACTTCTTGTTGTCGGCATCGCCAACAATGGAACTAAGTCCCGTTCCGGTTTTCATAAAGACACCAATACCATCACCCGAACCCCAGGCTGTATTTGCAGCCCTTGAGATGGCCGACTGACCGATAATGGTCGATTTAAAACTCACCAGGTTGGTGTTGTCAGACATGTGTGCATTGTCATCCGAGCAGGATAGAACAAGAGTGGCAAGTGCTGCCGTCGATAATAAAAGACTTCTAATCTTCATGGGTTATTTCATTTAGTGGTTAATATTTAATTATCTCAATTTATTGCGAACCGGTTAAACTCCGGTAATCATTACATTACGTACTTCTCTGGACCCGGCAGATAGATCCATATCATTTATTGTTTCAGTTACGGAAACGCTGCCCAAAGTGAATGTGATATCGAATGCATACAGACCTACAGGTAAGACAATAGCCTCGGCAGTGGTTCCATCGGCAGATACTTGTACCTCTATATCGGCTGTTGATAGTTGGACAATGTTAAGATCACCGTCTCTGAGATCAAGTTGCGCCTCTGTAGGCAATCCCTTTAAGGTTATCTTCAAGCCTGACAGATCACTTGCAGGATTTGTAGCCGAGATATTGAATTTGATACTAGACAGTACATGATCAAATTGCAGCTTTACTTGCGGATTAACCTTGTTGGCTGCCAATACATTATTCGAGTACAACAGGTCGATGGCTTCCAAATCGGATTGATCAGATACATTCACGGTATATGTATAACCTGCCGGATTATCCGTATATGGATAGTAAGCAATAAAGTCCACCGAACCAAGTGCAGGAAAATAGGTTTCTTCGCTTGTTTGTACCGGTGCAAAGAAACCGTCGCCACTCACTGTTTTATAGGAAATGTTGGAGACATTGTTCACGATGCTTTCCGCTGCAAGGTCTTGCCCGGCTTTCTTCATAAATATACCGATCTTATCGTTGGCTGTCCATATTGTGCCGGATGCTCTTGATATGGATTCGCCATCCTCACCGGTTACAATCGAAGAGAACTGTACCGTAACCTTTTCATGTCCGGTTTGCAGCGTTTCATCCTGTGTGCAAGCACTGAGAACGCCTAACGATAACCATATAATTGCTAGTTTAAAGTATTTCATCTCGTTTTAAGTATTTACCGGTTATTTGTTTTCTTTTGCGGTTTTCCCTTTGATTTTGATATTATCCAGGCGTAAATAACTCAATGTGGCCCTATCCTGAACGAACTCAATCTTTGTTGTACCTTGTGGAATATTTACGTTCACTCCCTCAAATCGGTCCCTATTCTTGATTTTCTGATCAGGCAACGCGACTTCTACGCCGTTACATTTTAAGGTAAGATCGCCGAACTTCATATCTACGTTACCGGCTGCATAATCGTACGACAAAACCATATCCTGGTATCCTTCGCTTGGAATGTTATCAATAATCAGCGTTTTCTCACTTGCCGGAGTACCGTTATGCTGTAACATGGTCAGGAAGTATCCGTTATCCGGGAAGCGGTCCGGTTGTAGTTGCAGGTCTAAACGGACAACGCCATTGGAATAAACTACCGGAGACGACATATCGAAACCCGTATACTCGTCTAGTTTAATATTGGCGGCTCCCGTTCCGAAGGTTTCCGCAAAGAATTCTTTGGTTACGTATTCTATCTCGCCACCACCTTCACCTGTAGGCTTTGTAGGGTCAATGATGATGGTTTCCGAACTGCCCAGTCCCCAGTCTTCGATGGTTGATTTCGCATCCAGTATCACTTCATTGCGTTCCAGGGTAATATCGAAGGTTTGTTTCTTACCACGTGGAAAGACTTCTTCACTGGCATTGATCTCAAATGTTTTCGTATCGTTCCCTATGACCACTCTGAATACAAACTTGCGTTCTGCGGCTTCGGTAGGCAGAATGATCCCTTCAGATATGGCTCCCCCATCTACAGCGGTTGTTTTCATTACGATATCGGTAACGGTTTCCTCTTCCTTGAACGACCGGTCCAATAAGCGATAATCGGCTTTCGCTTTCAGGTTGGTAACGGTTACTTTCAGGTTGGTTAAGGCACTTAAGCCTTTTCCCGCTTTAATATTGAATACTACTTTGGAGAGTTCATGCCCAAAGTCCAGCTTGATGAGGTTATCGGCAGGTTTGGTTTGTGTACTTTCGGCATACATCAAATCAAGGTTATGCTGATTGCTCTGTTGGGTAAGATCGACCTTATAAACACCGCTCGTCATCTCTGTGCGATAGGGTGAATAAGATATGAACTGTACGTTATGGATATCTTCGGGGTAATAGATTACATCGGTATACTTATTGCCCGGAGCAAACTTGCCATCGCCTTTCTCGGTGATATAGCGCAGGTTCTGGTAATCGCTTAGGATTGCCTTCTCATCGGCGTTGGTAGCATACAAACCGATGATGTTATTTACGGGCCATAACGGGCTCTCCCCTTCCCCCTGTTCTTTGCCTATAATGGTGCCTTCAAAGGTGAGATAGTCAGGTTGCAGGTCCGGGTCTGACTTATCATCGTCACTATCACAGGCTGCAAACATCGCCATCAAAAAAGACAAGGTTGCAAATATGGTATGTTTAAATCTCATACTTCGTATCGTTTTAAGGGGTTATTAATTGGTATATCCCGGGTTCTGCTTCCAGAAATTGCCTGTCTCTAAGATTTCGCGGGATGGCACCGGATAGAGTTCATGCTTATTGGGTGTAAAGCGAATGCCTGCATCAAAGCTATATTGTCTGAGTTCGCCTGCGGCAATTGCAGCATCGAATTGCTTCTTGGTATTCGTTATGGCATCGCCCAACATGTTCCAGCGGATAAGATCCATCCGTCTGTGACCTTCAAAACAAAGTTCGCGGGCACGTTCGGCTACGATTTCTTTGAAGAATGTGTCTTTATCGAAATCGGAAACAGTATAGTCTAGCGTAGCGTTCGGGATATTCGGATCATAACCGTATGCTCTTCTGCGCACCTGGTTCAAACAATCTACGGCACTCTCAGTCGGACCGTTATTTACTTCGTTTTCCGCCTCGGCTTTCATCAGTAACACATCGGAGTAGCGAAGAAATACCCAGTTTACGTTGGTATAGTTGGGGTCTTTGGCATCGCCTGCGTGCCAGTCTCTTCTCCATTTTGCCGGCGCCCAGGTGTAGCTTTGGTTGCGGGCGATGGGTGCATACACATCTTTCCCGTCTGTATAATTGATTCGCCATGTAGCCACAGAGACATCTTTCCGCAAGTCGGTATCCTCAAACGTATCGTAGAAGAAGTGATGGGTTTTGATGTAAGAGTTTGCCCGTCCAAAGCTTGAACCTTGTGCAATAAGCACTCCGTTATAGGTACCCACCTGACTTGATCCGCCTTTCTGAGCGGTTGCGCTATAGAATTGAAATTCATAAAGGTTCTCTTGTGGTTCGAGTTTGTACTCGCACATATTTTTAAATACGGCATCGTATTTGGCATTCAAAGCGTGTTTACCCGATTGAATTACCATACCCGCATGTTCGGAAGCCTTGCGGTAATAATCCATATATTCGGCCGGTCGTTCCATTGTTCCGGATTGTCGCAATGACCAACCGGCACGGAAAAGATACATGCGGGAAAGCAGTGCATGTCCGGCACCCTTAGAGAAACGTCCCACATAGCCACCGGGGAATTCATCGTGCCATAACAGGTCGGGGACTGCTTCTTCCATTTCTTCGCAGATGTGACCGTATATTTCCTGTGAATCGGTGCGGGGGTATTTCATATCTTCGCCATCGAGAACGGTATAGGTGTCCTTATAGGGTACGTCGCCGAAGAGTCTGATCAGGTCGAAATAAGCCAGCGACCGCATCACTCTGGCCTCGGCGATCAGTTGTTTATAGGTTGCCCGGTCTTTATCGGTATCGGCTACTATTACGTCGTCCTTCTTGGCGAGAATGAAGTTTGCCCTATCTATGGCTTTGTAGTACAGCTTCCATGCATTTTCCAGCCAGACGTGCGAAGTATAAATGTTGTAATGTCCCAAGTCTCTGGCCACATGCCCGGTTCCGGCTCCCTGTATATGGGATATATCGGTATCACAATCAAACACCATCCAAGACATGCCGTAGGTATCTTGTGAACTGAAACTTTCGAGTACACCGCGTACACCGAGGTTGAGCCTTTCGGTGGAGCTGAAGAAATCCTCTCCCCAGGAGTCGTAAATGGGTTCGTCCAGGTAGTCATTGCATGAGGTGGACAGGGTTACTGTTGCCAGTGCGCAAGCGGATATCCATACGGCTTGCTTTATTTTATTTATTATAGTCTTCATAGCTTATCAAAATGTCATGTTTACACCAAAGATCATCGAAAACGAACGGGGGTAAGCGCCCCAGTCTACACCAGGGGTTAGACCGCTGTTAGGGTTGGTATTCACCTCGGGATCGTAGCCGGAGTAACCGGTAAGAGTGAGAAGATTATTCGCACTGGCGTACACCCGTAGTTTGCGTACATAGAATTTCCTTGAGAGTTGGGTGGGCAATGTATAGCCCAGCATGATATTGGACAATCGCAGGAAGGAAGCGTTCTCTACGTATTCGGAGTTGAACCGAAGCGTTGCGTTCCCATCTATAGAGGTGAAACTTGCGTTCTGATTGATGCGGGCCAGTTCGCCGGGATTGTGGAACACGTTCTCGCCCTTTTCGTTGATATAAGTGAAACGGTCTTTCACTACTTCCAGGTTGTTATTGTACTTATAATCCATCTTAGTATAGAACATTTTGTTGGCGTTATATACTTTACCTCCCACGCTGTAGTTGAAGATAAAAGAGAAGTCGAAATCTTTGTATTCGAAGGTATTGGTTAATCCTCCGTAGAACTTCGGGTTGGCATTTCCGATAACCACACGATCTTCGGCATCTATCTTTCCGTCTTTGTTCTGGTCTTTGTACTTCCAGTAGCCGGGCTTGACTGCCACGTCGGGACTGGTCACTACTTTGTCTCTCAGCTCATAGGTTTGGGTTTCGGGGTTGTAGTTAAAGTCGTCTACCGAGTAAAGTCCTTCCACTTCCCAGCCCCACATTTGTCCCAGGGCGCTACCTACTTCGAGCAGGTAATCGTAGTCGTTAAATTCTCCACTGCTGTTCCAGGCAGAGCGTACGGGCATTTCTTTCACGTTGGTCAGCCGCTTGACTTTGTTCTTGTTTAAAGAGAAGTTCAGGGCGCTTGTCCACCGGAAATCTTTGGTTTCTATATTGTGCGAGCGGAGGGCGATTTCGACACCGCGGTTCTCCGTCTCTCCGATATTCTGTAATACCGTGCCGTATCCGCTGGCCAGGGGGATTTGCCTTTCCAGCAACAGGTCTTTCGCTGTATTCTGGTAGAGGTCGATGACGGCTTGCAGGCGTTGGTCGAAGAACCCGAATTCCAGTCCCAGGTTGATGCTGATATCGGTTTCCCACTTCAGGTTGGGGTTGGCAAGCTGGGTGGAACCTACCGAGCTAGACTCCTGATTGTTCTCGGGCATGGTGCCTGGCCTTAGCCGGTAGAGTGATTTGTACCGCCCGATGTTATTGTTACCGGCTGTTCCTACACCAAACCGAACTTTAAAGTCGGAGAATAGGTTGAGGTTTCTGACGAAGTCTTCGTCAATGGCGCGCCATGCAAAAGAAGCCGAGGGGAAGTGTCCCCACTTATGGGCATTGCCAAACTTGCTGGAGCCATCGAGGCGATAGGTGGCAGAGAAGAGGTATTTCTTCAGGTAGTCGTAAGTGACACGGGTGAAGAACGACAGATCTCTTTCACCTTCGACGGTGGTTACGGGTACAGTAGCCGTTGTTCCGAGTTGCAGGCTGTTCAGCCCGTTGTTGATTTCGGGGAAGCCTTTTACCTGGCTCGTATAGCTGGTGAACTTGCGGTATTTTTCTTCCTGCCCTACCATAATGTTCATATTATGCTTTTTAGGAAGGCGTGGACGCCAGTTTACGGTATTGGTATAGTTCCAGCCTTTATCGGTATTCTTCGCCAGCATGGCGTATGGGCCATCACTTCGCATGGCCTGGCGGCTATTGGCATGATAGAACACATCGTTCCAGGATGAGCGGCGGCGAAGGGAGCCTTGTGTCTGGAAGACAAGCCCCTTGATGAGTTCATACTTTAGGCTGGCATTGAAGTTGATGATCTCCGTTCCGCGATCTCTTTCTTCTTCGCGGATGGCGGTAATGGGGTTGATCATGACGTTGCCACTATCATCTTCGAGCATAGGGTCAACGTTCAGGTCGACCAACGTTCTGTCGTTTCCATCTCTTGATATGACGGGGCGCGATTGGATAATCTGCCGCATGGCGCTAAACCGTCCACCATCCTGAAGGGAGCCTAAGCCGGAGATCTGGTCTTCGGTATAGATGGCGCTGGCATTCAGCGTGGCTTTAGGAGATAGTTTATGTCCGAACCGCAGGCGGATATTGTTTCTTTCAAGACCGCTGTTGGTCATAATACCATCGTCGTTGGTATGCGAAAGGGATACGTTGAAGTTGGTTTCTTTCGTTCCGCCATCAACAGAGAGGCGGTAGTTCTGTGTGATGGGGGTATAGCCATCGAAGACTTCATCCTGCCAGTTTACGCCGGGACGGTTGTTGTAGTATTCCGGTATGTCGTACCAGGTGTTCTGCATGTTGTCTTTTACGGATAGTGCGTTGTTGTATCCACCACCGTATACACCTACGATGCCTCTTTGATCGTCTTCTGACTTTAGCATGGCGCGTTCGTATTCCAGCCGAACGAAGTCGGCTACGCTGAGTGTTTTCACTCGTTTGGTTATTTTCTTCATACCGATATAAGCATCGAAGGTGACGTTGGCTCTTCCTTCGGCCCCCGATTTTGTGGTAATGAGGATGACTCCGTTGGCACCGGCGGCACCGTAAATGGCGGTTGCCGAGGCATCTTTCATGACGTCGATGGATTCGATGTCGGATGGCTCGATGCCCGTCAGTCCGTCGGGTGCCGGGAAACCATCAACAATGTATAGGGGGTCGTTGCTTTGGGTAATGGATATCCCGCCACGTATCTTGACCTGCGTGGTAGCATCGGGGCTACCGGATGCGGAGGTGATTTGCAGTCCGGCTACCCGTCCCGCGAGGGCTTGCAGGGCATCGGTGACGGGTAGTTTTTCAATTTCTTTTCCCCGTACCGAAGCGATGGAACTGGTAAGCTCGCCACGTCTCACGGTGCCGTAGCCGATAACGACCACTTCGTTAAGCTCCACATCTGCCGATTCGAGCACGACGTTTATAATGCTCCGTCCGTTTACTTTTTCTTCTTTGGTACGCATACCGAGATAGGCAAACTCCAGGGTGGCACCGGCCGAAACGGTGATTTTGTATCTTCCGTCAAGGTCGGTCACGACACCGTTGTTGGCTCCTTTTTCGCGGACGGTGGCACCGATCATCTCTAGTTTCTCCTGGTCGGAGACTTTGCCGATGACTTCTACTTTATTCTGGGCACGCAGGCCGGAACCTGTGGCTGCCGCGGCAAAGAAGAAGAAAAGAAGGATTCGAATTGTTTTCATATTATATAAGGTGTAACTTATTGGTTTGATTTTAAGTTTGTTTCATTTATACAGCAGCGCAAACAGAGGGGGTGTATGGAGGGTTGACGACTTCATATTTGGTTAATATGCATACGCCCCGCTCTGTTACGTGCCTCCTATACCAGTAGATACCGGATAGTTGATGATATTCCGGATATCGTATCAAAGAGTAAAGCTATACTAAGGGATTTTGAGATCAGTCTCATTTCATTAAACTTTATGGGTTAACATTACACCCGCCAAAACTGTGGCAGATTGATAATGCAATATTACGACGAATCGGGCAAATGAGACTTTAGCCATGTTTCGTTTATTGTAAACCGGGTGCACCGGAACTTAAATATTATTGAATTTATATTAGAAATTGTGCAATCCGATGGGTTGAATAGGGTTTTATAGCTTCAAAAAGCATTTTTCGGCCTTGCATTTTTGTGTTTTTCCGATGCCTTAGATTTCAAATGCAAGTAGCCCGGAATTTCTGACACCCGGGTGTCAGACCCATTGACACCCGGGTGTAAAGATGGCTGACACCCGGGTGTGAAAGCACTTGAGACCCGGGTGTCAGAACATCCAAGAAAGTATCATTTGAAAAACACGCCCATTGCAAACCGAAAATGAGGCGGTTGCATTTTGCTATTCCTTCAGTTTCCTGACATATTCGGTAGGTAGCATTCCGAAGTATTTCTTGAAGCTGGTGGTGAAGTATGAAGACGCGCTAAAGCCCACCATCGTACTGATTTCCGTTACGGAGTACCTTCCATCTTTCAATAGATTGCACGCCTCGTTGAACCGGATCTTCTTGATGAACTCAACGGTAGACTCGCCGGTAATGGCTTTCATCTTCAGGTGAAGGTTGGAACGGCTCATGGCCATATCGCGGCAGAAATCGTCGACCGAGAAGTCTACATTATCCATGTTCTTCTCGACGATGCTTTTTGCCTTCTCCAGAAACTCCCTGTCAAGTTCGTTAAGAGCCAGCTTCTGAGGCTCAATCTCGAGTGTATCGGAGTAATGCTGCAATATCCTGTACTTACTTTGAAGCATATTCCGCACCCTGACTTTAAGTATCGAAATATCGAACGGCTTCTGTATATAACTGTCGGCCCCTGCCACAAACCCTTCGTATTTATCTTCCTCGCCGGACTTTGCGGTAAGCATGATGACGGGGATGTGACTTGTTTTTATGTTCTGCTTAATCGTCTTGGTCAACACCATACCATCCATCACAGGCATCATGAGGTCGGTGATCATAAGGTCAACTTCTTTTTCATTGATCACCTCCAAGGCTTCCTTGCCGTTGGTGGCTTTCTCAACACGCGCCACATCCTGAAAGTTATTGATCAGATAACTCCTTACGTCCGGGTCATCTTCTACTATAAGAATGGTTGGCTTCTTAGCCTCCTCGCCCGTTTCGTCGTCCGCGCGGTTGGCATACTCACCGGGTTGGACGAGCAGGTCTATTTTCTCATCAGACATCTGGCGGTAGAATCCCAGATCTTCCTTTGCCTCGGCTCTTTCCTGCTCCGGATAGATATTGATATCCTGCGGTATGGAAACGATGACGGTGGTTCCCTGACCGATGGCGCTTTGTAACTCAATCTGCGCATGATGCAACTCTACCAACCGCTTCACGAGCGATAGTCCCACGCCCGTTCCCTTCACCTCGTTGTTCGCCTGGAAGAAGCGTTCGAAAGCCCTTGCCCGGTCTTCTTCTTTCATACCCGTACCCGTATCGCTGATGCTGAACACGAAGTTCTCATCCCTCAGGTAAGTTTTAATGGTAATTGATCCGTGCTGAGGGGTAAACTTAAAGGCGTTGGACAGCAGGTTGCTCACGATCAGGTCAAAGTAAGCCGGGTCGTACCACACCTTTTCGCGGCTCAGGCTGTTCTCGTAGACAAAATCAATATCCTTTTGCCTTGCCAGCCGGTCGAAAAGTTCCATCTGTTCATCGACCTGTTTGCTTACATCGCCCTCCAGAACCTTAAGCGCAAAAACGCCCAGGTCTGCTTTGCGATAGTCCATAAGCTGGTCTACAAGATGCATGAGCTTGTTGGCATTTCGCATCACAATCTCCATCTGATTCTTCGCCCACTTATCTGTCGAGTGATTGATCAACTCTTTCAGAGGCGACAGGATTAAGGTAAGCGGCGTGCGGAATTCATGGGAAATGTTGATGAAGAACCGGAGTTTCGTCTGGTTAATTTCTTCCTTTTTCTCCTGTTCCAGGCGTTCGAGTGCGAGTTCGTTTTTCAATTTCTGCCTGTTATTATAAACACGTATAAGGAGATACAGAACGAGAATGGTAGACAAGAGCAAGCCAGCTTTGAACCACAGCGTATCCCACCAGAAGGGAAGAACCCGTATGTTTAGTTCGCGCACCTCTTCGCTCCACCGGGCGTCACGGTTTCCGGCCTTCACCTGAAAAACGTAATGGCCGGGGTTGAGGTTGGAGTATACCACCGGCTGATTATCGGAAGTATAAATCCAATTCCCGTCCACCCCTTCCAGCCGATAGGCAAACATATCGTGCTTCATGGAAAGGAAATTGGGCACTGTAAACTGAAGGCTAAAGGAGTTCTGTGTTGGTCTCAGCGTAATGCTTTGCGTATAGCTGATGTCCTGCTCCACAATTCCGGTACCATCATCGGGAAGCACAGTGGTATTGTATACTTTCAGGTCGCTGATCACCGCCTGGGGTATATACGGATTGTCTATCAGATGCTCCGGGAAGAAATGGGTAATCCCGTTTACTCCCCCGAAATACATCTCGCCGGATTGCAGGCGGCAGTAAGCATAATAATTAAACTGATCGCCCTGAATGCCGTCTTTCAACGTATAATAGCGGATTCTCTCAAATCCGGGCGTGATACAAGCCAAACCGTTATTGGTACTGATCCAGAGGCGGTTGTTGCCATCCTCCAGTATACCATAAACGTTATTGTTCGGCAAGCCATTGTGCGTATTGAACGTCCGGATGGTCTGGGTAGCATCATCCAGCACACCAAGACCGGAATGCATGCCGATCCATATCCTTTTGTCATAGCTCTCAAGGAAGCAGTTAATACGCTCGTACTTCTTTGTGGAACCGATATCGTAATGTACCAACAGGTTGTTATTCAGCGAGAAGGTATAAACACCCAGTTCGGTGCCGATCCATATTTTGTCTTTGCTATCCTGATAGAGCGCGTGTACCTGCCGGGAAGAAAGCAAGGCGGCGAGGTTATCGGTAGACACCCCAATAGGCTTGTAATCGGAGATCGTATAGAATATCTCAGCAGAGGGATCGAGAATTTTCAACCCATCCAGTGTAGCAATCCACAGATTCCCTTTCTTATCTTTCAGAATGCTGTACACGTCGTTACTACCCAGCTTACTGTTTTCCTTGGTATAGTGCCGGGCCTGACGGGTTTTAATATGAACACGACTCATTCCACCCCCATGGCTACCCACATAGATATAATCTCCATCCACCAATACAGCCTTGATGTTGTTGGACAGCAGGCAGTTTTCTTTAGAATAATAAGTAAATTCTCCCGTCTGGGTGTCGTACCGGTTCAACCCCTCATCATTGGTACCAATCCACAATTCGCCGGGCTTCCCTTCGACAATACAACTGATTATATCATCGCTCAGACTGTTGGTAAACGGAATGTTTGAAATGTTCTTGAACTGATTCTGAAGCGGATGATAATAATTCAGTCCGCCAAAATAAGTTCCCAACCACATACCCCCCTGATTATCGAGGCACATGCTACGGATGGAATTATGGCTAATCTTTCCTTCTTTAATGGAACTGCTATTGTAGCAGGCGAAGTCGTCGGTTTCCTGGTTATATATACTCAATCCGTCCATCGTCCCTACCCACAACCGGCCCTGGGCATCAATCTCCAGCTTCCGGACATTGGGGGAAATCAGGCTTTTATCGTTGCCTTTAACAGGCATGTAACTTTTGATGCCGCCGTTATTATGCAGAAAGAGCAGACCTTTCCCCTCAGTTGCCAACCAAAAGCCGTTGTTTACCTGCTTAATGTCTTGTACTAAAGCATCAACCACAACGGGGTAAGGTTCCAGATTACCGTCTTTAAAATAGTATAACCCCTTGCTTGTACCCAATAGAAGTTGATTGTTATAGAGTTTAATGGTATGCAGATTCAGGTCCTTAGCTTCATATTCCAATGACAGGTTTCCGGTTTCCACATTATATTTATATATATCCGAAAGGCAGATCATATAGTAGATAGACTCATTATACGATATGATTTGATGGATTTCTTTATTCAGGAGGTGGTTGGTGAAACGGTTCTTTCGGATATCATACAGCGTTACACCGCTCTTTCCGCCAATCAGTATGCGCTCGCCTTCTACCATGCACAGCGCCCGGAGATAATCGGACTGGATAGCCTCCTCGTCTTCGCTATCGGAGCGGTAAACCGTAAAGCGGTATCCGTCATACTTATTCAGTCCATCAGCAGTAGCCACCCAAAGATTACCCATATTATCCTGGGCAATATCGAAAACGGTACTTTGAGACAGTCCTTCTTCAATGGATATCTTAAAGAAAGCAATGTCTCTCTGGGTAGGCCCGGCACTCAACAGAGAGGGAACGAATGTGAACAAAACAATCAGGAGGATCGACTTTGCCAAAGCGGAAGAGGTATTAGATATGAGTGAAATCATGTATGTTGAATATAAGTTATACTAAAGGCGTGACAGACTGTGATTCAAATATAAGATATTAATCTCAGAAGTTATATTTCCAGAGCACTAAAAAAACGAGGTAAAAGGGTCAAAATCAGGCACCATAATCACAAAAACACAAAAACTAAGTTTTTCTGCACAAAAATTAAGCCAATAGAATATGCACTGAATCATTTGAAACAGGAGTTTAATCGGCTCATAAATATAATGCCTAATATTGCAATATGAATTATTAACCCTAATAACCAATGTCATGAAACGATTTAGAATTTTATTTGCTATTGCGTTCTTCGCACTATTCTCTACAGTAACTATGGCACAAAACGACAAAGCCATGCAAAGAGCCAGACAGAAAGTACTGGACAAGTATGAACAGATGTTCATTGATCTGAAATTGACTGATGAACAAAAAGAAGCAATCGTAGCCAATTGGGCAGAACGCAACCTGGAAATCGGGAAACAAACGAAAAATGCAGAAGATCCCGTAGCAGTACGCCATGCCATCAATAAGGAATATCATGAAAAGCTGAGAAAAGAAATCAGCGATGATATCCTGATAGAGGCAAAGAAGTGGGAAAGAAGCCATCAATAATGTAGGGGCGGTTCGCGAACCGCCCGAAAATGGCTTTCTGTATATTCTGTGTATTGGGCGGTTCGCGAACCGCCCCTACAATACAACCCTCCTAGAAGTTAATCTTTAGCACTTGCTTCTTACCATTCACCTTAACTTCCACTTCTACCCCAGAAGCTGAAAACTCCTTATTATTGAATTTAGCAGATAGCTCAGGCGCTTTTGCACGATCCGTCAAAGGATAAATAACAGTAATAAAGCGAGAAGTATCCCCAGTCTGCTTTTGGGTATTGAACGATAAAGCCGTACGCTCGGCACGTTTACGGTACGTGGTAGAGTACCAGCCTTCTTCTTCCTTCATAGTCAGCGGCTTCTCACCAAAACATTGCAGTTTTACATTACTGCTTCCGGCATAATCAGAATTCACCATCATCGTTTTGGGGTCAAGGTCGACTTTCCCTTCGGCCAATTGATAATGGAGATTCACTTCTCCCACTGCATCGCCATAAGCCTCATCTACCAAAACGAAATACGTATTATCTACAAAGAACACGGTACGGCGATGGGTTAAGCCCGCATAGCCCGGATTCTCGGTCACCAACGTTTGAACGTTACCTTCGCCGTTCCAGTATTTACATACGGATTGAGTTGTCTCCAACGTTTTATTATCCAGCGTCAATGTATTATGCACCATTGTTTGGCGGAACCAATTTCTCTGTTTGGTCACCTCACTATCGCCCGCGTAAACATACACACCCGAATCGGGAAAAAGGTTCTTTCCGTTAAACCAAAGTTCAAAAGTTCCATTATCCGGCTGATTGTGCCAGAAGCCTTCGGGACCTGCCTTCATCACCATTACAGTAGCATCCTTCTTCCAGGAATTACGGAAAGTATAAAAGCCAGTGGTTTTAAACGCACGCGACAGGTTCTGAGGAAGTTTGCCTTCCTTGCCTTCAGTTGCGAAGTAACGGATCTGCTCATTCTTTGGGAATAACTTCATCCACTCCCTGTAATTTCTTAGTTCGGCATGCTTTGCACCAATCTGTGCATCACTAAAACAAGGATTCGTATAATCCGGGAAACAAATGTTCATGTAAAACACGATCATCTTCTCTATCGTATCCATATAAGATTGTGGGAATTCACCGCGGAAGCCGTTAGCATCGGCCATATAAAGTGCCTTGCAGAAGATGTTTATGGCCGCTGCATGGTAATGTGCATCAAGCTCATACTGTCCGCCGTCATCATATACCTGTATCTCAATCTCACGGTTCAATACATCAATTCCTCTTTTCCTCCAGGCAGAAGCATCCTTGTATTCGGGGAAAAATGCACCGGCATAAATAGTACGTTGCGCTTCGAACAACAGATGATTACCCTTTTCCGAGTAGTTGCCCAAAAGATGTATGACATGCTTATGGTAATTCACCAGGAACTCAGTCAGGAATTCAGGCGTGAAGCTAGGAGATACGATAAAATACTGAAACTGGTTGGTCTGGTCCTGCATGCGGTGGCTGACCTCAAGCGGACGCCAGGCAAAGCGCACATTTTCTACCAACCCCTTCACCTCGTCAGCATTCAACATCTCGTATTCGTCTTTATTTATTTTAGCCAACGGATTTTTGGTAATCCAGTCCATGTATTGATGAACCCACTCCCTGGCATATTTCTCGTCACCGGAAACACGATAGGCCTTCCCCATCGGAGCGAACCATTTGTGCCGGTGGAGTTGCCAACGAAGTTCATTGTCCTGCACAGGCCAGTATTGCCAGTTGATATCTTTGCCATAGTTATAAGAAGGCTGATAACCTTTATGGGAAAAGAACGTATGCTCCAAGGCATCATCCGCCCATTTCTGTTCTTCTTTGGAGATTCTGATCTTCGTCAGGTCAATATCCGGATGCTTTACAGCGGTTCTTCCGCGGTAGTAATCCAGTAACGCTTTTGCAGCGTCGGCATCTTTTCCGGCTTCATGTAGTGTCTTCACTTTCTCTAACCCCGGATAGTCAAGGTTTAATAAAGAGAAGGCTTCAGGCTTTAGTTGTTGGGCAGAAATTCTACTTGACAGGCAGAATAGTATAAACACTAAAGCAACATATTTAGATATATTGTTCATGATATTATAGGTTTTTATATTCTAATCCTTTTAGTTTCATATAGCGTTCAAGCGCTTCCATATAATAGTAATCGGCATAATTAAGGGGAGTATCAACCTCCGATCCATGAGGAAGCGAACCGGTGGAGTGCATCAGGATAAAGCCCTGATTTTCGCCAACCTTAGCCAGGTAAGTATCACTTGACAGATTCTTCAATATGGTAGTGGCATAATCCAGGTAATGTTTACCATCGGGTACCATCGTACTCAACTCTATAAATGCAGAAGCCGTAATAGCAGCAGCCGAAGCATCTCTCGGTGTCTCGGGAGTGTCGGGCGCATCATAATCCCAATAAGGTATGAAGTCGCTGGTCTTTACTCTCGACATAATAAGGTCTGCAATCTTCCCGGCAAAATCAAGAAACGCTTTATCGCCTGTTTCACGATAGCAGGATGTATAACCATAAACCGCCCAGGCTTGACCACGAGACCACGAAGACTCAGCATTCTTTCCCTGATGAGTCTCTTTGAGTTCTACCGTACCATCGCTATTGTAACTGACTACATGATAAGAAGAATAATCAGGACGGAAGTGGTTTTTCATCGTAGTATAAGCATGTTTACCCGCAATATCCTTATACACAGGATTACCCGTAAGCTTACTTACATTAAAAAGCAAATCCAGGTTCATCATATTATCAATAATGACCGGATAATTCCATGTACCAAAATCCCAGGAACGAATGACACCAATCCCTGTGTCAAAGCGGGCGATAAGGTTATCGGCCGTTTGCTTCAATACAGTAGGGATGGTATCGTTAGGCGAAAGCCGTCCGGCATTGCCATAACTGCAATTCATCATAAATCCGACATCATGGGTTCCAGCCTCTTCTCTGACGGGATACAACAAATTCGTATATGCTATTGCATACTGTTTCAGAGCTTGATCGCCTGTTAACTCGTAAGTATACCATAGTGAACCGGGAAAGAACCCGCTAGTCCAGTCGCTGACACCAACCAACTGTCTTTTCCCCACCAATTCTGGTGATGGATTTGGATGTAGCGAATCTTTAAAGGTAGCAGATTGGTGCTCCAACTGCTTACAAAGAAAGTCTAATTCATACCCCACAGAAATACAACGCGGCAGTTTAGCTGAGTCGGCAATTTCCTCAGCAGTAAGTTTTAACTGAGCAGATGCCACATCAATACCCTTTCTAATCCAACTATGATCTTCTTTGGGTGCGGAAGCACAAGACATGACTATGACTGCCATGACAGGCAAAGATCGAAAGAAATGTTTTTTCATACAATCTATCAAATTTAAAAGTAACTAAATCAATTTTCCAGTGAGAGCAAAATTAAGCATTAGTTACTTTCTCGAATTGAAGATATATTGAAAGGATTAGAAACAGGGTATAAACGGCATTAATATTGTTGAATAGATTTTAGTTTTTGTCTATTCGTATGCGCGCATCCACCGCTATCACATCTTTCTCGGTGGCCAGCAACGGGTTGATGTCCATCTCCTTGATCTCCGTAGCAAAGCGCAGCAAAGTCGATAACCGCACGATGATCTCGGCAAACTTATCCTCGTTGACTCCTTTTTGTCCGCGCGTACCTTTAATAATCTTATACGCACGCAGCGAACGGATCATAGAATAAGCCTCTTCGTAAGACAAGGGCGCCAAACCGGAAGAGACATCTTTCAGCACCTCAACAAATATTCCACCAAGCCCGCAAAGCACCACATGCCCGAACTTCTCTTCGTATTTAGCTCCGATAAAGAGCTCTGTTCCTTTCAGCATGGGTTGCACCATTACGGCTTTGGCCTCGGGAATCTGCATCATCCGGTCGAACTCTAACGCCAGATGTTGTTTGCTGGTAATGTTAAGCACTACCCCACCCACATCGGATTTATGAACCGGACCAACCACTTTGGCTACCACCGGGAAACCAGTACGCTGGGCAAAAGCTATCACATCGCTTTTGATATCGGAAACAAATTCACTGACCAAAGGGATACCTGCCGATTTCAACAAATCCTGTACATAGTTGGGAGCGATGTATCCGTTCTCCGGAATGGAATCAATAATACGGCGGATCTTAGGAACATCCACACCGAAAAGCTCTATCTCATTAGTTGCCGGACAGGAAGCATTCATAATACGCGAGAGTGCAGTACCCAGCGTCACTTCATCGGCAAAGTTTACGTGTCCTTTTTTAAGGAACTCGTCTACCTCTTTGCCTGCGGTATTAATAGAAGGAAGTACAGGGAAGATTGGTTTTTTACAGGTCAACATCTTCTGATGCAACACTTCATACGTTTCGAACATCGTTACCAACCCTGGAGTACCAAAGATGGCAAGGATAGCATCTATGTTCTCAAACTTCTCTTCGCAGTAGTCAATTACCGTGCTGAGTTGTTCGGGTGTACCGGTTGCCAGGATATCTATCGGATTACTCACAGACGCTCCCGGGAATAGTTTCGATTTCAGCTCATCGGCAATCGGGCCTTCCAACTTGGGAACGTTCAGGCCACCTTTGGAAAGCGCATCGGTAAGCATGACACCAGGCCCTCCGGCATGGGTAACAATAGCAAAGTTGCGTCCTTTAAGTTCCGGCAATGTGAAGATACAACCAACGGTAGTCAGCTCCTCGCGCGAGAAACACCGCACGATACCCGCCTTACGGAACAACGCCTCAACAGCCGAATCCGAACTGGCAATAGCGCCCGTATGCGAAGAGGCCGCACGGCTCCCGCTCTCGGAGCTACCCGCCTTGATGGCCGCGATCTTACAACCTTTGCGTATCAGTGAAGAAGCATGGAAAAGCATCCGGTCGGGATCTTTAATGCTTTCAATATAGATCAGTTTGATGTCCGAATCGGTTTCGGGATTGAACGTCTCGTCCATATATTGCAGAACATCTTCCACACCAATTTGCTTGGCATTTCCTACGGACCAGACAGAGTTGAATTGTAGCCCTTTCACAACTGCCGATTCAAGAATGAAGACGGCAGTTGCTCCGGAACTGGATATAAGGTCTACCCCCTGAGGGTTCAGATTGGGTATAGGTTGGGTAAAGACACTATGATGCCAGGTGTTCAACAGACCGATACAATTGGGGCCGATCAGCGACGCACCGTATTTATTGACGGTATCCAATATCTGCTGTTCGAGTAATGCACCTTCATGGGTTTCCTCACCGAAGCCGGCGGAAAGAACAATGAAAGCGCGGGTCTGCTTTGTACTTGCCAGTACTTCGACCGCTTCGGGGCAAAGAGCCGCCGGAATAGCGAGGATTGCCAGATCAGTATCGGGGATATCGTGGACATTGGGGTAGGCGGTTATTCCCTGCACCTCCGTCTCTTTGGGATTTACTCCACGTAATTCCCCTTTGTATCCACCACTGATCAAATTCCTAAGTATCGCTCCACCAGGTTTGTGCACATTATTCGATGCGCCTACCACTACAATGCTCTCGGGCTGAAGTAACTGTTTTGTAACCATCTTCTTTATTTACGATTTGACAATTTACTATTTACGATTGAAGTAACCATCTCTATTTACGATTTGACGACTTACTATTTACGACTGGAGTTACTCTTTCTTTCTCTTTTTACAGATTTATAAGTTACAAATAGTAATTTCAATCGTAAATCGTAAATAATTAAATCGTAAATCACTTCATTCCTCTATTCTTCAACAATGCATCAAGTTTAGGATCAGCGCCGCGGAAATTACGGTATAATACCATCGGATCGTCACTATTACCCTGTTCCAATACATTGCTCCGGAATAGATTTGCTGTCTTTTTGTCAAAGATACCATTTTCTTTGAAAGCTTCAAACGCATCGGAGTCTAAAACTTCTGCCCACAGGTAACTATAATATCCGGCAGCGTATCCACCCACGATATGATTGAAATAAGGCAGGCGGTAACGAGGAGCAATTTCAGGGATTAATCCCAGTTTATCCATCGCAGCCTTTTCGAAAGCAACAGCATCCAGATCTTGTTTTTCGGTGAGGTTATGCAAATCCATATCGAGCAGAGCGGCAGCCAGAAGTTCAGTGGTCATAAAGCCCTGATTGAATGTGCTTTGGTTTTGTATTTTCTCGATCAGTTCGTCGGGAATGACTTCGCCTGTAGCATAATGTTTGGCATAAGATTTCAGGACTTCCGGTTCGGTAGCCCAGTGCTCCATAACCTGCGAAGGAAGCTCTACAAAGTCGCGGGATACATTCGTGCCCGAAATACCCAGGTAGTTACACTTGGTCAGCAAGCCATGAAGGCCATGTCCGAACTCATGGAACAGGGTTTCCACTTCGTCCAACGTCAGTAACGAAGGCATATCGCCTACCGGTTTTGTGAAGTTACATACATTGCACACCAACGGACGAACGCTACCGTACTGTTCACGATAATTGCTCATCCATGCGCCGCCGCGTTTACCTTCGCGTGGGAAGTAGTCTACATAGAAAATACCTAGTTGAGAACCATCGGCATCTTTTACTTCAAATACCGTTACATCGGGATGGTATACAGGAACACCTTGCATTTGGGTAAACGTAATGCCATATAGTTTATTGGCTACATCAAAGGCACCATCGCGCACGTTTTCGAGTTTGAAGTAGGGTTTCAGTTCTTCTTCATCCAGGTTGTATTTTTCTTTACGCAGTTTCTCGGTATAGTACCACCAGTCCCATGCGGCAAGTTTCTCGCCTTTGCCTTCTTTATCCATCAAGGTTTGCAGTTCTTTAGCTTCAGCTTTGGCTTTAGGCAGGGCGTATTGCCAGAGATTGTTCAGGAAATCCATAACAGCAGGCGAGTTCTTCGCCATTGCATTATCTAAAGCGAAGTTGGCAAAAGAGTCGAAGCCTAACAGGTTTGCTTTTTCCAAACGTAATGTGGCCACTTTGGCGATGTTTTCTTTGTTGTCGAATGCATTGCCATTGCTACCGCGGTTGATGTATGCCATATAGATCTTCTCGCGCAAGGGTCTGTTTTCCGAATATTGCAGGAAAGGCAGACGGCTGGGATTATGAAGCGTGAACAACCATTTACCTTCCTGACCTGCATTAGTTGCTTCCAGAGCCGCACTTTCTTTGAACCATTCGGGCAAGCCGGCCAGGTCTGCTTCTTTATCTACAAACAGTTTGAAGTCGTTGTTTTCGCCCAATACGTTATTGCTGAACGCAAGTTCCAGCTTAGCCAGCTCCATGTTGATCTGACGCAAGCGGTCTTGTTCGGCATTGCCCAGGTTGGCTCCGGAACGAACGAACTTCTTGTATGTTTCTTCGAGCAAACGTTTTTGTTCTGTCGTCAGATTGAGTTGGTCTTTCTGCCCGTTCACAGCATCTACCTTCTTGAAGAGTTCGGCGTTCAGGTAAATGTTATCGCTATGTTCTGAAAGTACCGGAGTAATATCTTCTGATAGCTTTTGCAGTTCAGGGGTTGTTTCGGCTTCTGTCAGGTTAAAGAATACACCGATCACACGGTTCATAATAGGGGAACTCTGATCTAATGCTACAATAACATTCTCAAAGGTAGGTGCTTCCTGATTGTTTATAATGGCGTCAATATTGGCCAGTTGTTCTTCCATACCTTTCTTGAAGGCGGGGTCGTAGTGTTCCAGCTTTATCTGATCGAAAGGTGGTACACCATACTCGGTTTGAAACTCACTAAAGAACGGATTCTGTTCCGCTTTAGGGGTGCAGGAGTATATCATACAACATGCAGTTAGGATAGTTAATTATTTCTTCATATTTTAATTGGTTTTAATTATTTCTGTAGGAAATGGTTTTGTTCAATCGCTCCCACCACCTCCCCCCTACGGGGTACTCCTCCTCGGGCAGGAGGAGAGTTCGATGCCGCATGGGCTATTTGTCAGGCTGCGCAGCCAAACTCCCCTCCTGCCCAAGGAGGGGTGCCCAAAGGGCGGGGTGGTGGGAGCAATATATTCATTCCCAACCCGTTATACGCTAAAAGCCTTTACCTAAACCACTTCCCAATCTCCGCCCTGCTATCGTTTACCCACATAAGTCCAGATCGGATAGTGATCGGAGCTTTTGATTGAACGATCTACCGTACAGTTATACGCTTTCAGGTTTCTACTTGTCAGTATATGGTCAATCCGGAAATAGAATTTATTCTGATTATACGAGATACCTAAACCACTGCCGGAGGTTCTGAACGCATCGTCCAGATTCTGCGATATTGTTTGATGAGCATACGAGATGGGGCTATCGTTGAAGTCACCACAAACCACGACATATGGATAACGCGACTTCTTCACTTCTTCGGCCACGGCGCGCGCCTGAGTGGCACGAATCTGCTGTGCATCACCTAGTTTCTGCAATAAATGCCAAACGCCTTTCTTTACCTTATCAGCCTCAGGAACGGTTAGTATTTCTTCATACACTTCTTTATCTAAAGCGGTCAGTTTATTAGATTCCAGATGATTATTGATCAGCGTTACCGTATCTTTACCTATGGCAATTTCATAGACTATGCTTCCATTATTATTACTGGCATACTCCACCCGTCTGGTCCGCAGGATCGGATATTTCGAGTAACAAGCCAGTCCGTTGGAAGAACCTTTTACGCCTACCTGCTGAATATGCTTGTAGGGATAAGCCTTCAAAACCTTATCTATATTATCCTGCGTAACGTATTTCCGGTTTGGGGTCACCGTATACTCTTGCATGCAAATGATATCGGCGTCACTTTCTTTCAGATAATCCAATACCGGATTCTTTCCGGCTGTTTTCCGGAGATCGCCGAAAGCCATTACATTATAAGAGAGTATCTTGATTGACCCTTCGGGCACATTGCTTGTACGGAAGTTAATCGGCATATAGGTTCTGATGGGTGAGGCGCAAAGCAGGAAACCAATCAGAGGAACCAACGCCAGCCGGTAGCGGAAAATAAGCCAGAAGACCAGGAAGCAAGAGTTTAGAACCAGGAATACAGGGAAAGTAAGCCCCATGCAGGCACGCAAAGGGTGAAGTTCCGGGTCAACGTTTGGACTGTAAGCAGCAAACAAAAGCAGTCCGATGGTAATTAAGTTTATGGTCAGCATAATGATAGTGGCCAACCGTCCCAAATGCTTCATTAATTATCTTTTACTCGCGTCAAACAAACTTTTCTTTTCCTCTGTCGTAAGACTATCGTAGCCGGACTTCTTCAACTTATCCAGTATACGATCAATCTCATCGGATTGCGCCTTCTTTTGTGCATTATAATCGTAGTCTTTTTCACGATTTGTTTTGCCATTGCCATAATGCACTTTCATTTTAGGCTTACGTTGCCAGGTTTTCTTGTTGAAAAGGGAAACGAAAGCATCTAGTATTTTGTTGATCCATCCGGTAATATCGACTCCTTTGCTTAGGCTGGCAGCAAACCAGAGTCCGGCCAATGCGCCACCTAAGTGTGCAATATGTCCACCGGCATTGCCCGAGGTGAGGAATAGTAAATCGGTTAAGACAACAAACAGGGCCAGATACTTCAAGCGTACGTTTCCGATCAGCAACAAACGTATGGTATAATTCGGCTCGCGATAAGCGGCAGCAGTTACAATGGCCAGAATAGATGCGGAAGCGCCAACCATTACGGAAGCACCAACGGCATCGGCAAAATAAGGGAATACGTTATAAGAGAGTATGTAAAGCAGTCCGCCACAAAGTCCGCCGAAGATATAGATTCCCCGCAGATGTTTACTCGTAAAGAAGTATAGGAATATAGCTCCAAACCAATACAGCCACAGCATATTAAACAGGATATGCAGGATATCGGCATGCATAAACATGTAAGTGATCAACGACCACGGTTGGTATATAAATCGTTCTATGGATGCGGGAAGTTCGAAGTACTGGAGTATCGGCCCGGCGCTTCTGTTGAATAATACAAAGAATACAGACAAAAGAGAGGTCACGATGAAGACCCCTACGTTTATGAATACAAGCTGGATAACGATGTTACCCCGCTTAAAAGCCTGTTTAAGATCAGCTATAATATGTCCCATTGTTTCGATTCTTTTTTCTCCAATACATTATCAGGATAAACCCAAAGATCATACCTCCCAGGTGGGCGAAGTGAGCCACGTTATCGTTCGCATTGTTCGACAGTCCCAGATAGAGTTCCAGTACCGCATAACCAATCACAAAATACTTGGCCTTGATCGGGAATGGGAACGGGATGATAAACAACTGCTGGTTCGGGAAAAGCATACCGAATGCTAACAGAATGGCGTATACAGCACCCGAGGCGCCAACCGTCACCATAAGATTCAGGTAATCTGCCATGGGGACAATGCGGCCACCCAGATCGACGTTAGCATAAGTGGACAACACGGCTTCGTAATGTATAAACTGTACAATCTCCTGTACAATTCCGGCTCCTACACCGCAAAGGATATAGTAAAATAAGAAACGTTTGGGACCCCAAACTTGTTCCAACACACGGCCAAACATCCACACGGCAAACATATTAAAGAACACATGCGACAGGCCGCCATGCATAAACATATACGTAAAGAGCTGCGCCGGATTAAATTTGTCTGCTAAAAAGAAGTGAAGCCCTAATATATCATTCAGATCTATTCCAAATCGTTGTTCGAGGACGAAGGTGGCAAGAAAAAGAAGAGCGTTTATTATAATTAAGTTCTTAGTTACTGTAGGCATCATATTTACTTCTGCTAATCATTCTGTTACAAAGCGTATGGGGCAAAAATACGAATAAATTCTGTTCCATAACAGAAAAACCATTCTGTATTTATTTTTTTTGTGGAAAAAGAAGTATTTTTTCAGTAATCTATTTGATTTTTTGATTTGTTAGTCTATATTTGTAAGGTATTTGCCTGAGAATCTACTTTTTAACACATATAATTAATTAATCATTACGAGTTATGAATAAAGCTGAACTAATTAGCGCTATCGCAGAACAATCAGGTTTGAGCAAAGTTGACTCAAAAAAAGCCCTCGACGCTTTTGTTTCTGCAGTGACAAAATCTTTGAAAGCTGGTGATCGTGTTTCTTTGATCGGTTTCGGTACTTTCAGTGTAGCCGAAAGACAAGCTAGAACAGGCATCAACCCTGCAACTAAAAAGCCAATTCAAATACCGGCTAAAAAAGTGGCTAAATTTAGACCTGGCGCTGAATTATCTGACGCTATCGAATAAGATTTATCCTGGTAAAAGAAATGAAAGGACTTGTTTTTCTCAGCAAAAACGAGTCCTTTGTTTTTTGAAAACAGGGCATTCGCATTAAAACGATAGGGGTATATTCCTTTCTGTAGGGTTTTGATGTAAATGATTTACTGTAGGGGCGGTTCGCGAACCGCCCGAAAATGGTTTCCTGTGTATTCTGTGCATTGGGCGGTTCGCGAACCGCCCCTACAGTTAACCATTTACTTTTAATTCATTTCCAATCCGTTTTACGCTATTCTTTTCTGGCTTCAATGATCATTTAATGCGAATGCCCGTTTTTAAAATCAACCAAATTCTCTATTCAGAACGTTTTTTTGCTCAAAAAGCGTCACAAGTCACGCAGAGTAGGATAACCCACTAAACGACAGGCGATTACCGCAACAACATTTCCTCATAAACTCTCACGGTAGTATCAGAAGTATCACTCGCAAAAAGTAAGCTTTATAAACACCAAGAAGTACAAGCCGGAGGTCTTTGTTCCAATGGATATCTAGCGAAAGTCCAATTGAGTTCACCTTCGAAGAAACCGCAAGAACCTTTCGTACACCCGGGTGTATGCGTCAGATAGACCCGGGTGTTCCCGACCTTTACACCCGGGTGTATGGACCTGATAGACCCGGGTGTATTGGAAGGTTTCGTTATTGTATCTTTACACAACATAAATGCATCCCAACGCATTTTCCATAGAAAGACAGAAAATGTTGCACTGGCACTCTCTTTCTCAGATAGAAATAAAATAACTATCTTTGCACGCAGAAAAAGACAGATCAATATGAATATGGAGAAAAAACTCGTAGATTCCGTTATTCAGGGAATAAAAACACTGTACGGACAAGACGTACAGGCAGAACAAGTGCAACTGCAAAAAACAAAAAAGGAATTCGAAGGACACCTTACACTGGTTGTTTTTCCTTTTTTGAGAGCGTCCAGAAAAGGCCCTGAACAAACAGCCCAGGAAATTGGCGAATATCTGCAAAACAACGAACCATCCGTAGCCCGATTCAACGTAATCAAAGGGTTTCTGAACCTAACCATCGCTTCGGCAACATGGATTGAAATGCTAAATGGGGTTCACGCCAACAACGAGTACGGAATTACTCCGGTGACCGAAGCATCTCCGCTGGTTATGATCGAATATTCATCGCCCAATACCAATAAACCGCTCCACCTCGGACACGTTCGCAACAATCTGCTGGGCAATGCCCTGGCAAATATCGTAGCAGCCAACGGAAATAAGGTGGTGAAAACCAATATTGTAAACGACCGCGGTATCCATATCTGCAAATCCATGCTGGCATGGCAAAAGTATGGCAATGGCGAAACGCCCGAATCGTCTGGTAAAAAAGGCGATCACCTGGTGGGCGATTACTATGTTGCTTTCGATAAGCATTACAAAGCGGAAGTAGCCGGACTTATGGAAAAGGGCATGAGCAAGGAAGAGGCCGAAGCTGCATCTCCACTGATGAACGAAGCCCGTGAGATGCTTGTGAAATGGGAAGCAGGCGACGCCGAAGTACGTGCTCTATGGTCGATGATGAACGGCTGGGTATACGAAGGGTTCGACGAGACATACAAGAAACTGGGCGTAAGCTTTGATAAGATATACTACGAATCGGAAACTTACCTCGAAGGAAAAGATAAGGTACTTGAAGGTCTTGAAAAGGGTTCTTTCTACAAAAAGGAAGATGGTTCTGTTTGGGCGGATCTTACCGCGGAGGGACTTGACCACAAGCTGCTTTTACGTGCCGACGGCACTTCTGTGTACATGACACAGGACATCGGTACCGCGAAACTGCGTTTTGACGATTTCCCAATCAATAAAATGATCTATGTGGTAGGCAATGAGCAGAACTACCACTTCCAGGTGCTTTCCATTTTACTTGACAAACTTGGTTTCGAATGGGGTAAAGGCCTGGTACATTTCTCTTACGGAATGGTGGAACTACCGGAGGGTAAAATGAAGTCGCGCGAAGGAACTGTAGTAGATGCCGACGACCTGGTACAAGAAATGGTAAACACAGCCAAAGAAACATCGCAGGAATTAGGCAAACTGGATGGTTGCACGGAAGAGGAAGCAAACAATATTTCCCGCATCGTAGGTATGGGGGCACTAAAATATTTCATCCTGAAAGTGGATGCGCGCAAGAACATGACTTTCAACCCGAAAGAGTCTATCGACTTTAACGGTAATACGGGACCGTTCATTCAGTACACGTATGCACGTATCCAATCTATCTTACGCAAAACCGCCGAAGCGGGCATTGTAATACCAAGTGCGCTTTCTACAAACATTGAACTGAACGATAAGGAAGAAGGACTAATCCAACTGGTAGCAGAGTTTGCTAATATCGTGAAACAGGCCGGAACGGACTACAGCCCGTCTATCATCGCCAACTATGTTTATGATTTGGTAAAAGAATACAACCAGTTCTATCACGATTACAGTATCCTGCGCGAAGAGAACGAGGCAGTAAAACTCTTCCGCATCGCACTCTCGGCGAATGTAGCCAAGGTTGTACGTCTGGGCATGGGATTGCTGGGCATCGAAGTTCCCAACAGAATGTAGGCAGCGAGGCGCTGCACCCAGGTTGCGGCAAGGTGCCGCTGCCAGGTTTCCATGCGGGTCGCGAGGTACGCTTTGTGTATAACGGATTGGAAAGGATGGAGAACATCCGGTTTCCTTCATTGGCAAACGTGTTCTTATATATAAAAAGCAATCCCTGCATTTCGCCCGATGCAAAAGAGCTGCAACGGTTGGTTACGTTGTGCGATACCTTGAAAGAACATGATGAGAGAAAGAGCCATTTATATCAGGACGAGATTTCGAGATCGATGATGCTTACGGTTTGCTATGAAATTGCTGCTATGTATCAAAAGAATGACCCACTACCCCGGCAGAGTTTTCACAAAAGAATACAACGGAAATGACAGTTCAACAGATTTCGGAAGAATTGAACTTCCCCAATCCATCGTTCTTTACACAATACTTTAAGAAGAATACAGGGTTAACTCCCAAAGAATATAGAAGTGGGACATCAGTACAGTAAGATGGTTTCGGATTTTAAGGGTTAATTATCTTTCCTATTCATTCAAGCGCACCCCTACCCCTCTAACGGTTTCTATTTTTACCGAAGGGTCATTTAGTTTCTTTCTGAGAACAGTAATAAATGTATCAAAACGCCGGGAGGCAAAATAGTCTTTTCCTTCTACATCCCAGAGTTGTTCCAGAATATCTTCCCGCTTTATAGTTTCCCCTCTGTTCATCACCAACAGCTCCAGTATTTTGGATTCTGTAGAAGTTAAAGGAATTCTTTCTCCACCTGCATCTTTCAGGGTTCCATTAATGGCATCGAAAGAATAGATGCCTATTTTCTGGATCTGGCTCTTATTTCTAGCCCGGAAGCAGTTTTTCAAATTAAGTAATGCTTTAATATGGTGATCCAACTCTTCCGGAACAAAAGGCTTTTTTACGTAATTATTGGCACCCAATTTATATCCGGCAGACACATCTTTAGGAGAAATGCGTCCGGAAGCAAACAGTATCAATGTATCACCGTCTATAGCCCTGATCTTCTCCACCATTTCAAAGCCATTCATTTCAGGCATTTCAATGTCAGCAATAATTACATCAGGTTTATGTTTCTTCCACAAGGCAATGCCATCCTTTCCATTATGTGCAGTTATTACCTCATATCCTCCAACCATATCTTCAAGACTGCCTCTGATCATGTAACTCAGATTTACATCATCCTCCACCAATAATAGTTTTATCATTCCAGTTCCCCCATTAATTTAGGTATACAAATTGTAAACTCACTATATTTTCCTTCTATACTATCAATCATAACCGTTCCGTCATGTGCTGCGACCACTTGTTGAACATAATTAAGCCCTAGCCCAAAGCCTGTGGCACCACCTTTGGAAGAACGTCGTACAGCGGCTCCGCGTTCAAACTTTTCAAAAACAAGACTCTGATCTTTAAGAGAGATTCCAAAGCCGTTATCTTTTACTTTGATCTGGTCATAGTCTCCAGCTTCTTCACAGGTAATCTCAATAACAACAGATTCTCCAGAATATTTAATAGCATTATCTATTAAATTACTAATAGCTTCTTTTAAGTATTCAGCATCAGCACAAACTGTTTCTGTCGCAAAATAAGTAATAAATTTGATATCTTTGGTCTTTTTTGCCATAAATTTTTCGACCAAATCGTTTACTATTGGCATTATTAACACTTCTTGCTTTGCCAACGTGATGTTTCCCTCTTCCAATTTAGCAATAGTCAAGACTTTATTTGTTAATGCTAAAAGATGCTGGATTTCATCTTTCATAATCCGGATATAGGTATTCTTTTTATCAGGACTGTTGTCTAGCTTCCCACTTTCCAGCATTCGGGTTCCTACCATGATTGAAGTTAAAGGAGTCTTCATATCATGAACCATAGCATAAGAAAAATCCTGCCGTAGTTGTGCAATACGGTTCTGGCGGATGATGATACGAATTTGAAGGATAATGCAATAGGAGACAAAGAACAGCATTATAGCAGTAGCAGCAAGCAGAAGAGTTATACGAGTTAAAATCAGTTTATAAGGACTAGACAAAGTAGCCTGTATATATAAGGTGTAATCCTTTTTGATTGGGATTAAATCTGTTTTTATATTGCCGAAATCTGCACTAACTCTTTTATTAGTCAAAGAGTCTCCTTCTATTAAAAATATTGAAGTCTTCAATCTAATATCATTTTTCATTAATACTACTTGAAAGATAGAGTCCAGATTAGTTAGTGATATTTCTGATCCATATCGTCTGAACAACTCTTGAAACAAAAGAAAATCATTTGTCCTTTGTCCATCTTCAGAGATCGTTCCAAAATCAAGAACTTCTCCTTCTGGAATATTTTTTAGGGCGTCATTATATCGAGAATATAATTCTTTTTCAGCCGCCTCAAAGAAAAGATTGTCAACTTTTACCTTAATGTCCTGTTGTTGAAGACTATAAGTATGAAGCATCCATGTTAATTGCAGCAGGCCTATGATACACAGGGCAGCAATTGTAAGATATTTCAGATGCTTCTCTTTCATGATTAGATTAATATAGTGCAAATATAATAACATAATCCTGACTTTTCCTAACGTTTTCCTAACATTTTGTTTCAAATCAAATCCTCATCTTTGCAATATGAAAATTGAAAAACAAATATCCAATTAATTAAATAATGAAATCATGAAGAACATTGTAATTAAAGAATTGACTGAAAAAGAACTAAGAGAAACATTTGGTGGAAGTAATGGACAATATATTTTAATTGTCATAAATGGAGAACTAAGAAGGATTAGAACAAAGTAAAATCTTAACCTAAAACTAACATTCTCCTAACATTAAATCTGAAAAGAACCCTGCATCTTTGCATTATCAGAATGAAACAAATTAAAAACATTTTTATTAACTATTTAAAATTCAAAAGTATGAAACAATTAGAACTTATGTCGGAATTGACATTAAAAGAAAAAGAGAACATTAACGGCGGATGTGCAAATGCATTGCCAAGAGAAGACGGAAGCGGCTGTATCATTGGGATACCTGATTTCATTCTCCATCCGGGAGGTATTTTCGGTCCAATCTGGGGATGTGGTTGTAGATAATCGGCAGTTAGCCTCCAACAAAGAGAAAAAGCGAATCCCTCAATATCCACAGTAGAGCTAACACCTCACCAAAGTTGTTAAGGGATCGCTCACCACAGTATTAAACTATAAAAATGAATACATTATGAAAAAGAACGATTTTTTATCCGATTTAACCATCAGAGAAATTAAGAACATTTCAGGCGGATATGCCCCTCCAACCCAGGAGCAACTAGACAGATTGCGCGAGATATACGGGCCTGCTGCCGATTTTATCTGCTGGTAATGAAATAAGCCAAACAAATGAAAATATATTCTAAAGTCTTATTTATAACTCCTTTTATTTCTACTAATTTACGAACTATTAAATAACAAAGAAAAATGAAAAATAAATTAATTAAATCCGGTTTAGTTGCAGTTTTTTCAACTATTCTAACAATAAGTTTTTATTCTTGTAATAATGAAAATGACATTGATGACGCAGTTTACGCACAAAATGTTTCTGAAATCCCATACACGATGTCTAAATGTGAAAACGCTTCATTCGTAGAAGGTTTGTTTGAATCACATAAAGAAATGACACGATCTATTGGAGATGGAGTCATCTCAAGTGGAGAATATGACTTTACCAATTCTATAAAGTCGGACGTGACAAATAGGGCTGAAGACTTTTACATTATCCCTTCAAAACAAAATGGGAACAATGAACTTCTTGCTGGAATTTGTGTAAACAATGAAATAGTTGCTATATTTAAATTTCTGAAAAAGTCAGATAGTCTATATACTTTATACAATGAAGCCAACGAGCCTATGTATGATGTTGAATATAATGTTGAAAACCATTCACTTACTATAATTGGAGAGTATGACAATGATGCAATTATAGTTACTACAAGAGCATCGATGTATTCTTATGCTTGCTCTGTAGCTATTGGTGCGGGAGGTATTGCATTAGCTTCAATTGGAGCAATCCCAACTTTGGGAGCAAGCATTGGATTCCTTGCTTGTTCTAGTTTACTATCGGTCCTAATATGTTAATATAAATGAAATATAAAAGTTTATTTTGGAGTGTTCTAAACACATATACTGTTATTTTTAGTTTCTTTGGAATAGTAGTATCTTCATTCTTCTATTTCTATACGAATAACAACTTATTCTTTCCACTGATAGTGTTATTAACCGTTTTCCTAATTACTCAAATCTTTTTTGGAAATTATATAATCCTAAAAAACAATGTGATAATAATTCAAAATAGCTTTATTCCATGTATTAAGCATACATACACAAAAGGGGATCTTTTAAAAGTCATTATAACTGATGATTCTTATTATTATAAAAGAACATTGAAAATAATCATTTACAAAAAGAATACTGAAAAGAAATTCCATTTAGGGCATACATCTATTTTGTTTAAAGAAGAAATTCTTAGAGAACTAATAAAGGGGTGAATGCAAAACAATCGATACTCCTACTTGCAAAGCCTTATGTGCGCCTTGTATGAATGACAACAACAAATCCTAACCTAAAACTAACATTGTCCTAACATTAAGTTAGAAAGGAACCCCGCATCTTTGCATTACTAGAATGAATTAAATCAATTATTAAATGCCAAACATTATGAGAATATTAAATGATGAAGAGTCCATCAACATTTCTGGTGGCACCCACTCAGCCTTACTACTTGTAGGAGGACCATTAATCGGAATATTAACAACTAAAGCAATCAATTAAAATGGAAAAGACAGAAAAAAGTGCAAAACTTATACTTCTTCAAAAAGAAGAGCTTACTCAATTATCTGGTGGGTATGCATCCACAGGCGGTTCAAAACCAACAGAGCAGGTTCCTACACTTGAAGAGATATTGAACTTCAAATGGTATTAAACTGAACATAAACATTTGTGATATATAATTTTATTATTAATTAAAAACGTAAACATTATGAAGAATTTAGAAAATGTTGTAGGTTTGCAAGAGATGAACCTAGAAGAAATGAGAGATGTAAATGGTGGAGGTGAATGGAAATGGGGAGAAGCCCTCTTCTGCACAGCGATTGGAGGCGTATTAGGCCTAGCAGCTTACACTATTGGCACAATGCAATAAACATTATTTACCAACAATTAAAAAGATAAATATTATGATAACAAATCTGAACGAAAACGAATTAAAAGAAATTAATGGTGGATTTCCTCTCATACCTGTAATAACTTTAACTTTAGCTGCAATAGCAATAGATGTTGAAATCATGAAGTTCTGCTATGATATAGGAAAAGACTAGAACAATTATTAGGCATCTAAGTTTTACTTAGATGCCTAAAACTTTCAATAAAAAGCATATCCGAATCACAAAAACATATAAATAATGAAAATAACCAACGCCACTTTATTTATACTATATATTCTTATACTGACATTCAAAAGTTATTTCCCTACAGTAATTTTTCCAGTTGGATATATCCCAATGATTAATAGCCCGTATGAAGTAAATGTAGCATCAATGATTAATATTATGATTCTATCAATTATAATTATCATCAATTTGGTCTATTTAATACGCCGTATTAAGAAAAACAAAAAAATAAATAAGTTCAATCAACAACTGTAAGGTCTTCAAATAGCCTTTCGCCCATAATAAATCCAATGAAAAAACAAGAAACCACAAAGAACACAACCATCGCAATGTTTTTGCCCGTGATCGTAGCCCTTATTGTTACAACTTTAAATGGCGAAGACCTTCAATCCCCATCCTATTGGGTAAAAACTGTTTTTATATTCATATTGCTGTTTACTTCTGCATATTTTATATATAGAGAACTTAAAGCAAAAGCATCAAAAACTGAAGAGACTACAAATTCTGGAGACTCTTCCAAAAGCGCACCAACAAACGTTGGGAAGAGCACAATAGAACCAAAATTTTTTTTGAGTATTGTAGCTGCAATTCTAATATTTGTTCTCGCTTCGGCATATTATGTTGTCCACTTTTTGGATTAAATAAAATTAGTATACTTAAATTTAATCAATCTAACATCTCCAATATGAATAAAGAAAAAGTCATAAGGATAGCATTCATTGCATTCTTTTCAACAATATTAGTTGTTTATTTTATCTCAAATATAGACAGAGTCATTGAAGGGGTTAAATCTGCCCTTGATTGCTATTTATAAGTATACATAGTTGCAAGAGTTAATATCCTGACATATCTATGTTTAACCTTTAATCATTCCCTTAAAGGGTTTATATCTGTTTTCCAATAAAGGGAAGCTGCATATCTCTTATCTATAATTCTACTATCTCTTAATGATCTATACGACCAGATGTACATCTAGTCACCAACTACATGTACGACTAGTCGCTAACCAGATGTACATCTGGTCGTATAGATTACTAGGAGATAATTTCCTCTTCCCAAGAGTTAATCCTCCATCTCCCCTATCTCCCACTCGTAAAATCCTAACATAAAACTAACATTGTCTTAACCTAGTTTCGTCTGCCTTCTCTTTATTTTTGCACTATCCAATGTAATTATAGTACTAACCAAATAAAGAGAATAAACCATGCTACTACCAAATGAATGGATAGAAAACAGTATTGAAACATACATCTATCAGCACAGAACAAAGTCCCAAATGATCTACTGGGTGGTTCTGGCCGCCATTACAATCACATTCATATCATTGCCATTTATATATGTGGACATCTCCGTACAAGGAGGAGGCGTTATCCGCCCGATAGCAGAAAAAACTGAAATCAAAGCACCTATTACGGAATTAGTAGATTCTGTCTTTGTACGCGAAGGGGCAACGGTGAATAAAGGAGATATTATACTGAAATTCAGGACAAATAATTCCGACTATAAAATCACTTATCAATCCAACAGGTTAAGTGACTATGAAACACATCTGGCCGATTTGACCCATTTGGCCAAAGGCAAACGCCCCGAAACGTTTCATTCTCCCGTTCGCCAACAAGAATACATTTATTACACCAAGCGGCTGAATGAACTACAAACAGCATTGGTACAAGCCGAAAAAGAATACCACCGACACCAAACGCTTTTTGATAAGAAAGTAATCTCAGAGGTGGAGTACGAGAAATATTACTATCAATACCAAAGTCAAAAGAACGAACTGGCATCCTTTACCGAAAGCCAGCTAAGTACCTGGCAAACAGACTTGAATGCCTATCGGAACTCCCGCAATGAAATGAACACTTCGCTAAAACAGGAAGTAAAGGACAAAGAGTTGTACATCGTCAGAAGTCCGGTAAGTGGTACATTAGATCAGTTCTCGGGCATTTACAGGGGAAGTAATCTGCAAGCCGGACAATCACTGGCGGTTATCAGCCCGGATTCTACCATGTATTTTGAGGTTTATGTTACCCCGCGCAATATTGGATATATACACATAGGAATGCCCGTAAACGTACAGGTAGAATCATTCAACTACAACGAATGGGGAACAATAAGCGGAACGGTTCAGGAAATCTCTTCCGACTTTCTGACCGACTCACAAGGCAGTTCTTTCTATAAAATAAAATGCAACATGGAAAAGAATCACCTGGCTCTAAAGAACGGACGCATGGGAAAACTTAAAAAAGGAATGAACGTTAGCGCCCACTTTATGGTGACCAGAAGGTCATTATTCAATTTGCTTTATCAGAAAATGGACGACTGGATTAATCCCGCACAGTACGAGAATGAGCTATTAATTGCCAAGAAATAATCAAACAACAACTTATATATTAAAATCCCAAAAACAGACTTATCCCATGAAAAGAGGAATAAAAATCAAACAACATGATATCACCGACTGCGGAGCAGCTTGCTTGGCATCGGTATGCGCTTACTATGGACTTCACTTTCCGGTATCACGTATCAGGCAATATGCTTTTACAGATCAAAAAGGCACCAATATCCTCGGATTGATTGAAGCTGCCAACAAACTGGGACTTTCGGCCAAGGGAGTTCGTGCTCACTTTGATGCGCTGAAGATAGTACCTAAACCTATGATCGCCCATATTGTAGTAAAAGAACAGTTACAACACTTTGTCGTGGTTTACAAATACAGTAAAACACATATCACGTATATGGACCCGGGAGACGGGCGGATACATAAGAAAACCCACGAGGAATTTAAGGCTATGTGGACCGGCGTTCTTGTCATCATGGAACCGGAAGAAAGGTTCCAAAAGGGAAATATGAAGAAAAGTACATTAGCCAAGTTCATGTCTCTACTGGCTCCACACAAGAGCACCATGTTCCAGGCTTTGTTTGGCGCACTGATATTCAGCATCCTGGGGCTGTCAACATCCATCTATGTAGGTAAGATCACGGACTATGTCTTAGTAGACAGGAATACTAATCTATTAAACCTGATGGGAATAATCATGCTGGTCATTTTACTATTACGGACCTTTATCGGCTCTATGAAAAGTATTCTGGCCCTGAAAACCGGACAGCGGATAGATGCGGCATTGATCTTGGGTTATTACAAACACCTGCTCAACCTCCCACAACAATTCTTCGACACGATGCGGGTAGGTGAAATTATCTCCCGTGTAAACGATGCTGTTAAAATCCGGAACTTTATCAACAATGTGTCTCTGGATCTGGTGGTCAATATCATGATCTTATTATTCTCGTTCTGCCTCATGTTTGTCTACTCCTGGCTGTTGGCTTTGGTGACGTTAATTTCCATTCCCCTGTTTATTCTGGTTTACTGGCTATTCAATAAGTTGAATCGTAAATACCAGCGCAGAATCATGGAAAGTAGTGCAGATCTTGAATCGCAACTGGTAGAATCAATCAACGGCATATCGACCATCAAGCGTTTTGGTATTGAAGATTATGCCAACCTGAAAACAGAGAGCCGGTTTGTGCATCTCTTGAAAGATACGTACAATAGTATTTATGGCTCTATAATCACTCAAGGCGGCATACAATTTATCTCAACCGGCATTACCATTGCCGTATTATGGATTGGGAGTTTACTTGTGATTGACCAGGAACTTACACCGGGAACCTTAATGGTTTTCTATTCTTTGGTAGGCTATGTACTCTCACCTATCGGCTCGTTGATTACCTCGAACCAAACCATACAAGATGCATTAATCGCTGCCGACCGCCTGTTCCAGATTATGGACCTGGACAGAGAGGAAGGAAATGAAGAAAAGATCCAGCTCAAAAGGACTATGGTAGGTGATATCACATTCGAAAATGTCAATTTCCGGTATGGCACCCGCAAGCAGGTATTCGAATCGCTCAACCTGAAAATAGAAAAGGGAAAAACAACAGCTATTATCGGAGCAAGCGGATCAGGAAAAACAACACTGATCTCGCTGTTACAGAATATTTATCCTATCCAGTCCGGTCAGATCCGGATAGGGGGCTATAATATTACACAAATTGTTAACGTAAGCCTGCGCAACAGAGTGGGAACAGTTCCACAGCAAATCGAACTGTTTGCCGGAACCATTGCCGAAAACATTGCTATTGGCGATTTATGTCCGAACATGAGGCGAATTGTAGAGTTAACAGAACAACTCGGATTGAAAGAATTTATAGAGGGGCTACCCAAAGGATATATGACATATATCGGCGAACATGGTACATCCTTATCGGGTGGAGAGCGACAACGCCTGGCTATTGCCCGGGCCCTTTACAAAGACCCGGAAATCCTGATCTTCGACGAAGCAACTTCCTCGTTGGATTCTATTTCCGAACGTTATGTGAAAGAGACACTTAGTGCATTGTCCAACGAAGGAAAAACAATTATTATCATCGCCCACAGACTAAGCACCATTAAAAATGCCGATCGTATCGTTGTATTAGAGGAAGGCAATGTTGTCGAAACAGGCACTCATAAAGAGTTATGCCAAGCCAATGGAACATATAGTAAGCTCTGGAATGAACAATTCAATGTGATAGATTAAAGAGACAGTAATCTTAACCTAAAACTAACATAGTCTTAACATAGTTTTATTTCAGTGTATTATACCTTTGTTGTATAAATCAAAATAATTAATAACTAAATAACTGAATATTATGAGTATTACTAACATTTTTACAGCGACCATTCTATCAACAATGCTATTAACTTCATCATTAGCATCGGGCAAACAGAAGTTTGCATATAATGTTGAAACCGGTAAGAACAAGGAAGTTACCTCTCAAACCGTTTACAAAGTAGACAGATCGGGTAAGTACTTGTACCATCATCTCAAATACAACTTCAACTTTGATGAACAAAACAGACCGTCAGAAAAAGAAGTCCTGAAATGGGATGAAGAAAAACAGACATGGGAAAAAGCTTTTCGGCTGACTTATCAGTATAACCTATTGGAATACAGTATCAAGCTGGCATTTTGGGATAGTAAAGCAAATGCCTACAAAGATACATCCGAGAAAGCGGTATATTCTTTCAACAATATCCAAAACTATGCTTCATATGAAAGCTATAAGTTGAATGAACAAACCCAAGAATGGAATTTAGTAGTAAACCATGCAATTATAGAGTCCGACGGAAAATTGCTGGTAAATAAATAATAAGCCTTGGTTAGGTGGAATTCTCTCTGAATTCAAAAAGCCCCGTTATTCAATCCGGATAACGGGGCTTACTATTATATTCATGCCATATTATTTCTTCTTAGCGAAACGGCCTTTCTTTACTGTACCGCTGGCTGCTTTCTCATCTTGCAGCTTAATAATATCCATGCAGGCTTGCAAAGACAAATCTTGCGGAGTTACTCCTTTAGGAATCTTATAGTTAGACTTTTTATAAGCAATATAAGGTCCGTAGCGACCATTCAGGATTTGAAGTTCCGGCTCCTCATCAAATGATTTGATGATTTTCTCAGCTTCCGACTTACGTTTAGCCTCAATCAACTCAATAGCTTCCTCGGGTGTCACTTCCATCGGATCATAAGTCTTAGGCAGTGATACATATTTACTGTTATGAGAAATATATGGTCCGAAACGGCCTACACCAACAGTCATAACTTTACCTTCAAATTCGCCTAACTGACGGGGCAACTTGAATAGCTCCAACGCTTCTTCCAGTGTTACGGTTTCCATAGAATAGCCTTTGCGTAGTTGCGCAAATTTCGGTTTTTCTTCATCATCAGCAGTACCGATCTGTACTACAGGTCCGAAACGGCCGATCTTTACAGAAACAGGTTTTCCTGTTGTAGGATCAGTGCCTAGTACCCTCTCACCCACTTTATGATCTGATTTCACAGCCAATGCCCCTTCCACAGATGGATGGAACTTTTTATAGAAATTACCCATCAGCTTGGTCCATTCCTTTTCGCCTTCAGCAATTTCATCGAAGTCTTTTTCGACAGAGGCTGTAAAGTTATAGTCCAGGATGTCAGGGAAGTATTCTGTCAGGTAGTCATTAACCACCAGACCGGTATCTGTTGGGAACAGTTTCGATTTCTCTGCTCCGGTTATCTCTTTCTTTGTGGTATCTGTGATCTTATCGTTTTTCAGCAACAACACATTATATTTACGTTCTTCACCTTCTCTATCTCCTTTTTCAACATACTCACGCTGCTGAATAGTAGATATAGTTGGAGCATAAGTAGACGGACGACCAATGCCAAGCTCTTCCAGTTTACGTACCAGACTTGCTTCGGTATATCTTGGAGGACGCTGAGTGAAACGTTCGGTTGCACTTACTTCCTGTTGATCTAACGTTTGTCCTTTTTTTACAGGCGGCAGCAAGTTGCTTTCATCTTCCTGTTGTTCCGCATCGTCATCATACGATTCGTTATACACGCGAAGGAAACCGTCGAATTTAATAACTTCACCCGAAGCAGTGAATTTATCACTGGTATTATTCAAGCCAATAGTCACAGTTGTTTTCTCCAACTGAGCATCAGCCATTTGCGAAGCAATGGTACGCTTCCAGATCAGATCGTACAGTTTCTTTTCCTGATTTGTGCCGTCGATAGTCTGAGCACTCATTTCCGTTGGACGAATAGCTTCGTGTGCTTCCTGAGCACCTTTACTCTTGGTTGAGTATTGACGGGATTTCACATATTTATCACCCATCAATTTAGTGATCGCCTCTTTACTTCCCTGAATAGCAAAATCAGACAAGTTCACGGAGTCGGTACGCATATAGGTAATCTTTCCCGATTCGTATAGTTTTTGAGCAACGACCATAGTCTGAGTCACCGTATAACCTAGTTTGCGCGCAGCTTCCTGTTGCAACGTGGAGGTTGTAAACGGAGCAGTAGCACTTTTAGTTAACGGACGGGTTACAATATCATCAATACTAAAAGAAGCCGACTTGCATTTTTCAAGGAAGGCCTGTGCTTCTTCTTTTGTTTTGAATCTATGAGATAATTCGGCTTTCATCTCTACCATCTTTCCATCGCCGTTAGGTACGATGAAGATAGCAGACACCCGGTAAGATGCTTCGCTGTTGAAAGCTTGTATTTCCCTTTCACGTTCGGCGATAAGACGTACAGCAACCGACTGCACACGTCCTGCCGACAATGCCGGTTTTACTTTCTTCCATAATACAGGCGATAGTTCAAACCCTACAATACGGTCGAGCACACGGCGTGCTTGTTGCGCATTTACCAGATTAATATCTATATCGCGTGGATTTTCAATGGCTCTTAGAATAGCCGGTTTGGTTATCTCATGAAATACAATACGCTTTGTCTTTTCCGGAGACAGTCCAAGTACCTCATAGAGATGCCATGAGATTGCTTCTCCCTCACGGTCCTCATCGGATGCGAGCCATACTATATCTGCTTTTTCCGCTTCACTCTTCAGTTCATTCACCACCTTTTTCTTATCCGATGGAATTTCATAGTTTGGTGCGAAGTGATTGTCGATGTCAATACCGAATTCTTTCTTTTTCAAGTCGCGGATATGGCCGTAACTGGACAGGACCTTAAAGTCTTTCCCCAGAAACTTCTCAATGGTTTTCGCCTTAGCCGGTGACTCCACTATAACAAGGTTCTTTTGCATAATTTATTTTTTTGCCTTTCCTTAAATTTGCCCGCAAAATTAGAAAAAAAACATTTGCTTATACCTTATTATATATAAAAAACTAAGTTTTTTGCGAAAGCAAATGTTTTATTAACTACTTTTTAAGTTAAAAGCTAAAGATTACACCGCCAAGGAAATTTATTCCGGGTATGGGCGAATTGAGATAATATGGCGCTTTTCTGTTCAGCAGATTAGATGCGCGGGCATAGAGAGAAATGCCATCGAAAAGATCATAAGTTGCACCCAGGTTCAGATTGCTTATATTCCCTACACGATAATTGCCTCCATCAACTTCCATTGTGTGGCGTTTAATAAACTCATATCCCAGGTTAATTCCCAGTGCAGAAACAGGACGGACTCCAACTTGCAAGTCAAAACGAAACTCGGGTTTATATTCAAGAGCATATTCTGCATCCGAATCCCAATTATGGTATTGCGTCTTAGCCATAAAGTTAAAGATATCCTTATAATTATAATTAGCCTGTAAACCTACAAAGAAGTTCTTGGTTTCTTCCTGCGGGAAAGATATTGAATAGAGATAATATGACATTGGATCAACAACAACAGCTTCTACGCTGTTATAAAGATCATCTTTAACGACCTGATATCCACCAAATACATTTAGCCAGAAACCTGTAGCCGGACTCATTTTAAAACCTAAAGAAGCATTCAACTGCTCATAACTATCCGTATTTTGCCACAAGAGCTCACCATATGGATTAAACTGTTCCAAACGACGGAAATCATTCAACATTCGTCCCCCTGTTGCATTCGCATAAAGTACATATCCCTCTGATATAGTATATTCGGCTTTCACATCCGGAGACACACGGAATTTCTTACCATGCCCAAAAGCCAGGTCTACATTTACGCCCAGATGCAACTTCCATACATCTTCTTCTTTAAACTCATAATAAGGTTTCAGTAACAATGTGGTGTAGTTTTCGAATTCATCATTGTTATAGAACAGATTGTTCATTTCGAAGGCTACCCCTATTTGCTGACTATCAGCAATGTCACCGGTAAAATCTCCTTTTGTACGAACACTCGTCTCATTCACTGAGTCATCCTGACCAGGGGCAAATACATTATGTGCCCTACTATATAGATAAAGTCCTGTTTCGAGATTAAAGTGCATGGGCAGCGATTGATCTGTTGATTTCACTCCAAACCGCACATCCCCCGTTGTGAATCGTTGGTGATCCATAAGGAAGTAGGGCATAAAGTTGAAATTACTCAACCCAAAGTTTCCTGCTACATTAAAATCTACCGTATTAAACTGATGTATATAGTCAATTCCGGCCTTTGTACGGTAAAAGCGACTATCCCACTTTTCACTCTCTGATGGATAGTATACCTTTCCATCCATTCCCTGAACTCCCAAAGAGAGGTTCAATTTATCTTTTGCCGTCAGGTTGAACAGATAATTTCCTTCCAGGTCAAGGTTGCCGATATTACCATATCCTACACGTACATAACCCTGTTTTGCTAGATTTTGTCTTTCTTCACCAGCATAAGCAGCCATAGCCGTTCCCGGCAATACGGTAGCCGGCGCTACGTTTCTATCGTATTCTACTTCACCCGGAGTAGTTGTCAGTTCATTTACCGTAGGAAGCACATTAACTTTTTGCGCATCCATAATATCAGGATTATATTGCTGTTCTACCACAACGGTACGATTCATGGTGGTATCTTTCTTATGGCTTTGCGCCTGTAGAGATGAGTTTGGTAAAGAAGTCAGCAACGCCATTGCTCCACCCAGTAAACATAGTCTGTTCATCGATTTTAATTCCATAATCGGTTAGTTATTTTAGTTTCTGTAATCTTGTATCAATCATACTCTTAATATCATCATCTGCCTGATAATTCTGTTGAAGACTTAGCAGGTATTGACGGGCATCCAACTCACGCCCCATAGCAACGTAAGTGTCGGAAAGCAGTATAAAGCCCCGTGCCAGCCAGTAAGCATGAGGAGTACTTTTATCTATGAAATCCAATATTTCTTTTTCAGCAGCCGTATAATCTTTTGCTTCATAATATTCCCTTGCTACCAGGTATTTGGCCTCTGCTCCATAAGAGTTACGGGTATCTTCAGCCAATGTTTGCAAGTCTCTCATTGCAGCCTCGCTGGCATTTTGATTGAGATATGCGCGGGCACGGAAGTACATGGCTTCCTGTGTTAATTCGGGTGTTAGCTTCGCTTCCGACAGTAAATCAGTTGCAGCATGAATGGTTTCCATATCGTTTCTCGACATATAGGCACTACGCAGGATACCTGTTTCGGCAAGGATACGGCGATCAACAGTAGATGCTTTTTCTTTCAACTGTTTATAGGTGACCAGCGCATTGGCATATTGTTGTGCATTAAATTGCACCTCACTACGCATAATCAGTACTTCTTCTGAGAACTGATTGTTGGGATATTCCAGAAGTTTTTCCGAATATTCAAGAACCAGGTTCGATTGTCCCTGCTCCTTCGCTATCAAGGTTAAGTAATAATATGCATTCAGTCCAAAGGCGCCATCAGGAAAGGATTGCAGATACTTGGTAAGACTGCTTTTTGCCTCTTCAATACGTCCGCGCATATATATCTTTTCGGCAGCGACATAAGTCAGCGAGTCTTGTTCGTTTGTATCAAACTGTATATTTCCCGGTAGTGAAGATGCTAAAGCAGCAAACTCATCTACCCGGTTGGCATCAATATAGATTGATTTCAGGTCGCGTAGTGCCAAACGCGCTTCTTCGCTGCCCGGATAGTTTTCGACTACATATTTGTATGCCGCAATGGCCTGATCATAATTCTCATTCTGGTAATACAACATGCCGATCTCGGCGGCAGCTTTACGACTCACCGGACTATTCGGGTATTTATCGAGCAATTCACGGAAAGCGGTAATAGCCTGGCTATTGTTTTCCATCAACACATACGAACGTCCTTTTTCATACAACGCGTTAACAATATAAGCCGATGAGGGGTATTTGCCTGCTAAACGATTTAGTAATGTAATCTTTCCGGCATAATCTTTCTGTAAACCCGACACTAAAGCCAGTTGATAGAAAGAATAATCACCCGCCGGGGTATCCATTGCTTCTGCTTGTGAATATGCATGTTTAGCGTTATCAAAGTCACGTTCGTTCAGATAACTATCTCCAACACGGTTATAGGCATCTGCCAAAGCTGTTCGGTTTCTACCTTTGTCAAGGCTGATATATTTCTTAAACCAATCCCGGGCCTGTGGATAGTTCTTTTTATGGAACGCCACATACCCCAGGTTATAGTGCGCCAAAGCATACATTTCCGTATTCTTTTGGGTAGTCAGCCGAAGGTATTCGTTAAAGTCACGACTTGCATTATCTACAGCATTCTGTCTATAGTATGCTTCTCCACGCCAGTAATAAGCATCTGCTTGGGTTTGTGCATTGTATTGTCCAAGAGCAATCGACTCGTTGAAGTAAGATACAGCCTTATCAAAAGCGGTATTCACAAATGCCTGCGTCCCCAGCTGGAACAGAATCTTTTGTTTGGCTTCCATGATCCGGGTGGTCGGACGCGAGATACGGTCAATAGAGCTTAAAGCTGCTTCATAGCTCTTGGTGTTGAGATATACATCTACCAGATAACCACTGATCTTCTCGGCATATTCCGAGTTCGGGAATTCATTCAGGAACTTCTCGAAAGCTGTTACCGATTCGCCAAAGGCGGAGAAAGAAGTATCATGTACACTCAATGCATAATTGTATGCCGCCTGTTCTTTTACCCGCATATCTGCATTGGATGCCGCCGCTTGTTCAAAAGCCATACGTGCTTTTGTTTTCTCGGCCAGTTGCAGATAGGATAGCCCTAAATGCAGGTAGGCGTTCTGTGTTAACGCATCATCAAGGGTGATTACCTCACCTAGTGCGACTGTAGCTTTGGAATAAACTCCGGTTTTGTAATAGGACAATCCCAGCATATAAAGAGCATCACGCCTTGGGGGGTCTATGGCTGATTTGTAACTTTCGAATGAAGTTACTGCTTTATCGTATTCCTGCAAGTTATAATATACCTCGCCCAGTACGCGGAAGAGTTCTCCTGCGTTCGGATCGCGGGGGTGTGCCGACAGGAATTTCTGTGCTATGGTTTCCGCCTGATCGTATTGTTTTTTTTGCAGATAACACTCGGCAATGTAATAAGGTACCAGTGTTTTGTATTTGGAATCATCCTGCAAAGGCAGGAATCCGCTTAATGCTTCGTCATACCGCCCCTGCGTATAGCGGATATAGGAGATATAGTACGCACAATCCTTTGCATACTTTTTGCTGTTGTTTTTCAACACTTCAAACCAGGCGGCTGCCTGATCTACGTTACCCACAGTCATATTGGAGATAGCCATCCGGTAAACGATATCGTCCCGTTCGTCATTCGGAAGCAAATCCGGATCTACCGAATTGAACATAGCCAGGGCGTTATCATAGTCTTTCTCAAAGAAATAAGCCGAAGCGATGAGGGAGTTAACACGATTGGTATATGGGGAGTCGGGGAAGTTTTTCAGATAGGTTTTTAGTATCTCTATGCGACGTTGGTCTTGCAGTTCGTAGGCCGAACATGCCAGCATATATTCCGCTTCCAGCCTCAGTCCTGCCGATGGTTTCTGCGTCAGGAATGTCCTTAGCAAGGGGGCGGCAGCCGCATAATGCTTTTGTGTGAATAACTCGCGCGCCTCATTGTACAGGTTACCCGACGATGTGCCGGTTCTGTTCACCTGTGCCGACACTATGAGAGGAAAGCAGCATATATAAAAACAAATAAGCCTTAATATTCTTGTTTTCATAACAATTAGCGTTTTTACAAAAGTAAGTGTTTTTTCTTTTTTAACCGCAGAGTTCCGCAGATTAACGCGGAGTCTCTATCTAAGAACCCAGCCACGGCATGCTGCCGCCACTCCTTTTCGAATAGAATCCAGTCCGAAATCATCAACATTGATATCGGAAAGAGGTAAAAAGAAAGAATCTGTTACATCATCATTGGCTTCGATATGATCTGTGTGTTCCACTTTACACAAAAAGAACATATCGAGTGTATGGACCTCAAAATCCGAATAAACATAAATGTTAGGTAAAGAGAATTGATAGATTGCCTCTTTCACAACCAGTCCGGTTTCTTCCAGTACCTCGCGAGCCACTCCTTCTTCTGCGGTTTCGTGCATATCAATAAAGCCCCCCGGAAGATCAAGGGTGCCCTTTGCGGGATTCTTCGCCCGGCGGCACACCAACAACTCGTTCTTTTCATTCAGAATCAGCGCTACGGTAGCGGCACATGAATTGAAATAGTAAACGAAGCCACACTTCTCGCATTTTTTGGACTTTTCATTGTTAATTACAAAACGGTCGGAACCGCATTTAGGGCAGTAATGAAATTGGGAAAAGGGATGCATATGTTGAGTTTTTGAGTTTATACAAGTCTTTGAGTTTATGAATTTCTTAACCTCAAAAGCACAAAAGTAACATTTAAGTTTTTGAGTTTATAGGTTTTTATGTTTTTAAGACCATAGATAACTTAAATTTATAAAAAAAGCGTGGCAATTCTCTGATCTTAAAACGTTATCTTCGCAGAACACTTTACACAAACAAGAAAACATGAGAAACTGGATGGAGTCGTTCTTCAACTTGCTTATTCCCCGCCAATGCGTGGTTTGCAGCCGTACATTAAGTCATGCGGAGAGATGTATGTGTACACTCTGCAATATTAACATTCCCCGCACACACTATCATTTACAAAAAGATAACCAGATGGAAAAACAGTTTTGGGGACAAATACCCATTGAACGTGTTACGGCTTTCTTTTACTATCGGAAAGGGAGTGCATACCGCAATATCATACGTGTCTTGAAATATAAAGGCAGAAAGGATGTGGGCGAAATCATGGGCAAACATTTCGCCCAGGAAATAATGGGCAGCGGATTTCTTGATTGCATTGATCTGATTATTCCCATTCCGCTTCACCACAAAAGATTCAAAAAGCGGGGGTATAACCAAAGTGAATGGATCGCCAGGGGGATAGCAGGTGTTTGTCAAATTCCGATTAATAATCAGGCTATTATACGTAAAGCTTATACGGATAGTCAAACGTCCAATTCGGTTACGGAACGTTGGGAGAATGTAAAGGATGCATTCGAACTTCAGCAAACAGAGGGTTTAACCGGAAAACATATCCTTCTGATTGATGATGTGTTAACCACCGGTGCTACGATCAAAGCTTGCGCATCTGTCTTATCAGACATTGAAGGTGTTCGTTTCAGCATCATCACTCTTGGGGTATCAGGGTAACAGGTTGGATTGGTATGGTCTTATTAAAAACAGCCCAAACCACATAAAAAATTCCCTTCAAAGAAAACCCCTCAACCAGAAGGAACATGGGTTGAGGGGTTGACACAGTTAAAACACCTATCTTGTTAAGTACCAGACGCTATCGCAACGTCTACAATACTACCAATTAAACTTTAAGGTCTGTGAATCGCTATCGCAACGACTCAGAAAAACACGGTCAATACAAAAACAAACCGACTATATGAGAGTTTATAATACATTTCCAAAGGAGCGATCAAAGTGCCATTCCGGAGGAGGAGGCCTATTTTACAAGGTGCAACTTTGGGAGAATGCACTTTCGATGGACAACTGACACCATCATGATCGCTCCGATTATACAAAGATATAGGTGTCTGACCTGAATCTATGTTAACCCAACGTTAAGTTAACGTTAACAATAAAACCACCTTCAATAGCAGAGGAAATAATCATACAATAATAGAGAAGCAAATAGAGAAGCATAGTAAAAGAAAGAACGAATAGGAAACACAAATCACACTATCGACTCATCAAACAGCCAAGATACAACAAACAATAAAACAGAACATTCCATCATTAACAAATGCATTATATCACCCCAATGTTAACCTGAAAAATAAAAAAACACCTTCAATGTTAACCAAATTAAGGATGAAATGCATGTATGTAAAATACATACTATTTTAATTATACTGTTCACCCCAAAGGCGACTATACATACCACCCGATTTACGCAATTCTGCATGAACACCCATCTCCGAGACTTTGCCATTCTCCAATACTACAATATTATCTGCATGTTTTATGGTGCTTAGTCTATGGGCAATGATAACGATTGTTTTCCCCTGTCTGGCAAGTGCAGTCAACGTTTCTTTTACATAGCGTTCCGAAATGGAGTCCAGCGATGAGGTTGCTTCATCAAAGATCAGGATATCCGGTTCTTTGTATAACGCCCGGGCAATGGCAATACGCTGACGTTCACCGCCGGAAAGCGAGGCTCCATGTTCACCGATATATGTCATGTATCCTTTCGGCAGTTTTTCGATGAACTCAGTCAGTCCAAGTTGCTCCACCAACGCTATAACACGCTTCATATCGGGATGAAGATCGCCCAGCGCAATATTCTCAATGACCGACCCGGCAAAGAGTTCAATCTGTTGTGGCACCGTTCCGATCCGCCTGCGCAGGCTTTCGTTGGTAATCTGCGAGACGTCATAATTACCTATTTTTACACGGCCGGATTCAATGGGGTAAATATGTTGCAGGATGGACACAAGTGTGGTTTTACCCGATCCGCTCCCTCCCACCACAGCGGTAGTTTTTCCTTTAGCAATGCGCAGGTTAAGCGAATGAAAAACCTCTTTGTGGGTACCGTAACGGAAGTTTACGTCTTCAAAAACGATATCGCCCACCATATCCGACTCTAATTCCAGCTTTTGCGAATCATCCTCTTCCCTTTCCAGGTCCATAATTTGGAATAGACGGTCGGATGCGATCAAGGCATCCTGAATACTTTGATTGGCGGTAATCAAACTGCCTATGGGAGACAACACGTAGCTAATAAGGGAGTAAAAAACAATCAGCGCACCGGGCGTTAGTTCCTGACTGATAACCAATGTACTGCCCACCCAAAGCACGGCAATGGTAATGCCGGTAGAAACAAACTCAATTCCCCCTTCTGCCAAGATATAGCCGTATAAACTCCGGTAAGTGTTCCGAAGGAGATGTACGAAGCGGCTTTCTGTTTTCAGGTTGGCATAATCTTCAATGCCAAAGCGCTTTACGGTGGAGATGGCATTGATAGACTCTACCAGTTGGGATTCAAGGTCGGCCGAGCTTTCCATTATACTGCGCTGATATTTACGGTTCAGGCGGTTGAAGAGCAAATATATAATCAGGAACAGTGGGATGGAAAGTAACGTTACCAGCGTTAACTCCCATGAATAAATAAACATGAGGCAGAATGAGAAGAAAAGGATCATGATGTTGACTACCAGATCGAGGGATATATTATTGATAAAGTTCCGGATCTTAACGGCATCGTTTACGCGGGAGATGATTTCACCCACCCGCATGGTATCAAAGAATTGTTGTGGCAATGTTAACAGATGCTTGTAGTAACCCAGAATCAACGCCGCATCTATGCGCTGCCCGGTTTTCAGGGCAAGAATGCTTTTCATAGAGCCGATAAAGGTGCGCAACAGCAGAATGATAATCATAATGATGCCCATCAGGTTGAGGAGGTTAACATTCTTATCGACCAATACATAGTCTGTGATCTTACCCACATAAATGGAAGTAGACAGGCCGAGGATACTAAACACCAATGCTCCGAACAGCGTTTGAACCATCAGGCTTTTGTTGGGCATGAGTAGTGAAAAGAATTTAGAAAGATTGCTTTTCTTCATGTTACCTTTCCTGAATGTTACTTCGGGTTCTAACATGACCAGTATACCACTCCATTCTCTTTCGAATTCCTCGCTGCTTCTTTTATGCATTCGCCCATCGACCGGGTCCATATAGGTTATCTGTTTTTCGGTAGCTTTATATACAACTACGAAATGATGGAGTTCGCCTTTAAGTATCAGGTGGGCTACAAATGGCTGGGGAACAAGAGTGTACAGGGCTTCGTAGGAGGCTTTCATTCCTTTTGCCGTAAACCCCAGTTTGTTTGCCGCTTCAATCAGTCCGAGGACATTGGTCCCTTTCTGGTCTGTAAAGGCGTACTGCCTGATGCGTGAAACGGGAAATAGCAATCCATAATGCGCACAGATGGAGGCCAGACAAGCGGCGCCGCAGTCGGTTATGTCATGTTGTTTGATTTTGATTCCCTTTTTCTTATGCATAAAATCTCTTTATAGTTGTTTAATGTGAGCTTGATATAAGAAATGAAATAAGGGGATGTATCGAACCCACGTTCATTTAACTATTCTCTGTTACTGCACGTTCCTGATAACGTGCCGGATTTACCCAATCATCCAATCGCTGATACAAGAGGTCGAACAGCGATCTGCGGGTGATCATAAAATGGGCGCTTACAGTCATTCCTTTCTTAAGTTTACCTTTCCGGCCGTTCTTCAACAGGAGGAAATCTTTTTCCATACCGCACTTCACTTTATAGTAAGCACTGCCTTGTGCATCAGTCAGAAAGTCGGAAGAGATTTCCTGAACGGCTCCGTTTATTGTTCCCCACTCGTTGTAGTTGAACGATTCTACCTGCACGTTGACGGGCATTCCCACGTGGATATACCCGATATTACGTGGCGAAACACAAACTTCGAAGCATAGGGTGGAGTCGGGGCTGACAACGGCAATCACCTGGCCGGCTTGTATGCTACTCCCCCTGTAGATGCCCGAGAACTGATCGACTGTTCCACTGACGGGGCTTTGAACAACATACAGGTCTTTATCTTTCACTTCTTGTTTTAATGAGGTATTCATTTCATTACGGGAGTTGCGATAGGCATTCAAATCGGCTTGCCAGGAGCTTAGTTGATTTTCGGTAAAGGATGCCCGTTCATTCTTCTGGCTTTCGTACTGATAATAGTATTTATCATATTCTTCTTCGGATATGACTTGTTTCTCGAACAGGATTTTATTCCTGTAATATTCTTTTTCGGCCTGGATGACGGAAGTATCCAGTTCTTTTTTCCGGTTAACGTAGTACGCATATTGCTGCTGGCGAACGGGCGAAGAGAAGGCCGGAGGCCGTTGTCCTTTAGCTAAATAGCTTAAATCGGACAGATGTAACTCGTAATCTGTCAACCGGTTAGCCTGGTATGCTATTTTATAATCGGAGTTACTGGCTCTGAATGTCAATATCACATCGCCTTTGTTAACGTTGACTCCCTCGCGGACATAAACGGAGTCTACCAATTCTGTAATCGGGGCTTTAATTTCTGTCTTCTCGGCAATGGGGCGAACAATGCCGTTGCCTTGAACGGAAATGTCTACATATATAAAAGGAAGGGAGACGAGAGATGCCAAAACCGCCACCAGCACCACCCAGTAGATTCTCTGAGAATGAGTAGTCTGCTGATGCGTATAGGATTCAATACTATTTTCTAACCATTCGGGTGGCAGTATCATAAGGAGATTGGCTTTTAAGTGTAGCAACGAGGTGGCAGCGAAGCAGCAACGAGGCGGCAGCGAGGCGCTGCACCCAGGTTTCCATGCGGATGGTGTACAGTCCTCACTACCTCGTCTTCTTCAAAATAAGTTACTTACCGGTCTTTGATAAAACCATATAAAGTTTTCCATCTTTATAAATTGTCTTGATGTAGACCCCTGTTCCGCCACCATAAGTTGTTGTAGCTTCTTCTTTAGACAATTCTTGCATTACCACTTTTTTCTTTAAATCTTTCATAATCTACGTTTTAAATTAGTGAATATTTTTGTAGTTCTCAAGGGCAAAAGTATGGTAAGCTCCTTAAAAAGAATGTTAACCTGACGTTAGCAATTATCAGCAGATTGTTATTACATTTGCATCAAACAGCAGAGAAATGAAAGAAGTAGACATAAAGTTATTTACGGTTGTTGGGCTAATAACTGTAGTACTATTGCAGTCCTCATGGTTATATAGTACTTACAGTCTTATTAAAATAAGTATTGAAGAAAAAAGCAACTCTTTAATACTTGATGCCACTGAAAGAGAGCTATTTTCGCGATTAGTATTGGTTGCAGACAGCATGCCCGACGGAACTTTATTTACGGTTAATGAAGTTCCGACAACAGGCGAATATGCATCAAAAGCGGAATATCTCAGAGACTTTCAAGAGGCGCTTCTTAAATACGATTCAAGACTTTCGTTAATCACCTTTGATTCAATCTACTCTTCATTGTTAAGCGAAGAAGGCATCAACGTTAAGTGCGTTATTAACATCGTTAACTCAAACGACTCCATACTTGAAAGCAGTCAGGATGGCTCCTTCCCCTGGTTTGGCACCATTGAGAGCAAGAAACTCCCCATCCGGGCCGACGATTCCCAACTCATACAAGCCGTCATTGTTAACCCGTATTGGACCATTTTCAGACAAATGGGTATACTTCTCCTTGCTACTGTTATCATGGTAGTGTTTGTGGTGGCATGCATCACCTCTCAAATCAGGATTATTATGAAGCAAAACAGGATCGCCCAGATACGGGAAGACTTCTCGCATGCCATGATTCACGACATGAAAACCCCGATTACCTCTATACTTATGAGTTCGCGCATGCTTCATAGTAAACGGCTTAACGATTATCCCGAAAAAGAAGAAAGACACTTCAATATCATAGAAACCGAAGGCGAACGCTTGTTAACATTGACCGAGAAAGTACTAACCGTTGCCAAGCTGGAGCAGGATAAACTTGAACTGCACAAGCAGATCATTCCATTGCGCCCAATCATTGAGGACTTGATTAATAAATTCGAGGCCAAAAGGAGTAAAGATATTATCTTTGTTACACAGTTTGAAACCGAAACCATCTATGCCGAGTACATCTATATAAAAGAAGCCATCAGCAACCTCATTGATAATGCCATAAAGTACTCGCACGAGAGCGTAGAAATAAGAATCAGCTGTACGGAAAAAGACAAACAAACAATAATTAAAGTTAGAGACAATGGTTTGGGTATTGACATTAAGGACCAAACAAAGATATTCGAGAAGTTTGAAAGGGCATCTGCCCTCAGAAGAAGCAGCAAAGGAGGAGCAACCGGCTTTGGCCTTGGGCTAAACTACGTGCAGCGGGTGGTTGAAGCACATGGCGGAAGCGTATCCCTGACCAGTATTGAAGAACAGTTTAGTGAATTCACTATCAAAATACCCATTTTAATTGAAGACGTATGATTAGATTATTAGTGGTTGAAGATGATGAGAACCTAAGGTACAACATTAAGGATGGATTGGAAATTACCGTTGGCGGATATGATGTCATACTTGCCGTTAATGGTAAAGAAGGACTTGAGTTTTGGAAGGAAGAACGCCCGGACATCATTCTGGCCGACGTTGACATGCCCAAAATGAACGGATTTGAGATGGTTGAATACATCCGTGAGAGGGATCAGGAGATTCCCATCCTATTTATATCGGGATGCAAATCTTCGCGGGATATAACAACCGGCTATGATCTTGGAGCTAATAATTACATCAAAAAGCCTTTTAGCGCACATGAAATTGATGCACACATCAAGGCTTTGCTGAAGATGAGGAATGAAACCCGCAGAAAGAACCAGAGTAACCTGCAAAAGATTGGCAATTTTACGCTCGATGCACCAAACAGTACGCTCAGGTTCGAGGCCATCAAAACCATCTCGCTCACCCATCGCGAAGCACAAATCCTACAGGAACTTTGCCTGAGCAAAGGTGAGGTTGTAAAACGCACTTACCTCCTGGAGAAGTATTGGGACATACCGGGAGGGGAAGACTTCTTTGCGTCGAGAAGCCTGGATGTGATGATTAGCAAACTAAGGAGTAAACTAAAAGATGATCCTAAAGTCAAAATTCAGGTGATTAAAGGAATGGGGATTATATTGGTGGACCCAACGATTCCGAAGGTAAAATAAATCTGTCTACTTACGGTTTTTTTGTTCAAAAAGTGTCATAAATCACACAAGGGGTATAAGTGCCTGTCGTTCAGAAGAAAGCGATCAGACATTTTAACATGGAAATCACACGCTAGTGTCACAAGTATCACAGTTTTAGAAATTGTGATACTTGTGACACTAGCGTGTGATTTCTATATTAAAAAAACAAGAACCAACCCACTGATTATCAGACACCTATACCCCTTGTGTAATTTATGACGCTTTCTGAACGAAAAAACATTATGTACGTCTTATAATGATGCGAAAAGAACAGATATATCCGGAAACAGAAGCATCGCCATTGAGAAATAACCTCAACAGGAATGAGAAATAGGCTTACGGACAATGTGCAATAACCTTACGGGGAATGAGAAAGTTTCCCGATGCGAATGAGAAAGTTTCCCGGAACAGCAACTCTTATAGAATTCGAACTGAGTTCCTATAGAATCCGGGCTGAGTTCTTATGCAATCCAGACCGAGTTCTTATGCAATTGACTGCGAGTTCTTATAGAATAGAGTTGCCGTAATGGCAGTAACGGTTGAATTGAGCACGCTTACCTCCGCTGACGGGAGAAATAATTTACTGTAGGGGCGGGCCTTGTGTCCGCCCTGACGCTACATAGTGAAACTAATGATACACCTGGCGGCGTCAGGGCAGACACAAGGCCTGCCCCTACAATAGATGGCATTCAATCCTTACAACTCGCACCAAAACGAAAAAGACCACCTCCATTGGAGATAGCCTTTTCGCTCTTCCTCTTGGACTTGAACCAAGGACCCTCTGATTAACAGTCAGATGCTCTAACCGACTGAGCTAAGGAAGAATATGCATTTGAGTCCTTTTCGCTCTTCCTCTTGGACTTGAACCAAGGACCCTCTGATTAACAGTCAGATGCTCTAACCGACTGAGCTAAGGAAGAATGTTTTTCTCAAATGCGATGCAAAAGTAATAGGATATTTTGAAATATGCAATATCTTTGCAGAAAAAATAGTTGAAATGGACAAAATAATAGGAATGGGTAATGCCCTTGTAGATGTACTCGCAACATTAACCGACGATACACTACTTCAGGAAATGGAATTACCCAAAGGAAGTATGCAGCTAATCGACGAAGCAAAGCTGGAAATCATCAACAAACAATTCAGCAAAATGCATACACACCTCGCTACAGGAGGATCGGCAGCCAACACCATACTGGGACTTGCATGCATGGGTGCATCCACCGGATTCATCGGAAAGATAGGAAAAGATAACTACGGTGAATTCTTTCGCCAAAACCTCCAAAAACATAAAATAGAAGATAAAATCCAGATCAATCACCAACTCCCATCAGGAGTAGCCTCCGCATTTATATCACCCGACGGCGAACGCACATTCGGAACCTACCTCGGAGCAGCCTCAACCCTGAGAGCCGAAGACCTCTCGCTCGACATGTTCAAAGGCTACACCTACCTATACATAGAAGGCTATCTGGTACAGGATCACGACATGATCCTGCGCGCCATCGAACTGGCCAAAGAAGCCGGACTACAGATTTGCCTCGACCTGGCCAGCTACAACATTGTAGAAAACGACCTGGAATTCTTCAAGCTACTGATCAACAAATACGTCGACATACTCTTCGCCAACGAAGAAGAAGCAAAAGCTTTTACCGGAAAAGAAGACAAAGAAGCACTCGACATACTGGCTAAAATGTGCAGCATCGCCATCGTCAAAGTAGGTGCAAAAGGCTCTTATATCCGCAAAGGAACCGAAGAAGTAAAAGTAGACGCCATCAGCGTCGACAAGGTAGTAGACACCACCGGAGCAGGCGACTACTTTGCCGCCGGATTCCTCTACGGCCTAACCGTGGGATACTCGCTGGAAAGATGTGCTAAAATAGGTTCAATACTGGCAGGAAATGTTATCCAATGTATCGGTGCCCATATCCCCGCCGCCCAATGGGATGAAATAAAGTTAAATATTAACGAAATGCTCGCCGAATAAACGTATAATAACTTACTTTTACGGTAACTATAACGTAGTAACATGAAAAAATATCTGAATAGACAAACAGGCATTATAGTTGCCATTGCATTAGTGGCTTTCATTTTCTTCGGCTTCAAAGGAGACGGGAGGAACTTCCAGATAGCTAAAAACATCGACATATTTACCTCCATCGTCAAGGAACTCGATATGTTCTATGTAGATACGATAGACCCCAACAAAACCGTACGCCGCGGGATCGACGCCATGCTCGGATCACTCGACCCTTACACGGATTTCTATCCGGAAGACGACCAGAGCGAACTCGAACAAATGATCAAAGGCAGCTACGGAGGCATCGGTTCCGTAATTACTTACGACGTAAAAAGACAACGCTCCGTCATAGCCGAGCCATACGAAGGCATGCCGGCGCAGACAGTCGGACTAAAAGCCGGAGACGTTCTTATGGCCATAGATGGCGAAGACCTGAAAGGAAAAAACAACAGCCAGGTCAGCGAAATGCTCCGCGGACAAGTGAACACCGGGTTTAAACTAACCGTAGAGCGCCCCGGAACCAAAGAACCGCTGACGTTCGACATCGTACGTAAATCCATCGAAGTACCCACCGTACCGTATTATGGCGTAATCAAAGATAACATCGGATACATCAACCTCAACAGCTTCTCCGGCAAACCAGCCAAAGCATTCAAACAAGCATTCCTCGACCTAAAAGAAAACAAAGGAATCACCTCATTGGTGATCGACCTGAGAAACAACGGCGGCGGACTGCTGGACGAAGCCGTAGAAATCGTTAACTTCTTCGTTCCGCGTGGAAAGACCATCGTAACCACCAAAGGAAAGATCAAACAAGCCGGAAACACCTATAAAACCCAACGCGAGCCGATAGACACGGAGATACCTATCGCCGTATTGGTGAACAACGGAACAGCCTCATCCTCGGAAATCCTTGCCGGAGCCTTACAGGATTTAGACCGTGCCGTAATCATCGGAACCCGCACATTTGGCAAAGGATTGGTACAGACCACCCGTTCACTGCCCTATGGCGGAACATTGAAAATCACCACTTCCAAGTATTACATCCCCAGCGGACGCTGCGTACAGGCCATTAACTACCACAACCGCAACGAAGACGGAAGCATTGCACGCATCCCCGACAGTCTGACCACCGTATTCCATACCGCAGCCGGACGTGAAGTACGCGATGGTGGTGGCATCAACCCCGACCGGATAGTAAAACAGGATAAATTGCCCAACATCATTTATTATATGGTGAGCGACAATCTGATCTTCAACTATGCAACGCAGTTCTGCCTTAAATATCCTACCATTGCTCCCGCAGAAGAGTTTGTACTATCGGATGCCGACTACAACGACTTCAAAGCTATGGTAAAGAAGGCCGACTTTAAGTATGACCAACAAAGCGAAAAGATCATGAAAAGCCTGAAGGAAGCTGCCGAATTTGAAGGATATCTGGAAGGAGCCTCCGCCGAATTCGATGCACTGGAAAAGAAACTAACCCACAACCTGGACCGCGACCTGGACTATTTTGCCAAGGATATTAAGAATATGATCTCTTACGAAATTATTAAGCGCTACTATTACCAACGCGGAAGCATCATTGAGCAACTCAAAGACGATGATGACCTGAAAGAAGCACTAAAAGTACTGGATAGCCCGGAAGAGTACAAAGGCATTTTATCCGTAACCAACAAGGAAGCGGCAGCAGAAGCGGCATAAAGAAACATCTATATAATAAATACGCGGGATAAGTGAAGCTATACGGCTCATTCATCCCGCGTATTTATTATAATATGCACATAGTTTCCCGGAGAATCCTTATATTTGTGCTACCTTCTAACTTCTGATAATTATGAAATACTCACGATTAGCGTTCGTAGCACTTATCCTTATCCATATACTCCCTTGCTTCGGAAGTTCTATTCCATTTACTCCCATAGCTAAACATTACACGTCGGTTCACTACGATGCAGGTAGCCAAAACTGGTCTGTAGCACAAGATAAACAAGGTATAATGTACTTCGGCAATAATAAAGGACTGCTGGTGTTCGATGGAAACAGATGGCAACTCTATCCTATTCCTACCAACGGAATTATCCGCTCCGTCTACATTGCCAATGATAATAAGATCTATGTGGGTTCTTATGAAGAGTTTGGTTATTTCCAACACGACGAACTGAATAAGCTGAAGTATCATTCACTAAAACAAGAGGTTAAAGATTTTAATTTCCATAACGATGAGGTATGGAATATACTCGAAAACGACTCACGGATCATATTCCATTCGTTCGGTTCTTATTTTATATACGACGGAACCACTACCGTGGGGCACCGGGTTTCTCAACTTCCACTCAATCTGTTTCGGGTAGGCCAGACTCTCTATTCGCAACAGATCAATGCCGGACTCAATATATTTATAAACAATGGCTTTCAAAGCATCATACCACGCGAGCAACTTGGAAACAGTGACGTCATATCCGGAATGCCAAACGGAGAAGATATACTTTTCTTTACCCGTAACAGCGGTATATTCCGATACGACGGGAAGCACGTTACCCCCTGGACAACATCATGCGATAAGGAACTGAAAAACAATACGATCAACAAGGTCACCATTACAAAAGATTCCTGTTACATCGTAGGAACAATCTCTAATGGAGTATATGCACTCAACAGGGAAGGTAAACTCTTGTGGAAACAGAATGCCGATAATCAGTTGGTCAACAATACTGTACTTAATTTGTACTGCGATTCGCACAACAACATATGGATAGCCCTGGACAATGGAATAGCCTATATACAAAACAACTCTCCGGTTTATCATTTTGAACCTGTCAGCAGAAAAATGGGTATGATCTATGGCATACTCGTAAAGGAAGACGATGCTTATATCGCCTCAAACCAAGGATTGTATTACCTGAAAGGAAGTACGGATAAGCCGGAACTCATCCCTGGCCTGGAAGAACAAGCATGGACTTTGAAGCAATGGGGCGATCAAGTGATATGTGGGCACAACAAAGGCACGTTCAGCATTGTAAACGGCCACCCGATGTCTATTTCAAATATAAAAGGCGCCATGTGCATGAAAGAGGGAAAAATTGATAATGAAGAACTCCTGATACAAGGCACTTATACCTACCTGAATATTTACAAGAAAAACGCCAACCGACAATGGTACTATTCGGGATCAATAAAGAACTTCGTCCATATGGCTAAGAATGTAGAAATAGATCATAGAGGCAATGTCTGGGTAGAACATATGCGCAGCGGACTTTACCGGGTAAGGCTAAATCGCGAACATACCCAGGCCACGGACGTAAAAAGGTATCATTCGTTAGACGGGCAGCCCAGAAGTAAAACCTTTCTGTTCAACATTAATGGCAGAGTAGCCTTTTCCGACGGAAAACAGTTCTACACTTACGACGATATAATAGATACAATTATACCTTATAAGTCGATGAACGAGCAATTGAACAATATAAAAGGAATACATACAGTAGACAAAGCACATGATGACTTTTACTGGTTCCTGAGCGATCATGAAGCTTACCTGATAGAATGTACGTTGACCGACTTCCGGATTCATCAAAGACTTTCCTTCGCTATGTTTGATAATCCCCCCATTGAAGAACGGGCTAAAATGATCTACGACGAGAACAACAACTGTTCTTACCTGTGCTTGAATAACTCTATCGCCAGAGTCGCCCTTGGCAATTTGAACTTATATAATGAAACGCCCGAACCAGCATTGAACGTTTCTGAATTTACAGCAATCAAAGAAAAAACTGCCGAATCAATCCTACTTCCTCCTATTGCAAACAACAAAGTTCCATCAGCATACAATAATATACGTATAAACCTATCTTACCCTATTTATAACGACTTTACCTTAAAAATACGATATAAACTGGAAGGACTGTCTGACTACTGGACGGAAGGACTGCCCGAATATCAAAAAGAATATACCCGGTTGCCCTTTGGTAAATATTGCTTTAAAGCCGAGATATACAACGAGCAAGAGGAACTCTCAACCGTTTCGCTTCCTTTCGAGATACTACGTCCCTGGTATCTTTCCTACCTGGCTATTGTGGTTTATATCCTGATCGGGCTATGCCTGCTCACCCTACTCATGTACACCGTTTATGCATATACGAAAAGAAAGAAAGATGCAGTAATCGAAAAACAACGCATCCACCACCAATCCGAATTAGAAAAACAGGAAAAGAAGATCATTGAACTGGAAAAACAACAGCTTGAAGTTGATCTGAAATTCAAGAGCAAGGAATTATCGGGAGTGATTATGACCAACATCGCCCATCAGGAGTTCTTAATGGCACTAAAGACTGAAATACAGCAACAGAAGCTCTCCGGGCAATATACGCGTAAGAATTTAGATAATCTACTCGTCATGTTGAATCAGAATCTGGTCTCCGATGAAGAAAGCTGGAGTATGTTCCAAGCCAACTTCGACCGGATACATGAAAACTTCTTCAGGCATCTTAAGGAACAGTACCCCGACCTGACATCGGGCGACTTACGGCTCTGTGGTCTGTTACGCCTGAACCTTCCGACCAAAGAAATTTCCAAGCTGATGAATATCTCCATCCGCGGAGTAGATGCTGCCCGTTACCGGTTACGAAAGAAATTGGGCATCGCTCAGGAGAGTAGTCTTACAGATTTTATGATCAATTTTAAGTAGCAGGCAATCAAACGCTTAGCAGTCCTTGTAGTACTAACGTAGTACCACTATGGATACATGTTCTACAGCAGTGGTAGTCTTGTCGTAGGCAATCATTCTATGTAGACCAATTCTTTTTTCTTCATTTGCCAATCATTCTTAAACAAGAACTATAGCGATAATGAAGAAGCTTGTACTATTTTCGATATGTATACTAATTGGGCTATCTGTCCATGCCGGACGTATGGTGCAAAGTTTTAATGACGCCTGGTATTTCAGTCCGTTAAACTCGGATAACTATAGCGAGTCTTTACAAATGCACCAATGGGAACCCGTTCATATTCCTCATACCTGGAACACAGATGCCTATACTCAACGAAATTATCGCCGGGAATCATCCTGGTATAAAAAAGAGTTTCGGTTGGATGCCGGACAGATCAACAACAAACATATCTATCTTAAATTTGACGCTATCAACTCGTTGGCAGATATTTACCTGAATGATAAATTGTTGACTACACACAAGGGAGGTTATTCGGCCTTTACTGTTGACATTACACATAATATAAAAGAAAATCAAACCAACCTACTGGCGATACGCGTAAATAACGAAAACAATAATATTCCACCACTATCGGGCGACTTCACGATCTTTGGCGGGATCTACCGCGATGTATGGTTAATTACTACGGAGAAGCAACATTTCACTACCACCAATCACGCCTCTGATGGTGTTTTTATCACCTTACCCAAGGTCAATGAGAAGGAAGCCAATGTAGCGATCTGCGGAACAATATCCAACTATACAAAGAAAAACAATCCCCTTCAACTACATATACAAATCCTGGACAAGGATGGAGAAGTGGTATCTCAGTCAAAGCAAAAGATCAAAACGGGAGAAGACCGGGAAACGATATTCGAAGCTTCCGCACAAATCACAAATCCGAGGCTTTGGTCGCCAGACTCCCCTTATCTATATAAGGTGAAGCTGACCCTGACCGACAATCAGGGAAAAGATATAAAAGATGAATTAACCCTCCCTTTAGGCATACGCTGGTTTAGTGTAGATACGAATCAGGGCTTCCGGCTAAATGGCAAACCGTTAAAATTGATGGGTGTTTGCCGTCATCAGGATCAAGCCCCTTTGGGGATAGCTCTTTCGGATGAGATGCACCGTAGGGATATGAAACTGATTAAAGAGATGGGTGCTAACTTTGTACGGTTGGCTCATTATCAGCATAATGACGCAGTGCTCGAAGCATGTGACAGACTGGGGCTACTTGTATGGGAAGAAATCCCGGTAGTAGATATTATTTCCACATCAACAGATTTTTCAGATAATGCGAAATCAGCTTTAAGGGAAATGATTCGCCAACATTATAATCATCCATCAGTCATTATGTGGGGATATATGAATGAAGCTGTTATACAGGTTCAGTATAAGGTTAAAAAGGAAGAGCGGGATCATGTCTATAAAAAAACAGTTGCCTTAGCCGGAGAATTGGAGAAGTTATTGAAAGAAGAAGACTCTTCACGCTTGAGTGCAATGGCATATCATGGCAATCAGATATATAATGAAATAGGATTGGCCGGAATAAGCGACATATCAGGATGGAATCTCTATCAGGGTTGGTATGAAAATGATTTTAATGCCTTTGACAGGTTTGTAGACGAAGAAAACCGGAAATACCCCGAACGACCTTTGATTATCAGTGAATTTGGAGCCGGGTCGGACAAGAGAATACAATCATTGAACCCTCAGGTTTTCGATTTCTCTATGCAATGGCAACAGCTTTACCTTGAGCATTACCTGCCAACCATAATGAAGCGTCCTTTTATAATCGGAGCGTCTGAGTGGAATTTTATTGATTTCAGTTCGGCCTCCCGGCAAGAATCCACGCCACGCATAAATAACAAAGGGCTGGTTTATGCTGACAGAACTCCCAAAGATGTGTACTACTACTTCCAATCCTTTCTGCGAAAAGACATTCCGGTATTACATTTAGCCATAAACGACTGGAAAAAGCGAATTTTGATTTCCGACTCGGAGACCACAATTCAACCTATAAAAGTATACACCAATCTTCAGGAAGCTACTCTTTTTGTTAATGGGCAAAAGGTTGAAACACAAAATATAAACAACTACAATGCAGTTTGGCAAGTTTCTTTGAAAGAGGGAAAGAACCACTTAAGAGCAACGGGAATGTACAACGATAAAATGATAGAGAAGCATGCTGAAATAGAAATAGAATTTAAGCCTGTACGGTTAACAAAAGACAATACTGAGAACCTCAATATAGGAATAAATGCCGGAAGCAACTGTTTCTTTATTGATGATAAAAGCGGATTTTGTTGGTTGCCCGACAAAGAATACACTGTCGGAAGCTGGGGCTATATAGGAGGCAATGTATTCAAAAAGAATCCTTCCCGTATAGGGACAACAAGCGAGATCAAAGGCACATACAACACCCCATTATTCCAGACCAAGCGTGAAAACCCAGATGCTTACCGGTTTGATGTCCCTAATGGAATGTATGAACTGCAACTGTTGTTTTCCGATCTGTATAATGCTCCACCAAGAGAAGCTTACGATCTGGCAAAACAAACGAATGAGAAACCGATTCATAATCAGTTCAATATCTATATAAATGAAAAAATAGAGAATAAAGATTTCAGCCCTTTTGCCGAACGTGGAAATAACTCGGCAATCAACAAAACATATATTGTAAAAGTAGAAGATAACAATATTACAGTTCGTTTGGAAAGACTAAAGGGGAACTCATTTATAAATGCACTAAAAATAAGGAAACTTTAAATGAATGATATGAGAAACGTTCACAAACCCATTTTAAATTTTTATAGTATGAAAAAACACTTGATTTTATTTAGTATGTTACTTGTTAGTTGTTTGGCTTTTACCCAAAACAGCAGGACAGTAACAGGCAAAATTATTGAATCAATAACGGGCGAGCCTGTTATTGGCGCAACCGTCAGTATAAAAGGACAAGCGATAGGAACTATCACTTCGACTGACGGAGATTACTCTCTGGAAAATGTACTGGGAAATTCAACACTTGTATTCAAAACAGTAGGAATGAAGACAGTAGAAGTTCCTGTCAACAACAGGACTACAATCAATGTTGAACTGGAAGATGACAATCTATTATTAGATGAAGTAGTAGTTGTGGGATATGGAACAGTTAAAAAGCGAGACTTAACTGGTTCCATTGCCAGCGTTGCCGGCACAGAAATTGCCAACAAGCCATCACTCAACCCTTTGACATCCTTACAAGGTAAAATTGCCGGAGTTCAGGTAGTCAACACCGGTAGAGCCGGGCAAGACCCGGAAATCCGTATTCGCGGAACAAACTCCATCAACGGCTATACTCCATTGTATGTAGTGGATGGATTATTCACAGATAATATCAATTATCTGAATCCGGCAGATATTGAATCCATTGAAATATTAAAAGATCCTTCTTCTTTGGCTATTTTTGGTATAAGAGGGGCAAATGGTGTAATTATCTTGTCCACCAAACGGGCTAAGGAAGGACAAACTGTAGTGAATGTAAACTCTTCTATCGGATGGAAGCACATCTCCGACAGATTACCATTAACGAATGCTGCCGAATTCAAAGAATTGTATAACGAGCAGCTAATTAATCAGAAGGCAAGTCCTTTTGACTATACCCATTGGCAAGCCGATACCGATTGGCAAGATGAGATATTCCAGACTGGATTTCTGAACAACAATAATATAAGTATTACCGGATCATCCGGAAAAAACAAATTCTATCTTGGAATTGGTTACACCACCGAAGAAGGCTCGATAAAATCAGAAAAGCTGTCTAAATTCACAATCAATCTGAATAGTGAATACCAGGTAAATAACCATTTAAGATTCGGCTATCAGGTAAATGGTTCCCGCACGCTTCCTCCGGATGCGAAAGGTGTAGAATCTGTTATTAAAGCAGTACCCATCGCACCTACTCATTTTGATTATACAGACCCTATTACAGGAGTAACAGAAAGATTGGTTCATTCGCTACCCGATTTTCAAAGGGCGCAAGCAGCTAATCCATATAGAGCAGTTGAATTACAGGGACGGCATAACTTAGGAAAGAATCATAGGGTGGCCGGTAATATATTTGGTGAGGCTAAGTTTCTGAAGAATTTTACCTTCAAATCTACTTTCTCCATCAACTTTACCTCCAATGAATCCCGGAATTTTTCTCCTATCATCTTTGAATATAATCCGGATATTGTAGGCGCATCACAAAAAGAAGCTCTTGGAAATAAAACTGAAACAGTAGGCCAGAGCAAATCCACCTACTGGACAGGTCAGCAAGACCATATTCTGACATACGAAAATAAATTCGGAAACCATGGACTAACAGGTATGCTCGGTTTCACTTCCAATTATATAGAGTCATCCTCCCTGGGAGGTAACCGCTCACAAAAGCTTGAAGACATTTACTTCTCTCCGGGTGACAACACGGATAAGTGGTGGCTTAGCTCCCTTAGCAGTACAGCTGCTGCCACAAATAGCGGAAGCCAGTGGAAACGTTTCTCTATGTCATACCTAGCCAGAGCGTTATACAATTATAACAACCGCTATTTGCTTAATGGATCTTTTCGTCGCGACGGATCATCGGTTTTCAGTGGAGTGGGCAATACATGGGATAACTTCTACTCTCTAGGTGCTGCTTGGATTGTTTCCGAAGAAAAATTCATGGCAAATCAGAACATCGTAGATCATTTGAAGATAAAAGGCTCTTGGGGCGTATTAGGTTCGGAAAATACAGGAGGTAATAACTATCCCTCTTATCCTACACTAACCAGTGCAGGAAGCGCAGTGTTCGGAGATGATATTATACCGGGCTATACCATGCAGTATCTGGTACAGGATTTACGCTGGGAAAAAACATACTCATGGGAGGCCGGATTTGAGGCAAACTTCCTGGATCAGCGTTTAAGCATAGAATCAGTATATTACAATAAACGTACCGAGGATATTATAGTATCATTATCTTCTCGTACAGGAGCGCAGAACTCTTTGGAGAATCTGGGAGAAATCACCAATAAAGGTATAGAGCTTTCGGCCACATGGAGCGATAAGCTGGCCAATGGAGATTTCCGTTATTCTATCGGAGCCAACCTTACTACCATAAAGAACAACGTAGAGACTTTGGGACGAGACGAAGGCGATGCCAAATATAGCGGCTCATCCAGAACCATGGCGGGGCATCCTATTGCTCACTTCTATGGATATGAGGTGATTGGAGTTTATCAGAACGAAGAAGATATTTATCAATCGCCTGTAAATACGGTGGTTGCTGTTGCTCCGGGCGATTTGAAATTCAAAGATGTGGACGGCGATGGTAAAATCACGACTTATGACCGAACAATGATTGGTAATCCAACCCCTGATCTCACCTACGGATTCAATATCAATCTTGCATATAAAGGAATAGATTTGACTGTGGATATGATGGGAGTATATGGAAATGAGGTTTATCGTAACTGGGGTAATGCTTCTACCTATGCTCAACTAAATTACAGAAAAGACCACATGAACAGATGGCATGGCGAAGGAACTTCCAACTGGGAGCCCATACTTGATCCGTCAAGAGCAGTTAACAATCTGGCCTCTTCCTATTTTGTTGAGGACGGTAGCTTCTTCCGCATACGTAACATTCAATTAGGCTATACATTTGATAAATCGTTGTTGAGCAAACTATACCTGAAATCATTACGTGTTTATGCAAATGTACAAAACCTGAAAACATGGCATAAGAATTCAGGATATACCCCCGAGGTTGGAGGTAGTGCGCTGGCCTTTGGTATAGATAGCGGAGGATATCCAATGCCTGCAATATACACATTTGGTATTAACCTTTCGTTCTAATTTTAATTTAAACATTCAGCTATTATGAAAATATATATATCAAAAATCTTTTGTGCTTGTACATTTCTTATTGTATCAATGGCACTTGTTTCTTGTAGTGATCTGTTAGATCAGGAGCCTCAGGGACAATGGACTGCAAAAGACAATACAGGAGGATCTTTTGCTTCGGATGTATTCAGTATGTATGCTAAAGCCAGGGGATTTCATGTTACAACAGGGAATGTAGCCTTGGCTATACATAACGTCAGATGTGAAGATGTGGAAAAAGGAAGTACGGCTTCCGATGGAACTGCATGGGAACCTATGTTCGACAATTTCGTTTACTCTGCTTCTCAAAGCATGCTGCAAACCTATTGGACGGAAAATTATGCTATCGTACACATTGCTAATAATGTTTTAGATGCGATAGAAAAAGCTGAAGCGCAGGGATCTCTGACTGACGGAGATTTAATAAATAAATCGGAAGCTCATTTCTTCCGCGCATTCATATATTTCAACCTGGTTCGTGGATTTGGTGAAGTTCCTTTAATTTATTTTACCATCACAGACGCCGCTCAAACGAATGTACCCAAATCATCTGTAGATAAGATATATGAATTGATAGACTCCGATTTGACAGAGGCAGCTAAACACCTACCTCTCAATTGGGGAACGCAATATCCGGGACGCCTTACCTGGGGAGCAGCAAAGTCATTACATGCTAAAACATACATGCAACGTAATGATTGGACTAACATGCTGACGCTGGCCAGTGAAGTAATTAATTCCGGTATATATAACTTGAATACGCCATTCGAGGAAATATTCAGAGAAACAGGCGAAAATTGTAGTGAGTCTATATGGGAGTTGCAATGTACGGCAACGGATGAGCTGAAAGGATCGAACGAGATAGGAAGCCAATACGCATCGGTACAAGGTGTAAGAGGTGCCGGAGAGTGGAATCTGGGGTGGGGCCAATGCACACCTACCGAGAATCTTGCCAACGCTTTTGAACCGGGCGACCCACGTAAAGATGAAACTCTACTGTATTTCTATAAAACAGGAGAAGACCCTGCCACCTGTCCGGCTAATAAACCGTGGGGTGAAAAACCGATTGCCAATGCAGCGGTTATCAATAAATACTACAACAAAAAAAGCTATACGAACCCGACTTTAAGAACTAAATATACCAACGGAGGATATTGGGTAAATGTCCGCATGATTCGACTTTCGGAAGTGTTATTGATAGGAGCGGAAGCCGCCAATGAATTGGGACAGTCCGGTTTAGCTTTAGATTATCTGGAACAGGTTAGGGCACGCGCTAGAAAAAGTTCTTCAGATCCCACTGTTTTACCTAAAGTGACTACAACGGATAAAGCAGAATTACGTGAAAAGATCAAGCACGAACGCCGTGTAGAATTAGCTATGGAATGGGATCGTTTTTATGATCTTGTCAGATGGGGAGATGCACAAGCTGTATTGGGAGCAGCAGGTAAGAATTATTTGCCGAAACATCAGTATCTACCTCTTCCTCAGGCAGAAGTCGACAAGTCTAATGGTGTTTTAATCCAGAATCCAAACTTTTAAATCTAATTATCATGAAACTGAAAAGATATATTCTATTTAGCACAGTATGTATTGCATTGATGGGAATGACCTCTTGTTTCCAGGATATGGATCAGGACCCGGCATTCGATTATCCACCCGAATATGTTCCTGAAGAGAGTCCATTGAAAGTGTATATTCCTTTTGAGGATAAAGACAAGAACATGAGCAATTACCGTTATTCGATAACCACAATCAATGAGGACTATATCGATGGACATATCGGTAAAGCCTTTCAAGGCTCAGATGGCGCTTATATAATAGCTACCCCTCCGGCATCTCTAACCGAAGCAATAGTTAACCTGGGAAGTTTCACCTACTCGTTTTGGATGAACTCTCCGAGAAATGAAGCCGTACAAGGTATATTATCTATTGCCAAGAAAGATCACTCAAGGGGTTATCTGGAATTATACTTCGAGAATAACAATAATGGGAACCAGGCTTATATAAAAGGATTTATGCGTACAGTTCCTAAAGAAGGTAATCCCAAAGAAACATGGATTGATGTAGGAAGTGTACAGCCCGAAGGAAGTTCCAGAGTAGAGAATGTATGGAATAAATGGACGCATCTCGCTTTCCGTTATGATGGTTCAACGTCTACTATTTCTATATTTAGAGATGGCGAGGCCGTATTGCTTAACAGAGTATTGGGAGGAGGTACTTTCGGACCTTTGGCCTTTGATCCGGCTTTTTGCGATGGGAAAATTGTGTTCGGCGCTTTTGCCGCAGTCGCAGGGCAAAGCACCGGGAAACAGGATGCATGGGTGGTTAACAGTAAAACGATGTCAGGCCAATACGACCAGATTCGTTTTTACAACCAGGCTTTAAGCGACAATGAAATAAAGGCATTGTATACAAGTAAGGAATAGCAAGAACCGTAGGGGCGGCTTGCGAACCGCCCCTACGGTTAATCAATGGCATCTTTTGACAATCTCCATAATTAAGTTTATTTTTGCTTGAATTAATTATTACACTCGTAATAATACAATATACATAATGAGTATCAAACCGATAAATAAAGACACCTGTTTTTTGCTGTTCATGGCCTTTTCTGCCTTTTCCTGTAGTGGTAGTGACGACCCGGAAATAGACACTACCCCATTTAAATTAGAAGAGATTAGTATCAATAATATTAAGAACCAGGATAGTTATACCGATTTAGATCCTGATTTAACCATTGTACTGACTTTTTCTGATAAAGTGGCAGCGAATAGTTTGTCCGCCAATATAACCTTGAAAGATAAGGAAGGAAAAACCCAACCATTAAATATAAATACAGACAACAATCCTGTTATCACCATTACTTCCGGTGTACAACAATTTGCCGGATATGAACTCACTATAAATACAGGGTTGAAATCGAATGAAGGTGTTTCTATTCTTACAGGGAAAGTATATTCGCTTAGCACGGGAATGAACCTGTCCGACAAATTCCCCCGTATTACCGATGAGGAACTATTGACTCTGGTACAGAAGCATACCTTCCGTTACTTCTGGGATTTTGCACATCCGGTGTCGGGTATGGCACGCGAACGCACTACCTCTACGGGTACAGTAACCACAGGAGGTACAGGATTTGGAGTGATGGCTCTGATAGTGGCTGCCGAAAGAGGATTCGTGTCACGTACCGAAGCTTTAAGCCACATTCAGAAGATCGTTAGCTTCCTGGACACCAAGTGTACCAGGTATCATGGTGCTTATGCGCACTGGATCAATGGAGACACAGGCGCAACGATACCTTTCAGTGCCGACGATAATGGTGGGGATTTAGTAGAAACTGCGCTTTTGTTTCAAGGCTTACTGACAGCGAGGAATTATTTTAAGGAAGATACAGCGGCCGAAACGAAGTTCAGGGATGACATAACCCGCCTGTGGGAAGCTATAGAATGGTCATGGTATCGCAAGGACAGTGAAGATGTACTTTATTGGCACTGGAGTTCGGACAAAGGCTGGATCAAGAATCTGAAAATCATAGGTTGGAACGAATGCCTGATTGTTTATATACTGGCGGCTTCGTCGCCTACCTATCCTATTCCGGAGGCGGTGTATCATGAAGGGTGGGCCAAGAATGGCAATCTTGCAAACGGAGGTTCGTTCTATGGGCATAAACTTCCATTGGGAAGGGATTATGGAGGCCCGTTATTCTTTAGTCATTACTCGTTTTTGGGTATTGATCCGAGAAACCTTACAGACCGTTATGCGAATTATTGGGAACAGAACCGCAATCACAGCCTGATTAATTATAAATATTGCATAGAAAATCCTAAAAGTTATAACGGATATAGTAGCGATTGCTGGGGGTTAACCGCCAGCGATGGTAATACAGGGTATAGCGCACATTCACCATCTAATGATAAGGGGGTGATAGCTCCCACGGCAGCCATATCTTCTATCCCTTATACTCCTGAGGAATCTATGAAGGCGCTACATTTCTTCTATTATAAAATGGGAGATAAACTATGGGCTGATTATGGTTTTGTAGATGCATTCAATCTCTCGGCCAATTGGTTCGACAATCAGCATATTGCTATTGACCAGGGGCCTATTGTGATTATGATTGAGAATTATCGTACCCAGTTGCTTTGGAATCTGCTTATGAGTGATACCGAAATACAGGCAGGACTAACAAAGCTGGGGTTCAGTTTTAACAACTAAAATATAGTCTAATAATGCAAACGAATACAATAAAATGGTTAATCCTTTTTGTCATCCTTTTGGGAAATATAAGTGCTTTTTCCCAAACAAAAGACAAGAAACACTTAACCGACGAAGAGTTACTTACGTTGGTACAGAAACAAACCTTCCGTTACTTCTGGGATTTTGCCCATCCCGAATCGGGACTGGCGCACGAGCGCAGTAACGGACGCCCCGAGGTAGCTACCATCGGTGGTTCGGGTTTTGGAGTAATGGCGATTATTGTAGGTGTAGAACGCGGATTCGTTACCCGCGATGAAGGGGCCGAACGTATGCTCAAGATAGTTAACTTTCTGAATAAGGATGCCCAGAGCTATCATGGAATCTGGCCGCATTGGTTAAACGGTAAAACCGGAGAAACCATTCCTTTCAGCCGGAAGGATGACGGTGCCGACCTGGTTGAATCGGCCTTTATGTTTGAAGGCTTGCTGGCTGCCCATCAATACTTTAATCAGGAAACAAACACGGAGAGACGTATCCGTGGTTTGATCAGTAAGTTATGGCGCGAAGCCGAATGGAATTGGTTTACACAAGGCGGACAAGAGGTGCTTTACTGGCATTGGTCGCCCAATAACGACTGGACCATGAATCACCAGATTAAAGGACACAACGAATGCCACATTGCATATATACTGGCAGCCGCATCTCCCACATTCTCTGTCAAAGAATCGGTTTACCACAGAGGTTGGGCCAACTCCACGGTATTCAGGAATGGTAAAGAATACTATGCCATAAAGTTGCCGTTGGGTACGGAATATGGTGGTCCCTTGTTCTTTACACACTATTCTTATCTGGGTCTTGATCCGCGCGGATTGAAAGACCGCTATGCCGATTATGAGGAACAGATGAAAGCCCATACGCTCATCAACCGTGCGTATTGCATAGATAACCCTAAGAAGTATAAAGGTTATGGCAAGAAGTGTTGGGGGTTGACGGCCAGCGACGGCGATAAAGGTTATTCGGCTCACAGTCCGCGCAATGACAGAGGGGTAATTACGCCCACAGCCGCCATATCATCTATACCCTACACCCCGGAATATTCGATTGAAGCTATGCGTTACTTCTACGAAGAACTGGGCGAGAATCTGTGGGGAGAATATGGCTTCAAGGATGCTTTCAACCTGACGGAGAATTGGTTTGCGCCTTCATACCTAGCCATAGACCAGGGCCCGATTATTGTTATGATCGAGAATTATCGTACACAGCTTATCTGGAAGCTCTTTATGAGCCATCCCGACGTACAGACCGGACTAAAGAAGCTAGGTTTTACATCTCCATATTTAAATAAATAAAAAATGAGAAAGAGTTTTCTGTATAGTGTATTAGTTGCCTCACTGTTGTTCCTTTGCTCATGCGGGGGACAGCAGGAGGCTATATACGAGGTAATGAGTTTCAATATCCGCCTGGATCATGCAGGCGACAGTCTGAACAACTGGAAGTACCGCAAGGACAACGTGGCTGCGATGATAACCTATTATAGTCCGGATCTGATAGGGATGCAGGAGGTACTCCACAACCAGCTTACCGATCTGAAAGAACGCCTGCCACAGTACACGGCATTGGGTGTAGGACGTGCCAATGGCAAGGAGGCAGGTGAGTATTGCTCTGTTTTCTATAAAACAGATCGTTTTGAGGTAGCAAAAGAAGGCACATATGGCCTGAGCGAAACTCCCGAAGTGATAGGAGTCAAGGGGTGGGATGCCGCATGCGAACGTATCGTGACCTGGGTGGTACTTAAAGACAAGCAAACCGGAAAACAACTGGCTTTCTTCAATACGCACTTCGATCACGTGGGTCAGATAGCCCGCCGGGAAAGCGCCATGATGCTAATTGAGAGGATGAGTGAACTGGCCAAAGACTTACCGTCTATCGTAACCGGCGACTTTAATGCTACGCCCGACTCGGAGGTGATTGCACAGATCACACAACATCAGGTGCTGAAAGACGCTCGTCTGGCATCGCCCATCGTTTACGGACCATCGTGGACTTTCCATAATTTTGGTCGGACGCCGGTTGAGAAGAGAACGCTGATTGATTATGTTTTTGTGACTCCACAGATCCATGTTAACAAGTACCGGGTAATTGATGACAGGCCTGGCACTGGCTTCCTTTCAGACCATAACCCTGTGATTACAACCCTAACGCTTAATTAATTTCTGCAACGAACATGAAAAAGAAGTATATAAATATAGTTTTCCTGGCACTGGCGCTCATTGCCTGCTCATGCGGCGGATCGGCCAAATGGAGCAGTTATAGCAAAAATAAAACCATAGAAGAACGTGTCGATTCACTGCTGGCATTGATGACACTGGAAGAGAAGATCGGGCAGATGACCCAATACTCCGGCCGTGGAGATATTACCGGACCAGCCATTAATGATGACATTGAGCCTTATCTGAAGAAAGGACTGATAGGAAGCATCTTCAACACCACCACTGTACAGGGAATACGCCGTACACAAGAGCTGGCCCTGTCCGAGTCGCGCCTGAAGATTCCCGTTTTATTTGGCTATGACGTAATCCACGGTTTTAAAACCATCTTCCCTATGCCATTGGCCGAGTCTTGTTCATGGGACTTGGAACTAATGAAGAAAAGCGCAGCCATAGCCGCCGAAGAAGCTGCTGCGGCAGGTGTAAACTGGACCTTTGCACCCATGGTAGACATTGCCCGCGATGCCCGCTGGGGACGTGTGATGGAGGGAGCAGGAGAAGACACCTACCTCGGCGCGCTCATTGCCGAAACACGGGTGAAGGGATTCCAGGGAGACACGCCGGACGACCTATACCGCATGGATAAAGTACTGGCCTGCGCTAAGCACTTCTGCGCCTACGGAGCCGCCGAATCGGGCCGGGATTACAATATTGTAGACGTATCGGAGCGGACCCTGCGCGATGTTTACCTGCCCCCCTTCGAAGCAGCCAAAGATGCAGGGGTAGCTACATTTATGACGGCCTTCAACGAAATATCGGGCATGCCCTGCACAGCAAGCAAATTCCTGTACACAGATGTATTGCGCAACGAATGGAACTTCAACGGTTTTGTGGTTACGGACTACACTGCCATTAATGAGCTTATTCCGCACGGCGTAGCCGCCGATGAACCGCAAGCCGCCCGCCTGGCCGCCAATGCAGGCATTGACATGGACATGACCGGAGGCGTATTCCTTAAAAACCTGAAAGCCGAGGTAGAGGCCGGACGCGTATCGGAAGAAGTGATTGACCGTGCCGTACGCCGCATCCTGGAAATGAAGTTCATCATCGGACTGATGGACGATCCTTTCCGCTACCTCGATGCCGAACGCGAAAAGGCAACCATCCTCAAACCCGAGTTCCTTGAAGTGGCGCGCGATGCCGGACGTAAATCCATCGTACTGTTGAAGAACGACAACAAGTTCTTGCCCATCTCCCCGGCCGAGCGCAAAACCATTGCCCTGATAGGCCCCATGGTGAAGAACAAACGCAGCATGAACGGCGAATGGGCCGGACGTGGCGACCGCAACCAAAGTGCATCCCTATTCGAAGGGTTGACCGAACGCTACAAAGACACCTCCGTGCGTTTCCTTTATGCCGAAGGCTGTGACCTGATGAAACCCGGAACAGCCGGTTTTGCACAGGCCGTAAGCATAGCCCGACAGGCGGACATCGTACTTGTAGCCGCCGGAGAAGACTACAACTGGAGCGGTGAGGCAGCCTGCCGGACAGACATCACCTTGCCCGGTTCGCAACGCGACCTATTGAAAGAACTTAAGAAAACCGGCAAACCCATCGGGTTGGTATTGATGAATGGCCGTCCGCTCGACCTCTCGTGGGAAGATCAAAACCTGGATGCTATCATGGAAGCCTGGTATCTGGGCACTATGGCCGGGCATGCCATGGCCGATGTCATAGCCGGAGACTATAACCCCTCGGCTAAACTAACCATGAGTTTCCCACGCAACGTAGGTCAGATTCCGATCTATTATAACCGGAAGAATACCGGTCGGCCCATGCCCGAGGACAAACCCGAAACGGACTATCGCAGTTCCTATATCGATGTGCCCAACTCGCCACTGTACCCATTTGGATATGGTCTGAGCTATACCACCTTCAGCATCGGCAACATGAAACTGAGCAGCCCCACTATTACTAAAGGCGAAACCCTGACCATCACTGCCGACGTAACCAATGCGGGCGACCGGGACGGGGAGGAAATCGTTCAACTCTACATCCGCGACCTGGTAGGCAGTGTAACCCGTCCGGTGAAGGAGCTGAAAGGTTTCAGCAAAGTTGCCCTGGCCAAAGGAGAAACCAAACAGGTGACCTTCACCCTGACCGATAAGGATCTGGCATTCTGCGACATCAACATGCAAATGCAAGCCGAACCGGGCGACTTTAAGGTGTGGGTAGCCTCTTCATCGGCCCATGAAGAACATGAAGGAACGTTTACATTAAAATAAGATGAAGACAAAGATACTCACCCTTACAGGATTGCTTCCCCTGCTGCCTACTGCTGCCGGCTTTGCACAACAGGAAAGACCCAATATCATTTTCATAATGAGCGATGACCATGCGCGTCAGGCCATGAGCATCTATGGGCATCCGGTTGGACAGGTAGCGCCTACCCCTCATATTGACCGCATCGGACACGAAGGAGCCGTGTTTATGAACAACTATTGCTGCAACTCCATTTCCGGTCCCAGCCGTGCCGCCATACTTACCGGCAAGCACAGCCACAAGAACGGCTTTATGAAGAACTGGGCCAAAGGATTTGACGGATCGCAGCAAACCCTACCCAAAGTACTGCAACAGAACGGTTATCAAACAGCCGTCATCGGTAAATGGCACCTCATATCCCGTCCTACGGGCTTCGACCACTGGATGATACTCAACGATCAGGGCGATTATTGCAACCCTCATTTCATTACAGAAAACGATACCACCCAACACACCGGATACGTAACCGACCTGATTACCTCCTTCACCAAGGAGTGGCTCGACGGCCGGGACAAAGCAAAACCCTTCTTCCTGATGATGCACCACAAAGCCGTACACCGCAACTGGGTACCGGCCGAACGCCACTACCGGCTCTATGAAAACACGCATTTCCCCATGCCGGACAATTACTTTGACACCTACGAAGGCCGTTTCGCCGCCTCCAAACAAGAAATGAACATTTACCGCGATATGTACGAAGGCCATGACCTGAAAATGGTGACAGGCACCGATAGCCGTACATTACTGTTCGACCCCTGGCCAAATGCTTTCCTCAACACCATGACGCCCCAGGAACAAGACCGCTTCTTCGAAGCATACCGCGAACGAAACAATGCATTTTACTCCCACCCACGAACCTCCGGCGAAGTGGCCGAGTGGAAATACCAACGCTATATGCAGGACTACATGGCCACCGTGAAGAGTGTAGACGAGAGCGTAGGCGAAATACTCAACTACCTTCAGGAAACCGGACTGGACAAGAACACCATCGTTGTTTACACCACCGACCAGGGATTCTACCTGGGCGAGCATGGCTGGTTCGACAAACGTTTCATGTACGAAGAGTCCTTCGAAATGCCTATGGTCATGCGCTGGCCGGGACATATCCGTCCGCAAACCTGCGTAGAAGGTCTAACGCAAAACATCGACTTCGCCCCTACCTTTCTTGATATGTGCGGTATATCCGCACCCGAAGATATGCAAGGCATATCATTCAAGCCGTTGGTTGAAAAAGGAAAAACACCTTCCGGCTGGCGCCGGTCGCTTTACTATCACTATTACGAGTTCCCCGGTTTCCACAGCGTACGCGCCCACTGTGGCGTAAAGATGGAACGTTACAAGCTTATCCACTTCTATAAAGAAGACCTCTGGGAACTTTACGACCTGAAAACCGATCCTACCGAGATGAACAACATCTACGCAAAGAAAGGAACCGAGAAAATAACCGGCACATTAAAAAAAGAATTAGTACGTTTGCAACAACAGTACGACGTGCCCAAAGAATATTGTAAATAAACCAATCGTATGAATAAACAGATCATCACCCTCCTCCTGGCCTGCCTGCTGGCAGTCACAACCTACGCACAAGATATGCGTATGGACACCTACTGCAATCCGCTCAACGTGGACTACACGTACATGATTTACAATTCCGGCAAAGGAATCTCATACCGTTCGGGGGCAGACCCGGCCGTGGTTGAGTTCCGTGGCGAATACTACATGTTTGTCACCCGCTCGCACGGATACTGGCACTCTACCGACCTGCAAAACTGGGACTTCATTGTTCCCGAACAGTGGTATTTTCAGGGCAGCAATGCTCCGGCAGCACATAACTACCGCGATTCCGTACTCTACGTATGCGGTGATCCGTCCGGCTCCATGAGTGTACTTTATACAGATAACCCCAAGAAGGGCGACTGGAAAATAGTTCCTGCCATCCTCAATAACCTGCAAGACCCCGCCCTCTTTATTGATGACGACAGTAGCGCATACATGTTCTGGGGGTCATCCAACAAATTCCCTATCCGTGGCAAAGAACTGGAAAAGAACCGTCGCTTCATTGAGCACGAAACCAAAGAGCTGTTTAATCTCGACGCCGAAAAACATGGTTGGGAACGCTTCGGCGAAAACCACTCCGATACCATTCTGGGAGGTTATATCGAAGGTCCCTGGCTAACCAAGCATAACGGAAAGTATTACATGCAATACGCCGCACCCGGCACCCAATTCAACGTATATGCCGACGGAGTATATGTTGGCGACCATCCGATGGGTCCCTATTCCTACCAAAAGCACAACCCGATTTCCTACAAACCCGGAGGATACATGAACGGAGCCGGACATGGAAGCACCGTTCTTGGCCCCGGCAAGCAATACTGGCACTTTGGTTCCATGGCCTTCCCCGTGAATATGCATTGGGAACGCCGCCTCTGCATGTTCCCCACTTATTTTGACGCAGACGGAATAATGTATTGCGATACCCGTTTCGGCGATTATCCCCGCTACGCACCTACCGTACCGGGCCGTAAGGGAGAGTTCCGTGGTTGGATGTTGCTCTCCTATCAGAAACCCGTAACGGCATCTTCATCCGTAGCAACACACGCACCCGCCCATCTTACGGACGAAAGCAGCAAGACCTTTTGGCTGGCCTCTGTCAACGATAATAAACAATGGATACAGATAGACCTGCAAACACCGGCAACCGTGCACGCCATTCAGGTGAACTACAATGATTATCAAAGTGATATGTACGGAAAGATCCCCGGCTTGTATCACCGGTACACTATTCAAGGATCGGTAGACGGAACAAACTGGGCAACACTTGTCGACCGCAGCAACAGCTACAAAGATGTTCCCAATGATTATGTGGAGATAGAAACACCCACCCGTGTACGCTACATACGCTATAATAACATGCATGTACCTACGCCACACCTCTCCCTATCGGCCATCCGCGTCTTCGGGCTGGGCGAAGGTAAAGCCCCGCAGAAGGTAAAAACACTGACCATCAACCGCCATACCGACCGGAGAGATGTTACCATCCGTTGGACCCCGGTAAAAGGTGCGCAAGGATACAACGTACTTTGGGGAATTGCCCCCGATAAACTCTACAGTTCATGGATGGTGTATACGGATCATGAATTGTTAATGAAGTGCCTGACTACTGATCAGGATTACTACTTCGCCATCGAAGCATTCAACGAGAATGGTGTATCCGAACGTACATTCATCAAAGAACCTCAATAATACACCCACTTAACCAATACATTCACCTAACCATGAAACAGTTATCCATTCTATTCGGGCTATGGCTTATCAGCCTTTCGCTGGTAGCACAGAATGAGTACGAAAGAAAAACATTCATTTCCTCTAAAGGCAATTCCCTCAACTATCGTCTGCTTCGACCCGAAGCGGAGGCGAAAGGAACAAAAGGAGAGAAATATCCCCTGGTCCTCTTTCTGCACGGCGGAGGCGAACGTGGAAATGATAACGAAAAGCAGCTTACACACGGCGGACAGATGTTTCTGAATCCGGCAAACCGTGAGCAATACCCGGCTTTTGTACTCTTTCCACAATGCCCGGTAGAGGGATACTGGGCCTATGCCGAGCGTCCGGCATCGTTCCTTCCGGCGGAGATGCCGCTATCACAGGGAATTACTCCCATATTTCAATCCGTCAAAGAATTACTGGACACCTACCTGGCTATGCCTCAGGTTGATAAAGAACGAATTTATGTTATCGGTCTTTCTATGGGAGGGATGGGCGCCTTCGATCTTGCTTGTCGCTTTCCTGAATTATTTGCTGCCGTTATACCCATCTGTGGGACGGTAAATCCGCAAAGGTTGGTAAATGCTCAGGGAGCGAACTACCGTATCTTCCATGGCGATAGTGACAATGTGGTTCCTGTAGAAGGCTCACGCGCAGCATACGAAGCACTCAAGTCAGCCGGAATTGACGTAGAATATATTGAGTTTCCGGGTTGTAACCACGGCAGTTGGACACCGGCATTCAATTACCCCGGGTTTATGGATTGGTTGTTTGCCCAAAAGAAGAAAGGCAAAGATAAGGATAAAGCCCGTTTTGTCATTCTACCCGACACACAAACGTATGTAGAAAAACATCCGAAGGTATTGGACGGATATTTCGGTTGGATAGTGGAGAATCGCAGGAACATCGACGCCGTTATTCAGGTAGGTGATATAACTCAGGAGAACTATCCTGCCGAATGGTGGATCATGAAGAATCAATTTGCCCGTTTGGATAAAGCAGGCATTCCCTACACCATTGCCTGGGGAAATCATGATATAGGCAGTAAGCCCATGAAATGTTCCGATGTCTATAATACGGATATCGCCAACCACTACTTCCCCTTAATAGAGAAGAAACAAAAAAGCTATTGGGGCGATACTGCCGACGGGAAAACATTAGACAACCATTACATTACGCTGAAAGCCGGAGGCGTGGATTGGCTCATCATGAGTCTGGCATTCGGTCCTTCCGATGAATCGCTTGACTGGGCCAACCAGATGGTGGCTTCTAATCCTGATAAAGTAGTTATAGTAAATACTCACGCTTACCTATACAGTGACAGTACACTGCTGGACGAAGGCGATTCATGGCGTCCACAAAATTATGGTATAGGAAAGGAAGAAGGCCGGACAGTAAATGATGGTAAAGGAATCTGGGAGAAATTCGTTTCACAACATCCCAATATTATTGCCGTATTCTGTGGCCATGTGCTCCATACAGGGGTAGGTACATTAGTATCAGAAGGAAAACACGGCAATAAAGTTTATCAGATGCTGGCCAATTATCAGCGTGGGGTTAAAGACTCTCAAAATGGTGGAGAGGGCTATCTACGTATAATAACCTTTGATAAGAAGAAAAAGGAGATAGACGTGAAAACATATTCTACCTGGAATAAAGCATATCACCCATCACCCGAGCATAATTTTGTATTTAGTCTCTCTCCATGTAATCCCCATTAGCCTTAATCAGCTCAATGAGTTTATCCACTGCTTCTTCTTCGGGAATGTTCTTCTCAATACATTCTTTCCGCTTATAGAGACTTATCTTACCACGCCCGGCGCCGACATAACCATAGTCGGCATCGGCCATTTCGCCGGGACCATTTACAATACAGCCCATAATGCCAATCTTTAATCCTTTCAGGTGGGAGGTAGCAGCCTTCACCCGTGCAATGGTCTCTTGTAGATTAAACAATGTCCTTCCACAACCGGGACAGGAGATGTATTCGGTTTTACTGGTACGGATACGTCCGGCTTGCAGGATTCCGAATGCCGTAGTATCTACGGTAGTATGTGGTAAAGCCGCCTGATTAAGCAACATGATTCCATCACAGAAACCATCGAAGATAAGTGCACCCATATCTGCTGCTGCTTTTATCTGGAGATTCTCCGCCTCATCCTCAGCATAATGCTGGAAGAAGACTACCGGATGCTGCAAACCTTCGGTCATTAGTAAATGCACAAAAGCCCGGTGCTCGCCCAACCGATTGTCGTGATTGCTTTGAGAAATCAACACCACTTCGGGATGCTTTCTCAGGAAGGCAATGCAATCATCGGTCAGCATCAGGTAAGGCATAAAGAGGAATTTCAGATCGCTCTGACAGCGTTCTATTTCGTCCTGTTGCGTGTAGACAAAAGCCGGCCAGGTATGGGCAGCACCCGTCCACACATCACCATCAAGGATATATCCACAACCTTGTATCGGATGAGCCGGGAGTTCACGACCGGCATAAATATAGTCGGGTACGAATTGAGGGTCTACCTCTGTAGAACCGTTCAAGCGCTCGGCAATCACTATGGGGAGGTTTTCACCTCCAATATTGCGCACAGCATGGGTTTTACGGCGTACGGGAGAAAGATAATCAAATCCATCGGCCGCTATGCCGGGTATATATTGGTGTCCGGAACGTTGCACGATATAATCCACCAACTTACGGGCCACCGGTATTTCCAGTTCAGGTTCTTCACTCAGGGAAACACGGATGGTATCTCCCAACCCATCGGCCAGTAACGCCCCGATACCTAAAGCTGATTTTATGCGTCCATCTTCACCGTCACCGGCTTCGGTAACCCCAAGGTGTAGCGGGAAACTCATACCTTCCTTCTCCATAACAGAGACAAGCAAGCGTACGGTTTTTACCATAATCACCGTGTTGGAAGTCTTCATCGAGATCACCACATCGGTAAAGTTCTCCTGCATACAGATGCGCAGGAACTCCATGCAGGATTCTACCATTCCCTCGGGAGTGTCGCCATAACGGGACATAATCCGGTCCGACAGGGAACCGTGGTTCACCCCAATGCGAATAGCCGTATAATTCTCCTTACAGATATTCAGGAAAGGTACAAAGCGGTCATATATCTTTTGGAGTTCAAGGGCGTACTCCTCATCGGTATAATCTATTTCCTTAAAAGTACGGGCGGCATCCACATAATTACCGGGATTGATCCGTACTTTCTCCGCAAACTGCGCAGCTACATCGGCAACCTTGGGATTGAAATGCACATCGGCAATCAACGGGTTCATGTAACCATCCTGACGTAAACCGATATTGATGTTCATCAGGTTCTCGGCCTCCTTAATTCCCTGTGTAGTAAGGCGAACATATTCGCCACCGGCATCAATGATACGTTTGGCCTGGCTGATGCAAGCTTCTGTGTCCATGGTCGAAGTATTGGTCATGGACTGAACACGAATAGGGTGATTGCCTCCCAAGGGGATGGCGCCTATATTAACCTCTGATGTCTCCCGGCGGGAATAGTTGAAAATATCCATGCAGTTATGTTAGTTTGTCTTATAATCGTATTTAACGGCTTTAAGCTCTTCGTTTGCTTTAACAATTTTCTTCTTCAATCCTTCTTTGTACGCAATGAACCTGGCTTCAAGTTCTTTATTCTCCAAAGAAAGCATCTGAACAGCAAGGATAGCCGCATTCAAGGCGCCATTAATACCTACGGTAGCTACGGGAATACCCGGAGGCATCTGCACAATAGCCAACAGCGCATCCATACCATCGAGCGATGATTTAATAGGCACACCAATAACCGGAAGCGGAGTAGAAGCCGCAATAACACCCGGCAAATGGGCAGCCATACCGGCAGCCGCAATAATAACTTTGATACCACGTAAATGTGCGTTCTTCGCAAACTCTTCTACCGCCTCGGGAGTGCGATGAGCGGAAAGGGCATTCATTTCAAAAGGTACCTGTAATTCATTGAGTAGCTGGGCAGCTTTCTCCATCACCGGAAGGTCGGAGGTACTACCCATGATAATACTTACAATTGGATTCATTGATTTTTGTTTACGCGTTAATCACTTCTTTATACCCCGCAGCATCAAGCAGATCATTCAAATCTTCCACATTAGCTGGTTTAATCTTAATCAACCATCCTTTACCATACGGATCTTTGTTCACCAATTCCGGATTTTCCTCTAAAGCCTCATTCTGTTCCAATACCTCACCAGCTACAGGCAGGAAAAGATCAGATACGGTTTTCACTACCTCAATGGTGCCGAAAACTTCATTTGCATCTAATGTTTCGCCAACACTTGGAATATCAACAAACACAATATCACCCAACTGTTCCTGGGCATAATCAGTTATACCTACATAAGCGATATCACCTTCGAGACGTACCCATTCATGTTCACTGGTGTACTTCAATTCTTGTGGAATGTTCATAATAATACAATTTAGAGTTAATATACTGTTAGTTAATACAATTTCAAAACCAATCGCGTAGCAAACCTCGGTACGGTGCGTCACCGCCCTCGCTGCGGCATGTTGCTGCCGTTGCCGCTCAGAGCAGAATAAATCGGAAGAAGAAGTTGCTCATGGGATGAAGCACCAGTAAAGAGCACAACAACCCGACAACAAAGCCAACAAGAACTTCACCCAGTTTATGATGTCCTAATGTGATCCGGGCAGAGCCCAATACTCCGGCCACCAGAATAAAGAAGCACAACCACGATACAGGATTATAACCAAAAAGAGAGCTAAAGGATACCAAGCCACCTATTACTCCACCGGCTCCCCCCATGTGTTCACTGATTTTCCATTTCAGGTTCAGGAGCAGGAAAACAATCATGATAAGCAAAGCCGCAAGAATAACACCGCTCATGTACCAGGGAATGTTCAACCGGTGCATCATTAACAAACAAAATGCATAGGAAATGATAGTGAGCAGATAAGGCATATACCGTTTCTTGCGATCACCCAACTCCTGCGGAGCCAACCCGTGAATCTTGCGAAACAGATAAATGGTAAGCACAGGCATTACTATGGTAAAACAGAATACCAGCCCTATAACAATCAGTTTGTATTGCACAGGCATAATCCGTAGATACGAAAACAGGAACAATACCAAAAAAGTTACGGTAGGTATCGTGAAAGGAGTGAAGACCATTGAGATAAATCGGGCCACTCCAAGTAATGTCCTGTCTGTTTTTATATGATTCTCCATACTTATTTACGCAATCGGGCTATTGGGATATTTAATTGCTGGCGATACTTGGCAACCGTTCTACGGGCAATCGGGAATCCCTTTTCAGCTAATATATCCGCCAGTTCTTCGTCCGTCAGAGGACGTTTCTTATTCTCATTTTCAACACACTCCTGAAGTACCTTCTTAATCTCACGAACGGACATTTCTTCGCCATCATCGGTTATAATGGCATCACTAAAGAAGAATTTCAGGGAATATATACCATAATTGGTCTGCACATATTTACTGTTGCTCACGCGGGAAATGGTAGAGATATCCAGACCGGTACGCTCGGCCACATCTTTCAGGATCATGGGTTTAATCAATATCTCATCACCATCCAGAAAGAAAGGACGCTGCAAATCAACTATCGCCTGCATGGTGGACATCAGGGTGTTCTGCCGTTGTTTCACCGCATCAATAAAGTTCTGGGCGGCATCCAACTTTTGTTTCAGGAACATGGCAGCATCTTTGGCCTCTTTCGATAAATTAGCCTTATTGGATGTCTGCTCCCTGAGAATGGCTTTAAAGTCCCGGCTCATTCGCAGTTCCGGAACGTTCCGGTTGTTCAGGCTGATAACAATTGTATCATCATCCATTGTTTCAACAATAAAATCAGGGATGATTTGCTGCATATTACGCCCAATGAACTCACCCATAGAGCTTCCCGGACGAGGATTGAGTTTAGTAATATCCGCAATGGCCTCTTCAAACTCCTCTGTGGTAAGCCCAAGCTTCATTTTTATTTTATCCCAATGCTTACGGGTAAACTCCTCGTAGCAATGCTCTATGATATCCATCTCAATCTTACGCAATGGAGTATCTTCCTTACGTTTGATCTGATTCAATAAACATTCCTGCAAGTTACGTGCACCCAACCCGGGCGGATCAAAATCCTGGATAATCCTTAACGCTTCCTCCAACTCTTCTTCGGAAGCTTCAACGCCGGCATAGATGGCCAGCTCATCACTGATACTATCCAGTGATTTACGCAATAACCCGTCATCATCCAGCGAGCCGATAAGATACTCGGTCACCTCGCGTTGGTGTTCGCTAAGGTCCAACTCGTTTAGTTGATCTTTCAGCAGTTCATAAAAGGAGGTTGCCTCCGAAAAGGGTATTTCATCTACCGCAGCTTTGCGAGATCCGTTATTGTCCTGTAACTTATAGTCCGGTATATCATCTTCTGTCAGGTAATCATCATTTGCGTCATATTCAACGGAATCATTATTTTCCTGTTCGGAGGTTGCAGATAAATCATCCGATGCCGTATCTTCATGTCCCTCTTCCAGTGCGGGGTTCTCAAGAAGCTCGGCGTGTATACGATCTTCTAATTCCAACGCAGGCAATTCCAACAATTTCACAACAAGTATTTGCTGTGGCGATAGCGTTTGTACCTGCTGCTGGACTTGCGATTGTATCTGACGGGAACCTTGTGCCATACTTCTTTTGTCTATTTTTCCAGTGCTACAAAAGTAGCTATTTAAAATTGATAAATGTAATTTGTAATACTTATATTTTGATAATATAGGATGCGCCTTAACATAACTTGCAAATAAATTTGCAGTTCTGTGTTCGGCTTTCACTATATTTGCACACAACACTCGATTGTTACATTCTAAAACCAACAAATAAACAATGAAGACCTTGAGAAACTTATTCACACTGAGCTGCCTTCTAACACTGGCAACAGCTTGCACCAACCCCAAAAACACATTTATAGCTGAGAATGTTGATTTTGCCGCTCACCAAACAGCATTGATGTTGGAGAAAACCGGAGAACCAACCGGCAAGAACTACCCGCGGACAATGAATGATAAAGGCGAGCTCGTAACCACCAATATGTACGACTGGACTCCGGGATTCTTTCCCGGAAACCTATGGTATCTGTACGAACTAACCGAAGACACCGTGTGGCGCGACCGGGCCAAAGTCTGGACACATTCGCTGGAACCACTGAAAACCTTCACCGGACATCACGACCTGGGTTTCATGATATATTGCAGCTATGGCAACGCATATCGTCTGGCACCGAAGCCTGAATACAAAGACATCATCATCCAAAGTGCAGAATCTCTGATCACCCGTTTCGACGAAAGAACCCAAGCCATCAAATCCTGGAATCGCGGACGGAACTGGGATGGCAAAGAATGGTACTTCCCTGTGATCGTAGATAATATGATGAACCTGGAAATGCTCTTCGCCGCCACCAAACTATCGGGCGACAAACGTTTCTACGATATTGCAGTGACTCACGCCAACACCACCATTAAAAACCATATCCGCCAGGATTATGACACATATCACGTGGTAGACTTCGATACCATTACCGGCACTGCCGCCGACAAAGCTACGGCACAGGGCTATAGCGATAATTCTACCTGGGCACGCGGACAGGCTTGGATTGTGTATGGTTTTACCATGATGTACCGTGAAACCCAGGACGAAACTTACCTGAAAGTAGCCAAAGAAACGGCTGATTACTTCCTCACGCATCTGCCGGAAGATATGATTCCGGTGTGGGATTTCAACGTTGACCAGGAAGGATATGTACCGGGGAAAAACTCCAACGCAGTCAAGTTCCGGGAGAAACTGAGAGACGCCTCCGCAGGAGCTATCGTTTGCTCGGCACTCTTTGAACTGGCCGACCTGGCTAAAGAGCCGATATATAGTGTATATGCCATGAACATGCTCAAAAGTCTTTCGTCACCTCAATACCGGGCGGCATTGGGCACGAATGCCAACTTCCTTATTGAACATTGCGTAGGCAGTATTCCACACAATTTCGAGATAGATAAGCCACTGGTATATGCCGACTATTATTATCTGGAAGCGTTGGTGAGGTATAAGAATAGTAACTTAAAATAACGGCAATATATTGTACCTAAACAACGAAAGTGTCAACCAAATATGTTATTTTTGTGTTATAACTAAGCAAAAGAAAGGAGAATAACAATGGACAAAAAGAAATTCGAAGCCATCTTACCATTGAAAGTACAGTCCGTTGTAAAACTGATGATTGAACGCAAGGGATTCTCTTTCCGTGAATCTCTACGCTACCTTTATACTTCAAAGTTATATCACATGCTTGAGAGAGAAGAAACAAAAGTATGGCATTATAGCCCTATGTTATTGCTTGAACTCGTTGAAAAAGAAAAAGACCAGGGAATCTTCGAACTGCCCGATTATGTTTAACCTGACTGAAAAGTAAAGATGGACACACAGCATACAATAGAAAAGTTTATCATATTCTGTCTCGAAGGCTATAAAGCTGCCAAACAAATAGACGGCAACGAGGCGTTGAAGGATTTTGAGGAGTATGACGTGTTTACATACCTCACAGAAGGATATGATGTATTACATACACAAGGAAAACAATATATTGTAGCCGATATTGAGGAATATATTGCTAATAGAAAGAAAAGATGAAGTTATACCACGGTAGTACAGAGCAAATAGAAAGTCCCCGAATCATCAAAAGCAATCGGTTCTTAGATTTTGGTTATGGTTTTTACACCACAACCAGCCTTGAACAAGCTACTCGCTGGGCACAAATCAAGAAACAAAGAATCCAAAGTCCAAAAGCTTATGTCAACATCTATGAGGTTGACGATCGTTTTTTGGAGATTCTACCCAACGTACAACAATTCCCGTACGCTAATGAAGCTTGGTTAGAATTCATAATTAACAACCGCCGGGGACAGGAAACGCATATCTACGACTGTGTAAAAGGCGCAGTAGCCGATGATACATTATACGAAACCCTTTCTCTCTATGAATCCGGAGTTTTATCAGTAGAAGATACCGTAAAAAGATTAAGAGTTCATCATCTTTTCGACCAGATATCCTTCCACAACGACCATGCTTTGGCCAAACTAACGTTTGTAGAAGCAGTTGAGGTATAAAATAAACCATATAAATTAACCCCTAAAATACTCCATTATGTTTAGCAAAGAAACATACATACAGCGCAGAGCCTTGCTCAAAAAGACAATTGGCTCGGGTGTCGTGCTTTTCCTGGGCAATGACGATATGGGACTGAATTATGCAGATAATGCCTTCCGTTACCGTCAGGATTCCACTTTCCTTTATTACTTCGGCCTATCATTTGCCGGACTAAACGCCATCATCGACATTGACGAAGATAAAGAGATTATCTTTGGAGACGAACTGAGCATCGATGCTATCGTGTGGATGGGCACCCAGCCTACGCTAAAAGAAAAGAGCGAACGGGTAGGGATTACTCTGAACCAGCCGGCAGCAGGCATTACCGAATATCTGCACAAGGCGGCACAAAAAGGACAAAGCATCCACTACCTCCCTCCTTACCGCCCGGAGCATAAAATTAAGCTCCTAGAGTGGCTGGGTATTCCTTTTGCCCACCAAGAAGGTTCTTTGCCATTCATTAAAGCCGTTGTAGCCCAACGTAATTATAAATCGGACGAGGAAATTGTTGAAATAGAGAAGGCGTGTAACATCACGGCAGATATGCATATTGCAGCCATGAAAGCCGTTGCACCGGGCATGTACGAGTACGAAGTAGCTGCTATACTCGAAGGTGTGGCCTTTGCCGCAGGTGGTGATTTGTCCTTCCCCACCATTGCCACCATCAACGGGCAGACGTTGCATAACCATTACCACGGTAACCTGGTGAAACCGGGCGACCTGTTCCTGATTGATGCCGGAGCAGAAACCCCGATGGGATATGCCGGCGATATGTCGTCTACCATCCCTGCCGATAAGAAATTCACCGCCCGCCAACGGGAGATATACGAGATACAGAACCGTATGCACCTGGAATCAGTAAAAGCACTCCGTCCGGGCATCACCTTCATGGAAGTATATGATCTGTCCGCACGCATCATGGTAGAAGGTCTGAAACAAGTTGGACTCATGAAAGGCAACGCCGAAGATGCTGTACGCGAAGGGGCACACGCCATGTTCTATCCGCACGGACTGGGCCACATGATGGGACTGGACGTACATGATATGGAAAATCTGGGCGAGGTATGGGTAGGCTACGATGGCCAACCCAAGAGCACACAGTTCGGACGCAAGTCGCTCCGCCTGGGCCGCACGCTGGAACCGGGATTTGTACTGACCATCGAACCGGGTATCTACTTCATCCCCGAACTAATGGATAAGTGGAGAGCCGAGAAGAAATTCATGGATTTCATTAACTACGACATGGCCGAAACATATAAAGATTTCGGTGGTATCCGCAATGAAGAAGATTACCTGATTACCGCTGATGGTAGCCGCCGCCTGGGTAAACAGATACCTCTAACACCGGATGAGGTAGAAGCGCTACGATAATTCAAAGTAAATGATTACCTGTAGGGGCGGTTCGCGAACCGCCCCTACAGGTAAAATAAACCTTCTGAAGGCTTATGGCACGTCCTCGACATATATGCCTTCACCCAAACTGACTCACCCCCTTCTCTATCCGCGCAAAGCTCCTGTAACTCCCGAACCCTACTTTCAGTGCCAACTCCGACTTATTCGCCTCCGGACGTTCCTCCACCAAGCGGTAGAACTCCCTCATGCGGTAGCCATTGATAAACTGGCTAAAATTCATCCCATACGTTTCGTTAATAAACGACGACAGGTACGAACGGTTCGTGCCCAATTCCGCCGCCAGGTCTATGATGCGCAACTGCGCATCGAGGTAAGGCTTACGAGTATCCATAAACACCTCGAAGGTATCGCGGTAAACCCGCTTAGAGTCCACCCCCACGACAGGAGGCAGCAACGTGCTGCTGTCAGGTTCCCCTGCGGGCGGCACGTCGCCACCCGCAGGGAAACCTCGCAGTGGCACGTTGCCGCCGGTCTGTATCTGCACATAATTACCCGTCATAAAATTACCGCAGAGCAACGCAAACTGCACCAGCAACAGCAGTGTAGATATCGGCATGATAAACGGCGCCGTAAAGAAATAGCTACGTTCCTGAAACACCATCGTCATGGGCAGGAACATCTGGATAATCGTCAGGAACACCAACAGCCGGAGCCAGCCCAGCGACATGCGCTCTTCGTCCGCCGAATAATTCATCACCACACGCCAGTAACGGTAGATGCGTACCAGCGCCCACACCGTGTACACCGTGCTGACAATCATCCGCATCTTTATCTTAAACAGGAAGTAGGCCGAATATATAGGGTAATCCGCCGACGGCACCCCCTTGCTCTCCACCAGCCCAAGCGTTACATCAAACGGTACCAGCAACATCCACACCTCCTGAACCCCCGCAATGGCCAGCGGAATAAGATAGTGCAGACACGAAAACCGCTCGTCGCTACGCTGTTGTGTGATACGGAACACGAAATGGAACAGGCACACCTGCACCGACAGGATAGTAAAGTACGACAACCCGCTGAGGTACACAAACGCACCCGGAGCATAATTGTAAACCAGTGTTGAGAACCACATCACCATCTGGCTGGCAAAGAACCCCGGCAAGGTGACGGTGCCAGATTTCCATGCGGAACCGGAGCGGCGCGTCGTCCCCATCATCAATATACACATCAAAGCCCCCGCTATGGGGATGAAAGGAAGCAGCAACGTATAGATATAGTTCATCAACATGCGGCAAATGTACAACTTTTTACGATTTGCCATATTGCCGGGCATGGGATTTTACGATTTGTCCACCCCCCAATGCAACACTATAGTACCCCGGAGTATCCGGCTACCGCTCTCGCAAAACATTCCACCAACACTTCCGGGGTCGGTACGGTTGCACACCAGCCGAGTATAGACAGAAGAACAAAGTAACAAACAATATATAAAAAAAGAATATCCAAACCTGTTTAAAACAATGTTTAAACCCACTAAAACTAACCTCTTTTCCTGCACAATTTAAGTTAGCCGGTTGCAACCAGCTCATTAGCCGCTTGCAACCAGCCAATGAGCCGCTTGCAACCAGCCGATTTAAATTATGCAGAAATAAAAGTTATAATTGACACATTTGAAAGTTAATCTCAGGCAGAAAACAAATAAGATTATTCCTTTTATAGGGTTATAATATTTATTCCGGGAGTGAGACAACCTTTTTCTGATATGATACAGTCTTGAGGAACGAATAAAATACATTTGTCCGACAACAAGTCATGTGCAGGTCATTTAAACTATAAGAAACATGAAAATAACAAAAACCTATATCGGATTGCTATCCATGCTGATCTCCCTCGGCATGCTCACCGCCCGCTACCACGCCCGGGCGGTAAAAACACAAGCCATCAACCTATAAGATGAATACATAACAATTTAATAACTAAAAGATGAAGAAAATGAAAAAGAACAAATTTGCAGTCCTCGCATTGATACTCCCCATGCTGGCTGCCTGTAGCGACAACAATGACGATCCTACGCCAACGGATCGTACACCGCTGTCTATCAGCGCAGGGATAAACACCCGCGCCAGCGAATCGACCTGGAACCAAGGCGATGCCATCGGCGTGTACACCCTCAACACGGGTACGGCCACTGTGTACAACAACCAGGCCAACTTCAAGTACACCAACACCACGGCAGATGGTGCCACCGCCAGCTTCGTTCCTGCGGATGCAGCCAACACAGCCTACTACCCAACCGATGGGTCGAAGCTGGATATCCTGGCATATTATCCCCACGCCGCAGGGAACACCGGCACCGGCACCTTATCGGTTAATGTATCTAACCAAACCAACCTCGCCGCCATCGACTTCATGACTGCCGACCGCGTAACAGGCAAAAGCCAGGACGACCCATCAGTAGCCTTTGCCTTCGTGCACCGGCTTACCAAGCTGAACATCACCCTGAAAGCAGACGAGTCGCTGGGCAACATCAACCTTGCCGATGCCAAAGTAACCCTTTCGGGCACCTCCGCCACAGCCATATTCGATCTGTTCACGCAACAGCTCAATGCCTCGGGCGATAAAACGAACATCGAACTAAAGGGCAATAAGGCAATTGTTATCCCCACCCCCGCCGGAAGTGGCGTAGCATTCAGCATCAAGGTAGGCGATAAAACGTTCAACGCCCCGCTGCCCGCAACCGTAGCGCTGGGCACAGGCGAGGAAGCCACCATCACCATCACCCTGAAAGAAAACCCAAGCATTCCGGCTTCCGTAACCGCAATGATTCAACCCTGGACGGGCGGACCAACCGAGGGACTGACGGCCATCAACATCGACATCCCACAGAACGATATTAACGTGGATGCCGCCATCACCCGGTTCAGCATCTGGAAAGAAAGCAACGATGCCGACAAGCGCGTGTACACACTGATCGGCACCGAGTGGTCGGCTGCACCCGCACCCTTCTACACCACCGATGCTGCCGTGGCCGATGTATTCAAAGCAACCACCACGCTGGGCACGGCAGATGCCATCACCACTCTCACCGACGACCTGGAAGCTACCGCCACCACAACCGAAGCCGGCAAACTCAGCATAGAATTCGCTCATGTCAACGCGCAACTCATCGTGAACCTCAGTAAAGGCGAAGGCTTCCCCGAAGGTGACGACATCTCGACTGCTACCTTCAAATTGCTGGACTACGACCTCACCGGGGCGACCAACACACTTATCGTTGCCCCTGCCACCATTGCCGCCGGCACCGACATTGCAGTAACCATAGGTAGCCGCACGCATTCCGTCAAAGTGACCGATGCCATCGAATTGAAAAAAGGAACCATCAACACCCTCAACATCGCCCTGAAAGTAGAAAAGGGCAAAACAACCACCAGCCTTAAAGTAACTATGAAAGATTGGGAAGTGGGAAGCACCACCAACCTCACCGCCATACATATAACAATTCCCAAAGACCCTGCCACCGATGCACCCGAGATAACAACCTTCACCCTGTGGAAGAACAAAGGCAAAGAAGGAGCCGTATCGGCCGACTATGCTTATACCAACGGCGAATGGAACGTGACCGGCACTCCTTTCTATGTAGAAGATACTGCGCCCGACGATGAGTTCACCGCCATCCATACCCCGGCTTCGGCTCCCGCACTGGGCGAGAAAGACATACTCGAAACCCCTGCCGTAAAGATGAAAGACGGTGCGCTGGCGTTAGAGTTTAAGCACGCCAATGCCAAAGTTACCGTCAAGTTAGCCAAAGGTACGGGCTTCCCTGCCGCTACCGACCTAAGCAAAGCTCAGGTAACATTCAAAAAGGACATCTCCTTTACCGGCGAGTTGAATACCTTCATATATCCCGCCACATCCTTTGCCATCGGCGACGAGGTTGCCACCGTTGCCGTAGGAGGCCATACCTACACCATCAACGCGAAAGAAAAGATTGAGCTGCCATCCAACTCGCACACCGTGTTCACCTTCACCCTTACCCCTGCAGAAATAGGCTTCAACGTGTCTTCAATTAATTGGGGCGAAGAGGTGAAGAAAGACGCTGATGTCAAGGTGGATGTAGTCAGTAGCATTGACCTCAGCATGCTGCCGCCAGGCAAAGTTGAGGTCATCATCGACTCGCACACCGCTACTTACAACTGGACCGGATCGGGCACCCCTGTTCCCATCAACCCTATCTACTGGGATGATATTCCCGAGGGTCACTTGTATGTCTTCAGCATGCGCTTCACCCCCGATGCCGCCGGCACTCCGGAGAAGGATGTGCTGGAAGGGTACGGCGTGGATGTGCCTTGGGGCCATACCATTAGCTTCGAACTTACGCACGTAAACGCCCAACTTACCGTTAAGCTGGCCAAAGGCACCGGCTACGAGGATGCAGAGTTCGAAACTGCCGCCGCCGCGGCTACCATCACCCTCATCGGCTTCTCTGACGAGGACTATAAGATGAAGAATAATCAGTCTGGCATTGTAATACCTCAAACAGTCGGCACTGTTCAGAAGGTGAAATTGGAAATCAACGGGCATACCTACACCCTGCCGTTGAAGAATGTTGCCGGGTTCGACGAGTTGCTCGGTAATAAAAAGTACACCCTTACAGCTACCGTGAATAAGAGCGGCCTGGGAATTAGTATAGGCAGCATCGGCGATTGGGGCGAAGGCGGAACCGGAACCGGCGACTTTGAATATTGACCAAATACGCAACCCATATGAAAGGAAAGATAACCATACTTTTGCTGGTATCGCTTATGATACTGACAGGCTGTAAGAAGGATGATGATAATCCCGGGAAAATCACCATCCCCGACAACACCGAGCTGCCTCCCGGAACCATCATCACCATCATTACCGAAGATGGCGAGGAGATCAAAGTAACCCCCGGAGCCTCCATTGATGTGGAACCCGGAACATACCGGATTGTCGTAGCCAGGAATTCGGAAGGGGTAACGATTAAGAAAACAATAGCCTCACTGCCGGCATCGTCCGGCGGCGAGGTGCCGCAGGCGCCGGCGCTACAGGCCGATGTGATCGACGTTACCGTAACCAACGACCAGGTCTTCGTTCCGGAGATATCCCTCAAACCCATGACGCGCGAAGTGCAGGTAAGGGTAAACATCGCAGGATTAAACCCCGACAAGATCGCTTCCGTGAAGGTAACGCTTTACGGAGTAGGAAACACGATCGATCTGGCTCAGGGATTCGGATCGGTCAGCGCCACCGAAAGCGTATATCACACTTCCATGTCCATGCAAGGATATCAGCCGGCAAGCATTCTGGCCATGCACATCATGGGAATTTCCCCGGGCAGTAGTCCCCGCATCAAGATAGAAGTGACCACTAAAGACGGACAGGTGCACGAGTTGCAGCAGGATGTAACCCAGGCGCTGGCAGGCTTCAACACCGGAGATCCCACTCAGCCCGTGTTGCTCAATGCAGACCTAACCGTCACCACCGAGGTGGGCATGACGGGAACCATCAAGCCCTGGAAACCCGGATGGGAAGGAGAAATTGATGGATTCTAATTCATAGTATTACAATTGCCCGGGGCCTTTCCAAGACTCCGGGCATTTTTTTATCCACCCCCGACGCCGGAAAGTGATACAAAGTATGCATACACCCTGCCATATCTGCTATTTCTCCAAATATGGAACAACGTTTTCCGGATACGGAACACCTTTTTCTTGCCGATACCATACATTTGTGTATCGCCATTCAGCCGCAAACGCCTGATAGGAACTAAATAGAAACGACATGAGACGAGAAACAATTATCCACAACATTCTTTACGGAACACTACTTACCGTAAACCTCATACTGATCTTTCTCTACACCACTGCCTCCGAACCCACACAGGAAGCAGTAGAGATCCCTACATACATAGCCAACGAAACCCATCAGAGCACCCTTACCACCGACACCTGTGTCAGTTGGCAGAAGCGCGATATCTACAATTGTCCGCTACCGGAGTAACCCACAGCGTTTTTTCTTTACTATCAATAAATTATTCACCAACTTAAAGTTTTAAATCATGAAAAGAATTCTTGTATCTCTAACAGTTATTTTTTGTTTATGTCTCGTGGCCAACGCTCAGCAACGCTATACGTGGAAGCAATACGGACTGTCGTTCAGCGTGCCAGCCAACTTCAAGGTATCGGTAAACACCGCCGAAAGCTTCGAAGCCGAAAACGCCAACATCCATCTGTCCATCGAGGTAATGGATTATGATGGCATCGACCCCGAAGACCTCGGCACGGCATTGGGCCAAATGGCTGTGGAGCTAAACATGAAGAACGCCGAAATAGGCGAGCTTGCCCTGACCACGTTGCAGGGTGCCTATATTGAAGGTAAAGTAGATGGCGTGAGTGTCTGCCTGGTACTACTATGCGACACAGACTCCAATATCGCCTTGGTATCCTCCATCACTTACGCCGATGGCTACGGGCAACAGGCTACCAACATTGCCAATAGTTTCAGCATTAAGTAGCCACCCCGTCACCGCCCGTCACAGACGCCGGAAACGCCGCGGCCAGCAGCATCTGCTCTGGTCGCGGTGCAGTTTTTTACGATTTGTCCACTTCGCACCCCCAACTTTTTACGATTTGGCACATCCCCAACCCAATCATCCCGTATATTTGCCTATCACATTAATACATGAAAACAACCATGAAACAATTCCTCACCCTCCTGCTGATCTGCATCGCATCCATTAGTCCTGCCCACGCCACCGGCACCGAAACCTCGCCGGGGCGCGTCGCCCCCACCTTGCCGGCGGAGACTGACTCCATCACCGCCCTTCTCCCTACTCTCAAAGGCATAGACAAGCTTCACGCCTACCAGGACCTGCACCAGCTCATTAAGTTCACCCGCACCCCCGAAGAAGTACTAGCCAACATCCACGCCTACGGCAAAGAAGCCCGCAGGCAAGGCAACCTTCTCCTGGAGGGCGACGCCAAATTCCTCGAAATAGAAGTCTACTACAACAACAGCATGTACGACCGCATGTACGAAGTACTGCCCCCCTACCTCGACTTCATGTACGAGCACCAGCAATGGCACTCCTACTTCAGCACCTACAACCTCAAGATCAGTCGCATGATATTCCAGGAAGACGCCGTCCAGGCCCTCGAAGAAGCACAGACCATGTACGACATCGCCACCCGGGTGGGGTATAAAGAAGGCATCGCCGCCGCCCTGCTGAACCTGGGCAAAGGCTACAACGTGCTCAACCGCAACCCCGAAGCCACAAAAACCTTCGAAGAAGCCCTCACCATGACCAACGGCAACCCCCGCTCGCCCTTCCGCCTCTCCGCCTACTGGTACCTCAGCCGGCAGTACTCCGTAGAGAACAGGCCCGACGACCTCCTGGCCCTCATTAAACAGTGGGAAGACGAGGTCAACCAGATGCTCGCCGAGGGCGACCGCCCCGAGGAACACTACGTTGAGCTTAACGAAATATACCAGGGATACGCCAAAGCATACGGCCGCAGCGGCGACACCACCAAAGCCCTCCAATACCTCGGCTGGCCCGCCCCTACACCGAGCTACTGGGCCGCGGAACCGAGCGCCAGCTATGGAACCTCGAAGTAAACATCCTCTACACCATGGGTCGCTACCAGGAAATACTACCCATCATTGACCGCATATACCAATCGGCCGTAGACGATAACCAGCCCCACACCATGGCCATGATGTTGCGCCAGAAAGCCCGCGTATACGCCGTACTGAATGACGCCGACCAGACCGAAACCTACTACGAAAAGCATATCGCCATGCGCGACTCCATCACTGGCATCAACCTCGAGTCGCAACTCTCCGAGATGCGCACCAAGTACGACGTCGACCGCCACATCCTCGAGAAAACCCGCAACCGCAATTACGCCATCCTGGCCGCCGCACTGCTCGCCGCAGCCCTCATCGCCCTCACCGTATGGATACTCTACTCGCGCCGGCTCACGATCAAGAACCGCGCGTTGGTAGAACGCATCCGCGAACAAGACAAGCTGCACGAGCAACTACAGGCATGCTCTGCCGCCCGACGCCGGCAAGGTTCCGGTGCCGGCATTGCGAGGGCAACGCCCGAAGCAACCCAGCAAGAAACCGAAAACACCCTGGATTGCCACGGGCACAGCTCTCGCAATGACGAACCTGGAACCGGCGACTCGTCCGACGCCCGCATGGAACCTGGCACCGGCACCTTGCCGGCGTCGGACGAACTCTTCGACCGCATCGCCCAGCTCGTAGAGCAGGGCCGCGCCTTTCTCGACCCCACCCTCAACCGCAACACCCTGGCCTCCCTGGTGGGAAGCAACGAAACCTACGTGCGCCGCAGCATCCAGAACAACACCGGGCAAACCGTGAACGACTACCTCAACAGCCTGCGCCTGCGCTACGCCCGCGAGTTGCTGGCCAACCGCAAGCTGACCATCGAAGTCGTTGCCACCGAAGCCGGATTCGGAGCGCGCAACACCTTTCACAACATTTTTAAGAAAGAATACGGACTGACGCCGGACGAATTCCGCCGCTTTTCCAGCTGATTTTGAAAGTTTTCCGGATCTGGGACAACGATTTCCAGATACGGAACAGCTTTTTCCAGTTCATACGATACATTTGCGCTAACCATTTAGCACAATGTATCCTATGAACAAAAATGACATACTAAAGAAGAAAAGGAATGGCGCACTCGACGCCATCTGCACCCAGCTAGATATGCTTATGCAAGCTTCACAACCTTACACAGATCCGCAGCTCAACCGCTGTAAACTGGCCAAACTGCTGCACACCAACGAAAAATACCTGCGCGACTGTATCCACCTTTATAAACAAGGCGCAACCGTAAACGAGTACCTCAACAACCTCCGCCTCGAGTACGCCTGCCAGTTGCTATTGCACCCTACAGACGATTACACCATCGAATCCATTGCCGTGGCATCGGGCTTCAACTCCCGGTCCGTATTCCACACCCTGTTCCGCCAGCACTACGGGCACACGCCCGACGAGTACCGGCGCCAAAACCGGCAGCCCGACGATGCCGCCGACCAGTAACCCGCACACGCACATTGTAACCAAATAACAAATCCCAATAAAATCAACAATCATGAAACGAGAAGCAATCATTCACAACATCCTTTACGGAACAATCCTTGCCATCACCCTCGCCCTGACCCTCACCTCCTGCAATGGTGACGGCGAGGCGCCCGAGCCGGGTTTCGATCCCGATGGAAGAACACCCCTCGCACTAAGCGGAATAACCGTTGCCCTGGAAGACGCACAACAAACGCGCTACCGTAACCCCAACGCCCGGTTCTTTCAGGAGGGCGACGTGCTCAACATCCTGACCATCCCCATTCCCGAAGTAGCCCCCGAAGGTGCCACCCCATACGAAACAACCTACAGTGCTACTATCAATGGTGCCGGCGAACTCAGTTGGACACCCACCGGCGAGCCTATCTACCTCGAAAACGTATGGAACCCCGCCGATGGCACCACCCACCAGTTCACCGCCAGATGTGGCAACAGTCAAGTAGTCATTGAACAGGATAATCCCGAAAAATTCCACCTTGCCGATGCCGTTACCGGCCTCCTCCAACTCGACCCGGCCACCCGCACCCTCATCGCTTCCAATCCTCTGACACACTTCCATACCAAACTCACCCTCACTATTAATAAAGGTGAAGGCTGGGTCGATAATGGTGACGACTTCCTGCAACACCTCTCAGAAGCCGACATCCGCATGCATACCGCCGCCTATCGTAACGACATCAAGCCGCAGGTAACGATTAATAGCAATAACGCAACCTTCACCTGCATCCTGCCCCCCGACGCAGTGCCCGCCACCGCCGGAGCCAAGTTGCTCACCATAACCCCTGCCGATGGAGGCCCCGCCCGCACCCTACACCTTAATACAGCCCTGACACCCGCCCCCGGAACAGCCATCGAAGTAACCGCCGACTATGACAACCGCGGCACCTTCACCGCCCCCACCGTAACCCTGCGCCCCTGGACGGAGATAGACTACCCCGCCGGCGAACTACCCGGATACGACTCCGAACTCTCCCGATTCCTGGCCTGGGCCGACCGCATGCGCAATCCGGATTCCTACGATCAAGGTGAATCCTTCACCCTCCGGGCCGATATCGACCTTACGGGCATCAACTGGAAGCCTATAGTAGCTTACCTAAACGCCACCTTCGACGGTGGAGGCCATACCATCAGCGGGCTTACCATAAACACTACGCAGGTGAACGCCGGACTGTTTGGCAATATTGCCAACGCTACCATCCAGAACCTTACCCTTAAGGATGCCAGTGTGAAAAGCACGCAATCTCAGGTTGGTGCCCTGGCGGGAATTGCAAGTAACTGTACCCTGATAGCCTGCCGCACCACAGATTGCCATGTATCTGGTTTCTACCATACAGGTATTCTCATCGGCTATTCAAACAACAATACCCTGATAGCCTGCCACATCGATGGCGGCAGCGCCACGGCTACTTATGAAGGAATTGGTACTGCCGGAGGCTTTAGTAGCAATAGCAACACCCTGATAGCCTGCGTAGCCGAACCCGGAGCCATCAGCAATATGGAGACATACCCCAACTCCCATACAGGCGCCATTTCCGGATATATTCAGGAATCCCCCACCATCACCACCTGCTACTGGCGCACCTACACCGCCCATACCGGCTCTGTGGCCAAAGCCATTGGCCGGGACTACACCTCCGGCTCCTACGAAATCCCCGAGCTAACCACCCCGGGAATCCCCCAGGCTGCCGCAGATGCCATGAACCAAGCCATCGGAACATGGAACCTCGACAACGGAAATGCCTGCCAATGGCAATGGAACACCCAAGGGCTGGAACAAATCACTAAAACATATAGACCATGAACAAGATTAGTCCCATCAATTTAGACAAATTCAACAACTAAAACAGTGAACATCATGAAAACCCATTACTCAATAACAGCCATCGCCAGCCTACTATTTACCATGGCCATATCCATCCTCGCCACCTCCTGCTCCGCCGACGGCGCCCCGGAGGCCGGGGAGCCAGGCTTCGATGCCGATGGAATCGAACTACAGATTAGTATACCCGACCTCAAGCCCGCATGGCAAACCGGCGAGGAGCCGGAACCCACCACCCGCCTCACCAAGCCCGACGCCAACGGTGCCCAGCAGTGGGAGGATGGGGATGTGATTTATCTGCAAGTCCGCATCACCGCCGGTGTACCTTCCACCCATCTGCTTACCGCTGTCAGAAGCGGCGGTAAGTGGCACTTCTCCAAGACCATCAGCCTGCCCCTCGATGCCTGGAATATCAATATAACTGCATACTACACCGGCATTCATCAACCCGGGCAAGACTATTACTACACCGACGAGTTCCTATACAACGATACCTTCGTTCTGTTTACTACTAACCAGCCTCCCACCGCTGCCATCGAGCTTGGTAGCTTCGATCACTGGGTATCGTGCATCCGCTTCACCGGCCTCGCCCAGGGAGACAGGGTGTGGTTTAACGACACCTTCAACTGGCTTAAAATACAACTGTTGGAAGATTACGATTACAACATAACAAACTTCTCAAACACCGACTTCATCATGGCCGATGCCACCGGCACCGCCGTCCTTTATACTATGGTTCAGAACGAAAGCATTTACGGAGCCTGCCAGTTCGCCATTACCGACGGCACCGTTACCACCCGCCCCGACACCGACCAGGCCACCTGGTACACCTTCCACCCCGGCACGGCAAACGAAGACGGCGGCTACAACAACCGCCGCTACGAAGTACCCAATCCCGGCCCAACCCCCGGCAGCGGCGGCGGACTGGGCAACGAAGACCAATGGTAACCCCAATCAATCATTTAAAACAATAATCATATGAAACATCCAAATATACTATCAGTCCTGGCCACCGCAGCCATCATCTTACTGCTGTCTGCCTGCACCGGCGAGACGCCGGAGCCAGGTTTAGATGCCGGCCTGTGCCAAATCACCCACATACAAGTAAATAGCCCTGGGGCCATCACCCGCGCCCTCGCCCCCGCCACTGGTAGCGACGGCCGCCCCGTCACCCAATTCGCCGCAGGCGATATAATCAACATCTCCGCCTACCCCGGCGCTGCCGACCAAAGCGTTGTCAACACCGCAGCCGTCGCTACCGACCCCGAAGGCAACGGCAACCTGGTGTGGACATTCGTCGACGGCGATCCCGTCTACGTACACCTCACCGGCGATAAAGGCATCTTCGCCGAGTACATCCCCACCAAAGACAAGGAGCGAACCCCAGACGAGGACTACTCCATCTATTACGACTACCTCTGGGCCGCAGCCAGCGCCGCCGACGGCACCATCGTGGCTGCCGGCAACGGCCAGTCGGCCCACGCCACCCTTAACTTCGACCACGTCTACTCCCTCGTGCAGATAGCGTCCATCAAAGACAACGGCGGCACCGACATTGCCCCCAACCTGATTACCCACATCGAGCTCTTCATTACCAACAACCGCGGCGAATCCCGCAAGATCTACCTCGGAGGCGGCAACCGCCTGGGCACAGACGTCATCGTGCCCCACGAAGCCACGCTCAACTCGCTGCGCATCACCGACGCCTACGGGCAGGTCTTCACCGCCCCGTTCCCGGCCGGCACCAGCACCACACAGTCGGGCAGCCGCTACCCGCTCGCCGTTACCCTGCACCCCCACAACGCCACCGTGCAGATAAACGATATAACGCCCTGGGGCGCGGAAGAGGTAGTTACTCCGCCCAGCACGCTGCCCATCGGGTACGATTACGTTGTCGCCACACACGAGGACCTCATTGCGCTGCGCGATGTTGTGAATGCCAATGCCAATCTGCCCGGTACCAGCATCCTGGCTCGCACCGCCCGCGTTATTCAGGTGGCCAATATCACCCTGCCCGCAGGTACCGAGTGGGTGCCGATAAGCAGTGACTACATCGTGCTCTTTTCCGGCACTTACAATGGCAATGGCTACACCATCAGCGGCCTGCAAACAGCCAATGATTACAATGGAGCGGCTGCTGGTCTCTTTGGCTGGGTATATGGCTCCACTGCCGATAACCCCGCCATATTAACCGGCATCCACCTGCGCGGTTGCACCATAACCGGCACTAATGCCAGCGCCTACTACGGCGCCCTGGCAGGGTCTATATATAACACCGTGATCTCCCATTGCAGTTCCACCGGCAACGTAACGGGCGGTAACTACACCGGCGGGCTGGTAGGATGCGCCACCAGTAATAGTTATATCAACCGTAGCCGCAGTAGCTGCACCGTAACAGGTTCTAGCTTTGCCGGCGGGCTGGTAGGATACACCGAAGGCACCTATATAACCGCCTGCACCGCCTCGGGCACCGTAACAGGTTTTAACGTCGGCGGGCTGGTAGGCCCAAACAACGGTACCATTACCTGTTGCTATGCCACCGGCAATGCCGAAACAACAGACCCCACCGACGGGAGAGCTGGCGGACTGGTAGGCAGCAACGGCGGCGAAGGTTACAACGTCGGTACCATTAGCCATTGCTATGCCACCGGCACCGCCACGGCAGGAACGGCCGGCACCTTTGCCGGAAAGAATTACGCTACCATCACCCTATGCCATGCCTCGGGCGCAGAGCCAGCAGTACCGGTAGGCACTACCTACTCCAACGCTACCAGCGATGTATCCACCGCCACCGGCCAGGCCGGCACTACCGTGCGCACCGCCACCAATGGCACTACGCCCTACACCTTCCCCACCAAAACCGTGCGCACCATGGGCAATAGCGTAATGGTGGTAGACTACACCTTCGTCCCCACCGGCGTATGGACGGACGGCGTTGAGCCAACAATCAATTATGGATTACAGTAACCGCATAAAAATAGCATTATGAAACCAATCATTCAACTATCTGCCATCCTACTGATGGTCATCATACCCTTCCTGTTGCCCTCCTGCTCGGCCGATGCCGCCGGCGAGGCACCGGAACCCGCACAAGAACTGCCGCTACAGTTGCAAATCTCCACCCGCGCCGAAGCCGGGGAGGCGACGGCGTACACCCTTGGCTACATCACCCTCGTTATCATGGTAGACGGCACGGAATATACATTGCCGTACAGGTACATCAACAATAGCTGGCAGTACCAGACCACCCCCGACGCCCCCGCTATGCCCCACCTGCCCCTGGTGAACAACAAGGCGTACTCCGCCTACGCCTACGGGCAGCTTGGAGTGCCTTACGGTGACGGCAGTCATGAGCTTATCCCCGTTGCCTACACCGGCCTCCTTACCCCGGCAGTAACCGCCGGGGAGGCCACGGCCGCCATTGAATTTGTCCCTGCCACTGCCCGCTTCAAGGTAACCCTCAAAGGCAGCTACGGCGAAGCCGACAGCGAGATGCCCGATTTCGGAATCATACCCCAGTTCTACATCATCAAAGAAGATGCCAATGCCATTGTAGTATGGAATAACCTCCCCGCCGACCCCTACACCGAGCCGCGTATACCGCAGGTACTCACCTATATATTGGGCTATCTATACAAAGATGCCGGCGGCCTAAGTCCTGCCTACTACCCCGCCAAGCAATCCCTGGCCGCAGGCGAGCCCCTGTTCATTATCCAGGGCACCGGCGACCTGCCGGCCACCTCGCCCTACTACGGTAAGACGTACACCATTGCCAACCCCACCGCTCTCACCCTGGCGGCCGGCCACCAGTACAACTACACCGTGCGCCTCACCGGCGGCGGCCAGGCAATGATAGAAAGCGTCACCATCAGCGACTTTACCAATGAGCTGCCCACTAATCTCGAAACCGACAAGCCCGGCACACCCACCGGCCCCGGCATCTCCACCGAAGCCGAGCTGCGCCAGTTCATCGAGGCTTACAATAGCGGTTCTTCCGCCAATTACTCCCGCTGGTTCGATGCCACCGGCACCGTGCGCCTACTGGCCGATATCGACATTGTCTCCTATGCCGATCCGCTTCCCCCGATAGAAAAGTTCAGAGACGGCCATATATTCGACGGTGGCGGGTATACCATCAGCGGGGCCACTATCAGCGCGACAAACAGCAACGGCAACTGTGGGTTTATCAGAAGCAATTACGGTATCATCCGCCACCTGCACCTGCGCGAGGCTACGGTAGGCAATGATACCGATGCTCGCTTTGCTGGTGGTATTTGTAGTAATAACTACGGCACCGTTATCGCCTGCTCCTTCGGCGGAACGGTAACCTGTGCCCATAACGTCGGCAGCATCTGCGAATACAATGAAGGTACAGGTACCATTGCCGGCTGCTACAGCTTAGCCACCGCATTTACCGCCGATTATTATAAAGGAGCCATCTGCGGATATAACAACAGCACCATCAGCGGCTGCATCTGGCAGAATGTCTCAGGCATACCCTCCTCGGCAGCAGGAAACGGCACTACCGGCGTCAGCAACTGCTACGCCTTCAACGGCACATGGACGGCCCTGCACATCACCACAATGAACGCCGCCATCCAGTCGGCGAACGATGCCGCAGGCAATCCGCCCGTATGCCCTGGCAGGTGGGTACTCTTCCCAGGCGAGGCAGCGCCCCGGGTGGTGCAATAATTCTTCATTCTAAATGCTCAATGAATATGAATAATCCAGTAATATTAAACCTCCGTCTTCGCCGGCTCATGGAAGAGACGCGCATCTACACCGAGCGCCGTATCAGCCGCCGTCAGGTAGCCTGCATGCTCTATACCAACGAGATGTATCTGCACAACACCATCCGCCGGTACTACGGTTGCGCCTTCACCGACTATATCGCCCGTCTGCGCATGCAGTACGCCGTGCAGATGCTCGAAGACCCCGACTGTAGCGACCTCTCGGTCGAAGCCATCGCCCTGGATGCGGGGTTCGGGTCAAGGTATACGTTTCACCGGCTGTTCAAGGAACAGTTTGGCGTAACGCCCGATGGGTATAGGAAGAGAAGGGGGTCGGCGTAAGGAATAACGCTATGCAGTGGGGCGGACCCAAAGGCCCGCCCCATGTCCGTCATTGCGAGGGTTTACCGTGAAGAATCGGACACAGGCAAGTTATAATAAATAAGTTCAAAAGGAAGGTATCGTAAGCAGTTACGAAAAACAAACCACAATTACTCCTTCTCCCCGTAAGCCAGGTCGCCCGCATCGCCCAGCCCTGGAACAATATACGAATGGCTGTCAATCTCCGGATCAATCGCCGCACACCAGATGGTTGTCTTATCTTCCGGAAACTTGCTCGCAATATAATCCACCGCCTGCCGGCTGGCAATCACCGAGGCCACATGAATCTCCGCCGGATGACCCTTGGTCAGCATCGCCTGATAGGTCAGTTCCATGGAACTGCCGGTAGCCAGCATCGGGTCGGTAATGATCAGCGTCTTATCATCAATCCGCGGTGAAGCGATATATTCAATATGGATATCGAACTTCAACGTATCTTTATATTTACGGTAAGCCGATACAAACGCATTCTCCGCATAGTCGAAATAGCTCAGGAAACCCTGATGGAAAGGCACGCCGGCGCGAAGGATGGTACTGATCACCAACTGGTTGGCAGGCACACTGACAGGAGCAATCCCAAGAGGGGTTTGCACCTCCTTTGTTGTATATTGAAATGACTTGCTGATCTCGTAAGCCATAATCTCGCCAATGCGCTCTATATTACGACGGAAACGCAAACGGTCCTGCTGAATCTGCACATCGCGGATTTCCAATATGTATTGATTCAGTACAGAGTTGGTTTCACTTAAATTAATGATTCTCATAGCCCAAAGTATTATTTATTCATTAAATATGCCACAAAGGAACAAATATAAATCTAATTTGCAATATGCAGATGGCAGATATTGTTATCGTTTTATAAAACCACCCCGATTAGGGAAAAATTTCTCTAATGGTGTGTTTATTTCTCGCATAAAGTATTACTTTTGTAGCCGGTTTACTAGGGCGTGAATCGCAAATAGTAAGAAAGAAGCAGATTACAACAATAATTATCATACCAAATCAATTAAATTAAAAAGAAAATGGCAAATTTAGATCTAAGCAAGTACGGTATTACCGGGGTGACTGAGATTGTACACAATCCGTCGTTTGACACTTTGTTCGCTGAAGAAACAAAACCAGGTTTGGAAGGTTTTGAAAAAGGTCAGGTAACTGAACTAGGCGCTGTTAACGTTATGACAGGTGTTTACACCGGCCGTTCTCCTAAAGATAAGTTCTTCGTAATGGACGAAACCAGCAAAAATACTGTATGGTGGACTTCTGACGAATATAAAAACGACAACAAACCAGTTGACGCAAAATGTTGGAATGCCGTTAAAACATTGGCTACTGAGCAACTTTCAGGTAAAAGACTTTTCGTTGTTGACGCTTTCTGCGGAACAAACGCTAACAGCCGCCTGAAACTTCGTTTCATCATGGAAGTAGCATGGCAAGCACATTTCGTAACAAACATGTTCATCCGTCCTACTGCTGAGGAATTGGCTAGCTTCGGTGAACCTGATTTCGTTATTATGAACGCTTCTAAGTCTAAAGTTGAAAACTACAAAGAACTGGGCTTGAACTCAGAAACTGCTGTTGTATTCAACCTGACAGAAAAGATCCAGGTTATCCTGAACTCTTGGTACGGTGGCGAAATGAAAAAAGGTATGTTCTCTTACATGAACTATCTGCTTCCATTGCAAGGTATGGCTTCTATGCACTGCTCTGCTAACACAGATATGGAAGGCAAAAACACGGCTATCTTCTTCGGTCTTTCAGGAACAGGTAAGACTACATTGTCTACAGACCCAAAACGTTTGCTTATCGGTGATGACGAACACGGTTGGGACGACGAAGGTGTATTCAACTTCGAAGGTGGTTGCTACGCAAAGGTTATCAACCTGAGCAAAGAAGCAGAACCAGATATCTACAACGCTATCCGTCGTGATGCATTGCTTGAAAACGTAACTGTTGCTGCTGATGGTAAAATTGACTTCAACGATAAGAGCGTAACTGAAAACACTCGTGTTTCTTACCCAATCGATCATATCGTAAACATCGTTAAGCCAGTATCTAAAGGTCCTGATGCAAAACAAGTGATCTTCTTGTCGGCCGATGCTTTCGGTGTATTGCCTCCGGTATCTATCCTGAACTCAGAACAAACTAAATATTACTTCCTTTCTGGATTTACAGCTAAATTGGCTGGTACAGAACGTGGTATTACTGAACCAACTCCTACTTTCTCGGCTTGTTTCGGTGCTGCATTCCTTTCATTGCACCCAACTAAATATGCTGAAGAATTGGTGAAGAAGATGGAAAAATCTGGTGCTAAAGCATACTTGGTGAACACTGGTTGGAATGGTAGCGGCAAACGTATCTCTATTAAAGATACTCGCGGTATCATCGATGCTATCCTTGACGGTTCTATCGACAAAGCTCCAACTAAGGTTATTCCTTACTTCGACTTCGTTGTTCCAACTGAACTTCCAGGAGTTGATTCTAAGATCCTTGACCCACGCGATACTTATGCTGAGGCTGCTCAGTGGAACGAAAAAGCGGAAGACCTTGCAGGTCGTTTCATCAAGAACTTCTCTAAGTTCACTGGTAACGAAGCTGGTAAAGCATTAGTTGCTGCTGGTCCAAAATTGTAAGCAGGCGGCAAGGTGCCGCACCCAGGTTCCATGCGGGCGGTAAGGTCCGCTAGCAGGTTCTATTAATACAAAACCCCTTAAGGGTAATGTAATATAAAGAAGGCGATTCCGGATGGGATCGCCTTCTCTGTTATATCCTTATTTTAATGCTTAAAAAGGTCGGTGCCATCCTAGTGAGATGCCCTAGGCATTCCATTGGTTTGCCTAGGGCATCCCAAGCACATAGTAACGGCATAATGATTAGCAACTTAGCTTGCCAAAAAAACAAGAAGTGTGATTAATAAACGTACGATTCGAAACGCCAAACCAACTCCGTATCCGGGATAGTTGTGGTACAGTTTACGAAGTTCTCATCCTTACCGGGATTAGCCGGATTGATATTCGCATAAGCATTCCAACCGGTTTTGAACTGCGCGGAATATTCAATAGAATGCTTAAACATCGCGCTTCCTTCAACCATAGGCTGGTTTTTACCGCTCAACGTAAAAGGACGGTCGGTATAATGATAATATATAAACGTTTTATTGGCAGTTGCTCCTGAACCCTCCCAGTCGGACAGGTAAATGCGCCCTACCTTTTCGTTGCCGTTATAAGCAAAGAAATCGCCCAGCTTTGCTACCCTCGCATTGGAATCGCTTGCTACGGTGGGCCAATGGCCACAAACGTCTTTGTCGGACCAATCGACTTTTTGAAGTTTATCCGAAGGGATCATAGAGGTGATTTCAAAAACAGCCTGCCCATGTATATACTGCGCCTCAACAGAGCCGATAACTTCCCAACAGGCACCGGTAATCTCTGCTACTACTTTATCAAAAACAACATCGGTTGGTATACCAGCCACATCGGCAATAGTTATAGTATAAGGTGGCAATGGCTCGTCGTCATCGTCCTTACAACCGGACATTAACCATGCAAAACCCAACATAAGTAAAGCAAATAGAATGGAGCGATAGCGGATGGATCGCAGATCGGTTTGGTTCATTTCATTTTTTGTATCTGTGTTCATATTCCTTCAACATTAGATATAATCGGCTTTCACTATCTTATGCAAAACTACAAAGAAAAATGGATAAATAGCAGAAGATGGAAATAAAAAAGGAGCTGTTTCAAGCTCCTTTTTATATTTATCTATCAATTCTTATTTGCGCGCTTGCGCTCGTTCTCATCTAAGATGATTTTACGCATACGCATGCTCTTCGGAGTGATTTCCACATACTCATCTTCCTTGATATATTCCAGCGCCTCTTCGAGCGAGAACTGTATCGGAGGAATAATACGCGCTTTATCATCGGCACCCGAGGCACGCATATTGGTGAGTTTCTTAGATTTAGTTACGTTTACTACCAGGTCTTTATCGTGCGAGTGCTCGCCTACTACCTGACCGGCATAGATCTCATCTTGCGGGAAGATAAAGAAACGGCCGCGGTCTTGTAGCTTATCAATAGCATAAGCAAAAGCCGTTCCGGATTCCATTGCAATGATCGAACCGTTTACACGTCTTTCAATCTCACCTTTATAAGGTTGGTATTCTTTAAAGCGGTGAGCCATGATGGCCTCTCCGGCAGAAGCAGTCAGTACATTGGTACGCAGACCGATAATACCGCGCGAAGGCATATCAAACTGCAAGTTCACGCGTTCGCCATTGTTCTCCATCATCGTCATTTCGCCTTTACGACGGGTCACCATATCAATCATCTTGCTGGCAAACTCTTCCGGTACATTGATCGTCAACTCTTCGATAGGCTCGCACTTCACTCCGTCGATGGTTTTGTAAATTACCTGCGGTTGTCCCACCTGCAACTCGTATCCTTCACGGCGCATAGTCTCGATTAAGACCGACAAGTGCAATACACCACGGCCATAAACCAACCATTTATCGTCCAACTCATTCTTCTGCACGCGAAGAGCCAGGTTCTTATCCAACTCTTTCATCAGGCGATCATGGATATGGCGGGAAGTGACGTACTTACCATCCTTACCAAAGAAAGGCGAATCATTGATGGCGAACAACATACTCATGGTAGGCTCGTCAATCGCAATGGTTGGCAACGGTTCGGGATTCTCGAAATCGCAGATGGTATCTCCAATCTCAAAACCTTCAATACCGATCAGGGCGCAGATATCGCCCGAAGATACTTCCTCCGCTTTTACGCGTCCAAGCCCTTCGAACACATGCACTTCTTTGATTTTCACCTTCTTGATTACACCGTCTCTTTTAGCCAGAGATACGTTCATTCCTTCTTTCAGTGTACCCCGGTGTATACGGCCTACGGCAATACGTCCGGTATACGAGGAATAGTCTAACGAAGTGATTAACATCTGTGGGGTACCTTCCAACTGTTCGGGAGCAGGAATGTTTTCGATGATGCAATCCAGCAACGGAGTGATATTATCTGTCGGCTGTTTCCAGTCTTCGCTCATCCAGTTGTTTTTAGCCGATCCGTATATGGTAGGGAAGTCTAATTGTTCTTCTGTTGCATCGAGGGCAAACATGAGGTCGAATACCATTTCGTGCACCTCGTCGGGGCGGCAGTTAGGTTTATCGACTTTATTTACCACAACAATCGGTTTCAATCCGATTTCCAGAGCCTTCTGCAACACAAAGCGCGTTTGAGGCATAGGACCTTCAAAAGCATCGACCAGCAGGATACATCCGTCGGCCATGTTCAACACACGCTCTACTTCACCCCCGAAGTCGCTGTGCCCCGGAGTATCAATGATATTAATTTTAGTACCTTTATAATTAATGGAAACGTTTTTCGAAAGAATAGTTATACCGCGCTCACGTTCTAAGTCGTTGTTATCCAGTATTAATTCGCCGCCCGACTGGTTCTCTCGGAATAAGTGTCCGGCTAAAAGCATTTTATCTACAAGGGTTGTTTTCCCATGATCGACATGGGCAATGATTGCAATGTTTCTAATATTTTGCATATAATACCTATTATTTGGGGTGCAAAGGTACTCATAATAAGTTGAAAGTTGAAAGTTGAAAGTTGAAAGTTGCGATGCAGCATATAATTTTATATGTATTAAGGTGGAAAAAGGTCTTTCTACACCCATTGAAGCCCAATTTTATCTAATTCCTTAAAACTTTCAACTTTCAACTTTCAACTTTCAACTTAATTACTTACCTTTGCACGCTCAAAGAAATATTTTAATTATATCAAAATCTGAAATTATGTATTTAGATTCAGCTAAGAAAAAAGAAATCTTTGAAAAGTACGGAAAGTCTAACACTGATACTGGCTCACCAGAGGCGCAGATAGCATTGTTTTCATACCGTATTTCTCACCTGACTGAGCACCTTAAGCTCAACAGAAAAGATTATAGCACTGAAAGATCATTAACGATGTTGGTAGGTAAACGTCGCAGACTGTTGAACTACCTGAAAGACAGAGATATCGAAAGATATCGTGCTATCGTTAAGGAACTTGGCTTGAGAAAGTAATCCGTTACTTTTTAGCTAAAAAGATTAAAGGCCGCCTCATATATGAGGTGGCTTTTTCTATTCTACACCCCCACCTTTCGTATTATGGACTTATCTCTTTACGGCGCCTTATATTTTTTGAGAAAAAATGCATTAAATATAAAGAATTGCTTATTTTTGCAGCTCAATAATATTAAATCATAACTTGGTTACGTCAAAAGAAGGATTATGGATACAAGTAAGATTGTCGGAGAGAAAATAAAAGGGCTCCGCGAAGCGAAAGCAATTACAGTTGAAGAGTTGGCCGAACGCTCAGGATTGGCTGTGGAACAAGTCGAAAGAATTGAGAATAATATAGATCTGCCTTCGCTGGCGCCGCTGATCAAGATCGCACGTGTGCTGGGTGTACGCCTGGGCACTTTCCTGGACGATAACAACGAAACCGGTCCGGCGATTACCCGTAAGATGGATACAAGTGATACCATCAGCTTCTCGAACAACGCGACGCACTCGCGTAAACACATGACGTACCACTCGCTTTCGAAATCGAAAGCCGACCGGCATATGGAGCCGTTCATTATTGATGTGGCAGCGTCGGAAGAAACAGATTTCATACTTTCTTCTCATGAAGGCGAAGAGTTTATCATGGTTATGGAAGGTACGATGGAAATCAGCTACGGAAAGAATAGATATATCCTCGAAGAAGGAGATAGCATTTATTATGACTCTATCGTTCCTCACCACGTACACGCCTTCGAAGGACAAGCTGCTAAAATCCTGGCCGTAGTCTACACCCCCGTATAGAGTTGAAAATTGAAAGTTGAAAGTTGAAAGTTACGATGCTACATGGTAGCTTTCAATCTTCAACTTTCAATCTTCAACTTTAAGAACTTTCAATTTTCAACTTTCAATTTTCAACTCTAAAAATGCAACTATTTGATAGAACGTTGGGGCAGTGGCTTGAACATTGGGCCGAAGAAACACCCGATAAAGAATACATCGTCTACTCCGACCGCAATCTTCGCTTTACCTGGAAACAGTTTAATGAACGTGTGGACAATATGGCCAACGGGCTGATATCTATTGGAGTAGGAAAAGGCTCGCACGTGGGAATCTGGGCGGCTAATGTACCCGACTGGCTGACAATGCTTTATGCCTGCGCAAAGATCGGAGCGGTATATGTGACCGTAAATACGAACTATAAACAATCCGAACTGGAATACCTCTGCGAGAACTCGGATATGCATACTCTGTGCATTGTTAATGGAGAGAAGGACAGCGATTTCGTCCAGATGACCTACAACATGCTTCCCGAACTCAGGACATACGAGCGTGGACATCTGAAGAGCGAACGGTTCCCAATGATGAAGAACGTGGTATATGTAGGCCAGGAGAAGCATCGCGGAATGTATAATACTTCGGAACTGCTCGTTCTTGGTGAGAACATGGACCATGCGCGGTTGAATGAGCTGAAGAGTCAGGTAAAATGTCACGATGTGGTAAACATGCAATATACTTCCGGCACCACCGGATTCCCCAAAGGGGTAATGCTCTCGCACCATAACATTGCAAACAACGGTTATCTGACAGGCGAGCACATGAAGTTCACGCAAGACGATAAGTTGTGTTGCTGTGTGCCTCTCTTCCACTGCTTTGGCGTGGTACTTGCTTCTATGAACGTACTGACTCATGGGTGTACACAGGTAATGGTGGAGCGTTTCGATCCGTTAGTTGTATTGGCTTCCATACACAAAGAACGTTGTACGGCACTTTATGGTGTACCTACTATGTTCATTGCCGAACTTAACCATCCGATGTTCGATATGTTCGACATGTCTAGTCTTCGCACCGGAATCATGGCCGGCTCACTGTGTCCTATTGAGCTTATGCGACAGGTACAGGAAAGGATGTTCATGAGAATCACCAGCGTATACGGTCTTACCGAAACATCACCGGGCATGACCCAGACGCGTATCGAAGATTCGTTTGAGGTGCGTTGCAATACGGTGGGAAGTGATTACGAATTTACAGACGTTAAGGTTCTCAATCCGGAGACGAACGAAGAGTGTGCCGTAGGCGAACAAGGCGAAATGTGTTGCCGGGGTTATAATGTGATGATAGGGTATTATAAAAATCCGCAGGCCACAGCCGAAGTGATTGACGCCAATGGGTATCTGCATTCGGGCGACTTGGGGGTAAAGGATGAGGAAGGCAATTACCGCATCACGGGGCGCATCAAGGATATGATTATCCGTGGTGGTGAGAATATTTATCCGCGCGAGATTGAGGAATTCCTTTATAAACTGGAGGGCGTTAAGGATGTTCAGGTAGCTGGTATTCCGTCTCCTAAATACGGCGAAGCGGTAGGTGCGTTTATTATATTAAAGGAGGGGTACCAGATGCAGGAATCGGATGTACGCGACTTTTGCCGGAATCAGATCGCACGCTATAAGATACCTAAATACATTTTCTTTATCGATGAGTTTCCAATGACCGGCAGCGGCAAGATCCAGAAGTTCAAGCTAAAAGACCTGGGCGTGGAACTCTGCAAGCAGCAAGGTGTAGAGATTATCTGATCTCACATTCTCCGTGCTTTTGCCAAGTGCTTGGCACTACACTGTCAAGCTGTTGACAATGTAGTGCCAAGCACTTGGCAGTGTAGTGCCAAACTGTTGCCGTCTGCGCTATTTGAAGACATTTATACGCAAAAGACGTAAAGGTTTTCATTGTGTTTTCCGTTATTTGCATCATAGAAACTTAAAGGAAAACACATGAGAATAGGAATAGACTTAGGAGGAACCAACATCCGCATCGGGCAAGTTCAGAATGGGGATATCATCAGAAAGGTTTCCGCACCGAGCCCTTCGCGGCAAGGGCTTGAAGAATCAATCGTGTACCTTAAGCAAACAATCGATACCTGCATCACCCCCGAATGCAAGTCGATAGGCATAGGTGTACCTTCCGTACTGGACAGCGAAAAAGGCGTCGTCTACAACGTAACCAATATCCCCGCATGGATAGAAGTTCCCCTGAAAGAGATACTCGAAAGCCACTACAGCCTGCCGGTATACATCAACAACGACTCCAACTGCTTCACACTGGGCGAGAAACGTTTCGGAGAAGGCAAACCCTTCCGGAATATGGTCGGCATCACCCTCGGAACAGGTGTCGGAGCCGGAGTCATCATCAACCACCAATTATACAACGGCAGCAATACCGGAGCCGGCGAAATTGGTTGCATCCCCTATCTGGAAAGAACCTACGAAGACTATTGCGGAAGCAATTTCTTCACCACCCACCACCAGATAACAGGTGCCAAAGCAGCCGAACTGGCAGCAGCGCAAGACCCCGCCGCCTTGCAGGTATGGAAAGAATACGGCACCCATCTGGGCAACCTGATACAAGCCACCCTGTTTGCTTACGACCCCGATGCCATCATCTTCGGAGGAGGTATAGCCAGCGCCTACCCATTCTTCGCCCACGCCATGCAAGAAGCCATGCAATCCTTCCCCTACCCCCAATCGTTGAAGAATTTGCAAATAAGGCTTTCCGTAAACCCGGATATTGCTATCTTAGGGGCAGCAGCCCTGGGCGAGAAATAATAAACTAAACAGACACCAAATGACCTTTTAAATATATATCATGAAACATCTAGTCAAGAACATTGCACTAACAGTCGTCTTTACCACATGCCTCTCTGCATGTGCCGAGAACGAAACCATGATGGCCAAAGAGATTCTACTATCCGACAACTGGGAAGTACAATCCTCAGCCGGCACCGAACGCTACCCCGCCACCGTACCCTCTACCGTAATGGGCGTACTCACCGCCAACGGTTTATACCAGGATCTGCTCGTAGGAACCAATTACAAAGACGCCGACCGCACCCCGTTCGACGTGTCGTGGTGGTACCGGACAACCTTCAAACTATCGCCCGAAGACGCACAGAAGCATATCAAACTACTCTTCGATGGAATCACCTACCGGGCCAACGTCTGGTTAAATGACACACAGATCGCTTCGAAAGAAGAAATGTACGGTGCCTTCTGCCGCTTCTCGTATGACATCACCGGACAAGTCAAAGAAGAAAACACGCTCGCCGTCGAAGTCTTCCGCGCACAAAAAGGCGAACCCAACATGGGCTTTGTCGACTGGAACCCTCGTCCGCTAGACGAAAATATGGGTATCTTCCGCGAAGTGCGCCTCTCCATCACCGGAGAAGTAGACATGTACAACACCTGGGTACAATCAAAAGTAAACACAGAAAGCCTCGACGAAGCCTGGTTAAGCGTAGAAACCCAGCTCGCCAACCTGTCCGACAAACCCGTCAGCGGCCAACTGAAAGGCAAGATCGAGAATATCAACTTCTCTATACCCGTAACCCTGAAAGCCGGCGAAACAAGAAAAGTTAAAATCACTCCCAACGATGTAGACCACCTGCACATCAAAAATCCACGCCTGTGGTGGAGCTGCGATTTAGGTAACCCGGAACTATACAACCTCGATCTCAGGTTTGTGGCCGACAATCAAGTATCCGCCCGCGAAAACGTCACATTCGGTATTCGCCAGATCGACACCTACCTCACTCCTCAGGGACACAAAGGATTTGTACTGAACGGCAAAAGAGTCCTGATCAAAAGCGCCGGCTGGACAGACGACATCTTCCTGAGAGACACCCCCGAAAGCAACGAAACCCAGGTGCAGTACGTAAAAGACATGAACATGAACTCCATCCGCTTCGAGAATATCTGGGGAAACAGCCAGAACATCTACGACCTTTGCGACCGTTACGGGCTGCTGTCTCTTGTCGGCTGGAGTTGCCAATGGGAGTGGGAAGGATATATGGGCGTACCCGACGACGATTACGGATGTATCATCACCGAACACGACATCAACCTCGTTGCCCGTTACTTCCACGATCAGGTTATCTGGTTAAGAAACCACCCCAGCGTATTTGCATGGATGGTAGGCAGTGACAAACTCCCCCGCCCGGAGTTGGAAAAGAAATATATGGAAATCTTCCCACAGATAGACGACCGTCCGTACATTGGCGCCGCCAAGACTCTGGTAAGCGAGCTCACCGGCCCGACAGGTATGAAGATGAATGGTCCTTACGAATATGTAGGTCCAAACTACTGGTATGTCGACACTAAAACCGGTGGCGCTTTCGGATTCAATACGGAAACCGGTCCGGGCTCCGAAATACCCATCTATGAATCTATCCGCAAGATGATCCCCGACGGTGAGCTGTGGCCTTTAAACAGTGCATGGGATTTCCATTGTACCACATCTACCACTGCGCTCAATTCAATGGCGGTGACTACAGAAGCGATCAATCATAAATACGGCGAAGCAAATAACCTGAAATCCTATCTGGACAGGGCGCATCTGCTCAACTACGAGTCGACCAAGAGCATGTTCGAGGCCTTCCGCGTGAATAAAGTCGAAGGAACGGGTATCGTTCAATGGATGCTGAATTCAGCATGGCCATCCATGTACTGGCAGTTATACGACTATTATATGACGCCTACACCGGCATACTATGGTGTTAAGAAAGGAAACGCGCTCAATCAGTTGATTTACAACTATGCCGATAATGGCATATATGCCGTCAACGAAAGCCTCGAAGACAATAATAACATGAAGGCTATCATCAGCGGGTATTCATTGGATTCTAAATCTTTATATACCGAAGAGATCACCTTCTCTATCGGCACGAATGCTTCACAGAAGATATTTGATATAGACAACTCCCACAAGAATACGTTCCTTAAACTGGTGTTGTTGAATAGCAATGGCGAACAGGTTGCAGACAACTTCTATGTACTATCATCTTCGGAAGATATCTACCTCTGGGAAAAAGCAAACTGGGTAGGCACCCCGATGAAAGAGTACAGCGACTTTAAAGACCTGGCAAATATTGCCTCTTCCGAACTGAAAATCAATGTAGTTGATCCCAGCAAAGACGGAGTAATTGCTCTGGAAATAGAAAACCCAACAGCGAATATTGCATTCTTTACTCAATTCTTATTGAAAGATGATAAAGGAGATGTAGTGTATCCCGTATTCTGGCAAGACAACTACATCAGTCTCCTACCGGGTGAAAAAAGAACCTTGCAATGTACATTCAATACGGATAAGATTAACGCGCAGCCTACCGAATTGAAAGTAACGGGATGGAACCTGAAGGAACAGATTATCGAACTGAAGTCTAAGTAAGAATCACGCATGAGGGTGTGTCATAACATCCTCCCCCTACCCCCTCCAAAGGGGGATAGGCTGCGCTACAAAGCGTTTCCGCAAGGTATCCCCCGCTGGCGGGGGCAGGGGGGTGGATGTTATGACACGCTCCCATATTAAATATTTTAGCTATATTTGTATTATCCGTAACCTATCACTTATGGCTAGACTCATCCTTTTAACCGATTTCTCCGAAGAATACGCCAAGCTGCTTCTGAAGGGAATAGTACAATACTCCAAAGAACACACCCCTTGGGTATTGTGCAAAATGCCCCTGTCCTATCGGGATGTACACGGTATAGAAGGTGTTCTGGAATGGGCATTAAAATGGAAAGCAGATGCCATCATCGGCCAGTTCTACCCAACGGATAAGATAAATCTATTCAAAGAAAATGGCATCATCGCCATTGCTCAGGACTTCAAAACCCGATTCAAGCAGATACCCAATATCACAGGGGCACATCATTTAGCCGGACGGATGGGCGCCAGCTATTTCATTCAGAAAGGTTTTAAGAACTTTGCGTTCTATGGTTTTAAAGACATTGTATGGTCCGAAGAACGCTGTACCGGTTTTAAGGACGAACTAATAGTCAACAACCTCGGTAATAAGTTCTTCGAATACCAAAACACAACATTCAAAGAACTGTGGTATTACGAACCCGAAAACCTGATCAACTGGCTTAAAGCCCTACCCAAACCCATCGGACTAATGACCTGTGATGATAACCAGGCGCATCACATCACCGAAATCTGTAAGCAGTATGAAATCAAAATACCCGAAGAAATAGCCGTGTTGGGCGTAGACAACGACGATGCAATCTGCTCACTAACCAATCCACCGCTATCATCCATCAACCAGGCTGTAGAAAAGGGAGGATATGAAACCGCAAAGCTTATCGACCAACTGATGCAATCTCCTGACATGCCTTATGAAGATATTATTGTATTACCCACGCATGTTATAACAAGACAATCAACAGATATATATGCTACAAACGATAAATATATCGCTATCGTACTTAAGCATATTCACCAAAACATCGACCAGAAGTTGAACGTAAACGACATATCCCGGTTAGTACCCTTGTCGCGCCGCTTGCTTGAAACGAAATTCAAGCAAGTCACCGGGCTACCGGTATACGCTTATATATTTAAGCTCCGCATTGAGAAGTTTGCTCAGACCATGCTGGAATCTTCGGCACCCATTGTAGAGATCGCCATGAATCTGGGGCTCTCGGATTATAAAAACATCTCCCGCCAATTTAAACAGGTAAAAGGTTGTACCCCGTCGGAGTATCGTCTTATCCATTCCTTGAAACGATAAAGTTATACAAAGGATTTGATTTACTGTAGGGGCGGTTCGCGAACCGCCCGATGACACACAGAAAGCGGTTTCCTGCACTTGGGCGGTTCGCGAACCGCCCCTACAGTAAATGGATTCCTTTTGGACAGGCTTATCCTTTTTACAAAACAATCAAATAGTTTGATCAAAGGGCAACGTAAAGTAAAACGTTGTACCTTCGCCTTGTTTAGAGCGTGCCCAGATACGGCCACCCATTTTCTCGACCAGCATGCGCGATAAGGCCAGACCCAGCCCGGTGCCTTGCACAAAGTTGTTCACCTTTCCGAATCGTTGGAAAATGGTAGCTATTTTATTAGCAGATATACCTATACCCGTATCTTTCACATAGAATTGAATAGCCTCATCCTTACGTTCAAAGCCAAAATGAATTTCTCCTTTCTGGGTGAATTTTATAGCATTATTCAACAAGTTCGAGATAACTTGTCCCAACCGGTCCCAATCCGTGGTGATCCACACTTCCTGGTCCACCTCATCCAACATCAGTTTCACACCATATTGTGTGGTATGGCGATGTCTTTCGAACTGATCCGAACACATTTCTTGTAAAATCACCGGACGAGGAGATAAAGTCAACGAGTCCGATTCGATGGCAGACAAATCGAGTATATCATTAAAAAGATGTAATAACAGATTAGAGTTCTTATCGACAATATCAATATACCCCCACTTTTCTTCTTCCTCCTTTGCCTCTATTGCTAGTTTAGAGAAACCCACAATAGCATTTAACGGCGTACGTATCTCATGACTCATATTAGCCAAGAACGAAGATTTCAGTTTATCAGCCTCTTCTGCTTTGATGCGAGCTTCTATCAGCTTCTTCTCTGCTTTCCTTATCTCGGTTGTATCCCATGAAAGACCTACAATATAAGGATGATCCGTTTCAGGGTAAATCACGATCTTAGAGGTAACCATCATCCGTTTTTCGCCACTGGCCGTCATTGTTTCCTCTTCGTACTCAATGCGTCCCTTTTCAAGAGCCTCAAGATCTTCTCCATAGAAACGATCCATCATTGTCTTATCCAGGAAAAGTTCATAATCATTCCGTCCAATGGCATCCTTAGCCGCAACACCCGAATGCTCGGCAAAAGCCCTGTTCCAGTACAAGTAACGATGGTCATTACTCACATCTTTAACAAACAGGTAGATGGGTACATTATCCAATATCTCATTAAACAACATATTCAAGCGGGCAATTTCACTCTGTTGCTTTATCCGCAATGACACATCGCGGACAAAACACCACAATACCTCCTCGCCGGCTTCATTTAGCAGAATATTGGCAAACACCTCATAGGTGCCTGATTCGGATTCTTTTTCCGGTTTAGGAATCAGATAGCGCATTTTACTATGCTCCCTACGAACATCCGAAACCATATTATTCCACAGTATGACTGTATCCTGATCCAGGAGTTCGCGAATATTATAGTTCTTTACATCGCCCAACAGTTTGTATTCGGCAATAAAACGATCATTGGCAAAGTATAGCTGTCCATCCATTTTGACTGCCAGAATGCCCTCTTTGGCATTGCTCATGGCATACTTCAACGTTTCCAGTTCCTTATATGCCCGCACCCGTTTAGAAATATCCCGGCAAACACAAAGCAGGTATCCATCATCCAACGGAGAAATTGTATGCTCGAAGTAATGAAGCTTATCGCCAAGCATTAATGAGTGTTCTCCCACAGCAGGTTTGCCTGTAGTTATTACCTTTTGCATCGTTCGTTTCAAACGTGCATACTCTTTTGCAGGAACAAGTTCTTGTAAAAGTTTATTTGCCAACTCAGCAGGAGGAACATCGGGGACGTGATTGGTATCGTCCCGGGAAAGCATCTCAATGAGCCGCCCCTCATAATCGAATACCACAAGCATATCTGTTAAGGCATCCAGAATTCGTATAGCATACTTTTCTCGAAAACCAGATTCCTTTTGAGTGACCCGTTCTTCCCTGGCATCCTGAAGTTCAAGTTCAAGTGCCTCAATAACAGCTAAGAGTTCTTCTTTTGATTTTCCGTTATAGCAACTCATGTAAGAGGAATGTTGTTTTATCTATTCACACAGGCGAAATAGCATACGCAAAAATACAACTAAATTTCAATATTCCTAATTCTGCGACAAAAATTCTTGGAAGGAATGGAAGGAAGAGAGTATAAGGAAGAAATTTAAGGAAGTATAGCATTGTCACAGAGTTAGAATGTTCTATCTTTGCACAGATTTGAGTTTTAAGTTGTGAGTTCTGAGTTGTGAGTTTCCTGCGGCATCAGAACTCACAACTCAGAACTCCCAACTTAAAACTTAAAAAAACATGTCTACACAATTATTCTCTGAGCTGCCCTACAAAGTGGCAGACATTACGCTTGCCGACTTCGGTCGCAAGGAAATCGATCTGGCAGAAAAAGAAATGCCCGGCCTTATGGCTCTTCGCGAAAAGTATGGAGAATCAAAGCCTCTAAAGGGGGCCCGCATCATGGGTTCACTGCACATGACCATCCAGACGGCTGTACTTATCGAAACGCTGGTTGCACTGGGAGCCGAAGTGCGTTGGTGCTCATGCAACATCTACTCTACTCAGGACCATGCTGCTGCTGCAATTGCCGCATCGGGTGTTGCCGTATATGCCTGGAAGGGCGAAACGTTGGAAGATTATTGGTGGTGTACGCTGCAAGCGCTGAACTTTGCCGGGGGTAAAGGTCCTACTGTTATTGTTGACGATGGGGGCGATGCAACCATGATGATCCATGTAGGCTATGAGGCTGAAAAGAATGCCGCTATTCTGGATAAGCCTGTTTCTGCCGAAGATGAAATTGAACTGAATAAGATACTGAAAAACGTTCTTGCCGAAGATAAAGATCGTTGGCACCGTGTGGCTCCCGAGGTACGTGGTGTTTCGGAAGAAACAACAACAGGTGTTCACCGTCTGTACCAGATGCAGGAAGAAGGCAAACTGTTGTTCCCTGCATATAATGTAAACGACTCGGTTACCAAGTCGAAATTCGACAACCTTTATGGTTGCCGCGAATCTCTGGCAGATGGTATTAAGCGTGCCACAGACGTAATGATCGCCGGTAAGGTGGTGGTGGTATGCGGATATGGCGATGTGGGTAAAGGCTGCGCACACTCTATGCGTTCGTATGGAGCACGTGTAATGGTTACCGAGATTGACCCGATCTGCGCGTTACAGGCAGCTATGGAAGGTTTTGAAGTAGTCACAATGAACGATGCATGTAGCGAAGGCAATATATTTGTTACCACTACCGGAAACATTGATATTATCCGTATCGATCATATGGAGAAGATGAAAGACCAGGCTATCGTTTGTAACATTGGGCACTTCGACAATGAAATACAGGTAGAGGCTCTGAAGAGTTATCCGGGCATCAACCGTGTGAATATCAAACCACAGGTAGACCGTTACTTCTTCCCCGACGGACATTCCATTATCCTTCTGGCCGACGGTCGTCTGGTAAATCTGGGATGCGCAACCGGTCACCCATCGTTTGTAATGAGTAACTCATTCACCAACCAGACGTTGGCGCAAATTGAATTGTACAATAAAGAGCATGCTATCAATGTATATCGCCTGCCTAAATACCTGGACGAGGAAGTTGCCCGCCTGCATCTTGAAAAGATTGGCGTGAAGCTGACTAAGCTGACACGTGAACAGGCCGAATACATCGGCGTACAGGTGGACGGTCCTTACAAGGCGGAACATTATAGATACTAAAGGGATTTACGATTTGACTATTTACGATTGACGATTGAAGTTACTCATTCAACACAACTAACTTCAATCGTAAATCGTCAAATCGTAAATATCAAAGACTACTAATATCAATCGTAAATCGTAAATAGCCAAATCGTAAATGAAAAAGGTTCTCCCCGATATTATCGCCATACTGGCTTTCATCGCTATTTCTTATGTGTATTTCCTTCCTGCGGTATGGGAAGGACGCATTCTGTTTCAGAACGATACCGTGGCCGGTGTAGGTGCCGGACAGGAAGCAATAGAATACTACGAGCAAAATGGTGAACGCACGCGTTGGACGAACTCCATTTTCGGGGGGATGCCCACTTACCAGATATCTCCAAGTTACGATTCAACCACACCGTTGTCATTTGTAGGAAAAGTATATCATCTGTTCCTGCCCGATTATGTGTGGTACATATTCGTTATGATGCTTGGATTCTATATTCTGCTCCGTGCATTTGGCGTATCGGTCTGGCTCTCCACATTGGGGGGCGTCATCTGGGGATTCTCTTCCTATTTCTTTATACTGATCTCCGCACAGCATATCTGGAAATTAATTACGCTGGCCTATATTCCACCCACTATTGCGGGAATTGTACTGGTTTACCGAAAGAAGTATATACTTGGGGCCGTGGTCACAGCCTTGTTTATTGCGCTGCAAATCCTGTCGAACCATGTGCAGATGACGTATTACTTCCTGTTTGTTATCCTCTTTATGGTTATTGCTTTCTTTGTAGATGCATACCAGAAGAAAGAGTTGCCCGAGTTCTTTAAAGCCAGCGCTATCCTGATCGTTGCCGGACTTATTGGTGTATCGACCAATATATCCAACCTGTATCACACGTACGAGTACAGTAAAGAGACGATGCGCGGAAAGAGCGAATTGAAGCAGGAAGGTGTTGCAGCGGCACAGCAAACCAGTAGCGGACTGGACCGAGATTATATCACGCATTGGAGTTATGGCATCGGTGAGACGTTTACATTGATGATACCCAACACCAAAGGAGGCGCTTCCGTTCCGTTGAGCCACAACCCAAAGGCGATGGAGAAGGCCAACCCGATGTATTCTAACCTGTACTCTCAGTTTACCCAGTATTGGGGCGACCAGCCCATGACATCCGGACCGGTGTATGTCGGTGCGTTTGTTGTTATGCTTTTCATTCTGGGAATATTCATTGTGGAAGGCCCAATGAAATGGGCTTTGGTCGGGGCAACCGTACTCTCCATTCTGTTGTCGTGGGGAAGGAATTTTATGGGGCTTACGGACTTCTTTATAGATTACATCCCGATGTATAGTAAATTCCGTGCCGTATCGTCCATTCTGGTGATTGCCGAGTTTACCATCCCTTTATTGGCTATCTTCGCATTGAAGGAGATCTTCGAGAAGCCGCAGATATTGAAAGAGAAGATGAAGTATGTTTATATCAGCTTTGGGGTTACAGCAGGTTTAGCACTGTTGTTCGCCATAGCGCCCAAGCTCTTCTTCTCATCCTATATCCCTGCTGCCGAACTATCGGCCTTGCAAAGGGGCTTACCCGCCGAGCATCTGGCTCCGTTCATTGCCAATCTGGAAGAAGTACGCATCTCGTTGTTTACGGCCGATACCTGGAGAAGTTTCTTTATCATTGTTATCGGTACGCTCCTATTATTGCTTTACAGATCCGGTAAGTTGAAAACCACATGGACTATCGGTGCGATTGTTGTGCTTTGTCTCGTCGATATGTGGCAGGTAAACAAGCGTTATCTTTCCGACGATCAGTTCATTCCGGCTACCCAGAAGATGGAGACTTTTAAACTCACCGAGGCGGATAAGATTATCCTGGAAGATAAGTCATTGGACTACCGCGTTCTGAATCTGTCAACCAGTCCTTTCAGTGAGAATATCACCTCTTACTGGCATAAAAATGTGGCAGGCTATCATGCTGCTAAACTGCGCCGCTATCAGGAAATGATCGACCGTTATATCGGCAGCGAGATGCAGAACGTATATAGTGGAATAGCTACTGCTGAGGGAAATATGGCGGATGTTGATCCGAACGGATTCCCTATACTGAATATGCTCAATACCAAATACTTCATTCTACCTGCCGGTGAAGGAAAAACCATTCCTATACAAAACCCGTATACATTCGGCAATGCCTGGTTTGTGGAAAACGTGAAGTATGTTAACAATGCCAACGAAGAGATTGATGCACTGGCAACCGTGCAACTTACAGAAACAGCCGTGGCCGATGCACGCTTCAAAGAAGCATTGAACGGTATGGAAAGATCAACCAAAGATTCGCTTGCTTCTATGCGTATCACCAGCTATCAGCCCAACCACCTGATATACGAAAGTTCATCAGAACAAGGTGGTGTTGTAGTTTTCTCCGAGATTTATTATCCGGGATGGAAAGCGACCATTGATGGGCAACCGGCTGAAATCGGACGGGCTAACTATATATTGCGCGCCATGAATATTCCGGCAGGTAAACATACGATCGAAATGCGGTTTGACCCAACCAGCCTGAAAGTGACAGAGGGTATTGCGTATGGCGGTTTGGCGCTACTACTTATAGGGGTTATTGTTCTACTCTTGCAATATAGAAAAACGCTGAACGGAAAGGAATAAGGAAACGTTCCTCATTACGGAAGATTTCTATCCCGTAATGAGGAATATTTCGTTCAATTTTATAACCACATTTAATGCGTATACCCTGAGTTTTCCGACGCCTTGTCTGTTGATGAAGAATAAAATCATTCGCGAATACTTCCCAGATATTCATCCTTGAGTTCCTTTATTTTTCCCATATCATACAACTTAATGAGTGCCACCGATATGCTATCCATCCACACACTATGGCTCTTTGATGAAGCAAAGGCATACTTATCCGGATGGAAAATATTGCCCACCACTTTCATCTTTTTCTCCCTGTTTGTGTGTACATAATATTCCAGCACGGGGGCATCACCTACAATAGCATGAACCTCTTTTCTGTTCATGCCCTCGGCTGACAGAAGAACATTATCGTATGCAATGGTTTGGATGCCGATATTTGCCAGAAATTTTTCCTCTACTCCTCCAGCTTCCACCCCAACGATTTTCCCGGATAAATCAGACAAGGTGTTTACCTCCGAAGTTAAAGACACCTTTGTCATACTGCTGGTTATCGTGGAAGTAACATAGGCAATCATCCCTATTCCGGAAATCATCCATATAGTAGCCAAAATATGTCCGAACCAACCAAACCAGCCAAACACCTTACTATCAATAGAGCCATTGTTGATGACTGACATCAGGTTATAAAGACTCAACGAAAAACCTTCTTTCCATTTCTTGGGGAATTCCGGGTCTTTACGACGAAATACAATAGTAGTCAATACAGTAAGCAGCAACAGGATCAGTGCTATCCACAGATAGGATTGCAACTGTCCGTTATCTTTCATTTCATCCCACAACAGGCCCTTTTCATCATCTCTGACCATAATACGCAATCCGCCATCGTACCAAGGAAAGGAAAATTTCATTACCTGTGCTCTTTCGTAAGTTATGGTCAGATTGGTTACTGCTACATCTATTTCTTCCTGTTGAATTCCTCTCTGTAGGTTTTCCAATGAATTATACTCTACATACTCCGTAACGAAGTTCAATTCCTGTTCCAGCATTTTCCAAAGGTCAATAGCCATACCAGTGTACCAGCCATTTGAGTCGACCATGACAAACGGTGGGCTATGAAATATTCCGACTCTTACTTTTTGTAATTTTACCTCTTGCAGGTTCCGGGCTTGACCGGGGTTCCAAAACACAAACAGGAAAACGAGGCAGGCAAGTGTTTCTCTCATATGATGAAGATGGTTAGTTGTTCGCTCTGTGAATATAATTCTTTTATTTGAAAAAAGATTGTATTCTTAAATACTTTGTGTGTTTTTGCGTGAATGCTAATAAAAAAAAAGAGAAACATTTAATATGCCATATACCGGTAAAGAGCCGTTTCTTTTGTTAATATCTGTTTCAAGACCCATATTCTTTTTAATAGATATTAAAGATTTTGTCGTAATTGTACAATTGCGAAAAAGTCGCTTTGGCCTTTTTATAGATTTAAAGATTGTTTAAGTCCTACATAATGAACATAGTAACAAAATAATATATACTCCCCATTTTATATAATAGTAACTATAACGGTAACCCGAGTTTTAAATAAAACCCAAATTAATAAAGTAATGGACAAAAAAAACATTCGTAGGCGCGAAGTATATATTGCGCCACAAGTCGAAGTAATTGAAGTAGAGAACGAAGGAGTAATGGCTCTTAGCGGAGGTAAAATTGAAAGTGGTGGCGAATTTTTTAGTAGTCAATCTTCGCGTAACAGAAGTAACACCCATCAAAGTGCTGGCGCTCTGCAAGATTTGGAAGATACAATAAACGACCTTTTTACTTATTAAACAACAAACCAAAGAAATTAACAAAGAAAAAACAGATCAATGAAAGCAAAATATTTGATAGCATATATGGCAGGTGTACTGCTGGTAAATGGATTGACAAGTTGTAGCAATGAATCTGAACCATTGGAAACTGGCATCCCCGATGAGGAACAAAAAATGACGCTCATCGCCCGTCTTGGAGAAGAACCGGATACGCGTATGCAATACGTAGAAGATGGAACTGTATTCAGAGCCAAATGGACAAATGAAGATAAGCTTGCAGTCTACGGATCATCAGGTAAACATGAATTCTTCAATTCGCTCTCGGCAGACCAATCGGAATATTCAACCGCGTTTACCCGCACCTTCCCCGGAACAGCCAGTGACTATCCGGTTTTCTACCCCTATAAGAAAGCAAGTGAAACGAAGGAACAACTCCAACTTGCAGTGGCCGGACAAAAACAAACCGGAAACAATAATAGAGATCATATTACCGACTACGACTATATGACTGGCAATGCAACCTTAAGCGGAGAGTCAGGAACCGTTGAAGCCACAGTAGCGTTGCAGCGTGAGATGGCAATGATAAAGTTTGTATTAACAATACCCGGTTATAACAGTACAGCAGATGGTAGCATACAAAAAGTAAGTATTGGCAATGATACCGAGCAACTTTTTTACTCCACCAAAACGCTGGGCAGCAGTGATGCTCCAAACGCTTATACTGCCTCCCTGGAGTTGGCCGGACTCACAGACCTGGACATCAGTTCAACCCCTCTTACCGCTTATATGATGTTCATCCCGGTGAGTATTAGCGGAAAAGAAATCACAATTGCTGTTGATTGTGAAAATACATCGTACAGCTACACGCAAACCACATCTAAATCTTATAGTGTTGGTTATTACTATACAGCAACAATCAGTACAGGATGGGCAAAAGAAACGAAAGCAATGGCAACACCATCCAACTGTTATTTATTAGGGCCCGGTGAAGACATTACAATCCCTGTAAGCCGTGCCAATGACTTTACTACGTCAATAGGTGAAGCCGATGCTATTGGTGATACCAATGAACTGACCGCTGAACTGGTTTGGATGGATGCCGAGGATTTGGTTACTCTTTCAACTGTAGGCAAAGGCAAAACCGGTGGTATAAAAGTAACCGCTGNAAGTAACCGCTGCCACAGGTAAATCGGGTAATGCCCTTGTTGCTGTTAAGGTAGGTGATGAAATTAAATGGTCATGGCATATCTGGGTAACAGACTACAGTCCTGATCCTGAAACTGATACCTGGATGAACCGTAACCTGGGCGCCATAACTAACGAAAAGGGTGCTAATGGTTCTACTGGTTTGTATTACCAATGGGGGCGTAAAGATCCATTCCCCGGCTCGGCTTCAGCTACTGCTAGCACCGAGCCTGTTATCTACTCTCCAGCTAATCCTACAGGAATCACACACTCCCTGAAAACAAATACATCTGTGCAAACCATTGTTTGGACAGTGGTAAACCCTGATACCTTTATTGAAACTAATGGTAGTTCATGGATGGAAAACTCTACCGATAATGATCTTAACTGGAATACTGTCGGTAATAAAAAAACTCTTTTAGATCCTTGCCCGCAAGGTTATCGTGTACCTTCAGATAATGCATGGGCTGAGCTTACTACAGATAACTTCCTTGGTGATGATCCTTATCTGGGTCGTTATGCAGCTGCCCATGGTGGTTGGTATCCGGCTGCGGGTTTGCGGCATTATAGCTATGGAGGGGTGTTAACAGGCGTTAAATATGATAGCTATTACTGGGCCAACACGAGTTATGATGCGAAAGAAGCCTATATATTGTACTTCAGAAATGGTTCAGTCAACCCTCGACATTATAATAGTCGTGCATACGGCATCCCTGTGCGGTGTGTGGCAGAATCAAACTAGCAACTTTTAGGCTCTATTCAATAACTAAAGTGAACCTTAAACTTTGATCGCATTGTTAAGGTTCGCT
>NZ_QVMI01000009.1:0-1600 GCF_010500965.1 Bacteroides sp. 51 | reverse complement strand
TAAGTCACTGTTTGTAGATGGGGTAATACAGGTAAAAAAAATAGGAGGTGGTAAGTATATATGCACTAAAGATAGGATTATAATTGTAGAAGTAGTAAACGATGGGAGGCCATTGTGGCAGCAAATATTGGAGGGGTTTATATTAAGTCGCATTAATGATGAAGGGGAAAACTTTATAGGAGCAATAAAGGGAGTAGAATCTTTCCAAAAAAGCGTTAAGAGTTTGGTTACGCACCCAACTCAAAATGAATTGCAAAGGAGCAATTTAAAGAATGCTACAGCCGAGTTTTTAAAAGCAATTTGCAATGATTGGCAACTTAATATGTGTGAGAGTATATCGTTTAGTGGCATCAATGGATCAGACTCTCCTTTTTCTGAAATGGCAGGTTTAAATTATTTGACTCCTTTTCAAGAGAACGATAAGCAGAAAGTCGTATTCATGACTGTGGAGAAGAAGAATCATGCAATGGGGGTTAAACTTGTGATATTTAAAAATGGTTCAGTTCCTGGGTCTAGGCCATCAAAAAAGGAATTATTCACAGAACAAAAGTTCGTAAAAATTTCGAATGTCAAAGTATATAATCAACAGATAGCTCAGAATAATACATGGGTATACAATAATAGTAGCCCCAAAAAAGTGGAAAAAATTAAAACTCCTCGTTGGGCAGAGCCATTAAACTATTATAATTGCTACAAAATAGAAAGAACTGTTCCAGAAAATATTAGGATAAAGGAGTTATTCCCTATATATGAAATGCAGAAATTAAAGTTTAACGATATTCTTAAGCGTTATAAATTATCATGTGTTGTCGAAGAAGATAAAGCCTTCAATTCAAAGATATTTAGTTGCCTTTCAATCTTTGAATTCTTTATTTCAATAATGGAATCTTCATCTGTTAGTCCTGAAATACTTTATAATATAGCCAAGCTTTTGCATGACATTAATGTTTCTCCAGAAAATGGATATTCAACTAATGAGATTAATCGTTTAGCTAAGGAACTCGCTGAATTAACTTCTGGATTCAATAATTTGTTTTCAATCATGGCTAAATCAAAGATAAAACCAAAGAATAATGTTGAAGAGAGAAAAATGTAACATATGAATTGCATTAGCGAACTTGTTTGCCACACCATAATTTACTATATTTGTTCCACAATGAAAAGTAAACTCTTACTCATTATACCCCTGTTCCTATCCCTACCTTGCGCCTTTGCCGGCAATCCTTTCCTTCCTATGATAGGTAAACCCTACGCTGAATATATGATGGAGTTGAAACACATCTATTACAAGCTCGACTATATGGAGCAGGCACAAGCTGATAGCCTTATGGCCTATATGGAAGAGGCTGCTATAATAGCCAATAACAGGACCTGGCAAGCAGAATTAGAAATCTTCCGTATGACATACCGTTTTCGTTATAACACTCGGATAGCAGAAAACCCCACATACACCATCACCCATGCTATCGAAGACTTTAAAACCATTTGTAATAAAGCAAACGAAACAAACGATACCATCACCTATCTGAGAGCACTTCGCGGGTTGATGAACATTTACGTATTAGACAAAGAATACGACAAGGCATTCGAAACCATCAAA
>NZ_QVMI01000097.1:460-1885 GCF_010500965.1 Bacteroides sp. 51 | reverse complement strand
CCGGCCTCCTTGTTTCCTTCCGCCTGTGCCCGGGCGAAGCAGTCGGCTGCCCGCTTCATATCCTTTTCCAGGTAAGCCAGTATCCCGGCATTGTTCCACCAGGCGGCGGTGCGCTGGTTTACCCGCGCCAGGTAACGGGCGGCCGAAGCGGCATCTTTGCGCGCCAGCGCGCTGGCAGCGGCATTCAGACCCGCTATATCATCCCCAGGGAAGAGCCGCGCTGCGGTTTCAAAGACTTCGTTAAAAGCAGCGGTGCCCGGCTCATAAGTGTTCGCAATCAGGAACATCTCGTTTAGGGAGAGGTTACCCGGGTTACGTTTGAACACTTCTTTGCCTTTTTCTATGGTAAAAGGGGCAACGGTATAGTGCAACTGGTAGTCTGTGCGGCGGAGCTGCGGGTAGATGTTTTCCAGTAGGTAACGGTAGGCGGAGCCACCGTTCAGGGCTTTCAACCGTCCTTCGGCTGCATCATAATCGGCCGCACCGGCACGAATAATTTCAAGCAGGGCATACTTATCCTGCATATAAGACTGGCTGACCAGTGTATCGAGCATCGCCCAGTCCTCACCACGCCCACTAACCGAGAACAGACTTTCGGGGAAGCCATACAGGGCTTTGATCTGTTTCTTCAAAGCGTCGGCACGTTTGCCCGAGAGGGTAAGGTTAGACCCATAGCCGCCTTCGGGGGAAGCGTAGCCGGCTATCCGGATACCGGTGATGTTGGCATCAGGGTCTTTCCTTACCGTTTCAATCAGCGTATATATCTTTTGTAGTTCCGCAGCATTGTCTTTATACCCAGGCGTGATCTCTGAGCGGCCGGCGGCAAAGTCCAGATAGGCTTGCCCGGCTTCATTGCGGTGTTTCACAGCTTCCGCTTGCGGGGTAACGAAGCTGGCGGTAAACTGCGGTTCGTAAGCTATTGTATGCACCGGAGCAGGGGCAACAGGTGTCTGTACCGGTGCGGCAGCAGCCGGTTTCTTCTTCCCGCCAAAAGTATAGATCAGCGTAATGCCTGCTTTGGTGGGACCGAAATAGTTCTTCTTTCCACTGCCCAGGCGGTCGCCACATGTACCACACGTGTATTTATCATAATCCAGGTGGGCATACCCCAATCCCAGAGTGGCCTCCATCCCCAGGTGGCGCGAGAAATTCCAGCGGTAGCCATAGCTGGCACCGATTCCCGCGCCCCAGCCCTCGTAACGGCTGTCGGCCATATTCCGCGAGAAAGGACCATCAGGCAGGCGGCTCATATTATAAAACGCATAATGCGCATGCACACCAAAGAAATGCCCCTTAAATGTTTCGGTGGTCCACCACCGAAACTCTGGTTGCACCAATACATGTTTCCACTTCCTGTTTCCCGAGAATGTCCACGGGTTCCAGTTCACCGGCAGTTCAAACGAGGTACGCTCCCCGGTACGGAAC
>NZ_QVMI01000097.1:0-396 GCF_010500965.1 Bacteroides sp. 51 | reverse complement strand
GTTTATATTTGTTACTAATAGCAACAAAGCCAAAAATATAAAATTACTTCTCATGTATTTTAATTTTAAGTTTTGAATTATGAATTCTGAATTACTTCTCTAATCCTTACTTCCTACCTCTTACTCTTTTTGTTCTTACTCCTAACTTTCAACTTTCAACTTTCAACTTTCAACTCAATAAGCTGTCAACTCTCAACTGTCAACTGTCAACTGTCAACTATCAACTGTCAACTCCAAAATCACAAAAGTGATTTTGTACTCAATCCTTCTCAGCCCCGGATACGTCTCCCGGCGCAGTTGCTCGTAAAAGTCGGGCCATTCATCGCGCAGGCGCATTTCGCGCTCGTCGGCATCGCGGGTACCGCGGATGATTTCGAGGATCATATATTTCTTTAT
>NZ_QVMI01000096.1 GCF_010500965.1 Bacteroides sp. 51 | reverse complement strand
TGTAAGTGAAACCTTCAATGGTGGTTCTAAACAGTACACCATTACTACCACAGCCGTAACGTCTAATGGCAACAGCACCCTGCCCACCGATGAAGAATCAACGGTTACTTTCCGTACCCAGAGCGGTCATGAAGCTACAGTGAAATTGTTGCAGAAGAATTACGGTCTTATCTACAAAGACGTTAAAAGTAAATACGCTTCGGCTACAAGTAAAGAATACAGTTTTACGGTACAGAGTAATACCAATTGGAAGATTGGTTCCGTAACCGATGCTTCAAGTGTACTTACTACTGCTTCCAAAAGTGCTTTAGAAACCATAACCGGTACGTCAGGTACCACCACCGTTACGTTCACCGTCGCTGCCAGTACTACCGGTACCGCTACCCTGAACTTTATAAACACAGATGGCTTATTCGCCGATGTAGCCGTTACGTTGAATGTTCAGCCTATTGTTCCCGCTGAGTTCGGTGGTAGTAATATCGTTTGGGATGGTACAAAACTGACCTTCTCTACCGGTCCCGACGACAAGAGCGTGGATGCCCAGGCACAAGGTGTTTACTTCCAGTGGGGTTCCCTGGTGGCTATCAGTCCTGTGGGTGCTTTCTCTGCCTCGTCCTCTATCTTGTATAAACCAGAGGAATATACAACTGCCATCACATCTTGGACTACTATTCCTTATGTCAATGAAACCACTGCTCCGTTCAATGACGACGTGCAAACTGAGGATGACTTTGCTACTTACAACAGCAATACCGGTTACAATGCTTCTACCGGCAAGGGTGACATTTGTCGTTACATCTCCGCCAAGGGTTGGGTAGCTGGTAGTTGGCGTTTGCCTACCTATGCCGAGCAAAAGACATTCCTCGAGGCAGCTGGTCAAAGTCCTGTAAGCCCTAGTTATTACGGTACTCCCATCGGTACCTTCACCGCCTTCACCGCTTCCAATGCCAACGGTCTGGATCAAATCCCCAGTTACGTTCAGCTTTTGGATCAGCGCTTCCCTGCCTCCGGCTCCCGGCGCACCAATGGGGCTTTGCTCAACGCAGGCGGCAACGGGTACTTCTGGTCGGGCTCATCGTACTCCACTACGAACGGGTTCCTCATGCACGTGTACTCGAGCGGGGCGATCCAGGACGGCCTCAGCCGGCGGAATGGGTTTGTTGCTCGCTGTGTCCGAGAGTGATTGTGCCTACCCAAGCTGTATCTAAAATGATGGGCTTAGCTAAACTGTCCTGGCCGGCACTAGAATACCGGTATGGAAGTTTAGCTAAGAGTTGATCC
>NZ_QVMI01000095.1:1809-2170 GCF_010500965.1 Bacteroides sp. 51 | reverse complement strand
GGCGTTCCTACTGCTCTCCACGCTGACAGCGTGCACAGGGCATGAAGAAGAAATTACCCCAACGGGAAAAGGCGACGCCCTGGTCACCTTCTCCCTTCGACTGCCCGGTGAAAGCGTACCCGACACCCGCGCCCTGCCCAACACTCGTGCACTCTCCGAAGACGGGGAGAACGCTGTTACTGAAATCGACGTATTGGTGTTCGGTAAGAACGGCGGTACCTATGTTTACTCTGCCGGATGCAGCGGTAGTCAGATCACAGGAACCGGAAATGCCAAGACCTTTACCGTGACCTTGCGCCGGGGTGAATACGACCTGGTGGTATTGGCCGGTGCCCGTAGTATCATAGAAGCTGCTACCCTG
>NZ_QVMI01000095.1:0-1768 GCF_010500965.1 Bacteroides sp. 51 | reverse complement strand
CAAAGCTGCTGCATTGGCCGCGCTTACCGCTGCCGTACCCGCAGAAGGTAAATGGCCGGTAGACGGCTCCAAACCTTTCCCGATGTGGGGCGATATCGGTACAAAGACCATTAATGAAACTACCGAGATAAAGAACATCAATCTCCTGCGTATGGTAGCACGGGTAGATGTGGTGGTTCCTGCTGCCGTAACCAACTTTAAGCTATCCAGTGTGTATGTATATAACTACAATACCCAGGGTACGGTAGTTCCCACCACGGCTGCGGGTTTGACAGATGGTAAAGTAACCTATCCGGTGGTGCCCACCTCTTCAACTCTTACCGAAGGTCCACTATTATACAATGGAACAGCCATCAACACGACACTCAACCAGTGTGTGCGTGAGATTTATATTATGGAAGCTGAGAACCATACCGATAACCATACCAAAGCCAAAGACTTGCTTAAACGCACCTGTCTGGTAGTGGGCGGTACCTACAATAGCGACAGTGAAGCCAGCTACTACCGCGTGGACTTCTCTACCGGCAGCGGATCGGCACAAACATATCTGGATGTGCTTCGCAATCATAAATACACCATCAATATCACTAAAGTATCCGGTTCGGGTTACGAAACTCCGGATATTGCCTTCCGTAGCGGTCCGGTGAATATCGAAGCCAGTGTACTGACCTGGAACGGCGTAGGCATGAATATTCTGACCACCGACGGACAATATACCCTGGCAGTGGATAAGGATGAATATACCTTCAACAAAGAAGCCGTGACAAGCAAGACAGCCGAAAATATCCTTAATGTATGGACAGACTATACCACCGGTTGGAAAGTAGAGAAATACGTTGATGCCACCAACGAAAGCCAAACCGCCGATTGGTTGAAACTCGTTCCGGCCACGGGTGGCAAAGATGCTATCACCGAAACCTATATCGAATTAGAAGCAAACGAAACCGGCGCTTCCCGTTCGGCAAAGATTTATCTGGAAGCCGGGCGTATCCGCAAGCCGATTACTGTTACTCAGGGTACAGCATCGAGTGTACAGCCGGGTATTAAGCTCTATCTAGCTGATACTGAAATCTCTTCGGGATCTCAGCTTACTTTCACTCCTAAAACAGGAACTTCAAAAGAGTCTAAAACCTTGCGGGTGGTATGGGAGCCTAACAGCGAGAATGTTACCGTAACGGTAAACAAGACATGTTCTGCCCTGGAAGGACAACCTGTAAGTGAAACCTTCAATGGTGGTTCTAAACAGTACACCATTACTACCACAGCCGTAACGTCTAATGGCAACAGCACCCTGCCCACCGATGAAGAATCTACGGTTACTTTCCGTACCCAGAGCGGTCATGAAGCTACAGTGAAATTATTGCAAAAGAATTACGGTCTTATCTACAAAGACGTTAAAAGTAAATACGCTTCTGCTACCAGTAAAGAATACAGTTTTACGGTACAGAGTAATACAAGTTGGAAGATCGGTTCTGTAACCGATGGTTCAAATGTACTTACCCCTGCTTCTAAAACTGCTTTAGAATCCACAACCGGTACGTCAGGTACAACCACTGTTAAGTTCACTGTTGCTGCCAATACTACCGGAACCGCCACCTTGAACTTCGTAAACACAGATGGCTTATTCGCCGATGTCGCAGTTACGTTAAATGTTCAGCCTGTTGTTCCCGCTGAGTTCGGTGGTAGTAATATCGTTTGGGATGGTACAAAATTGACCTTCTCTACCGGCCCTGACGACACAAGCGTTGATGCCCAGGCACAAGGTGTT
>NZ_QVMI01000094.1 GCF_010500965.1 Bacteroides sp. 51 | reverse complement strand
TGTATATCTGACGTTTTACAATTGTTTTACAGTTGTTCTATTTTTCCGGGATACTTTTTCGTTTTCTATCGCCCGCCCCGGCTGTTAAACGAAGATTTTCCTTTTTTTTGGTTATCGCTTCGCTCGCCCGCCAGTTTAAAAAAGAATAAACAGGTTTATTTTTCTGTTAAATTTGATCTAATATAACCAGCTGATTACTAACTGGTTCAGTGTTCCATTTTTACTTACTCCGGCACTTAGTAATAGCTGGAATTAGTTGCATAAAAAGAGATATGGAACAAAACGTATGAATATTAGAACTATTTTTGTATACAGTGTAGGACAATGGCTTCTAGGGCTGTTTCTACTGTTGTTTTCAGTGAAAGGCAACGCGCAGGAATCTACCGTTGAAAATACGAACCGGGGAGGGATTCTTTTAAAGACCAACCTGTTGCATGATGTAACCTCCACCCTGAACCTGGGTGCAGAGTTTCTTCTTTCCGGTCAGTTTTCTTTAGATCTTCCCCTGAGTTATAATCCCTGGAAGCTGGGTTCGGACCGCTACTGGAAACATCTTCTGTTTCAGCCCGAACTTCGTTACTGGACGGCGGAACAACGCGAAGGACATTTCTTCGGCCTTCACGCGCATTACGGTACCTATGATGTAAGCCGTTTGCCTGACCTGCTTTTCTCCGGTTATATGGGAGCCCACCGCTTTGATGGTTGGCTGGCGGGAGCCGGTGCCTCTTACGGCTACCGCTGGCAGCTTAATCAAAAATGGGGTTTGGAAGCCACCCTTGGACTGGGTTACGCATACCTTGACTATGATAAATACGAGGCGGGCAATAGTGAGATGGCTGCCACGGGTACCTATCACTATTTCGGTCCTACCCGGGCGGGAGTAACACTAAGCTATACGCTGGGTAATTCCAGCCGCTCTTCCAAACGCTTTACCTCCAGCCCATTCGGTGAGGGAATGGTTTACGACCCTCCACAAACACTTGCTAACACGCCGCGGGAAAGTCCGGCCAAGCAGACGACACAAACAGCATCACAGGACGTTCCCGCCAAAACCACGGCC
>NZ_QVMI01000093.1 GCF_010500965.1 Bacteroides sp. 51 | reverse complement strand
AACTGAGGATGACTTTGCTACTTACAACAGCAATACCGGTTACAATGCTTCTACCGGCAAGGGTGACATTTGTCGTTACATCTCCGCCAAGGGTTGGGTTGAGGGTAGTTGGCGTTTGCCTACCTCCGCCGAGCAACAGACTTTTTTAGAGGCATCTGGTAAAAGCCCTGTAAACTCCAGTTTTTACGGTACTCCCAACGGTACTTTCACTGCTTTCACCGTTTCCAATGTCAACGGTCTGGATCAAATCTCCAGTTACGTTCAGCTTTTGGATCAGCGTTTCCCCGCCTCTGGCCATCGAAGCATCACTGGGGATGCGACCAATCCAGGCAGTGGCGGGTTCTTCTGGTCGGGTTCATCGCTATACTCTACGAGCGGGTTCGCAATGATGCTGCGCTCGCAGGGGATGTGCTTGGGCAACTATCCTCGGCAGCTCGCGAGTCCAGTGCGTTGCGTGCGTGAATGATTGTGCCTACCCCAAGCTGTACCTAAAATGATGGGCTTAGCTAAACTGTCCTGGCCGGCATTAGAATACCGGTATGGAAGTTTAGCTAAGAACTGGTCCATCGGCAGGGAGTTTTCAGGTACACCTGCCAAACCGCTCCACGGTGCTCTGCCTTCACGGTAAGGGTATTGAACGGTTGGAGAAAAGGGAGTTGGAAGAGACTCTCAGGTGTGAGTATAGGAGCTGAATGGAAATGAACCACTGAAGAAGCATCGAAAAGAAACTTTTTCTATGTTTATCATAGAATTAGTCGTTGTCGTGTTAAGCATGAACTATTCCATGATGTGATATCACGATCATGCTCCACTAAATTTGTTTTGTTGCGAAGTCTCCCG
>NZ_QVMI01000092.1 GCF_010500965.1 Bacteroides sp. 51 | reverse complement strand
AGGTGAAAAAGCGATGTTAAGCATCCAGCTGGATGCGCCCACCCTCTCGCGTGCCTCAGGCACCGTACCCACCGATGCGGTGGGCAACTATACGGTATTCATTACCGATAAGAGTACCGGTGACATCAACACGGCATGGACTACATACAACAGCACCGGAACAGCGCTGACCGGCGATAAGGCCCTGGGTGTAACCACCAATGCCCAACATGTGTACATCGTAGCCAACGCAGGCGACCTGAGTTCTATCACTACACTGGCCGCCCTGAAAGCTTACAAAGCCGACCTGAACGGAACAGGTGCCCAGTCTTCGGCTACAAACCGTTGGGCTACCGGTGCTACCGCCAGCGCCCTGAGCTTTACCAATAGCGGCGACGGCGAGTACAAAGCCAGTACTAGCGTTACGCTGACATTTATTGCTGCACGTATTACCGTTACAGTAGACAATGCCATGACCAAGTACGGTGAACCCGGTTCGCTTACATTGAACAACATTGCCGTATTGAACGCCCGTGGCGAATCCCTGTTGTTCCCATCCAGCGGTTCTTCTTTAATTCCTTCGGCTTACACCGGTGGTAAGAAATTCTACACCGGCTACGACAAGCCCAGCGGTGAAACCTGGTCTTTCTGGCCAGCGGCTGGTACATACACCCTGGCTGCTGCACGTTTTCTTGATGCCCTGAACCTGGCTGCTCCGTCCACAACTTATTATTACTATGTGTTTGAGAACGACGCAACAACAGCTAATGCTTCACCTACCATCGTTACCCTTACCGGTAAAGATAAGGATGGCAAGAACCTCTACTGGCCTGTTCACCTGGCTTCTTACGAGCAATGGAAATCAGGCAGTGGT
>NZ_QVMI01000091.1 GCF_010500965.1 Bacteroides sp. 51 | reverse complement strand
CCTGAGTTTGGCGCTTTTCTCTCATTCAAATTCGTTTCCACTGACATTCAGTGAGTTATAATTTATTTGTATTCAAATAGGGTGTCCCATCTGTGTGTTTTGTATATTCGTGGTATGTTTGTACGCAAGAAGAAAAACCGCAGTGGCGCCATTAGCATCCAAGTCATTGATAAGAGTAGCGGTCGTTATAAAGTGATCAAGACAATAGGAAGTAGCAATGATGAATCCGAGATTGCTACTTTAGTCTTACGCGGTAAAGAGTGGATCAAATCGCATGGTGGACAAATGGAATTTGATTTCAATATTGATCAGGATCAGACGGAGCAGGTATTAGATAATATTGAGCATATCATCCCCGTAGGAACTGATTTATTGTTAACTCCCATATTTAATTCGATTGGTTTCAATTGTATTCCTGGTTCCTTGCTCAGGCAGTTGTCTATTCTTCGTATATCTCATCCTGTGAGCAAGTTAAAAAGTTATGAGTATATACGCCGCTACCATCATTATGACATAAGTTTGTGGCAAATATATCGCTACATGGATAAGTTACATAAGGAATATAAAGAAGAGATACAAACAATCAGCTATCTACATACACAAAAGATACTGGGAGGAAAAATCCAGATTGTATTTTATGATGTCACCACGCTCTATTTTGAGATAGATAATATGGACGACCTCCGTAAGACCGGTTTTTCTAAAGAGGGACGACATCAGAATCCACAAATCCTTTTAGGTTTGTTAGTCAGTCTTGATGGCTATCCTTTAGCATATGACATATTTGAGGGGAACAAGTACGAGGGTCATACAATGCTGCCTGTTATAGAATCGTTCAAACAAAAATATGGTATTAAAAAGTTGGTTGTCGTGGCTGATTCCGGTTTAATGAGTGCTGATAACGTGTCTGAACTTATAGATAAGGGATATGAATTTATTTTAGGAGCAAGAATAAAAAGCGAATCAAAGGACATTAAACAAAAAATATTATCCCTTAAATTAGGTAATGGACAGATTGCGGTTATACCTAAAGAGGATAGTCGTTTAATAGTCAGTTATTCTTCATCCCGAGCAAAGAAAGATCTGAGTAACAGATTGCGTGGATTGCAAAAATTAGAGAAGGGTATCCGATCAGGGCGTCTGACGAAGTCAAACATCAATAACAGAGGCTATAACAAATATCTCAAAATGGAAGGCGAAGTAGCTATATCTATTGATAAAGAGAAGTTTGAGCAAGATATATGTTGGGATGGCTTAAAAGGTTATCTCACTAATTCCTCACTTTCAAATGATCAAATAATCGACAACTACAAGCAATTATGGCATATTGAAAAGGCTTTCAGGATAAATAAGAACGATTTGAAAATACGACCGGTATTCCATCGGATGAGACGTAGAATTGAAGCGCATATTTGTATCTCGTTTGTAGCATATAAGATGTACAAGGAGTTGGAGCGCCAATTGAAAGAAAAGCAAGCGCCATTATCTCCAGAAAAGGCTATCGAGATTGCAGAATCAATCTATGAACTAAACGTAAAGATACCAGCAACAGGTAGGACTATAAAAAGAGTACTGCTTCTATCCGAAGAGCAAAAAGCGCTTGCCAAAATGTTCGGATTTTGATTTGGGTGTCCCAGCGCCAAACTCAGGA
>NZ_QVMI01000090.1 GCF_010500965.1 Bacteroides sp. 51 | reverse complement strand
CGCTACCGTCTCAACGACCTGTTGTTGCTCTATCTGCGGCAGCACAGCGAGGGCACCTTACAGGGGTATACCGAAACGCTGTTTAAGCTATTGACCTCACGTGGACAATACCGTACCGCCCGTGCTTACCGCACGGTTACCCACGGCCTGCTCTCTTTTCATGGGGATACCCATCTCTCTTTAAAGCAGATCGATGCCCGCCTGATGAAAGACTTTGAGAGCCATCTGAAAAATAAAGGGTTGATGCTGAATACCATATCCTACTATATGCGCAACCTGCGGGCAATCTATAACAAAGCCGTACAGGAAAATCTGATTATCGCCCGCAAAGAAGAGGACCCATTTGCCGATGTATTTACCGGAGTGGTAAAAACAGTAAAGCGGGCACTTTCCATGGATGAAACCAGCCAGCTATTGAATGTTGATTTAGAGAAGCACCTGTGCGATGAACAGCCCGGTAGCAGTGAACACACCCAGTTAAAAAAACTGCAGGATGCCCAACGCTATTTCAACTTCTGTTTGTATGCGCGGGGAATGTGCTTCGTAGACCTGGCCTACCTGAAGAAATCGGATATCAAGGATGGCTGCATCCGGTATATGCGCAAGAAGACCGGCCAGCGGATTGAGGTGGAAATCGCCCCCGCGCTACAAACTATTATCGATAGCTTCGCCGATGAAACTTCGGATTCACCTTATGTCTTTCCCCTGATCCGCCATGCAGATAAACCCTCACTGGTTCAGTATGAAAGCGCCCTGCGCACCCAGAACAACCGATTGAAACGACTGGCGACTATGGCTGGGATTACTAAAACCCTAAGTACGCACGTAGCGCGGCACACCTGGGCTACCGTCGGGAAGCTTATCAACCTCTCTACAATGGTTCTTAGTGAATGTTTGGGCCATAGCTCGGAAAAGACGACGAGTATTTACCTGGGTACACTGGCGGGTTCCACCCTGGATGAGGCCAACGCGCGTGTTATCCAGGCCATCCAGAACCATAGGGTAAGGGTTTGATAGGGGCTTAAGCGGCCAAAAAGAGGGAAATAAAGCGTAAAAAAAAATGAACCTGGCAGAATCACCATTCTTCCGGGCAGGACGAGTCGTGTCCTTATGTCAGCTTTTGGTGCCCGGAAGGATGTGATTGCGATATAATTTCCCCGATAGTCACCGGATTTTGCCTGTCCGCTTTGTCTGTCCCCTTATAAAATGAAGAAAACCGGTAGAAATCCGGAAGAAATTTAGGAATATTTTCTTAC
>NZ_QVMI01000008.1:118452-118927 GCF_010500965.1 Bacteroides sp. 51 | reverse complement strand
TGCTTTGCAGGCTGGTTCTGATGTGAATGTTGATGAGACCTGGTGTCGTTATCAAACTCATTATGGTCACAAGAAGACTTATATGTGGTGTTTGGTAAATAAGAAAGCAAACATCGTTATTTTCTTCTATGAAGACTGCACGGATGCGGATGGGAGCCGGCATACTGGTGGAAGACGTCGCAAGGTATTGACTGACTTTTTGGGTGATGCCAAGCTTCGTTCGTTGCAGAGTGATGGTTATAACGTTTATATGTATTTGGATGACGAACTTACCAGTGTGGACCATCTTTGTTGCATGGCTCACGCCCGTGCGAAGTTCAAGACTGCGTTTGATCAGGGTTGTGATCGTGCTCGTTTCTTTCTTCTTAAGATGGGTAGCCTTTATAAACGTGAGGAGGAATATGTTCGTTTAAAGTTGTCTGCCGCTGAGATCAAGCGTCGTCGCAATGATGAATATACTAATGGGATAGTTGAT
>NZ_QVMI01000008.1:0-118397 GCF_010500965.1 Bacteroides sp. 51 | reverse complement strand
GTTTTTTTGCAGTACGGGTGGTGCTTTAAACTCGGCAATTTACAATACGTTCATTGAGACCTGTAAGCAGGTTGGTGTTTCTTTTAGAGACTATTTCCGGCAGTTAATGCAAGAATTGTTTTCGGGAAGAACTGATTATGAGAATTTACTTCCACAGACTATTGGTCTGAATTTGAATAAAAAATAATAAAAACATAGTTCCAAGATCTTGGCGGGTGCCTTTAGGCATCCTCCCTGAGGGGGTATATCAGGTTTTGGACGCTTACTTTTAAATAATGTTTCATGTATGAAAAATGTGGATTGGAAAATTTATCAAAAAGCTTTGATTCCAAAATCTTTCCCTCATGAAGTGAAAATTCTAAAGAATGAAGTGAAGGTAATATTAAAAGAAAGTGGATGTTATTTTGCACGATATACGACAGATTTTGATTACGGAAAAGTTGGGCAGTGGTATTTTGTTGTGAAAGATACATCTTTGGATGTAAACTCAATGAAATCGAAACATCGTTCAATGGTAATGAAGGGGATTAGAAGTTTTGATGTGAAAATTATCGATCCTATTAATTTCAAGGAGCAGTTGTACTTTGTTTTGAATGAAAGCTTGTCGGTCTATCCAGAAAAATATCGAAAACATTATTCAAAAAAGCAGTTTGATGATATTGTTGATGAGTGGGATAAAAACAACTATGACTGCTTTGGTGCATTTGATAAAGAAACAGGAGAGTTGGGTGGATATGCTTTAACTTGTAAAGATAGTAAATTTGCAGAACTTTTAGTGGTAAAAACTATACCATCCCTTCAAAGAAAACAAATTAATGCTGCAATAGTTTGTGAAATCTGTAACGTATATATGGGTGATGGTGGTGTGAAGATGATTAATGCTGGTGAGCGAAACATTCGTCATGAGACAAATTATCAAGACTATTTGTTGAAGTACTTTGGCTTTAGATATGCTTATTGTAAGCTGAATGTAGTCTATGCTCCCCAAGTCAAATTTATAGTAAATTGCTTGTATCCGTTTCGTTCAATAATACAGAAAATATCTAAGATTAATGGGTTTGTTTATAATGTGTCTTGTGTACTTAAACAAGAAGAGATAAGGAGATCTTTTGTATAATTCCTCACAGTTTAATAGAAATGCTAATTCCTTCGTTTTCTGTATGCATGTCAGTTTATCATAAAGATAAGGCTGAAGATTTTAAATCAGCACTTGATAGTGTTATCAATCAAACATTTCCTCCTACTGAACTAGTAATTGTTGTAGATGGTCCAGTACCCTTTGAAATAGAGAATGTATTGAGCGAGTTGTGTGTTCAAGCCTTAGATATTAAAATTATTCGACTTGCCCAAAACCAAGGCCATGCAGTTGCGCGACAAACAGGTCTTGAACATGCTACTTATGATTTGGTTGCAATTATGGATAGTGATGATATTGCAGTGCCTGTTCGTTTTGAAAAACAAGTAAAAAAATTTTTGCAAGATAAGACTTTGAGTGTGTTAGGAGGACAGATTTGTGAGTTCAATGAGCAGGTAGATAATTTAATCGGCATACGCAATGTACCTGTAGAGCACAATGAAATAACAACTTATTTGCGTTCTAGATGTCCAATGAACCAGATGACTGTTATGATGAAAAAGGCTGATGTGCTAGCCGTAGGAGGGTACCTCCATTGGTTTTGTAATGAAGATTATTATTTGTGGATAAGAATGTTTAAAGCTGGGTATAAGTTTGCTAATCTAGATGAGTGCCTTGTCTATGTTAGAGTGAATCTAGCTCTTTACTCTCGGCGTGGTGGTTATAACTACTTTAAAAGTGAAGCTTCATTGCAAAAATATATGCTTGATAATAACATTATAGGTATGTATAAATATTTAGTCAATATTGGTGTTCGCTTCATTGTGCAAGTGATTTTGCCCAATAGAGTACGTGGATACATTTATAGTACTTTTTTTAGAAAATCAAATAGTGCATCATGAAAAAATATAAAATTGGTTATACCTCAGGAGTATTTGATCTCTTTCATATAGGTCATTTAAATATATTAAGAAGGGCAAAGGAGAGGTGCGATTATTTAATTGTTGGTGTAAGTACTGACGAATTAGTTCGGGATTATAAAAATAAAATCCCGATTATTCCTTTTAGCGAAAGATCGGAAATTGTTGCTAGTTGTAGATATGTAGATAAAGTAGTACCACAAACTAGTATGGATAAAATGATAGTATGGGAAGATGTAAAATTTGATGTTATGTTTCATGGAGATGAATGGAAACATACGCCCCTCTACAATAAGTATATTGAAGAGTTTGCGAAAGTTGGTGTTGAAATAGTGTTCCTACCCCATACTAAGGGTATTTGTTCTACAGACTTAACAAAAAAAATCAATGAGTCAGAAAAAACTGATAATAGATAACAATTGTTGTGGGTGTTATGCATGTTTGGATATTTGTCCTCAAAAATGCATAACAATGAAAGAGGATGAAGAAGGCTTTAACTACCCCAGTATAAATAACACAAAATGTATTGAATGCGGTAAGTGTGTAAGTACATGCCCTAATACTAACATTGAATTAAGCAGTAGGCTTCCTTATAGCACATACGCTGCCATTGCTAACAACGATTCTATTCATAAGAGTGGATCTTCCGGAGGGGTGTTCTCTCTTCTTGCTGATTATATTATTAAAAATGGCGGAAAAGTATGGGGAGCAGCATTTGATTCAAATCTTCAATTGAAACACACTTCTGCTGTCGAAAAAGAAGATATAAGCAAACTTTGTAGATCCAAATATATTCAAAGTAGTCTACAAGGGGTATATAAAGCAATAAAGTTGGATTTATCTAATAATGTATTTACTTTATTTGTAGGGACACCTTGTCAATGCAGTGCGTTGAGAAATTTTTTAAAGAAAGAATATAGTAATCTGTTAATTGTTGATTTTGTTTGTCATGGTGTTCCTTCACAAAGTTTGTTTAACTCATCGTTAAAATGGTTTGAAAAAAAGAAAAACTGTACAGTTACAGATTTTGTTTTTAGACATAAATCAGACAAGGGAAAGCATTTACATGCGTACAAAATTGAATATACAAAAAAAGGCAAGAAGAGAAAAACAGAGGGACTTCATTATGACTTTCCTTATTATTTTGGATTTCAGAAATATGTTACACTCCGTCCCTCATGTTATACTTGCAAATATACAAGTGGTAAAAGATGCGGTGATCTAACACTTGGTGATTTTTGGGGAATAGAAAAGCATTGGGAAGGTATAAATGCTCACAAAGGCGTTTCAATGATACTTTCAAACACTGATAAAGGCGAAAATATTATTAATAAGTTAGCACCTAAATTACAGATGAAAGAAATACCGTTTGATATTGCGCAAAGATATAATACTTGTTTGAACAGCCCTGCTCCTAAAAAGGCCGAGAGAGACTTATTCTTCAAAGCACTTAAAACAGAAACTTTCGATAGAGTAGTTGATTTGTATTTGCGTCCCAAACGAAAATGGGTTTTTAAAGTCTATTATATGCTACCTACTATGCTCAGACGTATTGTTAGAAAAAGAATGGAAGGGAAAATGAAATATGAGTAATTGGTTAATGCGAGATAATATTGAAGATGACTACAACTTAAAAGAACTTCAAAATGTCATCTTGAATATAATGGGATACATTGATTTTTTTTGCCATAAATACAACATAAATTATTGTTTAATGGGTGGGTCTATGCTGGGTGCAAAACGTCATAAAGGATTTATTCCTTGGGATGATGATTTGGATATATTTATGACCCCAAGCAATTATGAGAAATTTCGTGATTTGTTCCAAACTTATGGTGATAAAGAAAGATTTTATCTTCAAGAATGGGGTGCCTCAGAAGGAATGATTACTATAGCCAAAGTGCGTTTGAATCATTCATCATATATTGAGCTAGATCTAAAAAAATGGAAAATTCATCAAGGGATATTTGTTGATATCTTCATATTACATTCATGTCCTAACAATAGGGTGAAAAGATATATACAATACGCTTGGGCTAAATATATAATATTAAAAGGATTGTGTAATAGAAGCTATTCTCGAAAAAAAGGAGGAGTTGCTTTGGTTTTGAAAATCATGAGACTTTTTCCGAAAAGATTCTTGTTGAAGACCGGGTTGAAACAAGTCTATAAATATAGAGCGCAAGAAAGTGATTTCTACTGTAATTATTTAGGAAAAGCACGTCTTAAAAATGGTACTTATAAAAAGAAGTATTTCGAATCATCAGTAAAAGCGCCCTTTGAGACAATACATTTACATGTACCAATAGGCATAGAGAGCTTTTTAACTGATCGATTTGGCGATTATATGAAAGTACCATCAAAGGAGAGAATAAAATATGAACAACATGCCGAGGCATGGAGTTTAAACGATTTTCCCACATATTCTCCTATTAATAATTATCCAGACGAAAAATACCTCATCTAAGTTATGACCTTTAAATACATTTTTGATAAACTGTTCAGCTTTTTGGGATTGATAATTCTTTTTCCCTTATTACTATTGATATATTTTCTCATTTTGATAAAAATGCCTAAAGGACCTGTTTTCTTTAAGCAAAAAAGAATAGGAAAACACGGCAACATATTCACCATGTACAAATTTCGATCTATGTTGGTATCCCATTCAGGAAGTTCTGTCTCTGTGAAAGGAGAAAGTCGTATAACACCTTTCGGGGCTTTCTTGAGAAAATATAAACTGGATGAATTGCCTGAGCTTTGGAATGTCCTTAAAGGTGATATGAGTATTGTTGGACCACGACCAGATGTGCCTGGATATGCAGACAGATTAGAGGGGAGTGACCGTAGAATGCTATTACTAAAACCTGGAATCACGGGGCCGGCTAGTTTGAAGTATCGTAACGAGGAAGAATTGCTGGCTGAGCAGAATGATCCACAGAGATATAATGATGAAGTGTTATTTCCTGATAAGGTAAGGATCAATATTGCGTATTTGGATAATTGGTCGTTTTGGTATGATATCAAGATTATTATTTATACAGTATTAGGTAGGGATTTGTGAATAATTCTTCTTTCTTCTATCTTTTTACTTAAGGTCACTCCTTGCTGTTTTACGCACAAATAATGAAACAATTAAAACTTTGCTTGACGATAATAAAAGAACTAATCATTTTCCTGACTATCCCATATTATGTTCGTCGGAAGTCACGAGGAAGTTGATAAGATGTAAGATAATTAAGACTTATAACAATGAATAACCGTATTTGGCTCTCCCTGGCTCACATGGGAGAGCATGAACAAGAATTTATAAAAGAGGCTTTTGACACTAATTGGGTCGTACCCTTAGGACCTAATGTAAATGGTTTTGAAAAAGATCTTTCTGACTATTTAGGAGATAATCGGCATGTTGTAGCTTTAAGCTCCGGAACTGCTGCGATTCATTTAGGGCTTGTCCTTTTAGGCGTAGGAGTGGGTGATGAGGTGATTTGTCAAAGCTTTACTTTTGCAGCATCTGCCAATCCGATAATGTATCTGGGAGCAAAACCGGTGTTTGTAGATAGTGAGAAAGATACCTGGAATATGGATCCGGTTTTACTTGAAGAAGCTATTAAAGATCGCTTACGGAAAACGGGTAAGTTACCTAAAGCTATTATTCCGGTACATCTTTATGGCATGCCGGCAAAGATGGATAAGATTATGGGGGTAGCTAATCGGTATGATATCCCTGTTCTGGAAGATGCGGCGGAAGCTATTGGCTCCGAACTGAATGGAAAAAGATGTGGCACATTTGGCGAATTGGGGGTATTATCCTTTAACGGGAATAAGATGATTACGACTTCCGGTGGTGGGGCCTTGGTTTGCAGGACAGAAGAAGAAGCTGGGCGGACGATGTTCTTTGCTACTCAGGCACGTGATATTGCGCCATATTATCAACATTCGCATATTGGATACAATTACCGGATGAGCAATATTTGTGCGGGCATTGGCCGGGGACAGATGTTTGTTCTTGATGAACACATAGCCCGAAGAAGAGCTATTCATGAATTATACAGTGATTTATTGAAAGATGTAGTAGGGATTACTGTGATGCAGAATCCATCTAATGAATACAAATCAAATTTCTGGTTGACGTGTATTCTTGTAGATCCTCAACTCGCTGGGCAGACTCGTGAGGATATTCGTTTGTCTATGGAGCAAAACAATATAGAAACGCGTCCATTGTGGAAGCCGATGCATCTTCAACCGGTATTTGCGGATGCTCCTGCTTATGTGAACGGAACAAGTGAACATTTGTTTGATATTGGACTTTGTTTACCTTCCGGGCCAACACTGACAGATGAGGATATTAGACGTGTGGTGGAGGTTATAAAATCATAGAAACGTAACGCTAATAATAGTGGTATTATATATAAAGCCGGAATCTTCAGTAGAGGATTCCGGCTTTCTTGATTTGTATCCAGGAGGTTTTGGTATTATAAAACCAGAATGAATTTGTATTTGTTTATCACAATGTGTTATATTTGTATTGTGATATACTTATATTAAGAGAAACATAAATTTTAATATGGACAATAAATTAGATAATAAAATCACTTATATCAATTATTGCATCAATGCGTTTGCTGATAAATATGAATTGTCTTCCAAAGAGGCATATTCATATTTGAGACGCTTTAAAGGTTTGGAGTTTTTAGATAAATGTTATGAAGCAGAACATTTATTGTCTATTCGTGATGCTGTGAAAGATTTAGTGACAATCTGCAAGAGTAATGGGGGGGAAATAGGATGATATTATATCATGGCTCAAATATGGAGATTAACTCTATAGATCTGTTACAATGTCAAGTTGGTAAAGATTTTGGATGTGGTTTTTATTTAACTGATTTTGAAGCACAAGCTAAAGATATGGCTGTACGAAGAGTAAAGCTAGCAAGAAAAGGAACGCCGGTTGTTACATCATATTTTTTTGATGAAACTCTCTTGAATGATGGAACTTTATCAGTGAAGAGATTTGAAATACCAACAGAAGAATGGGCTCTCTTTATTTTAGCAAATAGAAATAATGAAGAGCGTAAAAATAATCATGTATACGATGTGGTTATTGGGCCTGTTGCTGATGATGGAGTAGCTTTTCAACTAGAGCGGTATGAGCAGGGATTGATAGAGCTTGATATTTTAGTCAAAGAACTTACGTATCGAAAGCTTAATAATCAATACTTTTTTGGAACAGAAAAAGCAATATTAAAACTGAATAAACGATTATGAGCAAGGAGGAACGTTTTTTAATTCAATCCAGAGTGCAGAAACTTGTGTCTTTTCTTATGCGGGATTTTAAGTTATCCTTATTAGATGCTTTTGCTACTGTGTACAACTCTGAACTGTATGATCGTTTGGTGGATACCGAAACCGGATTATATTATGAAAGTTCGACTCATGTGTATAGTTATCTGAAGAATGAAATAAAAAGAGGAAAAATAGATTAACACTATTCTTTCTCCTATTGTACCCATATTGGTGTAAATGTGCTTTACGGCTTATCCTTTACCAGAATTGTATTCGAATCCATGTCGTACAGCATATCCCTGTCTTCTGAAATGACTATAAGTTCTTCCAGGTCATACAGTGGACCATACAGCATGAATGTACAAATATCTGTAGCCGATATCAATGGATTGGATGAAGTATGGGTGTGCATAATCTGAGTGATATTCCTACTGTTTTGTCCAATCTCAATGGGAATCAGTTCGGTATGAAACTTTCGCCACTTTTCGATGTTTCCATAATCGTCGGTTATAAACAGGTAGTCGTTTCCAAAAGGAATGATGTTGGGCTGGGAGGTGCCTGTCAGGATGTATAGTTTATATTTCTTTTCAAAAGGGAGAAGTATAAAATTCAGACTGAATCCCTCTGGTACCTGAATGTCGTATTCTTCCTTTCCGAGTTGATTCATAATACGCTCACGCATATAGATCAGTTTTTTCTCGTATGGAGACAATGGCCTTTCCTCAAACTGGGTGAAGTCGGGGGTGTCATAGTCTGTAATAAATGTATATTCGGCCACGCACTTTTCGAGATTCTTTCCTAGAATGATGGTTTTAATGGACTTTCCGGTTTGATACGTCAGGTAGCTTTCGAATTTACTTCTAATCAAAGGATCGCTATAGGCCATGTCGTAGGCCACCCAGGTGGCTTTTTCGTAGTAATATAATAAATTGCCTTCCACCAGGATAGAATCTAGCTTGGTTTTTAACTGCCTGCCGGTCAGTGGTGTGTTTTGACTAACTGCTACGACCTGCAAGGAGAATAAGAAGATTAAAATGTAGATGAATCTCATGGAGCTTTATTTAACAGGGGATAAAAATAAGGATAAAATTTGAAGCGGCAAGGTACAAATTACTTTTTCGTCCGTCTATCTTTTTAGTAATACTTACATTAATGATTGTTTAATATGGGGCGACGGTATTCATTGCGTACAATCTCTTTATTCGTAAAGTGCAGATATACACTCTACACTTCGTTATAGATAAAGAACTTTAATGCAACTACAATAATCCACACTACTTTTCTGCTTACCGCTCTATCGTTTCTTTTGATTTCAGCATTAGTTTTATTAATTTAGAGTACAAAATGTCACATTATCCGTCTCTAAGAACTAGAATGAATATGAAAAGATACATTATACAGCTACCATTCCGTTTGGTCTTTGCGCTTAGCCTTGTTTTGGTTCTGATGGGGCAAGGAGTAAGCGCGCAAACGTCTTTATACCAACAGTTTCAAAACCCTTCGGGCGAGGCTAAACCTTTTACGCTGTGGTACTGGATGTTCGGTGCAAGTTCAAAGGAAGCACTTACGGCCGATCTGGAAGCCATGAAAGAAATTGGCTTAGGCGGCGCTTATATGGTACATATTAAAACGCCCGAACAGGGTCCTGCTTATCCGAATCCTGCTCCTCAACTCACGCCCCAGTGGTGGGAGAATGTGAAACATGCAATAAACGAGGCTGACCGCTTGGATTTGAAACTGGGTATGCATATTTGCGATGGATTTGCCTTGGCTGGTGGACCCTGGATTACTCCCGCAGAGTCGATGCAAAAGATTGTCTTTACCGACACTATCGTTCAGGGTGGCTATATCTATAAATTGGAACTTGATCAACCGGAAACCCGTGAGGAATATTACAAAGACATTGCTCTGTTGGCCTATCCCATTCCGCAAGGTGTTTATCCGGAAATGGAGCAACGTGCCCGTCCGGTGATTACCTATTCCAAAGAAATTGAATATTCCGACGGATTCTACCGGGCGCGGTCCACTGCCATTGATCCTAAATCAGATGGTGCGTGGATTCAGTATGCATTCGAAGAGCCTTATACCTGTCGCAACATTGAGATAGATAAGATTGCAAATAACTATCAGTCGCAAAACCTTAAGGTGATGGCCAGCGATGACGGAGTGAATTTCCGGTTAGTCAAACGACTGGTTCCTGCCCGGCAAGGTTGGCAGGATTATGATTTTAATAATACCCATGCCATTCCTCCCACTACAGCCCGTTACTTCCGCTTCTACTGGAATCCGGCAGGCTCTGATCCCGGATCGGAAGATATGAATGATGCCAAATGGAAACCTAACCTGAAATTAGGTAAAATCTGGCTACATACCGAACCTCGCCTGAATCAATGGGAAGGAAAAGCAGGCTATGTATGGCGCGTTGCTCCGGCTACTTCACCCTTGGAATTAAGTGATTCCGACTGCATTCGCAAAGAAGATATCATCGATCTTACCTCGCACATGAGGAATGGAGTGTTAACCACCACACTGCCACAGGGCATAACCTGGAAAATCGTTCGTATCGGGCACACATCTACCGGGCATACCAATGCTACGGGCGGAGCAGGGAAGGGCTTGGAGTGTGATAAATTCAGCAGAGCCGCCGTAAAGAAACAGATTGATAATTGGTTTGGCGCCGTACATCGCAATACAGATGAGGAAGTCACCCGCCGCACGCTTAAATATCTTTATATCGACAGTTGGGAGTGCGGAACCCAGAACTGGAGCCGGAATTTTGCTGAAGAATTTAAGAACCGTCGCGGATACGACCTGATGCCCTACCTGCTGTTGTATGCCGGCATTCCCGTTGATCGTGTGACTACTTCCGAGGATGTATTGCGCGATGTGCGTACAACAATGGGCGAACTGGTCACCGATGTCTTCTATGAAGTAATGGCCGAAGCTGCCAAAGAATACGAATGTGAGTTTACGGCCGAATGTGTGGCGCCCACTATGATTACGGATGGTATGATGCACTATAAGAAAGTCGATTTACCGATGGGCGAATTCTGGTTCAACAGTCCCACTCACGATAAATTCAACGACATGCTCGATGCTATCAGCGGCGGACGAATTTACGGGAAAAACATTATTCAAGCCGAAGGGTTCACACAAGTACGCGGTACGTGGGATGAACACCCGGGAATGCTGAAAAGTATGCTCGATCGCAATTATGCCCTGGGAATCAACCGGCTGGTATATCACGTCATGGTGCACAATCCTTTTATGGATCGTAAACCGGGTATGACGCTCGATGGCATCGGAATCTTTTTTCAGCGCGACCAAACCTGGTGGCCTAACGGTGCAAAAGCATTTACAGATTACGCCGCCCGTTGCCAAACGCTTCTGCAATATGGTCATCCGGTGGTGGATATCGGTGTGTTTACAGGAGGAGAAATGCCTCGCCGGGCAATACTTCCCGAGCGTTTAGTCCCCTCGTTGCCCGGATTGTTCGGCCCCCAAAAGGTTGAGCGCGAACGACAACGTCTGGCAAACGTCGATCTGCCCGTTCGCAGTATTGTCGGAGTCAGCCAGTCGGCCAATATGACCGTTCCCGAAGATTGGGTGAACCCCCTGCGTGGATATGCCTACGACTCGTTCAATCAGGATGTCTTACTGAATCGTTCCACTGTTCAGGATGGCCGTATGGTACTGCCGGGAGGTGCATCATATAAGGTGGTAGTACTTCCGTTGCCTCGCCCGATGAGTCCCGATCTTCGTCCGCTTTCGGATGAGGTACTGGCCAAAATAGAAGAGTTACGCAAGGGGGGAGTTATCATTCCTACACTGCCGTACAAAGCCGAAGACTTTGCTGCGTATCAACTGGAACGCGATGTGATTGTTCCTGCCCATATTGCATGGACGCATCGCAGTGGCGAAGAAGCGGATATTTACTTCATAGCCAACCAAAAAGATAAGAAAGTGAGCTTTAATGCTTCATTACGCATCGACAACGGTCAGCCCCAACTCTGGAACCCGGTTACAGGAGAAATTACCATTCCCGCCAGTTGGAATCAGGACGGCAAACGCACCACTGTACCTTTAACGCTGGATGCCAGCGAGTCTGTTTTTGTTGTGTTCATGAAAGAGAATATTCAGCTGTTAGAGGCAGATAATAAAGAACTGAAAAAAAACATTCCGCTGGAGGTTAAATCCTGGCAGGTTGATTTTCCCGCAATAGAACGGAGCGTTACGAAAGAACAGCTTTTCGACTGGAGCAACGAAGCAGATGACGCAATAAAATATTATTCGGGCACGGCTACGTACACCACAACTTTCAAATGGAAGGGTAGGGTTAAAGGTGATGTTTACCTCGCCCTGGGCGAAGTGGCCAATGTAGCAACCGTTCGTGTAAATGGTATAGATTGCGGAACGGTATGGACCGCTCCTTATCGTGCCGATATCACTCATGCTTTGAAGAAAGGCAAGAATCAACTGGAAATTATAGTCGCAAATACCTGGGCAAATGCACTGAATGGCCTAGACAATGGCAAGGCTCCATTTGAAGGAATCTGGACGAACGGAAAGTACCGGCGATCGGATAAAGCATTATTACCAGCTGGCTTGTTGGGACCATTAGAGTTAATGAATTATGAAAGTAAATAAAGAAATGAATAACCTGATGAAACAAAGATTAACTACTATCCTATTATTAGCTGTAGTTGTTTCTCTTCCGGCTATTGCCGAAGTTAAGCTGCCTACCTTCTTCTCCGATGGCATGGTGATGCAGCAACAAACCCAAGCCAACCTCTGGGGAACGGCAACCCCGCGCAAACAAGTAACCGTTGACCCGGGATGGGACAATAAGACATATACAACCACCGCCGATGCACAAGGAAACTGGAAACTATCTGTTCCCACTCCTGCTGCCGGTGGTCCATATACGATCACCATCAGCGATGGTAAAGAGCTTATCTTGAACAACATTCTGATTGGCGAGCTTTGGATCTGCTCCGGACAGAGCAATATGGAGATGCCCATGAAAGGCTTCAAGAATCAACCGATTGATAACTCCAATATGGATGTTCTGAGGAGCAAGAACCCCAACCTCCGTCTGTTCACCGCGAAACGCACCTCGACCCTGAAGCCACAGCATGATGTCGTTGGCCAGTGGAACGAAGCCACCCCGGCCAGTGTCTATGAGTTCAGTGCAACGGCTTACTACTTTGGCCGCCTTGTACAAGAAATAACAGACGTTCCTGTGGGGCTTATCGTTATTGCCTGGGGTGGTTCGGCAGCCGAGGCCTGGATGACCGGGGAATGGCTCAAGGCATTTCCTGATGCAAAAATACCGCGTACCGAAGAAGATATAAAATCAAAGAACCGCACGCCAACTGTATTATATAATGGAATGCTACATCCCCTGATCGGCATCAGTATGCGTGGTGTCATCTGGTATCAGGGCGAAGACAATTATAACCGCGCCCATACATACGCCGATATGTTTACAGCGTTAGTAAACGGATGGCGTTCGGAGTGGAAGCAAGGTGACTTCCCTTTTTATTATTGCCAGATTGCTCCTTATGATTACGGCATTATAACCGAACCGGGCAAAGAAGTCATCAACTCTGCTTACCTGCGCGAAGCACAGATGCAAGCCGAGCATCGGCTTACTAACACGGGGATGGCTGTCTTGCTGGATGTCGGCATGGAAAAAGGAATTCATCCGACTCAGAAACAAATTGCCGGAGAGCGTTTGGCTTTTCTGGCGCTCAACAAAACCTACGGCATTGAAGGCGTAGAAGGAGATAGTCCTTATTATAAATCAATGGAGATACAGGGTGACACCGCAATCATCACCTTTGAACGTTCGCTCATGTGGCTGAACGCCAAAGATGGTGAGTCGAAGTTGTTCACCATTGCCGGCGAGGATAAAGTATTTTATCCGGCCAGGGCATGGATATCGCGAAGCAAAGTCCACGTAAAAAGTGATAAGGTGCAACATCCTGTTGCTGTGCGTTACGCGTTCGAAAACTATGTGAAGGGAGATTTATATGGCGGTAACGGCCTGCCCGTATCTTCTTTTCGCACAGACAACTGGTAGCGGTGAGGCAAGGCGCCTAAGTTTTCAATACCGCTTGTTGTTGAAACTAGAGGACTTGAGGTGGTAGGTACTCCAAAACAATTAAAAGTAATTAAAGTGAAGAGATTTTTTCTTGTATTTATAGTGTTAGTTGGCGTGTCGGCTCTTCGGAGCCAGCATGCTCCTTCTGTTATTTGGAATACCCTCAGTAAAAACTCTTCCGAGTCCATGCCATGTGGCGGCGGAGATATCGGCATGAATGTCTGGGTAGAAAACGGCGATCTGTTATTCTACATTAGTCGTAGCGGGACATTTGACGAACACAACTGCATGCTAAAACAGGGACGCATACGTCTGCGTCTTTCTCCAAATCCATTCACGGATAATAATGACTTCCGACAGGAACTCAAACTCAACGACGGATATGTTGAAATTGCCGCCGGAGGAATAACTATTCAACTTTGGGCAGATGTTTTTCAGCCTGTTGTCCATCTCGAACTCAATAGTCGCACGCCGGTAACGGCCGATGTTTATTACGAAAACTGGCGCTATCAGGACCGGATTATCCGCAAAGGCGAAGGTCAGCAGAACTCCTACAAATGGGCGCCGCCGAAAGACAGCTATACCGCAAAAGACCACGTTAAAGTAGAGGGAAACAGTGTCGTATTCTATCACCGCAACCCGGAGGAAACCGTTTTTGACGTTGTCGTTGCCCAGCAAGGCATGGAAGCTGTGAAATCGCAAATGATGAACCCGCTGTCCAACCTTACTTTCGGCGGTAAACTCTGGGGAGAATACCTCAAATACATCGGTACGTCCGATGACGCATATGCCGGAACCGATTACCGCGCATGGCAATTCCGCACGCTCAAGCCTGTACGAAAGGAACATATCCGTATTGCACTTCATTCCGAACAAACACCGGACATCGACACCTGGCACGCTGGTCTGAATGCTACTATTGCGCGCATATCTGCGAAGGATAAAAAGCAATCGCGCATGTGGTGGAATGATTTCTGGCAACGCAGCTACATACAAGCATCAGGCAAAGCCGAAGAAATAACCCGCAACTATACGCTCTTCCGTTACATGCTGGGCTGCAACGCCTATGGCAGCGCACCGACCAAATTTAATGGCGGACTATTCACTTTTGACCCCTGTTTTGTGGACGAAAAACAAGCCTTTACTCCCGATTACCGTAAATGGGGTGGTGGTACTATGACCGCCCAGAATCAACGCCTCGTTTACTGGTCTATGCTCAAAAGTGGCGACTCCGATATGATGCCGGCGCAGTTCGACTTCTACAACCGGATGCTTCGTAATGCCGAACTACGCTCTGAAACATACTGGGGGCATAAAGGCGCCTGCTTTGCCGAACAGATTGAGAACTTTGGTTTGCCCAATCCGGCGGAATACGGATTCAAACGTCCCGAATGGTTCGATAAAGGCCTGGAATATAATGCATGGCTTGAGTATGAATGGGATACGGTGCTCGAATTCTGCCAAATGATTCTTGAAACCCGCAACTACAACCACGCAGATATCACTTCCTATCTACCCCTGATAGAGAGCTGCCTGACTTTCTTTGATGAGCACTATCGCTATCGCGCCTCGCGACGCGGTCGTAAAGACCTCGACGGCGATGGACACCTGGTTTTGTTCCCCGGTTCGGCATGCGAAACATACAAAATGACCAACAACGCTTCGAGCACCATCGCAGCCCTGCGCACAGTTCTCGAAACCTATGGGCAAAAGCCTGAGATGCTGAAAACCATTCCTCCAATGCCATTCCGTATGATAGATGGTAAGGAAATGATTTCTCCCGCCAAAACCTGGGAACGCATCAATAACGTTGAAACTCCACAGCTCTATCCGGTTTATCCCTGGCGTATCTATGGCGTTGGAAAAGACAGCCTGGATATAGCCCGCAATACTTATCTTTACGATCCCGATGCTCTTAAATTCCGTTCCCATACCGGGTGGAAACAAGATAACATCTGGGCAGCCTGTATGGGTCTGACCAATGAAGCTGTACGCCTGGCCAAATTAAAGTTAGCCGATGGTCCGCACCGCTTTCCGGCTTTCTGGGGCCCCGGATATGATTGGACACCCGATCATAATCATGGAGGCAGCGGAATGATTGGCTTACAGGAAATGCTTCTGCAAACCAATGGCGATAAAATCTACCTGTTTCCGGCATGGCCGTTGGAGTGGGATGTACGTTTTAAACTTCATGCCCTCGGTCAGACCATTATAGAGGCCGAACTTAAGGGTGGGGAAGTTACGGTTCTGAAAGTAACTCCCGAATCCCGTAGACAGGACATTGAAATAATCAATAAAACCCCATAATTTATGAAGAAGTATCTGTTTATACTCCTACTTATTCTTACTCCCTCATTATTGTCGGCAGAAACATCGCGTATAGAATCGAAGATCAATACTGTTCAAACGTCCGTTGCCGGTTTTATCCCTTTGTCCGGAAGCGGCCGGCAGATTTATAACTTCAATCCCGGATGGCGCTATTATAAAGGTGATCTGCAAGGAGCTGAAGCTGTGAATTTCGATGATTCGGCATGGGAAATCGTATCGACACCGCATACCGTTGAGCTTATGCCCGCCGAAGGTAGCGGATGCCGTAATTATCAAGGTCCGGCATGGTACCGTAAACGTTTTGTCGTACCTGCCGAAACCAAAGGGAAAGCTGTTACGATCCATTTTGAAGCCGTTATGGGTAAACAAATCGTCTTTCTGAACGGTAAAAAGATCATGGAACATCTTGGTGGGTATCTGCCTTTCACTATAAACCTCACGGAAAATGGTTGCCAGCCCGGTGATAACTGTCTGATAGCTGTATTTGCCGACAATAGCGATGATAAAAATTATCCGCCGGGCAAACGTCAGTACACTCTCGACTTCGCCTATCATGGAGGCATCTACCGGGATGTTTGGATGATCGCCAAATCTCCTGTTGCCATTACCGATGCTGTAGAAGCAGATAAAGTTGCAGGTGGTGGTGTCTTTGTACACTATAATAATATCAGCAGTAGAAGTGCAAACGTATATATTGATACGGATATAAAGAACAGTAGCAAACAGTCCCAAACCGTTACTGTAGAAACTACCCTGACGGATGCCGAAGGAATAGTTATTAAACGCGTATCCGGTAAATTGACTCTAGTTCCCGGACAGTCTAAACCCGTGAGCCAACAGGTTATCATAAAGAATCCCAAACTTTGGTCGCCTGAGACTCCTTATCTGTATCATGTCGAGTCCCGTATTAAATCCGGTAAAGAAACATTGGATGGCGGGATTACCCGTATCGGTATTCGCAAAGCCGAGTTCAAAGGGAAAGACGGTTTCTGGCTAAATGATAAGCCTTACGGCCAACTGGTGGGAACCAATCGGCATCAGGATTTTGCATATGTAGGCAATGCCGCTCCTAACTCGCAACAATGGCGTGATGCTAAACGTTTACACGACGCCGGTTGCCGGATTATCCGTGTGGCGCACTATCCAATGGACCCTTCGTTTATGGATGCCTGCGATGAACTGGGAATGTTTGTTATAGTAGCCACTCCGGGTTGGCAGTATTGGAATAAAGACCCTGAATTTGCACGTCTTGTGCATCGGAATACCCGTGAAATGATTCGCCGTGATCGCAATCACCCCTCTGTACTGATGTGGGAACCCATCCTGAACGAAACCAGTTATCCATTGGAATTCGCATTGGAAGCCTTGCAAATCACAAAGGACGAATTTCCATATCCCGGACGCCCCGTAGCTGCTGCCGATGTACACTCTGCCGGCGTGAAGGACAATTATGATGTGGTTTATGGTTGGCCCGGCGATGATGCAAAAGGAGTAGCCGAACAGAACATCTTTACCCGTGAGTTTGGCGAGAAGGTAGATGACTGGTATGCGCATAACAATAACAACCGAGCCAGTCGCAGTTGGGGCGAGCGCCCGCAATTGGTTCAGGCACTTTCTTTAGCCAACAGTTACGATGAAATGTACCACACCAGTGGTGGATTTATCGGTGGTACGCAATGGCATGCATTCGACCATCAACGTGGTTATCATCCCGATCCGTACTGGGGAGGTCTGTTTGATGCTTTCCGTCAGCCCAAATATGCTTATTATATGTTCAAAAGTCAGACAGGTGGCAAAGTGCCACAGTCTGGTTTAGTTAATACTGATCAACTGTCTCATACCGCATGGAAACCTGGATGCAGCGCCTCGCTGCCGATGGTGTACGTAGCTCATGAGATGTCAGCTTTCTCGGATAGTGATGTCATTGTGTTCAGCAACTGCGACTCCGTTCGTTTATCAGCTTATGATGGTACTAAAACGTGGATTAAACCTGTAGTTCATGCTAAGGGTCATATGCCGAATCCTCCTGTTATCTTTGAAAACGTTTGGGATTTCTGGGAAGCCCGCGAGTATAGCTATATACAAAAGAACTGGCAAAAAGTAAACTTTGTTGTGGAAGGTATTATCAATGGTAAAGTGGTTTGTACTGAAAAGAAAATGCCATCCCGTCGTTCTACCAAACTACGCTTATACGTTGACCGGTTAGGTAAAGAATTAGTTGCCGATGGTTCTGACTTTATTGTAGTTGTAGTCGAGGTTACGGATGATAGTGGAAATGTACGTCGCCTGGCTAAAGATAATATCGTATTTACTATAGAAGGAGAAGGTGAGATTATTGGCGATGAACACATCGGAGCAAATCCACGTGCCGTAGAGTTTGGTTCTGCACCGGTATTGATCCGTTCTACCCGTAATGCTGGAAAGATCAAAGTCAAAGCCCGCGTGCAATTTGAAGGAACACTTGCTCCAACTCCGGCAGAAATTGAATTTGAAAGTATTCCAGCCGATTTACCTTTTTGCTTTGTGGAACAGGATAGAAAAGCAACACCTACGGTTGCAACTCAATCCAATGAAAGCTCTAATAAAACCGTTTTGACAGAAGAAGAAAAGGACAAAATGTTGATTGAGGTAGAGCGTCAACAAACAGAATTCGGTGCAAAACAATAAAGTAATTCTATATCAGTTTTTAATAAAAAGTTGTAGGTGGCAGACGGCAAGGGTTAGGTTAGTGGGTTTATATGGTAAATCAATCCGTCTGCTACCTCTTCTTTTTAATAATTTCACAGTGGCACGTTGTTGTACTATTATTTTTTGGCTATCTTTGACTTTAATCAGGCTAAGTCATCTGATGCACTAATTAACCATGAAAAAACACTTTGCACTTTTATTCTTTTTACTCGTTTCTTTTCGGCTTTTAGCGGAACCTAATATTATTGTCGAACATTACAGCGTAGAGCAAGGATTGCCCAATAATATTGTGAACTGTTCACTGAAAGGGAGCGATGGTTTCATGTGGTTTGGCACCTGGTACGGATTATGTAGTTTCGATGGTAGTAGGTTCAAAACCTATAATAACCGGGAAGGCTCCTATTCTGATATTCCTCCACGTAAGATACAAAGCATTGTAGAAGATAAAAATGGATTTTTATGGATCAAGACCATCGACCGCAAACTATATATCTTTGATAAACACTACGAACGCTTCCATGCCGTATATGATGATGTGAAGGACTATTCCGGAAATACACAGATCATTAAGATCCAGAATACTCCGGATGGAGAAGTCCTATTGTTGACCAAAGACAAAAACCTGTTGCGCGCTTATTCTACCCCGGACGGAAAGATCGAAATTAAACTTCTGCATGATGCCAGTGGTGATATTACGCCCCATGATTCCCGTCTTAAATATAATGTCTTCGTAGAAACGGCCGAATATATCAGTTGGATAGGTCAGGACTATAAGATATTCTCGTGCCGTAAGGGAGAAGAATTACGGGATAAACCTGCCGATTTTATCTGGCGTAAAATAGCGACCACTTCCAATGAAGTGTTTACTTGTGCTTATGAAACCCCTGAACTGATATGGTTGGGAGATAAAAACGGAGAGTTTTATAGTATCAACCTGCAATCGGGAACAGTAAATAAATACAATTTGCTTGGTATCTCGGAGGCTATTCAGAATATTCTTGTTACCCCATCCGGTATAGCTTGTATATCTGTTAAGAATCAGGGAGTTTATGAATATGATCTTGGCTATAAGCAACTACAGAAGTTGTCTATAGATCTTAAAACATCAACCGTATTAAACTCATTTGTCGACAAATACGATAAGGTTTGGTTTGTAGAAAATGAAACCGCTTTGTTTTACTATGATCCGTTAAACAAAACATCCAAACGTTTTCAGTTTGCTCCAGGACCATCTATCGGTTCGTTTGAATATCAGGATGCGGGTGAACAAGGAATTTTCTTTTTATCACCTGCTGGGGAAATATTGATGTTTGATCGCGAAGAATTAACTATGATAGCGATAAACGAGCTAAAACCATTCTCTGATATTATGCAGAATCAGCGATTCTTCGATCAAATGATTGATGAAGAGGGTATTCTATGGCTAACCTCAACAGCTATGGGGGTTTATAGGGTCAACTTCCCCAAAAAACAATTCAAACTCTTTGAACCCCAATTGTTCTCTGACCAGAAAATTATTGAAAACAGAGGAGTAAGAGGGTTATTTCAAGCCAGGAATGGAGATATCTGGATTGGTACGCGTTGGTCTGAACTTTACAGGCTGAATAGTAATGGACAATTGAAACAAACGTTCTCTCCGGGTCATTCTTTTATTGGCAATGTGTACCATGTAATGGAAGACAATAAAGGGAATCTTTGGTTTTCGACAAAAGGTAACGGACTGGTAAAAGCACAACCGGACATCCTTTCGCCTGAGGGATTCCGCTTTACCCGTTTCACAAATGATGTAAACGTACTTTCTACCATTAATAATAATGACGTTTATTTTACCTGTCAGGATAGTAAAGGTCGGATATGGGTCGGACTGATGGGAGGTGGATTGAACTTGGTTTCGGAAGAAGCCGGGGAAATCACTTTCAAAAATAAATATAATGGATTTAAGCATTATCCTCCTTATGGGCTTTATATGGAAGTCCGTAGCATTGCCGAGGATGAGAATGGTCGTATATGGGTTGGAACCACTGATGGGTTAATGTCGTTTGATGGTAACTTTAATTCTCCGGAAGAAATTGTGTTCGAAACCTATCGCGAACAAAGTGCCAGCTCCAATATTGCCGACAATGATATCTATGTTCTGTATAAAGATGCAGATTCTCAAATCTGGGTCAGTGTTTTCGGAGGTGGATTAAATAAATTGATAAAATACGACGATGTTCTGCGTAGGCCTATATTTAAGACGTATGGTATGCGTGAAGGATTAAATACCGATGTGATCGTTTCCATTGTCGAAGATGATAAGAAAAACCTGTGGCTGGCTACAGAAAGCGGCTTATCTCGTTTTGATAAGAAAACCGAGCACTTCCGTAATTATGATAAGTATGATGGTTTCCTGAATATAACGATGGAAGAGGGTTCAGCGTTAAGAACCTTGAATAACGATCTTTGGCTGGGTTGCCGGGAAGGTATTCTGGTTTTTAATCCGGAAAAGCTCGAATCGTTTAATATGGACTATCAGACGTATATTGTCGACTTCAAAATATCGAATAAAGAACTGTGGAACTTTAAGGATAATCCGATTATTCAAGAATCTATTAAATATGCCGAAGCCATTACGCTGAAGTACGACCAGTCAATGTTTGCTATAGAGTTTACAGCACTCAATTATTTCAATCCTAACCGGGTTTCTTATAAATATATATTGGAAGGATATGAAAAAGAGTGGCATTTCAATGGTAAGAATCGTATAGCATCCTATACCAACGTGCCGCCGGGAAAATATATATTCCGTATACAAAGTGTTGATGAAGCGGACCCCGAGCGACTATCTGAACGGACATTGCAAATAACTATTCTTCCACCATGGTGGAAGAGTTGGTGGGCATATTGTATTTATATTATTTTAGGTGCAGTATTACTCTTCTTCGGTATTCGTTTGGCGTTATTACTCATGAAAATGAAGAATGATATTTATATCGAGCAGAAACTATCTGAACTAAAAATAAAGTTCTTTACGAATATTTCTCATGAGCTACGTACTCCTCTGACTCTGATCAAGGGTCCAATACAAGAATTGAAAGATAAAGAAAAGCTTTCTCCTAAAGGATTACAATATGTTGATTTGATGGAGAAAAACACTGATCAGATGTTGCAGCTGGTGAATCAGATACTCGACTTCCGCAAGATACAGAATGGTAAAATGCGCCTGCATGTGTCGAAAATGAACCTTAATGTCATGATGAATTCTTTCCATAAAGAGTTCCAGATATTGGCAGAAGAAAACGAGATCGACTATGCTTTCCATCTGACGGATGAACCGATTATGCTTTGGGCGGATAAAGAGAGATTGGGTATTGTGGTTAGAAATGTAATATCCAATGCCTTTAAATTCACACCATCCGGCGGTCGTATTTTTGTCAGCATAGGGATTACGGATGACGGGAAGAAATGCTATATCCGCGTTGAAGACTCTGGTGTAGGTATTGAACAAAGTAAGTTGAGTGAGATATTCGAACGTTTCTCTCAGGCTGAAAATGCTCGTGGAGCATATTATCAGGGTACGGGTATCGGTTTGGCTTTGTCTAAAGAGATTATGAGTTTGCATCATGGCTCCATTATTGCCGAAAGCCAACAACAGAAGGGTGCCGCCTTTGTAATTGAACTATTGTTAGGTAAAAATCACTATAAATCTTCTGAAGTAGATTTCTATGTGAGTGATAATGATAAAATAGCGGAGGAGCATTCCCATACGGAAACTTCCGGTGCGGTTGAGCAAACCGATGAAGATTATGCTGATTCGTCATTGCCTACTTTGCTCTTGGTAGAGGATAATAAAGACCTTGCAAGCTTGGTAAAGTTACAATTGGAAGATAAGTTCAATGTATATACCGCAAATAATGGGGTAGAAGGGCTAAAGAAAGTACATTTATATCATCCTGATATTGTAGTAACCGATCAGATGATGCCGGAAATGGATGGGATTGAGATGCTGCAACATATTCGTAAAGATTTCCAGATCAGTCATATCCCTGTGATTATTCTGACGGCTAAGAATGATGATGAAGCAAAAACAAATGCTATTAGCCAGGGAGCTAATGCGTATATTACCAAGCCGTTCAGCAAGGATTATCTTATTGCACGGGTGGAACAGTTGTTACGAGAACGTAAGTTGTTCCGTGAACGGGTATGGCAGCAACAGGAAAACCAGGAAACGGATAGTTACGAACAATACCTGGTGAAGAAGGATGTTCAGTTACTGGATAAAATCCATAAAGTAATTGAAGAGAATATGGATAATTGCGATTTTAATATTGATACCATTGCATCTTCAATCGGTTTAAGTCGTTCCGCTTTCTTTAAAAAACTGAAAAGTTTAACCGGACTGGCACCTGTGGATCTGGTAAAGGAAATACGTCTGAATAAATCTATTGAGCTACTTAAAAATACCGATATGAGTATTTCCGAAGTGGCTTATGCCGTAGGATTTAAAGATTCGGGTTATTACAGCAAATGCTTCCGAAAGAAGTATAATCAGACGCCGAGGGAATATATGAACGAATGGAGAGGTGGTCTGGTTACAAAATAATTTCTGAATCGTCTATTTAGTAGTTAGAAGTCAGGAGTTAGTAGCCAGGCAAATGAGACGATATTGTATAGGTGAAAATTAGACCTGACTTCTAACTACTGACTTCTAACTACTTACTCAAACTAATAATGAAGAAATTAATTTTATTCAAAGTTCTTCTCATACTCTTGGGGTTTGCGCAGCTACAAGCGCAAACCTTTCCTTTAAAAGTGGAGAATGGTAAACTGACTTATTTACCCGATAGTAAAGGAAATCGTATCCTGGATTTTTCCAGTTGCGGATATATGAATTCAGAACAGGACATTCCTGCAGTTCCTCTTGCCATATTTGTACCTCATTCGTCTGGAGATAATTCTATCAGAATCCAGCAAGCCATTGATTATGTATCCTCTTTGCCCATGAATAAAAATGGTTTCCGCGGAACCGTTCTATTAGATAAAGGTGTATTTGAATTGAATAAAGAATTATTCATCACCACATCCGGAGTTGTCCTGCAAGGTTCAGGAAAAACCGAAACGATATTGCTTAAAAAAGGCGTAGACCGGGGAGCGTTGATCTATATTGAAGGAAAACAAAACATTCAAATACTTGATACACTCCAGGTAACTACTTCCTATGTACCGGTCAACACAACAATTATTGATATTGCAACCCATGGAAAATTACAGGAAGGTAGCCGGGTATTCATTGTTCGCCCTTCGACCAAAGAGTGGATTGCTTCGTTAGGTTGTGATGTATTTGGTGGTGGCATTGGAGCACTTGGATGGAAATCCGGAGAAATGGATATCCATTGGGATAGAACCATAACGAATGTTTCAGGTAATCAGGTAACTCTTGATGCTCCGTTAACTGTGGCATTAGATAAGACATATGGTGACGCTCTCCTTATTCCCTATCAATGGACCGGACGCATCAATAATGTTGGAGTCTCCAATCTGACGCTTACCTCAGATTATAATAAACAATATGCAAAAGATGAAGACCACTGTTGGACAGGTATTTCGATGGAACATGCAGAAAACTGTTGGATACAAAAAGTAAACTTCAAACATTTTGCCGGGAGTGCGGTTGTGCTTCAACCAAGTACTTCTAAAATAACTGTAGAAGATTGTATTTCTTTAGAACCTATATCCGAAATCGGGGGAATGCGCAGAAATACCTTTATGACTTATGGACAACAAACACTCTTTCAGCGTTGCTATTCTGAATATGGTATCCATGACTTTGCTATAGGATATTGTGCGGCAGGTCCTAATGCATTTGTACAATGCGAAACCAAAGAATCATTTGGATTTAGTGGCCCCGTAAGTTCCTGGGCTTGTGGGGTTTTATTTGATATTGTGAATGTTGATGGACATGACCTCTCCTTTAAAAATCTGGGACAATCTAAAAACGGAGCCGGATGGAACACCGCAAATAGTCTTTTCTGGCAATGTACAGCTGCTGAGATAGAATGCTATTCACCCGTAACGGATGCTGCGAACAGAGCATATGGTTGTTGGGCGCAATTCTCTGGTGATGGAGACTGGGCGGAATCAAATAATCATGTACATCCTCGCAGTTTCTTCTATGCTCAATTGTCAGAAAGACTAGGTAAAGATATGTCTGATCGTGCCCGCATATTACATATGAATACGAATGCTTCGAGTAGTCCAACCGTTGAGGTGGCTATGAAGCTGGCACAGGAGGCTAAAAAGCCTAAACTGACTCTGGAAATGTGGATTAACCAACAAATAGCTACTATAGATGTGCCTGCTCAGCTAAAATCCATTGATCAGATTAAGATTAAAAATAACCCTGCACTTCCCAAAACTACGCATCACATTGATATTGTGAATGGCCGATTAACGATGGATGGCGCTCTATTGGTTGGGAGCAGAATCAGCGTGCCTTGGTGGAGTGGCAAATTGCGTACTCCTGCCATTAAGAAAGCTGGTCCGCATCTCACTCGTTTTGTTCCGGGTAGAGAAGGGCAGGGTGTGACGGATCGCATTGACTCTGTTGTCGATTTCATGCAGAGAAACAATGTGCGGGTACTTGATCATAATTATGGTTTATGGTACGATCGTCGCCGGGATGACCATGAACGTATCCGTCGTCGCGATGGAGATGTCTGGGGACCACTCTACGAGCAGCCTTTCGGACGTACCAATAGTGATAAAATGGCTTGGGATGGCATGAGCAAATACGACTTGAATCGTCCGAATGCCTGGTACTGGTCACGTTTGAAGTCTTTTGCAGATAAAGGCGAAGCGTCGGGGTTATTACTCTTCCATCAAAACTATTTTCAGCATAATATATTGGAAGCCGGTGCGCATTGGGTCGATTCTCCATGGCGTACGGCAAACAATGTTAATCATACCGATTTCCCGGAGCCTGTACACTTTGCGGGAGACAAACGTATTTTTGTGGCTGATATATTTTATGATATAACTCATCCGGTACGTCGTGAACTACACCGTAATTATATCCGCCAATGTCTGAACAACTTTGCCGATAATGATAATGTTATCCAGCTTATCAGTGAAGAATATTCCGGACCACTACACTTTGTGGAGTTCTGGCTGGATGTTATTGCCGAATGGGAAGCCGAAACCGGTAAAAACGCTTTGGTAGCGCTGAGCACAACCAAAGATGTACAAGACGCAATATTGAATGATCCGAAACGTGCGGCTGTAGTTGATATTATTGATATACGTTATTGGCACTACAAAGATGATGGTACCGTTTATGCTCCTGAAGGTGGAAAGAACCTGGCCCCTCGCCAACATGCACGCCAGATGAAAGTAGGCAAGGTTACGTTTAATGAAGCGTATAAAGCTGTAAGTGAATATCGTAGCAAATATCCGGAGAAAGCCGTTACCTATTATGCGCAAAACTATCCGGCTATGGCATGGGCGGTACTGATGGCAGGAGGTTCTTGTCCGGTACTTCCTATCAAAGACCAGGCTTTTCTGAATGCTGTAGCGCAGATGGAAATGGTAGAAACAGGTACGGATAACTATTGTTTATTGGTAAAATCTGATATTGGGTGTGTCATTTATTCCCAGTTTGATGATGAAGTGCCGGTTCAATTGTCAAGCGGAAGGTATATCGTAAAATTCATAAATCCATCAACGGGAGATATTTCAATATTAAATAATTCTCTGAAAATCAATGGAGACTACAGGTTTAAATCTCCAAACGGGAAAACCGGAATTTATTGGTTATGTAAGAAATAAGTCTTTAAAAGCTGCCATATCAAAAATGGCAGCTTTTTTGTTTAAAATAGAAATTGCTGATAAAAAGCTGTTGTTCAGCATAGTGTTTGTTTTTTCGGTCCTACTACCAGAATTTCCCAGCCTTAGAAGGCGTTGTGCTTTAAATTTGCATCATCATGAAATACCTAATGCGCTATGATGATGAAACCTATGACTACTTTATCTAATACGAATGAGACTACTGATCTGACCGCTCAGTTGTTGAACGAGTTTCAGGCAGGCGACACCCGAGCTTTTTCCCGCTTATACGATTTGTATATTAACGTATTGTATAACTACGGGCATAGACTTACTACAGACAAAGAATTACTTAAAGATTGTATCCACGATGTTTTTGTGAAGGTGTATGCAAGAAGAAGTGATTTGAATACGATTGAGAATTTTAAATCTTACATTTTCATCTCATTGAAAAATAAGATATGCGATGAAATACGTAAGCGGATTTATATGTCGAGTGCTGCAATCGAGGATGTTGATCCGGTGGCTACGGATGATGTGGAACGGAAGTATCTTCAAATGGAACAGGAGCAAGTAGAAAACCATACCATCAAGTACATGATGGAACAACTTTCTCCACGTCAGCGCGAGGCACTTACTTTATATTATATTGAAGAAAAAAAATACGAAGACATCTGCGAAATTATGAGCATGAACTACCAGTCGGTACGCAATTTAATGCATCGCGGATTGACCAAACTTCGTAGCATTGCAAGATAAATAGGTATTAGTTGAAATAATAGGTATTAATGTGAGTACACGACTATAGAACTCGCGTCTTATTGGTATAAAAGTTATCAATAGCGTGAACTCTAAGATTAATTACAAGGTAGAAGATTTCCTAAGGGATGATGAATTTATTTGTTATGCTTTGAATATTTCTTCAGAGGCTTATATGAAATGGGAAGGCCTCTTGAAGGAATATTCTATGTTGGCAAATGAAGCAGAAAAGGCAAAAGCCATTCTGACAGGAGAAGATATGGTGTATACCTTGGAACCCCAAGAAAAAGAAGAACTAAAAGCACGTATTTTAGAAAGCTTCGTATAATGCATTAAGTTATGCAATGCATGTCGAGATGAAAACAGACAGATGGGTTGTACGTATTTTTCCACATTTAAGCCCTCTTCTGTATCCCTTGTATTCATGGCGTTTTTGCGATGATGCAACAAAAAAATATTTTTGATGCATCAAAAAATAATTTCTGTCGAATCAAAAATATATTTTCGTCGCATCGTTTTAATCTCCCTTTTTTCGTTGTACTGATATTTGAACGTTTCGATTTTATTTATTTATCCATCAACTTATTCGGAATGATCTTTTATCTTTGTAATTCATTATTTTGAATCTACATGAAACAGATCATTCTTATTACCGGCGGTTCCCGTTCCGGAAAAAGTAGTTATGCAGAAAGGCTGGCTTTGTCTCTTTCGGCAAATCCTGTTTATATAGCTACCTCACGGATTTGGGATGAGGAATTCCGCCAGCGGGTAGTCCGGCATCAGGAGCACCGGGGGAAGGAGTGGACGAATATCGAAGAAGAGAAAGCGTTAAGCCGCCATCCATTGGAAAAGCGCGTTGTATTGATAGACTGCGTTACTTTGTGGTGCACCAACTTCTTTTTCGATCTTGAATCGGATGTCGACAAATCTCTTGAAGCCATTAAACAGGAATTTGATCTGTTCACCGAACAAGATGCAACGTTTATCTTTGTAACAAACGAAATCGGGATGGGAGGGGTTTCGGAGAATGAGATACAGCGTAAATTTACCGATCTACAAGGATGGATAAACCAGTATATCGCACAAAATGCCGATCAGGTTGTTTTTATGGTATCGGGCATTCCAATGAAAATAAAATAGATTATAATAATTATGAAAATATTTAATATTACCAAACCGGACGATACGATCCGCGAAAAAATAGTCCACAAAATAAATAACCTGACTAAACCTAAGGGATCATTAGGTACTCTGGAAGATATTGCTCTTCAAGTCGGATTAATCCAACAGACAACAAACCCCATACTGAGAAAACCGCATAACATCATCTTTGCGGCAGATCATGGCATTGCCGATGAGGGAGTAAGCTTTTCTCCGAAAGAAGTGACTTGGCAACAAACGCTACATTTCCCCAAAGGTGGCGGTGGCGTTAATTTTCTTTGCCACCAGCATGGCTTTACCCTAAAGGTTGTAGATGCCGGAGTAGATTATGATTTTCCTGCCGGTAGTGGCGTAATCGACCGGAAAGTGCGAAAAGGAACAGCCAATTTCCTTTATGCTCCGGCAATGACAAAAGCCGAAATGAGGCAATGCATTGAACATGGTGCTGCTATTGTACGCGAAAGTCATGAAGATGGGTGCAATATTATTAGCTTTGGCGAAATGGGAATTGGGAATACTTCGCCTTCCTCCATCTGGATGAGCTATTTTACAGGTATTCCTTTAGAGAAATGTGTCGGAGCAGGAAGCGGTTTGGATAATGCAGGCGTTCAACACAAATATACTGTTTTGAAGAAGGCTATGGACAACTATAAAGGAGATTGCTCTCTTCTCGACCTTATCTCTCATTTCGGCGGACTGGAAATGGTCATGGCAATCGGCGGTATGCTACAGGCAGCAGAACTCAAAATGATTATTCTTGTTGATGGATTCATCATGACCAACTGTATTCTTGTAGCTTCTATGTTCTATCCGCAGGTACTAGACTATGCTATCTTCGGACACCAGGGAGATGAAACCGGCCATAAACAGCTGTTAGAGTACATGAAAGTTAAACCATTATTAAATCTCGGCTTGCGATTGGGAGAAGGTACAGGGGCAATTTGTGCTTATCCTATTGTAGACTCTGCCGTGCGGATGATCAATGAAATGGATAGTTTCCGTGGAGCCGAAGTGACCAAATACTTTTAGTGATGAGAGTGCTGGCAGCTTTCATCTTCTTTACCCGGTTACCCTTCTGGAGAATAAAAGAAGTACCGGCAGCGTATTTTAAATCCGTTGTTAACTATTGGCCGTTGGTAGGATGGTTAACCGGAGGGATTACTGCTACCGTTCTATGGGCTGCTTCTTTGATTTTACCTTTAAGTATAGCACTGTTACTGGCCATCGTCAGTAGGTTATGGATTACCGGCGCTTTACATGAAGATGGACTGGCCGATTGTTTTGACGGCTTTGGCGGAGGAACAACCAAAGAACGCACCTTGATGATTATGAAAGATTCCCATATCGGAAGTTATGGCGTGATCGGTTTGATCTTTTATTTTCTTCTTTTATGGGGCCTGCTCATGGCTATTCCTTTTCCATTAGTTTGCTTGGTAATTATTGCAGGAGATGTATGGGGGAAATTTGTGGCCGCTCAACTAATCAATGTGCTGCCATATGCCCGTAAGGAAGAAGAAGCCAAAATAAAAGTAGTCTATAACCGGATGAATTGGTCAATCTTTCTCTTTACCTTAATTTGTGGTATCACTCCTTTACTGACTTTACTTCCTCCACACTTATGGATAGCCGCTTTATTGCCTCTTCTGGTTTTCTTTCTGTTATATCGGATGATGAAAAAACGCTTGCAAGGATATACCGGCGATTGTTGCGGAGCAACAGTCTTGTTGTGCGAACTCTCATTCTATCTGGGCGTTGTACTTCTTACCTATAATCAAATTAATATTCTAAACCCATGAAAGTCAAACTAATACGTCATACTTCTGTCGATGTGCCGAAAGGCATTTGCTATGGTCAAACAGATGTACCATTAAAAGAAACATTCCCGGAAGAAGCCGCAGTGACACATAACCGCATAGCTACAGAAAAGTTTGACCAGGTATTTACGAGTCCGCTATCCCGTTGCACCCGCCTTGCTGCGTTCTGCGGTTATCCCGACGCCGTTCGCGATGATCGTTTAAAAGAACTCAATTTCGGAGAATGGGAAATGCAGCGGTTTGACGAAATTACTGACCCGCGGATGCAGCAATGGTTTAACGATTATCTGAATGTGCCGGCAACAGGGGGAGAATCATTTATGATGCAATTCCAACGTATCTCTTCTTTCCTAGACGAACTTAAAGAACAAGGACACGAACATGTTGCCATCTTTGCACATGGAGGAGTACTTATATGTGCACAGATTTATGCAGGAATATTAAAACTGGAGGGTGCTTTTAACTCAATACCACCGTATGGTGAGGTGATAGAAATAGAAATATAGTACAAACTGATAGTTGAATAGCTATTATAATTAACATCATCACTATTTCCGTCCGTTGATTAACCCGCATTGCTTTCTTCATATCCCTTGTTGTTAGTGCCCGTTCATTCTCACCAATATATGGTTTATACACAGATTCTCCGAAATAATCATGTGGACCACCGAAGCGGCAATTTAAAATTCCGGCCAGTGCCGCTTCCGGATATCCGGAATTTGGGCTGGCATGTTGTCTGCCATATTTACGAACAAATTGCATTAATGACCATTTACCACTGACGATAACCATAAGCCAGGCTGTGATCCGGGCCGGAATATAATTTGCAAAGTCATCTATATAAGCTGCAATTCGTCCGAATAACAAATAACGTTCATTTTTATAACCGATCATAGAATCAAGAGTATTAATCATTTTATAAGCCAACATTCCCGGAGTACCCAATAAAAGATACCAGAAGAGCGGAGCGATAACCCCATCACTAAGATTTTCTGCAAGCGTTTCAAGAGCGGCCGTACGCACTTCCTGTGCAGATAATGCGGATGTATCGCGACCTACGATACGGCCAACCTGTTTTCGACCTTCTTCCAATGAACGATCAACAGCTTGAAATACCATTCGTACTTCACGAATCAATGTAGTTCCCGCAAGACAATAAAAAATAAGAATAGAACTAATAGCCAGATAGAGCCAAAAAGAAATCGAAGCCATGCCATATAGAAATAATGCAGAAAGGGTAAAAATCATCAGGATTAGAAAACCAGCCCATAGGCCTCCTTTTAGAACTTTATGCATTCCTTTATTAAACCTGTGTTCACCCCAGGCAATCAGTTTACCAAAGCCAACGATAGGATGAGGTAGGCGGGATGGATCTCCGAATATCTTATCCAGTACCCATCCGATTAATAATGGGAAAACAATATATAAAATGGTAGTAATCACAAGGCAAGCCATTCATTTATATATTCCACAAGCTTTTGATTTTCTCCGGATGATTGTGAAGCAACTCGAAAGAAATCATCGTTTAATCCCTCAAAATTTGAAGCATCACGAATAAGAAAACCATATTCATTGGCCAGAAAATCTTTTAATGCTCTTGCTTTCCCGAAACGTAGACGGGCAAGCATGTAATGTGTATCCGTAGGCCAAACTTCAATGGCTCCGGTAGATTCCAGTGCACTTTTTAGTTTCTTGGCTTCAGTTAAATAATCCTGTAGCTCAATATTATAAGTTATATCCTGATTCAAGAGGTATAAACCGGCTTCAATAGCCAATTGATTTACCGACCAAGGCATACGATGTGCTCGTATTCGTTGAATTAATCCGGCTGGGGCAGTGATATATCCTAAACGTAAACCGGGTATGGCATACCGTTTCGTCATAGAGTGTAACTGAATAACATTCGGAAAAAGCCAGGCTTCTTCGGCAGAGAATAAGTCATCTTCTGTAAAATATTCATAAGCCTGATCAATGACGAAACAGACTTGTGGGTGGGATTGGATATATGTTGATAACTGTGTTTTATCCCAAACCGAGCCTGTCGGATTATTGGGATTACAAATCCATGCCATTCTTATATTTTCCGGTAGGTGTTCCGGTGTGTATATTGAAGTGACCTGATGACTATGTATGCGACAGGCATCGGCATACTCACTAAATGTAGGGACGAAGATAGCCGAGTTTGTTTCTCTGAATGTTTGTGCAATCAAATAAATGGCTTCTGTTGCACCATTTGTTACGCAAACAGATTCAGCCGGTATACAATGAAACATTGCCAGTTTGTGTTCCAGCGTATAAGGCTCCGGTTCAGGATAATTACTTATGGATGACATACACTTACATAAATGCGCGTTCAATCCGGAGAGATCGGCTCCATAAAATACATTGGAGCTGAAATTACTTTTGATTGGTTGCTTATATTCGTATATATCGTCTCCGTGTCCTTTAATCATGGTGGGTTAGGATTTTATAAATTAGCGGAAGATCAACATGTTTGCGTATATGATCAGCCAGTTTATCATATTGCTCTTCTTTGAAAGCCTTATAATCGAAAGTCGTCTCCTCAAGTTTATCGGTAAAAGGTTTCAGTAGATAATCAATAAAAGAGGGATTATCTAAGATGCCATGAATGTAGGTTCCCATACAAGTGGAATCTTTAAAATATCCATCGGTGCGTATTTCGTCGTTGATATGGTTTAAAGGTGATTCTTCTATACCTTCTACAGGAGTGGTTGTTCCCATATGGATTTCATACCCATCACATATTTCCTCAGAATCCAGGAAACGAAATTTAACCTGACGGGTTATCTTCTCTCCTTGCATACGGGTAGTAACAGGCAATAGACCTAATCCCGGCAATCTTTCTATTTCCCCTTCCACATGTTCGGGATCGCAAACTTCCTGTCCCATAAGCTGGTAGCCGCCACAGATTCCCATTACAGTTGCACCTTCCCGGTGAGCACGTACGATAGCTTGTGCAACACCATTACGGCGCAGCTCATAAAGATCTGATAAGGTGCTTTTGCTACCTGGCAACAGGATAATATCTGCCTTCATGATCTCTTCCGTGTTGTTTGTATAAAATAAATGCACCCGTGGGTCGCGTTCCAATACATTGAAATCGGTAAAGTTGGAGAGATGACGAAGTAGTACTACTGCAATATTTACTTTTCCTAAGGAAGCCTGCATCTGTTTGGTTTGAAGTACAACCGAATCTTCCTCTTCGATATATATATCTTTATAGTAAGGTACAACACCTACTACAGGTACGCCACAAAGATCTTCCAGCATTTTAACTCCCGATTCAAACAACCGGATATCTCCTCTGAACTTATTAATCAGTATGCCTTTAATATGCCTGCGTTCTTCTTCGTTTAATAACATAACAGAGCCATATACACTTGCAAATACACCGCCCCGGTCGATATCAGCAACAAGTATTACATCAGCTCCGGCATGGATAGCCATAGGGAGATTGACCAGATCACTTTCGCGCAGATTAATTTCGGAAATACTTCCGGCACCCTCCATAACCACAGGGTTATAACGCTTTTCCAGCCGATCAAAAGCATCATATACGGCTTGTCGTAGTTCTTCCCGTCCTTCTTTTCTGAAATAATCATAGGCATTGCGATTACCTATAGGTTTACCATTCAGCACCACTTGCGATGTATGATCGGAAGATGGTTTCAACAATAAAGGGTTCATGTCCGTATGACAGGGTACACCCGCCGCTTCGGCCTGAACGGCTTGCGCACGCCCAAGTTCTAATCCATCAGATGTAACATAAGAGTTCAAAGCCATGTTTTGTGCCTTGAATGGAGCAGGGGTATATCCGTCTTGTTTGAAGATTCTACAAAACCCGGCAGCAATAATGCTTTTACCTACATCACTGCCTGTACCGGCAAACATTATAGGATGGCAACGTTCCACTGTGTTCATTTCTTCTTATTCTTATAGGAAAAAGATTTCCAACGTTCTTCCGGCCAGTTTTGTTGTTGCATATCAAAACGCGCCATTACGAAAAAGAGATCGGAAAGACGATTGATAAATGTAAGTATTTCATTGGGCACAGTATCCTGCCGATTGAGTGTCCAGAGTCTTCGTTCGGCTCTTCGGGCCACCGTTCGCGCAAATTGGCATTGTGCTGATACCGGAGTACCTCCGGGAAGAATAAAGTATCCGTTATCCTCGAGTTGGGCGGTCATTTTATCCATTTCCTGTTCGCAATATGTGGCGAGTGTTTCCGAAAGTTTATTCGGATTCCTTTCACGAATAGCCGATGGAGTGGCTACATGGCTCATTACAATCATGAGTTCGTATTGTATATGATGTAACATCTCCTGCCATTGATGATCTGCAGGAAGAAGTGAGCGGATAATACCAATTACAGCATTTAGTTCGTCAATACATCCATTGGCTTCAATGCGTATATCATCTTTTTCTACCCGTTCGCCGCCATGTATACCTGTGGTTCCGCGATCTCCGGTTTTGGTATATATTCGTTTCATATGAAATTAAGAGTTCTGATTATCATTCCATAGCTGCATGATATCTGTTTCTCCCAGATATAAATGAGTATAACTTGCAATTACATTTTTGTAGCGAAAAACCGGAGTGTCAATGGGTTGTCCTGTTGCGTTGTATACTTGTACTACAGAAGATATAGGTTTACTATACCCATATATTTGTGTGTAGTGGAATTCATGTCCACGAAGTTGTTGCCCATTGTATTCGAACTGACGATATCCTAAAATTAAACGCTTATTATACTTTGTGGCATCAATCGTAAAAGGTAATACTTCCAACATACTTGTATAGAGATCAGGTAAATTATCATGGTAAACGCCCTTACTCAGATAAATCATCCCTCCGCATTCGGCAAGTGTACGTCCGCCATTTTCAATATATTCCCTGATGTCATTGTGCATATTGTATCTGAGTAGTTCATCCTTGGCATCGAATACTAAAGCCAATTCTCTTAATCTTTTTTCCGGATATCCACCTGGTAGATATAATAAATCAATGTTCTTAGGTAATCTTTTGTTGTATTCGGGATTAAAGAAAATTACCTGTCCTAACTCCCGGAATTTAGTGATAGTTTCTTCATAAATAAAAGCAAATGATTCTTTATTTCTAGCTACGGCTATGCGTAACTTTTTATCTGGACTTTTTGGAATAGAAGGGATGTATACAGGAACCGGACACATGGTTTGTTCCAGAAGTAAATCCAGGTCTATTTGTCCATCCATAACATCTGCCCAGGCTTCAATGATTTGTTTATTCTCTTTTGGACTGATATCTAAACCCAGATAACGGGATTTCAGACTTAGTTCTTCATTCCGGCGAATACACCCAATACAGGGTACACCCGTATCCTGACATGCATTTCTTAGCGTAAGTTCATGCCTTTCCGATCCTACGCGATTAAAAATAACTCCCGCAACCCGCAATTGAGGGTCAAAGTTCTTAAACCCATAAATTTGTGCGGCAACCGAATAAGAAGTCGATTTAGCATCTATAACCAAAATAACAGGAATATCCAGCAAGCGGGCGATATTGGCAGATGAACCCTTTCTTCCGTCGTAGCCATCAAACAATCCCATCATGCCTTCAACGATGCAAATCTCCGCATCATGTGTATACTGATGATATAATTGTTTTACATGGTCCTCTGTGGCCATAAATGTATCCAGATTAACCGATGGTAATCCGGCAGCTATTTCATGGAAACGGGTATCAATATAATCCGGTCCGCATTTAAACGGCTGTACCTTTTTTCCTTTACGGGTAAGCAATTTCATTAATCCCATGCTTAGGGTAGTTTTTCCTGTACCCGAGGTTGGTGCGGCAATCAGAAATTGTGGACGTGTAATTTGTTTCATCTCTTTCTATTTTAGGCAAAGTTACATTTTCTTCGTATGTTATGGAAGTAAAGAGAACATTTACTTTAGGCATGCCGTTTAGTAAATCTTCTTATAATAAGGAACAATAATAAAGACCTGTTGCTTATATGCTTCTTTATTGATTGGTAAGAGGCATGAAAACTGAATAACTCTTATTCCTGATACAAATAACATGGTATTGAAACAGGATTTTGAAATAATGATGTATTTAACCAGATGTACATGTAGTCGATAACTAGATGTACATCTAGTTGGTAACCACATGTACATTTGGTTGTATATAGCATTAGGAGATAAATACAGAAGGTACTGACATAAATGATATATGATACCGGGATAATTAACTATTATATTAAACCTGGCAGCTTTTCTCGAATATATCTCCGTTCTCATTTACTAATAGAATTGTGAGTTCACTGTGAGGTAATAAAGGGACGCAGTATTGATAGCATAAAGATATGATCTTTCCAAAGAAGGGGGCATAATCTTTCTTGGGGATGATTGTCCATAGTTCGCGGGCCAACGTTATGTGTTCCATTGCATATATTGTTTCATCGCAACATCCGGATTCGCGGGCCAATTGCATAAGGAACGGCTTGTTCATTGTGATCTTCTTGCTGTGCGTATCCAGGTGTCCTTCTGCCAGTTTGACGGCTTTACCGATCATGATCCCGAGTGTTATGTGGCTGATTTTCAGATTGGAGGCGATCTTTAAGGTTTCGCCGATGTAGTTGCCGTAATGTACGAATGCGGCATCGGGTAATTCGGAGTAGTAATTGCGCAAGTACTTTTCGCTTTTGGCACCGGAATTGATCACTACGCGGGGAGACAGTGATGCACGGGCAACTTCCATACTTTTCCGGATGGAAGATATAAAGGCCTCAATGGAGAAGGGTTGTACAATGCCGGATGTACCGATAATGGAGATGCCTCCAATAACACCTAAACGGGGATTGAATGTGCGCCGGGCTATTTCTTCGCCTCCGGGAGCGGATATGCAGACTTCGAATTGCATGTCACCGGGGGGGATGTTTAAAGCCGAAAGGATGTGTCGGATGTTCTGCCGGATCATTTGTTGAGGACCGGTATTGATGGCTGGGCCACCAATGGGAAGACCAAGGCCGGGTAGGGTAACGGTGCCGACGCCCTGCCCGCCGGTGATTGTGATTTGATCGTCGGGAAGATATATATCGTTGCTGTTTGGCTCCCACCACCCCGCCCTTTGGGCACCTCTCCTCGGGCAGGAGGAGGAGTACCCCGAAGGGGGGAGGTGGTGGAAGAATTCGTTAGCCGACTTCCCTGAAAGTTTGTAATACTGTATTTCAGCAACGATTGATATTCCGTTCGTTACATCCGCATCGTCGCCGGAATCTTTGATTACGGCACAGGACACACCGTCTTCTTTGATTTTGGTTTGCGATACTGGGATGGAGATATGTTCGCCATCGGGCAGTATGATACGACTATTTGTTAGTTCTTTGCCTGTGAGCAGTGTAGTGAGGGCTGCTACGGTGGCGGCTGTAGCGCATGAACCGGTAGTTATTCCTGTGCGTAGCGTGTAGAATCCCGGTAGGAGCTGTTCGATCATGCGGCGCAGGCCATGCTCGCCATCTACTGTATAGAAATCGTCGGGCATTGCCGGGTGTTTGACAGCAAATACCTTGACGTTATTCTCGAAAGCGGCGACTGCTTTTTCAGTAAATCCTCCGCTCGTGCCACTTTCCTTAAGAATAATAGCATCCGGGCGGAGTTCTTTGATCAGCCCGGAATCGTTATTTTCGGACTGATAGAATAGGAGTTTATCTTCCGGGAAGCCTTGCTTTTGTGCAATAGATAATGATTCCTCTCGTTTTAATATGCGAAACCAAGTCTCTGTTTGTAGCCAGAAAGGCTTTAACTTGCTTATTGTTTGCACTCCGGTAAGGGCAAGTAAACGGTTGATCTTTATTTTACGTAGCTTTTCTATGGCATCCGGATAGTCGTTGCACCAGGTAATTTCTGTATTTCGCGGTGGGTAGATCCGTTCGTATCGGATAACTGGTATCTGTAGCTCTTCGGAGGCATCCGCAATGGTTCGGTGCAATTGCCCGGCGAATGGATGAGCGGCGTCAATCAGTAAACGAATCTCGTTTTCCTTGCAGAAGTTTATCATAGATTCGGCGTCCATAGCTCCATTCAGACGGATGGCGTGCAGGGAATTTACTTCTTGCAAATCTCCTTTAGTAGAGTAATAAAAAGTTTTACCAGCCTTATCTATTACCTGTACAGCTTTCCTGCCTTCTGTTGTGCCACCGAAAACGAGTATCATCTTACACTTTTAATTAATCCTTTATTTTTGAATCAGCATTGAAACCTGGCCGACCCACCTTGGGACTCCTGAATAGGTGCTTGAACTCGTCGGCGTACAGTCGGGATAATCCTTGGCGGTTATCAATGGCATCACCTACTACAATCATTGTGGTTAAAGTCAGATTATTCTCTTTTATAATCTTTGCCAGGTCTTTGAGTTCGCCCCTGTAAATCTTCTCATCTTTCCAGGTTAATTTATAGCATGCGGCTACAGGAGTAGCGGGAGGGTAGTGCTGCAGGAGTTGTTCCTGTACATCGTCTACCACACTTGCACTAAGGAAGATACACATCGTGCTTTGCGAACGGGCAAGCAGGTGAAGCTTCTCTTTCTCAGGCATAGGTGTACGTCCCTCACCACGGGTAAGTATAATGGTTTGTACCTTTTCGGGAATGGTGAACTGCGATTGCAACGCCGCCGCAGCAGCCTGAAATGAAGATATTCCCGGGGTAATATGGTAACTCATACTATATTGATCAAAGAAGTTCATTTGCTCTTGGATAGCTCCATATATACAGGGGTCGCCCGTGTGTAAACGTACTACGAACAAACCTTTATCATAAAATTCTTTCATGATTTCGAATTGTTCTTCCAGATTCATGGAAGCCGAACTGCGCACTACGGCTCCTTCTTTAGCACAATACGTTAACTCCCGCGGAACGAGGCTACCGGCATAAAGTATTAAATCTGCTTCTTCCAACATTCTTCGTCCCCGGATTGAAATGAGTTCCGGGTCGCCGGGACCTGCACCGACAATTTCTATATGTCCCTTGCGAAGGGCTGCAAAGTTCATCGCCAATGCAAACGTAAACTGATTACCTTCCGTAATCATTCCTTTTTGCTTCTCCAGCACTAATGGCCCATACCATGCGCTTTTAATAGCAGTTGCCTCCGCCACACTTTGCGAACCGGTTACTTCCTGTACTTTCTCTGATGGATTAGGAACCTCAATATCTTCTAAATCCGTAGAAGTATAAATATGGGTTGTTGCCGCTTTAAATACAGATTGCAATGAATGAAACAACGGTTCATCCTTTTTTAAATCAATGGTGTTTATACTTCCTACTGACAACGGACTGTACCCCGATTCTTCTATTTTATTCTCTATATATTCTCCCACACCTTGAGCATCACAATCTTTCCGGCACCCTACTCCGAGATGTAGAACCGGGGGACGGAAATATAATGTAGGTATCACCGGTTTATGAATATAAGGTGTTACGGCAATCAGTACTTCGTATTCCTCCTGTGGAATATCTTCCCAATGATAATATACGGTTACATGAGGTGGGAGAGTACGTTCTAAGTATCGGGTTCCTTTATCTTTGACTTCCAGTAGTAGAGCTGTTCTTTTACCGTTGACAAAAGCAAAGATAATCTTATTCATAGAACTGCCTTCCTGTTGCTCTTGCCATCCGAATTCCTTTCCTAATGTATCCAATGCCCACAAGTTGGTGTTATCGCTTTGTGTAGTGATTACCGGTTGGGCGCCAATGGTAGAAGCAACTAATTTTGTGAGTTGATTGGCACCACCCACATGCCCTGAAAGTACGGATATGGCAAATGCTCCTGTACTATCGACATTAACAACGGCGGGATCTCTGTATTTGCTCTTGATGATGGGTGCAATGGCGCGTACACAGATTCCTAAAGCACCAATAAAGATAAAGGAATCGAAGGTATGACCATCATCATTGATAAATCCCGTAATAGAATTTATCCAAAGGGTTCCTTTTGTACCGGTAGTGGAGTAGATTTCACTTCCTTCGAGTTCACGTTGAATATTCCGTGCTATGTTTGCACCAGCTTCGGATACAAGTATAATGGCAGTCTTCATCATTTCAGTCTGGCTTTCATTATTTCTATGGGGTTATGTTCATCAATGGAAACTCTTGTTGTTGTCAACAGTTCCAAATCAGATACTTCTATCCCTTCTATAAACAGATTCTTACTTTCTTCGGAAACGGAATTGAATACAACAATTCCATTTGGTTGAAGTACCTTTTTGAGGTGGCACAGGATTTCTTTCAATTTACCTCCATGTCCTCCGATAAATACAGCATCAGGAGCTTTATATAAAGATAAATCGGCCTGAATAAAGTTTTCGATTACGGTGGTTATTCCGGGTGTGCCGAATTTGCGGGTATTTGCTTCCATTAATTGAGCGCCTTCGGTGCGGATTTCAAAGGAAGTAATGTATAAGTGGGGAAACTGCAACTTTGCTTCAATAGATACGGAACCTGTACAAAAACCAATGTCCCAGAAAGAGGTCTTTTCTGATAATTCCAAAGCACTTAAAGTCAATAAACGTATAGGGGCTTTGGTGATCATTTTAGAACGTCCGTTCAGGTGGGTAAATGCATCTTCGGGAATGCCGAAATAAGACTTTCTACTGTTATTTCGCACTAAAATCAGATTGTTGGGATACTGGGATTCTGCTTTTGCTGCTTCTTGTATTGTCATTGTACGGACGCGTTCAGTTGCCGGATTACCCAGATTTTCACCTATATGCATCGTATAGTTTGTATATCCATAAGTAAGCATTCGATCTGCAATGGTTGCAGGAGTATGTTCACGGTCGGTCAGTACTCCGATCTTGACTTCATTCTTTATTAACGCCTGATCAAACTCATGCCAGGGGCGTCCGGTGAGGGATACCACATGCATATCATCGTATGGAAGCACAAGTCGATGCGCTAGTAATTGTAAAGAGTTGAATGAAGGGTATAATTTGATTTCAGCTTCGGGTAATTTCCGTTTTACCGTATTAGCAAAACCGAAAAATAACGGATCACCGGAAGCAAATACAATAACACGTTCGAATAATTGATATTGAGAAAACACATTATCTAAAGGAACGGTGATGTTAATCCATGTATTGCCTTGCGGAAGCAATGGTTTAACAATTTCATGATGACGGATGCCGCCGGAAAAGACACTCCCTTCCTGAATAATACGGAGAATATCCGGATGAAACCACGGGGTAGGGTGGTCGTCAATTCCTATAATTACAAATGTTTTCTTCATACATCTCTCCCCGGGCGTAATTGTTCTGCATCATCATAGGTCAGTATGGAGTTTACGAGGGTAGCGGCCAGATTGCTTCCTCCTTTTCTGCCTTCTACAATGAGTTTCGGTATATGAATGAAAGGTTTAGTCATGTGCTTGGATTCTTGCACATGTACAAATCCTACCGGTGCAGCGATAATTCCTGCCGGATTTGCTTTCTTTTTCCGTATCAGGTCACAGAGTTCCATTAAGGCAGTTGGTGCATTTCCAAACACGTATAAGGCATCGGGATGTTCGGCTACAGCCAGACGGATTCCGGCTTGTGTACGGGTAATACCTTTCTCTTTGGCTAAAGCCATTGCCCGCTCATCATTCAGATAACATTTCGCTTCGATGCCCAGACGGGTAAGGGCTCCTTTCCGGATACCTGAAGCGGCCATGGTGACATCGGTTATGATTGTTTTTACTCTTCCTTCATTGAAAGCCTGATATAAAGTTGCTACTGCATTCGTATCAGTATAGAGAAGGTTCTCCATGTCAAAATCTGCAGTTGTGTGGATGGCATGCAGCAAAGCCCACTTATGATCAAGAGGAATGTTTTTGTTCTTAAGTTCTTGATCAATGGTTTTGAAACTGCGTATCATAATGTCCTGACCGATACCTGTATTTGTTTCGGTCGCTTGTCTGTAATACCCGCGTGGGGTTATAAAGGTATGGTTCCAACTGTAGGATTGCGAGTTGCCGATAAGGACTACGGTAAACATATCAATATCCTCCGGGTTAAATTCGCCGAGAGTAGTTAAATGAATGTTCTGTTCTTCGCGTCCCGCCTGGCGTACATACCCAACAGGAGTATCTGCGGATTTTCCTTCGCGCAGGAATATTTCTTTCAGCCGGTACAATTGCCAGTATCTTCCTTCACTTTTAGGGTTATAGATGGCGGTAACAAAATCGCCCATTGCAGCAGCAATGATTCTTTTTTCAATCACTTCCCACGGAGTCATTAAGTCGCTTAATGAGATGATGCACATATCATGTCCAATGGGGGCACCAAGCAAAGATGCCGCTTTTTGGAAAGCGCTGACTCCCGGCAGGGAAATGACTTCCACTTCGCTATTGCGTTCCCGTTTCATTTCGTAGATGAGTGGAGCCATTCCGTAAATGCCGGCATCGCCGGATGAAATGACACATACGGTTTTTCCTTGTTCAGCCAGATCGAAGGCTTGCTCAGCGCGTACCCGTTCCCGTTTCATACCTGTGTCGATACATTCTGCTCCAGGGGATACGTAATCATGGATAAATTGGAAATAGTAATGATAACCGATGATAACATCGGATTGCTGTACGGCATGGAGTACAGCCGGGGTTATATCTTCAGGATTTCCCGGTCCGATACCGGCGACGATTATGGTGGGTTTGCTCATTATATGTTCACTTAAAATGGAAATACAAATTTAGTCTAAAATATGTTTGAGTAATCTATAAAGCCTGGAATTTCATTTTCGGGCGGTTCGCGAACTGCCCCTACGGAATCTTAACCAAATGATGAATCCCAGAAGTACAATGACTACAATAATTGCATGAATACCATTTATTATTTTGTCTTCTTTATTTGGTTCGCCATTCAATTCCTCTTGTCTCAGAATCATACTCTTGTTATTGGCGTTGGCATCATGTACAACTTTCATCTGTTGGTTATACTCCAATGCTTGCTGACCGGAAAGATTTTCTGCTATAAATTGTTGTAATTTGTCGTTGTCGCAGACAAACTCTGTACAAGCTGCTCCGTTCTTTTGGGTAGCCTCGGCATGAATAGTAGCAGTAGTTCTTAACTGTTCCTCTGTGGGTTTCCAATACCCTTTGCGGGCACTTTCGAGCATAACGGAGGTTATGGCCTGAAAGGCGGCAGGGTTTACCCGATCAAAATATTCATGTAGCCCGAGGCTGTTTTCATCTATAATATACATGCGATATAGATCATTGTACAATTCTTTATCCATAGCCGAGGGGCGAGTAGCATGCCACCCGAAAATGTTACGGAAGATTTCGCCGAACATCTGGGCAGTGGTGGCTTCGCCTTTCATGCGTTCCTGAACAAAAGTCGGATTCAGAATGGTTGCACGCGCTTCTACGGCTACGGCTTCCTTTACGTTTTGCAATCGCTTATTATTACGGTTGCGATAATCGGCCATAAAAGCATCGGGTTCCTTTCCTGTGAGCGATCTTACGGTAAGGGAAAGTCCACCGGTGAATTCATAAACATGATCAAGCGATAGCGGTCCCCATGTATTGCTCTGACGAGGTTGTATAATGACATCGGTTTCGGAAAGGGCACTGGCAAAGAGATCTTTCTCTACGGCTCCCCAATTCTCGTCGTCTCCATATATTGCACCCATGTTATTGAGATAACCACTGACCAGTTCGCTTTCATCGTCCCATTTACCGCTATTTTCTGTGTAGGAGAGCATGCCGGTGCTATATCCACTGTTTACCGGGCCGAATACACGCATCACAGACATTTCACGGGCACGTTTGGGAGATATGCCTTGTTCTACCAAGAGTTTTTCCTGAAGCTGCGTACCGGATGCGACGTAATTAGGATACATATCTTCCGTAGCAGAAGAAGCCAATTGGATGGCATCGGTTAGCATTTTTAGCCGCGAACCGGCAAGGTCACGCAACTGTCCGGAAACTTGAATGACGATGTTGATGCGCGGCCGTCCCAGTTCTTCCGATGGGGTAAGCCGCAGATCTACCACCCGGTTTTGTCCGTCGCGTACGGGTTCTACCCCTAACATTCGGAAGGCTTGGGCCAGGGTGGCCCCTTCGGTGGTGATAAATTCGCCAGCCCAGAAGGTATAGCTTATTTTGCGGGGATAATCGCCATGTTTTTCCTTGTAAAGGTTCAAAGTGGTTTCGGCCAGTCGGGTTCCTTCATCCCATGAGCGGGCCGATGGAGTAGTTTCGGCATTTACACTGAACATATTCCGGCCTGTAGGCAATACGTTGGGGTTGAGTACAGGGTCGCCGCCCGGAGCGGGGAATACACTTCCTCCGTTCAGGGCGCGGGTCATGGCAGATAACTCGTTTGTTGTTGAGGTGAGAAGAAGGTTGCGGTAGCGCAGGAACTCTCCTCCTTTTTGAGGAGGAGTACCCCGAAGGGGGGAGGTGGTGGTTAACACTTCTGTTATCATCTTTTTCGCTTGTTGAAGATAGCGATGCGATACGAAACCGAAATCCTGTAACTGTTCAGTTGTTATCTTTCCATCATCTCTGTCATGGCGTGCGAGATCGTAAGCTAACGGATCGGCACTGATAGCCAGAGTAGTCGTTATAAGATCACGCGGAGAATAGGGTTGCCCCATAGTATAAAAAGCACCGAGTGTTTTTTCGTTGGCGATTTCCTCCATAAAGAGGTCGAGCTTTTCAAGTTCTTCTATGGTATATGGAGTGCCCGGTACGGAATCGAGTTCCAGATCGCGGTGCAATCCGAGTGTCATCACTTCCTGCTTGATGCGAACGGCCAGTGAACGGTTTCTTTCATTTCCTTCATGCAATATATGGTGTATGTCGCCCAGCAAAGACTGATAGCGTTGGCGCATGCCGCTTTCTACATAAGGTGGCGTCAAATGCGTTACGAGTACGGCATGGGTACGGCGTTTGGCTATGATTCCTTCGCCCACATTCCCGGTGGTATAATAATAGAAGTGAGGTAGGTCGCCAACTAATACGTCGGCCCAATCGTTATGGGAGAGGGCGACATTCTTACCTGGTGTGTATTCTAGATTTCCATGTGTACCAAAATGAATAATTGCATCGGCACCGAATCCTTTTTGCATATAGAGATAGGGGGCTAGATAACTGTGTGGAGGGGCTACGGGCATACCGTGTACTAACTTGAAATCATCATCGCCAAGCGCGGGACGGGGCTGCGGGAAGAGTAGTACATTTCCGAATTGCAGACAGGCTACGGCAATCTGGCTTTCTCTGTTATCTGTTTTTCTAACTAACAACTCGCCAGGGGCAGGACCGTAACGGTCGATTACTTCTTTGTACTTCTCAGGGGCGATAACTTCTTTTCCCCATGTTTCGTATTGTGCTGTGGTTAGCCAGACCGGGTTTGCCTTTCTCAGAAATTCTTCTTGTGCTCCTTGGGCATAAGAGCCTAGTACAACACCATCGGTATATATACGTTTACCAAACTCTTCTACAGTGGCAGGCAATCCGGTGAGGTTGTATCCTTCGGCTTGCAGATGTTTAAGGAAATTGTATAGGGAAGGTACGACTTCCATTCCGCTGGCTAGCAAAGCATCTTTACCCGGCGATTTGAAATAGCAAATAGCTACACGTTTCTCATTGTTGGGTTTGTTACGCAACAACAGGTGTTTTTTGAGGTGATTAACGAAGTTATTCACCCGCTCTTCTTCGGGAGTGTAAAGGTAATGACCACTTTTGTGTAGGTTTTGAGTGGCGATAAGTAGGGGTGCCATCGCCCCGTCTACTTCGGGTATAAGTACCCGGGCAGTCAGTGTACCACCGCTAACGGGTTTTATGGGGTCGAGCCATTCTTCTGTAGATTGTATTAATGGAAAGGGGCAGAAGATTGGAATGTTTTCGGTATGCAGCCAGTTTATAAGGCTATCGTTGCCTAAACGCCCCATAGGTAGGTAGACAATGGCATCGGGATGTAATTCGCGCAGCATTTCGGCCCGCTTATTAGATGAAGCTAAGGGGTAGACATTGAATCCGGCATGGGTAATGCGCGATATCAATGTGTCTACGTGCGCACGATTGCCTTCTGTTGGAAAGCTGGAACCGGCAATGAAGGCTATATTCTTTCCGTTATCATGGTAGATTCCATTATCTTTAAGATAGCTTGTTAATTCGTTTTTGTTCTGGAAATATTTCCCATATTCCTGATGATAATACAGGTTAGTGGGTAAGATGATAGACGGTTCGTATGTTTCTTTTGGAAGTTTATTTGCATCTGCTATGTGCCGCAGGTAACGTATTCCATTGCGATAGTTCTGTCTGCTTGGGTTGCCGAAATAACTGAGCAGCGTGGCTTGTTGCTCATCGGTGATATTACGGTGGACAATTACATTGAAATTGCGAAAGGTATTGGTGAAGAACCGGACGCCCTTTGCAGAACTGTGTTCTATGGCCGCCATTTGTTCGTCGGTAAGATAAAGACCGCGTCCGTAAAGAACAACAGCGTCATATCCGTTAAAGTTAGTAACTTCTTCAGTCGGCAGACAGGTTATTTGGATATGACGGCTGTCGTTATTCAGAATAATATCCGCTGCTTGTGCCGGCAGCGGATTTATAATAAGTATGCGGGTGGGGGAGAACCAAACGGTGTAACTTATATAACTAATGATACACAAAAGCAGTATAACTAAACCGGCTATACATACTCTTTTTTTACGTGTTGGCTCAAACTGCATAATTAGATTATCTATTATTAATGATGATGTTCTTCTTTAGCATAACCCGCTTTCTTTTTTATAATGTCCTGCATTTTGTGGTGCATGATAAAACGGGCATGTTCGATGAAGAGATTTTGAACTTCCGGAATCTGTCCTAAGCCCTCCATGCGGACATCTACTTTGAGTCCGTTGCTTTCGAGGTCTTCTTTCCAATCACCGGCGATGTCGTTCTTTGCATGATCGCCTGCAACGAACATCAGCGGAACAAGGGTAACTTGTTTGGCTTTGTTTGTTTTAAGTTGGGCAAGAACGGTGTCAAATGTAGGATAGCCTTCTACGGTTCCGACATGGAAGTTTTTCAATTCACGGGCTTTCATCATATAATCGAGCATAGCATAGGTTGCTGTAGCAGGGGTGTATGTACCGTGTCCGACAAATACGGTATTGCCTTTCTCAGGCTTGCGCGATTCCAGTACGGTTACAAGGGCTTCTGCATCCTCAACAGAGTAGAGCAACGGATTTCCTATGCGTATCTCGGTGAAGAAAGGGCTTACCGTAGTAACGTCCCGCCGCAACGATTCCATTTCAACACCTTCAATGATGTTGGTGCTTTGCACGATGATGTGTGTATATCCCTCGCCACGCAGTTTCAATAGGGCGTCAATCGGGTTTAGTTTTTCTACGCTGCGTTCTTTTAGCTTGCGGATAACGATACGCGAGGTATAAGCTTCGCGAACTTCCAGTTCAGGAAAAGCGGCTTTGGCCTTGGCGTTGATTGCATCTATTGTTAGGGCACGGGTATCATCGTAAGTAGTTCCGAAATGCACCATGAGTAGGGCGGCTTTGTCGCCGGGCTTCATGGAGGCCAGAATATCTGAGGCTACGAAGTTTTCTCCCTCATGAGCATGGATGCTGAAGAGGGAGAGATTACAAAGAAGCAAGAGGGTGATTAATTTTCTCATAAAGAAGATATTTATCAATCGTTCTCAATAACGCGTATCATGTCAAACTTGAACTCGCCGCTTACTTCCGCACCTTTTTCCATAATACCGGTCTTAAGGTCGTAGATGTAAATGATAGCGTTGGCATCTTCTTCGGTACTCACACCAATGTAGGCCTTATTATTAAAGATGACAGAGCGTTGCGAGAAACGACCGCCACTGTAAGGTATCTCCTGACCATTGTAGCTCAGGCGGGTATTGGAACCGGTGGTGAGATCGGCAATGGTGTAGTAGTGGCAGAAGTCGCTGATACCAGTTTTTGGGGCAGAAGCATTTCGGGTGTAGACCAACGCCTTGTTGTTACCAAGATACTGAACGGTCATCAGTTTACCATCAGAGTTCTTATATCCGTTGTATGAAGATTCAAAGGTAGTTTCTCCAGCTTTGATGCGCAGCAGCATACCGCGTTCCGCACCGTCGGTTTCGCTAAAGCACGCCAGATAGAGGTTGCCGGATTCATCATACATCACACAGTCTTGCATCAACTCACCATAAGCACTGCCTGACATTTCGCTATTAACGGGAGCAACTGATTGACTTTCTACCTCCATAGTCGAAGGATTAAGAACGGCTACACGGAACTTATCTTCTTTAATGGCATCTCTACCACTCCCTTTCTTCCCATAGTAGAAGTAGAACAACTTGTTATCGGTTTTGCGATAGGTTAGTATTCCTGAAGTTGTGATAGTTTCCCAGCCTTCGGGTACAAAATCCAGTTCACCTTCGGCAAGGATGGTCATGTCGTCGGTATTCAGTTTTGTCCAGATGATTTTCTTATAATCACCAGTGGATGACATGATAATGAGTGTATTGTCATTGATCCAAGCATGGGTGTATGAACGTATTTTATAAACGTTCTTTGAGAAAGGGCGCTCTTTTACAACGACGATGGCATCGTTCTTGATTTGGTATTTGGTGAAACGGTCGCCGCTATAAGGAATCTGATAATAGTATTTTCCTTTAGAGATAGATTCCATGGAATAATCCCCCAATTCTGAACCTTGTTGTTTGACGGTGATGATTCCTCTATCTGCTGTCAGTGTATTGGTGCTGTTGACAATTGTGGTATTAGTACTGCTCATACCGCCGTATTTGCCTACGGTTACAAAGAGGTCGAAGTGGTATTCACTTTCATCAATTACCGGACCCGGATTGGGATCGGGATCGTCATCACTGGAACAAGCCATGAACGAAAATGCCATCATAGCAACTGCCATAAAGGCGAGAAGTGAAAATTTAAACTTTTTCATTTGTTAATTAATTAAAGTTGATATACTAGTTTATAAATAAGCGGAATTTAGCAAAGAAAGCACGCCCGGGCTTTTGTAGCTTGTAGTTGTCGTAGGCCAACTTATCGAGGAAGTTATTACATTCCAATGCGATGTTGTACCGTCCGTTCTTCCATGAGTAGGTGATGTCGGCGTTGCAGATGTGCTGGCTGGGAATGCGTGCCTTGTTTTCACGGGCACCGTAAGCCTCCCATGTAAGGAAGTACCAGTATACCCATTGGTAAGTGCACCCCAGGCGTAATCTGCTTTCGGGTAGTACGATGTTGCGTAGGGTATAACCGGCTTCTGCACTGCCGAACAACCAGGGACGATTGGGCACACGGTTGTCGTAAGTCGGAGAAGGTTTTCCGTTATCCTGGTATTTTTCCTGATCGCGGGCATCCTGGTAACTTAAATTGGCCGACAGTTGTAACCGGTTTTGCCAATCATAACGTACTTCTCCTTCTACGCCTTTGATGTGGACGGCCGGAACATTTTCATACTGCATCATACCTTCAGTTTCTGATACTCTGGCCTTGATATAGTTATCTACATTGCGAATGAATCCGCTTGCTTCGTAGTAGAGGGTATGTCCGCTTGCCGGATGCCAGGTGCCGAACAGGGTTATGTTGACGTTGTTACTGTTTTCGGGCTTCAATGCCACGTTGGCATAAATGGTGCTGCCGTTTCCCAGCAGCTCGCGTGCCAGTGGCAACCGTACACTATGTTCGTAGGAGGCTTTTAGGGAGAGGGGTTCCATGATAGTGTACCGTAGCCCTACACCATAACCGAAATATTTTTTGGTAGTTGAGCCTTGCACATCTCTTGATCCGGTGACGCTGGGTATGTCGGTCTGCCGGATGTTGGGTTGGTTTATATAATCTTTTATAAAGAAGATATTCTCCATCTTTTCATTGAAAAGGGATTGACTGTACGAAAGCCCCAGGATATGTTTGGTTACAATGTCGTTTGCGGATTCAAAGGTGTCGTCTACCTCATCGTAACGGTCGTTGCCGGTGCGGTTGAACTGATAGTTAAGGTTAAGGCTATGGTGCTGGTTCAGTTTATAGTCCAGATTGGCGTTTATAACGGTCAGTGGCCGCTTGTAATGACGTATGGACCGTCCTCTGCCTGTGATTTCGTTGCGGTTACTTGTAATGTATTCGCCGTCCCAGTTGTACTTTCGGTAGGCGGTGTCTGTTGTCAGTGAATGATCCCATGTGTAGGAGAGCGAAGCATGTAATAGCAAGTCTTTCAGGAGGAAGTTATTTTTCTTATAGCGTGCCGAGATGTTCCACGCATCCGATTCTCTTTCTGCCATTCCGTAAACCCTGCTCTGTACGGAACCGGTTTGCAGTTCTTTGTTTACCTTAGAGTAGGAGCCGGAAACAAAGAAAGCATCTGCCCAGGGCTTGTTGGCAAAACCAACTTCTATTTGTCCCAGTAGTGAAAAATAATCGTCGTGAAAGCGTTTGCGATTGGCAGGTACATACGCATCAGCGCTTTCGCTCCAAACGTCTACTCCTTTCATGGTATAGTCGTTTTTCGAGTAGTTGATGCCGAGAATGGGCTTGATGATCAACCCGGTTTTAGACTCTATGAACTGTGCGTTGAGGCTTACCTTATGTGTATGAAAGGACCCGATGCTGTAGGAAGCATCCAGATAATTCTTCTTGTCTTGTTTAGTAATGATGTTGATGGCACCGCCCAGGGCATCGGTACCCAGGTGAGCAGGGATAACGCCTTTGTAAATCTCAACCTGGTCTATGATGTTCGTCGGCAGGTTGGACAGTGAAACGCCGCTTCCTTTGGTATCTAACGGCATTCCATCCAGGAAATAGCGAACCGAATTGCCGGACATTCCGTTAATGGAGAGATCAAAGTCGGAACCGATGCCGCCTTCTTCGCGAATGTGCACGCTGGTGGTTCGGCCTATTATGTTATTTAGATTAGCAGAGGTGTTCTGCAATATGTCTCCGATTTGCAGTACATTGACGGCAAATGAACCTTCGCGCAGTTGTTGTGCCTGGCTTTTGCCGTAAACCTGTACGCCGTCGAGATTGACGGAACTTTCTTCCAGCACAAAATCCTGTTTCCGGTCGGCTTTCAGGTTGATTTCTATTTGCTGGAGCTTGTAACCTACGGAGGATACGGCTATCTTGTATCTTCCGGGTGCGAGTTGAAGTGTATAGAACCCATTATCATTGGTATATGTGCCCTGGGTGGTACTTTCAACTCCTACGGTGACGTAAGCAGCAGGGTTGCCGTTGCTGTCGGTTATTCTGCCTGATAGTTGCACCTTGCTCTGTGCCATCAGGGTGGTTTGCAGGATGCATAAAAGGGTTGTTAATAGAAATGTCCTCATCTTATCGCTTTTGCTTTTCGGAAAAACCGCTTCGGGGAACAGAGGGTTGAGGATACACCAAAAAGCATAATACGACCGAGGGCCGGACTCTAAATGAAAAGGTTTTGCTTTTTAACAGGCGCTCATCAGCTTCATTCCACGAAAGCTTCAAACTACTACGCTTTGGCAGGTTTTCTGACTTACTCTGTCTTTGAACTGCCTTCCCATTCGATAAGAACAGTGGCTTGGGTACTTGTCAAAGACTCTATTAGAGCTTACAGCAGCGGGCCTGTTCAGGATTTACACCTGATTCCCTTTTCATCACGCATCCGGAGTTACGGAGTTGTGACACCAAAATCGGATGCAAAGATAAGCAATTAAAAAGAATATAAGAAAGTGTTTCAGGAGAATTTATTTGTTATATGGGTGCTGTTTTCTGGTAATCAATTTGGTAGTTATTGCTTCGTTTTGGTGATAAATGTTCCGGATTTCAATGTGTTTATTGACTCACGTAGCTTATAAAATGATACAAATAGAGTGATAAGTCGCTCCAAAAAGGATATTCCGGGATGAAAAAGTCCGATTTCTTATAGAATTGAAGGTAAATTCCTATAGAGTTTAGTCTGAATTCTTATGGAATCCAATCGGAGTTCCTATTGAATTCGGTCGGAGCTCTTATTCAATTTGAGAGCAATTCTTATGGAATTGATTAAATATGATTATGTAAAACGGTTGAGTTGAATATATAAGGTATAGATATTCGGCGTTTTTTATAGAATCAATCAGAATAGATTGTTTTGTGAGATGTTATTTTGTTCTCATCTCGTTTTAATTTAGAACTATACGTTTGTAATTTTCCTGATTTGTAATGCGCGTGCATGTGTTTTTATTCAATAACATGTCTTTTTGAATTTCTATAAAGGTGCGGGTTCTCGATAAAGCCATCATTCCCTTACCAGTAGCCGAAATACGGAAACCTGAGCCGGTTCAACTATCAAATTGTCATTCTGCTATTTCTCTTTTCGCTGACTATCTGCAATAATTCTTCGATACTTGTCACTGTAACAGGTTCTTCGCCTGGCAGATGCAGAGTGTATTCTTTATCATCCGGACTATTCCCAGTTTCAATACAAACGTCTGCTTCGATTTGACGATTAGCCAGAATACCATTGCGTCCGAGCGCCTTGCGCACCATCGTGTAGCGACGTCCGTGACCGGAAAGTTTAATTTGATAGTCATACGCATTATCTACCCGGAACAGCCCCGTTTCCATATCGAAAGTGATGCCCTTGCGGGCGAAGAAAGTGCTCAGATCGCCGCTGAGCGAGAGGTCTTCGGGTGTTCCCACCGTCAGACCGTGGGTTTTATCCATAATCCAGAGCTTGTCGGCAATCTGCAAAGCCAGTTCGAGATCGTGGGTGGAGAGGAAGATTGTTTTATGCGTGTTGCGACTCAGCCTGTGAAGAAGTTGCATGATTTCTACCTTACTGGGGAAGTCGAGGAAAGCCGTTGGCTCATCAAGAAAGATGACAGGCGTTTCCTGAGCCAACGCTTTGGCAATCATTACCTTCTGGCGTTCACCGTCGCTCAGGGTATGAACCATGCGGTGGGTGAGGTCTTCTATCCGTATCTGCGCGATAGCCTGGTCGACAATTTCTTTATCTTCCCTGCTCAATCCGCCCCAGAAGCCGGTGTACGGACTTCGTCCCAAGCCGATAAGCTCTTCGACTGTCATGTTGCGAATGTCGAGCCGGTCGGTCAATACAACGCCGATAACGTGCGAAAGTTCGCGGTCAGTATAAGCATTGAGGTCTTTCCCCAGTATGCGGATTTCGCCCGACAGCTTGGGCTGAAAAGCCGACAACGTACGCAGCAAGGTCGATTTGCCTATTCCGTTTGCCCCCAGCAAACAAGTCAACTCGCCCTGATTAATAGATGCATTGATGTTCCCGGCTACCACTTTGGTGCTTTTACCACCTGGATAACCGATAGAGAGCGATTCGATTTCAATCGTTTTGTTTATAGTAGACATACCTTATTATAATATATATTTAAACCTCGGCTGCCGCGCCTTGCCGCCGCTTATGGAACAACACCCACGCCACTACCGGTGCTCCGACCAAAGCCGTAACAGAATTTATAGGCAGCGCACCTTCAAAACCGGGCATACGGGCAATCAGGTTGCAAACGAGAGCCAATGCCGCCCCGGTCAGCAGAGTGCCTGGCATAAGCACCCGGTGATCGGATGAGTTGAATATCCCCCTGCAAAGATGCGGAACAGCCAGTCCGATAAACATAATCGGTCCACAATAAGCCGTTACAATCGCAACCAACACCCCCGAACAGGTAATAACCAACAAGCGCGCTTGCTTTATGTTCAACCCCAGGTTGCGGGCATAATTATCGCCCAGCAACAATAAATTCAGCGTTTTTATCAACAAAAAAGAAAGGGGGAGAAGTACAGCCATAATGCAACTGAACACCATAACCTGATCGCCCGATACACGCGAGAAGCTCCCCAGCCCCCAGATTACATACGCCCGGATATCTTCTTCCACACTGAAATACTTTAGTACACCGATAATGGCGCTTGCCACATAACCTATCATCACCCCAATAATCAACAGCGTGACATTCCCTTTCACCTTCTGAGAAACATATACAATAAGCGCCATAACAGCCAGAGCGCCAACAATGGCAGAGATAGAAAGAGCGATCTCGCCCATATACCCCAATTTGCTCAGCGCCACGCCACCCAACTTACCCGATAGCAACACTACAAAAGCAACCCCCAGGCTGGCTCCCGAACTAATGCCCAGTACCGACGGACCCGCCAACGGATTGCGGAATACCGTTTGCATCTGCAAACCACTCACCGACAGTCCCGCCCCTGCCACCAGGGCAATAACAGCCTGCGGTACACGCGATTTCCAGATAATATTCTGCCATACAACCGACTCATCGCCCAGTCCCCACAAGATATTCCATACAGATTTCAAAGGAATATGCACCGAACCCAGCAGTAAATTCAGTAAAAAGAATACCAATATAAACACTACAATAAGCAACATGAGCGGAAGTGGTGAACGATTCATGGAGCTTTTACTTTAAAAGTTCGTAATAATGTGGCACATAATCCGGCAAAAGCCCCGGATGGAATACATGTATAAAGTCCGATAAGACCAACTCCGGTTCCACCGGCATCGTTTCATAGAACGGCTTCTGACGCATGTTGCAGTAAATAATCCCTTTATCACGAAACGCCTTAAAATCAGCATAACGGGAATCTTCAGACTTTAGCGCATCATACGTAAACTCGCCATTGTGGCTATTCACAATACGCCAGTAATCCGCATTGACTGCCTGACTGTACACCGTTTCAAAGTCCAGCGTCACTCCGCCCGACCGTTCGTCGTCTTTCATAAAGTAATCACCCCCTGCATCTTTAAATATCTGTGCCAGGAAACTCTTGCCGCCCACCGCATACCAGTTGCCTCCACGCATTTCGCCACTGAACACAACCGGGCGATTTTCTTGCCGGGCTGCCAACGTTTTCAGTTCATTATAATGCTCCTCAATCTGCGCAAACAAACTATTGGCCAGCTCCTCTTTTCCAATAAACATACCGATAAACTTAATCCACTCGGCTTGCCCCAGCGGACTCATCTCCTTATATCCTAAATGCGGAACCAATGGAATATCCACATCATGCAACACATCGTACCCCCCGCGTTTGAATGGTGAAATGAAAATAACATCCGGTTCAATGCTCATAATCACCTCACTGTCGAAGTTCCCCTCTATTCCAATTTTCGCAGTCTTTCCTTCTTTCAGCCTGCGGTTCATTTCTTTATCAAAAAGATGCCGCGTACTGGTTATGCCGACAACACGGTCGCGCGCATCCAGCTTTATAAAATTAGACAATTGCAGGGAAGTCATACAGATCGCACTCCGCACAGGCGTTTCAATAACCGTATAACCTTCCGGTATATCCTTTGAACCTGCCCGTGGCACCTCGCCACCCCTGGGAACCAGAGCATAATGAAAAGACTGTGCACTTTCTTGTTGCGGGTCCCGGATATCTATCAGCCGGGCCGTAGGAGTATAAGTCACCGTAAACCCTTCGGCATAAACCGGTTGAACTTCAGGAACACTACCATTTGACACACTAGTCGTTCCCTCTTTAGAAGATTGATTACTCCTTGGACGGCACCCCGTGCACACCATACAAGCCAATGCACAAGTAACGACCACCAATTGCTTTACTTTTAATTTACTGAATTTCATAAAGTGAATGAATTAATATTCTATACCCACGAGAATATAACTCTCTAAGCATGAACGGCAGGTCTTCTGACTGACTCACATCCTGAAAGCCTTCCCGGCTAATTCCACCAGTGGCCGAAGTATCTTTTTCAGAACGATAAGAGTTTCACAGCAGCGGGACTGTCCGGGACTTTCACCCGATTCCCTTTTAATTTGCTTATCCGTAAGGAGTTGCAAAACCAGTTCGCGGGCAAAGATAATGATAAATACAGAATTTGATTTGTTTATTATGATAATATTCATTTATCTTTAGTCCGCATTATGAACGTATTTCCAGTTAAACGTACATTTTTATGGGGAAAGTCAGCCGGTAAGAATGTACTTTTGCTAATCAGATAACCAAAGTCTTAAATTTAAAACCATATCGTGAAAATGAACTTATTTAAGTCCCTGTACGGGGCATTTGCCTGTTTACTTTTAGTCTCTTGTGCTTCCGCTCCTACGTATGAAACCGTAAAAGTAGAAGCGCCTTTCCCTATGGACCCGATCAAAGTCTTTGTTTATCCCCCAAAAGACTTTCCCATCACAGCATATGGCGCTATTGAAGGCGGAGAGCGAAACAATACCAAAGCCATAGCCGATGCCATTGAAGCGTGCAATAAGGCCGGTGGCGGTAGAGTGGTGGTTCCCGCCGGGACATGGCTTACTGGGCCCATCCATTTTAAGAGCAATATAAACCTTCATCTGGAAGAAAATGCAGTACTGCGTTTTACCGATAACCCCAATGACTATCTACCTGCCGTAATGACGTCATGGGAAGGAATGGAATGCTACAACTATTCACCGTTGCTCTACGCCTTTGAGTGCGAGAATGTTGCCATTACAGGTAAAGGCATGCTCAACCCGAAGATGGATCTTTGGAAAATCTGGTTCAAACGTCCTGCCCCTCACATGGAAGCATTGAAGCAACTTTATACGATGGCCTCTACAGACGTACCCGTAGAAGAACGACAGATGGCTGTCGGAGAAAACAATATGCGTCCGCACCTGATTCATTTCAACCGATGCAAAAACGTATACCTGGATGAGTTTAAAATCAGGGAAAGCCCTTTCTGGACCATTCATCTGTATATGTGCGATGGTGGCGTGGTTCGCAACCTGGACGTTAAAGCTCATGGTCACAACAACGATGGAGTAGACCTCGAAATGAGTCGCAACTTCCTCATCGAAGATTGCACGTTCGACCAGGGCGATGATGCTGTTGTAATCAAAGCCGGACGCAACCGCGATGCCTGGAGATTGGATACACCTTGCGAAAACATCGTTATCCGTAATTGTACCATCCTTGAAGGGCATACACTATTGGGCATCGGTAGTGAAATCTCAGGAGGTATCCGCAATATTTATATGACCAATTGTTACGCACCCAATTCCGTACACCGCCTGTTCTTTGTGAAGACCAATCACCGCCGCGGTGGATTTATTGAAAACATCCATATGGAAAACGTAGAGTGTGGCAGTACCCGCAGAGTGCTTGAAATTGATACCGATGTGCTCTACCAATGGAAAGACCTGGTTCCTACTTACGAAGAACGTATCACCCGTATTGAGGGTATCTATATGAATAACGTAACTTGTAAGACAGCCAAAGCGATTTACGAGTTGAAGGGCGACGCTAAGCTTCCGGTGAAAAACGTAGAAATAAAGAATGTACATGTTGATGAAGTTGCCGAGTTTATCGAAAGCGTCAGCAATGTAGAAAACGTAGTAGAAGAGAATGTTACTTACACCCAAAAAAACGAATTATAATATGAACACCTTGAAATCTATCGCTGTATTATTTTGTTGTTCTATCCTCTTTAGCAACTGTTCGTCTAATACAGACAATGTGAATGTTTATGTTGCCAAGTACAAAGAAGATAAATTATGCGCCATAAGCTATACTTATGACGATGGGATGAAAGAACATTATACCCTGGTGTTTCCCGAAATGGAAAAAAGAAAGATGAAAGGTACGTTCTGGGTTAACGGAATATCCATCAATATAGATAATGAAGCTGTAAGAGATACCGGACGGGCTTCCTGGCCGGAGCTGAAAGAGATGGCGATAAAAGGACACGAAATCTCTAATCATGGCTGGTCGCATGCCAACTTAACCAAAATCAGCCCGGATGAGGTAAAGGTCGAGATTGGCAAAAATGACAGTATCATTCTGGCAAATACCGGAATCCCATCACGTACGTTCTGCTATCCTTATAATGCAAGAAACGAAGAAGTTACTGCATTGGCCTCCGAAGGCAGAGTTGGTACCCGTACCCGGCAATTTGCAATGAGCTATAAACTATCACCGGAAGATTTCGACCGATGGGTAAATACGCTTTTAGAAACAAAAGACTGGGGCGTGGCCATGATACATGGCATAACCTATGGATATGATGCGTTTACTTCGCCGGATATTCTTTGGAATCATTTCGATCAGGTAAAAGCATTGGAAGATTCTATCTGGGTAGGCACATTCCATGATGTAGGTGCTTATCTCAAAGAATTCGAAGAGTTAGAGTGCGAAATTACCCGGAAAGGAAGTAAAATAACAATCACCCCTCATCTGGCATTGGACAAAGAATTGTTTAATGAACCCCTGACGATGGTTGTTGAAGAAGAAGGGCTTAAGAAAGTTAGTGCCATTCAAGGAGAGAAAGAACTGACTGTTCGTTCGCTTCCCGGCAAAGCGATGTTTGAATTTGACCCTTATGGAGGAATTATTGAAGTTAAAGTAAAATAGATTGTTTTTAGTTATGAAGAAAATGAGGTATATCCTGATGCTACTTATAGCATTAGTAAGTACAAGCGTAACAGCTAAAGAGGTTTGGCCGGATGGAACGCCAATTCCTGAATGGTTTAGAAACCATACCCCGACGGATATAAGTAAGTTGGGTACGTCTTATCGCATCACCGATTATGGCGTTGTGAACGATAGTACGGTTGTTCAGACCGGGAAGATACAAGCCGTGATTGATCAGGCCCATCAGGCAGGTGGCGGAGTGGTTATCATTCCTCAAGGCACTTACCTGAGTGGCTCACTCTTTTTTAAACCCAATACACATCTGCATCTGGAAGAGGGTGGAGTCTTGAAGGGAAGTGATGATATCAGCGACTTTGCTATCTTAATGACCCGTATGGAAGGGCAAACATTAAAGTATTTTGCAGCACTTGTGAATGCAGATAAAGTTGATGGATTTACCATATCAGGAAAAGGTACGATTAATGGAAACGGCTTACGTTATTGGAAATCATTCTGGCTCCGTCGTCAGTTTAATCCTAAATGTACAAACATGGACGAAATGCGTCCGCGCTTGTTATATGTATCTAACTGTAAGGACGTTCAGATTTCTGGTGTTCGTTTAATGAACTCTCCGTTCTGGACGACTCACTTTTATAAATGCGAGAATGTCAAACTGCTGAATCTGCATATTTTTGCACCTAAGGCTCCGGTGAAAGCTCCGAGTAGTGATGCTGTGGATATCGACGTTTGCACCAACTTCCTGATCAAAGACTGTTATATGTCTGTAAACGACGATGCTGTTGTATTAAAAGGAGGTAAAGGCCCGTTTGCAGATAAAGACGAAAACAACGGAGCCAACCGGAATATCATTGCGGAAGACTGTACCTTTGGTTTCTGTCATAGCGCATTTACCTGCGGAAGCGAGTCTATACATAACCACAATGTAATTATCAGACGTTGTACGGTTGATAAAGCGCAACGCTTGTTCTGGTTAAAAATGCGTCCCGATACTCCTCAACGTTATGAATATATGCTGGTGGAAGATATTAAAGGTAGCGCCAATAGCATTGTTTATATTAAACCCTGGACTCAGTTCTTTGATTTAAAAGGAGAAAAAGACATCAGGAAGTCTTATGCGAATAATATTACGATACGAAATCTGAATATGGAGTGTAATACTGTTTTTGATGTTGTATCTTCTGAGGATCAATATGAGTTAACGGATTTTGTATTTGAGAATTTAGAATTTGAAGCATCTAAAGATGCGGAGATTCCTCAATTTATGAAAAGCTCTACATTCAAGAACATAAAGATCAATGGTAAGAAAGTGCATTGATTTGACTCCTCTTTCCTGGGAAATATAATTTATTAAAGTACTATATAAAAGCCGAAATTCTTTAATGGGATTTCGGCTTTTGTTATTTTTAAATCTTGCTTTGCTTTTCTATTTTGGGTTTATTTTTGCGTACTCATAAAATAAAGTTTTCCATTTCTATTTTTAATTAATTGATTATCAGGTGGTATCTTGTTTTATTTAATAAATATGTTTTCTAATATGAAAACTGTGTATTGATTTGAATTGTTTTTTATATATATTTGCATCGCATGCGGTTCACGTAGTGTGGAGTATGTATTTTATAACAAGACAACAGGACTTTTTTCACTTTATCGGCTAGATACTTTAATAAACAAGGCAAATGTTAAACCCATATTATAATATATCATGGAGCTATTCATAATTAAAAGAGATGGAAAAAGAGAACCTTTTTCTATGGAGAAAATCAGGAGTGCTATTGCTAAAGCATTTTTATCGGTAGGCAGCTTTGCTACTCAGGATGTGATCACCAATATCTTAAGTCGGGTGAGTATAACGAACCAAACCACGGTTGAAGAAATTCAGAACCAGGTGGAGTTAGCGCTTATGGCAGAAAGGTATTATATGGTTGCCAAATCTTATATGCTTTACAGGCAAAAGCACCTGGAAGACCGTGAGGTGCGCGATAAATTGAAGTTCCTGATTGATTATTGTGATGCGCAAAATGCAGCTTCGGGTAGTAAATATGATTCGAATGCCAATGTAGAGAACAAAAATATGGCTACGTTGATCGGAGAATTGCCTAAATCGAACTTCATTCGTTTGAATCGTCGCATGCTGACCGACCGCTTGAAGGAAATGTACGGTAAAGAACTGGCAGACAAGTATATTGATTTATTGAACAACCATTATATATATAAGAATGATGAGACAAGTCTGGCCAACTATTGTGCCAGTATTACCATGTATCCCTGGTTGATTGGTGGTACAATGTCTATAGGTGGTAACTCCAAAGCTCCAACCAACCTGAAATCATTCTGCGGTGGATTTATCAATATGGTTTTCATGGTATCCAGTATGCTTAGCGGTGCATGTGCCACACCGGAATTCCTGATGTACATGAACTACTTTATCGGACTGGAATATGGCAAGGAGTATTATAAAGAAGCCGATAAGGTTGTTGACTTATCACTGAAGCAACGTACACTGGATAAAATCATTACCGATTGCTTTGAGCAGATTGTATATTCCATTAACCAACCTACCGGTGCAAGGAATTTCCAGGCGGTATTCTGGAATATATCTTATTACGATCGTTTTTATTTCGAAAGTCTTTTTGAGAACTTTATCTTCCCCGATGGAAGTGCTCCACATTGGGATTCATTGAACTGGCTTCAGAAACGGTTTATGAAATGGTTCAATAAAGAACGCACACGCACCGTATTGACTTTCCCGGTAGAAACTATGGCGCTGTTGACTGAAAATGGCGAGCCTAAAGATAAGGAATATGGTGAGTTTACTGCTGAGATGTATGCCGAGGGGCATTCTTTCTTTACTTATATCAGTGACAATGCTGATTCATTAAGTAGCTGTTGCCGTTTACGTAACGAAATTCAGGATAACGGATTTAGCTATACTTTGGGTGCGGGTGGAGTGTCTACCGGTTCAAAAAGTGTATTGACTATTAATCTGAATCGTTGTATCCAGTCGGCTTCGCGGAAGGGAATCCATTATATGTTCTTCCTCGAAGAAGTGGTTGATCTGGTGCATAAAGTCCAGATGGCATACAATGAAAATCTGAAATATATGCAGGAAAAAGGTATGCTGCCTTTGTTCGATGCCGGATATATTAATCTGGGACGCCAATATCTGACCATTGGTGTAAACGGATTGGTCGAAGCGGCCGAGTCTTTGGGCATAGAAATAACAGACAATCCACGTTATGAGGAATTTGTACAGCAAATCCTCGGACTGATTGAAGAGTATAATAAGAGATACCGCACGAAAGATCTGATGTTTAACTGTGAAATGATTCCGGCAGAGAACGTAGGAGTAAAACATGCGAAGTGGGATAGGAGAGACGGGTATAAAGTGAACCGCGATTGCTATAACAGCTATTTTTATATTGTTGAAGACAAATCATTGAATGTCATTGATAAATTCCGTCTGCATGGAAAGAAGTATATAGAGCATCTTACCGGTGGTTCGGCCTTGCACATGAATCTGGAAGAACATTTAAGCAAGGAACAATACTATCATCTGATTTGTGTGGCTGCCAATGAAGGCTGCAATTACTTTACATTCAATGTACCGAATGCCATATGTAACGATTGCGGGCATATTGATAAGCGGTATTTGCATGAATGCCCATCATGTAAAAGCAAGAATCTGGACTACCTGACTCGCATTATCGGATATATGAAACGGGTAAGTAATTTCTCGGAAAGCAGGCAGGGGGAGGCTGCACGGCGTCATTATGCTCCGGTTCGCCAGTTATGATATTGTTTTCCAGGAGGTGCCCGATGAAGTAACATTGGCGATCAACCTGTCCAATTGTCCCAATCGATGTAAGGGATGCCATAGTCCTTACCTGATGGAAGATATTGGAAATGTGCTGGATCGCCACGCGTTGGATATCTTACTGGGTAAATATGGAGGAGCCATCACCTGTGTTTGTTTCATGGGTGGTGATGCTTCTCCCAAAGAAGTAGAAGAGTTGGCCAGTTATGTGCATCATATAACCGGCAATAGAATTAAAACCGGATGGTATTCCGGGAAAGCGGTTTTACCGAAAGGGTGTTCTCTCGAGCATTTTGATTATATCAAACTGGGTCCGTATATTGAACAATTTGGCGGGCTTGATTCGCCTACTACTAATCAACGTTTCTACTGTGTAAGTAATGGAATGATGATGGATGTTACTGTGCGGTTTCAGAAGAAGAAAGCACTATAATTTATTAGCCATATTTATCCGTGTCAGAGCCTTCTGAAAGGGGGTACTTTTCTTTAAATTTTAGCATGTAAAAAACGAGTTTTTTGCATGCTAAAATTTAAAGTTTTACAGCAACGGTATTTGAATAAACATGGCTTTAATTAATGACTCACAATGATTGTTTATTTCTTGCGAGATTAAACATAAGTATTATCTCTTTTGTTTTTAAGTTAAAAGAAGAGAGATAATATTATGTCGATATTAAGTAAACAAAACATGGTTTTATTCATCGGGTTATTATCCTTAATAGCCTGTAAGCCTTCAGTATCTGAGGAAAACATCGAAACCAAAGCAGAGAACGATACCATTGAAAATATTTCAGTAGTCAAAGAACCCGAGATCAAAGAAATACTCCCGGAAGACATTGTCTTTGAAAAGGCCTTGCTATACGATCAATATACGCTGGAAGATAAATACCCGTATAAAGATACCGTGCGTGTATTCCAATGGGGTAAGATGCGCAAGGAATTGGCAAAAATAGAAAATGCCCAGCAAAAACCAACAGCCTGGGGAGTAGTCCGGAACCGGAAGAATGTAAACGGAGAATCGCCTCTTGTGAAAAAGTATAGTCGCAACGCCTATAAAAACATTTCCGACTCTTTGGGTACAGAAAGGTATCAGTCCGTACCACTTTATTTACTCACAGATACCATTACTCCTGAAATTTATGCTACAGACGGAACATTGTTTCGATTTATAGGATATAACAATGATAGCTCTTTGGTACATGTAGCACATGTTTACGGAGATGGAGAATGGTTTATTCCGAAGAAATACGTAAAACCCATTGAAATGCAGACTTTTAAGCGCATAGCCGTAGTTGATAGAACCAATCAGAATATAGCTACGTTAGAAAAAGATTCTACCAGCACTAAATGGCTGATACGCAGTCAGAATCCGGCAACCACCGGAGCACATAATCCTCCTTATCAAAAAGAAACCCCGCTGGGAATATTTGTCGTTCAGGAGAAAAAGCCCAAAATGCAATTCCTTGTCGATGGTACATCACGCATTGCCGGCTATACACCGTGGGCAAGCCGGTTTACCAATGGTGGCTATATTCACGGCGTTCCTGTAAACCTGCCCCGGACAGCCATTATTGAGTGGAGTGCCACATTGGGTAGTATTCCCCGTTCGCACATGTGTGTACGGAATGCATCTTCGCATGCCAAATTTGTTTATGACTGGGCACCGGTAGATAAATCACTGGTCATTGTTATTGAGTAATCAAGGTGGTTAACCTGACAAATTGAAAATACATTTGTTACCTGATAGGGCTAAAACTATAAAAGCAAACACAACATTGTCTTTATCAGATTTCAGGAAACAGTTGAAAGGGATTTCACTGGTCGATGGATATAAGATGTGGTTGTTTCTTCTTCTACAATTCTTTGATATCATAAGAAAAGCACTACTTTTGCTTCTCTGATATTCCAATAATTACTAAATAGAATACAACCAATGAAGACACCCTTTCTTTTCCTTATCCTGCTGTTAGGAATATTTGTATTGCCTGCCGATGCACAGAATTACCCACATCAAAGCAATTTACTTTGGGTAACCACTCCTAACCATACCGATTGGCTTTACAAAACAGGCGAGAAGGCTACGGTAACCGTTGCTATCTATGAATATGGAATTCTACAAGACAACCTGGAAATAACATACCGCATTGGTCAGGACAATCTGGAACCCGATACCGAAGGTACAGTTAAACTAAAAGGTGGCAAAGCTGAAATTGCAATCGGCACCATGAAAAAGCCCGGTTTTCGTGATTGCCGGATGAGTGTTAAGGTTAAAAACGAGACTTACAAACACCATATCAAAGTAGGATTCTCGCCAGAGAAAATAGAACCCTACACACAAATGCCTAAGGATTTCAATGCTTTCTGGAAAGAAGCACTTGAGGAACAGTCTAAATGCCCGATGAACCCGGAAGTAACCTATGCACCCGAATATTCCTCGGATAAAGTAGATTGCTATCTTGTTAAGCTTCAATGCTACCAACCCGGAAAATTTGTATATGGCTACTTAAGTAAACCAAAGAAACCCAGTAAATATCCGGTTGTTGTTTGTCCGCCGGGAGCAGGAGTGAAGCCGATGAACCCATTGAAAACGATGTTCTATGTAGAAGCCGATTGTATCCGTTTTGATATGGAAATTCATGGAATTAACCCATCATTGGACGCCGAAACATACAAAGATATTTCCCGTGCGTTTGGTGACCATCATCCTAATGGTTATTTGGCTAATGGAATCCAGGATCGTAACACCTATTATATGAAGAAGGTATATCTGGGTTGTGTACGGGCGGTAGATTATGTATCGACTCTACCCGAATGGGACGGTAAAAATATGATTGCACAAGGTGGGAGCCAGGGTGGTGCGCTTGCTATCATTCTTTCGGGATTGGATTCCCGCATAACAGCTTGTGTAGCTAATCATCCGGCTTTGTCTGATATGGCTGGCTATGCCGGTAAAGACGTTACAGGAGGTTATCCACACTTCGGACGCAAATATAAAGGTATCTCTTTAACTCCCGAAGTAATCAACACACTTGTATATTATGATGTTGTAAACTTTGCCCGTCGTGTTACTGCTCCTGTATTTATGACTTGGGGATTTAATGATGATGTTTGTCCGCCGACCACCAGTTATGCCGTATATAATGTGTTGACTTCTCCAAAAGAAGCATTGATAACCCCTGTTAACGAACATTGGGTGTCTACCAAAACACGCTATGTACAACTGGATTGGATCAAAGCGAATTTGAAATAAACCAATAACATTAAAAAAATAATGGAACAACATCCGGTTACTTTCGTTTCTCTCGGGCCAGGTGAAGCAGAGCTTATCACGTTAAAAGGCCTTCGCATACTTCAGCAATCGGATGTTATTCTTTGTCCGGCAACAGTTACAGGCAATGGTCATGTTTCTTCCCGTGCCGCCGATATATTACATCAACTGGAAATACCGGATGATAAGATCAGGTTGTTCCCGCTGCCCATGAGTAAAGACCGCTCATTGGCCATGCAGGTTTATGACCGTATGTTCGAATCAGCCGCTGCATTATATAAAGAAGCTTACCGGGTTGCAGTCGTTGCTGAGGGTGATGCCGGATTCTATTCTTCTATTCATTATGTATATGACAGGCTGCATACTATCCATATTCCGGTATGCAGTGTTCCGGGCATCCCTGCTTTTATTGCATGCGGAGCTATTGCCGGTCTGCATGTGGTACAACAAGAAGAACGCTTGGTGGTTATTCCGGGAAATACGAATGTGGAGGAACTTTCAGAACTACTTGACTCAAATATGACAGTCGTTATCATGAAACTATCCCAATGTACAGATGAGTTACACCGTTTTATACCGAGCCATCCTTCCTATTATTACCACTATTTTGAAAATGCAGGAACAGAAAAAGAATACTATTCTACCGATATCAGCGAATTGCAAAATAAAGCATTTCCTTATTTCTCTTTAATGATTATTCAAAAGCATATTTAAAAGTATAATTCTGCATAACATAACTAAAAAAGGCTATTTTGGACAACAATATCCCGAATAGCCTTTTTATTTTTGTATCTATGGAACAGGAAACGCTCAGGAAACAATACTGTCAGAGTTGTGGTATGCCTCTTCGTTTTGATGTAGAGGAATATCTGGGAACAAATGCCGATCATTCCCGGAGTGATGAGTATTGTTACTACTGTCTGAAAGATGGAGAGTACATTGTCGATATCCCCATGGAACAAATGGTTGATATATGGGTGAAGTACACCGATAAGTATAACGAATATTCCAGTACCAGCTATACTCCACAAGATTTGCGGATACTTCTCAATAAACGACTTCCCACCTTAAAACGCTGGAAACAAAAAGAAATCACCCGGAATGTCCATAACGAAGCTGTAGGTAAAATAAAGGCTTATATTGATCAGAACCTGAATACGGTAATTGATGTTAATGAATTATGCCGGATATCAAATCTATCCTTTTTCCATCTTCGCCGGGTATTTAAGGATATGATTGGAGAAAATATTGGCAGCTATATACAACGCCTTCGATTGGAGGGTATTGCCCATAAACTAATATTAACCAACCTGACAATAAATGGAATATTAGAGCAAACGGCATACCAAACCAATGCAAGTTTGGCTAAAGCTTTCAAAAAACACTTTGGACTTTCCATGACGGAATACAGGGAAAGATTCTATCAGGTAACAATAAAAGAATCTTCTCCACAAATAGCCATATCATTACAACCTCAGATTAAAAAGCTAGATACTCAGACTGTTATTAGTTATCCGGTCGAAAGAAGTTATAAGGATCGGAATAATTATCTCAAAATCTGGGAAAAGATTGTGCATTACAGAGAGAAGTATATTAAAAAAGAAGATTCCGGAAAATATGTGAGTATAAGCCGGGATAATCCACAGGTCACTGTTGAAGAGCAATGCCGGTTCTATCTGGGAGTTTTTATAACCGGAGAATATAAACCCAGAGGAAAATTCAGTATACAAGAGATACCCGGAGGATATTATGCCGTATTCAGGCACAAAGGAAGTTATGCCGCATTACCCGAACTTTACCGCTCGATATATGAAGACTGGTTACCTCAAAGCAACTATGCGCAAAGTAACAGTATAAGTTTTGAAGTATATCAAAATGAACCCAGGTATACGGATATGTCCGAATGGACAACAGATATATATATTCCGATTGAAAAACGTAAATAAAAGAATGTTATGTTAGAATTACCCGAAGTTGTTACCCTCACCAAACAGGCAAGCGAAACGCTGGTTGGAAAGAAAATAGCACATGTATTTAATGCAAGTAAGCCTCATAAGTTCACCTTTTATATAGGTGATCCATTAGAGTATGGAGGACATCTTGTAGGAAAGACCATAGAATCCGCCAAAGGATATGGCATGTTCGTTGACTTCTTTCTGACCGGCGGAACCATCCTGAGCATAGGCGATGGAGTCATTGCTAAGTACAACGAGCCCGGCAATAATATACCGGAAAACTATCAACTTATACTAGGCTTTGAAGATGAGTCGTTCCTTGTTTTTACGGTAGCTATGTATGGTTTTATCTCTGTTTATCCGGATGGAGTGATAGAGAACAAATACCATGAATTGAGTATGAATAGTATATCTCCATTGGATGATACATACACCATGGATAACTTCAATCAGTTATTTGCAGAAGCAAAGAAAACATTGAGTGCAAAAGCGATACTAGCCACCGAACAACGTATTCCCGGAGTTGGGAATGGGGTATTGCAGGATATACTTTTTAATGCCCGGATTCACCCTAAACGCAAAGCACTCACTTTGTCTGATGAAGAACGAGCCACTTTATTTCGTTCTTTAAAAGATACATTAAAAGATATGACCGAAAAGGGAGGACGTAACACCCAAAGTGACCTGTATGGGAATAGCGGAAGATATATAACGGTCTTATCTGCAAATACATGGAAGAAGCAACCTTGTCCGGCTTGTGGTGGTTCTATCATGAAAGAATCCTATATGGGAGGCAGTATTTACTTTTGTCCAAACTGTCAGAAATAGCCAGAGTGGTTATGCCATTAAAATAAACAAACCTTCCGGTTAATCTTATTCGAAAGTGTTTCCCTGTTGGATATCGCCGGTTCTGTACCCTTTATAGAACCAGTCATGTCTCTGTTGGGAAGTTCCATGGGTAAACGAGTCGGGTACGCTATACCCTTGGGAACTTTCCTGCAATTTGTCATCGCCGATGGCATTTGCTGCGTTCAGCGCTTCCTCTATATCTCCCTGGTCAAGGCTATTGAACATGCTTTCTGTATGGTTTGCCCATACACCGGCGTAAAAGTCAGCTTGAAGTTCCAGGGCGACGGATAGTTTATTGGCATTAACATCGTCTGTGCGTGCCATCATATTGTGTACCTGATCGAGGGTACCCAAGAGTTTCTGTACATGATGCCCAACCTCATGCGCTATCACATAGGCATAAGCAAAGTCTCCACCAGCCTGTAATTGTCCGGCCATTTGGTTAAAGAATGCAAGGTCGATGTATATTTTCTCGTCTTCCGAACAATAAAAAGGACCGGTAGCACTTTGGGCAGTTCCGCATGCCGATGTGGTATATCCGCTGAAAATAACCAAGGTTGGTTTACGGTAATCACGTCCCATTTGGTTGAATATATTGGTCCATACATCTTCCGTATCGGCCAGGACAACAGAGACGAAACGGGCAGTTGAATCTGATTCTGCCGTATGTGTATATTCTTGTGTATATCCTGAGGTATCTCCCTGGCTATCGCTTAGTTGTCCAATTAGTTGTAATGGATTACCACCCATTAACCAGTAAATGAGAATAATAACGAGAGTACCAATACCTCCGCCAACACTACATCCACGAGGAGACATGCCGCCTTGTCCACGACGATCTTCTACATTTGTGCTACCTCTTCTTCCTTGCCATTGCATATCCGGAATTTTATTTGTTTCTATTTGTTTTCCATAACAACAGCCGGAGGCAAGTAAAAGTTTACTTAGCGTGAAAATATCCTTTCGAACCTAATCGTTAAAACATGAAATGCAATTCGGTTTATTAACACACCAAGACAACTTTTATAGTAATGGATTTGTTTGTGACTACTGTTTAATATGTTACCGGTAATGTTAACAACTGATACATCAGAGTACGAGCCATTCGCTGTTGTCCTTCGGTACTTGGATGTAAACGGTCAAATCCGGCATCATTAAAATAAATCAGTTGTTCTTCAACCATAGGGTTCAATCCGGTAAGAGCATTGAAATCAATGACTGGAATTCCCCATAAATTCCCTGCTTCCTTAATAGCCTGGATATAAGCGTCAATATATTCTCCGCAATTATTCTGGTAACTTTCATCGGGTTGCACATTCTTTTCCCCGAATTCGGCAAATGAACGGTGCAAGGGTGTTAACAGTACGATTTGTTTATCAGGGAACAATTTCTTCAATTGGCTGATACCCATGTTGATACGTCCTTTATACGTCTCGGTAGACATGATTGGAGTTCGTTGTTTGCGCGTTACCAGTTTTTTTGTTTCACCACGAGCAGCCATTACCTGTTCTTCCTTTTCGGTAAACCATTCGCCAACAGGTATACTGGCATTAAAATCATTTGTTCCCATAAAGACGATAATGGCATCAACTTCTTCGGCATGCTCTTGTTTTAATAACTCGGCCTGTCGGGGAACATCGTTCCATTGCCGGCCGCTGATACCGTAAACATAAGACGTTGTATTTAACCATTCTTCTAAGAAAGACCAATACTTCCTTATCTTATCGCCGTAACTTTTCGGGTCGGTGATTGAATCTCCGATATAGCCTATACGCTTACCAAACCACGGGTGTTGAATAGAACTGTTATTAGGAATATTTGCGAATTCTGTTGCACCGGTATTGCTCTGTCCCCAAAGGAAAACAGGAAAGAAAATGAAGAATATAAATACGAATTGCTTTTTGTTTTTCATAACCATATCTTTTAAAAACTCCCACAAATATAAATAAAAGATTGACGACTAGCTCATAAACATAGTACAGATACAAAAAAACTCCGTCTGATTTATATATCTTATTCATATCTAAAACCTAATACAACAATGAATCACATTGAACGATTTTATGCTACAGCGGAGCGTCGCCCGGTTGACAGGCCAGCCTCCTGGCTTGGCATACCCGACCATTCGGCCATACCGGCTTTGTTATCACATTTTAATGTAAATGATATCAATAGCTTAAAAGCTTGTTTGGATGACGACATTTATCCTGTCGAGATTCCATATCATTCTCCCGATAGTAACGCCATATATGCAGCTTTCAACTTTGCAAAAGACAGTCATGTGAATGTAGATGAACGGACGTTAACCGCTCCGGGATTCTTTGAGGATTATTCAAACCCGGCAGATGTTGATAAGTTCCCCTGGCCCGACCCTGAGAAATACATTGACCCGGAGGAATGTCTAAGGGTGGTCAATGAAGTACCTGAAGGATATGCCATTATGGGAGTTTCATGGTCGGCCCACTTTCAGGACGCTTGCGCGGCTTTCGGTATGGAAACAGCCATGATCAAAATGATATTGGAACCTGAAATGTTTAAAGCTGTCATTGACAGAATTACAGACTTTTATCTGCGGGCAAACGAGATATTCTACAAAGCTACACAAGGAAAGATTCACGCCGTTTTAATCGGAAATGACTTTGGAAGCCAAAATAACCTGATGGTTTCACCCGAGATGTTGAGGGAGTTTGTATTCGACGGGACCAAAAAAATGATTGAACAGGCCAAAAAGTATAACCTGAAAGTCGTTCACCATTCGTGCGGTAGTATTTATGATATCATTCCCGATCTTATTGATCTGGGAGTAGATATCATTCACCCCATTCAGGCGCTTGCCGCAAATATGGAACCACAACGTTTGCATGACGACTTTGGAAGCAGGATTTCTTTCTGCGGAGGTGTTGATGCACAGCATTTATTAGTTAACGGTAAACCGGAAGATGTTTATGCCAAAGTAAAAGAACTGGAAGAGATATTTCCTACCGGACTTATCATCTCTCCAAGCCATGAAGCCATTCTACCCGATATTCCCCCCGCAAATATCGAAGCCTTGTTTAACGCACTAAAAAGATAAATGATATGAAAAGATATGGAAGTATAATCCGCCTTCGTCCCGAGAAACTGGAAGAATATAAAACGCTACATGCCAATGCCTGGCCGGGAGTTTTGCGAATGATTAAAGAATGTGGTCTTCAGAATTACAGTATCTATTATAAAGACGGATACCTATTCAGCTACTATGAATATATAGGTACGGATTATGAAGCCGATATGGCTAAAATGGCTGATGATCCTGAAACCCAACGATGGTGGGCGGTATGTAAACCTTGCCAGGAGCCGTTGGAAACCCGGCAGGAGGGCGAATGGTGGGCAGATATGGAAGAGTTCTTTCATTTAGACTAATCTGCGTATGAAATCCATATTAAAATCGTCTACAGGAAAAAGCTACCTGGTCGCGTTCCTGTTAGTTTCGTGTCTGTACTTGATGTGGGGCTGCGCCCATGGACTTCTGGATGTGCTTAACAAACATTTCCAAGGCGCGTTTGAAATGACTAAAGCCGAATCCGGTTTTGTACAATTCTCTACTTATATTGCTTATTTCATCATGGCACTGCCCGCCGGATTGATTATGGGCAAAGTAGGATATAAAAAAGGAATAGTAATAGGTTTATTGTTATTTGCTATCGGTGCATTTGCATTCATTCCGTCGGCTTTCCTGCATTCTCCCATTCCATTCCTGATTGCCTTGTTTGTATTAGCCTGCGGATTATGTATTATTGAAACTGGTGCGCATCCATACATAACCGCAATGGGAGAGGAGGACTCGGCTGCACAAAGAATCAATATCGCAGCCGGCTTTAATGGTGTAGGCTGGATTATTGGTCCCATCATTGGCGGTGCATTAATCTTCGGTTCAAGCCCTGAAGACGAATTGGCTCTGGCAAAACCCTATATTCTCGTCGGAATTGTTGTTTTGATCGTTACTGTTATATTTGCATGGACAAAACTCCCTCAAATCGAAGTAAACCAATTTGTTGTCGAAGAAAAAGATCATGTAAAAGCAACAACCTCAATCTGGAAATCTACAGGTTTTGTTTTAGCTGTACTTGCACAGTTCTCATATTGTGGAGCACAGACCGGCATTTTTAGTTTCTTTATAAACTATGTAACAGAATTGGACCCAACACTATCCAACCTTCATGCTTCTCAGCTATTAGGTTTTGGTGGAATGTTCCTTTTCCTGGTTGGGCGTCTTAGCTCCAGCTTTATTATGCGTTGGCTCAAACCGGAAATGGTACTTATCATCTTTGGTTTATTGGCGGCTATTTGCATGACATTTGTTGTTATGTCCGTTGGTAAACTCTCCTTGTACTCCTTATACGCATCCTTCTTTTTCATGTCGACCATGTTTCCAACTATATTTGCGTTAGGAGTTAGAGGGTTTAGCGATTCGCAAGTCAAAAAAGCATCTTCTTATTTAGTTATGGGAGTTGCAGGAGGAGCTGTATTTCCTATTTTAATGGGAGCGATAGGTACAACTTATATGGCATTAGGATTTATCCTGCCGCTATTCTGTTTTGTCTTTATTTCCTATTTTGGATATCATCAGATGAGAAAAGCAGTTTGATACTTTAATTATTGTGTTATGTCCTAATCCTCGACGGATATCTCCAGGACGTAATTATATTATCTCTTATTGCTCTGTACAACCAGATGTACATGTGGTTGCTAACCAGACGTACATCTAGTCTGTAACCAGATGTACATCTAGTTGTATAGGAAGTTAAGTGATTTTTGCTATTTCATTAAGAGATAATCTACCGGAACTTATTCTTGTTCGTTAATCTCTATCTTATTCACCGATTCTGCAGGCTTATCCCCATGAATCTCAATAATTCGGGTTGTTACGGCAAACTCATCCGGGAAAATCTTACTTCCCATCTCATTTGCCCAAGCTTCGGTGAACTCTGCACCTATATAAATAATTATAGCCGAATAATAAATCCAGGTAATCAGAATAACCATAAAAGCTGCCGCCCCGTAGACAGTTCCAACACTTGCCATTCCAATATAAAGAGAGATTCCCCATTGCCCGATTAGAAACAAAATGGTAGTTACGAGAGCTCCTACCAGTACATCTTTACTCTTTATTTTGGCATCGGGCAATATTTTATACATCAATACAAAAATAAAAGATGTAACCCCAATATTCAAAATCAAACCAACCAGCTTAACAAATGACTCCGCTATATCAGGATAATTAGACATAAACCGATCACTCAGGTTACCAATAACATTTGTTATCGTAAATGTGATAAGCAGGATAAAGGCGAATATAAGAATGATAGAGAAGGAGAGTAGTCTGTTCTTAATATATTTGAGCCAGCTTTTCTTGGGTATGGCTTTTATTCCCCAAATTGAATTTAACGATCCTTGTATTTCGGCAAAGATGGCAGTTGCACCGAATATGGTAACTCCTAAACTTACAATTGCCGTTAATGTAGACGAATCTGTTTTTTTAGCATTCAATATTATTGTTTTAAGTTGTTCAACGGATTCAGCACCGAGGATTGGCTGCAACTGAACAAATAATTGATTAGTCAGGTCGGTATGAAAGAATGTTCCAATAGTAACTATAAGAGAAAGGAAAGGTATAATTGAAAATAATGTGGCATATGCCAATGATGCGCTGAGTTGCAGTACATTATCATCCATAAACCCTTGTACGGTATCTTTCATGATTTTCATCATGATAGAAGGAGTCAGTTTTCTTTTGGCACCTGATTGATCTTTCATTTATTTTTTTAGATAAAACAGAAGGAAATATTCTTTTGTTCAAATCAGGAGATGTTGATGAAAGAAATATGCTCATTTCGATGGCAGAAAACCGCACAAATACTCAATATATATTTAATTAAGAAGAAGAATACAGTGGTTCAGGCTCATCAATTGATAGCCTGAATAACAGTCTGTTCTGTTTTCTCAAAAAGCTCAGGGAAAGGCATGGCATTTACCGGAATAGGATCATGAATTATTAGTTCGATTTTGTTGCCTATGCCTAAAGGGAAAGAACCCCATCGGGTCATTTTCCACGAATTGTTGACTGTAACAGGAACCATATAAGCAGATGGCGCATATTTACAAAGAATCTTTAATCCACTCTCTGCGAATGATCGTGGCTTACCTGTTTTGCTTCTTGTTCCTTCGGGAAATATGATTGCTGCTCTCTGGTTATTTTCAATATATTCGGCCATTATCCTTATGGCGGACAGAGATTGTTTCGGATTTTTCCTATCAATAAGTACCGAGCCGCCATGTCTTAAATTATATGAGATGCTTGGAATTCCTTTACCCAGTTCTATTTTACTGATAAATTTAGGATGTACTTTTCGCATAAACCAGCCCATACTTGTAATATCATACAGGCTTTGATGGTTAGAGGCAATAATCAAAGGAACTCCTGAGGGAAGTTTATCTATATTCCTGATTTTATATCTTGTTCCTAAAACGTAGGTGTTCACGACCAGAAAGAAAGTCAATACATCTACACTCTTTTTATGAGCCTGGTAGCCAAATAAATTAAAACTCAGCCATTGAATCACGTGAAAAATAACCAAAGTACTTCCAAACAACAGATAGTAGATGATGGAAAGCGGGTATGCTACAAGTTTTTGCATAAGTGCCAGATGTTTTTATGATCGCAAATATATAACTAATATATGATTCTTCACAATTTCTTTTAATAAAGCATCTGATTATTGTTTTTATCTATCACCTATAGTGCTTGCTATCAATTTAAAAACAAATATAGAAAAAAGAATAGAATATTTTTGCATTTTTAATAAATAGTTATACCTTTGCACCCGCTTAACAGCAATAAAGGATTGATTCAGTAGCTCAGCAGGTAGAGCACAACACTTTTAATGTTGGGGTCCTGGGTTCGAGCCCCAGCTGGATCACTTAAAGCTCTGATGGTCAGTAGATTGTTAGAGCTTTTTATCTTTTAAAACTACTCTAAATTAACAAATCGTTTAATTATGGCGGATGATAAGAAAATAATCTTTTCTATGGTTGGGGTGAGCAAAGCCTTTCAACCTAACAAGTATGTATTAAAGGACATTTACCTATCTTTCTTCTATGGTGCAAAGATTGGTATCATTGGTCTTAACGGTTCGGGTAAATCTACGTTGATGAAAATCATTGCCGGATTAGAGAAATCTTATCAGGGCGAAGTTGTATTTTCACCAGGATATTCGGTGGGATATCTGGAACAGGAACCCAAACTGGATGATGAAAAAACAGTAAAAGAGGTAGTAATGGAAGGTGTACAGTCTATTGTTGACACCTTGAAGGAATATGAAGAAATCAACCTGAAGTTTGGCGAACCGGAATATTATGAAGATCCGGACAAGATGGATAAACTCTTTACCCGTCAGGCCGAACTACAAGATATTATAGATGCAACAGATGCATGGAATCTGGACACCAAACTGGAGCGTGCTATGGATGCCCTTCGTTGTCCACCGGAAGATCAGTTGGTAAAACATCTGTCGGGTGGTGAACGTCGTCGCGTGGCGTTATGCCGTTTGTTATTGCAGAAGCCGGATGTACTGTTGCTTGATGAGCCTACCAACCACCTTGATGCAGAATCTATTGATTGGTTGGAACAACACTTGCAACAATATGAAGGTACTGTTATTGCCGTAACGCACGACCGTTACTTTCTTGACCACGTAGCCGGATGGATTCTTGAACTAGACCGTGGTGAAGGTATTCCATGGAAAGGAAACTATTCTTCATGGTTGGAGCAAAAAACCAAACGCATGGAGATGGAAGAAAAGACCGTCAGCAAGCGTCGCAAAACACTGGAAAGAGAGTTGGAATGGGTACGTATGGCTCCTAAAGCCCGACATGCTAAAGGTAAAGCCCGTTTGAATTCATATGATAAATTGCTTAATGAAGATGTTAAGGCAAAAGAAGAAAAGTTGGAAATCTTTATTCCTAACGGACCACGTTTGGGTAACAAGGTTATTGAAGCCATTCATGTAGCCAAAGGATATGGTGATAAACTGCTGTTTGATGATTTGAACTTCATGCTTCCACCGAATGGTATTGTTGGTATTATCGGTCCTAATGGTGCCGGTAAAACAACGCTTTTCCGTCTGATTATGGGATTGGAAACCGTAGATAAAGGAACATTTGAAGTAGGAGAAACCGTGAAGATCTCCTATGTCGACCAACAGCATAAAGATATTGATCCGGAAAAAAGTGTATATGAAGTCATTTCAGGAGGTAATGAATTGATTCGCATGGGTGGACGGGATATTAATGCCCGCGCATATCTTTCACGTTTCAATTTCTCGGGTGGTGACCAGGAAAAACTTTGTGGAGTGCTTTCCGGTGGTGAACGCAACCGCCTGCACCTCGCTATTGCATTGAAACAAGAAGGCAACGTACTGCTTCTCGATGAGCCGACCAATGATATTGACGTAAATACATTACGTGCTTTGGAAGAAGGTTTGGAAGATTTCGCAGGATGTGCCGTTGTCATCTCCCACGACCGTTGGTTCCTGGATCGTATCTGTACGCATATCCTTGCTTTTGAAGGTGATTCGAATGTATTCTACTTTGAAGGTTCGTACTCGGAATACGAAGAAAATAAGTTGAAACGCTTAGGAAATGAAGAACCTAAACGTGTACGATACAGAAAACTAACAAACGATTAAACAGCGGGCGAGGCGCTGCACCTAGGCTTTTTTTGTAAACGTTATATAAAAAAGGATCTGCACTAAAACCGTTCTACGGTTATGTTGCAGATCCTTTACTTTTATATTCATTGGGTAGGCTAGTAACCTAACTTACTCACAATACCAGTCATACATACGACGCACCCCTTCATCTATTTCTATCTGATGATGCCATCCTAGGGAATGTAGCTTAGACGGGTCAGTTAGTTTACGCATAGTTCCATCTGGCTTATCACTGTTGAATGTTATATTTCCTTTATAGTTTACAGTTTGAGCAATCAATACAGAAAGATCTTTAATCGTGATTTCCTTACCAGTGCCAATGTTGATATGGCAGTTACGTATTTCTTTGTTCGTTCCTTCCGCATGGAAACCTGGGTGCAGCGCCTCGCTGCCGCTGCTTAATTGTTCAAAGTTAATCTTCTCCATAATATACACACAAGCATCTGCCATTTCTTCGCTCCAAAGGAACTCACGCAGTGGTTTGCCTGTTCCCCATAGTTCAACACCCTGACTTGTTACTCCATATTTAGAAAGGGTATCCAATATCTCTTTTTGCGAAGAACTGCCATTAACACCTTCTACCGGGCGTTTATCCAAATCAATCTGTATTGCTTTCCAGTTGTCTTCTTGCAGGCATTTCGCTAAATGGATTTTACGAATCATAGCCGGAAGTACATGACTGCGTTCCAGATCAAAATTATCGTTTGGGCCATACAAGTTGGTAGGCATTACAGCAATGTAGTTCGTGCCATATTGCAGATTAAAACTCTCACACATTTTTAATCCTGCAATCTTGGCTATTGCATACGGTTCGTTCGTATATTCCAGTGGGCCAGTAAGCAGTTCAGTCTCGCTGATAGGCTGCCTTGCATCTCGTGGGTATATACAAGTACTCCCCAGGAATAGGAGTTTCTTCACATTATGACGGAAACTCTCGCCGATAATGTTTTGTTGGATTTGCAGGTTGTTATAAATAAAATCGGCGCGATAAGTGTTGTTTGCCATAATACCACCCACATGAGCGGCGGCAAAGAAAACATATTCCGGTTGTTCCTCATCGAAGAACCCGCGAACAGCTACAGGGTCCATTAAATCTAGTTCACTACGGATTTTACCGATTAACTGTGTGTAACCTTTCTTTTGCAGGTTTTTCCAAATAGCAGAGCCCACCAATCCGCGATGTCCTGCTATATAAATTTTAGCGTTTTTATTCATGTTTATAAGCTATCATTCGTTTTACTTTGGCCAGATCATGTCGAACCATAATCTGAACTAATTCTTTAAAACTTGTTTTTCTAGGGTTCCATCCCAATAATGTTTTGGCCTTTGTGGGATCGCCTAGTAATTGTTCAACCTCTGCCGGACGGAAATACTTCGGATCTACTTCAACAAGTACTTTACCGGTTTCTACGTCAAGACCTTTTTCGTTAATACCTTCACCTTCCCAGCGTAGGTTAATACCTGCTTCAAAGAAGGCCAAGGTACAGAATTCGCGTACAGAGTGATATTCACCTGTGGCAATTACAAAATCCTCCGGTGTATCATGTTGCAGCATCAGCCACATGCATTCTACATAATCTTTGGCATATCCCCAGTCGCGCATGGCATCCAGATTACCCAAGTAAAGCTTGTCTTGTTCGCCTAAACGGATACGGGCAGCAGCTAAAGTGATTTTACGGGTTACAAATGTTTCGCCACGGCGTTCACTTTCATGATTAAAGAGAATCCCATTCACCGCGTACATGCCATAGCTCTCGCGATAGTTCTTGGTTATCCAGAAACCGTATTGTTTAGCTACCCCATAAGGAGAGCGGGGGTAGAAGGGAGTAGTCTCTTTCTGAGGAACTTCTTGTACCTTACCATAAAGTTCTGAGGTAGATGCCTGATATATGCGTACCTTCTTCTCCAACCCGAGTATACGGACTGCCTCTAAAATTCGGAGCGTTCCCACTGCATCGGTTTCGGCTGTATATTCCGGCACCTCAAAACTAACTTTAACGTGGCTTTGTGCTGCAAGATTATATATTTCATCCGGTTGCACCTGTTGGATGATACGTACCAGCGAACTACTGTCCGTCAGGTCGCCATAATGTAGATTGATGGTACGCTTTTGCTTCATATCACGTACCCACTCGTCAAAATACAGGTGTTCAATGCGTCCTGTGTTGAATGAAGATGACCGACGTAGGATGCCATGAACTTCATAGCCTTTCTGTAATAAGAATTCGGCTAGAAATGAGCCGTCTTGTCCAGTTATACCTGTTATAAGGGCTGTTTTCATATTTATTTTTTAATTGAATCTTTATCAGTTATTTTATCTATAATCAATGCAATAGCACCGTCGCCTGTTACATTACAGGCTGTGCCAAAACTATCCATAGCAATATATAAAGCAATCATCAGGGCTTGTGCCGATTCATCAAATCCTAAAACCGATTGAAGTACGCCTAAAGATGCCATGATAGCACCACCCGGAACACCGGGAGCAGCAACCATTGTTATTCCCAATAAGAAAATGAACCCGGCAAACATGGGGAAATCATATGGCATTCCCTGCATGATCATTAGCGCTAATGCACAGGCAACGATCTTTAGTGTACTACCAGATAAATGTATTGTTGCACAAAGCGGGATCACAAATCCGGCAATCTGGGGAGATACGTTATTCTTTATTGTTTGTTCCAGCGTAACAGGAATCGTAGCCGCGGATGATTGAGTGCCTAAAGCCGTGAAGTAAGCCGGTAGCATTTTCAATAATAGTTTCAGGGGGTTACGGCGTGTGATTGCTCCTGCTATAGAGTATTGCAAAAGCAAAACAAATACATGAATGCCGAAAATAATACCTATAATCTTGATAAATACCAGAAGAATAGAATAAACCTGTCCGGAGTGTGTCATGCCCAGAAATATGCCGAATATATAGATAGGCAACAGTGGAATAATTACCTTCTCTATAACCATAACTATAATATCGCGGAAATCTCGCGTAACGTTCTTAAGAGAAGTACTATTCAGGTTTGCTAAGCCCAATCCAAGTGTGAAAGCAAATACCAATGCCGTCATAACATTCATGAGTGGCGGTATGCCAACGGAAAAGTAGGGTAGTAGACCATCGGAGTTTGTAACTTCGCCTAATGAAGTTCCCGGTTCAATCATAGAAGGGAATAAAGCTGCACCTGTAAAATAAGAGATAAATCCGGATAATAGAGTCGCACCATAAGCAATCAGGACGGTGATGAGTAATAACTTTCCTGCTTTATTACCGATATCGGCAATAGCGACGGTCACCAATCCAAGAATAATCAGTGGAATTGAGAAATTAAGGAACTCACTGAAGATCGAATTAAATGTAACGAACACCCGCACCAAGGGGGTTGGTAGGAAGTTTCCCAATATAATGCCAAGCAAAATTGCAATAACAATGCGCGACAGCAAACCTAAACGGATTTTCTTCATAACACTTCTTTACATGTAAGTTGCAAAAGTACAATTTCTTTTTGATTTCCCCGAACAAATGCTTTATGCTATCGTTATACATATATATAAATAAGAATAAAACAATCAGATTAACATGAGGAAAGCAGTATCTAATGTGGGCTTGATCGGACTTGCCGTAATGGGCGAAAATCTGGCTCTCAACATGGAAAACAAGGGTTGGAGAGTATCTGTTTACAACCGTACAGTACCCGGAATAGAAGAAGGAGTAGTAGAGCGTTTCATAAACGGACGCGCCCAAGGAAAACATATTCAAGGATTTACCGAAATAAAAGATTTTGTTGATTCGTTGGAGTCGCCGCGTAAGATTATGATGATGGTTCGTGCAGGAAGTCCTGTGGATGAACTGATGGAGCAACTTTTCCCTTATCTATCCGAGGGCGATATCCTTATTGATGGTGGTAACTCTAATTATGAAGATACCAACCGTCGTGTAATATTGGCCGAATCCAGAGGTTTTCTTTTTGTCGGAGCAGGTGTGTCGGGCGGTGAAGAGGGGGCTTTGAACGGGGCTTCTATCATGCCGGGTGGTTCTGCAAAAGCATGGCAAGAGGTTAAACCTATCTTACAAAGCATTGCAGCCAAAGCCGAAGATGGCACTCCTTGTTGCGAGTGGGTTGGACCGGCAGGTTCCGGACATTTCGTAAAAATGATCCATAACGGTATTGAATATGGAGATATGCAGCTCATTGCCGAATCTTATTGGACAATGAAAAATCTGTTGGATATCACCAATGAACAGATGTCTGCCGTATTTAGTAAATGGAATGAGGGTAAACTGCGCAGTTATCTGATTGAGATTACAGCAAATATTCTTAAACACAAAGATTTTAAGTACGGAGGGTGGCTGGTAGATAATATCCTGGATGCTGCCGGACAGAAAGGAACAGGTAAGTGGTCTGTAATCAATGCAATGGAATTGAATATGCCATTAGGTTTAATTGCTTCGGCTGTGTTTGAACGTAGCTTGTCCAATCAGGTTGATTTACGTAGAAAGGCTGCTATGCAATACCATCACAGCCCTAAAAAGATATCGTCCAAACAGCTTGAACTTGTACAGGATATTCACTCTGCATTATACGCCTCGAAATTAATATCATATGCTCAGGGATTTGCTGTTTTACAAAAAGCATCCGATGAGTTTGCATGGGACCTGAATTTGGCTTCTATTGCCCGCTTGTGGCGTGCCGGATGCATCATTCGCAGTGCATTCCTGAACGATATTGCAGCAGCTTTTGAAGCAACAGACAGACCTGCACATTTACTATTGGCTCCTTATTTTAAGAATGAGATCAAAGATGTATTTTTAGGTTGGAGGCGTGTAGTGGCTTATGCTATAACCGAAGGAATACCCGTTCCGGCATTTTCTTCAGCATTAAACTATTTCTACTCATTAACTTCCGAGAAGCTTCCTGCCAACCTGATACAGGCACAACGCGATTATTTCGGAGCGCATACATTTGAAAGGGTAGACGAACCGCGTGGAAAGTTCTTCCATGAGAACTGGACGGGCCACGGCGGGAATACCAAATCGGGATCATATAATGTGTAATTAGAGTTATGAGTAATGAGTAATGAGTTTTGAGTAATGAGTTTTAGGTAAAGAATAAACTAGCTTTATATAGCGACTCATAACTCTAAACTCATAACTCATAACTCTAAACTCATAACTCAAAACTTAAAACTATGAATAATAAACAGTCAACCCATCCTCTTGTAATGGTGATCTTCGGTGCATCGGGCGATTTGACGAAGCGCAAATTAATGCCTGCTTTATACTCTTTATATAAAGATAAACGGATTAATAAGGATTTTTCCATTCTGGGGGTAGGGCGTACTGAATATAATGACGAAGATTATCAAAACTATATTCTGGATGAATTAAAAGACTTTGTAGATAGTGACGATCAGGATAAAACTGCCATGGAATACTTTGTTTCGCGGCTTCATTATCTTTCCATAGATCCATCGGTTGAAGCTGATTATGAGGAGTTACTGGTGCGTTTGCAGGAACTAACAGGAGAGGAGCGTCCAAGCAATCTTCTTTATTATCTGGCAACACCACCTTCATTGTATGGTGTTATTCCTTTGCATTTAAAGAAATACCATCTGAATGGAAAACAGACCCGTATCATTGTAGAGAAGCCATTTGGATATGATCTGAAGTCGGCACAAGAATTGAATCGCATCTATACTTCGGCTTTCAGTGAGCATCAAATCTATCGCATAGACCATTTCCTGGGTAAGGAAACTGCTCAGAACATCCTGGCTTTTCGTTTTGCTAATGGCATTTTCGAGCCGTTGTGGAACCGGAACTACATTGACTATGTTGAAATTACCGCAGTAGAGAACCTGGGCATTGAAAATCGTGGTGGTTATTATGATGCATCCGGTGCCTTGCGCGATATGATACAAAACCATTTGATACAGTTGGTTGCCCTGACGGCTATGGAGCCACCGGTAGCTTTCAATGAAACGGATTTCCGCAATGAAGTCGTCAAAGTATATGATTCGCTGACTCCATTAAGCAAAGTCGATTTGGACGAGCATGTCGTTCGTGGTCAATACACCGCATCCGATAAGCAGAAAGGCTACCGCGAAGAAAAGAACGTATCGCCGGATTCCCGTACAGATACGTATATTGCCATGAAACTGGGCATTAGTAACTGGCGATGGAGTGGGGTACCGTTCTATGTGCGAACAGGCAAACAGATGCCCACAAAAGTAACCGAAATTGTGGTTCATTTTAAGGCTGCACCACACCAGATGTTTCATTGTACCGAAGGCAAATGTCCGAAGGGGAATACATTGATTATTCGTATTCAGCCCAATGAAGGTGTATTGCTCAGAGTAGGAATGAAAGTGCCGGGGTCTGGCTTTGAGGTAAAGCAAGCCGACCTTGATTTGACTTACGATAAATTGGGCGGTATCCCCGCCGGCGACGCTTATGCCCGGCTTATTGAAGATTGTATCTCGGGCGATCCTACCTTATTTACCCGTGGCGACGCGGTTGAAGCTTCGTGGCGCTTCTTTGATCCGCTATTGAAATACTGGAACAATAGCCCCGACGCACCACTCTATGGTTATCCGGCCGGAACATGGGGGCCTCTCGAGAGCGAGGCTATGATGAATGAACATGGAGCAGCATGGACAAATCCGTGCAAGAACCTAACGAACAGTAATTTATATTGCGAACTATGAAACTGAACATTTATCCTTCTCCCACCGCTGTGGCCTATGCATTGATTTCGCATATCTTGCAGTTAATGAAGGAACAGCCAGACAAAACGTTTAACATCGCCTTCAGCGGTGGCTCGACGCCTGCTATTATGTTCGATCTTTGGGCTCATGATATCGTTAAAATAACCCCTTGGGAAAGAATGAATATATGGTGGGTAGACGAACGATGCGTGCAACCCGGAAATCCGGAAAGTAACTACGGGCTTATGCGTAAACTCTTATTGAGTGATGCTCCCATCCCCAGCAAAAACATTTTCCGTATTCGTGGCGAAGAAAAACCTCAGGCAGAAGCTGTACGCTATTCCTCGGAAGTAGAGAAACATGTACCTAAAGTAGGACAGTTCCCGTCTTTTGATATTGTTCTTCTGGGAGTCGGCAATGATGGTCATACTTCATCTATTTTCCCGGGACAGGAACATCTGTTATCATCCTGCAAGACATACGAAGTCAGCGAAAATCCAAAGACCAAACAAGCACGTATTGCATTGACCGGAAATCCTATTTTAAATTCACAGCATGTCATTTTTCTGGTAACAGGAAAGGAAAAAGCATCTGTTATCAATGAAATATATACCTCGGGAGATGTTACGCCATCTGCATACATTGCCCATCATGCCAATTATGTCGAATTCTTTCTGGATAAAGCCGCTGCCTCGGAATTATCAAAATGACAGAAATGACATTTTGATAATAGAACGGACCTGTAATAGCAAATTCCGGGCTTAGGCAGGAAGGGAAGGAAAAACGAGAAAAGAGCTCTGTTTGTGAAAAACAAAAAGATTAAAATTTGAAGAATATACAGATTAAATGCTTGAATCGATGTAGAATTCGGATCGAATAGTTGCACATATTTAAATATAAACAGCAAATAAATACTCTAATCACCGTTCTTAAAACAGACCAACCAGAGGATAAAAGCCAATGAAGTAAAACCCTTTAAATATTTGAGCCGCGTGCTGCCGATACTTGAGCGCTCGACTGTTGACATTTGAGCCGCGTGCTGTCGCCAATGCGCGGCTCAAATGTAGAGATTATTGCGCTGAAGTGCTTCCAAAGATCAATAATATGCCGTAGAAGCAAGCCTAAAACCCGTTTTTAACATCTCATTGGTGTTTTCCGGAAAGTTTGCATGTAAGTAGAATGAGGCAAATGCCGACTTTTTGATCTGTTTTTTCTTAAACTGTTGACTTTCCGGATGATAGCGTCTGATTGCAAATAAGCACCCTATCAGCCGCTGCTGTAGGATGCTTATACAAAAACTAAACTAGACTTAACTAAACTATTCTATAAAAGAGTTATCACAACTCCCTATCTGTTCGTTACAAAAGTAATTACAATTATCAAGATACACAAATGGAATAGACAAACTCCCGTTTTTTATCGATTAATCCGCACCGATTAACTTCTTTCGTCCAGATATGCCTGAAAAACCTGCTTATAACTGTCACTTACGGGGATATAGGTTTTGTCAAAAACAATACGTCCGCGGTCCACAATCCGTATTTTATCCTTCTGGACAATGAACGAACGGTGAATGCGCATAAAACGACTCGAAGGGAGAAGTTCTTCCATTGCTTTCATGCTCATAAGCGAAAGTACCGGACGTGTATTGTCTTCTGTATAAATCTTGATATAATCTTTCAATCCTTCAATATAAAGTATCTTTTTGAGCTCAATCTGTACCAGCTTATAATCACTCTTCACATAAATGCTCTCTATTTCTTCCGGTTTCGTACTACGTTCGAACCATTGCAACGCCTTATTGGCCGCCTGAAGAAATTCGACATAAGATATCGGCTTCAACAAATAATCCAGTGCATTTACCCGGTAACCATCTATGGCATATTGTTCGAAAGCCGTTGTAAACACAATACGAGTATGCGGATTGACCATTTTGGAAAACTCCAATCCATTCAGTTCCGGCATTTGGATATCGAGGAATAACAAGTCAATCTGTTTATCCGGCAATTCCTTCATCGCCTGCACTGCACTGGAATATCTCCCATCGAGTTGCAGGAATGATGTCTTTTCTATATAACTCTCCAGCAAATCCAATGCTAAAGGTTCATCATCTACTATAGCACAATTCAAAATCATAATCAGTAATTATTGGTGAAACAAGGAATCGGGCGGCAGCACCTTGCCGCTTTCAATGATCAGACGCGAATGATACTCTTTCCCATCGGGTGATACTGACTTTTCCCACGTGTACTGCCCCTTATAAAGCAACTCAAGCCGTTTACTTACCTGAGACAGCCCTATTCCCGAACCACTTTTATCCTGATCAGTCTTCGGATAATTTGAATTTACGATATCGCAAATTATACGGTTGTTATCTTCAGATAATGATATATATATCCGGCTAGGCTCGGTAGGAGATATGCCATGCTTAAATGCATTCTCTATCAAAGAAATAAAGATCAATGGAGTAATCGGAGTGCGGCTATTTTTATCGATATCCAGATGAGTTTCCAGTTTTACGTTCGACGACAAACGGATGCGCATCAGTTCAATATAATTATAAATAAACTCTGCCTCTTTGCCTAGTGATACATACGTCTGTTGATTGTCATACAACATATGGCGCAGCAGTTTACTAAGTTCCTGAACCGCTTGTTGTGCCTTGCCCGAGTCAAAAGCGATCAAAGCATATATATTATTCAGCGTGTTCAGCAGGAAATGAGGATTCAACTGATTGCGTAAATTCTTAAGCTCTGCCTCAGTCCGTTGCTTTTCGGCTTCGCGACGTGCACTTTCCAGTTTACTCCACCTGCGGCTGATGCGAATAATGGCACTTAATCCGGCAGTAAAACACATGCCTAAGATGTCCCGGACCAGAAATGTCCATCTGGGTTGTGGGGGACGTTTTGTAGGGCGGATGGGCTGTTCAATCGTGAAATAAAACTCTTGAATATAATGAATGCCTAGCCCCATTACAGTGACCAGAATGAGATTAAATATAATATACTTATAGGTTTGTTCCCTGAATAAAAGCCTGGGAATGAGCCAAAGATAATTCAGATAGAATACGACAACAAAAGATAAAGGCACGATGGAGTGTCGTAAGAAACGATCCCAGGTAAAATATTCACTTGTACGATCAACAAACAGTAGGGGGAATGTAAAGACAATAACCCAACTGATGATATGGATCAGTACCTCGAGCGTGCGATGATGTTGTGCCAGTAATTTCTTCATAATCACAAAAGTAACATTTTTATTCGTATCTGATCGCTTCTATCGGATCAAGGTCGGCTGCTTTTTTGGCAGGATACCAACCAAAGAAAACACCGGTTAGTGTACATACGGCAAAACTAAGGAAAACACTCCATAATTGAATATATACCGGCCAGTTAAGAATACCTTTCACCACAAATGATGCACCTACACCTAAAAATACCCCGATAATACCACCGGTAATACTAATCAGAATAGCCTCTATCAGAAACTGGCTCAGGATATCTACTCCACGTGCACCTACCGACATGCGCAAACCGATTTCACGGGTACGTTCCGTTACACTCACATACATGATGTTCATAATTCCGATTCCCCCTACGATCAAACTAATTCCTGCAATACATGCCAGTAGCGTGGTCATCAGGTTTGTTGTTGAACTTAACATAGAACTCAACTCCTGTTGCGAGCGGATATTAAAATCATCATCGTCGGTAGATTTCAGTTTATGATTGGTGCGGAGAATGGTAGACACTTCTTCTGTGGCCAGATCGGTCATATCTTCGGTCAGTGCAGAAGCAAAGATTCCCTGTAAGTAGGTTACAGCAAGCAGTCGTTTCATAACTGTTGTGTAGGGTGCAAGTACTACAGCATCCTGATCTTGCCCCATCGAGTTATATCCTTTGGATTTAAGCACTCCGACCACACGAAAAGGAATCTTATTAAAACGTATAACACGCCCTACAGGGTCGCTTCCATCGGTAAACAGGTTGTCGGCAATTGTTTTTCCGATAACACAAACTTTAGCACTGCTTTGTATATCTGCCTCAGTAAACATCTCACCGTTTTCAACGGTCAACTGGCGGATCGTTAAATAATCCAGACCAACACCGCTCATACTGGAAGGGTAGTTGTTCGAACCATTAATAAACTGTCCGTTGCTGGAAACGTTCGGACTTACCGCCGAAAGATATTTCGTCTCATTGCGAAGGCTTTCGTAATCGGTCAGTTTTAGTGTCTGCATAGCACTGGGGTCCTGACGCACTCCGCCGCGCATATCGGCACCGGGGTGTATCATGATCATGTTAGAACCCATTTCGGCTATCTGACTCTGAATGCTTCTTTTTGAACCTTGCCCGATAGCCAACATGGTTATTACCGAAGCTACTCCGATAATAATCCCCAGCATAGTCAGGAAGGCACGCATCTTATTGTTTACCAGCGCCTTTAGGGCTATCTTGAATAGATTTGTTCCGTTCACTTTATTTAGTTGAAAATTGAAAGTTGAAAATTGAAAGTTAATTTATTTAGTTGAAGATTGAAGGTTGAGAGTTGAAAGTTCATCGTATTTTGTCCGCATGGTAACTTTCAATCTTCAACTACAGGAAGTGCTTGCAGCACTTCCGCCGCCGAGAGTATATTCTTGTTTACCGTATCTTCTTTTACCTGCCCATCACGTAGTACAATATTTCTACTGCTATATTGTGCTATTTCCGGATTGTGGGTGACGAATATAATCGTTCTGCCTTCGGCATGCAACTTCTGAAAAAGCACAAGAATTTCATATGAAGTACGCGTATCCAGGTTACCGGTTGCTTCGTCGGCCAATATCACCGCAGGGTCATTTACCAATGCACGGGCGATAGCTACACGTTGCATTTGTCCACCACTCATCTGATTACTTTTATGCATCAAACGATCGCCAAGTCCAACGTCATTCAATGCAGCAATCGCCCGTTTTTTTCTTTCAGCTGCGCTTATTGACGGATTATACATCAAAGGCAACTCGACATTCTCTACTGCTGTTGTTTTAGCCAGCAGGTTATAGCTTTGAAATACAAAACCAATCTTGCGATTGCGCAATACGGCGCGTTCGTTTTTGCTCATACTACGCACAGGAATGCTATCTAACAGATACTCGCCACTGCTGGGAGTATCCAGGCAACCCAAGGTGTTGAGCAGCGTTGATTTTCCCGATCCGGATGTACCCATGATCGTAACGAACTCTCCCTCTGTAATGGTGAAAGATATGCCCCGGAGAGCATGTACGATCTCCTCACCAACCACGAAGTCTCGCTTTATATTATGAAGTTCAATAATGGGTTTACTCATTCTGACTATTATTTTTTATTGTTTCTGCTACCGGGACGTGCAGGCATAAATGGAGATGATTCCTGTTGTTCTCCTTGTGGAGGGGTCATACCTGTTTCACCCGGCATTTGTCCGATAGTTGCTCCGGTGACAATTACTGTACCTTCGCTTATTCCACCCGTAATCTCAGTTAGAATACCATTGTTAATCCCTACCTGAACTGCATGAGCCGTAAAGGTATTGCCTTCGCGGGTCCACAGCTTATGTTCGGCATTGGTATCGACAACTTTATCTTCTTTGCCAATAAGTGGTTGTACAGGAGTAAAACGTAGGGCTTTAGAAGGAACGGAAAGCACGTTATTCCTCTCCAGGGTGTAAATGGTGATGTTAGCAGTCAGTCCCGGTTTTAATTTTAAATCCGGGTTATAGGCAGATACCACTACTTCATAAGTCACTACATTACTGGTTGTGGTTGCCTGCTGGCGTACCTGGGTTACTTTTCCTTCGAAAGTATCATTCGGGAAAGCATCTACGCTAAATGTGACACGCTGTCCTTCAACCACTTCACCTATATCTGCTTCGTCTACATCGGCCACTACCTGCATGTCTGTCAAGTCATTCGCAATAGTGAAGAGGGTAGGAGTACTGAAGGAAGCAGCTACCGTTTGACCTTCTTCCACTGCACGGCTCAATACCACCCCATCAATAGGCGAATAGATTGTAGCATAGCCGAGGTTAGTCTCTGCTTTCGCTACATCATTCCGGCTGATATCATAAGAGTTTTTAGCTTTTTCGTAATTATACCAAGCTGTCTCGTAGTCCGTATCGGAAACCAACTGCTTCTCATGCAGGGTTTTAATGCGGGTATAGTTCTTTAGCTGATAATCGTATTCTGTTTTAGCATTGGACATAGTGCTCTTTCTACTGGCTAACTCATTCAATAAGTTTATTTTATCCAGTTCGGCTATAACCTCACCCTTCTTCACCTCGCTGTTATAATCCACATAGAGCTTGCTTACTATACCGGAAACCTGGGTACCGACTTCTACCTGTGTTACAGGCTCCACAGTGCCGGTAGCTGTCACAGAATTGCTGATGTTTCCTTTACTCACCTGTGTGGTTTCGTATACTACCTTATGTTTGGGTGCAGGACCCCATAGTAGCCATGCAATAGCTCCGGCAATTAGCAGGATAGCAATGATGATAATTAGTTTTTTCTTATTCATATTCTGATATTTATTTAATTTTATTTGTCCTGAACAGTTCGCGAACCGCCCCTACGGTTATAACACGATCTCCTCTCCCTGATAGAATCTTAATAACTGCATATTCAAAATAGCCATATACTTAGCTTGAATAAGCTCCTGTTTGGCCGACAACAAATTATTCTTTTCCGTAAGAAGTTCAACCGTATTTTTCATACCTAATGTGAATTGTTCATTCACCAGATCGTAACTGATTTGTGTACTATTTAGGTTCTCTTTTGCTGCTACATAACGTTGTTGGGCCGTATTGGCATCCAGCCAAATACCTTCAATGGTGCTATACAAGGCTTTTTCTTCATTCAACATATCCAGTTTGCTCGATTGATACTGAAGTTTGGCTTTCTGTACCGCACTTTTCGTTTGCCTGTTATTAAAAATAGGAACAGAAACGGTTAAACCTATAGAGTTATTCCATCCGTTCTTAACCTGCTCACCAAATGTAAAATCACTACCGGTGGTATGATTGGTTCCGATTCCTGCACTTAAACTCAACGTTGGCATATACCCTGCACGGGCAATATCTATCCCAAGATCAGACGCTTCAATGTTTAGTTTTCCGGCTTCTATTTCAGGACGGAAAGTAAGCGCTGCCCTATATACATCTGTTTTAGTGGGTAATGGATTCAATACATTTCCATCACTCAGCTCGGGCATAGAGAGTTCCATTTCTTCTTCACCATCTAATTCCAGCAGTTGTTTTAGTTGAAGTTTATAATCTTGTAACGATGCCAACGAATTAACTAACTGATACTTATCACTACTGTATTGCGATTCCATCTGAGCATAATCACTCCTGGCTATTGATCCTACAGCTAACAACTCTTTTGCACGGTTCATTTGTGCTTCCGAAACTTCAACCGTACTTTCATTGATCTTCACTGATTCGGCCGCATAAAGGATTTGCACATACAGTTGTGTTATGGCAACCTCTATATCATTTTCATTTTGCGCCACATCCAGCTCGGCCATACGGCTATTCAGCTTTTCCTGACTTATGGTTTTGGTATTCTTTCCACCATTGTATACCGTCCACGAGGAATTCAATCCGTAATTGCCGTTGTAACTATTCTTTTTCGCACTTCCATCTTCCGTCAACGGGCGATTCACATAGTTGTGGCTGGTATTGAATGATAAATTTGGAAAGAGATTGGCTTTGGCAGTTCTGACATCAATGCTGCTGCTCTCGGCATTGATACGACTCTTCTGAATGCTGATATTATGCTCCATCGCATAATCAATACAAGTTGCTAAGTCCCATACGATGGGACGTTCTTGTGCATATAAGCTTTGGCATGCAAAGAACGCCCCAACACATAGCGTTATCCCTATCCATCTTTTTACTCTTGTCATATCTGTAGTTTTATGATTTTACTAAAACAAAATTACTCTTCCTATCTTTTTATGGCAAAAACAATAGACACCGCAAGGTTATGTATCTGCCAATTCAATGAATTTATCGATAACTTCATTGAGGTTTACTAAACAAAACGCTCATTAATTGGTTTTAATTATATAGAGATTGAAAAAATCTATATATCAATAGATTGTCCAATTCAATAGAATTCATAGTTTTGTAAAAACCGAATAATACAGAAGATGAAAAATACGGTGACTCGCATTTGGAATTTCTACGTAGAAGGATTCCGTAGTATGACTCTGGGTCGTACTTTATGGCTAATTATCCTTTTAAAACTCTTTATTATGTTCGGTATCTTAAAAATCTTTTTCTTTCCTAATTTTTTAAATACCCGCCCAGAAGGAACCACAAAGGAGGAGTTTGTTGCAACTGAACTGTTGGAGCGTCCGGATATCCTTGTGGATGATAACCGTTAACACTTAATGATAAAATTATGATAGAAAGCATTGACACTTCGTTAATTGACTGGTCGAGAGCACAATTCGCTCTGACAGCTATGTATCATTGGATTTTTGTTCCATTAACGCTAGGACTCGCCGTAATCATGGGAATTATGGAAACCATGTACTATAAAACAGGAGATGAGTTCTGGAAAAAGACTGCGAAGTTCTGGATGAAGATATTCGGGATTAACTTCGCCGTAGGAGTAGCTACGGGTATCATTCTCGAATTTGAGTTCGGAACAAACTGGAGTAATTATTCCTGGTTTGTGGGCGATATATTCGGTGCTCCTTTGGCTATTGAGGGCATACTTGCATTCTTTATGGAGGCTACTTTTATTGCTGTTATGTTCTTTGGCTGGGACAAAGTTAGCAAACGTTTCCACCTGGCTTCGACCTGGCTTACGGGGATAGGCGCTACTATTTCTGCCTGGTGGATTCTGGTGGCCAATGCATGGATGCAATATCCTATAGGAATGGAGTTTAATCCGGATACGATGCGTAATGAGATGGTAGATTTCTGGGCCATCGCCACCTCACCTGTGGCTGTTAACAAGTTCTTCCACTCTGTTCTTTCGGGATGGGTGCTCGGTGCTGTTTTTGTAGTTGGGGTGAGTTGCTGGTTCCTGTTGAAGAACCGGGAGAAGAAGTTTGCTCTTGCCAGTATTAAGATTGCGGCAATCTTCGGATTAGTGGCTACTGTATTCTCGGCATTGACAGGCGATAGTTCCGGTTATGATGTAGCCAGAGTGCAACCCATGAAACTGGCAGCGGTAGAAGGATTTTACGAAGGTGGGGAAGGTGCCGGACTGGTTGCTGTAGGATTGTTGAATCCTCAGAAAGAAAAATATGACGATGGAGTAGACCCTTTCCTGTTCCGTATCGAACTTCCCCAATTATTATCTTTCCTTTCCACAAGAGACCTGGACGGTTATGTTCCGGGTATTAAAGATATTATTGAAGGAGGATACACAGAAAGGGATGGCACGATTGCGCTTTCTGCCGCAGAGAAAATTGAACGGGGCAAAACCGCGATAGCTGCTTTATCTACTTACCGTGCAGCTAAGAAAGCAGGAAATGAAGTTGAAGCAGGAACTGCTTATCAAACATTGAAAGAAAACGTGGCTTATTTCGGATATGGGTATATTAAAAATGTGCACGATCTGGTGCCCAATGTTCCACTCAACTTTTATGCATTCCGTATCATGGTTATATTAGGGATGTATTTCATACTTTTCTTTCTAGTGGTATTGTTTTTTGCCTACAAGAAAGATTTGACAAAGATCAAATGGATGCACTGGATTGCCTTATTGACCATACCTTTGGGATACATGGCGGGGCAAGCCGGATGGATTGTGGCTGAGTGTGGACGCCAGCCGTGGGCTATACAGGATATGCTTCCTGTGGGAGCAGCAGTGTCCAAACTTCAAACAAGTTCCGTACAAACCACTTTCTTTATTTTCCTGGGACTGTTTACTGTAATGTTAATTGCAGAGATCAGTATAATGCTTCGCGAGATAAAGAAAGGGCCGGCTACTGAACATGATGTGCCTGAATCCTAAATTTAAAATTAAAAATTATGTCATACGAACTTTTACAACAATATTGGTGGCTGGTGGTATCCTTGTTGGCCGCTATTCTGGTTTTCCTGCTCTTTGTTCAGGGTGGAAATTCGCTGTTGTTCTCATTGGCTAAGACGGAGGAACAGCGAAAAATGATGGTAAACTCCACTGGTCGTAAGTGGGAGTTTACGTTTACCACTTTAGTAACCTTTGGTGGAGCATTTTTTGCTTCGTTCCCTCTCTTCTATAGCACAAGCTTCGGAGGAGCGTACTGGCTGTGGATGATTATTCTTTTCAGCTTCGTTCTGCAAGCTGTGAGTTATGAGTTTCAGAGTAAAGCCGGGAATTTACTGGGGAAGAAAACTTATCAGACTTTTCTGGTAATCAATGGAATCGTTGGTCCTGTTCTTTTAGGTGGTGCAGTCGCCACGTTCTTTACGGGATCGAATTTCCTGGTTAATAAAGAAAATATGATTGATCAGATGATGCCTGTAATCAGTAGCTGGGGAAATAACTGGCATGGATTGGATGCACTGACCAACATTTGGAATGTGGTCCTTGGGTTGGCAGTCTTTTTCCTGGCCAGGGTACTGGGCCTTTTGTATTTTCTGAATAACATTGATGACAAAGAGTTGAATGACCGCTCCCGGAAAGCACTGATCGTAAACAGTGGGTTGTTCCTGGTATTTTTCCTCGCATTTGTCGTCCGTACGCTTCTGGCCAAAGGCTTTGCAGTTAATCCTGCAACGCAAGAAGTATATATGGAGCAATATAAATACTTCACCAACTTTATAGAGATGCCGGTGGTTCTGGGACTGTTCCTTATTGGTGTTGTATTGGTGCTGTTTGGTATTGGGAAAAGTATATTTAAGCCGGGATTCACAAAAGGAATCTGGTTTGCCGGGTTTGGAACGGTATTCACAGTATTGGCGTTGTTGCTTTGTGCGGGATATAACCACACGGCTTATTATCCATCCAGCTTGGATATACAAAGTTCATTGACCCTAGCCAACAGTTGTTCCAGTGAGTTCACACTGCGAACAATGGCGTATGTATCTATTCTGGTTCCATTTGTAATAGCCTATATATTTTATGCATGGAGAAGCATTGATAATAAGAAAATTGATGCTCAGGAAATGGATGGGGAAGGGCATGCTTATTAAAGCAAATTAGTATAAAATATATTACAGAAACCCCATTCAGAATGCAAAACCGAAAAGCGGTTTAGAGTGATTCTGAATGGGGTTTATTTTTTGATTCGACAAAAATATATTTTTGATGCATCAAAAAATAATTTTCGTTGCATCAAGAAGTTTTTTTTGATGCATCATTCTTTTGGGCTTCTACTATTGACTTCCATTTTTATTGTCAAACGCATCCATATTATAATTCTAATTTCAGCGCACAACGTTATTCACAGGTCTGCCACTTTGGTAGGCTTTTATATTTTCCAGCATTATCCCCATCAGCCGTTGACGGGCAGCAAGGGTTGCCCAGGCAATATGCGGTGTAATAAAACAATTCTTAGCCGTAAGCAGTGGGTTATCTGCGCGAGGAGGTTCGGTGGATAACACATCCAGTCCTGCTGCATAGAGTTTTCCGGAGTTCAAAGCATCGGCCAGATCTTGTTCATTGATCAGTCCGCCACGGCCCGTATTGATCAATATAGCGGTAGGTTTCATAGACGAAAGTAGTTCGGCATTTACAAACTCGCGGTTCTCTTCGGTCAGCGGACAATGCAGGCTCACGATATCACATTCTTTAAAAATCTGATCTATTTCCAGTTTCTTAATTTCAGGAGGTAGTTGCAAGCGCGATTTCGATGTATGTGCCCATATCTTCATACCAAAGCCCATAGCAATACGGGCAGTATTATATCCGGTTTGTCCCAAGCCGATAAGACCGATTTTCTTTCCTAGCAGTTCAATCAGCGGAGTATCCCAAAAGCAAAAGTCCGGGCTATTGACCCAGCGGCCTTTGTGCACCTCTTCGGAATGGTATTGTACTTGTTGTGCAATATTGAGGATATGTGCAAATACCATCTGCCCTACAGAAGGAGTGCTATAGGCAGGAATATTGGTAACAATGATTCCCCGTTCTTTGGCGGCAGGGATATCTACCACGTTATAACCGGTAGCCAATACGCCAATATATTTCAGATCGGGCAGTTGATTTATAAGTTCGGCAGTAAGTACCACTTTATTCGTTAACAGTACTTCTGCACCGGCAGAACGTTCCAGGATTTGATCAGGCAATGTACGGTCGTATAGTGTACATTCACCCAAGGTTTTCAATTCATCCCACGACAAGTCACCCGGATTGAGGGTGTAACCATCTAATACAACGATTTTCATAAGTATGTAATTTAATTGGTTCTATTTCTTATATTTATCTCCCCACAACTGCTGCATACGGTCCTTTAATGCTGCTTCCGATCCATTACTTTGTGGTTCCCAGAAACGGCGGTCCTTAGCTTCATCCGGCAGGAACTGTTGCTTAACGAAATTCCCTTCATAACTATGGGCATACTTGTAATCTTGTCCGTAGCCCAACTGTTTCATCAACTTGGTCGGCGCATTCCTTAAATGCAAGGGCACAGGCAGGTTGCCCGTTTCGCGTACAGCAGCAATGGCACTGTCTATGGCCATATAAGCAGAATTACTTTTGGGGCTGGTTGCCAGATAAAGAGTTGTTTCCGCCAATACAATTCGTCCCTCAGGCCATCCGATTTTCATTAAAGTATCGAAACAGGCATTAGCCAACAACAACGCATTCGGATTGGCCAACCCAATATCTTCGGCAGCAGATATTACCAAACGACGGGCTATAAACGCCGGATCTTCTCCACCTTCCACCATACGGGCCAACCAATAAATAGCCCCATCGGGATCACTGCCCCGGATGGATTTTATAAATGCAGAGATAATGTCATAGTGCATCTCTCCGTCCTTATCATAAGCTAAAGGGTTCTCTTGCAGACGCTCTGTAACAAGTTTATCCGTAATAATAACCGTTTCCTCTGACTCAGACTCTACCACAAGTTCTAGTATATTCAAAAGCTTTCGCGCATCTCCACCCGAGAAGCGAAGCATAGCATCCGTTTCTTTCAACTCTATCCTTCGCTCTTTTAATATGGTATCCGTTGTAATGGCACGTTGCAGTAATTCCAGAAGGTCATCCTTCTCCAACGATTTCAGTACATAAAGCTGGCTACGCGATAGGAGAGGACGTATCACCTCAAACGAAGGGTTCTCTGTTGTTGCCCCGATCAAGGTTACCGTTCCATTTTCGACAGCACCCAACAGCGAATCTTGTTGCGACTTACTGAAGCGATGGATTTCATCAATGAAAAGTATCGGACTGGATTGCGAGAAGAAGCGATTGCTCTTGGCACGTTCAATAACCTCCCGCACATCTTTCACCCCTGATGTAACAGCACTCAGTGTATAAAAAGGAGTTTCCAGTTTATTCGCAATAATCTGCGCCAATGTAGTTTTTCCTACCCCGGGAGGTCCCCAGAGTATAAAGGAAGAGATACGCCCGGATTCAATCATTTTACGAAGTACAGCTCCGGGGCCAACCAAGTGTTTCTGACCGATGTACTCATCCAATGTCTTCGGCCTAAGCCTTTCGGCGAGTGGTTTTGCCATAGTCTCTGAGATTTAGAAAGTCATCATTATCATAAAGCGAATACCATGCTTTTTTGTATTCGGATTATCCAAATAGTTCAAACGGCGTACGTATTCGACATGCAATATCTTGAATATGTTATAAATACCAACACTGGCCTCCATATAAGGTTTTTTAGGGTCCATAACAAAGCTTGTCACTTCTCCATCACGTGCCGGAAATAAGAACAGATCGCTGTCTCCCGGATTCTTATAAGGATTATTCTTGTCCGTCAGATCTCCCCAAAGCGTGCGGAAACGGAATGCTTCGCGCCATTTCAGCTTTTTCATTAAAGGAATACGGTTCAGCAGTTTGCCACCCATATCATAAGTTACGGAAAAAGAAGCATAACGGTCATTCATGAACTCCATGTTGTTGATCAGGTTGAAGGTTTCCTTCTGCGTTATATACGATAGGTTGGCGGCAGGTAAGATGAGCAACGGAAAAGGTACTTTATCCCACTGTGCACCCGCTTTTAATGTTACATCCGCCCTTCCCCATGACGATAACCAGAAACGCTTCCATATACTGGCTTCTGTGAGGTTAAAATTGTAATCCCCACCTAGTACACCTTTAAAACCAGTAGTATGTGATAATGTGTAAACCGGAGCATCGAAAGATACCGGACGGCGACGTTGTTTAGTATTAATATACGTCTGCCCCGGAGAATAACTTAAGGTTACACCAAGTTCAGTTGTAGTAATATCATGCACAGCCGTAGCATCGCCATCATTACGCAAATATTGTAACTTTCCGGCAGGTTCATCATTACGATGCAGTAAAGATGTTGTTAAAGATAGTCCGTTCATCGTTTCTATCTCGTGCTTCATCTCTATATCGCGTACGTAAGACATCTGATCTACAGTTGTAATTTTCCAGGCAACAAATACGTTGTCTTTATCTGTGGCAAGGAATTTATCCATTGGAGACATCACGTCATAACGATACCTCAGCGATAGATTATGGCGTGGGAACTCCCAGGGGAAAAACTCCCGTTTGTCGAATGCATAAGTAACCTCTGCTTCATATTTCCACTTCTGGTCGCGAAGGCCATACGCTGCATATCCTTTCAGGAACCAGTTGGGATTGAACTGTGCTGTGGTTTGTCCACTCAGCCTAAAACGGGTACCATCTATATAATTACTGGATATAACCGTATTCACAGGTCCAAAATCAAACTTACTGGGCGTATTCTTGGTGCCGGTTTCCACATAGTTTTCGACCAGTGCTCTAAGACCGATCATAAAGTATTTGAAACCCGGTATTTCCTGGAATTTATCAATCAGGTTATCCATCCCGCCTTCGGTTTCTGTCAGCGGCACCTGCCTTACCTCAGCCCAGAAACTATCGTCCCTGTTTTGCGCTCTTGGATCTTTAATTACGTTTCCTCTTTTCTTGAATAGGTCGGCCTCCAAAGGTTCAAAAGAATAATTTGTATATTTAGTCGTTCGCCGCACTTGTGCGCCTTGAACAGCATCGACTAGCGAAAGGTCGATCACCATATCATCATCCGTCAGCACCCAGTTACCATTGGGCAATTGCTCAAATTCCTGGCTGATGTCCAAACGTTCCACAAAGTTCACACCTGTATTCTTCGGAAGATTCATCTGGCACTTCTTCACAGCATAAGTTGAATCGTTAACAACATACAGATGCCCCGTGAATCCAAAATCCTGGGAGTTTTGCGGTACGAAGGTCAAATGAACACACTCGTGCCGGTCAACCATAATTGTATCCATCAAATAGAATTTATAGAAAGATATAGCCGAAGAACTGGAAATAGGGCTGACAAATCGTTCCTGCAACAAACGAATATCATTGTCGTAGATGTTCACGTCAGAGAAAACATCATTCAATACCGTGCCCACCATGTCGCCCGTTGAAAAGAGCTCATCAATACCATTGGAACGCATTCCCTTAATAATCGTTTTCTGGTTTTTGGGAGACTTACGGTAAATAACTTCCGAAGCTGTTTCCTGAATGGATAAAGGCAGGATTAATTTTTGTGATTCCGGCGATACCTCTATCTGATCCTTGAGGAAAGGCATTTTCTTAAATAACCCTTTATCCAGTCCTTCAGGTTTAACATCATTGAGTGATGTTTTCATCTTCTGGTATTTGTCGTAACGATAGAAATCATTTTCTTCAAGTTTTTGTTCCGACTTATGTTCAATAACTTTACGCATAAAGTCTACCGCAGGATTATTTTTCCGGGTGTAACGTTCGCGTTGTGGCTTTACAACGACTTCGCTAAGCATGATATCGGCGGGAGCCATCTTTACATTAAGAAATTTCATGCCGGGTTCTATCCGAACCACCTTTGTGATATATCCTATGGCAGAAAACGTCAGTTCATTCCACCCTCTGCGGGTTTCGATCGTATATTCTCCTTTGGTATTTGATATTGCCCCTACACCTTTTCCTTCATAAAATACGGATATATACATTAACGTCTCATTCGTCAACGAGTCCGTAATGACTCCTCGCAACTGCGAAAAAGCCTGTGGGGAAATCAGAATAAAAAGAAGAAATATAATTGTTTTATAATATCGTTGTGCCATAAAAGTCAAAGCATAAGGCGACAAAGTTAAACAATTACTATCAAACAAATTCAAACAGATTCCTAATATAAGCTAAGAAAATAGAAAACTTGCTCACTGGATGAGAGTTTTCCAACCCTATGGAATCAAAAATCGATATTAGTCAAGCTTGGGTGTAGTACCTTGTAGCAGGATTTGGACGATTCTTTCGGCTGTGCGGCCATCCCAACGTTCGGGTAAACTGCCGGTCTTCCAATTGCCCGCCATTAAGGTTTGCATAGCTTCTTTCAAAGCCTCTGGAGATTCTCCGACCAGTACGTTGGTCCCAAAGCGGTGGGTTTCAGGATGCTCGGCATATGTATTAAGGGTCATGCAAGGTATACCAAGAAAGGTTCCTTCCTCGGCTACATTGCCCGAATCTGTAATAATCGCTTTGGCGTTATTCATTAAATATCCAAAAGATAAATAGCTTTGGGGGGGAAGTATGTGCAGGTTTGGCGCTGTTATGCCTGTGCGCTTAATAGCCTCACGAACATAGCTATGCAATGGAGCAATAATCGGCAAGCCCTGTGCATGATTAATCAACACCTTTAATAATTCCGTCAGGTTTTTCTCATTTTCTAATAAAACCCTGCGATTGATCGTCAGCAATAGATATTCTTTTTGCTTCAACCCTAAAACAGAAAACCACACAGGCTGGATTAATCGTCCACGATTGAAACGGATGGAGTCTATCAATATATTACCTACATAATAAACATGTTCTGCTTCGGTGCCTGTTTGATTTAAATTCCTGTTTGCAGCCATTCCTGCGGTGAAAAGGTAATCCGACAGTCCATCTGTAATCACCCGGTTCACTTCTTTGGGCATATGCAAATCAAATGAACGGGTTCCTGCAACCAAATGAGCTACTTTTATATTTCGTTTCTGAGCTACAATTGCACAACTCATTGTAGCAGTAAGATCATCGACAACAAGAACAACCGAAGTCGGATTTTTCTGTATCTCTTTGTCAAAAGCGATCATAATGCGGGCTGCCAACTGTATCGGGTCCGTTTCATCTATACCTAAGTAAGCATCGGGAGTTTTCATTTGTAAATCTGAAAATAAAGAAGCGTCAAGACTGGCATCTTGTTCTGTACCGGTATATATTAAACGGTAAGAAATAAGTTGTCCTTGCTTTCTGGCCGTTTCAATAGCTCGTGTAATAGGAGCTATTTTCATAAAATTCGGGCGTGCCCCTGCAACAATAGTTATTTTCATATCTACAAAAATACATGATATTTTTTGTTGCCGCAAATTATTCGTTTCTTTGCAGAAAGAAAAATAACAATATGCCAACATTTACCCAAATAATAGAGTTCTTTGGTACATTTGCATTTGCAATTAGTGGTATCCGGCTGGCTTCGGCCAAGCAATTTGATTGGTTTGGAGCTTACGTTGTAGGGCTGGCAACCGCTATCGGCGGCGGTACGATACGTGATTTACTCCTGGATGTTACCCCTTTCTGGATGACAAACCCGATGTATCTTGTTTGCTCAGGATTGGCTGTACTTTGGGTTGTTTTCTTTGGCAAATATCTCATCCACCTGAATAATACCTTTTTTATGTTTGACACCATCGGGCTGGCATTATTCACTGTCGTTGGAGTTGAGAAAACAATCGCTCTGGGCTATCCGTTTTGGGTAGCTATCATTATGGGTGGTATTACCGGATCGGCGGGTGGGGTACTTCGTGATGTATTTATCAACGAAATCCCCCTGATCTTCCGAAAGGAAATATATGCGCTGGCCTGCCTTATCGGAGGCATTGTGTATTATATATGTGATTGGATTGGTATAGATTTAATCCTTACACAAATCATCAGCGGATGCAGCGTATTCCTGGTTCGTATAATTGCAGTCAAATATCAAATAGGGCTTCCTACTCTAAAGGGGGAGTAGTTCTATTTCGCCCGAATAGCTAATTGATTCGCGGTTTTGCATCGTAACATCAATTCTTGAGGAACCATTAAAAAAGATCTCCAGATTGAACCGGAAGGTATCTTCGTTTGTTCGTGCACCCAATTTGACTTCGTATTTTTCTTTTTTAGGATTATACTCTACTTCATATTCATCCAAAGGAGCTTTGAAATTCAAGCCATCTCCACCTCCATAAGGTATAGAATAAGCCCTTCCATAAAAAGGTAAGTGCGAAATAACGGAATCATTCCGTATTTCCAGATCATACGAAGATGTTAAGGGTACGCTCTTTCCACCTCGCGGATAAGCGATTGAAACCTCTATTTTATAATTTCCCGACTTAATAAGCTCTTTTATTGCTACTTCTTTTTGTTTCTTTTTATTTGATGCATTTTGAGCCATAAGTGGCATAGTCGTTAAACATGCTATTATGCAAGTGATCCAAAAAAACGTTTTCATTTTCATAATTATCCTCCATTAAATAAAACACATAATATACACTAAACAATATATTAGATGTTTTGATCATACAATGGTTTAAAAAAGATATACTGCAAATAAACCACCTATAAACTGTCAAAAAGAACCGGAAAACTATCAGATGTTAGTTTTACCCCCTTTTTGAGATAGTTTTCATCCCACTAAAGTCGGAAAATACAGCTAAACTTGCAATACCTAAACGATAAAAAACGAATAAATTAATAATTTAAAAGGAAAGTGAGTTTATTATGAAAAAGAGCTTAAATTTCATACAGGAAACCTCGATTAAGACATTAGATAACGAAAATAAATATAATCCCAAAACTAACTTTAAAGGATGGATGTACATTATGATGCGCAATTTATTTATAAACAATTACAAAAGAGTGGTTCGGGAACAAACTCACGTTGACCACACAGAAAACCTATATCACCTTAACCTACCCCAAACCTCAGAGGTTAGCAATGCAGAAAGTACTTACGATTTGAAAGAGGTGCGTCATGTACTGAATGAACTGTCAAAAGAATATAAGATACCATTCTCTATGCATATCGCTGGTTTTGAATACCATGAGATTGCAGATAAATTAGGCTTACCTCTTGGTACAGTAAAGAGCCGTATTTTCTTTACCCATAGAAGATTACAGCTTCAATCAGGAATAATTTCAGATAATTAAATAGACTTTTAGGTTAGTTCAAAATTTAGTGTAGTTTTTAGTTTGTTGGAAAGGAGTAAATAGGCTTAGGCTGGTTTACTCCTTTCATTGTTTTCCTAGGTAGTACCCTGGTGTTCTTACCATACTACCAACGGAAGTTAGCATACCACCCAATGAATGTTATCATAGTATGGTCAGAAAAGGGGGCAAGCAGAAAGATTGCTAATTATTGTATAGCTACTATGTGGTTGGGATGCCCTAGGCAAACCATTGGAATGCCTAGGGCATCTCACTGGGATGGCACCGACCTTTTTAGAAATAAAATAAAGAGATAATTTTACTAGTTCACATTATTTTCTGCTTGATCCCAGAAAATTAAACTCCGGACCTTTGATGAAAAACATCGGATGATTTATAGTAAAGGGTTGGATGATTTATAATCGATGGTCCGACCCTTTTTACTATGAATAACGGAGTGGAAAAATAAGTAATATATCAAACCGAATGCTTACATTAAAGCCCGGATACATGCTTTTATCATGATCCGGGCTTTAATTTGTTTTGTTATGTAGCGCCAGGTATTATTTACCAGCTTCAGCATTTTTAATCATTTGCTCGCTGGCATACATATACACATCTACACGGCGATTCTGTTCGGCTGATGCAGATTCATCATATTGATCATATCCTACACCCTGTACGGCCTGGAATTGATTATATGCAACACCATTTTGTTTCAAATAATCGGCAACAGCATTTGCACGCCTCGTAGATACGGTTTGGTTCGCTTCATATGAACCAACTTTGTCGGTATGTCCAACTACGGCAATGTCAATCGTTGGGTCTTCTCTCAAAATCTTAGAGAATTCACTCAAGGAAGATTTTGCCGATGCACTCAGTGTAGAAGAGTTGAAGCCAAATAAAATACCAGAGTTGAATGTAACCTTAACAGCCTGTAAGCCATTTGTATCGGTTACTTGTTCTACCTCAGCACCTTCAATTTCTGCTGCTTGTTTGGCCTTCTTGTCCATCTTGTTTCCAATGATAGCACCTGCACCTCCACCTACGGCTGTACCAATAGCGGCACCAATAGCAGCGCCTTTACCTTTACCTGCAATACCACCGATAATGGCACCCAAAGCAGCACCGGAACCAGCTCCGATTGCTCCGCCTTTTACCGTGTTGTTTGCGTTACAACCTCCTAAAATCAATGCAATGCTCAAAAGCAATGCCGAAAACTTCATCTTCTTCATACTATAAATTTTAATTTAGTTTTTATTCTATATCTAATTAACAACATTAGAACTGAATTTGCTGCACAAAGTTCATTTTTTTAAGTTAAAATTTGATAAGTACGGATAAACTTTAGATTCACCTAAGTACTAATGCTTTCTTTTTTATAATTATAAACCATATTGTCAGGATGATTCCTTTCGCAATACTTGTTGCGCTGATAGCCCACCAAATACCTTCCACACCCATACCCATCCGGGAAAACAGGATAGCCAAAGGAATCCTGGAATAATTGCAAACAATACTGACTATTGCCGGAGGGATAGTACGCCCCAGACCATAGAAGATGCCCTGAGTAGTGATCTCGAGCATCATAAACACTTCCGAATAACCAGATATCTGTAGAAAAATTCCTCCGGCATGATATGCTTCCGGTTCAGGAACGAATATGGAAAAGACTTCACTACCTGCAAAAATGAATAACAGGGAACAAAAAGTCCCAAATACGAAGGTCATCCATAATGTTGTATGCCAAGCCTTAATAACGCGCTTAGATTCTTTTGCTGCATAATTTTGAGCAACAAAAGCACTTAATGCCGTAGAAAAACCTTGAGACGTATTCCAGGTAATAGCTTCAATTTGTCCTCCTGTGGTTAAAGACATCAAACCAATATGTCCGCCGTATTCAGATGCAGTACGCCCCAGAAACATATTTACGAAAGCGAATAATGTATTAAATACAGCTACAGGTAACCCGATTTTAAAGATGCGTTGTGAGTATTTCTTTTTTAAACGGGTTAGGAATGGAAAGCCACCAAGTAGCGCGTCGCGATACCGGAGTTGATATACAAACAGTGAGAAAACACACCCTTGTGCAATCCAGGTAGCATAAGCCGCTCCGTGTACGCCTAAATTGAAAACAAAAATAAATAACGGATCGAGCAGCATATTTAGTATCAACCCCATCCCCATGATATAAAAAGGCACTTTACTTCTTCCTGCTGCATTATACAAACCAGTAAACACGATAGACAAGAAGAGAAATGGAAGTGCTGTAGAAATGACCCGCAAATAAAAAACAGCATCCGCAGCAATGTGTTCCTCCAATTTGTATATACCAATAATGGGATGGGCAAACACAAACAGGATTATACCAAGGCAAACAGATATGATCAAAGCTATAGTTACGTTATGAGATGCGAAATTTCGTGCATCTTCATCATTCTTTGAGCCTATAGATTGTCCTACGCTAACTTCCGATCCCACTTTACTCAATAAAGAAATCGAATTGGCCATCCATGTCAAAATACCTACCGAACCGACAGCTGCCGCTGCTTCACTACTAATACGACCTACCCATGCCATATCTGTAAGGCTATACGCCATCTGGATAAAAGAGGTGGCCATGATAGGTAATGCCAAATTGAAAAGCTGTTTATGGATCGGGCCTTGGGTTAATTGTTTAACTCCTTGCATAGGTTTAAGTTTTCTTCTTAAAGGGGGCAAAGTTATATATAAAAAAGAATATATAAATCTTTTCTGCTAACTAATGTTTTTGTAAATTTGCACCTTATTTTTAGGCAGACGGCAATGTACCGCTGCAAAGGTCTTAAAAAAACAACAAAAATCTATTTACAATATAACTATGAGTAAGAAATTTGCTGAATATTCTCAGCTTAACCTTTCCGAAGTAAACAAAGAAGTACTGAAGAAATGGGATGAAAACAGCGTTTTTGCCAGAAGCTTGACAGAGCGCGAAGGACAACCTTCGTTTGTGTTTTATGAAGGTCCTCCTTCGGCTAATGGTATGCCAGGGATTCACCACGTAATGGCACGTGCCATTAAAGACATTTTCTGCCGCTACAAAACAATGAAAGGTTTTCAGGTTAAGCGGAAAGCCGGATGGGATACTCACGGCCTGCCCGTAGAACTTAGTGTTGAAAAATCATTGGGCATTACCAAAGAAGATATTGGCAAAAAGATTTCCGTTGCTGATTATAACGCAGCATGTCGCAGAGATGTGATGAAATACACCAAAGAATGGGAAGATCTTACTCATATTATGGGATATTGGGTAGATATGAAAGATCCTTATATCACCTACGATAACCGATACATTGAAACGCTTTGGTGGTTATTGAAACAATTACATAAAAAAGGATATTTGTATAAGGGATATACAATTCAACCTTATTCTCCTGCTGCAGGAACAGGTTTAAGCTCGCACGAGTTGAACCAACCGGGAACATACCGCGATGTAAAAGACACTACTGTTGTAGCACAATTCCGGATGAAAAGCCCCAAACCGGAAATGGCAGCCTGGGGAACACCTTATTTCCTCGCTTGGACAACAACTCCCTGGACATTACCTTCAAACACAGCATTATGTGTAGGTCCAAAGATTGATTATGTAGCTGTACAATCATACAATGCCTATACAGGAGCACCAATTACTGTTCTTCTTGCCAAAGCATTGATGAATGTACACTTCAATCCTAAAGCGGCCGAACTGGTACTGGAAGATTATAAACAAGGTGATAAACTAATCCCATTCAAGGTTATTGCCGAATATAAAGGAACAGATCTTGTTGGAATGGAATACGAGCAACTAATCCCTTGGGTAAACCCTGGAGAAGGTGCATTCCGTGTAATACAAGGCGATTATGTGACTACCGAAGACGGTACAGGTATCGTACATATTGCTCCAACCTTTGGTGCAGATGATGCCCAGGTAGCTAAAGCTGCCGGAGTCCCTCCCTTACAATTAGTAAACACTAAAGGCGAATTACGCCCAATGGTTGATCTGACAGGTAAATTCTACAAACTGGATGAACTGGATACGGAATTCGTTAAAACACGAGTTAATGTAGACCTGTATAAGGATTTCGCCGGACGTTTTGTTAAAAACATATATGACCCCAGTCTAACCGAAGCAGACGAATCGCTGGATGTAGCAATCTGTATGATGTTGAAAGCAAACAACCTGGCTTTCAAGATCGAAAAACATGTGCACAACTATCCACATTGCTGGCGTACAGACAAGCCTATTTTATACTACCCGCTGGATAGCTGGTTTATTCGTTCTACTGCATGCAAAGAACGCATGATGGAATTGAATAAAGAAATCTACTGGAAGCCAGAATCAACAGGAACCGGACGTTTCGGCAAATGGCTGGAGAACCTGAACGATTGGAACTTAAGCCGTTCACGCTATTGGGGTACACCACTTCCAATATGGCGTACAGAAGATAACAGCGAAGAAATCTGTATTGAATCTGTTGAAGAACTATACAACGAGATTGAGCGTGCTGTAGAAGCTGGTGTTATGACATCTAACCCTTACAAAGATAAAGGATTTGTACCAGGTCAATATAGCGATGAGAACTACGATAAAATAGACTTGCACCGTCCATATGTGGACGATATTATTTTGGTTTCTCAAAGTGGAAAACCAATGAAACGCGAAGCCGATCTTATCGATGTATGGTTTGATTCGGGTGCCATGCCTTATGCACAAATACATTATCCGTTTGAAAACAAAGAACTTTTGGATAGTGGGCAGGTATTTCCTGCCGATTTCATTGCCGAAGGGGTAGACCAGACACGTGGATGGTTCTTTACGTTGCATGCTATCGCAGCAATGGTGTTTGACACCAAATCCTTTAAGGCTGTTATTTCCAATGGACTGGTTTTAGACAAAAATGGAAATAAAATGTCTAAACGCCTCAATAATGCAGTAGATCCATTTATGGCCATAGAGAAATACGGATCGGACTCTGTACGTTGGTACATGATTACTAATTCTTCTCCATGGGATAACCTGAAATTCGACCTTGACGGAGTAGAAGAAGTGCGTCGTAAATTCTTCGGAACATTATATAATACGTATTCATTCTTCTCACTTTATGCCAATGTAGATGGTTTCGATTATAAAGAAGCCGATGTACCGATGGCTGATCGTCCGGAAATTGATCGCTGGATCTTGTCCGTACTGAATACTTTAATTAAAGAAGTAGATGAATGTTATAACGATTACGAACCAACCAAAGCAGGGCGTTTAATCTCTGACTTTGTAAACGACAACCTTTCAAACTGGTATGTGCGCCTGAATCGTAAACGTTTCTGGGGTGGTGAATTTACACAGGATAAATTGTCGGCATACCAAACATTATATACTTGTTTGGAAACAGTAGCCAAACTAATGTCACCGATTGCACCTTTCTATGCAGACCAACTGTACATGGATCTTGCTACGGCAACAGGTCGTGATAATGGCGTGTCTGTACACTTAGCCAAATTCCCGGAATACAATACAACATTGATCGATGAGCAATTGGAAACCCGGATGAAAATGGCACAAGATATTACTTCTATGGTGTTAGCACTCAGACGTAAGGTGAATATCAAGGTACGCCAGCCATTACAGCGTATAATGATACCCGTGCTTAACGACGAACAAAAAGCCCACATCGAAGCTGTGAAGTCACTGATAATGGGCGAAGTCAATGTGAAAGACATTGATTTTGTAGATGGAGCAGCCGGAGTCTTGGTTAAGAAAGTGAAGTGCGATTTCAAAAAGCTCGGCCCTAAATTTGGTAAACAAATGAAGGCAGTTGCTGCTGCCGTTGGCGGAATGTCGCAGGAAGCAATTGCCGAACTGGAAAGAAATGGCCGATATATTCTTGACATCGACGGTGGACAAGCTACTATTGAACTTGAAGATGTAGAAGTGTTCAGTGAAGATATACCTGGATGGCTTGTAGCTAATGAAGGGAAGTTAACTGTTGCCCTGGAAGTAACAATCACAGAGGAGTTACGCCGGGAAGGAATTGCCCGTGAATTGGTAAACCGCATCCAAAATATCCGCAAATCAAACGGCTTTGAAATAACAGATAAAATAAAAATTACTTTATCTAAAAATCCGCAAACGGATGATGCCGTGATAGAATATAATACCTATATTTGCAACCAAGTGTTGGGAACCTCATTAATACTAACAGATAAAGTTGAAGACGGAACCGAACTGAACTTTGACGAGTTCTCTTTGTTTATCGTTGTTGAGAAAGAATAATAACTACTAGAACTAACCATTTAAAATTTGAAGTTATGGCAGAAAAAACAAGATACTCTGACGCCGAATTGGAAGAATTCCGTGCGATCATCAATGAAAAATTGGAACTGGCTCAACGCGATTATGACCTGTTAAAAAGAAGTATCATGAACCTGGATGGAAATGACACGGATGATACGTCTCCAACTTACAAAGTATTGGAAGAAGGAGCAAATACATTGTCAAAGGAAGAAACATCCAGATTGGCACAACGCCAGCTAAAGTTTATTCAAGGACTTCAAGCAGCTTTGATTCGTGTAGAAAATAAGACATATGGAATTTGCCGTGAAACAGGAAAATTGATTCCGGCGGAAAGACTTCGTGCAGTACCACATGCTACACTAAGTATTGAAGCGAAAAATGACGGTAAGAAATAACATAGTCTGAATAATTTGCACAGAGACATATATCCAACATATGTCTCTGTGCGCTTTTTAGTAAAATGCTTAATTAAAGCACTTTTAAAAACGATTAATGAAAATACGATTAACAAAAGGCCAGATCTCGGTATTGATCATATTCGCTGTTCTAATAATAGATCAGATTATCAAAGTTTTAGTAAAAACTAATATGTACTGGCATGAAAGCATCCGGATTACAGATTGGTTTTATATCTACTTTACCGAAAATAACGGGATGGCGTTCGGTATGGAAATCTTCGGAAAGTTTTTTCTTACCACATTCCGCATCATTGCCGTAGGCTTGATTGGTTGGTATATCCACCGTATTGTAAAACGTGGATTCAAGACTGGATATATCGTATGTATTTCACTAATCCTTGCCGGAGCTTTGGGCAATATTATAGATAGTGTTTTCTATGGAGTTATATTCAACGAAAGCACTCATTCGCAAATTGCTACCTTTATGCCTGAAGGTGGAGGATATTCTCAATGGTTCTACGGTAAAGTAGTTGATATGTTCTATTTCCCTATCATTGAAACAAATTGGCCCAGCTGGATGCCGTTCGTAGGGGGAGAACATTTTATCTTTTTTAGCCCAATTTTTAACTTCGCTGATGCAGCTATCAGCTGTGGTATTATCGCATTGCTTCTTTTCTATAGCAAATATTTGAATGACGCTTATCATGCAGGAATAAAGCATAATGAAAATGCAGATAAATAAATACTATATATTATATGCGCTGGTCCTCATTTTTGTGTTGACTGGCTGTAAAGTCAGAAGGCCTAAGGAAGTTATTCCCGAAAGTCAGATGGAGAACTTGTTGTACGACTATCATATCGCCAAAGCGTTAGGAGAGAACTTACCATACAATGAGAACTATAAAAAAGCATTATATATAGAATACGTATTCCAGAAACACGGTACGACAGAAGCTGTGTTCGATTCCTCTATGGTTTGGTATACAAGGCATGCTAATTTGCTATCTAAAATGTATGATAGGGTGAACAGTAGGCTCAAAGCAGAACAGGGTGAGATAGATAACCTGATTGCTATTCGCGATAATAAACCTAAAATATCTACACCCGGAGATAGTATTGATGTTTGGCTTCTGGATCGAATGTTACATCTCACTGGTAAACCTCTGAATAATAAACTTACGTTTGCAATTCCATCTGACTCAAACTTTAAAGCCAGAGATACGCTCCAATGGGATATACATTATTATTTCCTGGATTCAAAACCGGATAGCGCTGAAGCCGCATTAATGTCAATGGCTATTCAATACGCTAATGATAGTGTTATTAGTTTTACAAAAAGGGTTGTTGAATCAGGATTGCAAAGTATACGCCTGCAAGCTGATACATTGGGAGATATCAAAGAAATTAGGGGATATGTTTATTACTCGGGAGGTAAAGACTCGATCAAACACTTATTTGCTAATCGCATATCGTTAATGCGTTATCATTCAAATGATTCTTTATTCTCAAATAAAGCAGATACGTTAGAAACCGGACCTATTCTTAAAGTAGAACCGGAAAAAACAGAAGAAAACCTGATCGAGCAACCTATTCAACAACCGGAAAGAATAAGCCCTGATGAATTAAGACGTAGGGGAGAAAGGCCACGGGCTTTGCAGAAAGGTGATACGCTAAAAGAGATAGCAAGATAATGAAACGTTTTGCTTCGCATTATTTATATATTCCTTCATATGGTTTTCTAAAACAGTATGTGGTGGAAGTTAATAATGATGGACATGTTACTGCATTATATCCGTTAAGAGAAGAAAGCGAATCAATTATCTGGACGCCAGGCGTAATCTTATTGGTTACACCAGAATGGCTTACCAAAATAGAAGAGTGGCAAGGTTCAATAATCTTTGAGCATAAGCAGATTAAAACAGAGCTTCCTGTTGAGTATAACAACATGGCAAGTATAGAACTTGCAGCTGTTCGTCTCTATCCATTTGATTTTACTCAAATGCAACCAACCGGGAGTACAATTATCCAGATTTTAGGGAATCGTATATCCTAGTCTGCTACATCAGCATCTGGCGGCGAAATTCAGCGCAGGTTATTGCTGTGGCAATAGCAACATTTAATGACTCTGAGGTTTCCCGCCCACTCGGATAATTGGGAATATATAGCTTACGATTGATTAATCCTGCAATATCATGGCTAATTCCGTTTCCTTCATTTCCCATCACAATTAGTCCATAAGAAGAGAGGGATTCAGCATAAATATTCTTTCCATCCAGGAAGGTTCCATAAACCGGACAGTCCTGAAGCTTATCTATCAATTCGTAGAGAGGTAGATAATGGACTTTAACCCTCGCAATAGCTCCCATCGTGGCCTGTACTGTTTTGGGATTATAAATATCAGCCGTATTAAGAGAGCAAAAGACATGTTCGATACCAAACCAATCTGCCAGGCGTATTATAGTGCCGAGGTTCCCGGGATCTTGCACATCATCCAGTGCCAAACAAAGTGATTTCTTAATCACATTTATATCTGTAGCGTATTCTGGTTGCTCAAATATAGCTAAAACCTGTTGGGGATGCTTTAACAAACTTACTTTTAATAATTCCTCATTATTAACCTCAATAACTTCATTAACCTGAATATTAGGGTTTTCAATTAGCCAGTCATGAGTTGCAACGAGAAGGATACAAGGAAAAATACCAAGCAAATCACCCACTAACTTAGGGCCTTCGGCTATGAATACTTTTTCTTCCTTTCGCTTCTTCTTTAATTCAAGTGAACGTATATATTTTATTTTATTCTTACTTAATAACATGTATTGCTTATTTTAACAGCAAAACTATAAAGATAATCTTAATAAATGGTGAAATGACCTTATGTTTTTTTGAGAGTCTTTCTTTTTCTCTGAAATAGGAGTATAACATCATATCAGATTATAGAAATACTGATTATATCAGAAAAGAGCCTTATGCAGAATTTCATTAATTATATGGCTTAAAGGTAACGAAGCCTTAAAAGTTTGAAGCGGTATATTGCCGCTTCAAAAAACTCGCCATCTTCCTTCCGTTTTATTTTCTAAAAGGGAAATTATAGTTTATATTTGCAAGGCTTTAAAAAGCATTGTATATATTAACGTACGCACGTATGAAGAAAGGTTTCCCTTATTCACTACTATTTATTCTTTTTATATTTGCATCATGTTCTTCGACAAAGTACGTGCCTGATGGGACTTATTTATTAGATGAGGTAAAGATACAAACCGACAATAAAAACATAAAATCATCTACTCTACAACCTTATGTGAGGCAGAACCCGAATTCAAAGTGGTTCAGTACGATAAAAACGCAACTCTATGTGTATAATCTTTCCGGGCGCGATTCAACCCGCTGGTTCAATAAATTCTTGCGCAAGATTGGCGATGCTCCTGTAATATACAATGAATCTCTGGCACAACGTTCGGAGAATGAGATTACTAAAGCCGTACATAATATGGGATATATGGGAGCGACGGTAGATACTAAGATAAAAATCAAAAAAAAGAAACTTAAACTATCTTTTGATGTCACTTCGGGAAGGCCATATATTGTTCGTTTTATAAAAAAGGATATTGAAGATCACAAAATTGCAGAATATATGCAGGAAGACTCAATGTCTACTTTATTGCAGGAGGGAATGGTATTTGATGTTAGTGTATTGGATGCAGAACGGCAACGCATAACAAACCATTTACTTCGGAATGGGTATTATAAATTTAATAAAGACTATATCACTTATATTGCAGATACCGTAAGAAATACATACCTGGTAGATCTCACGCTACAGGTTCTTCCATACGGTACACACCTTGCAGATGCACCTAAGGATCATAGCCAATATAAAATTAATAAAGTTAGTTTTCTGACGGACTACGATATTATGCGTTCCTCTTCATTAAACAGCATATATGTAAATGATTCTGTGCATTATAACGGTATTCCGGTATATTATAATAAAAGCTTGTATATACGACCTAAAATTCTGGTGAATAACCTGCGAATCCAATCAGGTAGTTTATATGATGAAAGGGATGTGCAACGGACATACAATAACTTCGGGCGTTTATCAGCCTTAAAATATACAAACATTCGCTTTATCGAAACCCAGATAGGAGATAGTACGAAATTAGATGCTTATGTATTGCTGACCAAGAGCAAGCATCAGTCGGTATCGTTTGAGGTTGAAGGAACAAATTCGGCCGGTGATTTAGGCGCTGCCGCCGCTGTATCGTATCAACACCGTAATTTATTCCGGGGATCTGAGCAATTAACATTGAAATTTCGTGGAGCATACGAGGCCATCTCGGGTCTTACACAAGATTATACAAGTGATAACTATACAGAATATGGAGTTGAAACAAGTATAAATTTTCCACGATTTTTATTTCCTTTTCTTTCGTCGGATTTTCGACGGGGAATCCGCGCTACCACTGAGTTTGGTATGCAGTATAATTATCAGATAAGACCGGAATTCTCGCGCATGGTTGCATCAGCTTCCTGGTCGTATCATTGGATAGAACGGCAGCGTGCACAACACCGTATTGATTTAATTGATGTCAACTACCTTTATATGGCATCTATGTCCGATGCCTTTGAGCAACTTTATCAAGACGGACAAAATTATATTCTTGAATATAATTACAAAAATCGCCTGATTGTACGCATGGGGTATACTTATAGTTATAATAGCGTTGGTGCGAACCTGACAAATAATACCATTGCATCTAATTCTTATTCAATCAGAACGGGCATTGAATCTGCCGGGAACTTACTATATGGTTTTTCTAAATTGGCAGGCCTGTCTAAAAATGATAAAGGAGAGTATTCTATATTAAATATACCTTTTGCGCAATATATAAAGGCTGATTTTGATTTTGCCAAAAATATAGTTGTGGATGAGCGTAACTCGTTGGCGTACCATATCGGAATGGGAATTGCTATACCTTATGGAAATGCAGATGTTATTCCGTTTGAAAAACGTTATTTTTCGGGAGGGGCAAATAGTGTCCGTGGTTGGTCGGTACGTAGCCTTGGGCCCGGTTCATTCTCGGGTGATAAGAAGAACTTTTTAAACCAGTCCGGAGATATAAAACTAGATGCAAGTATTGAGCTTCGAAGTGAACTTTTCTGGAAATTCCAGGGAGCTTTATTTGTTGATGCCGGAAATATCTGGACGCTTCACAATTATAGTGAGGAACAACCCGGAGGACAGTTTAAATTTAAGAAATTCTACAAAGAAATAGCTGTGGCCTATGGGTTGGGATTAAGGCTTGATTTGGATTTCTTTGTTATACGTATTGATGGAGGTATGAAAGCGATTAACCCTGAATATAGTAGCGGAAAAGAAAGGTATCCAATTGTTCGTCCTAAATTCAGCCGCGATTTTGCATTTCATTTTGCCGTTGGATATCCATTTTAAAATAAATAAGGTTGAGAATTGTTCTCAACCTTATTTATTTTATTTATTTGTTAAGTACATACAATGTACTCATGGTCACTTCGCGTGCAGCCAATACACCTTGTGCATCTAGTGTCACGTTCATAGAGTTACCGTCTGGCAAATACAGTTGTGCAGTACCGTCATCATTAATCTTAATTAAATCTGAGCTTACGCCGTCTGATACAACACTCCAGGTATTAGCTTCTTTGTTATAAAGCAATTCCATAGCCTGATCGCCATTTTCGTTGGTAATAGAATAGCCATTTTCAAGTGTTTCGACCAGATAATCGCCATTCTCTCCCTTTACAGTTTTAACTTCACCTACGCTAGCAACCGGATTGTCACCTGACCAAAATTCAATAGAGTTAATAACCAAAATATCAGCTAAGTATACGACACCATAAACCGGCACTATGTTTAGTGCTACAAATACAAGTTCATTTACAAATTTGTTTCCAATGCCCTGATTCCATGTTTTAACCTTGTTAAACAAAGCGAACGAACCGATACATGAACTAAACAGAATGCTACTACAAAGTACGCATACAAGTGCTAATGATGATTTACTTCTCTTCATAATAATTTGTTTTTTAAAGTTTAAAAATTCAAATGCAAATATAAAACGTTTAAGTCAATATACAAACATAAAAAACGGATAAGGGTTTGAGATTCTATTGTCCCCTTATCCGTTGTCAACTTGATGTTATTGCAATATAGGTGGTTATTAATACTGTAAAACCTTTATTTTCTTTTATTTTTAGCCAAAATCTTGCCCAGAATGCTGTCAACAGAAAATTTCCCCGGACCAGCAAGTAGCATTAAAACAAAGATAACCAAATATACCAATGCTAATTCTTTTACTGCAAAAGGATCAGCTCCATGAATAACAAAAAATGCCATAAGCATGGTAAATATCATCGGTATTATAGCCAAACGATAAAGAATACCAAACATAAAACCAATCGAACAGGCTAATTCTGCAAAAATAGCCAATCCAAGTGAAACAGAACTACCAACTCCCAACGGATCTGGAAATACTGATGAAAGTTCCTGGAAATTGCTCCATTTTTGTATACCATGAGATAAGAATAACAGGCCAAATATAATGCGTGCAGAGAGAAGAAGTAGGGAAGCACCTGTTGTATCGGGTTTGCGAGGAAATAGTAAATTATAAATCATATTCTAATATCGTTTAATAAATATCTGTTTCTATAAATAACAATATTAACGAATAATTGTTTTTATATTTAAAAAAGAGAGACGCTAAATTTTAATTCAAGAGCAATTGACTCTTAATCAATGGGTCCAGGGTTCGGGCTCCTGAAGGTGTGGAGAGTTGTTTTTAATGCATTTAAAAGATGTCAATTTGATTTGTGTATTTCAATTCATGCGTCAAATTGGTACCCTTTCTAATTGTTCAATTTCTTTTCGACAGTACACTTGTGGCGATTTTCGCCTGTTCGAGATACAAAATATGCCCCAGAAGTCGTATAAGAGCTATTTAATTGTAATTAAATAAAAGAATTCTAGCTAAAAAAGAGAAAGAAAGGCATGTTTACTATGTAAATTGGCAAATTCTCTGCTAGAAAACCGGAATGTTGGCACAATTCTTACATATTTCTTTGTTTAACAGGTTAACTCGCTTGCTTAACAAATCAACTCTGGGGATTAATAAATATCAATGCTCGTGTTATGCGTGGCTACTTGTGGTGTTAAGTGCGCCAGTTGATATGTTAACGTTGACAGTCGCTGTGTGTAACAAGGAGAATAAAAGGTATTTCTGTCACATTTTTGAATATTGAAAAAAGGCAAAACCGAGTAAAAAAGAAAATTTAAAAGGTTACTCTTTCTATTTCAATTGTTTTTCTGCGAAATGTAAATTTGTCATATAGACACAGAAACGCGCCAATATTAAACTGGAAATTTAAAAAGAATCCCGATTTGTTATATAATCACACATAATCAGTAAGTTCGATTTTATTTTGTATTCTCAAAACAGGAATTGCTGAATGTTTTTCAGCTAACGAACGAAGGTAAATGCTTTTATGCGATTCAGGATAGAATTAGCAAAATGTAAACTAAGAGTTTTTAGAATAAGAACAAAAAAAGAGAGCCACTTTTATGTAACTCTCTTTTTTAGTACACCCTCAGGGACTCGAACCCTGGACCCATTGATTAAGAGTCAATTGCTCTACCAGCTGAGCTAAGAGTGCATTTCCTGGTTTGCGGTTGCAAATTTAGGGGTTTTGTTTTATTTCGCCAAATGAAATGGATGTTTTTTATTTACTTTTTGTGGCAGCTTATTCAAAGATATATAGCTCCGATGGCGTACTTCGCTTTAAAGCAAGCAGTTGCACATCTTTACCCACAATAATTCCTTTATTTTTTAATTTCCATTCTACTGTTTTATAAGCCAACTCAGGGTGATTATTGTCTTTACTTAAATGGCACAGCCAGATATATTGTAATTCTTCTCTAATATTCTCGGCCAAAAAATCTGCAGCAGCGGAATTGCTAAGGTGTCCATTCTTCCCGGAAATACGCTGTTTAAGATATGCAGGATAAGGCCCCATCTTAAGCATCTCCTCATCGTAATTCGCTTCAAGAATCAAATAATGTGCTTTATTAATGTATTGCGCAGCGAGCGGAGTTATCTCACCCAGGTCAGTTACAAAAGAAAAGACCTTATTATTTACCTCAATACAATACCCTACATTGTCTGTACCATCATGTGGTACTTCAAAAGAAGTGATCCGGAAATGTTCCAGTTGCAGTGGCTCCTCCTTTTCAAGAAAACGTATAGAGGAGTGCAACTTCTCTGTCATACAATAACTCTTATTTATTCCCGCATGGACAAGAGCAGTTGTGTATATCGGAATATGCAGCTTTTCGCCAAGATGCCCTACTGCCTTTATATGGTCTGCATGATCGTGAGTAACAAAAACAGCCTGAATAGAATCCATTGAAATACCAACGTCCTTCAAGTGCTTCTTTATCGTACGGATGCCGATACCGGCATCTATTAATATTCCATGATCTCCATAGCCTAAATAGTAGCAATTTCCACTACTACCACTTGCCAGGCTCATGAATCTCACCTTCATTGTATAATCAATCGGATAATTTATCTTCAACTGTTGCATAAGTGACCGCAAATATAGACAATCGAGTAGGAGGAAAATGAAATAGTTTCCTCCTATTTCATTTTCCGACCTCTCACACCACCACGCATGCCGTTCGGCACGTGGCGGTTCCTTAACTT
>NZ_QVMI01000089.1 GCF_010500965.1 Bacteroides sp. 51 | reverse complement strand
TCTTCATCAAAGCGCGCTACAACAAGGAACGAGTCGAGGGTTTTTACCCTTTTATTTTCAAAGTTTAACCGGACAAGTCGCCAAAATTCCACCCTTCAAGGATTTCGATATCCCTCCCCCTTTCCCAACTGGACTGGACCTGAAGTACGAGCAGGAATCGTACAATCTGAACCCAATATGTAACGAAGCCATGGACGTTCTTGATCTGTATGAAACAGGCGAGTGGTCGGCAGCAAGTTCTCCTTGCTCCGAACTGTTTGATGATATTCCATCTCCTGCATCAAGTGTTAGCCTGGAGGATTCTTGCATAAGTGACTTTTCAATCGATCTCACAACTTATCTGGATCCAGCCGCATTAAGCACAAGCCCAGAGGACCTGTGCAAGTACTTACCCCATCATGTAGAAGCACCGAAACCAGTAGAAGAAGTAGAACAATCGTGTAGATATCCACATGTAACCATTAAGACAGACCCAAAAGATGATTATCCACAAAAACAGATCATGTCATACAAGCCAGCTGAGGTAGTGAAGGAAATCCAGCAGAAGAAGCAATTGCCGTCTGCACAGTTGAAAGCTCCTTCATCGCGCACTTCGCGAAAGCACAGCAACAACAAGCGGATGCTTGACAAGCACAGTGAAGAGTACCGTCAGAAGCGAGAACGAAACAACATTGCCGTACGCAAGAGCCGCTTTAAAACCAAACAAAAGTTTGTCGACACTCTAATTAAAGTCGAGGAGCTCACCGAGGAAAACGATCGGCTCCGCTCTAGGGTCGATCATCTTACTAAAGAGCTCAGTGCTCTTCGTGGCTTGTTTTCCAATCCATCTATCTTCAAAGATCAGGCATTGGCAAGAGCCTTATTAGCCCAAGGACTGGGATCTTCTGTTGGTCATTCTTCATGATGATCATGATCACAAAAACTCACAAAAAAACATGGACTGTGTCGTTAAAATAATGGAGGAAAAAAGTTGATTTTAGTCGCATCTAACTTGTAACAACCAG
>NZ_QVMI01000088.1:1114-2200 GCF_010500965.1 Bacteroides sp. 51 | reverse complement strand
ACCACAGCCGCAGTGAGGCCGTCTGCGGCCGTGGTTTTGGCGGGAACGTCCTGTGATGCTGTTTGTGTCGTCTGCTTGGCCGGACTTTCCCGCGGCGTGTTAGCAAGTGTTTGTGGAGGGTCGTAGACCATTCCCCCACCGAATGGGTTGGAGGTAAAGCGTTTGGAAGAACGGCCAGAACTACCCAGGGTATAACTCAATGTTACTCCCGCCCGGGTAGGACCGAAATAGTGATAGGTACCTGTAGCAGCCATTTCACTATTGCCTGCCTCGTATTTATCATAATCAAGGTATGCGTAACCCAGCCCAAGGGTGGCTTCCAAACCCCATTTTTGATTAAGCTGCCAGCGGTAGCCATAAGAGGCACCGGCTCCCGCCAGCCAACCATCAAAGCGGTGGGCTCCCATATAACCGGAGAAAAGCAGGTCAGGCAAACGGCTTACATCATAGGTGCCGTAATGCGCGTGAAGACCGAAGAAATGTCCTTTGGATTGTTCCGCCGCCCAGTAACGAAGCTCGGGCTGAAACAGAAGGTGTTTCCAGTAACGGTCCGAACCCAGCTTCCAGGGATTATAACTCAGGGGAAGATCTAAAGAAAACTGATCGGAAAGAAGAAACTCTGCACCCAGGTTCAGGGTGGAGGTTACATCATGCAACAGGTTGGTCTTTAAAAGGACCCCTCCCCGGTCCGTATCTCCAAGGGTGGATTCCTGCGCATTGCCTTTCACTGAAAATAATAGTAGAAACAGCCCTAGAAGCCATTGTCCTACACTGTATACAAAAATAGTTCTAATATTCATACATTTTGTTCCATATCTCTTTTTATGCAACTAATTCCAGCTATTACTAAGTGCCGGAGTAAGCAAAAATGAAATACTGAACCAGTTAGTAATCAGCTGGTTATATTAGATCAAATTTAACAGAAAAATAAACATGTTTATTCTTTTTTTAAACTGGTGGGCGGGCGAAGCGATAACCAAAAGAAGAAAAATCTTCGTTTAACAGCCGGGGCGGGCGATAGAAAACGAAAAAGTATCCCGGAAAAATAGAACAACTGTAAAACAATTGTAAAACGTCAGATATACA
>NZ_QVMI01000088.1:0-1059 GCF_010500965.1 Bacteroides sp. 51 | reverse complement strand
TACCAGCTACCGGATAAACCCGAAAACCCTATGATTGAAGTGGTCAGTATTGCAAAGGAAAAACGTAGAAAGTTACAACCACGCACCCATGAGGTCGTATTTATCAGGGAAGGACGGATACGCCTAACTCCCAGGGGCTTGCCGAAGTTTGAGGGAACCAAAGGGCAAATCCTGTTCCTGCCGGCCGCAGGGCATTATTCGCTCTATACCCCTTCGGGGACGACACTGGTCGTTTTTAGGATAGAGGAAATGACTCAGCTTTGCGATAGTTTCTCCATGGAGAAGCTGTATAAAGCCCATGCGGGGGCTACAGACAACCANTGTTCCTGCCGGCCGCAGGGCATTATTCGCTCTATACCCCTTCGGGGACGACACTGGTCGTTTTTAGGATAGAGGAAATGACTCAGCTTTGCGATAGTTTCTCCATGGAGAAGCTGTATAAAGCCCATGCGGGGGCTACAGACAACCATACCCCGCAAACACCGGGTTTCGGGGTACTGGAAATACATACGCGCATATGGAATTTCCTGGATGAGATCAGCGAAAGGCTGGCCGACGGGATAAAGTGTAATATGTATTTTGACCTGAAAATCAGGGAGTTCTTCTTCCTGCTTAAGGCGTATTATACCACACAAGAGGTAGCCAACTTCTTCTATCTGATCCTCAGCGATGATACCGCATTCTCAGAGTATGTACGCTTACACCGCCATAAGTTCCGCAACGTAGAGGAAATGGCGGATTCCATGCATATGACTCCCCGGCAGTTCGGCACCAGGTTCAAAAAGGCATTTAACCAAACGCCCTATAAATGGATGAAAGAGGGAAGGGCAAAGCTGATCAGGAAGCAGTTGATAAACACACATAAACCGGTGAAACTGATCGCACTGGAGAACGGATTCAGCGATATGGCGCACTTTACCAAGTTCTGCAAAAAGGAGCTGGGAAAGACGCCGACACAGTTAAAAGAGGACATTTCTTTATCCGAAGAAGGAATTGACAATAGAAACGACATATTTGACAAAGGCTAGTCCGGATTAATGTCCTATTTTTGCCCCTGAA
>NZ_QVMI01000087.1 GCF_010500965.1 Bacteroides sp. 51 | reverse complement strand
TAAGTAACTTTTCATAATTAAGCAGCATTATGCGCATAGTTAATTCTCAGCCCTTTCCCTATTGCGGCCAACACCCTGTTGGTTGCGTAGAAGAGCGTATCAGCACAGGTATAGTCTTGTGGTCTAATCCATTTTCCTTTCATTACCCTCCAGAGGGTTTCTATAATGTTCAAATGGGGAGAATAGGGAGGAATGTAGAAGATAAAGAGTCCTCGCTTTTCCCAGATGGGTCGCCTCTGTCGGATTATTGTGTTTCTGTGCACGCTTGCATTGTCGAGTACGACAAATGTCTTTTTATCGAGTCCGAAGGAGAGCTGTTCGAGGAAATCGGCAATCTTCGTGGCATCAATAGGCTCACTTGTGCAGAAGCCTTCGAAGCTGTTGTCACGACTGGTCATCCCAAAGATATTGAGCCTTTTGGCTCTTTCCGAAGGAATATATATGTTTTCTCCCGGAAACTGCCATCCGTAAGGAACGTAGCCTTCAGTACAAACATGGGATTCATCGCCATAGAAGAGATTGATCTCTCCCTTTGCATAAAGCGTTTCAAGTTCTTGCAACTTCTGGGTCTTATACGCGTAGAGTTGCGGCGAGGGAATACCCCTTGGACGTTTTCTTATACGTCTATATCTTGCGCCAAGGCGGATAAAAAACGCCTGAAAGTCAGTTCGCTCGCTTCTTTTCCCGAAGATTGTTGCCAGGCTTCCTTGGCAGCACGAACACTTTGTCGGTCTGATTCGATGGCTTTGCGGACTGCTTCCTCGTCCGAACAGTCCATGATGGGCTTGCGACCTTGCCCCGGACGGGTGTGCAATCCTTGGACTCCATCCTCTATGAATCGCTTCACCCAGCCATTGACACTTTGGGCCGTCATTTCTGTCTGCTCTCCCACACGGACGGAACTTAAACCTTCTGATTTGAGCAATACAGCGCGACAACGCATGCGAAAACAATGGCTCTCGCCGTTGCGGAAACCAAAAGAGAGTGCTTTCCGCTCGGATTCTGTCAATGGTAATATCGTGATTTTCATTCGCATCTATATTTTGTATGATGCGAAGATACGACAGTTTTATTATATGTGAAATAATTATGAACATCTACTTA
>NZ_QVMI01000086.1:1835-5014 GCF_010500965.1 Bacteroides sp. 51 | reverse complement strand
TTCATCTTCCTTGGGTGCGCCACCAGAATCACCAGGCAGTTATTCCTTAGGGCGAAGTTGGTAAACCGGTCGAGTACGGCCGATATATACTGCGTTTCCGTTTGTCCGGGCGGCACCTGATGCTCAAACCGGTTGAACGGGTCTACGCTCAATATCCTCACTCCCTGTTTGCGCACCAGCTCGCGGGCAATATCCAGAATATGATCTACCGTAAAATCCTCTTCGGGCAGTATAAAGCTGAAATTCTCCTGTATATACCGTTCGGCCCGGCAATACTCCGGTTCGGGCATCAACCCTACCTCGAAGGGTTGCCCGGTGGCTTTTTCCATCAGCTTGCGCAAATGATACGTCAGCGGCATATTCTCGGGGCTAAAGAATGCCGCCTTCCACCCATGCCTCACGTTGAGCCGCATCACCAGCTCGTCCGTAAACTCCGACTTTCCCGATCCCGGTACGCCTGTTATCACACACAGCCGCCCCAATTCAAACGTACAGAGCTTGTCAAAGTCCAGCCAGCCCGTATCCGCTCCGGGCTGTATGCCTTCCTCAAAGAGTACCCTTAAATCCCGGCTCACATCTTTCAGACTGAATACCCCCTCCAGCGGCACCTCCTGCGCTTCCTCCAGCAGGGAGGCGAGTACCTGTTTGCCGGCATCGTGAATCTGGCTCCGGCGCCTCGCCGGCTCTCCTCCTGCTTCCAGGTTTTCTGCGGCATCGTAACTCCCCTCCTTTTTTAGAGGAGGGGTGCCCGTAGGGCGGGGTGGTGGGCCTGTAACACCTCATTTGCATCCTTGCACCCCTGGGGATACTCCATTATTTTACACCGTTCCGTCCCCAGCCGTGCAAGCAATGCTTTTCGCAGTTCCAACCCCTTATTGTCATTATCTACCGCAATGTAAATCACCTTTTTATCGTCAAAGTGCGATTCCATAAACCTGTCCATCCAGCTCAGGTTCGTATTCGCTCCTGTGGGCACCGATATCACATCCGTCCGCCCTATTTCCGCGAAGGACAGCGCATCTATTTCCCCTTCCACGCAGATGCATTCCGGTGTTCCTTTTATCCCGTCAATGTTATACGGTATCACCTCTGCGCCGCCCATCATCTTGAAATTCTTTTCCAGGTCGCGGTACTTCGTGTTCACCACTTTCCCGTTTTCATAGTAGTTAAAGCAGATCACCCACTCCTTTTTCCCTGTCTGCGGCATCCATTCCTCTTTAGAACTTACCCCCATCCGTTCCAGCGTCTGGCGACTTATACCCCTCTTTTCGTAAAACCATTCGATGTGTTCCGGCCTCACCCCAGCCCTCTCCAAAGGAGAGGGGGCGGGAACGTCCCGCAGCGAATTTCCGCACGGTGTTTCCCCCTTCACCCTCTCCTTTGGAGAGGGCTGGGGTGAGGCTTTGAACACCTCCCCGCAGTAATGGCACTTCGCCACCCCTTTATCCAGATCCACACTCACCGATTTATCCCTCTTATTCTTCCTCCTGTCCCTACAGAGCGGGCAGTACACTTTCATTTTTCCACTTCTGCGGCCATTTAAATCTAATCTTTCCATGTTGTTATTTGTAATTTGCCATTTGCGAGGTCCCCTTCTCCCCCTTAAGGGGGGAAGAGGGGACCTCCGCCCCCGGATTATTTCTCTCTTTTCGTGCCATCCTTTCAACTTCTTTCTCTTCCCCTTCAATCCTTTCTTTTACCTGCGGGGCTAACTTTGCTTTGTAAATCCCGATTCTTATCAGGCTCAGAAGTTCCGGCTTGCAGTGTGCCGGTACGGTTATCCTCTTCTGCGTTATCAAGTCGTAAAACTCAACATTTTTTCTTCTGGCTCCTTTTTTCTTCATTTCTTCATACCCCACTGTGGTTACGCATGCTATTATCCTTTCATAGTATTTATTGTTGTACTCCACCCAGATTGCACTTTTTTCAGCCTTATCCCGTATTATCTCTATTCTGGCCGCCCTTTCTCTTTTCCATCTGGTCGAAAATGGGAACCAACTGTCAAACTGTTTGTACCTTCGATTTATTTTCTTCTCCAGCTCTTTAGATGTTTTCGTAATCGTTTTATCATTTTGTTTGTAGTTGAAATCATTGCAAAGTAAAATTAAAATAATGCAACATCCTAAAAGCATGGCCCTGCCGGTCATGCTTTTTGCAAATTCTGCTCTTCATTCTTCACTGATTATAGTTTAATTATTCGTACAAAACAATCTGATAATTTATCTCCTTTCTGCGCGCGGCATATTCCCCGTGCGCTTGTCTCCTTTTTGGGGACATTGAAATAACGATACGTATTTTCGCCTTGAATTATTTTCTAATACACGTCGACTTTTTTTTGTTAACAAATATATATTCTTCCATTTGTCGGGTAGATTTAGCCTGATCTGCCGGAACTCTGAATTTATAAAATAAATAATCAAGTCATTTCTTGATATTGAAAAAATATTCATAAGTCATATTGGGTTCTTTAGGTTTATTTTCTTTAATTTCAGTATCAACTTAACAAGGATTATCCTTTCTAAAATTTATGAATGTATGAAATTATCAAAGTTATTAAGCATCGTTTTATGCCGTTACCCGTTGTCGAAAAACAACCGGACGCTCCGCGCCTATCACTCTGCCGTGCAGCGTGTAACTGATTATTGCAACAATCCTAATGTTCAGCTCAAACAGGTATTTACTGCAGGTTTTCTTAAAGGTTTCGAACAACACCTCCGTGTAGATGGTCTGAAAGACAATTCAATTTCCTCTTATATGAACGCTTTGCGTTCTCTTTATCGCGAGGCCCGGCGATTGGGTTTGATGGCCTTTATTCCCGGTCTTTTCGACAATGTGTTTACGGGTAGCGCACCTACCGAGAAGCGTTCCCTGGAATCCGATGTTATTGCCTTAATCCTCTCGGCCGACCTTTCCGATGATCCTCGCCTTGCTCTTAGCCGCGACTTGTTTGTTCTTTCTTTCCTGTTGCACGGCATGCCTTTTGTTGACTTGGCTCACCTGACCAAAACGAATATTCAGGGCGATCTTATCGTCTATCGCCGCAAGAAAACAGGCGGATCGGTCACCGTCCCCATTCATCCCAATGCCCACATATTACTTAATAAGTATGCTTCCCGTCAGCCCGGGCCTTATGTTCTTTGTTTGTTTGATTCTGATGCATCCGGTAGCTCTCCCAAGTA
>NZ_QVMI01000086.1:740-1750 GCF_010500965.1 Bacteroides sp. 51 | reverse complement strand
GGCATGGTACGGAGAAGACCACTCGTATTTATCTGTCTTCTTTTTCTCATGAGCATCTTCGCGAGGCCGGATGTACGGTATTCGATACTGTTATCCGCCTGTTCTATAAGGGTCGAGGTCGAAAAGGTGCCGGTGTAAAGAAGCTTGCACGGACTCGTGTGTTTACGATGGAAACCGGATGTTTTGCTGTGATTTCTCCCGAGAATAAAGGAAAGGATGAGGGGGTAAGAAATAATAGAAAATGTCCGTCATCTTATACATGACGGACATTGCTGGTACAAAGTAAGTGACTTTGTTCGAAATACACAATAGATGGTCCCCTTTAAAGTCCTATTTTAACTTTTCAACTTGCCTTATATATAGTGCAAATATATTTACATCATTTTTCGCGTATATATAATAGCAAATAGGGGGTATTTTCTGAAAATCGGAAGAAATTCGTTTGGAGACTGATTTGTGTTTAATGCGTAAATTACGATATATTAACTAAATGAATTTGTTCCGCAGGCTTTTTTTTGCCTTTTAAAGACCAATCCGGAAATTGAATGAAGGGGTGAATTGGCATGGTTTTTATTGATGGGTTTAGTGTAAAACGGGGTGGATAGTTGAAATAACGTAAAACCCTACAAAAAAAGAATTATTTTCTCTCCTCGCTTACAAATCACATACTATCCAGTATATTTGTCACTGAGAATGAATAAATACCAATAGTAAAGTTGCGAGTACCATAGATTACAGCGCCTCTTTCCGCCGCTATCCTATCGGCATACAGCGTTTCGAAAAACTTCGACGATATAAATCAACCCTATAAAAAGGAATACATATATCACTCTTTCTGGGATGATTGCTTCGGAAATCATTTTCGGGCGTTTCGCGAACCGCCCCTACAGCCAATTATTTTCCTCGTAGCTGGTGTATTAAAAAGTCCCATGCAAAAAGATTTTTGCGTTCAACTTTTCCCCCAAATGTCCCACGCAAACCACCGGAATGTCCCACGCAAAAATCAATTT
>NZ_QVMI01000086.1:337-717 GCF_010500965.1 Bacteroides sp. 51 | reverse complement strand
ATGTCCCACGCAAACCACCGGAATGTCCCACGCAAAAATCAATTTGCGTGGGACTTTCAGGGAAAAGTTGAACGCAAAATTCCATCAGAATACCAAACAAAAAAAGGACTCTTTCAGGAGTAAAAAGCAGTTATTTTATTTGCCTATATCACGACTATTTCGTATCTTTATATTATGAAAATGAGAGATAAACAAACGTTTCTTTTCATTTTCAACTATTCACTTTAATACGTATTTATAGTGGTTTTTACTGATTATTTTATTTAACCTAAAACTTATTGTTATGAGTATTCCAGTTATTCCAAGACTAATCAAACATTTCTACAACGGTTCGGAGTCTGAATTTTATTATCTAAAACAAGAAGCAGGCAGTTCGCGGT
>NZ_QVMI01000086.1:0-312 GCF_010500965.1 Bacteroides sp. 51 | reverse complement strand
AGAAGCAGGCAGTTCGCGGTTGTCTACACAAAATGATGTAGCCGCCGAAGTGGAAGAAGCCAGTACCCTGACCAAAGGTGATGTGGTTCATGTACTGAGTATTTTCATGAGTGAAATGCGCAAGGTGCTTGTTCGTGGCGACCGGGTTAAGATTGATGGTCTGGGCACGTTCTTTATGACCCTTTCGTGTAACGGTGTGGAAACATAAGATGAATGCCACTTCCGCCAGATCAAGTGAGTCAATATCCGTTTTCGTCCCGACAAAGTCCTCAAACTAGTCAATAACGCCCTGGCGCCTACCCGTTCGGATAA
>NZ_QVMI01000085.1 GCF_010500965.1 Bacteroides sp. 51 | reverse complement strand
AGGGCAGGGCTGTTAAGTTTTTAAATTTTTCTTCTGTTTTTGAGTACATTAGTGCTCCATAGTTCTTTAAAATGATTATTTTAGCATAAAAAAGAGATGACATTACTTGAATTATTGTCTAGTATTGCTGATCCTCGTTCTTCGTATGGTCGGCGCCATCAGTTATCTGATGTATTGTTAATGTGTATGCTTGGTATTATGAGCGGTTATTATGGTTATCGCGAACTCGGTCGCTTCATGAAACGGCATCGTGTAGAACTTCAACAAACTTTCCGTTTACTACATAAAGTACCTTCCCATGTTACTATCCGCTCGATCTTGCAACAAATAGATTTTACGGGTTTCAATGCGTCTTTCAATGAATGGGCTTCCCAGTATATTCAGATGTGTCATGGAGATACCAAGGCCATTGACGGTAAAGCCATTGCCAGTACAATCTCAGGCTATGACAAGTCCTATCAGAATTTTGTAAGTCTGGTCTGCGTGTTTGCTGTAGAACGTGGCATCGTCTTACGGTCCTCTCGAATTGAGAACCTAAAAGAGAGTGAAATCCCCACGGTTCAGCAATTAGTCCAGGCGTTGGATGTAAAAGGTGAAGTTTTTACTATTGATGCTCTTCACTGCCAAAAAAAACGACACTTGCCATAATTGAATCTGGTAATCACTACATCATCCAGATAAAGAAGAATCAACCCAACTTGTATAACCAAACCTGTGTTAATACCTCAGATGAACAACGTGCTATATCTATCTGCGAAGAGACTACTTGTAAAAGAGGTCGTGTTGAATATCGGAAAGTACTTCTATACAAGGATATTAGTGGTATATCTGAACAGTGGGTTGGACTAAAAAGGCTAATACGTGTAGAAAGAACAGTCACCTGCAAAGGAAAACAAAGACGGGAAACGGCTTACTACATCACTAGCTTGGCTACGCGTAAAGCAGAAGTGGTGGCTAAACATATCAGAAACCATTGGGGCATTGAAAACAGACTGCATTGGGTCAAAGATGTATCCATGAAAGAGGATAAATCTAAAACAGCCAAAGGTTATGCAGCAGAAAATATATCAATATTGAGAAATATTGCAATTAACCTATTCAGAACCAATGGATTTGATTCTATTAAACATGCAACTCAATTTTATGCTAATAATGTCAAAGAACTATGGAGGATAATAACCTCAAATACAAAATATTACAAGAAAACTTAACAGCCCTGCCTCCA
>NZ_QVMI01000084.1 GCF_010500965.1 Bacteroides sp. 51 | reverse complement strand
TCACTAGTGGGCACTAAAAAATAAAAATCGTTCTTTGAAATGTTTTGTATATCGTGGTTTCAGAAGATTTTCGTTGCGTGACGATTTGAATTGACTTCTGTATTTTTAGCTTTGCCCAAAAGCTGAAAATATGAATCAAGGCAAATATATCTTCGCTCAACTTACAGATTTCCTTCCTCGTAGGCAGTTTGACAACATCGTTGAAAGGTACTCGGGGAATAAATATGTGAGAAGCTTTACCTGCTGGAATCAAATGCTCTGTATGATCTTCGGGCAGTTAACTGCACGAGAAAGCATGCGTGACTTGATGTTAGCTTTGGAAGCTCATGGGTCCAAATGTTATCATTTGGGGTTTGGTTCTACTGTTACTCGCACCAATCTAGGTAAAGCTAACCGCAATCGTAATTGCAAAATCTTTGAGGAGTTTGCCTATTTGTTGATAGAAAATGCCCGTAAGAGCTACTACAAAGATGATTTCGAGATAGCCATCCAAGGTAATGTTTATGCCTTTGACTCCTCCACCATAGATTTATGTTTAAGTGTCTTTTGGTGGGCTGAATTCAGGAAGCATAAAGGCGGTATTAAGTTGCATACCCTATATGATATGAAGACCTCTGTTCCCAGTTTTATCCTAATTACGCCTGCAAAAATGCATGATGTTAATGCGATGGACTGGCTTCATTATGAGAGTGGAAGCTTCTATATCTTTGATAGAGGATATGTTGACTTCTCTCGTTTGTATCGAATAGATCAGTCTGAAGCATGGTTTGTTATACGTAGCAAAGATAATCTACAGTTTAAAAGAATGTACTCAAACAAAGTAGATAAGTCCACAGGAATCCGTTATGATCAGATAGGTAAACTCATTACGCCAAAATCCTTGAAAGATTACCCGGACAAAATCCGAAAGATTACTTTCTATGATGCTGAGCAAGATCGGGTATTTGTTTTTATCACTAACAACTTCGAACTTCAGGCAACAGAAATAGCACTCTTATACAAGAAAAGATGGACGGTGGAGTTGTTCTTTAAATGGATTAAGCAGCATTTACGTATCAAATCATTTTGGGGTACAACCATGAACGCTGTAAAAATACAGGTTTATTGTGCGCTCATTACTTACTGCCTGGTGGCTATTGTTGCTAACAAATTGAAAGTTGAGCGGCCAATCTACGAAATTCTACAGATTCTGGGAATATCTCTACTGGATAAGACAGCTGTAAATGAGATACTTACTGAACACGATTACAAAAATGTCAAAGAACTAAATTATAAACAATTGAAAATCAGCTGGGAATAAGTGCCCAGCAATGAT
>NZ_QVMI01000083.1 GCF_010500965.1 Bacteroides sp. 51 | reverse complement strand
TCAGTAGTGTCCGGAGAAATCTTACCAGATGGTTAGCTGGTTTTCATCCTCCTGATTAATATTTAATTTTTTAATACGCTCAAACAACTTGCTTATAGGTATTTTCTCAAAGAGAACTAATCCTACAGCATTAGAAATAATATAAAGACTTTGTTCCAAATGAAATTTTTTCTTAGCAATAATGAGCAGCAGGTAATCGCAAATAGCAATCCATATTTGTGTATATACTGCATTCTGAGATGTGCCAAAGAATGTTTTGATATGCAAATGCTGCTTTATCCATTTGAAAAACAGTTCTATAGCCCATCTCTGACGATAAAGCTCTGCAATGGTTATAGCTGGAAGCAAGAAATCATTGGAGAGGAATCTATACACAATTCCTTTTCTGAAGTCCTCATAAACAACCATCCTCATCACGTCTGGATAGTATTTAGACGAATAGTACCCAGTAAGCAAAATAGATTGATCGCTAATAAGTCCTGTTTCGGTATCAACTTCTCGTTCTTCTTTGATTTCGTAGACCATATTATCTTTGGCTCTGGTTACAAAGAATGCGTTTTGCTGCTGAAAGAGTTTATACAAACGGTCGAAATCTACATATCCTTTATCCATAAGATAATAGGCACCGGCTTCAACAGGTATATCATCCATAATCTGGGAGTCGTGAACTTTTCCATCGGTAAGGTAAACGAATGTAGGAATAGAACCTCTCAAATCAAGCAAGGTATGCATCTTAAAAGCTCCTTTTTTATGATGAAAGTGAGCCCATGGACAGAGTTGAAGACAAACCTCAATAGTACTGCTGTCAAAAGCATAAACCATATTGTCCAAGTCAAGCCGGAAATAATCTTTGGCATACAATTCTTTGGCTTGACTTATCAAAACCTGTGCAAAATCTTGATAGATCCTCCAGTCTTTCTTTTCATTTATTTCTGCAAGTGTGGACTTTGGCATCAGCTTCAGTCCAGCATGATACAGTTTAGAAGAGAAAGCTGTCAAAGTAGCCTCAATGTCCCTAAGTCCAGAACGGTTCGTAAACTGAGCAAAACTCATAACCATGAACTGATCACGACAAGTGAACTTGATAGAATGAAAATCACCATTGTATCTGTTTATACATTTTTTGAGTTCATGCTCAGGAATGAGAGACATCAATTGAGCAAATACGGTTTTTCCTTGATTCATAGCGAAATATACAGCTTGTACGCTTGTAATGCACAAAACTATAAATTCAAATCGAAAAAAAATAAAACCGCTATAAATCATTGATATTTAAATGTTTAATTAATCGTTTCGGGGATTTCTCCGGACACTACTG
>NZ_QVMI01000082.1 GCF_010500965.1 Bacteroides sp. 51 | reverse complement strand
ACTCCCTTTTCTCCAACCGTTCAATACCCATACCGTGAAGGCAGAGCACCGTGGAGCGGTTTGGCAGGTGTACCTGAAAACTCCCTGCCGATGGATCAGTTCTTAGCTAAGCTTCCATACCGGTATTCTAGTGCCGGCCAGGACAGTTTAGCTAAGCCCATCATTTTAGATACAGCTTGGGTAGGCACAACTAATCTCTAACACAGCGAACAGCAAGCGCACTCCCCAAGTAGTAGTCCTGGTACGCCCCGTCCGACCTCAGGCCCATGCCGAACCCCTGCTCAGTGCTGCACGATGAGCCCGACCAGAAGAACCCGTAGCTGCCTACCTTGGTCATAGCCCCATTGGTGTGCCGGCAGCCGGAGGCAGGGAAACGCTGATCCAAAAGCTGAACGTAACTGGGGATTTGATCCAGACCGTTGGCATTGGAAACGGTGAAGGCAGCGAAAGTACCGTTGGGAGTACCGTAATAATCGGCGTGCTCAGGACTTTGACCAGCTGCCTCCATCAGTGCCTGTTGTTCGGCGGCAGTAGGCAAACGCCAACTACCCTCAACCCAACCCTTATCAGAGATGTAACGACAAATGTCACCCTTGCCGGTAGAAGCATTGTAACCGGTATTGCTGTTGTAAGTAGCAAAGTCATCGTCAGTTTGCACGTCATTATTGAACGGAGCAGTGGTTTCATTGACATAAGGAATAGTACTCCAAGATGTGATGGCAGTTGTATATTCCTCTGGTTTATACAAAATCTGTGAAGTGGAGAAGTTAGCACCCACAGGACTGATAGCCACCAAAGAACCCCACTGGAAGTAAACACCTTGTGCCTGGGCATCAACGCTTGTGTCGTCAGGGCCGGTAGAGAAGGTCAGCTTTCCATCTTTCCAAACGATATTACTACCGCCGAACTCAGCGGGAACAACAGGCTGAACATTTAACGTAACTGCGACATCAGTGAATAATCCATCTTCGTTTATAAAGTTCAGGGTAGCGGTACCGGTAGTACTGGCAGCAACGGTAAACTTAATAGTGGTTGTACCTGACGTACCGGTTATGGTTTCTAAAGCACTTTTGGAAGCAGTAGTAAGTACACTTGAAGCATCGGTTACGGAACCAATCTTCCAATTGGTATTGCTTTTCACTGTAAAGCTGTATTCTTTACTTGTAGCCGAAGCGTATTTGCTTTTTACATCGTTGTAAATAAGACCGTAATTCTTCTGCAACAACTTCACTGTAGCCTCTTGGCCACCCTCGGTACGGAAAGTAACGGTTGATTCTTCATCGGTAGGCAAAGCGCTATTGCCATTGGATGTTACGGCCGTGGTGGTAATGGTGTACTGTCTGGAACCACCATTGAAGGTTTCGCTTATCGGTTGACCTTCCAGGTTAGAGCAGGTTTTGTTTACCGATACGGTAACATTCTCTGTATTAGGCTCCCATACTACCCGCAAGGTTTTTGCATCTTTCGAAGTACCTGTTTTAGGAGTGAAAGTAAGCTGAGATCCCGAAGGGATTTCAGCATCGGCCAGGTAAAGCTTGATGCCCGGCTGTATGGCCGATGCCGTACTTTGGATAACAGTAACAGGCTTACGGATACGTCCGGCTTCCAGATAGATCTTGGTTGAACGGGAGGCACCGGTTTTGTTTTCTTCCAGCTCGATATAGGTTTCGGTTATGGCATCTTTGCCACCTGTGGCCGGAACGAGTTTCAACCAACTGACGGTTTGGCTTTCATTGGTAGCATCAACGTACTTTTCGACTTTCCAACCGGTGGTATAGTCGGTCCATATGTTAAGTACATTTTCGGTTACCTTACTTGTCACGGCTTCTTTGTTGAAGGTATATTCATCTTTATCCACCGCCAGGGTATATTGTCCGTCGGTAGTCAGGATATTCATTCCTACCCCGTTCCAGGTCAGTACGCTGGCCTCGATATTCACCGGACCGCTACGGAAGGCAATATCCGGGGTTTCGTAACCCGAACCGGATACTTTAGTAATATTGATGGTGTATTTGTGATTGCGAAGCACATCCAGATATGTTTGTGCCGATCCGCTGCCGGTAGAGAAGTCCACGCGGTAATAGCTGGGTTCACTATCGCTGCCATAGGTACCACCCACTACCAGACAGGTACGTTTAAGCAAGTCTTTGGCTTTGGTATGGTTATCGGTATGGTTCTCAGCTTCCATAATATAAATCTCACGCACGCACTGGTTAGTGGTGGTGTTGATGGCTGTTCCATTGTATAATAGTGGGCCTTCGGTCAAGGTTGAAGAAGCAGGCACCACCGGATAGGTTACTTTACCATCTGTCAGACCTGCGGCCGTGGTAGGAACTACTGTGCCCTGGGTATTGTAGTTATATACATATACACTGGAT
>NZ_QVMI01000081.1:4063-7102 GCF_010500965.1 Bacteroides sp. 51 | reverse complement strand
AACACCTTGTGCCTGGGCATCAACGCTTGTGTCGTCAGGGCCGGTAGAGAAGGTCAATTTTGTACCATCCCAAACGATATTACTACCACCGAACTCAGCAGGAACAACAGGCTGAACATTTAACGTAACTGCGACATCGGCGAATAAGCCATCTGTGTTTACAAAGTTCAGAGTGGCGGCTCCGGTAGAATTAGCAGCAACAGTGAACGTAACGGTAGTTGTACCTGACGTACCGGTCATAGCTTCTAAAGCACTTTTGGAAGCAGCGGTAAGTACATTTGAAGCATCGGTTACGGAGCCAATCTTCCAATTGGTATTGCTCTTTACCGTAAAGCTGTATTCTTTACTGGTAGCAGAAGCGTATTTACTTTTAACGTCTTTATAGATAAGTCCGTAATTCTTTTGCAATAATTTCACTGTAGCTTCATGACCGCTCTGGGTACGGAAAGTAACCGTTGATTCTTCATCGGTGGGCAGGGTGCTGTTGCCATTAGACGTTACGGCTGTAGTAGTAATGGTGTACTGTTTAGAACCACCATTAAAGGTTTCACTTATCGGTTGACCTTCCAGGTTAGAGCAGGTTTTGTTTACCGCCACGGTAACAGTCTCGCTGTTAGGCTCCCATACCACCCGCAAGGTTTTTGCATCTTTCGAAGTACCTGTTTTAGGAGTGAAGGTAAGCTGATGTCCCGAAGAGATTTCAGTATCGGCCAGATAAAGCTTAATACCCGGCTGTACACTCGATGCTGTACCCTGAGTAACAGTAATTGGCTTGCGGATACGTCCGGCCTCCAGATAAATCTTTGCCGAACGGGAAGCGCCGGTTTCGTTTGCTTCTAATTCGATATAGGTTTCGGTTATATTATCTTTATCGCCTGTGGCAGGAACGAGTTTCAGCCAACCGGCGGTCTGGCTCTCATTCGTTGCATCAACATACTTCTCTACCTTCCAACCGGTGGTATAGTCGGTCCATACATTGAGTGTATTATTAGCATCCTTGCTTGTTACGGCTTCTTTATTAAACGTGTATTCATCTTGGTCCACCGCTAGGGTATATTGTCCATCAGTAGTTAGAATATTCATCCCTACCCCGTTCCAGGTCAGTACGCTGGCCTCGATATTCACCGGACCGCTACGAAAAGCAATATCAGGGGTTTCGTAACCCGAACCGGATACTTTGGTGATATTGATGGTGTATTTGTGATTGCGAAGCACATCCAGATAAGTCTGTGCTGATCCGCTGCCGGTAGAGAAGTCCACGCGGTAATAGCTGGGTTCACTATCGCTGCCATAGGTACCGCCCACTACCAGACAGGTACGTTTAAGCAAGTCTTTGGCTTTGGTATGGTTATCGGTATGGTTCTCAGCTTCCATAATATAAATCTCACGCACACACTGGTTGGTGATGGTATTGATGGCTGTACCATTATATAATAGTGGGCCTTCGGTCAAGGTTGAAGAAGTGGGCACCACCGGATAGGTTACTTTACCATCTGTCAGACCTGCGGCCGTGGTAGGAACTACTGTGCCCTGGGTATTGTAGTTATATACATATACACTGGATAGCTTAAAGTTGGTTACGGCAGTGGGAACTATTACATCTACTCTTGCTACCATACGCAGGAGGTTGATGTTCTTAATTTCGGTGGTTTCATTAATGGTCTTTGTGCCGATATCGCCCCACATGGGGAAAGGCTTGGAGCCGTCTACCGGCCATTTACCTTCTGCGGGTACCGCAGCGGTAAGCGCGGCCAATGCAGCGGCTTTGTTCTTACCCTCCAGGGTAGCAGCTTCTATGATACTACGGGCACCGGCCAATACCACCAGGTCGTATTCGCCCCGGCGCAAGGTCACGGTAAAGGTTTTGGCATTTCCGGTTCCTGTGATCTGGCTACCGCTACATCCGGCGGTATATACATAGGTACCGCCGTTCTTTCCGAACACCAATACGTCGATTTCAGTAACGGCATTCTCTCCGTCCTCGGAGAGTGCACGGGTGTCGGGTACGCTTTCACCGGGCAGCCGAAGGGAGAAAGTGACCAAGGCGTCGCCTTTTCCCGTTGGGGTAATTTCTTCTTCATGCCCTGTACACGCTGTCAGCGTGAAGAGCAGTAGGAACGCCACTGCGGGCAGCAGCTTCACTAATCGTTTATATCCACTTAATTTCATGGGTTTATGTATTTATTTATTTTTTGGTAATTCATCACTCATCACTCATCACTCATCACTCATAACTCAAAACTCATCACTCAAAACTCCTTCCATAGTTTCTCTTCTCCCCAGGGGGTGAGTTCCATACTTACACTGAGCGAGGATCGCAGGTCGATAAGCACGTTGGTAAGCTGGCCTTTCTTAATGGCAATGGGCTGCCCGGTGTTATCCTGAGAGATGGTGGTGACCAATTCTGTGCCGTGATAGATATCGATATGGATACCTTGTTCTTCGGGCAGCATATTGAAGGGGGGCGTGTAATATTCCTCCCGGGCTGCTCCGATTGTAAAGGAGCTGGTAGGCTGGTAGGCTACTTTATCTCCGGATAAATCTCCGTAGAAGTCGATCACCGAAGGGGTTTCACGCACCTGGATGGAGTAGTTGTGGTCGGCAAAGCCTGCAAAGGCCGTGAGGCCGCGCACGGTGATGGTCAGGCTACCGGTTTCGCGGTAGATGGGGAGTTCGATGGTGGTATTGCTATTGCTTTCACTACTGTCGCCCAGTGTAATCTCTCCGCGGAACAGGTCGTCGGGCGAAAGAGAATAAGCCATGGCCCGGGTAAGGGGCAACAAGCTTACCTGGTAATAGTCTTTATGGCGACCGGGTTCATAGCTGGTACAGTTTTCTCGTCCCCCGCCCAGGTTACCCCAGCCTACGATGTGGAGGGATTTGCCCCTGGGGGCGTTTATGGTAACCGTTTGTCCTACATGTGTATCTATCTTCTCGAGGGAACAAAGCTCACTGTCGAAGACATACAATACTACTTCTGCCACGTCCTTGCGCGACAAGGGCTCTCCCGCGTGGTCGTATGGCCTGACCGTGAGGGTG
>NZ_QVMI01000081.1:2711-3990 GCF_010500965.1 Bacteroides sp. 51 | reverse complement strand
TCATCAGAGCCGGAATTACATTTTTTATTCTCTTTACCGTCATAATTATTTGGTTTTAAAATCGTAGTGATATGCGTCCCACCCAAGGGGCGCATACCTGTGAGTGGGGAGTCCCCACTCATGCATAGGAAGCCATTTTCGGGCGGTTCGCGAACCGCCCCTACGGCATATGGGGTGATTAAAACTCTTTGTTCAACACCACAGGTTCCCAGCTAGGCACTGTAACGGAAACTTCTACCGTACCGTTTACCACCGGATCAGTTGGGTCGGTAGTTCCACCACCACCTTTGGTAGCATCACCTGTTAACTTGATGTTGATATTGTAGCTCTTGCCACGGGTAATAGAAGATACCGAACCGCTACCTGATTTCCATTGCTCGTAAGAAGCCAGGTGAACAGGCCAGTAAAGGTTCTTGCCATCCTTATCTTTACCGGTAAGGGTAACGATAGTAGGTGAAGCATTGGCTGTGGTTGCATCGTTCTCAAACACATAGTAATAATAGGTGGTTGACGGAGCAGCCAGGTTCAGGGCATCCAGAAAACGTGCAGCAGCCACGGTGTAGGTACCGGCCGTAGGCCAGAAAGACCAGGTTTCACCGCTGGGCTTGTCATAGCCGGTGTAGAATTTCTTACCGCCGGTGTAAGCCGAAGGGATTAAAGAAGTACCGCTGGATGGGAACAACAGGGATTCGCCACGGGCGTTCAATACGGCAATGCTGTTCAATGTAAGCGAACCGGGTTCACCGTACTTGGTCATGGCATTGTCTACCGTAACGGTAATACGCGCAGCAATAAATGTCAGGGTTACCGTAGCATTGGCTTTGTATTCGCCGTCACCGCTATTGGTAAAGCTCAGGGCGCTGGCGGTAGCACCGGTAGCCCAACGGTTTGTGGCCGAAGACTGGGCACCTGTTCCGTTCAGGTCGGCTTTGTAAGCTTTCAGGGCAGCCAGTGTGGTGATAGAACTCAGGTCGCCTCCGTTGGCTACGATGTACACATGTTGGGCATTGGTGGTTACACCCAGGGCTTTGTCACCGGTCAGCGCTGTTCCATCGCTATTGTATTTGGTCCATGCCGTGTTGATGTCACCGGTACTCTTATCGGTAATAAATACCGTATAGTCGCCCACTTTATCGGTGGGCACGGTGCCTGAGGCACGCGAGAGGGTGGGCGCATCCAACTGGATGCTTAACATCGCTTTTTCACCTTCTACGGGGAAGGATGCGTCATTGTCATTGCTACAACTTGAAGTGCCAAAGGTCAGGGCGATGGTCGCCAT
>NZ_QVMI01000081.1:0-2662 GCF_010500965.1 Bacteroides sp. 51 | reverse complement strand
CATTGTGAATAGATTTTTCTTTTTCATGTTCATTAAAAAATTAATTTGAATAAATAACAGCCTCACCCCGACCCTCTCCAAAGGAGAGGGAGGACGGGAATAGTCCCGATGTGAAGTGCAGCTGCGAAATTTTAATATAAAGTTTAAATACAAAGTTTCTACTGCATAGCTCTTACTACTGCATAGCTCTTACTCCCTCTCCTTTGGAGAGGGCTGGGGTGAGGCTTGGCTTTTCTCCAACTCCTGTGCATTACGCCCGGCCTCCTTGTTTCCTTCCGCCTGTGCCCGGGCGAAGCAATCATCTGCGCGCTTCATATCCTTTTCCAGGTAGGCCAGTATCCCGGCATTGTTCCACCAGGCGGTGCTACGTTGGTTTACCCGCGCCAGGTAACGGGCCGCCGAAGCGGCATCTTTGCGCGCCAGCGCACTGGCGGCAGCATTCAGGTTCGCCACATCATCCCCGGGGAAGAGCCGAGCCGCGGTTTCAAAGACTTCGTTAAAGGCGGCGGTGCCCGGTTCATAGGTGTTCGCAATGAGGAACATCTCATTTAAGGAGAGATTGCCCGGGTTACGTTTGAACACTTCTTTGCCTTTTTCTAGGGTAAACGGTGCAACGGTATAATGTAACTGGTAATCGGTGCGGCGGAGCTGCGGGTAGATGTTTTCCAATAGGTAGCGGTAGGCTGAGCCACCGTTCAGGGCTTTCAACCGTCCTTCGGCTGCATCATAATCGGCTGCACCGGCACGGATAATTTCAAGCAGGGCATACTTATCCTGCATATAAGACTGGCTGACCAGTGTGTCGAGCATCGCCCAGTCCTCGCCCCGTCCGCTAACAGAGAACAGGTTTTCGGGAAAGCCGTACAGGGCTTTGATCTGCTTTTTCAGGGCGTCGGCACGTTTGCCCGAGAGGGTAAGGTTAGACCCATAGCCGCCTTCGGGGGAAGCGTAGCCGGCTATCCGGATACCGGTGATGTTAGCATCAGGGTCTTTCCTTACGGTTTCAATCAGCGTATATATCTTTTGCAGTTCCGCAGCATTGTCTTTATACCCAGGCGTGATCTCTGAGCGGCCGGCGGCAAAGTCCAGGTAGGCTTGTCCGGCTTCGTTGCGGTGTTTCACAGCCTCCGCCTGCGGGGTAACGAAGCTGGCAGTAAACTGCGGCTCATAAACCACTGTATGTACCGGAGCAGGGGCAACAGGTGTCTGTACCGGTGCGGCAGCAGCCGGTTTCTTCTTCCCGCCAAAGGTGTAGATCAGCGTGATACCAACTTTGGTGGGACCGAAATAGTTCTTATTTCCACTGCCCAGGCGATCACCACATGTACCACATGTGTATTTATCATAATCCAGGTGGGCATAGCCCAGTCCCAGAGTCGCCTCCATCCCCAGGTGGCGGGAGAAGTTCCAGCGGTAGCCATAGCTGGCACCGATTCCCGCACCCCAACCCTCGTAACGGCTGTCGGCCATATTCTGCGAAAAAGGTCCATCAGGCAAGCGGCTTACATTATAAAACGCATAATGTGCATGCACACCAAAGAAATGCCCCTTAAAGGCTTCGGTGGTCCACCAGCGAAACTCAGGTTGCACCCATACATGTTTCCACTTCCTGTTTCCCGAGAATGTCCACGGGTTCCAGTTCACCGGCAGCTCAAACGAGGTACGCTCCCCGGTACGGAACTCCAATCCCAGATTAAAAGTACCCGTAGCATCATACAACAGATTCGTCTTCAGACCAACATTCCCCGGTATCTCCCGCGATTCAGTCTCCTGAGCGTTTATATTTGTTACTAATAGCAACAAAGCCAAAAATATAAAATTACTTCTCATGTATTTTAATTTTAAGTTTTGAATTATGAATTCTGAATTACTTCTTTAATCCTTACTTCCTACCCCTTACTCTTTTTGTTCTTACCCCTAACTTTCAACTGTCAACTGTCAACTGTCAACTCAATAAGCTGTCAACTCTCAACTCTCAACTGTCAACTATCAACTGTCAACTGACAATCACGTAAGTGATTGTGTATTCTATCCTCCTCAACCGTGGATACGTCTCCCGGCGCAGTTGCTCGTAAAAGTCGGGCCATTCATCGCGCAGGCGCATTTCGCGCTCATCGGCATCGCGCATGCCGCGGATAATCTCAAGAATCATATATTTCTTTATATTATCCGATGCAGCCACCAAACGGTCGATAGACAACCAGTCTTCGCCCCGTCCATCTGCGGTAAAGAGCGTTTCGGGCAGGGTATGCACAATTTTAAGATGGTCGCGCAAAGCCAGCGCACGGTCGGCCGAGAGCAGGATATTATCCGTAGCATACCCTTCGGGTGAGGCATAGCCCACCAAAGAAATTCCTGTAATCCGTGCATACGGGTTCTGCTGGATAGATTCGATTAACTCATGAATCTTACGAAGTTCACGGGCATTATCACCAAAATCATAATCAATCCCACTACCCCCTTGCACATAGTCCAAATAAGCCGTCCCCTCTTTCACGCCCTCGGCCGCGGTCGTGACGACCGTTTTGGTCGCGGCCGGAGCCGCGGATGATGTGGATGGTGTGGATGGTGTGGAGACCACAGCCGCAGTGAGGCCGTCTGCGGCCGTGGTTTTGGCGGGAACGTCCTGTGATGCTGTTTGTGTCGTCTGCTTGGCCGGACT
>NZ_QVMI01000080.1:4526-5160 GCF_010500965.1 Bacteroides sp. 51 | reverse complement strand
CTCCCACCACCTCCCCCCTACGGGGTACTCCTCCTCTAGGATGGGAGTTTGGCTGCGCAGCCATGACAAATAGCTCATGCGGCATCGTGAATCTGGCTCCGGCGCCTCGCCGGCTCTCCTCCTGCCCGAGGAGGAGTACCCCGTAGGGGGGAGGTGGTGGGAGCAATCAAAAAACTACATAACTAACATTATAACATCCGCCTATACTCCCGCACCAGCGGAGAGAGAGTTCATAAATACTGTATTTTACCTTTAACTTTCAACTTTCAATTTTCAACTCTACACGTGTCATCGGAGCAAATAAAGCCCCCAGTTCCTGTGGCGTATACAACGACCGTAGAAAAATAAAAACAGCATCATAAGCATCAATATAACAGCTCCCATCCATTGCATAGCCAAAAAAGCCATTTAACACCTTCTCCAATTTAATACAAATAGGAAAGACCATCTTTTCCGGCTCATATACAAGCGCAACCTCTTTTAATTCTTCCATATAGGAAACATTTCCTTTGGCGCGAAGTACGGTACAATCCAGTATGACAAATTTAGATTTATCAAATGCACTGCAACTGATCTCGCTTCCTGCCGGTAACATCATCATTTCTTTGGCATAGAGCAGATGCTTCCCGGCTAC
>NZ_QVMI01000080.1:3416-4402 GCF_010500965.1 Bacteroides sp. 51 | reverse complement strand
CCACGCCTGGCTCGGGAGACTTCGCAACAAAACAAATTTAGTGGAGCATGATCGTGATATCACATCATGGAATAGTTCATGCTTAACACGACAACGACTTCTCTATGATGAACATAGAGCAAGTTTTCTTTTTAATACCTTATAGTAGTTCACTTACACCATAAGCACCCTTGTCATCCAGAGCCGGAGCGCAGCGAAGGAGAAGGATCTCCTACAAGAACCGTAGAAGGAGGCAATAACAGATCCTTCCCCTTCACCACGTTCCGGGTCTGGATGACGTGACAGAACCTTTAGCAATATATTTCTCTAACACAGCACAGGGAAAACCAATAGACACAATGGCTTCACCCACCGTTTTTACATATTTCTTAATAGGCTTAAACGTTTGAAAGGAAGAGGCAATCCGGTAAGCCGATTTTTCATAAGCTTTCCAGAAAATACCCTCACGATAAAGGAAAATTCGGGTATAATTATTCTCCTCTTTAAAAAAAATCTCTTTTTGAGTCATATTATTGGTCTGTTAGAAAAACCGGCTTCGCCGGTAATAACCAGTGGGCTTTAAATGCCCACTGGGAATGAAACAAATAAATCAAATAAAACGAATGTCATTCTCTAACGCACCGGACAGACCAACCGTGCTGCCGACTGCTGTAGCGCTGGAGCGCCCCGTTCGAGTTCACGTACAGGTTGAACCCGTTCGAAGTGGAGTTCGAGGAACCCGACCAGAAGTACCCGTTGTTGCCTGCGCTGAGCAAAGCCCCACTGGTGCTCCGGTAGCCGGAGGCGGGGAAACGCTGATCCAAAAGCTGAACGTAACTGGGGATTTGATCCAGACCGTTGGCATTGGAAGCGGTGAAAGCAGCAAAAGTACCGTTGGGAGTACCGTAATAATCGGCGTGCTCAGGACTTTGACCAGCTGCCTCCATCAGTGCCTGTTGTTCGGCGGCAGTAGGCAAACGCCAACTACCCTCAACCCAACCCTTATC
>NZ_QVMI01000080.1:947-3392 GCF_010500965.1 Bacteroides sp. 51 | reverse complement strand
CTGTTGTAAGTAGCAAAGTCATCGTCAGCTTGCACTTTGTTATTGAACGGAGCAGTGGTTTCATTGACATAAGGAATAGTAGTCCAAGATGTGATGGCAGTTGTATATTCTGCCGGTTTATACAAAATCTGTGAAGTGGAGAAGCTAGCACCCACAGGACTGATAGCAACCAGGGAACCCCACTGGAAGTAAACACCTTGTGCCTGGGCATCAACGCTTGTGTCGTCAGGGCCGGTAGAGAAGGTCAGTTTTGTACCATCCCAAACGATATTACTACCGCCGAACTCAGCGGGAACAATAGGCTGAACATTCAACGTAACGGCTACATCGGCGAATAAGCCATCTGTGTTTACAAAGTTCAGAGTGGCGGCTCCGGTAGAATTGGCAGCAACGGTGAACTTAACAGTGGCTGTACCTGACGTACCGGTCATAGCTTCTAAAGCTGTTTTAGAAGCAGCAGTAAGTACACCCGAAGCATCGGTTACAGAACCAATCTTCCAACTGGTATTGCTCTGTACCGTAAAGCTGTATTCTTTACTGGTAGCAGAAGCGTATTTACTTTTAACGTCCTTGTAGATAAGGCCGTAATTCTTCTGCAACAACTTCACTGTAGCTTCATGACCACTCTGGGTACGGAACGTAACCGCTGATTCTTCATCGGTGGGCAGGGTGCTGTTGCCATTAGACGTTACGGCTGTGGTAGTAATGGTGTACTGTTTAGAACCACCATTGAAGGTTTCACTTACCGGTTGACCTTCCAGGTTAGAACAGATTTTGCTTACCGTTGCAGTAACATATTCTGTGTTAGGCTCCCATACCACCCGCAGGGTTTGAGCGCCGGCCAGCGTGGCGTCTTTCCGGGGAGTGAAGGTGAGCTGGTATCCCGAAGAGATTTCAGTATCAGCTAGATAGAGCTTAATACCCGGCTGTACACTTGATGCTGTACCCTGAGTAACAGTAATCGGTTTGCGGATACGTCCGGCTTCCAGATAGATCTTTGCCGAACGGGAAGCGCCGGTTTCGTTTGCTTCTAATTCGATATAGGTTTCGGTTATATTGTCTTTACCACCTGTGGCAGGAACCAGTTTCAACCAGCCGGCCGTTTGGCTCTCGTTGGTAGCATCAACGTACTTTTCTACTTTCCAACCGGTGGTATAGTCGGTCCATACATTAAGTGTATTTTCGGTTGTCTTGCTTGTCACGGCTTCTTTGTTGAAGGTGTATTCATCCTTATCTACCGCCAGGGTATATTGCCCATCAGTAGTTAGAATATTCATGCCTACCCCGTTCCAGGTTAGTACGCTGGCTTCGATATTTACCGGACCGCTGCGGAAGGCAATATCAGGGGTTTCGTAACCCGAACCGGATACTTTGGTGATGTTTATGGTGTATTTGTGATTGCGAAGTACATCAAGAAAAGCCTGTGCTGATCCTGTGCCGGTAGAGAAATCTACGCGGTAATAGCTGGGTTCGCTATCGCTGTTGTAGGTACCGCCCACTACCAGACAAGTACGTTTAAGCAAGTCTTTGGCTTTGGTATGGTTATCGGTATGGTTCTCAGCTTCCATAATATAAATCTCACGCACACACTGGTTGAGTGTCGTGTTGATGGCTGTGCCATTGTATAATAGTGGACCTTCGGTAAGAGTTGAAGAGGTGGGCACAATCGGATAGGTTACTTTACCATCTGTCAGACCCGCGGCAGTAGTAGGAACTACCGTGCCCTGGGTATTGTAGTTATATACATATACACTGGATAGCTTAAAGTTGGTTACGGCAGTGGGAACCACCACATCCACCCGTGCTACCATACGCAGGAGATTGATGTTCTTTATCTCGGTAGTTTCATTAATGGTCTTTGTACCGATATCGCCCCACATGGGGAAGGGCTTGGACCCGTCTACCGGCCATTTACCTTCTGCGGGTACGGCAGCGGTAAGCGCGGCCAATGCAGCAGCTTTGTTCTTACCCTCCAGGGTGGCGGCGTCTACTATAGTGCGGGCATTTGCCAGTACCACCAGGTCGTATTCGCCCCGGCGCAGGGTAACGGTAAAGGTCTTGGCATTTCCGGTTCCTGTGATCTGACTACCGCTACATCCGGCGGTATATACATAGGTACCGCCGTTCTTACCGAACACCAATACATCGATTTCGGTGACGGCATTCTCTCCGTCCTCAGAGAGGGCGCGGGTGTCGGGTACACTTTCGCCGGGCAGGCGAAGGGAGAAGGTGACCAGGGCGTCACCTTTTCCCGTTGGGGTAATTTCTTCTTCATGCCCTGTGCACGCCATCAGCGTGGAGAGCAGTAGGAACGCCACTGCGGGCAGCAGCGTCCGTAATCGGGTGTATCCACTTAATTTCATGGGTTATCTGTTTTTGGTTTAATAATATTGAGCCTCACCCCGGCCCTCTCCAAAGGAGAGGGGGAGGGAGTTACACCATTCG
>NZ_QVMI01000080.1:0-832 GCF_010500965.1 Bacteroides sp. 51 | reverse complement strand
AATGGCAATGGGCTGCCCGGTGTTATCCTGAGAGATGGTGGTGACCAATTCTGTGCCGTGATAGATATCGATATGGATACCTTGTTCTTCGGGCAGCATATTGAAGGGTGGCGTGTAGTATTCCTCCCGGGCTGCTCCGATTGTAAAGGAGCTGGTAGGCTGGTAGGCTACTTTGTCTCCGGATAAATCTCCGTAGAAGTCGATCACCGAAGGGGTTTCACGCACCTGGATGGAGTAGTTGTGATCGGCAAAGCCTGCAAAGGCCGTGAGGCCGCGCACGGTGATGGTTAGGCTACCGGTTTCGCGGTAGATGGGAAGTTCGATAGTGGTATTGCTTTCATCATTTCCGTCCAGAGTAATTTCTCCGCGGAACAGGTCGTCGGGCGAAAGAGAATAGGCCATGGCCCGGGTAAGGGGCAACAAGCTTACCTGGTAATAGTCCTTATGGCGACCGGGTTCATAGCCGGTACAGTTTTCTCGTCCCCCGCCCAGGTTACCCCAACCTACAATGTGGAGGGATTTGCCCTTGGGGGCGTTTATGGTAACCGTTTGTCCTACATGTGTATCTATCTTCTCAACTGAACAGAGTTCACTGTCGAAGACATACAATACTACTTCTGCCACGTCCTTGCGCGACAAAGGCTCTCCCGCGTGGTCGTATGGCCTGACCGTGAGGGTGTGCGTGGTACCGCAATCGTCCAGGTCGTCTTTCAGGCAACCACTCAACGATACCGTCAGCAACAACAAACTCATCAGAGCCGGAATTACATTTTTTATTCTCTTTACCGTCATAATTATTTGGTTTTAAAATCGTAGTGATATGCGTCCCACC
>NZ_QVMI01000007.1 GCF_010500965.1 Bacteroides sp. 51 | reverse complement strand
GGATTCTGAAAAGTTTTTCTTCATAATGAATGATTTGGTAAATTAATGATAAGTTAATAACAATAGTTTGTTCTAATAAATAGAACAACAAAGATACAGGGTAATAAATCATATTATCTGGAAAACAGTTTCTATACTGTGAAAATATATTATTCGTTTCTTTGTAACGGGAAGCAGGGATAAATCTTAAGTTTGAGATGCCCCAGGCATCTCATTAGTTTGCCCTAGGCAAACCATTGGAATGGCTAGGGCATACCATTGGGATGGCACCGACCTTTTTACATCAATAAAAGAAGAGAGATGAAGAAACGAATTATGTTTGAGAAAGAATGCACGGAAGAATGTGCGGAGTGGATGGTGGACCGGATAGAAAGTCTGGTCAGTTATATGCAATATGGGCATGCCCTGATTGCATACAAACGGCAGGACGGGGCATTCCGCCTGGCTATGGGGACGCTGATATTGATCGCTATCACCGGGAAAGAGGATTCAAAAGTATTGGCTATCATTTTGTGATCCATCAGGACGGAAGGATAGAAGAAAGGATGGGTGGCCTTTAGGCCGGGGTGGTGGGAGTGCCCATCCGTCTCTCTTACTGTTCCTTCGCTGCTTCTTCGCTATCGTTGTTGCCTTTATATTCTGTGGGTGACATACCGTACAGCTCTTTGAATGAGCTGGAGAAGTGGGATATATTCGAGAACCCGGTTGCATAAGCTACTTCGGATACTGTCAGTTTCTTTTCGGACAATAGAGTTGCTGCCTGCTTCAAGCGGATGTTCCGTATAAAATCCCGGGCCGATTGATTGGTTAGTTCCTTCAATTTACGGTGCATGTGTACACGGCTCATTCCTGCATTGGCAGCTAGCATTTCTACATTTAGATTTGGGTCGTCCAGATGCTCATTGATGGTCTTCATGATTTTCTCTATCAATATTTCATCATTGGACTTCCGTTCAATCTTCACAATTTTCTCTTCTACCTGCTTTTCATTAGAGAACCTGTTCCTGAGACGCTCGCGGTTGTTTATCAGGTTGTTGACTGTTGATTTCAGCAGGTCGGAATTGAATGGTTTTACAATATACGCATCGGCTCCCGTTTCCAGCCCTTCGATCTTATCTTCTGCTTTGGATTTTGCAGTAAGCAGGATAATGGGAATATGGTTGATGTTGATGTTTTGTTTTACCTTTCTGCTTAGCGTAATACCGTCCATTTCCGGCATCATCACATCGCTGATAATCAGGTCGGGTTTTTCTTTAAGGATTTGTTCCCAGCCATCTTTACCGTTGACACTTTCGCTGATGCGGAAGGAATCGCTGAGTTCATCGCTGATATAACGGCGTATCTCATCGTCATCTTCAATCACCAATACTTTGTAGCGGGTTCTGGCTTTTACCTTTTTCTGTTCATCTTGTGCTTCATCAATCAGGCTATCGGGAAGAGAAGATTTCTTCCGGTCGATGATAGGTTCTTTCTCGATCATCTCTTCCGGATTCTCCAAATCTTCCATTTTCAGATGGTCGCACCCCATGGGCAGGCGGATGATAAAACGTGTACCAGCACCTTCCTCCCTGTTTTTCGCTTTAATTATTCCCTGGTGAAGCTCAACCAGCGAACGGGATAAATGTAATCCGATACCTGTACCGAAATTAGAGTTGGTGAGGTCGTTGTTTATCTGGTAGAACCGTTCGAAGATTTGTTCTATCTTATCTTTATCTATACCAATTCCGTTGTCTGTTACGCTGATTTCAAAATATCTCTTTAAGGGGCCTTTGATTGCTTCATTACATCCGGTGGATAACTTAATGTCAATCTCGCCTCCTTCCGGCGTATATTTGAACGCATTGGATAATACATTTAGTAATACCTTATCGAAATTATTCAGGTCGACCCATGCTTTTAGTTCTTTATCACTGTGATCGAATATAAAGCGTATATTCTTCTTTTGCGACTGGTATTCAAAGGTTTGCATGACATCATATATAAAACCGACAATGTCTGTTTCACGATATTTGAGATGCATTTGTCCCTTGTCGAGCTTACGGATATCCATTAATTGGTTGATTAGTCGCAGGATACGTTGCGCATTGCGATAGATCATCAGGTAGGTAGCCTGTTTCTCCTGGTTTCCTTCGGCGATCAACTTTTCCAGCGGACTGATAATCAGTGTCATTGGTGTACGGATTTCGTGGGAGATATTAATGAAGAATTGTAGTTTGGCTTCATTAATTTCTTCCTGGTGTTCCATTTCCAGTCGCTCCTGCCTATGGCGGAATCGCGAAAGGATATACATGATAATACCATATATAATGATACAAGTCAGGATAACCCAACCGAATATAGCCCATGTGGTTTGGTACCAGGGTGGGGTGATGATGATACTTATGGTACGCGTATCCGAGAGGTTGCCATGATCCGATGCCCGTACCTGGAAGGTGTATTTGCCGGGATTCAGGTTGGTAAATGTTACCCGGTTCATTCCGGGGTAAGTGCTGGACCATTCATTGCCCAACTCATCTATTTTATACTGGTAAATAATCCGTTCGGGGTTACTGAATTCCAATGCGGAGAACTCAAAGCTGAACGTATTCTCATTATAGGCAAGGGTGAATTCGGTTGCATCCATGACGGAAGATTCTGTGATCACGTTTTTACCGGATTTATCGCCTTTCTTAATGGCACGGTTGGCCAGAAAGAACTCAGTGATAATCACTTTCAGGTCTTTTTTCTGTTCAACCACCTCTTTGGGATAGAAAGTTGTAATTCCATTTGTCCCTCCAAAGTACATCTTGCCTTGCCTGTCTTTGAACATAGCCCCACGGCTGAATTCATTTCCCTGAATACCATCGGCGGCATAGTAGTTGATGAATTTATCGTCTTTGACAATCATCTTGGAAAGTCCCTGATGGGTACTGATCCAGATATTCGACCGCTCGTCCTCCAACATACCACAAATTACATCGCTTGGCAACCCGTTGTTTGTGGTGAAGTGTATGAATTTCTCAGTTCTTTTATCAAAGCAGAATAACCCTTCTGTTGTTCCGATCCAGATATGCCCGTCGCTACTTTCGAGAAGGGAAGATACGACATAGCCGGGCAATAGGTTGTTTTGATTAAGATAATTAATGAATGTGTTTTTCTGTGGGTTGAAACAGGCAAGTCCATTATAAGTACCTATCCATAGTAAACCATCGCTTCCTTTGAGGATGCAACTGATCCAGTCGTTCGGTAAACGGTCGATCTTCCAGTCGTTACTTTCTTCGCGGGTCGATTCATAGCGCATAATAGAGCGATCGTTCAGCCCTATCTTCCAGATGCCTGAACCGAATGTTCCGATCCATAAGTTCCGGTGATTGTCTTCGGTGACGCAGGAAACCTTTTCGCTTACTCCGGTACTGTTGTTGGCCGATAATTGGGGAATGTATTCGCAATGTCCTGTGCGCTTATTCATTTTTGCCAATCCGTTAAAATAGGAGCCCAACCACAGATTCTCATCGGAATCTTCGTATATGGTCATGATTGTACCCGGTACGGAAGTCGGGTTGCCCGGTTGATGGCTATAATGGATTAGCTGTTCACCTTGGTCGTTAATGCCGTATAGACCGTCATTATCCGTACCGATCCATGTTATGCTTTGATTATCAGTCCAAATAGCCATAACACAACTGGAACCTATTGTGTTTTTCTGTATGGATTTATAGCCATAATAGTTGAAACGGTTCAGTGTGCTTGGAATAAGAATAATCCCTTTTTGAAAAATTCCCAGCCATAGGTTATTATCTTTATCCTGCAACAGCGAGTGGACTTTAGATTTAGAGAAATCGAATGGGGCAGCATTCATCTGGCAGTCTACGATGCTGTTTTTATCTGCATTGTATTCTTTCAGTCCTTCGCCGTCTGTACCAATATAGATCGTTCCCTGTCTGTCGAGCATCAGGGTCTTGATATTCAATGTCATTTTGTTGTTATAAGGAACAGGACTAAAAAAATCTGCATTGTTACTTGTTCCTTTTCTTAATACATAAAGACCTCCAGTAAGTGTTCCTACAAAGATATTTCCATTGATATCTTCGCAGATGGACGAAACATCTTCATTTGTTAATCCTTGTGCGGCTTTAAAGTTTTTGAGCTCTTTGGTTTCGGGCGAATATCGGAACAGACCTTTCCCTTCTGTGGCAATCCACAGGTTTTGATTAGAATCTTCAAAGATTGTGTTCAGGAAGAGGCTGCTTATTCGTTCCGAAAGTCCGGACTCTACGGTAACATCAAAAGGTTTGTCGGTTTTGGTTTGGTTGACCCGGATAGAAATGGCTCCCTGCCCCGACGTCGACATCCATATTTCGCCATTGGCTCGTTCGATGATCGCAGTAATATGCGGAGTTACGTTTTCGTCATTCCGCTGCAAGTGAATCTCGCTGAAAGAGTCGGTGGCACGATCATACAGTTGCAGTCCATTGATACAACCAATCCAGAAATTACCATAGCTATCTTCGTATAATGAACGTACATAGTTGTTTTTTAAGGAAGTAGAGTCGAGGGCATGATGGCGATAAATCGAAAAACGGGTACCATCGAATTTGTTGAGGCCATTTTCTGTAGCCACCCATATAAACCCTTTCCTGTCCTGATACACTTTGTTGATCAAGCTGTTTGATAATTCCTTATCCGTGGAATAAAACCGCCCGGTTTGCGCTTGCAGAGAAAAGGAGAATAAAATAAAGAATATACTTATTATAGCCGATAGGTGTTTCTTCATGATGGAAATCAGATTTTTACGTCAACGCATGAAGCAAAGATATAAAAAATCTCGGTTATATACGGCTACAACTGTATTTTGTAACTAGCAGAAAAGTAAATGTTACCACGATGTTAATCTATGTAACGGTGGGGTAACGAATTGAAACGGTTGTTTTGCTATAATCGCAAATTCCTTTGTAAGTTTGCAATATTGAAACTAGCACTAATAACCTTATAATTATAATACTGAATATGAAAACATGAAATCTATTTTTCCCTTTTCCGACCTATTAAGAAAATACGAATAACATTATTAATTTAAACTCAGAATGATTTTATGAAAAGCACAAATCATTATCTTAAGCCTTTAGGGCTGCTTTTTATGTTGTGCCTCATGCCTATGTGGTTGCTTGGTCAAAGCATTCCCGTTAAAGGCACGGTAGTTGATCCTGCCGGAGAGCCTATCATTGGGGCAAGTGTTTTGGAAGTTGGAACCTCTAACGGAACAATCACCGATATCGACGGTAATTTCTCCCTGACGGTTTCTTCCAAAGGAAAGTTGAAGATAACTTATATCGGTTATACACCTCAGGAAGTTCTTGTAGATGGTAAAAGACAGATCGACATTACCATGAAAGAAGATTCCGAAATGCTGGACGAAGTTGTAGTAGTAGGGTACGGCCAAATGAAGAGAAGCGACCTGACGGGTTCGGTGGTTTCGGTTAATGATGCCGCTATCGCCAAGGCTGTACCGACATCTATCGACCAGGTACTTCAAGGACGTGCCGCAGGGGTGCAGATACAAGCCAATTCCGGAACTCCCGGTGCCAGTACATCTATCCGTATTCGTGGTATTAACTCATTAAATGCATCAAGTCAGCCTATATTCGTTATTGATGGTGTGGTAATTGACTCTGCTACAGATGATGCCAGCAGCAATCCGTTGAACGCAATTAATCCATCGGATATTGCATCTATGGATATATTGAAAGATGCCTCGGCAACTGCTATTTACGGTTCGCGTGCATCGAATGGTGTAATCATTATTACCACTAAACGCGGGCAGACCGGCGAAGCAACCATTACTTACGATGGTTATATCGGTTGGCAGGAGATGCCTAGTCATCTGGATATGATGAACCAACAAGAATATGCTTATCATCATAATGCCCGTTCAGATGCAGGTATTGTAACTCCAAGCAGTGCTTTTGTCCGTCCCGATTTGTTAGGAAAAGGTACCGACTGGCAAGATGAGCTTTTTCAAAGGGCTATGATGACCAATCATGCGCTTTCTATTACAGGTGGTAACGATAAAACCACATATGCTATCAGCGGTGGTTATCTCAGTCAGGATGGTATTGCAGTAGGTTCTGGTTTTAAACGCTTATCACTTCGAGGGAATATAGACTCACAGGTGAAGAAATGGCTCAAAGCAGGTATAAACTTCTCTATGGCAGATACCAAGCAAGAGGTGGGTACCGATAATGATATAATAATGAATGCTTTACGTCAACAGCCAACAGTGGCAGTAACTAATCCTGATGGTTCTTTCGATGGTCCTGACGATGTTTGGATGCCGGTAAATCCTGTAGGTATGGCTTCTATCCGCGAAAACTATAATCAGAAATATAATTTCCGTATTAATTCTTATTTAGAAGCTACAATAATTAAAGGATTAACCTATAAAACAGAACTTTCGGCGGATTATAACTGGGCTAATATTTACTGGTTTGAACCATCCTATCAATTTGGTATCCTGGAAAATAAAACCCGTACATCTCGTCGTACCAAGAATGATACCAAATACTGGTCGTGGAGAAATATCATTACCTATAATAATACCTTTGGCCGTCATGCCGTTAACGGTATGTTGGGACAAGAAATGTCGGAAGCTAAATGGGAGAACCTACAAGGTGCTACTACAGGTTTTCTAACCAATACAACCCATGATCTTGATGCCGGAGATGCTACAGCATCCAGTGGAACAGGTAGTGTAGGAGCAAGTTCAATCGCTTCATTCTTCGGTCGCGCATTCTATTCATATGATGACCGTTACCTGCTTACCGCTACGTTACGTCGCGATGGCTCATCGAAGTTTTCTAAAGATAATCGTTGGGGGTGGTTCCCATCAGCCGCTTTGGCATGGAAAGTTTCTAATGAAAGTTTTATGGAACCTGTCAGCAGTGTAATGAATAATCTGAAGTTGCGCTTGGGTTGGGGAGCTACCGGTAACCAAAATGCGGCTAACTGGACTTATATGGCTTTACTTAGTTCGAAAACCACACCATGGGGAACAGGGGTCTTGACCGGCAATACACCTAATCCTGACTTGAAATGGGAAACAACCTATTCTACTAATATCGGTTTAGATTTCAACCTTTTCCAAAATCGCATTGAATTCATTGCCGATGTATATTATAAGAAAACCACTGACTTGTTATTACAACTCCCGTTACCTGCTTATATGGGATCTAATGGACCGGGAGCGGCTTCTAATCCATGGGCAAATGTCGGTGAGTTGGAGAATAAAGGGATTGAACTCACCATGAACACCGTTAATATTGATAGAAAAGGTTTCCAATGGAAATCTAACTTTGTATTCTCGCTCAATCGCAGTAAAGTACTTAGTCTGGATACGGAAAGCTCATCCATCGAAAAAACGTATCGGGTAGGTGATGACAACTCGATCATTACAAAAACTGTAGTGGACCAGCCTATCGGACAGTTCTGGGGATATAAAGTGATCGGACGTTTTAATAAAGCTGAAGATTTCTTTTATAAAGATAAAGATGGAAAAGTGCAACCAGTGGCTCTGCCTGCCGGAGTAACTATTGATGAAAGTGGCGCCTGGATTGGAGATTATATTTTTGCTGATTTAAATGAAGATGGCGTTATTGACCATAACGACTGTACCTTTATTGGTAATCCTGAGCCGAAATTTACCTTTGGTGTTGGTAATACATTTTCATGGAAAGGTTTCGACCTGACGATTTTCCTTTCGGGTTCTTACGGGAATGATGTGTTGAATTATAATCGCAAGTGGATTGAAGACCCACGTGCTAATAATAATCAGTTGAAAAAGGTAATGAACTATGCCAAAGTAGAAAAGATTGATCCTGATGGTCCTAATGATTACCGCAATTTGCATGTAACCGGTGGAGATCCTCATATGTCACGTATCTCAGCGTCATCTACTAATGCCAATCAGCGTATGAGTGATCGGTATGTAGAGGATGGTTCATACTTACGTATCCAGAATATTTCGTTAGGCTATACTTTCCCAAAGAAATGGATTGCTCCGCTCAACCTGACAAACGTGAAGATATATGCAAACCTGCAAAACGTGTATACCTGGACAAAATATGATGGCTTCGACCCCGAAGTGGGTAGTATGTATGGCGATGCTTTGATGAATGGACTTGACTATGGCCGCTATCCTTCTCCACGCATTTATACTTTTGGTTTAAACGTTGCATTCTAATTTAAAAAGAACAAGATAATGAAAAGCAAAATAATTATCATACTTGCATGGGTTGGTTTATTTACACTGTCGGGATGCGATGACTTCCTGGAGCAAACCAACACAACTAACCCCAATGCGGACACTTTCTTCGATAGTGATGAAGCTGTTCGTGCTGCAACAGCGCCACTATATAATGTGGTGTGGCATAACTTTAATGAGAAATTCTATTATAGTATGGGCGACGGACGCTCTAATAACATCTCTGCCCAGTGGTCGAATTATATTAAAGATTACACCAACTTTAATGAAACTTCACAAACCGAAGGGCTGGAAGATGCATGGGGATCACTGTATTCGGTGGTAGCGCAGTCCTGTAATACCATAAATAATATTCAAGAAAAAAGTCAGTCGAGTGTTTCCGAAGCGGCTAAACTGGAAGGTATTGCCGAAGCTCGCTTTATGCGTGGTGTAGCTTATTGGTATATAGGTTCACTGTGGGGTGATGCTATTCTATATGAACGCACATCTGATTTGGCGAGTAATTTCGTTGTTCCTGCCAGTCGTCAGATTGATGTCATTGAATTTGCCATTCGTGACCTGGAATATGCTGCTAAATATTTGCCACGTACTTCAACTGCCGCAGGACGTGTAAATCGTTATAGTGCTTTTGGTATGCTGTCGCGCGTTTACCTTTCAATGGCTGGCCTCACAGAGAGTGGTGCATATCAGGGTGCCGGAACAACTATTGCTAATCCTAACCGCGGTAGTCGTAATACTTATTATCTGGATCTTGCCCGAAAAGCTGCGATGAAAGTCATCAATGAATCTTCTTTCAGTTTAATGGAGAATTATGGTGATTTGTATACTTATGCGAATAATAATTGTAAGGAAGCCATGTTTCAATTGCAATGGTTGGCTGGTTCTAACAGCACCTTGCCTTGGGGAACAACGAATCCTATACAAGCATTCTTTGGATGGTCGACTATGGTATCCGATGCCACTAACTGGGGAAATGCAACTTACTCTTCATGGGATTTAGTGGATACTTATGATCCGAAAGATGTGATCCGTCGTCATGCTACCATTTGTGTTTACGGTGACGAATATCCTGAATTATATAAAAAAGGTGGAGGGTATATCTACGGCATTACCGAAGAAGGTTATACGGAGAAATGTAATATCAAGAAGTACGTAATCGGTACTCACGACGATAACGGCGTATCTTACCAGCAGAGTAGTGGTCTAAATACACATATGCTGCGTTTAGCCGAGGTTTATCTGAACTTAGTTGAGGCTATTTTAGGCAATAACCCTTCTACTACCGATGCTACTGCCCGTACATATTTTAATATGGTACGTAGCCGTGCAGGTATGAAAGAAAAAGCTGTGGGCGAAGCGATTACTTATGAAGAAATTAACTACGAACGCCGTATTGAATTGGCAATGGAAGGACAGTATTGGTATGACCTTTTACGCCGCGGTTATTATGAACAAGACAAAGTAGTTCAATATCTCAATTCTCAAAAACGTAATGCTGGTTATCGATATATTGAGGGGACTACTCCGGATGGTGGAGTGAAGATGTACGAATTCCGTAGTGAAGGTACAGGTATTTTTCCGGCTACAGCGAGACATTTGCTACTGCCTATCTCTGACACAGACAAGGGCAAGAACAAATATCTGGATACGGCTAAGTATCCGGCAGAGGTTTATGAGTTCGATCCGGAGGATAAGATAAGCGAAAGTGATTTGTATAACTAACTAAGAAGTACAACAATGAAAAAGATAAAATATATATTCCTGATGTGTATTGCTCTGCTAGCCGTCGGTTTTGCATCGTGTAGCGATGACGACGACAAAGACAGCAAACCCATTCATGTGACCCAGATATATCTGGAAGATTACAACTCTACTGTGCCCGATCGTCCGGTTGAATTTGCACGCCTGGGACAGATGATACGTATTGAAGGTAGTGGCTTTCTGGGTATGAAGAAAGTATATATCAATGGATACGATACATATTTCAACATGTCTTATGTGGCGGATAATTCCATGTTAATAACCATCAACTCCAAAACTCCGGTGATTGATGCCGAAGAAGATGTAAGGAATACCATCCGTTTAGTAAAATCGGGAGTGGAATATACCCATGATTTTGTTATACGCGATGCTCCTCCAAGCGTAACTTCTGTATCTCATACTATGCCGCAGGCAGGTGAAATGATTACGATTTACGGAACGGATCTTGTAGAAATACATACCATAACCTTCCCTGGTGGAATAACTGCCGATGCGGGAAGTATTGTGAGTGCCCCAAGCGGTACATGGTGCCGGGTAAAAGTTCCATCGGGTATTACCGAAGGTGGTTCTATTCTTCTGGAAGGAGCTAATGGCGGAGCATACTCACCTCCATACTTTAATTTTAAGAAAGGGTTACTATTTAACTTTGACGGCGTAGGCTCTTACAGTTGGGGTGGCGGAGAAATATCAGGCGATCTTAACGATCCGATTCCTACGCAGGGCGATGGTCCTAAGTCACAGAATATATATCGTTCGCTTAATAAAGATGGCAAAACTTATCTAACATCTTTGTCGGACGTAGCTTTTGGATGGGCGAATTCGGATAACTGGCCTACCGTACTTAATGCCAATGTAATTCCTCCGGGAACGGCTACTAACTTGTGTGGTGTACAAATGGATATTTATGTAGAAGGCGAATGGAATTCCGGAAGCATTCGTATGGTAATTGCCGATGGATCTGGCGCCAGCAGATATTGTATGGTATATGCGCCTTGGGTAGAAAACGGGAAGAGAGTTCCTTTTGTAAATCCGGGTTGTTGGTTCACAGTAACATTCCCATTCAGCGACAGTGCCGATTATGTAGATAAAACTTTTGCAGATGTGTTGGCATCGTCTGTTGCTGCAAGTTACAAACAATGGGGTCCACATTTCGACAATGTTGATATTGATGAAGTTGCCTGTGAAGATACAAGTGTGAAGATCTATTATGATAATCTACGCGTGGTGTTACTTGAGGCACCTCAGTACAGTGACTTTGATGATGAAGAAGAGTAATTCGTAATACATTGAATATATGAAATTATATAAAATCATTCTGACAGCAGTAGTGGGCGCATTGGCGCTCACCAGCTGTGACGACGAAAAAATGCAGTGGGGCAAACCTGATGGACATGGTGATGTGAACATCTCCGATATTCCACTCAACATAACCGAACAGATAGCCAACTATGACTTTATCAAAAAATATGCGGCTGAATACATGCCCAATGTAACGATTGGTCTCGGGATGGGTGTCGATTTATATATTGACGATGAGGAATATCGCAAAGTTGTTGATGATAACTTCCAGATACTTACAGCGGGCAATGCTATGAAACATGCATCGGTAGTAGGAAATAATGGAACACTTAACTTTGCTACCATTGATAAGTTTTTTGCTACTGTTCCGGCAACTATGCCGATATATGGTCATAATCTTATCTGGCATACCCAACAACGGGCTTCGTACCTGAATGCGCTGATTGCACCGGAGGTTATACCTCAACCGGGAGGTACAAACTTGTTAACTAATGGTGATTTCGAAGATGGTATTACTGGTTGGGGATCATGGGGTAGTGGCCTAGGAAGTATAGACGTAACCTCTGATGAAAGTATCACAGGGACTAATTCTTTGAAAGTCACAGTCTCTTCACCTTCTTCAGAGTTACATCATGTACAGATAGAGGCTCCTGCCGTACCTTTAATCGTTGGACATCAGTATGAAATCTCATTCTGGGTAAAATCTGAAGGTGATGGCGGTGTTCGTTTATCTTTCGGTGATGCGAATCAGATGAGTGCTCAGTATCCATGGCATTCAGCGGAAGGACAGTTTGCAACGACATCCGGAACATGGAAAGAAGTGAAGTACAGCACTGAAACAATTTATAATGAGCAAGGTGATCCATTTGTGGCTGTTGGGAGTAGTATGAATTTCCGTCTAGATATGGGTAAGTTTCCTAATGTGGTTTATTATATAGACAATGTTATAGTACGTGACCTGGATGCAGGGTCTGCTGTGGTAAACCTTATTCCAAATGGAGACTTTGAAAGTGGAACCATTAGTCCTTGGGCAGGTTGGGGCAATAATTCAACCAGAGAAATCTCAGCAGATGGTGAAGGTTATGGCGACACAGGTTTTGCCATGGTATTGATGAATCCTACTGATGCGCAGAACTTCCAAGCACAAGCTAAAATAGATTTTGCCGAGAAGTTAAAAGAAGGACAAGCGTATAAACTTGAAGCATGGGTAAAATCTTCTGTTGTAGGTGGTTCTATTCAAATGCAGTTACAACCCAATGGCGGCGGTCAATACTCTGGTGATAGGGCTATAGGAACTACTTGGACGCAACTTGTTTGGGAATTTACCGCAGACAATGATGATACTTCTTTTTTCTTTGATTTTGGTTTGGTAGCCGCAACTTATTATGTAGACAACGTAGTTTTACAGGAAGTATCTACTGCTTCTCTCGCAAGTATAAACCGTTCCGGTCCTATCGTTATCGAAAAGACTCCCGAAGAGAAGAAAGCAATCATCACTGATGCTATGGAAGCATGGATCAATGGTATGATTGAACACTGTAAAGAGTATGTACGTATGTGGGATGTACTGAACGAACCTGTAACCGACGATCTGAGATTACGTGGAGTAGACTTTGTTCCTACTGAAGTAGGCGATCAGGAGTTCTACTGGGGACAATACATGGGTAAGGAATATGCTTTGAAAGCCTTCCAGTTTGCACGTGCAGCCGATCCTACTGCCAAGCTCTTCATTAACGATTATAATCTGGAAACAAATCCCGGGAAATTGACAGCGCTTATTGATTATGCTAAGTGGATTGACGCACAGAACGGCTCACCTATCGTGGATGGTATCGGAACGCAAATGCACCTGATTTCGACTAGTATTACTCGTGAACAGATTGATGCAATGTTTAAGGCAATGGCTGCTACCGGTAAATTAGTTCGTGTAACAGAGCTTGATGTACGGATTGAAGTAAATGAACCCGCTAGTCAGATCACACCAACTGCTGCGCAACTGGAGAAACAAGCATTGGTTTATCAGTGGGTGGTCGAATCTTATAAAGAGAATGTTCCCTCTGCTCAACAATCAGGTATTACTGTCTGGACACTTACCGATGCCGCTCGTGAGCATGAATATTGGTTCAAGAATGATGCGCCGAACCTTTTTGATCAAGACTACGGACGTAAGTATGCTTATAAAGGTTTCTGTGACGGTATTGCCGGACGTAACATCGGTGAAGATTTCAGTGGTGACGACTGGAAGACCGGACGTGAGAATGAAGATGCTGAATAGAATAACTTGCCCGTGCCGGTTTGGCACTAGAGTTAGGTAATTATATTTGTTAGGTTAGTCAATATGGTAAACGTTTTATTTAAGGTAAAAATTATCTGTTTCATTCTTTGCTTCACACAACTGTGTGAGGCAAAGGTGAAACTACCTGCACTAATTTCCGATGGAATGGTGTTGCAGCGCGAACAGAACATTCGGGTGTGGGGATCGGCAGATGCCGGTGAATCCGTAACGGTGAACTTCCTGAAGAAGAAATACACCACACAAGCCGATGCTGCCGGTAACTGGCAGGTTGCCTTGCCCCCAACGAAGGCGGGCGGACCGTATACCATGACGATCAACGAACTGGAAATAAAGAATATACTTATTGGCGATGTGTACCTCTGCTCCGGACAATCCAATATGGAGTTGCCCATCTACCGGGTGACCGATATGTTCCGGGCAGAAGTAGAAGCATACACCAACCCCATGATCCGCCATATCAAGGTGCCATTGAGTTATAACTTTCATGGTCCGCAGGCAGATATAAATCCGGCGGATTGGAAGGAACTTAACCCAACGGATGCCATGCAATTCTCTGCTTTGGCCTACTTCTTTGCCAAAGCGATGTACGAAAAGAATAAGATACCCGTTGGGCTAATTAACTCTGCCGTTGGCGGGTCGCCGGTTGAGGCCTGGATCAGTAAGGAAGGGTTGAAGTCTTTTTCTAAGTATCTGAACGAAAGCGAACTCTATCAGTCTGATGAGCTGATTGCGAGTATACGCAACACCGAACGCTTGCAAAGCAAACGCTGGAACGAGGTGCTTTATAAGAATGATGCCGGATTGCACGAATCCACCAAATGGTTCGAAGCGGGTTATAACGACTCGGACTGGCAGAGGGTTGATCTTTTCGATACTTCCTGGAACAACAACGGCGTTAGCCCGGTGAACGGTTCGCATTGGTTCCGCAAGGATATAGAAATACCGGGCAATCAGGCGGGGAAAGCCGCAGTGCTTCGGCTGGGGTGCATTGTCGATGCCGATTCGGTTTACGTGAACGGTACTTTCGTGGGTACGGTTTCTTATCAATATCCACCGCGTATCTACAAGTTGCCCGAAGGTTTGCTGAAAGCCGGCAAGAACACGGTGACCGTTCGTCTGATTAGTTATGGAGGTCGCCCGCACTTTGTGCCCGAGAAGCCTTATAAGATTGTGTTCGACCAAAGTGAAATCAGCCTTGAAGGCGAGTGGAAGTACCGGCTCGGGGCGCAGATGCCGCAAGGCCCCGGTCAGACTTTCTTCCAATATAAACCTGCCGGATTGTACAACGCCATGATTGCGCCTTTGCAGAATTATGCCATAAAGGGGGCCATCTGGTATCAGGGTGAGTCGAATGCCGACCGATATAATGAATACTACGATCTGTTGACGGCTATGATTGCCGATTGTCGGGCCTTGCTGAACGCGTCGTTCCCTATCGTAATCGTAGAACTGGCAGAATTCGGCCGGCCCGATGGTTGGGACACCTTCCGCGGCGTGCAGAAGAAAGTGGCCGAAGATACCCCCGGTGCGGCCTTCGCGCCTGCCAAAGACCTGGGCGAGTGGAACGACATCCACCCGTTGAACAAGAAAGATGCAGGCATCCGTGTAGCTTTAGAAATGGAGAAACTTATAAATAATAAACCATGAGTATAACATCTCAAAACATCAGCGAATCTAAGGGGTTTTATAAACTATCCTGGATGCAACGCGTAGGCTTCGGCTCGGGCGACCTGGCGCAGAACCTTATTTACCAGACGGTATCCATGTACCTGCTTATCTTCTATACCAATGTGTTCGGCATTCCATCGGCAGCGGCGGGAACGATGTTCCTCATTGTCCGGCTGATTGATGTGGTCTGGGACCCGATTGTCGGCGCATATGTAGATAAGCATAACCCCCGGATGGGAAAATACCGTTCGTATCTTGTTCTGGGCGGTATTCCGCTGACCGGATTTGCTATACTCTGTTTCTGGAACGGCTTTTCGGGGTCTTTGCTCTATGCTTATATCACTTACGTGGGGCTGTCTATGCTGTACACCCTGATCAATGTCCCTTATGGGGCTTTGAATGCTTCGCTTACACGCGATACGGACGAGATCACCAAACTTACGTCGGTACGTATGTTCATGGCCAACCTCGGCGGATTGGCGGTGGGCTATGGTATTCCGATTGTGGTGAAAGCGCTTTCGCCCGATGGAAAGATCAACTCTTCCGAATCCGGCAATGCCTGGTTCATCACTATGACTATTTATGCCCTGGTGGGGTTGGCTTTGCTCATTTTCTGTTACACCCAGACCAAAGAACGGGTGGTAATGGATGCGAAAGAAACCGAGCATGTGCAGGTGTCCGATTTGTGGATGGAATTCAAGCATAACAAACCGTTGCGGGTGCTGGCATTCTTCTTTATCACGGCGTTTGCCATGATGGCCATAGGCAACTCGGCGGGTTCGTACTACATGATTTATAATGTACAAGCCCCCGATATGTTACCTTATTTCATGGCGCTTGGCTCCATCCCGGCGTTTATCTTCATGCCTATGGTGCCGGCCATTAAACGGGCTATCGGAAAGAAACAGATGTTCTATGTGTTCCTCACCATTGCCATTGTCGGGATGGGGATACTGTATGTCATTTCGGTTGTCCCTGCCCTGAAAACGCAGGTGTGGTTGGTGCTGGTGGCACAGTTTATTAAATCGACAGGCGTAATCGTAGCCACGGGATATATGTGGGCGTTGGTGCCGGAGGTGATCTCGTACGGCGAACACGTGACCGGGAAAAGAATCTCGGGGATAGTTAATGCCCTGACCGGAATTTTCTATAAAGCCGGAATGGCGCTGGGTGGCGTAGTGCCGGGGTTTGTGTTGGCTTTTGTCGATTTCGACGAGAAGAACGCCGTAACGCAATCGGCTTTCGCCGAACAGGGCATCTTGTGGCTTGTGGCCGTAATTCCTGCGATATTACTTATTCTTGCCATGTTTATTATCTCCAAATATGAATTGTCCGACGAGGTGATTGATAAGATAAACGTGGAGATCGAAGAGCGACACATGAGGGAAATTCAATAACTAAACAATATACTAAAAACCATGAAGAAACCATTTAACCGTACATTCCTCGGCCTACTGGCCATCCCATTGTTGTGGGCATGTTCCACCAATCCATCTTCAACCAATGAAGACGCCACGCTGAAAGCGGCATTAAAAGATAAATTTTACATAGGCGCTGCGCTGAACGAAGCACAGATCACCGGCCGCGACACGGCAGGAGTGCGGGTGTTGGAGCAACACTTCAATTCCATAGTGCCCGAGAACTGCATGAAGTGCATGTATATCCATCCGGAAGAGGGCCGGTATGATTTCGACCAGCCCGACCAGTTCGTAGCCCTGGGCGAAAGGAACAATATGTTCATCATCGGGCATACGTTGATCTGGCACTCACAGATAGCGCCTTGGTTCTTTACCGACGAGAAAGGCGAAGACGTTAGTCCCGAAGTGCTGAAAGCACGAATGAAGGAACATATCTCCACCATCGTTGGGCGTTACAAAGGCCGCATCAAAGGTTGGGACGTGGTGAACGAAGCCATTCTTGATAATGGCGACTGGCGCGCGAGCAAGTTCTACGAAATCCTGGGCGAAGAATTCATTGCCCTGGCCTTCCAGTATGCTCACGAGGCCGATCCGGAAGCCGAACTTTACTACAACGATTATAACGAGTGGCACGCCGGCAAGCGCGAAACGATTGTGAAAATGGTGAAGAACTTCAAGGAAAGAGGCATCCGCATTGACGGTATCGGTATGCAGGGGCATGTCGGGATGGACTATCCGTCGATTGAAGAGTATGAGGAAAGCATTCTGGCATTCTCCGGAGCCGGTGTGAAGGTGATGATTACCGAGTTGGATATATCGGCCCTGCCCATGCCCGACCGCAATGTGGGCGCCGAAGTATCGGCCAGCTTTGAATACAAAAAAGAGATGAACCCTTACGAAAATGGTCTGCCGACCGATAAAATGCAGGAATGGACAAACCGTATGGCGCACTTCTTCGGACTTTTCCTTAAGCATCAGGACAAGGTGGCACGCGTAACCCTGTGGGGTGTTGCCGACGGAGACTCCTGGAAGAATGACTTCCCCATGCCCGGGCGTACGGACTACCCGTTGCTGTTCGACCGCACGCATCAGCCCAAGCCAGTGGTGGAAACGATCATTGAAATGGCCACAAAGGAGAAATGAAAACGGACTATACGTTGAATGCCGGTTTCTTACATTCGCTGACACCCGGGTGTGAAGGCACCTGACACCCGGGTGTCAACTCCCTTCACACCCGGGTGTCAGAGGGCAAATGAAATAAGCATTTACATGAAAACCAAAAACCAAAAATTAAAATAGGAATAAGGATATGAAAAAAGAAGCACGGTATCTCGTACCAAATGACTATATGGCCGATCCATCGGTACACGTATTTAACGGTAAACTCTTTATTTACCCCTCTCACGATTGGGAAAGCGGAATCCCCGAGAACGATAATGGCGACCATTTCAACATGAAGGACTATCACGTCTTCTCCATGCAGGATGCCGACGGCGAAGTTACAGACCACGGCGTGGTTCTCCGTACCGAAGACATCCCCTGGGCCGGGCGTCAGCTATGGGATTGCGATGTCGCTTTCAAGGCCGGCAAGTACTATATGTACTTTCCCCTGAAAGACCAGAACGATATTTTCCGTATCGGAGTGGCCGTCAGCGAGCGCCCCGAAGGTCCCTTTATTCCTTTGGACAACCCCATGAAAGGCAGTTACAGCATGGACCCCGCCGTACTCGACGATGGCGACGGAAACCACTATATGTATTTCGGCGGTCTGTGGGGCGGCCAACTGCAACGTTACCGCGACAATAAAGCACTGGAATGCGCCACCTTCCCGGCAGATGACGAACCGGCAATCCCCCCGCGCGTGGCCCGCTTAAGAGAAGATATGCTCGAATTTGCCGAAGCCCCCCGCGCAGTTATCATACTCGATAAAGACGGTAAACCCCTTACCGCCGGCAATGAACACCGGTTTTTTGAAGCATCCTGGATGCATAAATACAACGGGAAATATTACTTTTCCTATTCCACCGGCGATACACACATGATCTGCTATGCCATCGGCGATAATCCCTACGGGCCATTTACCTATCAGGGCGTCATACTGACTCCCGTTGTGGGATGGACAACGCACCACTCTATTGTAGAATTCAAAGGAAAGTGGTATCTTTTCCACCACGATAGTGTACCCTCCGGCGGACGTACCTGGTTGCGCAGCCTGAAAGTCGTGGAACTGGAGTATAACCCGGATGGAACCATAAAGACTATCGAAGGCGCGGCAACGTGCCGCAGCGAGGTTTAAGTTTTTCTAATCCTGTAACCACCATGAGTAAACTAAAACTAGCAATCATCGGTTCCGGTTGGATAGCCGAGAAGATGGCCATCACCATTGCCGGGATGCCCGAACTCGCAGGCGGCGCCCTGCTCGACCTGGGCGTCTATCCCATCAACTTCGCTTTGATGGCATTCGGCACCGATATCAAAGAAATCGTTTCCTCGTGTGTGAAAATAGATACCGGAATGGACGCACAGGAAAGCATCACCCTCGTCTATAACGATGGCCGTATGGCTGTATTGCATAGCACCATGCTCGCCAAGACCGACAGGCAGGGCATCATCTCCGGCACGAAAGGCCACCTCATCGTAGAGAACTGTAACAACCCGCAACAAATAAAAGTGGTCGATCAGGACTACCAACTTATCGCCCAATACGATGCCCCCAGGCAAATCACCGGATACGAATATCAAGTGTACGCCTGCATAGAGGCCCTGAACAATGGTTGGATCGAATCTCCATACATGCCCCATGCCGAAACCCTGTGGGTAATGACGCTTATGGACAATCTACGCAAAGAATGGGGCGTTAAATACCCTTGGGATAAATGGTAAAATAAAACAGAACCAGAATATGAAAAAACTTCTTTCCCTCCTCTTACTACTAATCGCCGGATATGCATCCGCCGAAGACGGTAGCCGCCTGTGGTTGCGCGCCACGGCAGATGCCAGTGCCACCGTAACCTGCAACAAACCGTCTCCGGTGACGGACATTGCGGCAAAAGAACTACGCATGCATTGGAGGGGAGAACCCGTATCCTTGAACATTCAACGCACAAAGCCATTCAGCCAACTGCCGGCAGATAGCTACACGATTCGTCGCCATCCGAAGAACGGCATATCTATTGAATCGCCCACCGGACAAGGCATACTATACGGCGCCTACCACCTACTGCGCTTGCAAGAGCTAGGGCAGGCTGGGGGAGAGTTGCAAATCCTGGAATCGCCCCGTTACAACATCCGCATCCTCAATCACTGGGATAACCTGGACAGAACCGTAGAGCGTGGTTACGCGGGACAATCACTCTGGAATTGGGATGAGCTACCGGCCGTAGTTTCTCCCCGTTACGAAGCCTACGCCCGCGCCAATGCCTCCATCGGCATCAACGCTACGGTGTTGAATAACGTGAACGCCAGCCCCCAGATTCTCTCGGCAACCTATTTGGAGAAAGTAAAAGCATTGGCCGATATATTCCGTCCCTATGGAATCAAAGTCTACCTGTCCATCAACTTCTCCTCGCCTGCCGAGTTGGGTGGACTCCCCACCTCCGACCCGCTGGATAAGGCCGTGCAACGTTGGTGGAAGGATAAAGCCAATGAAATCTATAAACTCATCCCCGACTTTGGCGGCTTCCTGGTGAAAGCCAATTCAGAAGGTCTTCCCGGTCCGCAAGATTTCGGACGCACACATGTAGATGGTGCTAACATGATAGCCGATGCATTGAAGCCCCATAAAGGCATAGTCATGTGGCGTGCATTCGTCTATAACCCCGGCGATGGTGACCGCGCCAAGCAAGCCTACCAGGAGTTCATGCCTTTCGACGGACAATTCCGCGACAATGTAATCATACAAGTAAAGAACGGCCCAGTCGACTTTCAGCCCCGTGAACCATTCAGTCCGCTATTCGGTGCCATGAAGAACACTCCGGTCATGCCCGAAGTACAAATCACACAAGAGTACCTGGGCTTCGCCAATCACGTAGCCTACCTTGCCCCCATGTGGAAAGAATGCCTGGACAGCGACACCTACCAGCAAGGCTTCGGTTCCACCGTTGCCAAAATAACCGATGGTACCCTCTACCCACAGAAAATCACCGCCATAGCCGGAGTAACGAATATCGGAACAGACACCAACTGGTGCGGACATCACCTTGCCCAAGCCAACTGGTATGCCTTTGGGCGCCTGGCATGGAACCACGAGCTCACCTCCGAAGAAATTGCAAACGAATGGATTGCACTCACCTTTGAATCCCCAGCATCCACATCTCTTAATTCCATTACCCCCAATAAACAAAACACCGCGCAGCCCAACTCTCAACTCTCAACTGTCAACTCTCAACTCTCAACCTTGCTGCTCGAATCCCGCGAAGCCGTTGTGGAATACATGATGCCTCTTGGACTTCACCATCTATTTGCCTGGGGCCATCACTATGGACCCGAACCGTGGTGCGATATTCCCGGCGCCCGCCCCGACTGGATGCCAAGTTACTACCACAAAGCCGACCTGGACGGCATTGGCTTCAACCGTACCCATACCGGAAGTAACGCAACAGCCCAATACCACACTCCGCTTGGCGAACAATACAATGATATATCCACCTGTCCCGAGAACCTGATTCTCTGGTTCCATCATGTCCCCTGGGATCACCAGATGAAGAGCGGTCGCACGCTTTGGGACGAACTTTGCTATACCTATGACCGGGGAGTGCAGAAAGCACGCTCCTTCCAGAAAACCTGGGACTCACTAGAGAAATACATCGATCCCCAACGCTTCCGGGATGTACAACGCAAACTGAAAATACAAACCCGCGATGCCATTTGGTGGAAGGATGCTTGTTTGCTCTATTTTCAGGAGTTCTCCCGTCGCCCTATACCTGACGGTATTGAACGCCCGGTGCACGACCTTGGGCGTATGAAGCAATATCGTTTGGATATTGGCAATCACGAGAATGCACAGGAAGAAGACTTGTTCGTAAAATAAATGTAATACTCTTATTAACCGCAGAGTTGCGCAGATTAACGCAGAGTTTTAAACGCTATGTATATCTCTGCGTTAATCTGCGCAACTCTGCGGTTAATAAAAGAAGTAACCAAAAATATAGACTAATCAGTCTCAGGTCGGCAGATAGTTACTATCTTTGCCACCGATGACACATATAATCGAACTCAAAGGCGGTGTGGCGCGCAATCCGCTTGTGCGCCTCAAAAAGCCTATAGATATAGAAATCGGTCAGGGCGAACACATCGCCATCATAGGACCCAACGGAGCCGGAAAAAGTATCTTAGTGGATACCCTGTTGGGTAAATATCCGCTAAAAGAAGGGAAACTAAGCTATGACTTTTCACCCTCCGTATCGCAAACCATATACGATAATGTAAAGTACATAACCTTTCGGGATACCTACGGATCTGCCGATGCCAACTACTATTATCAGCAACGCTGGAACTCTACCGATCAGGAAGATGCTCCGACTGTCCGCGAGCAGCTCGGTACGGTAGATAATGAGCAACTCTGCCAATACTTCTTCCGGTTGTTTCATATGGAATCCTTGCTGGACAAAAAGATCATTCTTCTTTCCAGCGGCGAACTCCGTAAATTTCAACTGATAAAAGCCCTGATCACAGCTCCCCGTGTTCTGATTATAGATAACCCTTTCATCGGTCTGGATGTCGATGCACGCCATAGCCTGAATATGTTATTAGATGAACTGTCTACACTGGAACATCTACAGATTATATTGGTTCTGTCTGCCACCTCCGTAATGCCCTCCTTTATCACTCATATTGTCCCTGTACACCAAGGCCTTGTCGGTGCAAAGGTGGAACTTGATGTCTATCTGTCCACTCATAACGAGGCATCTCGGGAAACACCCACTAAGAACCTGCATGAGAACCCAATTAAACATGATTCTGTGCCTGCAACCGAGGTCGTACGGCTAAATAAAGTCAATATCCGTTATGGCGACCGTACCATTCTTAAAGACCTTGACTGGACCATCCGCCGGGGAGAGAAGTGGGCATTATGTGGCGATAACGGCTCAGGAAAATCAACCTTACTCAGCCTGATCTGTGCCGACAACCCTCAATCCTACGCTTGCGATATCAGTCTTTTCGGACGTAAACGCGGAACAGGCGAAAGCATTTGGGATATTAAAAAGCGGATAGGCTATGTCTCGCCCGAGATGCACCGGGCCTATCTGAAAAACATTCCCGCTATCGAGATCGTAGCTTCCGGCTTACACGATTCCATCGGTTTATATAAACGCCCGTCAACCGACGATTTAGTGACGTGCGAAGCATGGATGGAACGATTCAATATTGCTGAACTCAAAGACAAGCCATTTCTGCAACTCTCTTCGGGTGAACAACGCCTTGCCTTACTGGCGCGTGCTTTTGTCAAAGACCCGGAGCTACTCATTCTGGACGAACCGTTTCATGGACTGGACCCCGCCAATCGCAATCGGGTGAAGGAGATAATCGAGAACTACTGTACACGCCCGGGCACTACTCTGATTATGGTTACCCACTATGAAGAGGAACTACCCAAGTCTATCAGCCATTACTTACGATTAAAGAAGAATGTTGAAAGATAGTGAACAACGTGCCGGTATGAATTCCCATACAGAATTACTTCGAACATTGTCCGGCGAACAGTTTATCGAAGTTTATAGCCTGGAAGAGGCCGAAGGCGGAATCTTTGATGATTATCAGAGGTACGACTTCCATCAGGTAATCTGGTTTATGGATGCCGGGAAGAATAATACCTACTTTCTCGATTTCAATGAATATACTATTCAGGATAATCAGGTAGTTGTGCTTTTCCCAGGGCAGATTGATATGCTCGATATCCGCGATAAACAGGGATATGTCTTTGCCATACACAATGATAACTTCTTCAACATCAACCAACGCCTGAACTCTGATCTCCTGAATGGTTACTTCTCTAATGTTTTTATCTCCCTACCTCCGGATACAAAAGATACATTGCAGCAATTACTGCAATTGATGCTGAAAGAGCGCGATCGCAACAATAGAATCCTGTTGATGGAGAGCTATATGCAGGCATTTCTCTATCATATTTGTTCTTTATTCGACAGTATGGATCAAAGCAAGAACCGTAATGAGCTGGCAATTGGAAAACTGATGCGGCTTATTGATACCAACTTTATCCACCAACGGGAAAGTGATTTCTATGCCCGTCAGCTTGGGGTATCCATTCGAAAGTTGAACGAAACATCCACCGTACGCACAGGGAAGACAGTGAAACAGCATTTGCAGGATCGCCTGATCCTGGAAATAAAAAAAGAAATCCGCCTGGGGCAGAAAAGCCTGAAAGAAATCGCTTTTGACCTAGGATTTAGTGAGCCTGCCTACTTTACCCGTTTCTTTAAACAACAAACCGGAACCACTCCAACGGAGTTCCGCGATCAATAAAAGCGGATTTGTCCAAGTAATCGGCCCAAACGTGCAAGAGCTCTTCCGGATATCCTGCCTACTTTTGCAACCAAAATAATAAGAAATGAAAAATTTTACTTTGATTCAGTGGGTTGTGATCCTCATTCTTGCATTGCTTACCGCTTTGGAACCTTTGAGTATCGACCTCTACTTACCCGGATTTATTCAAATTGCAGATGCATTCAATACGCCAATTAATAATGTGCAAATATCCTTGTCGACTTTTCTGGGCGGTTTTGCTATCGGTCAACTTATATGGGGACCATTGGCAGATAAATTCGGACGTAAGAAACCCATATTGATGTCATTGGCTATATTTATAGTTGCTTCTGTGGCTTGTATCTATGCTCAGACTGTTGAACAATTATGGGTGATTCGCTTCGTTCAGGCCATTGGTGGCTGTGGTGGAGTTGTTATTGCACGTGCTGTGGTTACTGATTATTTCGATAAGTCGGACACCCTAAAAATCTTCTCGCTTCTGGCATTGATCATGGGTATTGCTCCTATTATTGCTCCTATTGCCGGGAACGGCATTCTGAGATTGTTTTCCTGGGAGGCTTTATTTGCTGTTTTAGTAATTCTGGGTATAATCATGTTTTTATTCACTATGTTTGCTTTGCCCGAAACCCATAAACCGCGCTTGGTTCCGGAAAATAGCAAAACCAATGTCTTTAGAGATTATATAAGCATTCTACGAGTAAAGAAGTTCTTTATTTACTCGCTTATAGCCGGTATAGCCAACGGAGCTTTAATGATTTATGTGGCTAATGGACCATTCCTGATCATGGAGTACGGTAAATTATCTAATAACGCTTTTAGCGTGATCTTTGCCATCAATGCCTTTGGATTGATGTTGGCTTCCTATCTGACAAGCTATTTACAGAAGTCCATCCCGGTAAATAAGCTGGTTAAGCTCTCTATCATCTTTATGTTTTTTATTAGTGCTGTGTTGCTGGTATTGATGTGGATGAATGCCAATATCTACCTTATTCTTTTTGCATTGTTCTTCTACATATTCCCTATCGGTATACTTTTCCCGACTACCACGGAACTGGCTATTACCCCGTTTGTTAACAACAGTGGTACGGCTTCCGCACTTTTCGGGTCCATCCAACTGCTTGTAGCGTTCATCTGCTCTATCGTTTCCAATGCACTGAGCAATGGTTCAGTTGAGACTGTGGGAATATCTTTTTTCCTGTGTTGTTTATTTGCATTTACAGTGATCTTCGTACGTATTGATGAGCGGAAGAAACTATCAACAGTAAATAAACCACAGGTTAACGGGTAGTATAAACTAAATCCGCTAACCTGTGGTTAGTAGAGTTTTATTTTAGGCCGATAACTTTATCAGCTACGGGTCTTGTGTACCAATCAGGATTTTGGGTCCCATTTGATGTAATCCAGGAACTAAACTCTGTGTAAGCCTGTGTTAGTGGTGTATTTTCTTTAGCCCACTTAAAGTCATCGGGTATGGTAATTCCCCATGCCAGATTGTTGCGACTCGCATAATACGTATATGTGTTAGATGCGTCGTCATTATTTCCGAAATATGAAGTGTCAGCCTTTGAGGTAGGGGAAAATCCATATACGTGGATTTCTTTCCTTTGATTACTTGTTGCAGGTATAATGTTAACGTCGGCCATGATAAATAAATTGAAATCATCAATGCTTAAATCTGTTAGATCCACCGGATTATTGAATTCTACAGTAACGGTGATCGTTGGCAGGTTGGTTACATTCAGAGTTTCAGTGTTCACATATCCAATGGGGTGGTTCAAGAAAACGCGAGCGTTGTCTATTAATGGAATAACTGCTGTATTTTGTCCTTTTTCCACTCCGTTGTTTACATCGAAAGATGTTGGTGTACTTGCACTGTATGTCACTGATTTTACATTAGCCGGATTGATTCTTTCCAATGAGGTTGCTATTGCAAGGACTTTGTTGGCTCCTATAGCCTGAAGTATAAAGTCAAATTGATATTTTTCTACTTTATTACTATTGTTGCTACTGTGTGTTATGTTTTTGATTTGTATAACGATATCATTCATATCGTAATCCCCGTAGAACGGCCACTGGTCTTCAAATAAGTAGGTGTAACTCTTACCGTCTGTGTTGATGATTGGGAATTCCGGGTCTTCGGGCTCTTCTCCTTCATCACCATTATTGCGAATTCCTATACAGTCTTCAATATATACAGTCGATTTACCATAACCGGTTATTTCTGCCGGCGAAACAATCTTGTAATTTTCCCAATACTGATTCTTTTCTACATGATTGTCGCATTCAATCGTTAGATTTCCTTCGTATGTAAAACCTTGTCCTGTGATTTCGGGAGCTTTCATCAGTCCACGTGAGGTGGTGCCTCCATTGTATGTACTGGCTTGGGTGGTGTGGTCAATTTTCTCTTTGGCTTCCATCATAGAACCATTATTGAAGTAGATTTTTGTTCCACCTAATTCCATAATCTGTGCAATAATATATCCCTTGTTTAAATTGATAGTAGCCCTGTTGGTGCTGATTTTTTTTTGGCATTCAAAGTAACAATTGTTATTTAATGTTCCATTGGTTAGTGACAAGTTGGTACATTTTATTTGTTGATTGTTCGTTATGACATTTCCGCCATTGGTCATCTCTATTTCTCCATTAATGATAAGGCTATAATTATTTGTTAAGTCAGAATTAGAGTTAAGCGTGAGCTTTGAAGCTTCTATAATACCATAATTGACAAAGTCGGACTCATTAGGAAGAATAATCTGATTAGCGTTTATCGTCCCATAATTCTTAGCCTCATTGCTATTGGGCATAGTAAATGTGTTCACTGATAGGCTTCCCCAATTGAGAAAGGAACTGCCGTTATTGGTGAACTGAATAGTCTCGGCTTTAAACGAGGCATTAGTAGCTGTAACAAGATCCGAACCATTGACGAAAGATACACTTTTAGCTTCTATTGAAGCCCCTTCGGTTAGAATTACAGTTAAATATGCTTGGAATGATTGGGCATTTTCAATAGTCCATTTTACTCCTTCTGCTATATATAGCCTTATGTTTTGGCCATTAGACCAATACAAGAAATTACCAGTATAGTTATCTGTAAGAACATAACTCTTCCCACTTATTAATTCCCGGTTTTGTCCTGGGTTAGTTAATTCAATAAAATCTGTGGGCACATTTTTATATTCCTTAGGCACTTCAGGTATATCAATATGAGTTCTGCTTCCTAAAGCGCGTGTACCGGAACTGGCAGTTACAAACGTTGCATTGATTTCGTCGGCTATATCATAATATCTTGTTACACTTCTATTTTGGGGATCTGTTTGCTTAATAAAGATTCCCATTATCTCTTTATTTACAGTAATCCTGGTAGAGAAGGTTACATCTTTTTTGGCAACTCCTTTGGCTATTGGACTTAACGGTTTGTTGTTTACCGGATCTTCGTCGAATACTTCAACCGAGTAGAAATATGCACCGTTAAATTGATCGTCAACAGTAACATTTAAGTTTATTGAAGTAGTTAATGACCAGTCAAATCCAGTAGGTACCACGATTTCTTTTAGTGGATTGTTGCTCTTAAATTCGGGGTCATAGTAATCTTTCTCTGAACATGATACTAAAAGAATGGTAAATACGTAAAGTAATAAAAGTCTTGTTTTGTTGTTTCGTTGTTGCATAATATTGATTTTTAAAAAGGTTGAATTAAAATTGAGGTATTCTTTCCTTTTCTTTAAGGTTGATACAAAAATAATATTATTTGTTTGAAAATGAAGACTTTGTGCGACTTATTTGTTGTTTAATTTTTGTTGTTTTTTCTTTGGTTAAATCTGTGTAACGTGTGTTTACTGTCTTTGTTGTCCTCTTTTTATTCTGTTGTGGTTGCGTGTGAAATGAATCTGTATCTATTGATTTATTTGAACTTAACTGCTTCTGCTTTTTACACAGATGTTTTTCAGGTTTGTCTATCATGATGTTATTGTTCGCTCGTATGCGTTAAATACGCATGGTGCTGATACCAGAGTAGTATGATAAAATATTGAGATTATATAATTGAAGAATGGACCATGAAGAGTTTGGGATATAAGTAGCAAGGATATTCGTATTGCTGTTACTGTTTTTCTTTTGAGGGTAAATAAAAAAAAGAATGCCCAAACGGACATTCTTTTTATAAATAATCAACTTTACTTTTTAGTAAATGTATTCCTCTTTGGCAGGTGTTAACCACCAGTCAATATTTTGGCTACCTCCTGATGTTACCCAACCAGCAAATCCGGCATACGCTTCTTTAATGCTCTTGTATTCTACCGGCCATCTGAAGTCATAAGGAACAACAATTGCCCAAGATAGATTATCTCTACTTACATAATATTTGCTACTTGTAGAGCGGTCATCGTTGTTTCCAAACAGAGAAGTATTCGCTCTGTTTGAAGGACTGTATCCAAGCATGTGAACCTCTTTTCTATTTGTGCTTGTGATCATGCCCGGACCAGATGATGGTATGATAAACATATTGAATGTTGTTGCATCGAAGTTGTCACTAATGGGTGATCCAAAGTTTATGGTTACAGTTACTGTCGGTACATCTGTTACATTGGTTGAACTTCCTTTAACTGTATTGACAAACTGTCCGGGGTTCCTTTCAAGGAAACCATGTGCATTGGCAAATAATGGAATAACTGCTTTGGTCTGACCTGATTCTACTCCTGTAGGAGATACTTCAAATCCGTCAGGGGTCTTTGAACTATATGTTACACCCGATACGCTTGAGGCGTTAATTGCATCAAGCATAAGTGCCGCACCTAAACTACTACCTGCTCCTACAGCTCTCAGACTATAGTCAAAGCTCAATGCAGTGATGTCGTTTTGATCATTTTTGATTTTTGTAATCTTAGTAACCTTTATTACTGCATCATTCATATCATAATCACCATAGAATGGCCATAAGTCTTCAAACAAATAAGTGTATGGGTATGGATCTGGGTCTGGGTCCGGATCTGGGTCTGGGTCTGGGTCTCCCCCCGGGCTTGTATTGAAACCAGGGTTACACTCCCCGTTTTCAGGTATTGATATTGAATTATTATTTGAATTCGACCATGTAACACTTTCTTCTATTGTCCAAATTGTATCGTATCCGCTTACTTTTTCCGGGTGGATATCACAAATAATACCAAGGTTGCCGGCATAGTTAACCATGTTAGGAGCACTATTTCCATGTATAACTGATCCCATTTTCAGAAGTGCTATTCCTTCTGTTGGTCCATAGAAACCTTCATTATCATTTAGTCTGTTTTCTAATAATTCAGCTACTCCCTCTACATGGAAGAATGCACCGGTTCCCAGGCTTACCTGGGTGTTTTTCATATACATTTCAGCAGCATAGACGTAAGCACCCGCATCGTTGATCAACCTTACTTGTTGGAAATCAAGCTTTTCATTTCCTATGAGTTTACATCTGTTATAATAAGTAGCATGATATGAAGCGGTAGTCATGGTGTTGGTGATCCATGTTCCATTATTTATCCATGTATCACGCGATCTGACATCTGTTAAACCGTTTACTGTGATGTTAGCATTATTTTCTGTTTTTGAGGATGCTGTAAATGAGGCATTATCACATGTAATAGTGTTGTCATTGACAATCGTGGATTGATTGATAAGAGTCTTCACATTCAATACACCTTCATTATAGACCACTGAAGAACCTTTAGTATTGAGTTCTGTTGCAACGGATATTGTACCTCTATTGTATACCTGAGTAGTTAAAGCTAGTCCCATGCTTGCTGTAACGACCAATTTGGCGCCTTCTCCGATAGTAATCATATCTTCTGCACTTTCGAGATTGAAGATACCGTTTATGGTTAATGTTTTACCCGGAAGTACATAAAAATGTCTGCGTTGTGCTCCACTTGAATGACCGATGGTTACATCCTCGGTTACATAGATGGATACATATTGTCCGAGACTTAATGCACTCATGCTAGTGTTAAGAATGAAATTCTTATATGCATCGGCTGACCCACCGTTTGTCCAACTTGAAGTTAAAACTACTGCATCGTCAGGGGCGGCAGTTGGAAAGAAGCTATCAGAAGGTTTTTCTACGATGGCTCTGGTAGCTGCCGCACTTCTTGTTGCCCGGCTTTTATTACCGCCAGTCGTACTGAAATCACAGTTAATGCTTCCGTTTGTAATTTCTACATAGCGCACACTAACCAATCCGTTTGGTGCAGTTTGTTGAACGAATACGCTTTCTACATTAAATGGAAGGGCAATCTGGGTGGTAAATGGTTGGTCTTTCTTACTCACGCCACTCGCTAAAACTGTAGCATTTTCTTTTTCGGTAATAGGATTTTGATCAAAGATCTTAATTCTATAATTATATTCACCACCAAATTGATCGTTAACCTCGACCTTTACACTTGTCGAACGCGTTGTTTGCCATCCAAAGTCACTTGGTGCTGTCACCTCCAATGGATTTTCATTCTCTCTCTCCGGATCGTAATAGTCCTTGTCATCCGAACAAGAAAACAAGAATGTTGTTGCAATTAATAATAAAAATAGATTAATCTTGTTGAATTGTTGTCTCATAATTGTCAAAAAATCTTTGTGGAATATTCGTGTTATTTGTCCCTCTAAATAAGTTTTACGGTACAAAAATATGGTTTATTTATCTGATTTACAAAAAAATAGAGTCCTAATTATGTAAACCTTATAAATTGATTTTGTAACTTAACACTTTTATTGGAACTAATTCTTCTTTGATCTTGTTTATATTGTATAACTCTAAAATTATTTATCATGAAGTTTTTTATTGATACAGCTAATCTGGAACAAATCCGCGAAGCGCACGATATGGGTGTGCTTGATGGGGTGACTACTAATCCGTCGTTAATGGCGAAAGAAGGCATTAAAGGAGTAGAAAACCAGCGTAAACATTACATTGATATTTGTAATATAGTACAAGGTGATGTAAGTGCCGAGGTTATTTCAACAGATTATGCAGGCATGATCCGTGAAGGTGAGGAACTAGCAGCCCTTAATCCTCATATTGTAGTAAAGGTTCCTTGTATTGCGGATGGCATCAAAGCTATAAAATACTTCTCCGGTAAAGGTATCCGTACGAATTGTACGCTGGTTTTTTCTACAGGTCAGGCTCTGTTGGCTGCTAAAGCCGGCGCTACATATGTATCTCCGTTTGTTGGGCGTCTTGATGATATCAGTGAAGACGGTATAGCGTTGGTCGGACAAATCGTAGAGATGTACAGGTATTATGGATATACTACGCAGGTACTTGCTGCCTCTATCCGTAGTACCCGCCATATTATTCAATGTGTGGAAGTTGGAGCAGATGTTGCTACCTGTCCGTTGAGCGCTATCAAAGGTTTATTGAAACACCCACTTACGGATTCCGGATTGCAGAAGTTTCTGGAAGACTATAAATCCATTAACGGATAGAGATAAACGTATTTTTTAGATAAAGACAAAAAGTTTTTGTTTTTTTAGCGTAAAGGCGGTTTTATTCATTCGTAATTCCGCCTTACTTTTTATAATTTTGCGGGAAATTAATCATGAAGCCTTTAGTATCCACCATTAATAATATGCTTAAATAACATTATGATAACAACTGTACTCATTCTTCTTCTTTCCGTCGTATTCTTTGTGTCCGGTAAAGTCCGTTCAGACCTTGTTGCTTTATGCGCCTTGGTCTTATTGCTTTTATTTAATATTCTTACCCCTTCGGAAGCTCTTTCCGGTTTTTCAAGCTCGGTCGTTATCATGATGGTAGGTCTTTTCGTTGTAGGAGGTGCTATCTTTAAAACAGGGTTGGCAAAGATGATCAGTAGCCGCATCCTGAATCTTGCCGGTACGAATGAATTGAAACTGTTTATCCTGATTATGCTGGTGACAGCGGCTATCGGAGCTTTTGTCAGTAATACCGGAACTGTGGCATTGATGCTTCCCATCGTAGTAAGTATGGCTGCCAGTGGTAATATCAATACCAGCCGTTTGCTTATGCCTCTGGCGTTTGCCAGTAGTATGGGAGGGATGATGACTTTGATCGGTACTCCGCCTAACCTGGTTATCCATGAAGAATTGGTGAGGGCCGGTTATAAAGGTTTGTCATTCTTTACTTTCACACCTGTTGGTGTTATCTGCCTGACGGTTGGTATTATCGTATTGATCCCTTTAAGCAAGATGTTCCTAACTAAGAGGGCGGATAAGAAAGACAAAAAGAAAGCAACCAAATCGTTAAAAGAACTGGCAGGTGAGTATCAGTTGTCTCAGAATCTTTACCGTGTAGAGGCAAAAGGTAATTCGACTATATCCGGTAAGACTGTTCAGGAATTGGGTATTGCTCAGAATTATCATGTTACGGTGTTGGAAATCCGCCGTAAATCTTCTACTTCGAAGAAGTTCTTTAAAACAATGAGTCAGGAAGTTGCAGGCGCTAATTCTGTTATTCAAGAAGAAGATATCCTATATATCCGTGGTAAGTTCGAAAATGTAGAACGTTTTGCTAAAGAAACCCGTTCGGAATTATTGGATACGCATAAAAGTGAAGGTGATCCGCGCAATGGAAGTGAACTTGAATTCAACGAGATCGGTATTGCCGAGATTGTACTGATGCCCAATTCGCATCTGATTAATAAACCGGTTAAAGATTCCGGGTTTCGTGAGAATTTTGGAGTAAACGTATTGGGTATTCAACGCAAAAAGGAATATCTACTGAAGAACCTGAAAGATGAAAAGATGCATTCGGGTGATGTGGTGCTGGTGCAAGGTAACTGGGCAAACATTGCTCGTCTTGGTGAAGATCAATCCGAGTGGGTGGTTCTAGGACAGCCGTTGGCTGAGGCCGCAAAGGTAACCTTAAACCACAAGGCGCCTATTGCTGCTTTGATCATGATTGGTATGGTGGTTACTATGATGTTCGATTTTATTCCTGTGGAGCCTGTTACGGCAGTTATTGTTGCTGCCCTGTTGATGGTGTTGACTGGTTGTTTCCGGAATGTGGAAGAGGCCTACAAAACGATTAATTGGGAAAGTATTGTGTTGATTGCTGCTATGCTTCCAATGTCATTGGCGTTGGAAAAAACCGGTGCTTCGGAATGGGTATCTAATACTTTAGTAAACGGTTTGGGAGGCTATGGACCTTATGTCCTTATGGCGGGTATTTACTTTACTACTTCATTAATGACCATGTTTATCAGTAATACTGCTACAGCGGTTCTTCTGGCCCCTATTGCCTTGAGTGCTGCCGTACAAATGGAGATTAGTCCGTATCCATTCATGTTTGCTGTGGCTGTAGCTGCCAGTATGTGTTTTGCTTCTCCTTTCTCTACACCACCCAATGCGTTGGTTATGGGGCCAGGACGATATACCTTTATGGACTATGTAAAGGTTGGTTTGCCACTACAAATTATTATGGGGGTAGTCATGATCTTTGTTTTGCCGTTGTTATTCCCGTTTTGAAGTAAAATATAACTAATGCAAAATACCTGGAAAACCTTTTTCGGGCGGTTCGCGAACCGCCCCTACAGTATACTAGACATAATACCCTTGAATCCTCATTTCGCTTTGTTGTAGCTGGCGGTATTTATCATTATCGAATACGTAATCCCAACAGCCCAGATGATGAAAGATTTCACCGCCGAATCCAGTTTTGAACTGGTATAACCCAAACATGGGGTGGGAAGATTGAGCACTTGGTGAAATGCCAAACATATCATATTCTGTGCATCCCATTTGCTTAGATAGTTTTATGGCTTCCCATTGCATGGCATATGTAGGCATGTAATTACGCATATCAGAAGATGAGGCGCCATACAGATAAGTTCCCCGGTGATCGGCTACAATAAGGAACATGGCAGCAAGAGGCATATTGGCAACTTCGGCAATCAGAAGTTCCACATGAGCAGGGGAGGCTGTATCATCTGCCCGTGCGGAGATCACAGAGGTAAAGTAGTCAATGCTGTTTATGTAAAGACCGTTACGGATTGCAGTCTCTTTGTATAACTTATACCATACATCGATTTCGTCCATCCCAGCTCTTTTTACTGTTACCCCTTTGCGTTCTGCCAGTCCGATGTTATATCGTGTCTTGGGCTTCATTTGTTTCAAAATACTTTCGGGCGATAAGGACAAATCAAGGAAGATGGTGGTAGTTGGTAGTACTCCCGAGTTACTTTTACGCAAACTCCAGTTTATCGTATCATAGTTCAGATTAAACTCTTGGAACTGTTTTTCGGGTGCTTCTTCGTTTGCCCAGTGTGAGTGCCAGTTCAGGTCATAGCGGATAGCTATACAACTACGGGGAATATACGAACGTATCATTTCCGAAAGCTCTTCAAGAAATTTGCCTTGGTTCTCTTCCGATGGTTCAATTTCCGGTCCGTATGGCACATATGCAATACAAGTGTCCCGGTTGAGTGGGCGTTCAAGCAGCAATAAATCTGCATTGGTACACGAATGGCCGCCCACTCCTGTATAAATATCCCGATTCTTAACTTTAAATTCCAGCGCCCGTGTTGTCAGCCCTTGGTTCTTCTTTACTTCCGACCAAAATGCCGTTTGCTGTACTATTGGGGTTGTGTATATGTCTCTATGACTCTTTTGCTCTACTTTAATGTCCATGATGAATGCTCAAAAAACGGCAAAGGTAGGCAATATTAAGTCAATAGTCAAGCTATTTGTTATACTCCTCGTTTATTCGCTTGACAACTTCAAGTTTATCACCTCTCATTAGTCCGCGTGCGTTGAAGAAATTGATCCCATTGGCTCCGGCTTCGATAGAGATTTTAGCCGCTTGGTAAAGTTCTTCTTTAGAAATGTCGGGTACAAATAAACCGGATACATATGTGTTTCTTCCTCTGGTTTCACGTATGCCATTTTCCACACAGAACCCGATCCATTCAATACTTTCCGAATAAAAAGATTGGTAGTTCATGGGGCAAACGATATCAATGTTCCAGGAAGACCAGTCCTGGTAGACCGTCATACGCGCATTAGTTGGGTAGGGGAATACGGCGGCGGATACCTTTTTTCCTTTCGTGTGGGTTTCTTCTACAATTTCGTTAACCAGAGTAGTGATTTCGTTTAAACGGAATTGCAACCATTCGGAACTCATCCAAGGGGCTTGCAGTTCAAGAGGTGAATAACCGAACCGCTTCTTAAATTTTTCCAAGGCAAGTGGGTGGTAGCCGTAGTCATATTCTGCGCGATATGTATCTTGCAAGAACTTGTACTTATTCTGTTGAAGGTTTCGGCCTAGGATCACATCACAATAACGGATGTAGTCGAGGTGTACAGATTCCAGACCTTCCAAAGCAACGAATGATGCAGCCTTGTTTTTCATATACTGGCGGGCTTCGGGTACGGAAGGGCTAAGCCATTTGTAGTGTGGAACATACGCATTATATTCGAGACTGTTGTATCCGAGGCGGTTTACTTCGAACCACTCGGGATGTTCAAATGTATCCGGGTATTTGGTGGCATTGACGGTGAACATCCAGGCGTGTATCTTCGCTCCGGGATAGTTCTTTGCAGCTTGAATGTAGCGCGCAACCTCTTCCGGGTTTCCGCACATGTAATAGTTCCTGATTCCTGCTTCGTCAAGAGGTTTCATCCAACGGATAATGGAATCGACATCAGCGCCCTGGTGTACGTCTTCCCAAATGCCAAGTTGGATACGTTGTTCTTGTGACTGAATTTTCTTTTTGTTTTTTGCTTGGGTCGGCATGAATATGCAGCCTAGCGCGAAAACAAGCGCAACATAAAAAATGGGGGTTCTCATGTGTAAGTCAGATAAAATGAATATTTAAGTTAGAGTAAGTTTAGCCAGGTAATCGTAATGCTTTCCTCGTTTTACGATTTCTACTTTGAATCCGTTCTCAGAGGCATACAGTTCGAGCGTTTGGGGGTCGATATATAACCAGTCGAATGAATCTCCTTTGATGTCTTTGTACTGCATCCGGAAGTCTACCTGACCATAATAATCGCCGGCAATATCAATCAAAAAGCTACCGTCTTCTTCCTCGAAAAGGTAGCGGAGGTCACTGGAGTCCATCAGGATGCATCCACCGGGAGAAAGGAGTTGTTTCATTCTGAGGAAGAAAGCAGGTATGTTTTCTATACGGCCGATAATGCCGGAACCGTTCATCAGCATCAGGATGGTATCGAATGTTTCACGGAAATGTTCATCGAATAGGTTAAGAAGGCGTACGTCTTTTACTCCTTGCTCTTTCATGACTTCGACAGAGAGGGGAGAGATATCAATAGCGCATACTTCTTTTTTCATTTCCTGAAGGGCCAGTGCATGGCAACCGCTTCCCGCTCCGACATCCAGAATCTTCCCTTGGGCAAGTTTAAGAGCCGTTTGTTCCAATATAGGCATTTGCTTTAATGTGCGGAATAGCTGTTTAACCGGAATTTCATCTTCGTCGAATTGTGAAGAAAAAACACGTAGCCGACCGGCTTTGCGGTTTTGGTGGTAATCAAAGATGGCAGCGCCCATAGGGTCTTTATCGGGGGTAAGAAGGTTATTATCCATTGTGTATTTCAGTTACAGGAAGACAAAGATAAATAAAAAAGCGAGTGCTTTATGGGAAAAGCCGTATCTTTGTACCGAATTCTTTAAAATGTGAATGAAATGAGCAGTGAGATTGAAAAAGCAATGACGACCGGAATTGTCTTCAAAGGAAAGGCAAACGATGGACCGAAAAAAGAAGAAAAGGTGAAAACGAAGGCAAAGAAAGCCACATATATTAAAGGACAACACGGATCGGCTTCTTCAAAAATGAAAGCCGAAATCCGCCGTAAAAGAGCAAATAGGCATAAATGAATGCTGAGATTGGGGATGACCAAAAAGCCAATCTTGTAGGGGTGGTTCGTGAACCGCCCAATGTCCAGGAAGTACAGAACACCATTTTCGGGCGGTTCGCGAACCGCCCCTACAGCAAATCATTGACTTTTTTGAGCTCCCTTTTCCTAATGCGCAGCGCGGCTTGCCGCCACTGGCAGCGGCACCTTGCCGCTATTTAACCCAAACGTTGATGATTTCGCCGATGTACATTTTGTGTAGTTGTTTACCGGCCCATTCATCTTTTACTTTTTCGTTGGAGATAGCTTCGGGAGTGATGGATTGAGATACCAGTTTACGGCATTCAATGATCAGCCATGCTTCCGAGAAGGCTTGGCTACCGTCGGGAGTAGTGATTGGAGATAATCCCGAGCCTTTAACCTTATCTGTGTTCTTTCCGCTATTGGTTCCGCAATATTGAAGTGCATCGCGATATGCTTCCGTATAGAAAGTTAAGGTATATGTATCGTTCTTTTCCATCAGCTGGTAAGTGTAGCGGGTGGGGTTGATATAACAAGTAAATGTTGGTTTACCGTATAAAACTCCGAGTCCACCCCAGCTGGCGGTCATCATGTTGAATTTATCTTTGTTACCGGCTGTGATCAGCATCCAATCTTCGCTTAACATCTTGATGATATTGCCTGGTATTTTATCAGGAGCGATTTGTTTGTAGCCTGTCAGTGGGGCAGATACGATTGTTGATACAGTTGTGTTGGTTACTACTGGTGCAGCAGTTACTACGGGAGTAGCAGCAACTACAGGAGTAGATGTCACTACAGGAGTAGACGTCACAACGGGAGCAGTGGTAACAGCAGGAGCAACAACTACAGGAGCAGCAGCTTGCGCGGCAGCTTGTGTTCCGGCAAGTGGGGGAGCTACAGCAGATACCACAGGAACCTGAACTACAGATTCTACTTTGGCGATGCCCAATGCGGCTTGTGCGCTGTCAAACATATCTTCGGCAAAATCGACTGTTTTGGTGCGGAACTTAGCCAAGCCACGAACCAATTTGGTTTTTGCTTTGTTCAATGCAACTTCATCGGTAATCCATTCTTCTGCATCATATTTCTCTTTTTCCTGGTAGGTATAGCGAATCTTTTCCATTTCCACTAAACATTTTCCCGGTTGGCAGGTAATGGTGATCTGATAGTTAATAACAGAACGGTCTAGTGATAGGGCGCTGGATTTGAACACGAGGTATTCCTGTCCCATGGCAGCAATTGAGCCTTTGTCTTTGTCCGAATATACTACACGGCTCACATTTTCGTTTTGAGCCATACGGTTGGTGACCCAGGTGAGCATACGTTCGTAAATTGCGTCTTGCCCGGCTCCGCTTAAATCAAATTCTCTTTTAAAAACGACTTTGCCATCTACTTCGGGAACAGCCCCAACGAGATATTTGCTATCGTCCTGTGCCATCAATATGCTTGGTATGCAAGCCAGAAGGATGACAAAAATGAGCGTTAGTTTTTTCATGATGCTTTATAATTAATTTATTAAATGTCGAATGTCTCTTTGCGATCGCTGATGGTGATCCCCCCATCATAATGCTCACTGAAGTGCATAGGTACAAATATACTTGTTTTTATTTGTTCTGTGAACAGTTTTGGACCTTTCATATAATCTTTTCCTAGCCTGGAATCGACTGGAAACATCACAAAGTGCATTTGGGGGACTACTTGTTTTATATTTTTAACTTCTGCCAGGAAGTCGCCTTCTGCTTTTCGAATCTCCTGTTCGGTCGATTCTTCACTCCAATGCCAGTTATTGAGGTCGCCCGCATGGAAACCTGGCTGCGGCACCTTGCCGCACCTTGCCGCCACCTTGCCGCTTAGGGGGCGATTCGGGTTTTGGACCAGTTGCCATCTGGTTGCAGTGTGTAAAGAATGCGGTCGTGCAGGCGGTTTGGGCGTCCTTGCCAGAACTCTATCCGGGTGGGGGTTACGGCATAGCCACCCCAGTGTTCGGGACGTTCTACTTCTTTGCCTACCCAATGGGCTGCTTCTTTGATAAAGGCGCGAATCAGTTGCATCCGGCTGGCTATCGGCTGACTCTGTGGAGAAATACGTGCACCGACGCGGCTTTTATAAGGACGCGTTTTGAAGTAAGCATCCGATTCCTCCGGGGATACTTTTACGGCTGTACCTTCAATATGTACCTGCCTTTCCAATTCATGCCAAACGAAAGAAAGAGAAACATTCGGATTCTCTTCCAAATGCTTCCCTTTTCTGCTATGGTAATTGGTATAGAAAATGAAATGACCATCATGCAAATCTTTCAATAAGACCGTACGTGTGGCTGGCTTACCCTCGGGCGATACGGTGCCGGCAAGTACGGCGGTCGGCTCGTTGACTTTACCTTCAATAGCCTCGTATAGCCACTGTTGAAAGAGTTGTAACGGGTCGTCGGGAGTATTACTCTCCTTCAACCCGTTTTTATTATAATCCTTTCGGATGCGCGATAAATCTATTTCCATTCTCTATGTTATGTTCTTAATTTCAGCTTCCGGTCTATACGACCATAGGCACCTCAATCAGTAGAATGTGTGAGTCTTCTACTGTTTCCAACGTGAGGCTGTCCGCGTCATAGACTCCCATGCCGTCGCGACGTAAAAGGATGTCGCCATTTACTTCTATTTTTCCTTCGATCAGGAAGATGTACACCCCGTTGCCGGGTTGGTGCATCTTATATTCGATGCTCTTTCCTTTTTCTACCTCACCGATAGAGAACCAAGTGTCTTGCAATAACGTGGCCGGAGCACTATCATCGGGTGCAACGATCGGCGTTAGTTCATTCTTTTTAAGCAACGGGCGGATATCATAGTCCTTATAAGCGGGAGCGGTGTTGTTCTTACGTGGAAGTACCCAGATTTGCAAGAACTCAACGGGTTCCGTATTACTGAAATTCATTTCACTATGATATATTCCCGTACCGGCACTCATGGTCTGTATATCGCCCGGACGTACTACTTTACTGTTGTTATGACTATCGCCATGCTGCAAAGCGCCCTTCAAAGGTATGGAAATTATTTCCATATTCTTATGTGGATGCGTGCCAAATCCTTCGCCGGGAGCAACGCGGTCGTCATTTAATACGCGAAGTGCACCGAAATGTACCCGCTGCGGATCATAATACTGGTCAAAACTAAATGTATGGTGGCTATCCAACCAATCGTACAAAGAATGCCCTCTTGTGCTGGCTTTGTGATAAATCTTTTTCATTTTACTTCGTTTGTTAAGGGTTTGTTATTAATAAAATCTTTTATATTATTCAGGGTTGTATCTGCAATGTTCTCCAAGGCTTCTTTGGTGAAGAATGCCTGGTGTGAGGTTACGATCACATTGTTAAAAGACAGGAGGCGGGCTAGTATATCATCGTCGATGATGCGGTCCGACTTATCTTCGTAAAAGTATTCGCTCTCTTCTTCATATACATCCAATCCGGCGTAGCCGATTTTTTTGCTTTTGAGTCCTTCGATCAATGCAGTGGTGTGAATTAACTGTCCACGACCGGTATTGATAAGCATCACTCCATCTTTCATTTTGCTGATGCTGTAATCATTGATAAGATACTTAGTGTCCTCGGTAAGCGGGCAATGCAGGGATATGATATCCGAAGCCTTGTATAACTCGTCCAATGTGGTGTATACCACCTGGTGTTGGCGGGCAAAGTTATGGTCCGGATAAATATCGTAAGCGAGTATATTCATGCCGAATCCACGCAGAATCTGAATGAGTATCTTCGCTATCTTACCGGTACCGATGATTCCGGCTGTTTTGCCATGCATATCGAAACCCAGCAAGCCGTTTAATGAGAAATTCCCATCGCGGGTGCGCCATACGGCACGGGGTATTTTTCGGTTCAATGAAAGCATCAATGCCACGGTGTGCTCGGCCACTGCATAAGGTGAATAAGCCGGAACACGAACTACGGGAATGTTATACTTAGCCGCGGCAGCTAAATCGACATTGTTGAAACCGGCACAGCGTAATGCGAGTAGTTTCACTTTGTTCCCGGCCATAATGCGGATTACCTCAGCGTCGGCCGTATCATTAACAAAGATGCATACTGCATCCACTCCCTGGGTCAGAATTACGTTGTTCTTGTTCAGGTGTCCTTTGAAGAATTTGAATTCAAATCCAAACGGTTTGTTTCTTTCATTGAAAGATGTTTCATCGTACGGTTGAGTACCGAAAAATGCAATTGTAAATGCCATATTACCTTTATTATATATGTAAATATAGAACATTTAAGAATACATTTTGTTTGAATGGAGTAGCTAAAACTAGCTATGGCGTGATAGATGGTTTCTATTGAAACCGTTTTCTTTTGCTGGTTTTATGTTGTGATATATAAAAATGTTGCACATCATTGCGTGGTTTGTGCAATTAAATACTATCTTTGCGCCCAAATTAATCTAAATAAAGATAAGAATGAAGAAATTTTGGATAACCAGCATGTTGATGCTGATGGTTTCAATTCCAACTTTTGCGGGAGGTCTCCTGACGAATACAAATCAACATATTTTGTTTCTGAGAAATCCGGCGCGTGGCGCTTCAACGCAAATAGATGCGTTATATTCTAATCCGGCAGGGATTGCTTTTATGGACAAAGGACTTCATGTGTCGTTCAATAATCAAAGTGCATTTCAGACGAGAACAATACATTCTACGTTTGCCCCTCTTGCAGGATTTGGGGGAAATGAAACTAAAAAGTATAAAGGTGAAGCATCCGTTCCCATTATTCCAAGTTTATTTGCTGTATATAAATATGATAAGTGGGCTTTCGGAGGACATTTTGCAGTAAGTGGAGGAGGTGGTAAGGCTACCTTTAACGAAGGTCTGGGTTCTTTTGAATCTCAGGTTTCTATGATTCCTGCAATGCTTTCTCAGAATGGGTTCCCGGGGACTAATAAATACTCGGTAGATAGCTATATGGAAGGGAAACAATTGATTTATGGTCTCCAATTAGGGGCTGCGTACAAAATAAATGATTACCTTTCTGCTTATGCCGGAGTTCGTATGAATTATGTTAGCAATGGATATGTAGGATATATTCGTAATATTCAGGCTAATGTTGGCGGAGGAGAAATGGTGAATCTGAATAGCACCTTTAATACAATGTCAGCCGCTGCTGCTGCCGCTGCCGAGCAGTTTCTGGCCGCCGGAGATATGGAGAATTACGAAAAGTATATGGCAACAGCCACAGCAACGAAAGCGGTAGCCGACCAAACAAAAGATAAGGAACTGGATTGTGACCAAACCGGTTGGGGGGTAACTCCTATTATCGGTATGGATTTCAAGATGGGAAAATGGAATATTGGTGCGAAATACGAATTCAATACCCGCTTGAATGTAGAAAATAAGACTAAGATTGATGACACCGGAATGTTTAAGGATGGTGTAAATACCCCTCATGATATTCCAAGCCTGCTTTCTGTTGGTGTTTCATACGAAATCCTTCCTGTGTTAAGAGCATCTATAGGATACCATCATTTCTTTGATACTCATGCAAAGATGGCTAATAATAAGCAAGATTATATTAATCCGGGAACAAATGAATACCAAGCCGGACTGGAATGGGATATCACTAAAGCATGGCAAGTGAGTGCGGGCCTTCAACGTACCAAATATGGAGTAGAAGATGGCTATCAGAGTGATATGAGTTTCTCTATCAGTTCCTATTCTTATGGTTTTGGAGCAGGCTTTAATGTGACTCCTAAGTTGAAGGTAAATATAGCTTATTTCTGGACAGATTATGAGGAGTATAATAAAGAATGGACTGCTTATAATGGAATAGTTAACCCTGCTACAGAAGTGGGCATTCCGGGAAAAGATGTATTTAATCGTACGAACAAAGTGTTTGGTATTGGCATTGATTACAAATTCTAATTGAAGAAAAGATAAATCCTGCTTTCAGATTACTACAAAGCTAGTTTAATACAACGTAAAAGACCCGGGTGTTTCGATGAAGAAGACCCGGGTCTTTCTATGCAATACACCCGGGTGTTCCTAACTGGAAGACCCGGGTGTATTGAGACTTATGCCATTTTTATTTCTCGTCAAACGTGTTAGATTTGTAGGAGCGTGACAGTATCTAAAAGCAATTGACACACTTCTTTCCCCCATGAATAGGCCATTGTAGGAGAGGTGTGTTAGATGCGTTAATCTTTTGAGTTTTTTTTCTATGAGGCGGGCTGAATATTAACAGCATTCATACCTTTTGCACCACGTTCCGTTTCAAAGGAAACAACATGTCCCTCTGCAATATTCTGTGGAGCACTAGAGATGTGGAAGAAGTATTTCTCTGTACTCGAAAGGTCTTTAATAAATCCAAAGCCTTTATCCGAATTAAAAAACTCAACCCTTCCTTTTAATATAGCCGGTTCTTCGGCCTCTTTCTTAGGAGTTGATACAGCAATATCTTCCAGTTTGATATTTTCCTTAGGACGCTCTTCCGGAGGAGTAGAGGTGATGTTACCATTTTCGTCCACATACGCAATCATGTCATCCATAGAGGATGTTCCACTCATTTTACGTTCTTCTTTACGCTTTTGCTTTTCCTGCCGTTTGGCGGCCTTCTTTTTTTCGTTCTCTCTTTTGTTAAATGATACAGGTTTTGCCATTTATATTTTTTTGAATTAATAGATTATTAACAGTGGATTTCCTACCCGAGCACATTCGAATAGTCAATTTGTAAACAAAAGAAGCTTATACAGTTCAATCTTAACAATGGAAAAACCAAGTAGAAGAGCTTGGAAAGATACAAAGAAGATAAAGAGCAGAATGAACTCATTATGTTTTCTGACACAAAGATAGCCAAAATAATGAATTATCGCCTGTTTTTGCATAAAAACAAAGTTAATATGTGACTTCCTTTGGAATATTCTCTATCTTTGCACCCCGAAAAGTGAATAATCACCGTGTGCTTGAGAAGAAACAAGGTAGATGTGGTGTTGACTTCTAATACCCTCCCAAAAAGTTTTTTTTGCTTTGTGCATGATATGGAACGGGTGGGTTTCGGTTGATGATAGGGGGCTTCAAAAAAAATGGGTGCCTGGGTTGGCATGATTTTTACACAACAAAAAGCCCCACCAAACTAATGGCAGGGCTGATACCTGTATGGCTCAATACAGGGTTTGTGTCAATAAGGAATGTCTAACTAAATCACAGACACTGAGCCTATACGTTTTGATATATCTTGTAAGGCGGCGTTTAACGTCTCCTTCTCCTTTTCATTTAAGTTATAAACCTTTCCTCTTACCGAATAGCCGTAAAGTCTCTGATAAAGCCAAGAACGGGTTTTACCAAAGTAATGTTTAGCAATATAGGATAAAGAAACAATTTCTGATACCTCTTTTAATTGCTCCTTTAACGATATCATTTCGTCCATCTGTGCACCGAGCTGCTTCATATCTTCAATGGTATTGTCCATCTCTGATAATATAGTGTCTGAGAGCTTCTTTTTATCTTCACTGCCTGTATACGTCTCCTTAAGATATTGCAGCCTGTTTTCAAACTCATTACCTGATAAGGTAAACAATTCCTTTATTTCTTCATTAATTGTTTTCATAATCAAATATATTGGAAAGTCCCTCTTTCGAGGGGTAATGGTTATTCTTTTAATTTATCCCGTTGCTTAAGGAGTTCTGACATTCGGTCTAACATTTCGTTTCGCCTTTGTTCTGCTTCCTCCTTTGGTATCTCTAATACTTTGACTGTCCTGTCGAACTGTAGCATTCTCGCTTTCAGTCTTTCAATTTCAAACTCAATCGTTTTAATATCTTCCATCTTGTGGTTTTAAAGGGTTAGGCATTTATTTCTTATTGACACTACAAATATACATATCCTTTTGGATATGTGCAAGTGTTTAAGAGATTATTTTATTGGCTCTCGATATAGAAATGATGATCCTGAAGAAAAGTTTGAAGCAATATAAAACGGTTATACTTAGATTAAAGAGGTTTAGAGAGTATTTGGAATCGAAGAAAAAATAATCTAGTTGTTGGTCGTGTGAGGTAAACTATGTATCTTTGCCGGAAAGAAATGCATCTATAAAAAACGTTTTATCGTTTTTATGTTACCAGTTTGTTACCCGTTACATGGTAAATATATGTTTTCTTATTGATAATCAGATGGCTATATGCCACCGTGTGCTTGAACACCACGTAAAAAACAAGATGTATGAAAGAAAAAGTGTCTGTTCCCTTCATGTTGTTGGGGATTTTGTTTAATGTATGCCTAATTACGGCTAATCTTCTCGAAACGAAAGTCATCCAGATATTTGGTATAACTGTGACTGCCGGACTTCTCGTTTTCCCTATTTCCTATATTATTAATGACTGCATTGCCGAAGTTTGGGGATTTAAGAAAGCACGCCTGATCATTTGGAGCGGTTTTGCCATGAACTTCTTCGTCGTTGCCATTGCGCAGATTGCCGTCGCTCTGCCTGCCGCCCCCTTTTGGGAAGGCGAAGAAGGCTTTAACTTCGTATTCGGTATGGCTCCCCGCATTGTTGCTGCCAGCCTGAGTGCTTTCCTGGTTGGCTCCTTCCTGAATGCCTATGTAATGAGCAAGATGAAAATAGCAAGTCAGGGGAAGAACTTCTCGGCCCGTGCCATTTGGTCGACTGTAGTTGGAGAAACTGCCGATTCTCTGATATTCTTTCCGTTAGCATTCGGAGGAGTTATTCCCGTGCGCGAACTGTTAATTATGATGGGAATTCAAATCGTTCTGAAATCACTTTATGAGGTACTTATTCTGCCCGTAACCATCTGTGTGGTGAAAGCAATCAAGAAAGTCGAAGGGGCCGATGTGTACGACAATGATATTTCCTATAACATTCTAAAAGTAAAAGACCTGTAATTATGAATATGGAGTCTGCTGTGGTCTTGTTCAGTGGTGGACAAGACTCCACTACCTGTTTGTTCTGGGCAAAGAAGCAGTTTCGCAAGGTATATGCCCTTAGCTTTCTGTATGGGCAAAAGCACGCCCATGAGGTACAGCAAGCAAAGAAAATAGCCGAAGAGGCTGGGGTGGAGTTTCATGTGATGGATGTGTCTTTTATCGGTCAGCTGGGACGTAACTCTTTAACAGACCTTACCCTTGAAATGGATAAAGAACAGCCTGCCGGTTCAGTTCCCAATACCTTCGTTCCGGGGCGTAATCTGTTCTTCCTGAGTATTGCTGCGGTTTTTGCCCGTGAAAAAGAGGTATATCATTTGGTGACCGGCGTTTCTCAGACCGATTATAGTGGATATCCGGACTGCCGCGATTCATTCATCAAGTCGCTGAATGTAACCCTGAACCTGGCAATGGACGAACAGTTTGTACTTCATACCCCATTGATGTGGCTGGATAAAGCACAAACATGGGCATTGGCTGATGAATTAGGTGTCTTCGACCTGGTTAGAAACGATACACTGACCTGTTATAATGGCATCATCGGTGATGGCTGTGGCGATTGCCCTGCCTGTAAATTGAGAAAACAAGGACTGGAAACATATGTTTATTTACGATTAGACAATTTACGATTAGATGATTGAAACTACTCAGAATTAATCGTCTAATCATAAAATCATAAATAAACATCCTTCAATCGTAAATAGTAAATCGTCTAATCGTAAATATATATGTCAGATTTAAAAGAACAACTATCCCTTTTAGGAGCGAAAACCGAATATAAGCAAGATTATGCCCCCGAAGTACTGGAAGCTTTTGATAATAAACATCCCGAGAATGATTATTGGGTACAGTTTAACTGTCCGGAATTTACCAGCCTATGCCCAATAACCGGACAGCCGGACTTTGCCGAGATTCGTATCAGTTACCTGCCTGATATAAAAATGGTAGAAAGCAAGAGCCTGAAATTGTATCTCTTTAGCTTTCGCAACCACGGAGCTTTTCACGAAGATTGCGTAAATATAATCATGAAAGACCTGATTAAACTGATGAACCCTAAATACATTGAAGTAACAGGAATCTTTACTCCCCGCGGCGGTATCTCTATTTACCCTTATGCCAACTATGGCCGTCCGGGAACAAAGTATGAGGCTTTGGCGGAACAAAGACTCTCAACTCACTCATGATGATACGGTCCGCCTTGTAATATCGTCATTGCACGGTATAGTTGTTCCACGAAAATAAGTCGTATCATTTGGTGCGAGAAAGTCATTTTAGATAGTGATATCTTTTCGTGGGCAGCTTGATACACCTTTTGCGAGAAACCATACGGTCCGCCAATAACAAATACCAGGCGTTTGTTTACGGTACTCATTTTCTTTTCCATCCAGTTAGCAAATTCAATAGAACGGAATTCTTTTCCGTGTTCATCCAACAGGACAATAACATCTCCGGGTTGGAATGCTTTGCAGATCAATTCTCCTTCTTTTTCCTTCTGCTGATCCATCGTCAGGCTTTTGGTATTCTTTAATTCGGGAATAACCTCCATATCAAAAGAAAGCGAATGTTTGGTCCGTTGAATGTAATCGTCAATAGCCGTTATATAGTGTTTCTCTACAGTTCGCCCAATGACGAGCAGGGTTGTTTTCATATCAATGAACAGTTGGGTTTCAGTATGAGACTATCTTATTTTAAGTAACCGCTTGCAAAGATATAAAGTTTGATTTATATAAATCATTCGTGGTGATATATTTTCCCAGATCGTTATATAGCCTTTGATGCACAAAATACAGTGTTATTTAAACGCTTCCATTGCTACAGTCGGTTTGCCACTGTTGTCGAATGCTCCGAGTGTATATCCGTTCCAGTTTCCATACGATTGTGGCTCCCAGTAGAATACGCCCAGGCATTTGTCATTGGCTACGGCTTTGGCTCTTGCAATCAGGTCGGTAAGGAAAGCTTTACCGGCTTCAGGGTCGTCCCACGGCATTCCTACCTCGCATATCATAACGTCTTTTCCATAGCGACTGATCATATCATTTACATTGGCTATGCATAGTTTATTCTGTTCTTTCCAATTGGAGGCAGATGGATATAGGGACATACCAATAATGTCCCACTTAGCATTGTTTTCTTTCAGCCTGTCGAATGCCCAACGGAACAATGGATTATCTTGTCCGCTATGTATATGAATTATCATTTTGGCATTGGGGAACACGCTCTTTGCTGCGTCATATCCAGCATTATTGAGGGCGGCATACTTCGCGGCATCTTTGCCATCTTCCCATAACATACCGTTGGAGGTTTCATTGCCTATCTGAATCCATTCCGGAGTGATATTGATAGATTTCAATGCGTTAAGCACATCACTGGTATGACCGGCCACTGCTTTCTTCAGTTCCTCGAAGGAAAGAGATTCCCAGGCGGTAGGCTTTTTCTGTTGTCCTGGGTCGGCCCAGGTTTCGCTGTAATGGAAATCAATCATAAGACGCATGCCCAGGTCGTGTGCACGGGATGCTTTTACCAAAAGATCATTTTTATCGCACCAGCCATTGACCGGGCTGACCCACACACGCAAACGGATAGAGTTCATTCCCAGTTCGCGCATTAACTCCATACATTCCATCTCGCGACCGGAATAGTTGTAGAACTTCTTGCCCGCCTTTTCCATTTCGGTCACCCAGCTGATGTCGGCTCCTTTAGCGAAGCCACTCATATTACACACAGGTGGTTTGGGGGATATTGAACGACCTCTGTTGTTACAGGCTACGTGGGTAAAAATGAGGAGGACAAAGAGTACTATTATATTCTTTAGTTTCATAATATTTACTTTGGTACTTCAATTCTTTTAAGTCGGTATGATATTAACCCTTTTATTACATCCTAATTTACTCAAAAAGTGAGCTTTGATTCAAAGAACAATTCTTCCGCATTCTTTCCCAGAAATACCTGATAATCTCCTCTTCCGTCTTCCCAACCATTCTGACCATAATATTTCAGTCGTTCAAATGGAATTGTTAACTCCATCCGTCGGCTTTCTCCTTTTTTGAGGAATACGTTCTCGAACGCTTTCAGTTCTTTTACCGGGCGGGTAGACTCTCCCCATAACTTACGGGTATAGACCTGCACGAGTTCATTTCCATCAGCTTTACCTGTATTGGTGAGAACGAATTGTATGGAAATACAGTCTTCCCCCACAGTGGTTTCTATATCCTTATATTCGAATGTAGTATAGGAAAGTCCATATGAAAACGGGTATCGCGGTTTATGGTCGATATCAATATACCGATTGTGATAATGATTTGCACCGTCTGTAGCTGGGCGTCCTGAGTTATTTTGATTATAGTAAACCGGAATTTGTCCCAGATGTTTAGGAAAAGACATCGGAACACGGGCCGAAGGGTTATGTATGCCCGTTATAACATCAACAATGGCATTTCCGGCTTCACTACCAAGCATCCATGTATAAAGAATGGCGGGAGCCTTTTCGGATATCTCGTTGAATATCATCGGGCGACCGGCCATGAGTAAAGTGATACTGTTTCTGTTCGCTTTATAAATTTCACAGGCCAGTTCTTCCTGAACTCCCGGCAGATGTATATCACCTTTGGAGCGTGCTTCCCCCGTCATTCCCCATGCTTCGCCTAATGCAAGAATAACCAGATCGGCATTACCGGCGATGGCTATTGCTTCGGCGAATCCGGATTTGTCTTTACCGTCGATGGAACAGCCTTTGCTGAATGTTATATCGCTTTTCGGATATCTTTCCTTTAAAGCTTCGAGTAGCGTTACGGCTATATCCGTTGGCGCAGATACTGTCCAGTTGCCATCCATATCACGTTTGGCATTGGCCAGAGGACCAATAACTGCTATTCTCTCCGGTAGTTTTGCCGGAAGGATATCTTCATTCTTAAGAAGCACAATCGACTTTCGTGCCACATTGCGGGCGGCAGCCCTGTTTTCGGCAGTCAATATCCCGGTTGCTTCTTTTTCTTCATTGCAATAACGGTACGGATCATCAAACAGACCGAGTCTGTATTTCTGTACAAGCACTTTTCTTACCGCATGGTTAAGTGTGGTTTCGGATACCTTGCCTTCTTGAACAAGATTCTTCAGGTGACGCGAGTAAGCATTGCTCTCCATGTCAATGGTTACACCGGCGTTGATTGCTTGCATGGCCGCCATTTCCCGATCTTTACTGTAACCATGCACCACCATTTCCCAAATAGAAGCCCAATCGGACACTACAAGACCTTTGTATTTCCACTCATTGTAGAGTAAATCGTATAGATATTTGTTGGCAGACGAGGGCACACCGTTTATCTCGTTGAAGGAACACATAAAACTGGCCACCCCACTTTCGGCCGCGGCTTTGAAGGGAGGAAGATACACATTGTGCAGTGTTTGCAGGGAAATATCTACTGTGTTATAATCACGTCCGCCAATGGCAGCACCGTAAGCGGCAAAATGTTTGGCACAGGCCATCAGTTCCAGTCCGTCGTCGAAAGGTTGCTGATAACCTTCGATCATGGCTTTGCCCATCTCTGTAGCCCAATATGTATCTTCGCCGGGACCTTCCATTACCCGGCCCCAGCGAGGATCGCGAGACACATCGAGCATAGGAGAGAATGTCCAGTGAATGCCGGAAACTACCGACTCACGGGCAGCAACGCGCGCCGACAGCTTCACTGCTTCCGGGTCGAAGCTGGCAGCCATTGCAAGGGGTACAGGGAACACTGTACGATAACCATGTATCACATCCAGGCCAAAGAGCATAGGAATACCCAGGCGTGACTGCATAGCCAGTTCCTGCATAGAGCGGGTTTCGGCATGCCCCCTGACGTTGAGCATAGAACCTATTCTTCCATCTTTAATGAGTTGACGCTTATCACCTGGATCGGTCACGGGGCCGGTCGCAGCTTTGAAACCTGTTATCTGATTCAACTGACCTACCTTTTCATCGAGTGTCATTAGTGCAATGATTGAGTCGGCTTTTTCCTCGAAAGACTTCTTTGCAGGGTTCTTATCCGGAGTATGGACAGGCTCAGTCATTCCTTTCCAACTGTCGGTACGGAAGGGGATGGCAGGCAATCCTTCTTCATTAAAGAGGTTGGCCCCCGGATTGTTTGCCCATGCGTAACGCACTGCCACCGGGTTCTTAACCTGACTGCTTGATACGATAATCTTTCCGTTCTCAATCCGGGCCTTTGCCCATACAAATTTCTTATCTTCACCGGCAATGGCAAACCCTTCCAGGTAACCAAACTTATTGCGTACAGTTAGTTTCGAACCATAGGTATCCATGGTAATAATGATTTCATCACCCGATATTTCGGCCGATTTAAAGGTAGGACCGCAATAAACAACATTGCTTTGGCCGTAGTCTTTATTCCGGGCGATGAGTGCCAGACGGTATCCTACATCCTGTTTGTTGGTTGGGTGGATATCATAGGGATTGCCAATATCGTAAATAACAGCCTGCCCTGTGTGAGGGAGACTTAATGTCATTGTCTGTGCTTCGCGGAGTTCGGCCCAGTTACTTTCTTTCGGAGTTGTATCTTCCGGATAGAGGTTGGCCAATTGTACCCAGTAGAAGGGTAGCTCATATCCCCACTTGTTACGCCAGTTTTTAATCATTTCCGGGAAAAGAGTGCGGTAGTTGTACGCCTTGCTTACGTTGTTCTCGCCTTGATACCATACTACCCCTTTTATTCTGAATGGAGTAATGGGATTGATCATGGTGTTGTAAAGCGATGAATGCAGCATATTGGGTGTAACGTCGAGCACCTTGTATTCGGTATTTGTTACCGATCCTTTATATAACCATTTACCGGCTAGGGAGAGTCTTTGTTTAGTGTCGCCCTGTAATTCAATATATAAGTTTTCGGCAGGACTCCACATACCACCACTACCGCCATTGTCTGTTATTCGTACGGTTATGTTGTTGGTGCCTTCCTTGAGTATTCCTGCTGGGATTTTGTATAACCGGGGCGTATCCCAACCTTCGGAACGTCCTACTTCGGTACCGTTTATCCATGTGATTTCGTTGTCGTCTATGGTGCCCAAGGAGATAATTGCTTCCTTGTTGGTGGCTTCGGCAGGCAGAATAATATTGTACTTGAACCACACGTGTCCATCAACCAATGCCAGAGGAGTGCCCGACCATTCGGAAGGAACATCTATCTGTTTCCATTCGCTGGAGTCAAATCCGGGGGAGAACCAGGATGCTTTTATAGCCGGGTCATTCTTCATGTCGTCCAAAAAGGCTTGCCTGTTTCCGGTGTTCATTGCCATCCAGGTACCCAGATTGTTCACCACATCAGGATCGTATTTCTTTTTCACTTCATGGGGTAGGGCATCAAAGGTTTCTGTACTCATCCATGTTTCGATATCGGTTCCTCCCCACGATGCGTTCATTATTCCGATGGGTATATTAAGTTCGCGGTACAACTCGCGGGCATAGAAATAGGCTACTCCCGAAAAATCGCCGGCAGTGGCAGGTGAGCAAACCTGCCATTCAGCATTGAAATCATTCTGGGGAGTTGCCTTTATACCTTTGGGAATCCTTAACGAACGAATGTTGGGATAGTTGGCGTTGACTATCTCTTCGGCTGCGTTCGCCGATTGTTTTACGGTCCATTCCATATTCGATTGTCCGCTGCAAAGCCAGATATCACCTATCAGAATATTCTCGAGCGTTAGGCTGTTCTGCTTCCCTTTCACAGTAAGCGTATAAGGGCCTCCGAAGGGCATGGGTGGCAGAAAGGCTTCCCACGCACCATTTTTTCCGGCGCGCGCGCGGACTTTTTTGCCGTTGAAGGCTATTTCAATGTTTTCGCCTTTATCGGCCCAGCCCCATATCTTAACTTGTGCGTCGCGTTGGAGCACCATGTTGTTACTAAAGAATCCGGGCAGTCTGACCTCAGCCTTCAGGGTAGGGAAGCCGGTCATACACATTAGCATAGCCAATGCAAAGTATATTTTATTATTCATACAATAGTTCGTTTTGATGTTTATCAGTTGAGATGTTCTTTAATCCATCTTCCATTCGGTCTGCCAGTTGATGACAGGTTTCTCTTCTTCAAAGCTGATGGGAAGCCAAACGTACCGGCCGTCTATCGCGTTTTCAGGTCTCCACTCGTCGGCCATAAATATATAAAGGTCTTCCTTGCCATGAACTTTCTGTACATAAGTACTTTGCGCGCCGAATGTCAGTTCGGCATTTTCGCCACGGCAGGGGTTTCCCAGTTCGGTCCACGGACCCCATATTGATTGTGCGATAGCCGACCGCGCAGCATTAGGTGCCCAGCCTGTACAACCGGAACCGATAAAGTAGTAATTGCCATTCCGTTTAAATACGGCGGGAGCTTCCATGTATCGCTCCGGGAATACACGGACGTACTTCCCGGTGTGCGAAAGATAATCGTCGGAAAGCTCGGCTATGTGCGTGGTTTTATTGTCTTCCGAAGAGAAAATATGATACGCTGTGGCGTCATCGTCAATAAAGACCGTCATGTCGCGTGCCATTTCTCCATTGGGGCGAAGGCTTCTGATGAAGTTGTAGGGCCCTGTAATCTTATCGCTTATGGCTACGCCTGAACGGGCCGCGCTGTACTCTTCACCTTTCAGTTCAAGGTGAAACCACATGACGTATTTCTTTGTCGCGGCGTTATATACTACTTTGGGGCGTTCGAGGATACAGCCTTTTTCGATGTCACTGCCCGATCCTTCGGGAGCTACGCTGAGGGCGATACCTTCGTCTGTCCACTCTTGCAGATTTTCCGAGGAATAACAATGAACTCCCACGTGCGCTATATTCCCGGCTTCACCTTCTATTTTGTGTTCGCCAAACCAGTAATAAATCCCATTGTTGTAAAGCATTCCGCCTCCGTGAGCATTGATATGAACGCCGTTATTGTCCAACCAAAGTCCTTTGGGGTGGAATACTGACTGATGATTGTTGCTACTACATGCCGCATACAGAAATGCAAGTATAAGGATAATAAAAGTATAGGAGAGGTTCTTCATGATATATAAGTCTTAAATTGTAAGTAACTATCTCAACCCTTTTTACACCCGGGTGTGAGTGGTCTTTACACCCGGGTGTCAGGGGCGTTTACACCCGGGTGTGAAAAAGGTAGAGATACTTTCTCTTTTGTTCTATTAAACTTTTATCGCCCGTTGCCTCCTGTTCTGTCCGGAATAAAAAGAACTGCATCGGCCACCACAACTCCATCGGCCCCCTGGTTGCTTAGTTCCACATAGCTATTATCTCCGGCGGGGAGGCGGTATTTGCCAATGTTCACCCATTCGCCCGATGTTTGTCCTTCCACAACAATGTCTTCGCGTTTCACCACTACATCGTGTAGTTGGCTACCGTCGAACACTTTGATGGTGGTTTTACTGGTTGCTTCATCTACTTTCGGGAAGTACATGTACAGGGTGTACTCGTTGTCTTTGGCTACTTGCGGAGTATACTTAAGTGACTTCGCGACACTTCCCTTCGAGTCGTCCGTGAAGAAGTTGAGGCCATACGCCTTCCACATTTCTGTTTTCCATTCGCCTGTTACAACTACCCGGCGGGTGTCGTTGTTATCAATAAGTATCTCAGGCTGGCTACCATCGGCCAACGGATTGCTCCAAAACTCATCCATTATCTCGGCAGCATCTACATCCTGAACCACATTTTCGTGCTTGTCAATCGCCATACAGGCTGCAATGGCCGACGATTGTGCAAGCACCATAAACACAGGTTCCATACGTATGGAACCGTAGGAAATGTGCGATGCCGACAAACAAACCGGAACCAGCAGATTGGTAGCTTCTTTCTTTTGAGGAATGATGGAGCGGTACGATACAGGATAAGGACCAAAACCGCCGATTTCAACATTTCCTTCATTTTTAGTCATACCATTTACCACATGACGATCGCAGTTGTGAGAATCCATCGTATAGGCTGCCCATCCTACGCCATCGGTAATAGCTTCGCGGCCTTGGCAGTGGTGCTGTGTCATTACAATTTCACCAATCATGCGGCGGCACTCGCGCACGTAGAGTTGGTGCGACCAGTGGTTGGTGTTCGTATATTCATCTTTAGGATAGCCCCATTGCTGCATTTGTTGACGAATGTCTTCGGGAACACTGGGGTCGTTTCCTACGAAATAGAATAAACCTTTGGTGTAATCCTCGTGCTTTTTGATGATACGTGCACGTTCTTCGTAGCTTGCTTCGGGGTAATCCCAGTTCTCGCCGATCATATCCATTGAAAAGCCCCCCATGTTGTTAATATCAGTTTTGCCATTAGGCATTATTGTCCAGATAAAAGCATCTGTATGGTGTTTCCACGGGTATTTTGCTTTGATACGCTTCAATAGTTCATATTTTGAAGGATCGTAATTATCCGGTTTTGTTATGGGAATCATGTTCTCCGGATTATTAGTCAGACAGGTGCGGAAGCAGTAAGCCTGTACTTTTTTGTCGCCCGTACCATTGGGTAATACAGGTTCGGGATTGATACCATAGATGAGGCCGCTTGTAGAATCCCCTTCTACAATATAAGGATCTATACCGTTGGGAACCTGATGACGGTCCATGAGTTGTACTCCGTTGTATGTTTCTCCGTATACGCTGTTTGCTTCTCTTCCCACAAAATAAGATACGCCGGAACGGGCCATCAAATCGCCTTCATACGAACAATCGATAAAGACTTTGGCACGGACTTTCCTGTTTGTTTTCCGGTCTGGATTCTTAGCGTTCTCCAGTTCTATCTCCTCGATAACAGCTCCTGTTTTCTGAGCACTTACCACCCGGTTTTCATACCATACTTTTATATTGGCTTCTTGAATGTATTCCTTAAATTTGGCTTCGGCTACACTGGGTTCGAATATCCATTGTTCCAGTTTACCGTAGTGATTGCCCAAGCGACGGTAGAAATCGAGTGCCAGCCCTTGTACGACATACTTATTCCCTATATCGGTAAAACCTAGTCCACCCGAACTCATTCCTCCCAGGTTTTGGCCGGGTTCTATCAGTAATACGGTTTTTCCCGATTTCGCCGCTGTGTACGCCGCTATGACTCCTGCTGATGTTCCTCCATATATACACACATCTACTTCCTCTGCTTTAGTTCCGGAGCATGAAGAAGCAATAATTGCAATGACAGAAAGTATGCTAATGATTTTTTTTCTAAAGTTTTTCATTGTTATTGTTTATGAGTTTATAAATAAAGGCTGGCCACAACGAACGACCTTGCAGGCCAGCCTTCTTCCTGAATTTAATAACTAATACCTGATTCGTTATTTCAATTGGCTATAAGCTGAAAATCAATTGCTTTCATTGTCATACCGGAGCTTCCTCCGCCTACCCAATTAGCATAAATTCCTACTTTGCATGTCCCACCCGATACGGTTATTGGCATAGAATGTTGCTGCCACGACGAAGTAGCCGTAATGCGTTGCTTTGTTTCCGTTCCGTTTACGACGGCAATCAACGATAGTTCGTCACTTGCATTCAGACTGCTTCCTGCAAAACGACAGTATAGGATATAGTTGCCATCCGGAATCTCGGTTATAGTCTGCAATACTCTTCCCTCCGTAGGCGTTTGTCCCAAATTGGCTCTGGTTATGTATTTCGCTCCGGTAGGGGTAGGCACTCCCAGTACTTTATCGGGCATATATGCGTCTGATGTCAAAATAAACATATCTTCATAACCTGTTACTTCCCAGTTACCCCAGCCATCGGTAAACCAACCGTTTTCTAATTTCCATGTAGGAGGAGGGCCTTCTTGTGTAATTTCAATAATAACATCGGGTATTCCCTCGGATTTCACTGTAACCTTTGCAGTTCTCGCGCCGGGAGAGGTATTATCTTCTGCAGTAAGTTTAAAGCTTGTAGAGGTGATATTGCCAACCGATAACCACTCTTCGGAGGAAGTGGCAGTGTAATCAGCATTTGTTTTGAATGTAACTGTATGTGTTTCGCCTTCCTTAATAAAGGATTTCTTTTTCTGGGCATCTTCAATAGTAAAGAAAGGTACACCTTTATCTTGCGTAACCACAATGGTGACGGGGTCGAAACCGGGAGCAGCAATAACAACATCGGTTGAACGTTGTTGCACCGATTCGTTAAATTCTACCACAATATCAAAGCCTATCGCATTTTTACCCGAAATGGTACACCATGGGTCGACAGGAGTTACACTATAGGCAACGGTAGTACTTACAGGAATGGATATATTTCCGCCATCCTTGTTGATCGTAACTGTTCTTTCGCCCATGACAATAAATGCGTCGGACGAATCATCGTCATTACAAGACGAGAATAAGCTGAGAATAGCTATGAATATGGATATATTGAATATAGTTTTCATATCATTTCAATTGATGTTAAGTGTAAATCATTATTTCGCAAAAGGCCCCACGTAGTTAATCCCTTTAGCGTCATTGCCTGCTATATCTTCTTCCGGCATGCCATCGAAAAGGATACCGCTTTTAAATACTTTCGGTTCGGAAGGAGCAAACTTCAATGCGTTCTCAAATCCATTCATATCGGCAGGAGTTGTAATCAACGGATCGAGGCTGACAACATCTGTATGAGCTACCGAAAAATTGCTTACGTGAGAATAGATGTTGTGCTCGAAAAGGACATCATCAATGTTCTTTGTAACAAACTTGGCTGTGGTATAATCTTCCGAAACGAAGATGTTATTGCGGAATGTGATGTCCTTTGCACGCCCTGCGCTGAAGGAATCGTCGCTATAAATAACCGTTGGATACTTATTGCTGATAACAACAAGGTTATTGTAGATTTCCGTTTTGCCTACACAACTGGAAATGGTCATCATGTTTCCTTTCCAGGTAGTGGTGTTGTGTGCAAAGATATTGTTGCGGATAATACTTCCTTTGTGGTTATCATTCTTGGTGTTACACAACAATAAACCGCCACCCACATTATGATGTGCGTAATTGTACTGCATAATGGTATTTTCGCAAGCCACATCAATGTCGAATCCTTCACCGTCAGCGCTACCGTTGGCTAGTTGCGTATAGGCTGCCTCGTTGTACTGCATTACAACTTCAGTGCAGGAGTAAGGCCACAAACCACCGCTGGCATGGCCGGTGCGTCCGAGGAAATTGGCATAGAAACAGGTGTTGTGATCGATCCACGAAAGGGTGGAACCTCCCAAAATTACGCCGTCGCCACCAATGTAGCTCATGTCGTTACCTTGTATTACCACATTGAGGTTAGGATACCAATTGTGCTCATCGTCAATGTACTCATTGTTACCATTTCCGGGCTTGTCACGTTGTCCCCAGCGGTTGGCTATCATAATGGCTGTGCGCGACACCTGGTGTATGCGGTTGTTGGTGATGTAAAGGTTCTCATACCAACTTGCACCTACGCTTTTTTCAGTAAACGATTCAACAACGATACCGCCGAAGGTCTTATCGAAACGGGCATCAGAGCAAATAGTTCTTACATCGAGGTTTGCCGGGTTCACACCAATGAAAGGTGTACTACCGGCCCAGTTCACATCTTCAATGCAGCAACCTGTTATTTCGATATTCTTCTTTGCTCCGGCAGTCAACGCTTGTATGCGTATTCCCCGTGTTCCTGTTTTATTGGTAATCCGCAGATTACGAACCCGCACGTTTTCGTCCTGAATCAGTATCACCTGATCGCCACTCCCGTTTATGGTAGGGCGTTCTGCCCCACCATATATATCAAAAATGAATGGTTTGTCGGGTGTACTTTTCAATTCTTTTAAAACAAGGTTGCCGTTAATTTCGGAACCGCTTTTCAGTAAGACCTTCATTTTCGGGGTCTTCGCCATGTATGTAACCTTACTTAAAGATTTAAAAGGAGTACTTTCGCTTAGTCCGTCATTGGCATCATCTCCTGCCAGACCATCTACATAATAAATGGTATAGTCACTTTCATCCACTATTGGGATTGTGGGAACAACTGATACTTCTGAATAGGTGATATCGGGTAAGTTCGGGTTGCCAGGGTTATCTATACCCTCCGAATCGTCGCTGCAACCCAAAACAAACACACTCCCCAAAAGCAATAATAAGGGATAATATATATTTTTCATTGAGAATATGCTTTAAATTAATTGCCCGTGGTATAACCCGGATTCTGTTTCACAACTCCTTCCGATTCCAAAATGTATTTTGAAGGAATGGCAAGGCGTACTTTATGCTCTGCCGACTGACTGTTTGGAAACTGTGCTTTAGAATCGGACACGAATACTCCATGGCGTATTTTATCCTGACGGGAAAGACCCTCGGCCATAAATTCATGCAAGCGTTCGTTAAGAACAGCCTTGTTGAATGCTTCTTTACCAGCTGTTTGCACAGCAGTAAGAGCCGGCAGATTAACACGCGCCCTGACTTCGTTCACCAAATCGATGGCTTCCTGAGTAGGAGTACCGTTGTTCTCATTTATACATTCGGCCAAAGAAAGCATTACGTCAGCGAAACGATATACGATAAGGTCGACTGAGCAATATTCTCCGCCGGTGTACGTATGATCGTCTACTTTAACTATGGCAGCAGCTTCTTTGAGGAATCCGGTAGTTCTGTTGCATACTTCGCCATTGATACTTACATAATCGGTAACAACGCTGTTCAAGCGGTCATCTTCCGGTTCGAATGTATCGTAAAACTTCCAGTGCATACCGAATGTGAACCAACACTGACGGTCTTGCTTCCAGCGCACAGGGTAGAATTGGATAATTGTGCGGTTCTGCATACCGTCTGCCAGTCCGCAAGGTATAGCATGTATGATCTCTTTGTTTTTTACATTGTACTTATTGAAGATATCCCTGTAGTTATCCATCAGGTTGTACGAACTGTTTCTGTGTCCGTAAAGTTCGCGGGCAACTTTCTCTGCTTCGGTAAAGTTACGATTCACCATATGGAATTTAAGTTTGAGCATCAGTGCCATACCTTTTGATACGCGTCCCCAGTCATTGTCTTGTCTGATGGGAAGTCCTCCGGCAATGGCATCATCGAGGTAACCGATCATAATGTCGCAATATTCCTGATCGCTAAGTCTGGGGATCAGTATTTTCGCTTCCGGATTTGCCAGAGCCTCATCGGTAACAAGAGGCACGGGACCAAACATGTCATAAAGGATGAAACCGATCCAGGCATACAGACACTTGGCCTCTGCTGTTGCTTTTATTTTCAGTCCGTCGGTAATAGGTGCGGCTTCTATTCTTTTTATGGTTTCTTTGATGGAAGTAAGCCTGTTGTATTGCGAATATATTCTTTCGGAAAAATTCTTGGCATAACCGCCTGTAGCATTTTCTTCCCAGCGGTGTTCCTGATATTGAGCGACACCGGTGGCATCTACCCAACGGCTTCCCATGGTTCCGGCCATAAAGTCCGAGGCTACCTGATAGCTATACTCGTCTACACCATAGAAGCTACCATATCCCATTCGGAAAGGCATATGATAAAGAGCGGCAAGGGCCTTGTTTACATCATCTTCGTTGCGGAAGAAGTTTTCGGGGTATATTTCATTAAACGATTCTCTTTCCAATGTACAAGAAGTAACGGACAGGAGGAATCCAATGAATATTACAATATATATATTTGCTTTCATGCTATTTTAAAATTTAAAGTCAATACCAAATGTAAACGCACTTGTACTAGGGTACATATAAATGTCATATTCAGGATCGTGTCCCTTATAAGGAGATATCAAAGCAACATTTTTTACAGCAGCATTGAAACGTACCGACTGGAAGATGTTTTTGGTAATACTCTTCGGAAGCGTGTATCCAACAGAGATATTGTCTATTCTGAAGAACCATGCTTTTTCCATAAAGTAATTGCCATATCCCCATTGAGAAGCGGTAGACTGAGTGAATCCCGGCTGTGTTGAATTTACGTTATTGTAAGTAAAGCGATCTTTGAATGTAGTGATCGTATTTATTCCCTGATAAGTTCCGTAATCAACAAGCGCCTTGCGGTCATTGTTCTTCCAGTGATTCAGTTTACCGTAGATATAAATATTCATGTCGAAGTTCTTGTACTTAAATGTATTGTTCCAGCTGATGGGAATTGGTGTGTTATGACCAATCAATACCAGATCGGCTTTGTCTATCTTACCATCGGGTTCACCTGCATACATGGGCCGTCCTTTTTTGTCTCTTACGATGTTCCCTTCTCCATCATAAAGATATCCGTCACGGTCTACTATCTTTACAGAACCGGCAATGGCACCCGGCATGTGATTTACAGTTTCGCCTGGTTGGATAATACCATCGGTTTCGTAATACCACATTTCGTCCCAACGTTTACGGTATTTGTCGTTGATGTCCAATATCTCCGACGGATCGCGTTTGGAAGCAAAATCTTTGTAATAAGTCAGGGTAAACTGTGTATGCCACATAAATGAGTTGTCCAATGCCACAGTACCATATAGCATAAGGTCTACCCCTTGGGTTTTATCCTCGCGCAGAGTGTTGTAATTAATGGTGTTTATCTCGTGAAACGACATAAGGTCCTTTTTGCCGATACGGTCTTTGATGGTACGTTCGTAGATATCGATACTTCCTCCGAATTTATTCTCAAAAAAACCAAAGTCCAGCCCCAGGTTAATATCTTCCTGCGATTCCCACGATAGGTTAGGGTTGCCAAGTGCGGCAAGCGCCACTCCACTGGTATGTTTGTTATTGAAATAGTAATCTTTTCCGGCAACATAGTATGTGTTTATACCTGTGAGGCTACCTGCATTTCCTGTAACACCATATCCTGCTCTGAGTTTCAGGTTATGAAGCCATTTTACGTCTTTAAGGAAGTTCTCCTGTGTGAGACGCCAGGCAAGTGCCACTCCACCGAAATTACCCCATTGCTTGTTGGCGGCAAAGTTCGACGAACCGTCGCGGCGGAAGTTGGCCGTAATCAAATAACGCTCTTTGTATGAATAGTTTATACGTGAGATGAGCGATGCGTTTTCTCCTGTGTATCTCGATGATCCCACCACCGGTCTCTCATAAGTACCAAGACCCAGATTGTGCCATTCTACCCCATCATATGGGAATCCGCGGTTTTCGGCAGATAACCCTTCGTTCTGCTGTTCGTAGTATTCCCAACCTACCATTGCGTTTAACTTGTGAACTTTGGCAAACGTCTTGGTATAGGTTGCTGTTATGTTGAAATAATAGTTATCGAGTTCACTGTTGTTTACCCTGGCTACCCCCTGCGAGTTAATACCCTCTTGTGTGGTCATCGGGAAATAACTTCCGGATTTAGCAAATTTGCGATCATAACCTACCGTTGCTTTTATAGCCAAATCCTTGATTGGATTTAATTCGAGAAAAGCTGAGGCAAGTATATTGTCTTTTTTGGTATGCATTGATACATCAAGCAACGATACCGGATTTTGTGATAATCCGTAAATGGTACCTAATGCGTAATTTCCGTTTTCGTCGCGGATGGGTATAGTAGGGTCGTATTTACGTGCCGCTTGAAACAGGGTAGTAGATCCGCCTGCACCGGAAATAGGTACGTCGTTGGAGTTGATGCGCGAGTAGCTTGCGTTGATTCCTCCTTTCAACCATGAATTAAACCGTTGGTCGATGTTTATGCGTCCGGTAGTCCGGGCGTAATCATTGGTTTTTACAATACCGTCGTTACTCATATGACCCAAGGAGATCAAATAGCTGCTCTTAGCATTTCCCCCTGTTACCGAAAGGTCGTATTGTTGTATTTCTCCATTGCGTGTGATGGCATCATACCAGTCTGTTCCTCCAATGAAATGATCAATGAAGTCCCATTTGTAGTTCCATTTCTGTCCGGCACTTTCGTATAAACGGCGGATTTCTTCTTCGCTTCCGGGCAATTGTTTTTCTCCCCAAGGATAATATCCTTCGTCTTTCAACCAACGTTCCAGTTGTGATTCATTGGATGCACGCATGTAATCTTTGGGCTTCATTACATCCGGTTTCTCGTCTATCCACTGGGTTGTGTACGAAGACTTGAACGTTACATCTACACGTTTAGCGTCTTCGGCTCCACGTTTTGTAGTGATCAGTATTACACCTCCCGAAGCTCTTGAACCGTATATTGAAGTTGCACTGGCATCTTTGAGCACTTGTATATCTTGAATATCATCGGGATTGATATTGTCGAGCACACTCTCTTTGTCTCCTTTGCCGAAATTCAGTCCGGTGCTTGGTTCCCACATGGTGCTTACCGGTACGCCGTCAACAACAATAAGAGGAGATGCATCCGTTGCCGCACCACGGATTTGCATCCATACTGCTGCGCCCGGCTGGCTACTTGTTTGTGTGAACGATAATCCCGGGATGGCTCCTTTAAGCGATTGTGCCAGTGTTGTGTTTGCTACTTTAGGCATTTCGCTACCTTTGATAGAGGATATAGAACCGGTAAGGTCACTCTTTCGCATTGTACCATACCCCACTACCACTACTTCGTCGAGCGTTTGGGAATCGGGATTCATAGTAACCTTTATACTGCTTTTACCTTTTATAGGAACATCAGTTGTGAGATATCCCAGGTACGAAAATGTAAGTGTAGCGGTAGGGTCAACGGTTATTGAAAACCGTCCGTCAATGTTTGTTGTAGTACCTGTTTTGGAGTTCTTCACTAAAACTGTAACACCTACAAGCGGTTCGCCGATCTCATCTATCACAACTCCTGTAACAACTCTGTCTTTTTGTTGGGTTTTAGGTACAATGGCAAACGAGTTTTCATTGCGCCTAAAGGTTAATGTTGTAGATGCCAATATCCTGTTGAGGAAACCCTCTATCGGCATTGCATTTGCAGTGATTGTAATATTCTTTTCGGTTGGTAATACCGCGTCGCGGTAGGTAAAGCGATAAATAGTTGTTTTTTCAACATGGTCGAGCACTTGTTGTAAACTCTCATTTCTTGTTGATAAAGTTACATTATTGGTCTGTTGTGCATATAATTTTACAGGCACAAACATTAAAACCAGTAAAAAAGGAATGATAATCTTATGAATTTTACTACTTTTGCAATAGCAAAGATTTTTCTGACAGATTTTGTCCATCGTATAAATATTTAAGGTTGATACTATAAGACTTATTATGAGTTTGTATTAACTCTTTCGGAACCGGAGGGTCGGCCAACCTTCCGGTTCTTCTTTTATATTTATGGGGCTCTCTCTTTCATATGGTTTGTTTTTAGTTAAAGTGAATAAGAATCTTCTCGTTTTTATCTGTAAAAGTAAAGTTATAATGCACTTGAAGTTTCTTTAAAACTCCGGTGATATATTCTTCCTTGAAACTACCGCTAAATAAATCGGCATTATACCGGTTGTTCACAATCTCTATTTCTACACCGTAGCGTTTTTGAAGTTTGTTCATAACATCGGCAAAGGTAGCCGAACGGAATACCAGTTCGCCGCGTGTCCATGCAGTTTCGAAGTGTGCTTGTGTGTCGTTTACTGAGAGTACATCCTGCAGTTTATTATATACAACTTTCTGGTTGGGCTTCATGATGATGGATCGTGGCGTGGTTCCTTTGGTTGTGAGTTTTACTGATCCTTCTATGAGGGTTGTTTCTACAGTATTGAGATCGGGATAAGCGTTAATGTTAAATTTGGTTCCCAATACTTCAATTTGTACATAATCGGTATGTACATAGAAGGGCTTTTCTTTATTCTTTGCCACATCAAGAAATGCTTCGCCTGCCAGGCGTACTTCTCTGCTTTTCAGACCAAAGTCGACCGGATATGACATTGTTGTGGCTGAGTTAAGATACACTTTGGTGCCGTCGGGTAGGGTAATGTCGGCCATTTCACCACTCTGTATATTGACTTGCAGCTGATTGTCGATAAAATTGTTCAGCCTTTCATTCTGAGTGTACAGGTATATTTGGAATCCTATAAATAAAGGTATTGCGATGGCGGCTGCAATGCGTGCTACTGTTCGCAGCGTATAGTTCTTTTTCTGCTGAGGTGGAGATATTCGCAGTTTTCTTGCCAGTTGGTCGAAATCATTTCCGTTTTGGATATTACCGTCATATTCATTCCATGCTTCGGATAGCGCTTTACTCAGTTCCATATCCGACATTTCGGAAATGGCATTCCTGAGCGTTTTGCGTTCATTACGGTCTATTTTCCCGGAAATAAATTTATTGAGGAGATTAACTATATGTTTTTCCATGTATGGTAGATTTTTGCTATTCTATAAGTTATTACGAAATAGCCGAAAGAATCTACTATGGAAAAATGAACTTTTTTTGTTTTAGTCGAAAAAGAGTGTGAGAAGCAACAAGAGTGATCCTCCTATTTCCTTCCTAAGGATACGCATAACAGTGGAAAGCTGGTTGTATATTGTTTGTTCGCTGATACCTAATTCTTCTGCTATTTTGGAAGAAGACAGACCTTGCTCCTTGCTCATTTCGAATATTTCACGCTGGCGGAGGGTTAGTTTCTTTTTGGCTTCTTCAAGTCTTAGAATGAACAAATCAAAGTCAATCTGCTGCTCTATCTCATGATGAGAGGTTTGCAGTTCATCGCAATAATCGAGGTAATTTTCGAAGACCGGATTGCTCATTTGTTTTCTGAACTCATCGATAATGAGATTTCTGGATATTTTGAAGAGATAAGATTTAAAGGATAGTCCGGGTTGTATGGTTTCCCTATTTATCCATACTTTCATAAAAGTTTCTTGTACAATATCCTTGGCCAGGCTTTCAGACCGGACTAGAGAGAACGCAAATCCATAGAGATTTCCTGAAAATTGTTCATATAAAAACTTGAAATCGTTATATGACCCTTCTTTAAGACCCACTATGTGTTTTTCGTAGTTCATGCAGTAAAGATAATGATTTTTTAGAAATGCGGTATAATTCAGAGGATTTGAACTATTAATATTCAGCAAGGTACAAAAAGAGTTGAATTAGAAAAGCTTTAAGGGATGATGGGGATGTGAATTAATACTGATCCGGTTGGTGCGAATTCCTTAGTATAAAATAGATATCTGCTTATTCTACAATATAGTTACAGTCAATAACTTACAAAATGTCAAGTGAGTAGATATTAAAGGAAGAGGGTTTCAAACCGGAAAAATAGTGTTTTTGCTCTTGATAAAGAATTAATTCTTAACTTTGCCCTGGATTAATACCTATTGTCTATGAAAAAAAGAATACTTTTATTGACGATCAGCGTGATTCTAACCGCTACCGCTGCCATGGCGCAAGACGTACCGGAGGGAGTTATTATGGCTTTCAAAAGAGGTAGTTCTGTTGAGCTTGGCAAATTTCTGAGCAATAATGTAGAACTGGTTATTATGAACCGCACATCTAACGCAAACAAACAGACAGCAGAAACTACAATGAACTCTTTCTTCACGCAGAACAAAGTGACTAACTTTAATGTGAACCATCAGGGGAAAAAAGGCGAATCGAGCTTTGTAATTGGTACCCTGAGTACCTCGACCGGTAACTACCGGGTAAATTGTTTCCTGAAAAGAATTGAAAACAACTATTTGATACATCAGATAAGAATTGATAAAACCAATGAATGATTTAATAGACAGACTGATCGACCTGGCCTTTGCAGAAGATATAGGCGATGGCGATCATACCACACTCTCAAGTATCCCCGCTACTGCAATGGGGAAATCGAAGTTACTAATCAAAGAAGCCGGTGTATTGGCCGGAGTAGAAATTGCAAAAGAAATCTTCCACCGTTTCGACCCCACAATGAAGGTTGAGGTATTTATTAACGATGGTACCGAGGTAAAACCCGGTGATATTGTGATGATCGTGGAAGGAAAAGTGCAATCACTACTTCAGACCGAACGGTTGATGCTTAACGTTATGCAGCGTATGAGTGGCATCGCTACCATGACACGTAAATACGTAAAGCAACTGGAAGGCACCAAAACCCGTGTACTGGATACCCGTAAGACTACTCCGGGCATGCGTATGCTGGAAAAAGAAGCGGTTAAGATTGGTGGTGGTGTGAATCATCGTATTGGCCTTTTCGATATGATCCTCCTCAAAGATAATCATGTGGATTTTGCCGGTGGTATCGATAAAGCGATTACCCGCGCCCAGGAATACCTCAAAGAAAAAGGTAAAGACCTGAAAATAGAAATTGAAGTGCGGAACTTCGATGAACTGCAACAAGTTCTGAACATCGGCGGAGTAGACCGGATCATGCTGGATAATTTCACGCCCGAGAATACCCGCAAAGCCGTAGAAATGATCGGTGGACGTTACGAAACCGAATCTTCGGGTGGTATAACATTCGATACACTTAGAAACTATGCCGAAACCGGGGTTGACTACATTTCCGTAGGCGCGCTAACACACTCGGTTAAAGGGCTCGACATGAGCTTTAAAGCCGTTTAAGCTGGAGGCTTAAACGGCTTTAAAGCTCATTTAGTTGAAAGTTGAAAATTGAAAGTTACGATGCCGATTATTATTGTGTACCTGCATAGCTCACTTTCAACTTTCAACTTTCAATTTTCAACTTTAAAAAGGTTGAAAACCTTTTTTAACACTATTCTTTGCAGCATTCCTCCAACCGCTGCGTCTAACGGATGAACGAAGCAAACATAACGTTCCCGAAAAATAGCATTTCAATTGGAAAATGAAATAGAGTTGATCAGAGGCTGCCGAGCGGGAGAGGACTTCGCCCGTAAGCAACTCTATACACTCTACGCCAAGCAGATGCTTGCGGTATGCTACCGCTACACGGGCGATATGGATGCGGCTCATGACGTATTGCATGATGGGTTCATTAAGATCTTTACTCGTTTTTCTTTTCGCGGAGAGTCATCGCTCCGAACATGGATAACCAGGGTGATGGTCACCCAGTCCCTCGACTATCTGCGCAGACAGAAGAGGATGAACGAAGTGGTTGTCGCCGATGAATACTTGCCTGATATTCCCGATCTTCCGGATTCGGGAAATACAGGTAAGATACCCGAAGAAAAACTGATGGAGTTTGTTGCGGAATTGCCCGATGGTTGCCGCACGGTATTTAACCTTTATGTGTTTGAAAACAAATCTCATAAGGAAATAGGCGAAATGCTCCGGATCAAAGAACACTCATCTACATCACAGTTACACAGAGCCAAGTTCTTATTAGCCAAGAAAATAAAAGAATATGTGAGCCATGAAGAAAGAAAATGATGAATTGACCAACTTGTTCCGTACGCGTCTTGAAGATGCGGAAATGCCGCTAAGGGAAGGGTTCTGGGAAGAGCTTCAACAAGATATTCCTATAGTAATCTCTCGTCGCCGGCAAATCATACATCGTTTTTCAGCGGCTGCTTCTGTATTGCTCATTCTGGCAGGAGCTTCTGCTGCATTTTGGTATTTCTCTCCTAAAGAAGAAATTGCCAATGCTTTTACTCAGGTTGCCGTATCTACCGGAACAGCCGGAAAGATGGGGGCTGATATTGTGCATGGCGAATTGCCCGACTTTCATGCTTCATCTACCTCTCCTGTTCCTGTAGCCTCAAAACCTGCTGAAGCTATTGAGGAATATGATGAAGAAGAATCTTTCTCGGTTTCTTTCTCTATGTCATTTTCTATTTCGTCATCTGGCAATGATAATCAAAACAGAACTTCGAATAGATACGAAGAACGAACCGCATATGCAGGCGGCACCGAGGCGGCGCAGCCGGGTTCTTCTGGCGACGAACAACAAGATGCTCTACCTTTGGCTAAAGATAAGAAACACAGAACATGGAGTGTGGGAGCATTTGCCTCTGCCGGTTTGTTGAGCGACCGTGTTCATTCGCAACAGATAGAACCATTTACTCCTACGGCAATCAGCACTCTTGAATCGGGAACAATAAAACATAAACAACCCTTCTCTGTTGGACTTACTGTGCGTAAGGAACTGTCCGAACGCTGGGGAATTGAGAGTGGGGTGGTATATACGCAATTAAATTCAAAACTTACAACAGATGAAGGCGGTTCGTACACCCAGGATCAAACGCTTCATTATGTAGGTATTCCGGTGAAAGCAGATCTAAGTCTTTATAAAAACAAACGTGTAAATCTGTACGCCTCGGCAGGCGGAATGGTGGAAAAATGTGTGAGTGGTGATGTGAAACCAAACGAACTTCAACTTTCATTGACAGCCGCCGTAGGTCTACAGTATAAACTTTCGGATCGCTTATCGTTGTATGCCGAGCCCGGGTTGAGCTATCATTTCGATGATGGCAGTCCTGTTCATACTATTCGTAAAGAGAAACCGCTCAACATGAATCTGTTGTGTGGGATAAGAATGACTTATTAAGCCTTATTTGTAATACAATTTGTTATGAAACACGCATGGATAAAATGGACTGTGTTGTCAGTCTTCGTATTCGTAGCTATGGGCTGTACCGATGATACACTGGATTATCATAATCCTGATGTACGTGTATTTGTGAAACAGTTAAAATCCGGAACGTATAATACAAAAAATGCTAACGGAATTGTAGAAGTGCCTTTATTTACATCCAAACATATTCCTCAGTTGTTAAAGTATACAGAGGATTTGACGGAAATCCCTTCTTTTCCGTTGCCGTCTATATCTTCCCATTTCGGGGGGAAGGCCCGTTTGGGTGAGTGTATGTTGTGGATTATTGAAGGCATACGTTTAGGACATTATCCTTCGCTGGGATGTAAACTGTTACATCGCGATGCAGAGAATTACGAAGGAATTTATTTTCTCACCAATGAGGAAGTGATGGAAGCGGCTGCGCTCTATCGCCTTTGGTGGGAATCAGTTGAAAACCCCGATGCATGGTCGTCTGTTGGTCCCTGGACCGTTGATCCTCTTATGGAAAGTGACTATCGTTGGTGGTAAAAGAATATAGTAAATGAGTAAACGCCTGAGTTTGTTTTTGAGTGTTAGTCTGATTTCTTTGTTGGCGCATGCCCAATGGAATCAGAAGGATTCATTGAATCTACGTCGTATTTTGAATACGGATGGAGAAATAAAATTGAATCCGAATATTATTAAAGAAATTGACTTCGGAACATTTGCAGGCGAGCAGGTAATCTCTGATGAGAAGCCTGCACTCCAATTTGATGCTACTCTTCCCAAAGTTTTTCCTGAAAAGAAAGAAATCAGACTATCCTTACGTCCTTATACGGCAAAGACGAAATATAACTATGATCCAATTTATCAGAGAAAGATAAACATAAAGAAGGATACCTGGAAGTATGGCGATCAGGACCCAAGAACCGAAGCATGGAAATATGGCAAGTTCCATATGAATATGGCTTTTATTTACTCCAATTGGGCAAAGAATCCTCTTGATCCGGGTATCCGTAAGTCAGTAGACGAGATTGAAGCCACCGGGTTGCGCTATAATCCCTTGGCAAACCGGGCAAATAACATAGCCGTTGGAGGATGGGGGCCATCGGATGGTAGTGGTTTATCGGGTGATTTTATGGCTCCTTTTACCAAAGATTTCTGGGACAAGAAAGGACGGAAACGTAGGGCGCGTACATTGGAAGTGCTGGAGAATTATGGTGATTCTATATCAAGTCAAATAAAAGAAGAAATAAAGGGAATTATTCATTAAACCCTGGCACCGCTACCATACTACCCAAGGACTCTTACCATACATACTACCCTGGTTGTGTTATCATAGTATCCTGAGAATTTTACATTTAAACGGAAGAGAGAGATGTTATCAACTTGTGATACACCCCTCTCTCTTTAATAATTATCTCTAAGTTTTAATATTCCGGATTTTGTGGGAATGTTCCCATTACATTAATCTGCGATTGTGGAATAGGCCATCTCACCATATAATCCTTCATTGGGAAGGGTACAATACTTGAAGTTGTACTACCAATCTGGTGATATTTATTTACTTGTTCTACCAATTTTCCGATTCGTTTCAGGAAGAACCAGCGTTTTCCTTCAAAACACAATTCACGGGCATCTTCATCCATGACTTTTTGTAAGTCAATCGTTGTTTCGTTATCCAACCCGGCTCTTTTGCGTACCGCATTGAGGTATTCCAGCGCCTTTCCCGTATTACCATTCCGCCAATGTGCCTCCGCTCCTAACAGACAAGTTTCTGCATATCTATATGAAACCAGCGGCTTGTAGGATCTGGCAGTTGTAGGTACTTTGCTATTATCGTGATACTTTTTCAGACTCCATGCATACTGCATAAGTTGTGTAGAGTAGGGGGGATTACCAGGTAACTTCTGTCCGTAATACTTTGATTTTGGATTGTTGGCATAAAGTTCGTCCGGATAGAAATAATGTGTCATCCGTTGATCTACATCTTCATCATAGAGCGACCTCAAATATGAATTGGGATAACACCAACCCAGTGAATTACCTCCATATTCTACAGACTCTAAAATAGGAGCTTGTGTATCTCCGGCAACCCTTAGCATATAAAAACGGGCTGTGAAACATCCTCCGTACTGATTGCCTGTGCCACCGGCTTTGTCCGAACTACCACCGGAAAGTTCATCATACTGCCATGCGAAAAGGGTTTCTTTATGATTGACGTTATCTCCAAATACTTCGTTTATCGGCACCAGTCCATGTCCACTATATTCAGCGATAGAGTCGCACTGCAATGCTGCCATGGTGTAATCCTCTCCTAACATGGCCGATTCTGCACGTAGCTGTCTAGCCAAACCTTTTCCTATGATTCCCGGATCTACTTTATAAGCCAGATTCTTAATCGCAAAGTCCAGATCAGAGTTGATCAATTTCAATACATCTGTTTTTATCGCCGGTTTATATTCAACAGGGCCAAAAGCGTTTTCAGGAGTTGTCGGTATGGTATCCAATAATATATTGTCGTAAGTGTTTAGCAAACGTATATAAGACCATGCCCTTATTACTCTGGCTTCTGATACAATCCTGTTTTTATTATCCGTACTCATTTCTATTTTGGGTGCCGACGTGATAATTGCCGAAGCCCGGTCTATCATCTGATAAGGGCGATTCCAAATCTCGGTTGGCATTTTGTCCGGCACCATACCTGCTCTGTATATATACCATTCGTTTTTGGTTCGTACTAATGATAAATCATCGGCACAATAAAACCAGTATATACCTTGGTAACTATCGCTCAGGGCAAAGGTGAAAAATGTCCTGGTCAAGCTATATAGTCCGTTCAGTGCAACGGTTAAACCATCTTCATTTTTGTAAAGAGCCTCATTGTTTACCTTATTGAATTGCTCTTCTTCGAGCCATGACTCGCATGACGTCACTAAAATTAAAGAACTAATTAGAAGTAATATATATTTTTTCATATTTCTATGTTTTTATGATTTTATGATTTTAAAAACCTAATTGAACACCAAAACTTAGTGAACGAGCTTCGGGATAAGAGTCGGCGGGCTGCTCAGGGCTGTATGCCTCGAAGTCTGTGGATGTCCACAGGTTTTGTCCTGTTACATAAAGCCTTAGTTTCTGCAATCTTAATTTTGAAAGCACGTTTTTCTGGAAGTTGTATCCTAATGTTATATTCTGCAATCTGAAATAAGAGGCATCCTGGCGGGATATAGGTCCCAGGTCTGTTGCTCCATTTGTTGTTGGACGAGGAAATTTGGCCGTTGGATTTTCCGGTGTCCAGTAGTCTACTTTTATCCCATTGAAAACAGCTCGCAGGTTACCACCATATGAGAAATCATACAGGAATGGATTTGACTTCAGAATTCCCTGTACCGTATACAGATCGGCCGAAAAGTCAAAGCCTTTATACTCGGCGCTCAGATTGAAGGAACCATTCCATTTAGGTAGCCTGGAAGTGATCACTTTGTCTTCATCATCCAGTTTTCCATTTCCGTCTCTGTCGTGTAACTTTATATGACCAGGTTCGGCTGTAGGTTGGGCTGATTTAGGTATATCGTCTTTTTCACTTTCCTGCCAGATACCTATTGCTTCGTACGAGTAGAATACACTTATGGGTTGGCCAATGAACCAGCTGTTTGCCGGGTAGTCGTCTTCCACTCCATCTCCATCCAGATCTCCGAACAGTTTCACTATCTTATTTTTGTTCTTGAAGAATGTAAATCCGGCTTGTATGGTTAAATCTCTGTTTTTTACCAACACACCATTCATTTGCAATTCTATTCCTTTATTTTCTATTTCCCCGATATTATCTTTCATGGTTGTATATCCGGTTGAAGAATTTATGGAACGGTTGACCAGCAAATCGGTGGTGTTGGTTTTATAAAACTCTATCGTTCCGGAGATCCGGTTATTGAAGAAACCAAAATCCAGGGCACCATTCAAGGTTGTTGATGTTTCCCATTTCAGGTTTGGATTGGAAAGGTATGTTCCCGGAGCATAGCCCGACATTTGGCCGGCAGCATAATAGTCTAGTCTATCGGCTGAGGCTATACTTCCATACGGAGCAATAGCTTCATTTCCCACACTACCATAACTTGCCCTTAGTTTGAGGTTGGTTAGCCATTTGTATTGTTGCAGGAAGGGTTCCATATAAGCATTCCACCCAATAGCAGCAGCTGGGAATACACCCCATTTTTCGTTGGCTCCGAAAACCGAAGAACCATCCCGGCGACCACTTAGCGACACATAGTATTTTGATGCATAATTGTATTGCACTCTTAAAGCAGTTGATATCAGTCGGCGTTTATAGGCATCAAGTGTAACACCTAGTTTCTCGGCCGATTCAAAACCGTAAATATGCAACATGTCATTCGGTATTAGTGAAGCTGACAGGACATCGGAGTGCTGTCTTTTCTCATTCCAACTTTGTATAAAAGTAGCAGAGATATTGTTTTTACCGAACGAATTCTCGTAAGACAAGATGTTATCTAATGTCCATTCCGAACCATCTCTGTTGGTCAGGCTTCCGCTTCCTTTTCCTGTGGCAACTCCTGCTTCAGAGTTTGCAGTGTTATAGTTTTCCTGTTTATAATTCCAGCTTCTTCTGCTGAGATTTAAACGGTAGTTCAAACCTTTGAATGGTTTAATATCAAAGAATACATTCACTAAGTCTGTTCGGTTCTTCTTCAGCGAAGTTCTTTCGTTCAGGTTTACCAGGGGATTCCAGTTCTCTTGCAATCCGGTTGGATGCATATTCAGATTCCCTTCCTCATCATATACTTTCCCTAAAGGAGAGCAGGTTACGGCATCAATCAATATACCCGACATGCCCGGATCATTCGCCTCTGAAAAACTCAAATTGGCATTAAGCCCGAATGTAAGCCATGAACTTATAATTTGATCTAAGTTGAAGCGTACCTGATATTTTTTGAAATCAGTTTTGCGTACAACTCCTTTTTGGTCTTCGTAACTCAGACTGGTGAATATCTTAGTCTTTTCACCACCGGACGTAACGCTGACGTTATGCTTTTGGATTGTTCCTGTGCGTAGTAATTCCTTTTGCCAGTCGATAAAATCTCCATTTTCAATAGATTGCAATTCCAATGGAGTAAATACATCCGCGTCATCTCCATATACGCCTCCGTTTGTCGTACGGTAGGCCTCCCTTTTATATTGCATGAATTCTTCCGGAGTGTACACTTCAAAATTCCGCTTCACATCCTGGAATCCATAAAAACCGTCATAATTTACAGATGTTTTTCCCGCTGCTCCACGTTTGGTAGTGATAAGGACAACACCATTTGCTGCCCGCGCTCCATATATGGATTGTGCAGCTGCATCTTTTAGTACTTCTACTGATTCAATGTCACTTGCATTCACATCGTTAATAGAGCCAACGGTTACACCATCTGCGATGATAATAGGAGCCGTACCTCCCGATATAGAGTTTACTCCTCTGATTTGAATGTCAGAACCGCCACCAGGACCGGCATAGCTTGTTGTAATTTGTACTCCCGCCGCCTTTCCTCTCAACATTTCACCAATATCGAGCGTTACTGCTTTCTTCATTTCAGCTGCTTTTACAGAAGTTACAGAACTGATTACATCGCTTTTCTTCATAACTCCATAACCTACTACTACCACTTCATCCAGAACAGTCTGGTCTTCGGCCAGTGTAATGAGATAATGGTTTCTTGTGTCAACCGGAACTTCTTTATTCGTGTATCCGGTGTAAGATATAAGTAGTGTTCCTTTCGAAGGTACATTTAATGAGAACTTGCCATCTATATCAGTTATTGTACCCACAGAGGAAGCACTCTTTACAATAATATTCGCCCCAATCAGCGGTTCTCCGTTTTCGTCAGTTATCACTCCTGTAATGTTTTTTCCTCCGGAAGCAGTTTGTGCTGATAGCGGATTATTCCCGATAAACAATAGCAGGAACAGGAAAATACAGGCTGCATTTTTTCCCAGATTAGTTAATGTTACATTTTTCATATATTAAAAGATTAATTTGAGGTAATAAATGATGTGTCACTCACATTGTTTTAATTCCTCCATTTAGAAATTGTATAATGATAGGATCCTTTATTTGCTGTTTCTTTTGCGGTTAGAGATATTCTGTAAACGCAGTCTCCCCATACGGAAGTGAACTTAGGGTCTGTAAGCTCTATTTCTTCTAATGATGGCATAAGTTTATTCATATCATACTCCAACAATGCTTTTTGTCCTTTGGTATTAATGATTATCCGACCGGGCATAGTGAGGTCAATGGCTCCCCATGTCATAAAATTTATTTGGTTTTTCTCTTTAGTTTCCAATAAATCGTATGTGTCGGATATAATCAACTTGTCATTTTTCAACGTGTAACTCCGAATCCATTTGTTTACACCGGCTTCGGTGGGGTAGGCTTTGGAAATGTCCATGGAGAAACTCTTTGCTTTTTCATTGAACACGACTTGTTGTGCATGAAACTCTTTTCCTTCTTTTTGCCCGATACCGTTGATTATGGGAAGGTTATGATAATTGCTTTGCATGCCCCAATTGCCATATCGGTTAGAGTCGAATGTTTGGCGTGTATATGTACCTACTCCGGCATCAATAATGATGGGAATACTATCTATATACAAATTGAAGGTGCCAATATCGTTATGGTTATGACTTTCATCATTGTGTCCACCCTTGGCAGCTACAAAAAATGCGTTCTTGTTGGACATGAAACAAACTTCCGAATCCGGATATGCCATATAAGGCTTATAGCGATGTATCGCGTGACCTGTTCTTAGTTGCCGGTAACAGGTTTGATTACGCAGTGCTCTGTATAAATCAACGCATTGTCGTTTGCCGGATGGCATTATCGCCTCTTTGGAATTGTATCTTGCGATGCTCATATCTACCATATATGTACTGCCAACTGCTTTGCCGAATGTATATAAGAGGAAGTTGTCGGGCGAAGTCCGTGCCGATGCATCCGAGAAGTTAACGATCCACCCTTTGCCAATATATGAGTTGGCAATATATTCAGCCATATTTTTAATCAGCGGCTTATCGAATAAATTAATTCGTCCCTGTGTAGCAGAAGAAAGTAGTTCGAGATAATCGAATAGTTTGCCTGCGGCATGTCCCCAATATCCTGGACCTTCTTCACATGCTCCGTCATCTTTATTGTAATTAATGAACTTATCTACGGATTGTATGGAACGCCACACGGCTTGGGAGAGTTTCTCTTTATCTTCCTCCATCAACAGATAGCACTGCAATACATTGAAGTTAGTCCAGATATTCCAGTTATTGATCAGTCCACCCGGTTTAGTGTTGAATGACATCCACCAGAAACTGGGTTCCTGCATGTATCTGTCTAAAATCCGTCTTTTGATCTCAGATTTCAGGTATGGAGAAATTGCCGGGTTTACTTTATCAAATTCTTCATGTAGAAAATAATATATCCATGATAGGAAAGCGCCCAGGTCGGCAACCTGTATATCAATGATGTTTTCCCTAAAATCCGGCATGACCTTATTATTCTTCTGCATATTCAGGTGTGCGGATACCGCCCATGTAGTCATTTCGCAATACTGAAAAACACCATTGATGATTTGGTCGATAAAGCGTCCTTTACCTTCGGCCAGCTCTGCGATTACGAGCTTTGATATAGTATGGTTATTCAGTCCGAAGGGAACTTGCATAGCATCGCGCGAACCGCTACGTTGAAATTCAAGGTAATCCATGGCAGTAATGAGTTTCCATTGATAGTTGAGTAACTCTTCTCCTTCCCGGATATACTCTTCTTTATACTCTCCGAGAAAATCATCCCAAGCCTTCCGGTCGTTATACTTCGGGTAGGAAACCCATTGTTGGTTCGATAGAAGTATTTCTTTCAGAACCTCTATGCTGCCTGCTTCTTTTTGCAGAAGATTGCGTTCGGTATATCCCATTGCATTGGATAAGGGATATATCAGCCAGATAAAGAGTAATGTAAAGGAGGTGTTTTTCATATTCGTTTTTTTATTTGACCGACAACTGTTTGTATCGGAGCAATGCTTCGAGGAAATAGTAATCTGCATATATTAATGGAACGGTTATTTCGCTGTCTCCGGGAAAGTTTCCTACGGATTGATCAAGGATAAATGAATGATTTCCTTTATAAAGATAATGACTACTCAAAGATTGCAATGCCTCTTCTGCAAAATCATAGTATTTTTTTCCTTTCTCACCCAAAATATAGCTTAATTCGAGCATTCCGGATATAGCTATGGTGGCAGCTGATACATCGCGGGGAATAATCTTATACTTATTCATATCATAGCCGAACAATGGGGTATATCCTGGTTCGTTGACGTTGAAATCCCAGTAAGGAATCTTATCTTCCGGTAGGTTTGGATGTTGAATATAGAAGTCGGCTATGCGTTGGGCAGCTTCCAAATATTTAGGGTTCCTGGTTTCCCGATAAGTCATTGTGAAACCATAAATACTCCAGCCTTGTCCGCGTGCCCAAGTCGAGTTATCGGCAAATCCCTGCCGGGTACCTAGTCCGGTTGCTTGTCCGCTAATGGTGTCGTAATTAACGACATGGTAGCTACTGTAATCTTCTCTGATATGATTCTCCAATGTTCTATCTGCATGGCTGATTGCTATATTTCTGAATGTGTCATCGTTGGTTACTTTAGAAGCGAAAAACAAGAGTTCGAGATTCATCATATTGTCGATGATTACAGGACAACGCCAGGCTTCTCCACCCCAGGAGCGACTGAAATCCCAGGATTGTATAATTCCGGCATTCTTTCTGAAACGGGTGGAAAGAGATTTGGCCGAGTTAATCAGTATGCCCTTATAGTCTTCGTTTTGAGTCAGGCGATAACCATTTCCATAACTGCAATACATCATAAAACCAACATCATGGTGGTCTGTGAAATATTGTAGAGGCAATAACTTTTGACTTTGGGTCTCCGCGGCTTGTTTCCAATAATCATCATTGGTGAGTTCGTACATATACCACAAAACACCGGGAAAGAACCCGCTTGTCCAATCTTCAATATCAACCATATCCAATTCACCGGACGGTAGTACTGAACGGGGTAATTTCTCCGAGTCACCGACAGCCGACAGTAGATTGCGCATTTGTGTATCGGCGAATTCAATGTTTTGATCCACAAAGTTCTTATCCGGTTGCTTGCAGGAAGTAATACTGATTAGACATAAAACCGAGAATAGCAGGCATGTTAATGTAGAGTTTTTCATATTCATTTAATTAGTTAGTTGTATCCTATAACAATCTTTTTACCTATGATATTATTTATTACTTCTGAATGACGATACCGGGAGTCCTTGGTTACCAAATATTTCGCTTTCCGCATAATCTGTAAAGGCATAACGGATAGCTACCGGCTGAGGGACTTTTGCAGAGAACGCATACATTTTGTTCTCATCAAGTACGACAGTTGCTGGGTACCAACGGTTATTGTCTCCGGAAAGCTGAACACTTTTGATTTCTTTTCCATACGAGGTAAGCCCCCCTCTGGCATTGGCGAAAGTGACTATAGCTCTGCCATTTTCAAAGTTTATGTTTTGTACAGCCGGACTTTTATATGGAATGCCCTTTATCTGATATGTTTCACTCAACGCCCAATAGGCAAAACGTTCTCCGGCTTCTTGCTTTTTAGGTGGATGGATACAATCCGGGCTGTGCGAATCCATCAAAACGATCATGCCGGAGTTAGGTATCGTTTTCATGGCATCCAGTTGAGCTTCTCTTAAATAAGCAGAGTTATGCACGGAATTGTTATTATATGGAGCTATCTGTGCATAGTAAAAAGGAAAATCTCCTTGCTTCCATTGCGTACGCCAATCCTTAACCATTGTTTCCATATAATTACCGTATTGAGAAGCTCTGCTTATATCACTTTCGCCCTGATACCAAATAGCGCCACGTATAGCGTAACAAAAGAATGGATGTAACATACCATTGTACAGTGCAGCGGGACTTTGCTTCGGATTCTCCATGTCCTCTTTATGTGGTATTACTTTATCTCCAAAAGGCTTCAGGTTTTCTTCACCTACCCATGCTTTAATGCTCGAACCACCCCAACTAACCACTATAAGCCCGATGGGTATATCTGTAACCTGGTTCACAAGCCGTCCGAAGAAATAAGCTGTAGCGCTAAATGCGGATACATTTTCGGGAGTTGCTTCCAACCACTTTCCTCTGCAATCATCCAGCGGAACAGATGCATATTCACGTTCAACTGTAAAAAGGCGAATATGGCTGTTCTGGGATTTTACAATCGCATCTAATGAATGGTTAACCGGTTGATTCCCATATCCATACATAGGCATCTCCATATTGGATTGTCCTGCACATATCCATACTTCACCTATCAATACATTGTTAAGCGTAAGCTTTTCTCCATCACTTATATCAATATGATAAGGACCTCCGGCCGGAGGAGTTGATATGTTGGTTTGCCATTTACCTTGGCTATTCGAACGAATTGTATAAGATTTGTTGTTCCATGATGTTTTAATATGCACGGTTGCATTAATTTTAGACCACCCCCAGATCGTTGTTTCTGTTTTTTGTTGGAGAATCATATTATCACAGAAAAAAGAGGGTAGTTTTATGGCTGCTTGGCTCTTTTCGGAAATCCCAATGCATACCCCAAATGCTATAACATATAATAGAATGTTTTTCATGATGTGATTGAAATAAAAATTAGCTTTAATACTTCGATGTTTTTCAATAGCAAAGGAACGGAATCAGGTGATTTATCTTATGAATAAAAGTCCGCAATAAGATATATTATAATACATTAAGTAAATCTGTAATAAACTGTAATTGTTTGATATCTAGTGTGTTATTTGCTTATTGTACGATTGTCGTCATAGAATTGAATTTTTCGATACTAATTTTCAATACTATTTGCGTAATATTACGTTAGAATAAACAAAAGGAATTTAAACAATGAAGCTTTTGCGATTAATCCTATTTACTACGTATCTTTTAATACCTGCTTTTCTTTCAGGGAACAATTTCCTGTTCGAACATCTGGGGGTAGACGATGGCCTGTCTCATGTAACTGTAAACTGCGCCTATCAGGATGAACTTGGCATGATATGGTTTGGTACAAGGGACGGACTGAATAAATATGATGGTAATGAAGTCAAAACATTTAAGCAAATATATGGAGATGCTACCACCACGAACAGCACAATTATCAAAACAATTGTCGGGGATGGTAATGGCTATTTGTATTTTCAGACACCAATGGCTGTGATCCGGTTTGACATAAAGAAAGAGACGTTCAATACACTTCTGGATGAAGGAAATGGAGCTTTAGCTATCGGGAAGAATGGAATATGGATCGGAGTCAAGAGTAAATTGTATCTCTATAATTCCCGTAACGAAGAGTTGAAGCTTGTACATACCATAAAAGATGCATCATTCAATTCTATCTTTGAATCATCGGATCAGGTTTGTTTATTAGGAACAAATTCGGGTTTATATACGCTTGATGCTAACAATACATTATCGAAATTTATTCCAGCATCTATTGTAAATGCTGTTTATGAGGACCGGAATAAGAATATATGGATATGTACGCATGCCAATGGATTGGTGAAGATGTGCAAAAATGAAATAGTGAAATATTATACACACCAATCCAATAATCCGAAATCAATTGTTAATAACTCGGTAAGAACCATCTGCGAAGATGATTTCGGCTACTTGTGGATTGGTTCACAGTTTGGACTTAGCCGTATGAATATTATGGCGGAGGAGTTTCAAACCTATACCCATGATGTGGCAAACAGAGGTAGTCTGACTTCAAACTCAGTCATGAACCTTTTCAAAGACAGGCAAGGCACAATCTGGATCAGCACCTTTTTTGGTGGAGTAAACTATATGAATCCCGAAGACCAAAAAATAAGCTATTATTATCAGAGTCCCAAAGGATTACCATATCCCATAGTCGGTAAGTTCACAGAGGATAAGAATAAACTTATCTGGATTACCACCGAAGGGGGAAGCAGCATTGCTTCATTCAATCCACAAACAACAGAATTTGTATCTTATAGCATCCCAGGCAATAACTATAAGGAAATTTATTACGATTCCTCCGAACATTGTTTATGGCTAGGAACACATTTGTATGAGATTATCCGCTTTGATATAGCTACTCAAAAAACAATTGTTTATAAGAGCGATATCAACGATCCAAGTAATTATTTTGGCAGGCACATTTGGGCTATACGACCGTATGATAATAAATTGGTAATTGGATCTACCATAGGTGTACGGCTTTATGATCCTGAAACCCGGAAGAGTACCCATTTCTTGCCGGAAATCAATACATTGGTAACTTCGATGATTATTGATTCTCATAATAAACTATGGGTGGGAACCGAGAAAAAAGGATTGTTTTGCTATGATTTAAACCATAAGGCATTGTTTCATTATACAAATAAAAATGATGCGACCAACAGCTTAAGTTCTAATAGCATCAATTGTATAATTGAGGACAAAAAACAACAAATATGGGTGGGAACCAATGGAGGAGGATTGAACTTGTTTCGCCCCGATAGTAATGATTTTCAAGTTTACACGCAAGAGAAAGATAATCTTATAGATAATACCATTACTGCACTTGCGGCATCCATGACCAACCATATCCTGATAGGTACAAATGTTGGAGTATCGTCTTATGATATGGATAAGGATAAATTCTCTAATTACTCTTATAAAAATGGTTTTCCTTTGTCGACCATTAACGAAGGGAGCCTTTTTGTTTCCTCACAAGGAGACATTTTTGCAGGAGGTGTTACAGGAATGGTAATGTTTTCGGAAGACGACCTACAACCTATACGTAAACCTTTTAATATTCAATTTACCAAATTATATATAAATAATAAAGAAATAAGCCAGGGTGATGCTCCCGCTGTTTTATCATCTTCCGTACCTTATGTTGATCAGATAAATATCCAACCCCGGACTTCTGCTTTTTCTATTTGCTTTACCACAGATAATTATATTAAATCCTTTCAGGATGATGTAGAATACCGTTTATATGGCTATGAATCGGAATGGATGGATGCTCAGTTTGGACGAATGTTGACTTATACCAACCTGAATCCCGGAGAATACCTGTTGGAATTAAGAGCAAAAGATTTTCCGGAGATAACCAAACAGATGAAAATTATAGTAGAGCCTCCTTTTTACAGGACATGGCTTGCTTATCTGGTTTATATTTTAATTCTGGCGGCTATTATATATTGGGTGCTGAAGCAGATGAAGGCACGTTTTAACCTGAGGACATCATTGGAATTAGAGAAAAAAGAAAAAGAGAAGAATGAAGAAATCACTCAGGCTAAATTACGCTTCTTTACTAATATCTCACATGAGATCCGGACACCTATTACTTTAATCATGGGACAGACCGAGCATCTTCTGCAATCGTTTAATGTTCCTCCGATGGTGTATAATAAAATCATGAATATTAATAAGAATGCGAATAACCTGTATGCATTGATAAATGAATTATTGGATTTCAGGAAACAGGAACAAGGATATTTGCAGTTAAAAATATCATACTTGAATCTGGTAGAGTTGATTGAAGAAATCTATCTGACCTTTAAAGAATATGCGTCTAACAATCAGATTACATTCAATTTTGAGAAAGATTTGGATGAAGCGTTTGTGTGGATTGACAAAGAGCAAATGCAGAAGGTGATAAACAACCTTTTGTCGAATGCTTTTAAATATACCCCCAAGGGAGGGGCTATAACTTTATCTGTCAGGAGTGTAAAGGATACCATCTCTTTTTCGGTGACGGATACTGGTCAGGGAATTGAACTGAGTAAAATGGAAAGAATATTTGATCGTTTCTTTCAGGCCGATTTTTCAAACAAGATTTCGGGAACAGGAATTGGCTTAGCTTTGGCTAAAGGTATTGTAGAGGCTCATTCGGGATGTATAAAAGTAAAAAGTGAATTGAATAAAGGTTCTACTTTTACAGTCAGTCTAAAAACGGGAGATGCTCATTTTGATGCTAATGTCATTCGTAAGGCCGCCGAGGTGGCAGTTGTTAATGATAGTGACCTTGAACCCGAGTTTGTGGAAGAAATGCTGAAGTCCTCCGGGAATGAAACAGAGAGAAGCAGAATAGTGATAGTGGAAGATAATGAGGATGTCAGGAATTTATTGGAAGAAGTTCTGTCCCCATTGTTTATGGTAGAAACTGCTGTTGACGGTGAAGATGGCCTTCAAAAGGCCAGAGAATTGTTGCCGGATTTAATCATTAGTGATATCATGATGCCAAAAATGTCGGGTATAGACCTTTGCTCCATGATAAAGAATAATCTCGACACATGTCATATCCCGGTTATCTTATTAACGGCTAAGACGGCTGTTGAACATAAATTTGAAGGACTGCGGTTAGGCGCGGATGATTATATTGTAAAGCCATTCGATTTAAAACTGCTGATATTAAGATGCAACAACCTTATTAATTCCAGAAAAATATTGCAAACTAAATTCATACAGCAACCAACGTTGGCGGACTTAAATATTGCAACAACTGCAATTGACCAGAAAATAATTGAAAAGGCCACCAAGGTAGTAGAACAGAATTTGAGTAATAGCGATTTTAATATAGACATCTTTGCATCCAAAATGGGATTGGGACGTACCTCCTTATTTAGTAAAATCAAAGGTGTTACAGGGCTTACTCCCAATAACTTTATCCTGAATATCAGATTGAAAAAGAGTTCGGAGATGTTGTTGAACAATCCTGAACTTAATATCAGCGAAATTGCTTTTTCATTAGGGTTTTCAGATGCCAGATATTACAACAAATGCTTCAAAAGTCTGTTTGGTTATACACCGAGCGAATATAGGAAAAAAGAAATATCAACAAAGGTAAAGAACAATAATGAGTAGGCGGGGAGGGGTATAAACTATTTCTTTGTATTTTTGTATCTTATCTTTAGTTTTTTATAAAATGGATGCAAATAACGATAAACCTCGCAGCGGCACATTGCCGCTAACTTCTCTTTTCGGAATAAAGTACCCTATTATACAGGGTGGTATGGTGTGGTGTAGCGGTTGGCGATTGGCTTCTGCGGTAAGTAATGCCGGTGGACTTGGCCTTCTGGGAGCAGGTTCTATGTACCCTGAAGTATTGCGGGAGCATATCCGTAAATGCCGTACGGCCACAGATAAACCTTTTGGGGTGAATGTTCCATTAATGTATCCGCAGATTGAAGAAATTATGCAAATCCTGGTCGAAGAAAAAGTAAAAATAGTATTTACTTCTGCCGGGAATCCTAAAACCTGGACAGCTTGGTTGCAGCATCGGGGAATTACGGTAGCCCATGTGGTGTCGTCGTCAAAATTTGCTATTAAGTGTGAAGAGGCTGGGGTAGATGCTATCGTGGCTGAAGGATTTGAAGCCGGAGGGCATAACGGTAGGGAAGAGACTACAACGCTTTGCCTTATTCCTGCTGTTCGTAAGGCAACAACTTTACCTTTAATCGCTGCCGGAGGAATTGGTACGGGAGAATCCATATTTGCTGCAACTGTATTGGGTGCCGAAGGTGTACAGATAGGAACTCGTTTTGCTTTGACAAAAGAAAGTTCCGCTAGTGAAGCTTTTAAAGAATACAGCCTTCGTTTAAACGAAGGAGATACCAAACTGTTGCTGAAGAAACTGGCTCCTACACGATTAGTGAAGAATACATTCAGAGATGCTGTGGAAGAAGCTGAAAACAGGGGTGCTTCGGCAGAAGAATTGCGTGAGTTGTTAGGACGCGGAAGAGCTAAAAAAGGAATCTTTGAGGGCGACCTGGAAGAAGGAGAGTTGGAAATAGGTCAGGTTGCTGCACTCTTCCGGCAAATCGAATCTGTAGACGAAGTGATGACGGAATTGATTGAAAACTATAATAAGGCTGTGAATCGTAACTATTCGATATTTTAACTCCTTTACATGATATCCATAACTCTAAGAGTTGTCAGCACAACTCTTAAAGTTATGGGAATAACTCCTCGAGTTATCACAACAACTCTTAGAGTTATTCGTTTATAATACTAGTGGTTCATACTTAAGTCCGAAAGTTTCTGCAACAGCTTCATAAACGACCTTGCCGTTAACTACATTCAAGCCTAGTGCTAAAGCGGGATCCTGACGGCAGGCTTCTTTCCAACCTTTATCGGCCAATTGTATCGTATAAGGTAGTGTAGCATTGGTTAATGCCATGGTTGAAGTACGAGGTACTGCTCCCGGGATATTGGCTACACAATAGTGAACGATATCATCTACTACGTATGACGGTTCGGCATGTGTAGTGGGGTGGGAGGTTTCAAAGCAACCGCCCTGGTCGATGGCTACATCTACCAATACGCTTCCTTTACCCAAATATCTGAGCATATCCCGTGTAATGATATGTGGCGCTTTTGTACCGGGAATTAATACAGCTCCGATAATCAGGTCGGTAGATGGTAATTCTTTTATAATATTATGAGTAGATGAATATAGTGTTTTTACATTAGCCGGCATTACTTCATCCAGATGACGTAGCCGCGGAAGGGAGATATCTGTGATTGTTACATCGGCACCCAGTCCGGCAGCCATAAGAGCAGCGCTGTAGCCTACAACCCCTCCGCCAAGTACCAGTACTTTGGCTGGTTTAACACCGGGAACTCCACCCATTAGAAGCCCTTTTCCACCCTGAGGCTTTTCGAGGAAACGGGCACCTTGCTGGGTTGACATACGTCCGGCAACCTCACTCATCGGGACAAGTAGTGGCAAACTACCGTCTGGCTTTTCTACGGTTTCATATGCCAGACAAACGGAACCGGTTTCAATCATAGCAAGTGTCAACTTTTCCTCAGATGCAAAATGAAAATAAGTAAACAATAGCTGATCTTTTTTGATCAGTTTATATTCCGGCTCAATAGGCTCTTTTACCTTAACGATCATTTCTGCAATGCCATAAACCTCTTCAATCGTAGGCAGAATCTTCGCACCAACATCTAGATATTCTTCATCCGGAAATCCACTATTGCTACCCGCAGTATGTTGTACATAAACTGTATGCCCTCTTTTAACAAGTTCACCAACGCCACTTGGGGTCATACCTACACGGTTCTCATTGTTCTTGATTTCTTTTGGAATTCCAATTATCATATTGTTAGTATTTAGGGGTTAAACATGCCGTAAGTTAGAAATAAATTGCACACATTGTCACTTTAACCGATATGTTTTACAACACGCGGACAGCGAGGCGTTGCCAAGTTTCCATGCGGTAGCGAGGCATTGTACCCAGATTTTGGCGTGACACCACATACCGTAGGGGCAGGCCTTGTGTCTGCCCTCGACGGCGAATGGTGAAACTAATGATACATCTTGCGGCGTCGAGGGCGGACACAAGGCCCGCCCCTACAGATTGCCAATTAGAAAGAACTTAGTGGTCTTGTAGGTTAATTTTCAATTTTCAATTCTCAACTATTAATTAAAATACAGTATATTTGCATATTTAGCGGCTTTTTGCCGACAACCAAAGAAAGAATTATCATAATGAAAAAATATATTGCTGCTTTCCTATTGATCTGCGGTTTCCAGGTTCATGCACAGGAAGCACCCCAAGCCAAATTTACTCCACCATTTGATTTTCCACTCTTCCTGAGCGGTAATTTCGGAGAATTGCGCGCCAACCACTTTCATGGCGGATTGGATTTTAAAACACAAGGCGCTTCCGGAAAGAAAGTCCTTGCCATTGCCGATGGTTATATATCACGTATACGCGTAACACATGGGTCGGGATACGTGCTCGATGTTTGCTATGATAATGGTTACTCGACCATAAACCGCCATCTTTCGGGCTTTGTATCTCCTATAGCCCAACGTGTGGAGGATTTACAGTACACCAATGAATCCTGGGAAGTGACGATTACTCCCGAAAAAGATGAATACCGGGTGAAAGCCGGACAACAGATTGCCTGGAGTGGGAATACCGGATATTCCTTTGGCCCCCATCTGCACCTGGATATGTTTGAAGATGCAACCGGCGATTATATTGACCCACTTCCTTTCTTTAAAAAACACCTGAAAGATACCCGTGCTCCCGAAGTTATGGGCTTTATGCTTTTCCCTCAAATGGAAAAAGGTGTGGTGAATAAAAAAAGTACTCCCCAAACGTTTGGACTGAATCAGAAAGATACCATCCGGGCGTGGGGTGTTATAGGCTCGGCCATCCGGGCTTATGACCATATGAATGAGGTAGGCAACCGGTATGGTGTACATACGGTTATTCTCGAAGTAGATGGTGAAGAAGTATTCCGCAGTGTTGTAGATCGTTTTTCGGAATATGAGAACCGCATGATCAACTCCTGGGCTTACGATAATAAATATATGAAATCATTTATCGAACCGGGTAATACACTCCGTATGCTTACGGCCAGCAATGATAACCGCGGACTGATTACTATAAATGAAGAGCGGAATTATCGTTTCCGGTACACATTGAAGGATGGTTATGGAAATACCAGTCGGTTTAGCTTTGTTGTAAAAGGTACTCCACAGGCGATAAAGCCTTTAGGACAGCGCGATAGGCATATTTTCCGTTGGAACAAAGTGAATTATCTACAGGAACCGGGATTGGATCTGGTTATTCCGAGGGGAATGTTGTATGACGATGTGGCGTTGAACTATGCTGTTCGTGCAGATTCCGCAGCGGTAGCTTTTACTTATCAGTTACATAATGAATGGGTGCCTCTGCATCGTTACTGCGATATACAGATTGGCGTTCGCCGGAAGGTGATTGCCGACACCACGAAGTACTATATGGTGCGGGTAAACAATAAAGGCCAGTTTAGCTCTGTCGGAGGAAAATATGAGGACGGTTATGTCAAGTCGCGCATACGTGAACTGGGAACCTATACCATTGCCATTGATACGATACCGCCTACAGTAACGGCCGTTAACCCAGCAAATTGGGCAAAGAGCGGAAAGATTATTTATAAAGTAAAAGAAGAACAAACGGGTATTAAATCTTACAAAGGAACTGTTGATGGTGAATATGCGCTTTTCGGACGTCATAACTCCATGAGCGGATTGATAGAATATACAATTGATCCGAAGCGGGTGAAGAAAAGCGGTAAGCACATCGTGGAGTTTACCGTAGAAGATGGTTGTGGTAATGTAACCATAGAACGAAATCAATTTAATTATTAAATAAACTTACTGGAACATGAAAAAAAGGATGATCTTGTGTGCTGCTATATGCTTAGTAGCCGTGGCGGAAGTTTTCGCTTGTACCAATTTGATTGTAGGTAAAAACGCATCTACAGATGGTTCGACCATTGTTTCCTATTCGGCCGATTCCTACGGCCTTTTTGGTGAACTGTATCACTATCCTGCTGCTACCTATAAAAAAGGAACTATGCTGGATGTCTACGAGTGGGATACAGGCAAGTATTTGGGACAGATCGAACAAGCTCGTCAAACCTATAATGTAGTAGGAAATATCAATGAGTTCCAGGTAACTATTGGCGAAACTACTTTTGGTGGACGTCCTGAGTTGACAGATACACTGGGTATTATTGACTACGGTAGTCTGATTTATATCGGCTTGCAACGTTCCCGTACGGCTCGCGAAGCCATTAAAGTAATGACTGATTTGGTGCAACAATATGGTTATTACAGTGGTGGTGAATCATTTACGATTGCCGACCCGAACGAAATCTGGATCATGGAAATGATTGGCAAAGGCCCCGGTATCCGTGGTGCAGTTTGGGTAGCTGTCCGTGTGCCCGATGATTGTATTTCCGGTCATGCCAACCAGGCGCGCATCCATACTTTTGATATGAATGATAAGAACAACTGCATATATTCTCCCGATGTGGTTTCCTTTGCCCGTGAGCAAGGTTACTTTGATGGCGTAAACAAAGACTTTAGTTTTGCCAATGCGTACAATCCGTTGGATTTTGGCGGTCGTCGTTATTGTGAAGCACGCGTTTGGAGTTATTTCAATATGTTTACCGACAGAGGCAACGAGTTTCTGCCTTATATTACCGGAGAAACAAATAATCCGATGCCGCTTTATCTGAAGGCAAATCGTAAGATCTCCGTACAAGATATTAAAAACGCTATGCGCGATCATTATGAAGGTACCGCGTTGGATATCTCTAATGATTTTGGCGCCGGTCCATACAAAACGCCTTATCGCCTTTCTCCATTGAGTTTTGAGGTAGATGGTCAGAAATACTTCAACGAACGCCCTATTTCTACTCAGCAACCGGGATTTGTTTTCGTATCTCAGATGCGTGCCGATAAACATAATCCAATCGGTGGAGTATTGTGGTTTACGCTTGACGATGCGAATATGAGTGTATTTACTCCGGTATATTGCTGTACAACCAAGGTGCCCGATTGCTATGCACCGAATGGAGCCGATTATGCTACATTCTCCTGGGAATCTTCATTCTGGATCTATAACTGGGTGTCCAACATGGTTTATCCACGCTATAACCTGATGATTGATGATTTGCGTGCCGTCCAGACTGAACTGGAAACCACATTCAACGAAATGCAGGAAAGTGTTGAATCTACTGCGACAAAATTGTATGAAAAAGATCCGGCAGCAGCGAAAGCATTTTTGACCAACTATACGGGAATGACAGCGCAAAATACATTCCATACATGGAAGAAACTGGGAGAATTTTTGATTGTAAGATATAACGATGGTATCATTCAGCAAGTAAAAGACGGAAAGTTCCTGCGTAATGAAATTGGTCGTCCGGCACGGGTTATCCGTCCGGGATATCCGAAGGAATTCCTCGAAGAATATGTGAAAAAAACTGGCGACAGATATAAGATAAACGAATAGAATTAACGGAAGGCTGCCCAATGGGGTGGCCTTTCTTGTTATTTGGATGGAATAGTTAAAAATCATATATCTTGAGTTTCTTCATCAAATGAGCTATGAAGAAATAGTTCAGGTTATGGATATGTCCGAACAGGCTGCACGGAATCTGACTTATCGGGCTATGGAGAAGATGAGAAAGGAAAAACCAGATCTTATGATATGGGTTATTTTCTTACTTCTGATATCGAAATGACAGAAAATCTGCAATTCAATAAGAACTACTTTCGGATTCTATAAGAGTTTGGCGATCCTCCTATATGTTTTGGTTCTTATTCACTTGCACCGAAAGTGAATAAGAACCAGTTTTAAATGAATAACATTAATTGGTAATCACTAGAGGCTGTTAAGTATTCTATTAATAGGAACTTAACAGCTTTCTTTATAGAGAGATATTATGCCGCATGGAAACCTGGCTGCGGCACCTTGCCGCCACCTCGCTGCGAATTAATTTACCCAAATGGTAGGAAATACAAACTAATTCTATAAATTTGTGACTTGGTTAAAACGAAAGATTAACTTAAATAACAGAATATGGATAACCTGGAACTTATTAAAGAAGTAACTGCAAAAGCCCAGAAATGGCTAACACCGGCATACGATGCTGAAACTCAGGCAGAAGTAAAACGTATGTTAGAGAATGAAGATAAAACTGAACTTATCGAATGTTTCTATAAAGACCTTGAATTTGGTACGGGCGGACTTCGCGGTATCATGGGTGTGGGTAGCAACCGTATGAACATTTATACAGTAGGTGCTGCAACTCAAGGACTTTCAAACTACCTGAATGCGAATTTTGCAGCTCTCCCTCAGATATCTGTAGTTGTGGGTCATGACTGCCGTAACAATAGCCGTAAGTTTGCCGAGATTTCTGCAAATATCTTCTCGGCCAACGGAATTAAAGTTTACTTATTCGAAGCGCTTCGTCCAACTCCTGAGGTTTCGTACGCGATCCGTCACCTGGGTTGCCAGAGCGGTATTATCCTGACGGCTTCTCACAATCCGAAAGAATACAACGGTTACAAAGCATACTGGGACGATGGTGCGCAAGTACTTGCTCCACACGATACAGGTATCATTGACGAAGTAAACAAGATTGCTTCTGCTTCGGATATTAAATTTGATGGTAAGAACGATTTGATCCAGATCGTTGGTGAAGACGTAGACAAACCTTATCTGGATGCTGTTAAGACAGTTTCTTTAGATCCTGAGGCAATCAAACGTCATCACGATATGAAGATTGTGTACACTCCGATTCATGGTACAGGTGTGACATTGATTCCTCGCGCATTGAAAATGTGGGGGTTCACCAATATTATTAATGTACCCGAGCAAGATGTGATCAGTGGTGATTTCCCAACCGTGAAATCTCCTAATCCGGAAGAGCCTGCTGCGCTGTCAATGGCTATTGAGAAAGCCAAAGCTACGGATGCGGAACTGGTGATGGCCAGTGACCCGGATGCCGACCGTGTGGGTATTGCTTGTAAAGACGATAAAGGCGAGTGGGTACTGATTAATGGTAACCAAACCTGCCTGATGTATTTATATTATATCCTTACTCAATACAAAGCACTGGGTAAGATTCAGGGTAACGAGTTCTGTGTTAAAACGATCGTTACGACTGAGTTGATCAAGGTAATCGCCGATAAGAATAATATCGAAATGCTTGACTGCTATACCGGATTCAAATGGATTGCCCGTGAGATTCGTTTGCTGGAAGGCAAGAAGAAATACATCGGTGGTGGTGAAGAAAGCTACGGATTCCTTGCCGAAGACTTTGTACGCGATAAAGATGCTGTATCTGCTTGTTGCTTAATTGCTGAGATTGCAGCGTGGGCAAAGGATAATGGTAAAACGCTTTACGAATTGCTTAAAGATATTTATGTTGAATACGGATTCTCTAAAGAAAAAGGTATCAGCGTTGTGAAACCGGGTAAGAGCGGTGCGGACGAGATCAAACAAATGATGGTGAATTTCCGCAATAATCCTCCAAAAGAGATGGCAGGTTCTAAGATCATTCTTTGGAAGGACTTCCAGACGTTGAAACAAACGGATGCTGCGGGTAATGTTACGGATTTGGATATGCCCGATACTTCAAACGTACTTCAATACTTCACAGAAGATGGTAGTAAAGTATCTATCCGTCCGTCGGGAACTGAACCAAAGATCAAATTCTATATTGAAGTAAAAGGCGAAATGGGTTGCCGCAACTGCTACGACGGTGCGAATGCCGATGCCGATGAAAAGATTAAAGCTGTAATGGCTTCGCTGGGAGTATAAGCGGTGTAGTTGTAGAATAATAAATAGTTTAGGAGGATGAATCCAAATCTCCTGCAAATATTCATTTTTTTTGAATTTGCAGCAGGGTTGGATTCGTCCTCTTTTTTTTGTTTACTATTTTAGATATACTTTTGGATCAAGCAGGAAAATAGGTTAACTAGTTAAATTATCCCTTTGTTTTGGTTCTAAAAAAGGTCGGTGCCATTCTAGTGAGATGTCCTAGGTATTCTAATAGTTTGCCTGGGACATCCCAAACACATAGTGCTATACAATGGTTAGCAACTCAATTTTATGTTTGGCCCTATAATCTTTATTCTATTATCATCAAGATGTGTTTAGTTTTTATTTAGTCTATATAGTTGAATATTTATGTTTATTCATTTTTAAATAGATTTCTTTATTACAATTCCGGAATATTGTACACTTCTCCCGAATATAATACACTGTTGTAGTTTACTATATGTTTTGTTTCCTATATTTGTGTTCAAATTATTCTTTATGTAAAAGTGGTATGTTATGGGGAGAATTTGCTACATGTTCAAAAATAAGGGAAGTAAGAGTTTTCTAGTTCGGAATGGAGTCTTTCTTCTGTTCTCGTTTTTTCTTTTTATTGGTTGTGAGAATTGCTATGAAGATGATATAAAGATAGCACTAATACAAGCTGGAGATAATTCTGTTGAATTAGAAAAAGTGTTGGAATATTATAAAAATAGAGATAGAAAAAAATACCATGCAGCTTGTTTTATTATTACTAATATACATTATCACAGCACTTTAGAATATAATTCAATCCCGGATTCATATCATTCGTATTTTTCACAGATCGATTCTATTTATAATGAAATGTTCGGTGAGATGAGTTCCAGTGAGGTGCTCTCTTATTATTCTGAGTCTTATGATAGTTTGAGATATATTTTAAAAGCAAAATATGCTGAGTTAGGCCCTATTTCCAGTAATGAAGGTAGTAAAGATGTAACTGTTATAAAAGCAGATTATTTAATCCGAAATATTGATCAGGCATTTCAGTTATGGAAGGAAAATCCCTATGCACGTAAACTAAACTTTGACGATTTTAAAGAATTTATATTACCTTATAGGACTACAGATGAAACTATCTCTGATAAGAGGACGTTATCTGATATTTTCTATAAGCAAATTTATGCAGATGAGATAGGAACTGTATATGATAGAATAGAAAGATATAAATCTTATCTGGATAAGACCAGATGGTTATGTTATCATAATAACAGAGATAATCATGTAGGTGTATTTGATCTTTTCATAAACTTTAAAAGTAATTGTCATAATACGGCAACATGGACAACTAACGTTCTGCGTGCTTGTGGCATTCCCACTGTATATGAATATACTCCATTATGGCAGGATCGGAATAAACCGCACTTTTGGTGTGCTACGGTAGACTCTGCTGGAGTAGTATATCCTTATACGCCTCCAGAGAATAATATGATGGAGGATTGGGAAACTGATTTAAAGTATGCCGGAAAAGTTTATCGAAGAACATTTGGTGCAAACAAAAATACTCCATATTTTTTATGTAATAATGAAGAATATATACCGGAAGGTTTAAGTTCTCCATTACTTTCGGACCAGACATACAGATACCACCAAACAGTTAGTTTTCGTATGCCATTTGTAGAACAATTGGAGAATAATCTGGCTTATTTATGTTTTTTTGATAAAAATGAGGTCGGCTTGATTCCGGTTGCTTGGGGAACTGTAAATAGGAAAAGGCAAGAAGTTACATTTGAACAAATCCCATTGAATGTCGTATTTTTCCCAGCTTATTATCAGGGAGACGAACTTGTTCCGTTTGCTGCGCCATTTATGTTGCAAACAAACGGTGCTATAAGTTGGTTGCCAGAGGCTCATACACAAAGCCTATTTGAAAAACCGGTTAAGACTCTTATTTCTGAGAAAAATGGGCAACTGTATAGAGAACGTGGTAAAAAGATAAAGGATATTCATTTTAAGGTATTTAAGGTTGGAGATCAAAAGCTGGATTTGACAGCTTTAAGGAAATATCCAGCAAAACGTCATTTGGAATCACGCCGAAAAAAACTATTAGGTTCTCTTATTTTGGCTAGTCAGCATAAAGAGGGACCTTATGATACACTTTATACACTTAAAACAGTACCTAATCCATATATGCAGGAGGTCTGTTTTCCAAATACCCAACGATACAAATATTATTTCTTTGCTACTGTAAATGATAGAGGTACAAATATAGCACATATTGAGTTTTTGAGTAAATATAGCACTGCCCATCATTGTGTCAAGCCTACGTCTTTACCCAGATTCTCATTGAATGCCCCTAAAGACTCGACCGTACTTTATCGTATCGAAGGTACTCCATTGAATACCGGGCCTGGTTCGGAAAAAGCTTTCGATGGGAATGTGGAAACCTTTTCCGGACCTTCAATAATTGGAATTGATTTTGGTGTTCCTATATGTATAGAGACAGTTCGTTTTATTCCACGCAATGGGAATAATATGATAACAATAGGAGATAAATATGCCCTTTATTATTATGATATGGGATGGCAATATTTAGCAACACAAGAAGCTACAGAACACTTTGTGTATTTTCAAAACGTTCCTTCTAATGGCATTTATTGGTTGGCAAATCTAACTCGAGGACGAGAAGAACTACCTTTTTATTATATAGATGGCAAACAACAATTTATTAATATAGGACAGCCATAATAATAGGACAGCAATTATATAACATTAAAAAAACTCCGGAGTCATTATAAATATTAAAATTAAAATTAAAGAATGAGTAAATTACATTATGTTTGTAAGAGAGGCATTATGATAGCTTTTTCCTTATTGCTATTCATAAGTTGCCAAGAATCAGATTTGTTAAATGAGTCTGGTGTAAGTGAAACAGACTTATCTGTTGAAGAAGCCCAGGCTTTTTTTGAAGATGAGGTAATGAAAGCTGCGACTCGTTCGCAGGGTAAATCTATGGATTATTATGCGAGTCAGTTTATGTTACCTCTGGGAGATATTGTTCCTTACTGGAAAGATAAGACAGTAAGTAGTACGAGGAATCTTTCCAGTGTTGATGTGCCTATAGCTTCGTCTTATAGTTATCGGGTACTTCAGACCGATCCAGTAACGGGTAAGAGTCGTCGGGTTAAATGCTATCATAAACTGGTGGTTGTTAAAAATGCTAAAACTGAAAAGATGGGAAATTACATCGTTTTCTTTATTGCTACTAATCAATACTCTAAATCTAATAGAGGAATCATTAGTGATTGGTTTAATAATGATGGGAATATGGGAGATTTTTCTGGTTTGAAAATATATACTAATTTAGAAGGTCGCATTGTACGTGTTAATAAATATGTAAATGGTCAGAAAACGAATGGTGTATATCTTGGAGGAAAAATGGACAAAAATGCATATATTCGGAAAATAACAATTGTACGGAATGCCATGAAATACATGAAATTCCAACAAGGAACCAAAAGTGGAGTTATGACACGTGGCGAAAGTGGTGGTGATATTACCTGGGAGGTGGAACTTCCTGAAGTAGAGATTTATCCTGAAGATGACTCTTGGGACTGGCAGGATGATTATCCTAACTGGGATGATGATCCTGATCCTGATAATGGAGATGACGGATATTATGATGATGAGGAGGAGGATTGTGGGGAGATGCAGCTAATAACATAAACAATAGCTCAAATCCAAGTCAACAGGAATTAGATAGAATTCTTGCTCAGATAACTAATGTTTTAAAAGCAACAGGTATAAATTATCATGGCATACCCATTCGTTATACATCTAACTCATGTGTTGCTAATGCACAAGTTGCAAATAATCAGATAGAAGTTTGTGCTGGTTTCTTTTATTATTCCAGAAATGATCAGGCTTCTATTATATGGCATGAAGTCAATCATATCAGGAATGGTGAAACAAAAACATTTCCCAGGACTAACCTTTCAACTCATGAATATGTGACACTTACTCCCCCATCATCTATATTAGAAGATTTAAGAATATTTTGTGAGAATAAGTGTGCTCAGGAAGGTGTTAATAATTCTTCTTATTGGATAGATGTGTATATGCAAAGAGAATTACTAATCACTTCTCTTTCTACAGAAGAATGTTATCGTGCAGAAATTCGTTGCTACAACGCAGAAATGAAAAATGGAATAGATGTTTCTGATGCATATCGTGCAGAAAGAAATTTTCTTTTATGGAGACATCAACAGTGTTTGAATATTGTAAAAAAATAAATAATTAATTAATATGAAGACTAATTTATCAATATTTTGTGTGTTAGCATTTATATTGTGCTCACAGATATGTTATGCCCAAATTAAATCAGAGTTTGAATTTGATAAGAAAAATAAGACTTTGATTTGTCATATTACGAATATGGAGAAGGTCGAGCTTCTTTTTATACAAGAAAGAAATATAGGAAATGGGAGTTATATCTCAATGGAGTTTTATGATGGGAATGATGATAAAGTGGGCGAACTAAGTAAACCTTTTGGTTCAAAGACACTTACATTAATGAAACCCTTTGAGAAGAAAATATATAAATATGATTTTAATGTATATTTGAAAGATTATAACATGAAAAATATTTGCTATTTTAAGATAAATGGTCTTTTGGATTACGGTACGGAGGACGGGAAAACGGGATCAATACGTTTTAATCAGGTATTTAAATGGGAGTAAATTAATTCCTGTAAATAAACTGAATTCAGGTAATTAGATTTATCTGATTTCAACCTATTAGCTTATTATTTATAATGGGCTAATAGGTTTTGTAATAATAAAAATGTAGTTTAATCCCTTATCTTCTTTTATATATAAAAGGTTGTATGTTGAAAAATATATTCAGGGATTTGTTCAGGAATAATTGTGAGGAAAATTCTTTTAATAATCATTACTTGTCTTTTTGCTAATCAGTGCTATTCACAAGTAGAGACGAATGTGTTATTTAATAAAACAAATAATACTATTGAAATTATGATGACGAACTCATCAACTGAAAATGATGTGACAATTCTAGATGTTGCCGATAGTCGAATCAGTTCTGCTACAAAAATTATTTTTTCTTATGCTGCAACTGAAAATGAATATGATTTAACCACAGAACGCTGGATGGGTTTGCAAGAAAATCCAGGTTTTATAATTTTGAAACCTCTTGAAAATCGGAAATATGTTTATAAATCAGTAGTTAGGTACCCTGAAAGGAAAGATTATAAGTTTATGAAATTTGAATATAGAATAGTCTATTCCGTTATAAATCACGATGCAATAGAATATAAAACAGATAAGGGTGAACAAATATTTAAAATAAACTAGATTGTTTTTTCGAGTAGGAAATGAATTTATTATTCTTTTTCTACTCGAATCAAGTTTTTGAAATTGGAATGAATGTTTATGTCAGAATTGTAATGTATCTATTCATGGGATTCTAATTAATGTGCTATTATTAGATGTAAATCAATACTTATGGGCAAAAGAGATATTTCTATCGCTATATCAGATATATTAATAACTATTATAATCATTCTGACCATAATAAATCGTGAGACTTCACTTGACTTTGTGTCAATGTGGAAATATGGAATTATTATTTTATTGTATCTGTTCATTCGATTGTTTGCAAAAACATACAAATTCAGTGTTCTATGGGGAATTGTTGTCATAGGTTTAATGGAGGCTGTAATTGCTTTTCTTCAAAAAATATATGTACTAGATAGCAATCACACATCTTTCGAGATAACAGGTACATTTACTAATCCATCTCAGTTAGCTGGACTTCTTTGTGTATGTTTGACTATTTGTGTTGGACTGTTGTTTTATTATATTGATAAACGATTACGTTTGTTTATTTTGATCCTTGTTGTGTGTGCTGGAATGATGTTTATTGCTATTCTATTATCCGATTCACGAGCAAGTCTTTTGGCATCTATTATTGGTTTAATCTCACTTTGTTATTTGTACAATAGATATGTGAGAGATTTCATAAAAAATAATGAGAAGTTTATTTCTATGAAAGCAGTGGTGCTACTCGTTTTAATTGTATCTATTTGGGGGTTATATCAACATAAGAAAGATTCTGCTGATGGCCGTTTGTTTATCTGGAATAATACAATAGAAATGATTAAAGAAAAACCAATTTTGGGTTATGGTACAGGTGGCTGGGTGGCTAATTATATGTATTATCAGGCGGATTATTTTAAGGAATATCCGGATTCTGATTATAGAATGTTAGCAGATGATGTGGCTTATCCGTACAATGAATTGTTGCATTTATGGGTTGATCAAGGTATAATTGGTGTATCATTAATAATATGCCTGCTCTATAATCTTCTTTTTTATAAATCGAGTAATAAGTTAAATGCAATCTTAAAATGTGCCTTGGTTTCTTTCGTCGTTTTTTCATTTTTCTCTTATCCCACAGATACATTTGGGTTGATGATATTGCTTTGCGTATTGATGGGAAGTTTAGATAGTAGAATTATATTTGTATATCCTATACCTAAAGTCTTTTTTTATTCTAATTTTATCTCAGTGTTTTTGCTGATAGGTTTTCTTTCTTTATGGTCATACCATATCTATGAAAAAACATTGAGTGAGTTGTTTAAACCAGAGAGGCAAGTACGAAGTGAAATGAAAACAACATTTCTAGATTTAAACTATACTTCTTTCTGCAATAATCCTTATGTTATGGATTTATATGCTCAATACAGTTTTAAATACTATTCATCAGAAAAGGCAGAACGGATTTTGCAATCTGCTATATGTTTAAGGCCAAGTTCTGATTTGTACTGTAATATCGGTGATGTATATAAAGCACAGAAAAAGTACTCAGTTGCAGAGGGGTGTTATCAAATCGCAGGTCATATGATACCCGCCAGAATTACTCCTAATTATAATCTATTTATATTATATGTAGAGCAGAATGACTCAATAAATGCACTTAAAATTGGAAATGCAATTTTATGTCAAGCAACTAAGGTTGAGGGTACTAAAACTCTCAAAATGAAGGCAAACGTTATGCAATTTGTTGAAAGTTGTAATTCTGTTTCATTATTGAAAAATTAGATTTTAGTAGTCTCATTAACCCACCAATCAATCATTTTCCGGGCCAGACTCAGTTTGCGAGGAAGCTCGGGCAGATTATCCCGGGTGTAGAAAGCAGCTTCGCTGAGTTCTTCATCTTGCAGGTTAATCTCTCCGCTTACATAGTCGGCAATGAAGCCCACCATTAATCCGCTGGGGAAAGGCCAGGGTTGGTTACCGAAGTAGGTAATGTTATCAACGGTGAGTCCGGTTTCTTCCATTACTTCCCGCTTTACACACTCTTCTAGTGTTTCTCCTGTTTCCAGAAATCCTGCTACTAAACCATAGAATGGACCGCGGAAGTTGCGGGCGCGTACCAGTAGTATCGAATCTTCTTTTCGAACCAGTGCCAGTATAGCTGCGGAGATGTTCGGAAACATTTCGTACCCACATTCCGGACACTTTTTGGCTATGGGCATAAACTGTTGGGTTTGTACACCGCATACCGGACAGTAAGTGCTTGTTCTGTCCCAATAGAGTATTTCCCGGGCTTTGCCTGCCATGTTGAATTGCGATGGGGGAATGTAGTCGTAAGAGCCACGCAGGTCGACCATTATAAACTTCTCGTTTTCTTCCACAGAGTTGTCTGTGGTTACGGTTTTACAGGCATAGCCATTAAGCGTTGCCAGATTGTGTACAGTATGTCCATTGAGTGCTATCGGTGCTTCGGGAGTGCAGGGTATAGTAAATGAACCTTCTTTTTTTTCGAGTAATACCTGATCATTGTGGAATACAAACCACCAGGTAGGTTCTAACTTATTCATTATTTTCTTCAGTTTGATAAAATCAGATGCAAAAATAGTGAAATGGAGAATTTTATTCTATTTTTACGGCAATAATTAACTTAATGTCTAACAAAGAAAACTATTCTCATGAAAAAAACGCTATTTCTGACAGTGCTATGTTTGCTTAGCATAGGGCTTCATGCACAAAGTATTGTATTAACTTCCGGTTCGCTCGAGGCTTTGCAGGGAGAGAAAATTGTTAAGTTTGAGTTTACGTATGACGATATGTTGGTTGGCAAGATGACCGAGCAGGAATACATTAATAAAAAGATTAGCGATTACAATAAAAAAGAAGCCGGTAGGGGAGATAAATGGCATGAAAACTGGATTGGCGACCGTAAAGGCCGTTTCGAACCACAGTTTATCGAATTGTTCCATAAGTATATGGAAGATTATGAGATAGTTGTTGACGATGAAGGGGCAAAATACTTGTTTGTATTCAATACCGATTTTACTGAACCCGGATTTAATGTAGGTGTAATGCGTCGTAATGCAGCTATTGATATAAGTGGGGCAATTATTGATATAGCTACCGGCGAACCAATTGCTAAGTTTAAGATTAAGAATGCATCTGCCAACAATTTCATGGGTACTGACTTCGATACAGGTTTCCGAATTCAGGAAACATATGGTAAGGCTGGTAGAGAGTTTGCTAAGTTTCTGGCGAAGAAAGGAAAGTTAAAGAAATCGTAGGCAAGTATTCTAATCGGTCTTGATTGTTTTGAAACGCAGACTAACGCAGATTATTTATTTAAATGGCTTCATATAATCTGCGTTAATCTGTGTTTCAAAAATACCTTCATTTATTCCATCGAAGAAGCATCAAACGATAGCGGCAATAAATCGCCTACGCTGCTAATCTCATATATTTCCTCTTTTCCGTAGAGTAAAATGCGGAAAGGGTGATTATATCTGACTTCCGTTTCCAGCATCACCTGCCGGCAGGCGCCGCAGGGCGGAATAGGACTTGCGATGAAATCAGCTTCTGTACGTGCCGCAACAGCCAAAACATCGACCGGTTGATCCGGATATTGTGAGTTTGCATAAAATAACGTAGTACGTTCGGCACATATTCCGGAAGGGTAGGCGGCATTTTCCTGGTTAGTACCTGTTACAACGGTTCCGTTAACTAACCGTGCTGCTGCGCCGACAGAAAACCTGGAATAGGGCACATAACTACGTTTCGTAGCTTCCTTGGCAGCAGTAATTAACTCCTGGTCAGCTTTACTTAACTCCTCGAATTGGTATATTTTTATAACAGCAGTGATCTTTAGGTCTTTCATGGCTAAAATGTATATATATCACAAAGTTAGAAAAGAGATTGATAATCCCAACTTTTTTCTCGACTTTTGTGTACTCAACAAGAGAACATCAATAACCCTTAACGATTTGTGTAAAATGAAGTATTCACGCCCCCGCTATACAAGTATTGCCTTTTCTTTTACCTTCCTTCTATTCATGGTTTGTTCATTGAGCGCGCATGCACAGAAAGGACGGAATGCCCACTATCTGGCTTATATAAATAAGTATAGTGATTTGGCGGTTGATGAAATGAAAAAGCACAAGATTCCTGCCAGTATCACCCTGGCACAGGGAATTCTGGAAAGCGGTGCCGGACAAAGTGCACTTGCCAGAAAAAGCAATAATCATTTTGGTATAAAATGTGGAAGCAATTGGCGTGGAAAGACCGTTCGCCATGATGATGATGCCCGCAATGAATGCTTCCGTGCTTATAGCCATCCCAGAGAATCTTATGAAGATCATTCTAAATTTCTGGCTAATGGTGCCCGTTATGCTTTTTTGTTTAAACTAGATATAAAGGACTATAAAGGTTGGGCCAGAGGATTGAAAAAGGCAGGTTATGCCACCGACCCATCGTATGCCAATCGTCTGATTACGATTATAGAAGACTATGAACTTTATAAATATGACAAAAAAGGGGGTAAAGGTAAGTCTTCTTCAAAATCAGAAACAGTTTCTACTTTACAACATCAGGTTTATCTTTCCAATGACCTTGCTTATATTGTTGCCCGCGATGGTGATACATTCAAAGGATTGGATAAAGAAACAGGCGTTAGTTGGCGTAAACTTATAAAGTATAACGATCTTCATGAAGACTACACACTGACCAACGGCGATGTTATCTACTTGTGTAAGAAGAATACGAAGGCTGCTAAAAAATACACGGTACATATTGTAAGAGATGGTGATTCCATGCACAGTATTGCCCAGATGTACGGTATCCGGTTGAAGAACCTCTATAAGATGAATAAAAAAGATCCCGACTATATTCCGGAGATTGGTCATCGTCTGCGACTCAGATAATGTTGATAAAAAGTGTCTTTTCGAGATAATAGATAGACAAGATGAACTGATAACTCTTAGAGTTATCGCCATAACTTTAAGAGTTATTCGAATAACTTGAGGAGTTATGCAGACAACTCTTAGAGTTATCAATTGCTTGTCAATAGTTTGAAATTTACAACCTTTAAAGTCTTTCAAAAACGCACAAGGTGTTCGGAAACGAACACCTTGTGTTTTTTATATCTATTTGTTTATCAGTGATTTATGATTTTGGCACACGCTTTGACTATTTATAGATGAGTTGTTCGCTTTATGCCTGCACCTCAAAAATCAGAAAAAAATGGCAGCGGTATTTTGCCGCATAAATCAATCAGATATGGATAGAGAGATTCCAAAAGAAGTTCGTAATAAGGAACGCAACAAGAAGATTATTCGTTTTTCGGCTATTGCCGTAGTATGTATCGTGGCTATCAGTTTTTTGATATCATTTATGCGTGCCGGTGTACAGAAGAAAGATTTAATTATCTCGACCGTCGATCAGGGAACAATTGAGGTCAGTGTAAGTGCTTCCGGTAAGGTAGTTCCTGCTTTTGAGGAGATTATCAATTCGCCGATTAATAGCCGTATCGTAGAAGTTTATCTGAAAGGGGGAGACTCTGTTGATGTAGGCACTCCTATCCTGAAGCTTGACTTGCAGAGTACGGAAACCGAATACAAGAAGCTATTGGACGAAGAAGAAAAACGCCGCTATCAACTTGAACAGTTAAGGGTAAATAACCAGACTAAACTGAGCGATATGGCCATGCAAATCAAAGTATCTGCCATGAAGTTGAATCGCATGAAGGTAGAGTTGCGCAATGAGCAGTATCTCGATAGTTTGGGTGCCGGAACGACTGATAAAGTGCGCGAAGTAGAGTTGAAATACAACGTTGCCCAACTGGAATTGGAACAACTGCGCCAGCAATATTCGAATGAACAACAAGTGCTCGCTGCCGACCTGAAAGTACAGGAACTTGATTATCAGATATTCCGTAAATCTCTGGCCGAAATGAAACGCACATTGGATGATGCACAGATCCGTTCGCCACGTAAAGCTATTCTTACTTATGTCAACAATCAGGTAGGTGCACAGGTGGCACAGGGAGCACAAGTTGCTATTATTTCCGATTTAAGTCATTTCAAAGTAGATGCTGAAATAGCCGATGCTTATGGCGACCGCGTGGCTGCCGGTGGACGGGCTATCGTGAAGATCGGAAGTGAAAAGCTGGACGGTGTAGTTTCCAGCGTTACGCCGCTTTCCAAGAATGGTGTAATCTCCTTCTCCGTACAATTAAATGATGATAGCAACCGACGTTTGCGTTCCGGTCTGAAAACCGACGTTTACGTGATGAACGCCGTGAAAGAAGATGTGATGCGCCTGACAAATGCTTCCTATTACATGGGGCGGGGCGAGTATGAACTCTTTGTGATGGACAGCGAAAAGGAACTGGTGAAACGTAAAGTACAACTGGGAGACTCTAACTTTGAATATGTAGAAGTTGTAAGTGGATTAAAACCGGGTGATAAGGTGGTGGTATCCGATATGTCTTCGCATAAGAATAAAAATAAACTGAAGGTAAAATGATCAAAGTTTATTTCAAACAAGCTTGGCAAATGCTCAAGCAAAACAAACTATATAGTTCCGTGTACATTGTCGGGACAGGCCTGGCGATAGCCATGACCATGGTCATAGCCATTGTATATTACATAAAAATCGCTCCGATATACCCCGAGAACAACAGGAACCGCACGCTTATTGCTAATAGTCTGAGGGTCAATTACCCCAAAACCGATGGCATGAGTAGTTCCTTATTCTCTTACGAGTTTGTTAAGGAGCACCTTTACACCATGCAGTCGCCCGAGCTTGTTTCTGCCGTCATGGAAGTCTGGGATGATCACCCTTTTGTTGAACTAGACAATGAAAGAGGAATGCTTCCCGTAAAGGTGAGATACACAGATCATAACTTCTGGAATGTATTTAGTTTTGATTTTATCCATGGTACCTCATATACAGACACTGATTTCCAATCGGCTATAAAGACGGCAGTTATTTCGGCGTCATTGGCTAAGACACTGTTCGGTACCACCGAAGCCGAAGGGAAAAGAATGATGTTGGATGGGAATGACTATAGAATATCGGGCGCTGTTCGGGACGTATCGCTGGCCACACCGCTGACTTATGCACAAATATGGGTGCCATTTACGATTAGAGCCGAAAACCTTGTTCCTTCAAAATGGGGCGAAGGAATGCTGGGAGCGCTAAAGGTTATTTTCTTAGCAAAAACAGCTTCAGATGCTCCTTCCGTAAAGGCTGAAGCAGATGAAATCCTGAGAAAAATAAATAATAGCCAGGATAAATATGTACTCACCATGTCCGGACAGCCGGATGTATACTGGAAATCTGTTTTCCGTCAATATAATAATATGGAAATAAATTGGGTCGAAGTCATTAAAACATTCGGAACCATTCTTTTGGCTTTACTTATTATTCCTGCCGTAAACTTAGGCGGTATGGTTTCCTCGCGTATGGAGAAGAGGCTTGCCGAAGTCGGGCTTCGTAAAGCCTTTGGAGCCTCATACCGGAAATTGATGCACCAGATACTTACTGAGAATTTCCTCTTGACATTTTTGGGTGGAGCTGTCGGATTAATTATATCCTACATCCTTATATATACAAGTAAGAACTGGGTGTTAACCCTGTTTGACAGATGGCCGGGAACATTGCCGGAAGGAACCGATATGACTATCACGATCGGAATGCTGTTCAATCCTGCCGTATTCTTTACTGCGCTGGCGGTATGCTTCATACTCAATTTGTTGTCGGCTATTATTCCTGTTCACTACGGACTAAAGAAAGGAATTGTTTACTCACTAAGTAATAACAAGTAATTATGATAAAACATATATTAAAACAAATCTGGAATAAACGCCGTGCAAATACATGGATATTCCTGGAGTTGGTACTTGTTACGTTCTTTATGTGGGGAGTCATTGATCCGGTATATGTTCTGTTGAGCAATCGTGCCATTCCGTCCGGATATAATATTGATAATGTATTCCGGTTGACGATAGGTCAATACCCTTCCACACACCGGAAATTCAGAGAGGAATTGAACTCGGATTCTATACGGAGGGTTAATTTTCTTCATATGTATAATCAGGTCAGGAGTTACGATGGAGTTGAATCGGCTGTCATAACCGCCGACAACCAATATCCGTTAAGTGAATCTACAAGTAGTACCACCGTACAATATGACTCTATCCAAACCAGTGCTTTGATCATGAGCTTTTACCATGATGGAGATTTCTTTAAAGTATTCCGTATGCACGATATAAATACAGGCACGATGCCCGGGCACCGGAACCCCGATGGTCGTACAATATATGTAACGAAATGGGTAGAAGACAAACTTACCCCGGGGAAAAGTTTGGTAGGAAAAGAAATCTTTCCGGCCTATTCGGATGATACTGTTTATTATGAGGTAAAAGGAATTATGCCTGATTTTAAATTCCGGTCTACCGGGCAGCCTATACGTACACAATTCATTCCATTGGAAACACTCGATGTAGAAGACTTTCCGTGGTCTGCCCAGATCTGTTTCCGTATTCGCGACGGACTGTCGAAAGAGGTTTTTGCAGAACAGTTCAAACAAGAAATGGCTTCGCGCTTGAACGTTGGTAATCTATATATGTTGAAACTAACCGATTTTGATACGATTTACAGACATTCCGAGTTTTCGCAGGGAGTAACAAATAAACTTCGTCTGCAAATCAGCCTCGCTACATTCTTCCTGATCTGCACCTTCCTGGGCATTGCCGGTACCTTCTGGCTTCGCAGTGACTCGCGCAAGGGAGAAATCGGATTACGTATGGCATTAGGTGGCACGCGGAGAGAAATTATGAAAGAGTTCCTGACAGAATCCTGGTTGATAACAACCGCCGCCTGGATACTGGGCATTTTCTTTGTTCTGCAACGGGTGTATTTTACCGGATTTGCCGAACCCCCTCAGTTTGAAAATGACGCTTATCTCCAAAACCGGTTTCTTCCGCACTTTTTGATTGTAAGTCTGATTGTATATGCCCTGATGCTATTTATAGCAGTGATCGGTACATTGATCCCTGCCAGGCAGGCGGCTGCAACATTACCTTCGGATGCACTGAGAAATGAATAAAAGTATTAATAAATAAATTGCATAAACTATGATTAAAATTGATTCGGTATCCAAGATTTATCGCACCAGCGAAATTGAGACAATGGCTCTTGAAAATGTAAATCTGAATGTAGAGCGTGGTGAATTCCTATCTATTATGGGACCTTCAGGTTGTGGTAAGTCCACACTATTGAATATTATCGGTTTATTGGATAACCCAACCACAGGAGCGATTGAAATAAATGGTACTGATGTTAGTAATATGAAAGACAGGCAATTGGCTGCTTTCCGTAACGAAACACTTGGCTTTGTATTCCAGTCTTTCCACCTGATCAACTCTCTGAATGTAATGGATAACGTGGAACTGCCTTTACTTTATCGCGGCACAAGCAGTTCGGAACGTAAACGTTTGGCACAGGAAATGCTGGAACGCGTAGGTCTGAGCCATCGTATGCGCCACTTCCCGACACAACTTAGTGGTGGTCAGTGCCAGCGTGTAGCCATTGCCCGTGCCATTGTGGGTAATCCTCAGATACTGCTTGCCGATGAACCTACCGGTAACCTGGACTCCAAGATGGGAGCCGAGGTCATGGAATTACTACACCAACTAAACAAAGAAGACGGACGCACCATCGTCATGGTAACGCACAACGAAGAACAAGCTAAACAAACAAGTCGCACAATTCGATTCTTTGACGGTAGACAAGTAAAATGATAACGCTAGCCTCTGTATCAAAAATATATCGCACGACTACCATTGAAACGGTCGCTTTAAATGATCTGAATCTAAAGATTGAAAAGGGCGAATTTGTTTCGATAATGGGACCGTCGGGCTGTGGAAAAACAACCCTGTTAAATATAATGGGAGTGCTGGACACACCGACACAGGGAACCATTACAATCAATGGTGTGGATATAGATGGGTTGAAAAACAAAGAGCAAGCAGAGTTCCGTAACAGGAATCTGGGCTTTATATTTCAGTCCTATCACTTGATACGAACCCTGACTGTGATTGAAAACGTTGAATTACCTTTATTATATAGAGGCATCAGTTCCTCGAAATCAAGACAGTTGGCCGAAGAGGCATTAGAGCGTGTAGGATTAGGGCATAAGATACGAATGCGTCATTTTCCCTCTCAATTGAGTGGCGGACAATGTCAGCGGGTGGCCATAGCCCGTGCATTGGTTGGAGAACCCAAAGTTTTGCTTGCCGATGAGCCGACAGGTAACCTGGATTCCGTAGCAGGCGGTGAAATTATAGAGTTGCTTCAAAAACTAAACAAAGAAGATGGACAAACGATTGTCATGGTGACTCATAATGAGAAGCAAGCCCGGCAAACCTACCGGACAATCAGGTTGCTTGATGGTAAATTAGTTGTGTAATATTGAAATTAAGAATCATGTATAAACAATATATAAAACAAGCGCTACGCCAACTAAAAGAGAATAAGTTGCTAAGCTTTATCTCTGTCATAGGTACGGCTATGGCCATCGCTATGATTATGGTGATGGTAATTACCCAGCGCATAGAACTGGAAGATTATTCTCCGGAGGTAAACAGGCATCGCACATTGTACGTAAAGTGGATGCGCACATATTGGAATAACGACCCAACAAATTCTACCAATGGACCCATGTCGCTTTTAACAGCCAAAGAGTGTTTCAAAGAATTAACCACTCCTGAGGCAGTTTGCATTTACTCTCCACCCTATACCAGCTTTCTGGCTTCTGCACCCGAGGGAGAATCAATGAAAGTCGATGTATTGCAAACCGATGAAGCGTTTTGGAAAGTATTTGAATTTCCTTTTATTAATGGAAAACCCTATGACCTTGCCGATTGTGAATCCGGAATTACCAAAGCTGTAATTGCCGAGAGTGTGGCCCGTAAACTTTATGGAACCATCGAGGCGATAGGGCGTACAATCAGCCTGAATCACTCGGATTATACCGTTGTGGCTGTTGTGAAAGATATTTCCAAACTGGCTCCTACTGCTTATGCCCAGGTGTGGATACCATTTTCTACAACCAATATAGCTAGCATTACCTGGAGTAACACGATGGGAATGATGCGGGTTGCTATGCTGGCTCGTTCTTCAGATGACTTTCCGGCTATACGCGAAGAGGCCGAGCGGTATCGTATACAGTTTAATGAACGGCATGCGGAACAGACTATTGATTATCGCGGACAACCCGATGACCAGTTTGTGTACAATCATCGTAAGTGGGCGAATCCCGGACCCGACATTACCCGTGTCAGAGTAGAATATGTGGTTGTGATCGTACTGTTATTATTGGTTCCGGCTATCAATCTTTCCGGAATGACTTTATCCCGTATGCGTAAGCGTTTCCCGGAGTTAGGAGTGCGTCGTTCTTTTGGGGCGAGCAGGGGAGAACTTCTTAAACAAATCCTGGCAGAAAGCATGATCCTTACACTGATCGGTGGTGTTGTGGGGCTATTACTCTCTTATGGTGCTGTATTTGTATTGAATGATCTGTTGTTCTCCAATTCAACAAACAGCTTTTTGGGTGGAAGTAATGTTATATCTGCTGCTATGCTGATGGACCCGATGATTTTTGTCGGCACCTTCTTGTTCTGTTTAATACTGAATTTGTTGAGCTCGGGCGTACCGGCCTGGCGTGCTTCCCGATTGAATATTGTAACCGCTCTAAACTCGTAGAATTATGATAAAGTTAATGTTAAAACAAATATGGAACGAGAAGAAGTCGAACATTTGGCTATGGGTCGAGTTGCTGATTGTTTTTGTTGCTCTTTGGTTTATTGTGGATTGGAGTTACGTTTACCTTCATACCTATAACCTCCCGAAGGGCTTCAATATAGAGAACACATATCAGTTGTTGTTTAATGAACTTACTCCTAAAAGTGCCAGCTATATACCTGCCGATCGGAAAACAACAACAGATGGTGATGATTTTCTGGCCGTAGTGGAACGCTTGCGGCATCACCCCGATATTGAATATGTGTGTGTGGCTCAGCATTCGTCTCCTTATAATGGATCGAACAGCGGAGGAAGCCTGCGCCAGGACACCCTGTCTATCGGACGGTTACTCCGGAGGTGTACGCCCGACTTCTTTAATGTATTTCAATACCAGAACGTAGATGGTACAGGTAGTACTTCCCTGGCAAATGCTTTTGAAGAAGGCACAATCATCGTACCTTCCGACTTGTGGGAGGATCAATATCCGGGAGGTAAGAACTTGCTGGGGCAGGAATTTTATCAGTGGGGCGACTCAACCAAAACATACCGTGTAGCAGCCATCTCCGAACCGGTTCGTTATAGTGACTTCTCGCCCAATGGTAATTGGAGCGGACGCTATTATGCGATGTATTTTGGAGATAGTTTTTTTGCCGGTTTAAAAGGTTCGGATTTTACTTATTATGAAGTTTGTATCCGTACCCGCCCCGGAACATCTCCCGAGTTTACGGAAGACCTGATGAAAGATGCTCCCCGGTTATATAATGTGGGAAACTGCTATATTCAAAGCATTCAGTCTTATGATGATATTCGCTACGCCTTTCAACTGGACGATGTAAATGCGTTGAAGAAACGTGGATTTATCATGCTTTTCCTTTTGGTAAACATCTTCCTGGGCATTATCGGAACGTTCTGGTATCGTACGCAACAGCGTCGTTCGGAATTGGGGCTGCGCATTGCTTTAGGCTCTTCTTTACCCAAATTAAACAGGCTTCTTATCAGCGAAGGTTTATTGTTGCTTTTGTTGGCTGTTATTCCGGCGCTTGTTATTTGCTATAACATCGGGAATGCTAGCCTGTCAGATGCCTGGCAAATGGAGTGGGGGATGGAACGGTTTATACCGGGTGTTCTTATTACGTTGCTATTAATGACTCTGATGATTGTAGTAGGTATCTGGTATCCGGCTTATCAAGCCATGAAGATTCAACCGGCCGAGGCTTTGCATGAAGAATAATCCGGTTGCTAACTACAATATACAAACACGAAAGGATTAACTTCCGGATACCTTGTTTTTATCTCCTTTTTATGCACAATTTAAGTTAGCCGGTTGCAACCAGCTCATTGGCTGGTTGCAACCGGCTAATGAGCTGCTTATAACCAGCCAATGAGCTGGTTGCAACCGGCTAACTAATGTTGTGTAATAAAAATAATTATGTTATGCGAAACGAGAAACTATTCTGTGCAGATTTCCATCTAACCGTAAACCTTGAACCGTCCGGAACTTTACATAAAGAATAAAACGTTGCAAATAAGAGATTTGGAAAACAAAAAAAGGACGATATGCCCTTTTTTCTGGATTTTAAATATATCTTTGCATCTAGTTTATTTTTGCAGAAGTATTGATGATACCATATTTCAAACATTCAAGTCTAATACTGGTTTTATTTATAGTGGTTTTTTCTCCGGCTTTGTCGGCGAAGCAGACTTATAATATCCTGTTTATACAATCTTATACAGAGCGTGATACATGGGCCAGAGAGTTTAACGAAGAATTAAGGAAAGGGTTTGAAGAACAATCCTTGTCGGTAAACATCACAACTGAATACTTAAATAGCCGCTATTGGCGGGTGGTTGGCGAAGAAGAAATCATGCGCCGGATGTGCGCCCGTGCAAGAGAACGGGGAACCGACCTGATTGTGACCTCACATGACGAAGCACTTTATACACTGCTAACATGCGGTGATCCGTTACCAACTACCGTACCTGTTGTTTTTACAGGCGTTCAATTCCCGAATTATAAATTACTGCGAACCTATCCTAATGCAACCGGAACCACCACTCCGCTTGCATATAATAAACTCCTGAACACAATCAAAGAAGTCTTTCCCGACAGGAAAAAAGTTGTAGTTTTGTCGGAAGAAACAACCTTAGGCCGTTGGGGATTACAGGCGTTTAAAGAGGAATGGAGAAACTTCTTATCAGAAAACAGCGGATATACCATAAAAGATTTTAATGTGACACTTGATCCGCTTACCGATATTGTAAGCGAAATCCAACTTTCCAGAGACATACGAAACAGCGTTGTCATTGTACCCTATTGGGGGTTATTTATGCCTTCCATTGCCAAGGTATCTAAAGCACCCACGTTTAGTACAAACGGTTCGGCTTTAATGCAAGGAGGATTTTGTGTCGCAGCCCCTTCGCCTGCCGATGAAGCCCGTGAGGTGGTAAAACGTGCGGTGAAAATCCTGGGCGGGGCAAAACCCGAATCATTAGAAATTTCGGAGAGCACCAATCAGTTGACTTATGACTATAAGCAGTTGGAATTCTTCCGCGTAAAAAAAGAACGGATACCTAAAAACGGCGTTATCATCAATGAGCCATATATGGAGAAATATGGTGTTTGGTATGCCATTTTATATGCTGTTATTTTAGGTCTGCTTGTATTGCTGGTGGTTAGATTGGTGGCGGTTAACCGTCGCGAATCCCGTAGGCGGATGCATGCCCAGACGAAATTGCTGATACAAGAGCGTATGGTGGCTCAACGCAATGAATTCGACAATGTGTTCCATTCCATACGAGACGCTGTGATAACCTATGATATGGATTATAGAATCCATTTTGTCAATCGGGCCATGTTGCAAGCACTTGAACTGCCTGTTCCTAAAAATGTAGAATCACGCCCTTACGAAGGACAAATTACGGGAAGCCTGTGTATATTCATTCATAACGGAGAGAGTATACTGTCCGACTTATTAAAGAAAGTCGCAACCGATGGGGTAAGCGTACCCATACCCGAGAATACCTTCCTTCAGGCTATACATAATAAAAAATACTTTCCGGTATCGGGAGAGATTGTACCGTTGCGTGCCAATGGTAAGCAAACCGGTATGGTCTTAAGTTTCCGTAATATCTCTGTTGAGGCCCTCCAGAAACGCTACTACAACATGGCGATAGTCGAAAGTATGATCTATCCCTGGCAGTATAATAGAACAGAAGATTCATTTAGCTTCCCGGCCGAGTATAATGCGCGGATGGGGTTGAGGGATGGCATTGTTAAAAGGAATGATATTGATGCAAACATCCATCCTGAGGACTTGAAAGAAACTCACCGGCTGTTTTCTACCGTCATTGACGGACATGCGCAAAACGTACGCCTCATATTCCGTCAACGCAACGCTGCACACGCCTATGAGTGGTGGGAATTCCGTATAACAACCATCGGAGGTCTTACAGAAGGAATGCCATTCGAAGTGATTGGAGTATGCCAGAGTATACAACGCTATAAGTCTACTGAAGAAGAACTGATTGCTGCCCGTGACCGTGCTTTGCAGGCAGATAAACTGAAAACGGCATTCCTGGCTAACATGAGCCACGAAATACGTACGCCGTTAAATGCTATTGTAGGGTTCTCTGATTTGCTCAAAGACTACCAGATGTTTAGCGAAGAAGAGATTGAGCAATTTATTGCTACTATCAACAAAAACTGCGAGTTGTTGTTAGCCCTGATCAGTGATATTCTAGATCTGTCCAGAGTAGAATCGGGCACGATGGACTTCCAGTTCTCTCCTTATTTCCTACCTATTATCATGCAGGAAATATATGATTCGCAACGCTTGAATATGCCGTCGGGAGTTCAACTAGTTAAAGCCATTCCTGAAGAAAGTGAGAAGACGCTGATCACAGATTCGGTTCGTTTGAAACAAGTGCTGAATAACCTGATAAATAATGCAGCGAAATTCACCACATCCGGTTCCATCACTTTCGGATATACCGAAGAGCCCGGCTTTACCTCTTTCTTTGTAGAGGATACAGGAATCGGCTTGTCTCAGGAAGACAAAGACCGTATATTCGAACGCTTCTATAAAGTCGATAGCTTTACACAAGGCGCAGGGCTAGGACTTAGCATTACTCAAACCATTGTTGGCCGTTTGAACGGTACCATTTCTGTTGAGTCGGAAAAAGGTAAAGGTACCCGCTTTACGGTGAGAATACCCGATCGGAATAATTAGTGTTCATACGTGAACAAAGTGTTCGGAAATGAACACTTGTTTTTATGAATAAGAGGGTGTATCACAACTTCCTCCCCCTGCCCCCTCCAGAGGGGGATACCCAGCAAGAACGCTTTGTAGCGCAGCTATCCCCCTTTGGAGGGGGCAGGGGGAGGAAGTTGTGATACACCTTTTTCTTTTCTGGCATACCATTTGACATATCCTTTTCAGAAAACCATGTTTTATGAAAAAGAATATATCACTTTGCATTGCAGCACTCTTGCTTTCGGTTGCGTTGAAAGCCCAAAATGAACATCAGATCACACTCTCTGAGGCCATCACTTTGGCAAGGGTACAATCCGTTGATGCCGCTGTCGCTTTAAACCAACTCAAAACAGCCTATTGGGAATACCGCACGTTTAAGGCCGATCTATTACCGGAAATGAACCTGACAGGGACATTGCCCAACTATAATAAATCATATAGCAGCTATCAGTTGGAAGATGGCTCCTATAAGTATGTTCGTAACAACACCTTAGGATTATCCGGAGAACTTTCCGTCGATCAGAACATCTGGTTTACCGGTGGTCGCCTTTCTCTATCTTCTTCTCTTGAATATTTGAAACAACTAGGTTCCGGAGGAAATAAGCAATTTATGTCCATCCCTATAGGTCTTAAATTAACCCAACCCATATTTGGAGTAAATACCCTGAAGTGGGACCGTCGCATAGAACCCGTTCGTTATGCCGAAGCGAAAGCGACTTTCATTACTGCTACAGAAGAAGTAACGATGAAAACAATCACTTATTTCTTTCAGTTACTACTTTCCAAAGAGACTCTGGCTACAGACCGTCAAAACCTGGAAAATGCCGACCGCTTATACGAAGTAGCCATTGCTAAACGGAAAATGGGCCAGATATCCGAGAATGAACTCCTTCAACTGAAACTAACTGCGCTGAAAGCCAAAGCTTCTGTGACCGAGTCCGAAAGCGATCTGAATGCTAAAATGTTTCAGCTTCGTTCTTTTTTGGGACTTTCCGAAGATGAGATCCTTGAACCGGTTATGCCCGAGTTGGTACCCGATATCGTTATTGAATATAATAAGGTGTTGAACAAGGCACAAGAAAGAAATTCTTTTGCTCAGAATATCCGTCGTCGCCAGTTGGAGGCCGATTATAATGTTGCCACAGCAAAAGGTAATTTACGTAGTATAGACCTGTTTGCCAGTATCGGATATTCAAGTCAGGACCAGACATTATCGGAATCTTATCGGAATCTGCGCGATAATCAGATTGTGCAGGTAGGAGTAAAAATCCCTATTCTCGATTGGGGAAAACGTAGAGGTAAAGTAAAAGTTGCCCAGAGTAATCGTGATGTTGTTCTTTCGCAGATACGGCAAGAGCAAATGAATTTCAATCAGAACATCTTCTTATTAGTTGAGAATTATAATAACCAGGCTGCCCAGCTTGATATTGCTAACGAGGCGGATCAGATTGCACAGAAGCGTTATAAAACAAGTGTCGAAACATTCCTGATAGGCAAGATCAGCACCCTGGACCTGAATGATTCACAAAACGCTAAAGATGAAGCCCGTCAGAAATTTATTTCCGAGATGTACTCTTTTTGGTACTATTACTACCAGATACGCAGCCTGACACTTTGGGATTTCAGAAATGATACCGAATTGGAAGTTGATTTTGAAGAAGTGATTAAAAGTTGAAAGTTGAAAGTTGAAAGTTGCCATGCGGAATGGAAAATTATGATGTTGATAAGAAGAATATAAATTATAAATTATAAATTCGCAGGGTAATAGTTTATTTTCAACTAAGTACTATGGCAAAAATAGTTTATACAATATAAATAAATTTAGATGATATACTTGTCAACCTTTAAACTTTAATTCCGTATGGTAACTTTCAATTTTCAACTTTCAACTTTCAACTTATGTACATTCTGATTATAGACGATGATTCTTCGATTCGTTCATCCTTAAGTTTTATGCTTAAACGGGCTGGCTATGAGGCTCAGGCTGTATCTTCTCCTAAAGAAGCCATGGAGGTTGTACGTTCTGCGGCTCCCGATCTGATTCTGATGGATATGAACTTTACGCTTTCCACAACAGGAGAGGAGGGGTTAATACTACTGAAACAAGTTAAAATCTTTATCCCCGATGTGCCGGTCATCCTGATGACTGCATGGGGCAGCATTCAGCTGGCTGTGCAAGGCATGCAGGCAGGAGCGTTCGACTTTATAACCAAACCCTGGAACAATGCGGCCCTGCTTCAACGCATAGAAACCGCTTTGGAATTAACATCGGCCCCTAAAGAAACCCCACAAGAACAAACAGATACCCTGAACCGGGGAAACATTATCGGCAAATCGCAAGGATTGATGGATGTGTTGAATACCGTAGCCCGTATTGCCAAAACAAATGCTTCGGTATTGATAACCGGAGAAAGCGGAACCGGTAAGGAATTGATTGCCGAGGCTATCCACATCAATAGTCAGCGCACGAAACACCCTTTTGTGAAAGTAAACCTTGGAGGTATTTCACAAAGTTTGTTTGAGAGTGAGATGTTCGGACACAAGAAAGGAGCGTTTACAGATGCAAGTACAGACCGTGTCGGTCGCTTCGAACTGGCCAATAAAGGAACTATATTCTTAGACGAGATCGGAGATCTGGACCCTTCATGCCAGGTTAAATTATTAAGAGTATTGCAAGATCAGACGTTTGAGGTATTGGGCGATAGCCGTCCCCGGAAAACAGACGTTCGTGTAGTAAGTGCCACCAATGCAGATTTACGTAAAATGGTAGCCGGGCATACTTTCCGTGAAGATCTCTTTTATCGTATAAATCTGATCACCGTTCATTTGCCGGCATTGCGTGAACGTAGGGAAGATATACCATTGCTGGCTCGCCATTTTGCAGATAAACAAGCCGAATTGAATGGTTTGCCTAAAACGGAGTTTTCGTCAGATGCCTTGAGCTTCCTAACCCGTTTGCCTTATTCCGGTAATATCCGTGAGTTGAAAAATCTGGTTGAACGTACCATATTGATTAGTGGTAAAGACAGGTTAGATGCTTCCGATTTTGAAAGCCAATACCAATACCGGGATGAACCGGTAAAAGCAGCAGGAAGCTCTAACCTGAATGGCATGACACTGGATGAAATAGAATGTCAGACCATTTTGCAGGCTTTGGAACGATATAAGAATAATTTGAGTCAGGTAGCCACTGCTTTAGGAATCAGCCGTGCAGCACTCTATCGCCGGTTGGAAAAATATAACATCAGAGTGAACGAATAACATTATGCGGATAAAAGGATTGTTTTTCATACTGACTCTGTTTTTACTGGTAATTGTAGGATTATTAGCCTATTTGGGTGTTATGCATTCGTCTCCCTGGGTGTTTTATACCATAGAAGGGTTAATCCTTCTGACCTTGATTTATCTGATCTATTTCTATCGAAGAGTCGTGAAACCGTTGCATATTATTGGTAATGGTATGGAACTGCTGCGCGAACAGGATTTTAGCAGTCGTTTGAGTGATGTGGGGCAGGTAGAGGCCGATCATATCGTCCATATCTTTAACCGTATGATGGAACAATTGAAGAATGAACGGCTTCGATTGCGTGAGCAAAACCATTTTCTGGACCTGTTGATTGAAGCATCTCCTATGGGTGTACTTATCATTTCATTGGATGGTGAAGTGAGTCAATGTAATCCGATGGCGCTGAAAATGCTAGGTATGTCAATGGGAGATATCAAAGAGAAAAAACTCTCTGATATAGATTCTCCTTTAATAGTGGAACTATTAAATATTTCCCGGGATGATTCCAAAACGGTGCGGCTGAATGATGCCAATATCTATAAATGCACCCATTCTTCATTTATCAATCATGGTTTCTCACATTCTTTTTATCTGATCGAGAGTCTGACCGACGAAGTTATTAAAGCTGAGAAAATAGCGTACGAGAAGGTGATCCGGATGATTGCCCATGAAGTGAATAATACAACAGCAGGCATCACATCAACGTTGGATACCATTGAAGATGCTCTGACGGAAATAGACAATACGGAAGATATTCGTGAAGTGATGCGGGTTTGTATAGAGCGTTGTTTCTCTATGAGCCGTTTTATCGTCCGTTTTGCCGATGTGGTGAAGATTCCCGAACCTCATTTAACTCCGGTTGATCTGAACGAGTTGACATTTACCTGCAAACGCTTTATGGAGGGAATGTGTGCCGACCGTAATATAACCCTCACGCTCGAAACAACAGAATTGCCTAAACAGCATCTGGATGCTTCCTTGTTTGAGCAGGTTTTAGTCAATATCATTAAAAACTCAGCCGAAAGCATTGAGCAGAATGGAGCAATTACAATCCGTACTTTATCTCCTGCCGGCATTGAAATTATAGACAACGGAAAGGGAATAACAAAAGAGACCGAAGATAAAATCTTCAGTCCCTTCTTTTCTACCAAGCCTAACGGTCAAGGTATTGGCTTAATCTTTATACGTGAAGTCCTTAGCCGCCACGGGTGTACATTCTCTCTGAGAACATATTCTGATGGGTTGACCAGGTTCAGGATACTATTCTAGTCTTTTGAACCTGGCTGCGGCACCTTGCCGCTCCACTTAGCGGCGTACTCATCGAGAATGGCGCGGATGCCCTTGCCTATGACAACGTAATCTTTCTCGTTCAGGTTGGCAAGTGAAGCGCGGATACTCCATTCCGGTCCGTCAAAACCACCACCGTTCAATAGAACCAATGAGGTTTCGTGCGCCAGGCGGAATACAACGTCTACGGGTTCATAGTTCTTTTTCAGGTATTGAACAAAATCATCTCCATACAGCTTCTTCGCCCACACCAGCATATCAATTTCACTATAATATCCGGCACGTAACGGATCTTCCATCAGTGTAAACCCTGTATTATCCCACAATGCTTTCAAGCGTTTACGGATAATCTCCTGCATCTTCGCTTTATATTTATCTTCCTTGTCCAACAGTGCGAATGAAGCAAATAAGCTCATTTGCATTTGTTGTGGAAGTGACAAACCTGCGGTGTGATTCAACGCTACCTGACGGCTATCAGCTACCATACGATCAATAAACTTCATCTTTTCGGGCTTCAATGTCAGGCTACTGTAGCGTTCATTCAATGCTTCTTTTTTGTCTTTTGGCAATTCGGCAATCATCCTGTCATAAATATTATTTTCATGAAGAGCGATTACTGCATCACGCCATCCGGTTGCTCCAAAATACTTGGAGAATGAATAAACACAAAGCGTATTCTGTGGTAACTCAGCCAGCAATGAACGGAAATGTGGAATGAATGTACCATAAACATCATCTGTAATAATCATCAGATTCGGGTTGTCATTCTTCACAATGTTTACAATACGTGCTACTGTTTCCGGTGCCAGTGCATAACTAGGCGGGTTGCTAGGATTTGTAACAAATAAAGCCTTGATTTTAGGATCTTTCAACTTGTCGATCTCTTCATCCCGGTATTGCCAGGTGTGGAAACCTTCTTTAGTCATCTTATCTGCACAAATCTCAATCAGGTTGAATTGATATCGGCTCAGGCGTGGTATTTCAATATATGGCGTAAAGGCTGGAGTCAATAAAGCAATTCCGTCACCTTTATCCAGCAAGAAGTTTTCCTGCAACGAGTCGAAGGCATAACACATGGCTGCTGTACCACCTTCGGTAGCAAACAAATCGAATTTACCTTTGGGGGGACGGCGGTCGCACATCTCTTGTGCCAGATAATCCTGTACCAGGATTTCTGTGAAATGCAGAATACGATCGGGCACCGGGTATTGGTCGCCGATAACAGCTTCTGCCCATTCGTGTACCAAAGTATCCGGATCAGCGGCATGCTCCATTAACAAATAGTTATAAGTTTTTTCCAGTAATTCCGCACCGGCTTTTTTCTCATTATCTTTCAGGAACTCTTCGAAACGTGATGCAATGCCATCTCTTTCGGGTATACCGGCAATGCCTTCCTGCATGTACATTACACGTTTACACTCCTTCAAACCAAACTGTCCCAACAGAAAAAAAGCTTCACGCGGAGTTGTTGCAATCCAGTTCGGGTTACCACGTCCTGCATTCAACATGGTACGGGTTACCTTTTTAATACTCTCATCAGCCAAATCAATCAATTGATTTTTTAATTCAAACGGACTGATGATTTCCATTTGTTTTTGGAAGTTTCTATCTAATGCATTTTTATTCTCTTTCATATTGTTTATTTATTTGTTGTTAGAAATGATGATTTACCGTAGGGGCGGTTATAAACTTTACATTTACCCCTCATCCACATTGAAACCGGCATCGAAACCTGGCAGCGGCACCTTGCCGCTACATCATTAATACTATTGCGACCCCCCAGATGATGAGCAGGGTATTTCCTACTGCATACGTAACCGTATAACCCAGTGATGGTGTTTGGCTTTCCACCGCATCCTGGATAGCTCCCAATGCTGCTGTTGTGGTACGTGCTCCGGCAGTACAACCCAACACCAATGCAGGGTGGAACTTGAATACATACTTGGCGAGTAGTAATCCGACAATCAGCGGTATAGCCGTTGCCAATGCACCTACTACGAATAAGCTGACCCCCACCTCTTTAAACCCTTGAACGAACCCAGGACCTGCCGTGATACCTACAACAGCGATAAACATATTCAGTCCGACGTTATTTAATATCCAAAGTGAAGGTTCCGGAATACGTCCGAAAGTAGGATGCTTACCACGTAGCCAACCGAATATCAAACCGGCAATCAGAGCGCCACCACTGGTACTCAAACTTAATGGAACCCCACCTAAATGAACGGTTAACGCTCCGAACAATCCGCCCAGCAGAATACCCAGCCCTACAAAGATCATATCCGTTTGGTTGGTTGGACGATCGGCATACCCAATAGCATCCGCTGCCATATCCACTTCCTTTTTCAGGCCAATAAGAGATATAACGTCACCTGCATCAATAACCGTTTTAGGTAATACCGGAATATCTACACCCGCACGCTTGATACTTTGTATACTTACCCCATGCATAAACTTCTGGCGACGAAGATGTGCCACAGTCTTGGTTGCACATGTCTTCTTACTTACAGTCACCGGAATCGTTTCTGTTGGGAAATCAAGGAGTTGAACATTCAGCACCTCATTACCGATCCATTCTTCTTCATCAATTACAAACTCACGGCGTCCGCTGAGTACAACCTCATCCCCTTTTTTCAGGATAAGATTTGGAGACGCATCGCCAACAACTCCATTCTGACGTACTCTTTCCACATAAATGGTTTTTCCATCTTTACGGAAATACGTTTCGAGTTCGCTAATCTTCTTTCCATCACCAAACCAATCATTCTCAATCTTATAGCCACGAAAAACTACAGGACGAGCCGCCTTAGCGATACCAGGTTCTTCTTCGTCCGAACTGCCCATCTTCGCTTCCAGTTCCTTACAAGCTGCCTTAACTTTCTCCAATCCACCTAATAAGCGTGGACCAATAGAAGCAAGTAACCATGCCGAACCAGCCGTACCAAAGATATACGTTACCGCATAAGCTACCGGAATTGCATTAATAAATTTGGTCTTATCAGCTGCGGCAATATCCAATCCGTTGATTGTATCACCGGCTACACCGATTACCGCAGAGATCGTTTGCGAACCTGCCAATAACCCGGCAGCTTCACCGAGGTTGTAACCCATAATCTTGGCTAATCCCCAAGGGGCAATCAGACAGAATACACACATGATGGCAGCAAATAACATTTGCGGCAATCCATCTTTCTTTAGCCCTCTGAAGAACTGTGGACCGACCTTATATCCGACCGCAAAAAGGAAGAGAAGGAAAAATACTGATTTTAATGGGCCACTGATCTCAATATTCAATTGACCGACAAGAACACCTACCAGTAGCACACTTGTAACTGTTCCCAAACTGAATTTCCCTATCTTGAGTTTTCCGATCCAGAAACCTAAAAATAAGGTAAGGAAGACAGCTAGTTCGGGGTGCTCCCTGAGTTGACTAATAATCCATTCCATATATTATAATGTTTAAGTGAAAATTATCAGGTTATCATATATGCGGACAAATCCGCGATTAATCTATATAACAGAAAAAAAGGAAAAGAGTTTTTAAGAATTGGAAATTGAAAGTTGGAAGTCGAAAATTATTGTGCAAATGAAGAATTAATATCGACATCGTAACTTTCAATTTTCAACTTTCAACTTTCAATTGCACAATACTGTTAAAATGATTAAAAAAGGTCCACTTATAAGGTATTAAACTTAAAATCTATTCTAAGTTTTCAGAATTATTCCAGGATTATTACATAGATTTGCGGTAGTTAAATAATTGAGTAAATATATCACCAACATGAAAAATGAAATTAAGCCGGCTACAGGCAAACTCGGAGTACTGGTAGTAGGGTTGGGAGGAGCTGTTTCTTCCACGTTTGTAATAGGAACACTTGCAGTTCGCAAAGGATTATCAACCCCTATTGGTTCTATCACTCAACTGGCAACTATTCGTTTAGGTAAGAGAATTGAAAATAACTTTCCTAAGATCAAAGACGTTGTGCCTTTGACCGATTTAAATGATTTAGTATTTGGCGGTTGGGATATTTTCCCGGAAGACGTATACGAAGCTGCTTGCCATGCAGAAGTCCTGAATGAGAAAGATATTAATGGCGTGAAAGATGAGTTGAAGGCAATAAAGCCAATGCCTGCCGCATTTGACCAGAATTGGGTAAAACGCCTGCACGGAACACACGTAAAGCAGAGTACCAACCGTTGGGAACTGACGGAAGCTATACGTAAAGATATCCGTGACTTTAAAGAAGCCAATAAATGCGATAGAGTAGTAGTAATTTGGGCAGCAAGTACAGAAATATACTTGCCAATGTGTGAAGAACACAAATCATTGGCTACTTTCGAAAAGGCCATGAAAGAAAATCGCGAAGATATTATTGCTCCAAGTATGTGCTATGCGTATGCATCCATCGCCGAAGGAGCGCCTTTCATTATGGGAGCGCCTAATCTTTGTCTGGATATCCCTGCCATGTGGGAATTCTCGGCGGAGAAAAAAGTTCCCATCGCCGGAAAAGACTTCAAAACAGGCCAGACTATGATGAAAACCGTGTTGGCTCCTATGCTTAAAACACGTATGCTTGGGCTGGATGGCTGGTTTTCTACCAATATTTTAGGTAATCGTGACGGAGAAGTTCTGGACGATCCGGATTCATTCAAAACCAAGGAGGTCAGCAAGCTGTCTGTAATTGATACCATTCTTCAACCCGAATTATATCCTGAACTATATGGTAACATCTATCATAAAGTACGTATTAACTATTACCCACCACGCAAAGATAACAAAGAAGGTTGGGACAATATTGATATCGTAGGATGGATGGGTTACCCTATGCAACTGAAAGTCGATTTCCTTTGTCGTGACTCTATTCTGGCTGCTCCATTATGCCTTGACCTGGTGCTTTTCTCTGATCTGGCACTGAGAGTAGGTATGTACGGCATTCAGGAATGGTTATCATTCTATCTGAAAAGTCCGATGCATGACTTTGAACATATCCCTGAGCATGACTTGTTCATTCAGTACACTAAACTGAAAAACACGTTGCGCAAGATGATTGGGGAGGAAACGATAGACTACTTGGATTAAGTTGAAAGTTGAAAGTTGAAAGTTGAAAGTTATCTATGCAGATGAAGAAAATAAAAATCGGCATCGTAACTTTCAACTTTCAACTTTCAACTTTCAACTTAATCAAAAACTTTAAGTTTTTGATTATGAACTATGCAGTAATAGCCGCTGGTCAGGGTTCCCGGTTGGTAGCCGAAGGGGTAGGGGTGTCAAAGCCTTTGCTCCATATTAATGGGGAACGAATGATAGAACGGCTTTTTCGTATATTTATTAATAACAATGCTGAATCTGTAAGTGTTATTATCAACGAAGAGATGATGGATGTAAGGCAGTACCTGCAAAGTGTAAATCTGCCGGTACCATTAAATCTTGTGATCAAAAGCACTCCCGATTCTCTACATAGCTTTTACGAACTTTCTCCCTACCTTCAAGGGGGAAAGTTTTGTTTAACAACAGTAGATACCATTTTCAGGGAAGCAGAATTCTCGGATTATATTCGTGCGTTTCGTAATGACCGCATGAGTGATGCTTTGATGGGGGTTACCGATTATATAGACGATGAAAAGCCTTTGTACGTTCAGACGAACGAGGATTTACGCATCACAAACTTCCTTGATCTTCCCGAACCAGGTATACAATATGTTTCCGGAGGTATTTATGGAATGAATGAAACCGTACTCAATTTGTTTAGACAGGCTATGGACGAAGGACTTTCGCGTATGCGGAACTTCCAGCGCCTTATGGTACAAACAGGGTTAGAGGTTAAAGCATTTCCGTTCTCTAAAATAGTCGATGTTGATCATGAAACAGACATCAGGACTGCGGAGGAGTTTATACAGAGTAGATAAGAAATGAGTAAATTGACTTTTGAAACGCAGATTAACACAGATTTACGCAGATTATTTATTTAGTTATTATATATAATCTGCGTAAATCTGTGTTAATCTGCGTTTCAAAATTCCTTCAAAATAAAAATGAAACAGATAAAAATAGCAGGAGTAAAACGGCATACTCTTTTTTCGCCGAATCATATTGGAAATGATGCAGCTATCTTTTCGGCTGTAACCAATTTGTTGAGTGAAGCAGGGTTTATAGTCAATTTATATACTGAACAGGAGTTTCTAGTAAATGATATTACCGAAGATGTTGTTTTTACTATGCTACGGAATGAACAGGCGGTCCGTAAACTACAGCAATTGGAGAATGGTGGTATTATAGCTGTAAATTCCGGATATGGTATTGAAAATTGTACCCGTGAGCGAATGACAAGGCTTTTGTTGGAGAATAATGTTCCTCATCCCGAAAGCCTTATTATCTCAACAATGGAAGAGGTTACAACTTATGCATCCGGCAGAGACGTAGCCTTTTGTTGGGTTAAGCGTGGTGACTTTCATGCCATACACCGCGAAGACGTAACATACGTACGCAATAAAGAAAACCTTCGGGAGGTGATGGCCGAATATGCCTTGAGAGGTATAAATAGGGTTGTTATAAATGAACATCTTGAAGGTGACCTGGTTAAATTCTATGGTGTTGCAGGAACTCCATTTTTTCATTGGTTTTATCCTTTTGATAAAAAACATAGTAAGTTCGGACATGAAGAAATAAACGGTAAACCGGAAGGCATACATTTTGATATGGGGCACTTAAAGGATATCTGTGATAAAGCATCAGAAGCGTTGAGTGTTATGGTATATGGTGGCGATTGCATCATTGCTCCCGATGGTACCATAAGGATCATCGACTTTAACGATTGGCCAAGTTTTGCCCCATGTCGTGAGGAAGCAGCACATGCCATTGCCTCGGCAATTATTGAAAAGATAAAGAAATAGAGTAAAACGGATTGGAAAGGAGTGATTTACTGTAGGGGCGGTTCGCGAACCGCCCAATGTCCAGAATAAACAGGAAACCATTTTCGGGCGGTTCGCGAACCGCCCCTACAGCTAATCATTTACATTCAAAACCCTATAGAAATAATAAAATAATGACGAATAATAAACCCTCTTTGGAATCAACCCTTAAATCGGCCGATACGGAAGAACCTATTGATTTAATCTTTTATCGTCCTATTGGATATCGTTGGGCATTGTTTTTTCAGAAACTGGGTGTACATCCGAACACTGTAACCATTGCTTCCATATTCCTGGGAGTAGCTGCGGGTGTTTTCTTCTATTTTGATAATATCTACTATAACATCATAGGAATGCTCCTACTGATCTGGGCAAACTCCTATGATAGCGCCGATGGACAATTGGCACGTATGACCGGGCAGAAATCCCGTATAGGACGAATCCTCGATGGTCTGGCAGGCGACTTTTGGTTTGTATCTATTTATGCAGCAATCTGCCTGCGGTTAATGCCCGAATGGAATTATTGGATATGGGCTTTAGCAGCAGTGGCCGGATACTTCCATAGTAAACAAGCGGCTATGGCCGACTATTACCGGAATATTCATCTTTTCTTTTTGAAAGGAGAGGCGGGTAGTGAGTTGGATAGTTCCAGGCAGCAGTATGATATTTATAATTCCCTTCCCTGGAAAGGTAATTGGGGCATGAAGATGTATCATTACTTCTATGGCAGATATACGGCTTCGCAGGAGAAAAGTTCTCCCTGGTTTCAACGTTTTTTCAATGTGATACATGAAAAATATAAAAACCAGATACCGCAGGAATTAGCCGATGATTTTCGCAAGGGTAGTAAACCATTGATGAAATATACAAATATCCTATCTTTCAATACCCGTGTAATCGTACTTTTCATCAGTCTTTTCCTGAATCTTCCGTGGATTTACTTTATCTTTGAACTCACGATTCTGAATGGTCTGCTTATCTATATGATAAGTAAACATGAATCGTTAAGTAAGAAGCTTTATAATCAAGTTATGAGTGGTGAGTTCTGAGTTATGAGTAATACTATGCAGATACTCATAACCCAAAACCTAAAACTCACCACTCATAACTCAAAACTCAAAACTCATAACCCAAAACCCAAAACTCAACCCGGTGAAAAGTAAGTATCGTAATATTTTCCTGGCATTTGGTATTGTTGCAGTCATCATTATGATGTTCACATTCGATATGGACTATAACGAACTGTGGAGTAATTTGAAACGTGCCGGTTACTATTTCCCACTGATCATTCTTCTTTGGGTGTTTGTTTATTTATTGAATGCAACGTCGTGGTATCAGATTATTCGTGATGGGAAGAAAGCATACGTACCCTTTTGGCGGGTATATAAACTTTCCATATCCGGTTTTGCCTTGAACTATGTAACCCCTGTGGGGTTGATGGGAGGTGAGCCATATCGTATTATGGAGTTGAAGCCTTTTATAGGCGTTGAACGGGCTACTTCTTCTGTCATCCTATATGTTATGATGCATATATCCTCCCATTTCTGCTTTTGGATTGCTGCTGTAGTTATTTACATCTGTTTTTATCCGGTGAATCTGATTATGGGAATTGTGATGGCGTTAATCCTTATATTTTGCTTGTTTTTCGCCGTTCTCTTTATTCGTGGCTACCGGAGCGGGATGGCTGTAGCCTTTGTACGTATATGCAGTAAAATACCTATTTTAAAGAAGTATGCAGCAAACATAGCCGAAAAGTATAGCGATCAATTAAAGGCGATAGACCAGCAAATTGCATTACTTCACCAGAAGCGGAAGCGTACTTTCTATACGGCTTTATCCTTAGAATTCGCAGCCAGAGTCTTATCTTGCATGGAAGTCTGGTTGATATTGAATATCCTGACTACGGACGTAAGTTTTATAGATTGTGTTTTAATCGTAGCTTTTTCTTCCTTGCTTGCCAATCTGCTATTCTTTATGCCCATGCAGATTGGAGGACGTGAAGGTGGGTTTGCATTGGCCGTTGGAGGCTTATCCATGTCCGGAGCATATGGAGTATATACCGCGTTGATAACCCGTGTCCGGGAATTAATCTGGATCATTATCGGGTTGGCACTGATGAAAATTGGGAATAAAAAATGAAAGAACAAGATTTAAAGAAAATCAAGGCCATAGCTTTTGACTTTGGCGGAACACTAGATATACCAGGAATACATTGGTTTGATTTCTTTTGGAGTCAGTTTGAAGGCGAAATCATCAAACGTGGCTTAACCAAAGAACAATATTGGGATGCTTATGTATATGGTGAACGCCAGATGGAGAAGAATGGTATACCACGCGATACTAGCTTTGAGGATACTATAACCAGAAAGCTAAATTATCAGTTCGAATATCTGGCCGGTCATTATAATACGGATATGATTGATCAAAAGCTATGTACTTTGACACAAATTGATGCTAATCTCCAAACAGCTGCAATGATCTTTAAGACATTGAACGGAAACTATGATTTGAGCATTGTGTCTAACTATTATGGTAATCTGGAAACCATTCTTAAAGAGGCTCATATCTTTGAATATCTGGATAGATTAATTGATTCTACTATTGTTGGAGTACGGAAACCCGATCCGGCAATCTGGAAAATAGCTATTGATCAAAGTGCGGTTAAACCGGAGGAATTCTTAATAATCGGTGACTCGATGAAGAATGATATACTACCGGCTCAACTTTTAGGATGCCCAACAATATTAATCACCAAAAAATTACCTCCTGAAGAATATAAAGGGGCTTGGGTTAGCTCACTGGAAATGTTGGCTAAACTTTTGTTCTAAAAATAATGGCTGCCCTATTTTTAAGAGCAGCCATTATTTATTTTACATCTAATTCTTCCTTCATATCAATTTCCTCACCTTGCGGATCATAGAATATATATTCCAGGAAAGCGAGTTTTTGATTCGGAACAATTTTAATACCACTTCCGTATTTCATGCGCCATTTATATTTCAGGGAAAAAATCCCTTTATTAATGTAAGCGGCCACATACGGATGGATGTGGAGTGAGAATTTCTTTATCTTCAGTTTATTAACCAGGTAGTCAATTTTACTCTCTAAAGTGTCCGTGAAAAGAATGGACGACTTAATCTTGCCTTTGCCATGACACGTAGGACATTCTTCAAGCGTGTTCACATCCATAGCCGGACGTACACGTTGGCGGGTAATCTGCATCAGCCCGAATTTGCTGAGTGGCAGAATGTTATGCCTTGCCCGGTCCTTTTGCATGTTGGCAGTCATTCGTTCGTAAAGCTTTTGACGATTTTCGGCAGAGCTCATATCAATGAAGTCTATCACAATAATACCACCCATGTCTCTGAGGCGTAGTTGACGCGCCAATTCGTCTGCGGCTCCAAGGTTAACTTCTAATGCGTTACCTTCCTGACCGTCAGGGCTTTTGGTGCGGTTTCCACTATTCACGTCTATTACGTGAAGCGCTTCAGTGTGTTCAATAATCAGATAGGCTCCACCCTTATAGGATACGGTCTTGCCGAATGCTGATTTGACTTGTTTGGTGATACCGAAATTGTCGAAAATAGGAAGTTGCCCTTTGTAATGCTTCACAATCCCTGCACGGTCGGGGGCAATGAGTGTTACATAGTCTCTGATTTCATTGTAAACCGCCTCATTGTTGACGTGGATGTTTTCAAATGAAGGATTGAACAGGTCGCGAAGCATTCCTACAGCACGGCTGGTTTCCTCGTAGATCAATGTCGGAAACTTGGTTGCTTTTTGTACCTTTTTCAGGCTGTCTTCCCAGTGTTTGACAAGCACTTTAAGCTCTCCATCGAGTTCGGCCACGCGTTTGCCTTCTGCTACCGTACGTACAATAACTCCGAAATTCTTAGGCTTGATGCTTTGAAGGAGTTGCTTCAGACGGGCGCGTTCTTCGCTCGATTTAATTTTTTGTGATACGGATACCTTATCGTTAAAAGGAATCAGAACCAGGTATCTTCCGGCAAATGAAATCTCGGAAGTCAGTCTGGGGCCTTTAGTCGAAATAGGTTCCTTTGCGATTTGTACAATGACCTCTTGTCCTACTTTTAGTGTGTTGGCAATGGTGCCGTCTTTCTCAATGTCCGGTAGGATAGATGCTTTGTGCATCTGAGGTAATTTTTTTCTGTCGCCAAGAGCTTGTCTTACGAACTTTTCCAGTGAGTTAAATTGAGGTCCAAGGTCTAAATAATGAAGAAAAGCGTCTTTCTCATAGCCGACATCCACAAAACATGCATTTAATCCCGGCATCAGTTTCTTTATCCGGCCCAAATACATATTACCCACAGAGAAGGAAATGTTTCTTCCTTCGCTTTGAAGTTCTACCAGGCTTTTATCTTCGAGAAGAGCAATGGAGACTTCTTTGGGTTGTACATCTACTACCAGTTCACTTGTCACAATTTCATTTCTTATTTAGTTTGGTTAATTAAGAAGCTGTCTGACGAGCCTTCTTAAATACTCAAGGGTTCTAACACAAAGAACAAACCCGAAAAGACCATGCTTTACAAGTTTGTTCTCCGTATCTGTACATCAGACTATAAAATTATTTTTTGCTTTTATGTCTGTTCTTTCTTAGTCTTTTTTTACGCTTATGCGTAGACATTTTATGTCTTTTTTTCTTTTTTCCGCTTGGCATAGCTTTTATTTTAATAGGGTTAATAATATTAAGTTTTGAGTTATAAGTTTTGAGTTATGAGTTTTAGTCCGCTTGGTACTCTAAACTCAGAACTCAGAACTCAGATCATTTTTTCAGAAGCTCAGCAAACGATTTTGCTGGTTTGAAAGCCGGTACATTATGCTCCGGAATAATGATAGTCGTATTCTTGGAAATATTACGAGCTGTTTTTTGAGCTCTTTTCTTTACTACAAAGCTACCGAATCCGCGTAGATACACATTTTCCTCTTTAGCCAGGGAGTCTTTAATAGCCTCCATGAATGCCTCAACAATGTTAAGAGCTACTACTTTGTCTACACCAGTACTCTTCGTAACTTCGTTTACAATATCTGCCTTAGTCATTTTAGTTTAAAAATAATAATTATTATTACTTATATTCTTTTCTTTTAATACCTAATTTTTTGGACTGCAAATATATAGCTTTTTAATCTCTCTAAAAAATATATTCTAGACTAATTTCTAAAAAAACTCAGTATTGTGTTTATTTGATTATTATAGAAAGAGGTGTAATCCGAGTTTCAACCACAAAGTTGTGTGGGGTCGTAGATTATGCAGAGTTTATATTATAGATTCGGCGGCATTCTTTACTCTTTCCGAAAAATCAAGAAGTGCATTCTTTAACTGGATTTTCTCACTTTCGGTGAAATGTCCGGAACCACCATTTCCATCAACGCCACGCAATTTATTATAAAGCCATGTAATTGATTTATCTGGGAAATAACGTTTTGCTATCTTAGACCATGTAATATCAAGGACCACATCTTCTATCGATCTCATTATAGGCTCGTTTTTGGTTACAATTGAATAGAGTAATTATGTCTTGTTTTTATTAAAAGACGGATGGTTTCAATTAATTCCCACTCTTTATCAGTTAATTCAACTTTTACTTTTTCCATGTTTTATTGATGTTTGTTATTGTATGCAAATGTACTATGATTATTTATAGTGCACAAGTGGTATAGTGTTTTTATATCTCAATTTATCCCATTATCTTTGATGCATTATTTAGAGCCTGTTTAAATTTTCCACAGAATAATTATTATATGTTGCTTTCGTTTTTTCTTTAGCGCTCTTTTTGTCTGTTTCTTCTCTTTTTGCGGTTCAAATAGCCCGCTATTCTCACCTTAAAAAGAAAACAAACAGCCTAAAAACAGCACTAAATAAAAGAACGAGCAAAATTTAAACAGGCTCTTAGAATTTATTTTATGAGGCAAAAGAAATATAATCCTTTCCAGACTGAAGTGATAAGTGAAGATGATAACTTCCAATTTTCAACTTTCAATTTTCAACTGATAAAATGGTATAATGAGAATAAACGCGAACTGCCCTGGCGGGAAACTACCGATCCTTATAAAATATGGATATCCGAAATTATCCTGCAACAGACCCGTGTAAATCAGGGATACGATTATTTTCTGCGTTTTATCAAACGTTTCCCGGATGTACAGACTTTAGCAAATGCCGATGAGGATGAAGTAATGAAGTACTGGCAGGGACTAGGATACTATTCCCGTGCACGGAACCTGCATGCGGCAGCTAAAAGTATGAATGGTGTATTTCCGGATACATATGAAGGGGTGATCAATTTGAAAGGGGTGGGAGAATATACGGCAGCAGCTATCTGTTCCATATCTTATGGCATGCCTTATCCGGTAGTAGACGGCAATGTGTTCCGCGTGATATCCCGTTATATGGGAGTTGAAACTCCGATTGACTCGGGGCGGGGAAAGAAGGAAATCACCGAATGGGCAAACAGACTGATGGATAAAAAACAACCTGCATTGTTTAACCAGGCCATTATGGATTTTGGCGCTTTACTGTGTACTCCCAAATCGCCCGATTGTACGAATTGTCCTTTGGCTAACCGTTGTGTTGCACTTGCCGTAGGCTTAGTCAATAAGTTACCTATAAAGCAGCATAAAACGAAAACGACCAATCGCTATTTTAATTATCTGTATGTAAATGCCGGTGAATATACATTTATACATAAACGGACCGGAAATGATATCTGGAGAAACTTGTTTGAATTGCCGCTGATCGAAACCTCCGAGCCTGTGACGGAAGAGAACCTCATTGCATCAACCGAGTTCCGTAACCTGATAGCCGAAGGTGAATCTCCTGTAATAAAATTGTCTTTGAAGTCGGTGAAGCACGTTCTTTCGCACCGGGTGATATATGCTAATTTCTATGAAGTTACCCTGCCTGAAACAACCCGCTCATTCTCGACCTACAAACGTATCAAAAAGGAAGATATGGATCAATATGCTATTTCCCGGTTAGTGCAAATCTTCTTAGAGAGTTGAAGTTTTAGAGTTGAAAGTTGAAAGTTGAAAATTGAAAGTTAACCATGCGGATCAATAAACATCAGGCCGGCATCGTAACTTTCAATTTTCAACTTTCAACTCTAAACTCTAAACTCTCAACTTTTAATTAATCCTCTTGCTTTATCCCTGAATTCTATTTATTTTTGACGGCAAATAATTGAAACGCAGATTAACGCAGATTATCATAGATTTAATATATTATTTTAATAATCTGTGTAATACATAAAAATAATCTGCGATAATCCGTGTTAATCTGTGTTTCAATCAAAATAAAACATTGTAATTTCAATCGTAAATTGTAAATCAGTAAATAGTAAATAAAAGATGTCAGTAAACAAAGTTATATTATTAGGGAATGTAGGCAAGGACCCGGAAGTGAGATATCTTGATACCGGTATTGCCGTAGCAACAATGTCCTTAGCTACATCAGAACGTGGTTATACACTTGCTAACGGAACACAGGTTCCGGAAAGAACAGAATGGCATAATCTTGTGTTATGGCGTGGTTTGGCAGAAACAGCAGAAAAATATATCCATAAAGGAGATAAGCTGTATGTAGAAGGTAAAATCAGAACACGGTCTTATGATGATCAGGCTGGTAATAAACGCTATGTAACTGAGATTTTTGTCGATAATATGGAAATGCTTACTCCCAAAGCGGCAAATACGGGTATGGGAGCGCCATCACCAAGTGTGCAGCAAGCGCCTGTGCAACCACAGGTTGGACAACCCATGCCGGGAACGAATGATAACCCTGCAGACGATTTACCGTTTTAGTTGAGAGTTGACAGTTGATAGTTGACAGTTAAGCTACAGATTGATTCTGCATAGTAACTGTCAACTATCAACTGTCAACTGTCAACTAAAATAATTTTTAATTAAAAATTATTGTTTTGGACGATTATTTATGCCAGTTGGCAGATGTTTTTAGCGGCATAGCCGTAAATCCTCCTACACCTTCGGAGATTGTGGCCATTATTCTGGCCGGTTTGTTATTGCTCGTATCGGGCTTTGCCTCCGCCTCGGAGATTGCTTTTTTCTCTTTATCTCCATCTGATCGCAATGAAATTGATGCCCGGAACCATCCGGCAGATGAAAAAGTAAGCCGGCTATTGGATAATACGGAACGTTTGTTGGCTACGATTCTGATTACCAACAATTTTGTGAACGTAACAATCATTATGCTCTGCAATTATTTCTTTATGGGCATATTTGATTTTTCATCTCCTGTGGCCGAATTTATTATTTTAACAATAGCTCTGACATTTCTATTGCTACTGTTTGGTGAAATTATGCCTAAGATTTTCTCTGCCCAGAACACACTAGCTTTTTGTCGTTTTGCCGCCGGAGGAATCTCTATGTTCCAAAAAATATTCTATCCGTTGGCGTCGTTGTTAATGAAATCATCTACCTTCCTTAATAAACATGTAGTTAAGAAAAATCGTAATATATCTGTGAGCGAGCTTTCCCAGGCGCTTGATCTGACAGACAAGGAAGAACTCTCCGAAGAGAATACCATACTTGAAGGAATTGTGCGTTTTGGTGCGGAAACGGCTAAGGAGGTAATGACTTCCCGGCTGGATGTGGTGGATCTGGATATACGCACGCCTTTTAAGAATGTACTGCAATGTATCATTGATAATGCTTACTCGCGTATGCCGGTTTACTCCGGTTCGCTTGATAATATTAAAGGGATACTCTATATCAAAGACCTCATTCCTCATATTAATAAAGGCGATAACTTCCGTTGGCAATCATTGATTCGTCCGGCATATTTTGTTCCCGAAACAAAAATGATTGATGACCTGTTGCGGGATTTTCAGACAGAGAAAATTCATATCGCCATTGTTGTTGATGAATTTGGAGGGACCTCCGGCATTATCACCATGGAAGATATTATCGAAGAGATTGTTGGTGAAATTCACGATGAGTATGATGATGAAGAACGTACGCATGTTGTCATCAATGATCATACCTGGATATTCGAAGCCAAAACCCAGCTTACCGATTTCTATAAAATAGCCCGGGTTAATCCGGACGATTTTGAGAAAATATCCGGTGATGCGGATACATTAGCCGGTCTTCTGCTCGAAATAAAAGGAGAGTTTCCACAGCTTCACGAGAAACTAACATACGAAAATTACGAGTTCGAAATCCTTGAGATGGATAACCGGCGGATTTTAAAAGTAAAAGTCGTTAAAGAGTTGACAGTTAACAGTTGACAGTTGACAGTTACGATGCCGATGATGCGCAGCTTAACTGTCAACTCTCAACTGTCAACTGTCAACTCTCAACTGTCAACTCTCAACTCTCATGTTGTACAAGCAATATATAACTTCAGAATATCAGTGGGGGATTTGGAAAGTAACCGAAAACCTGAGTGAATTACTGGCACTTCTGCCGGATCAGGGTGCCGTATATATGGATGAACTCAATGCATTCAAATCCGATTCCCGTAAAATAGAGTGGTTGGCTGTACGTGTTCTTCTATACACACTAACTCAAAGAATCACTCCTATTCAGTATCATCCCAGTGGTAAGCCCTATTTTGCAGATCATAGTGCCCATCTAAGTATCTCGCATACCAAAGGTTATGTTTCTGTGATTATAAGTGAAACGAACGAAGTGGGTATTGATATTGAGAAAATAAGTGAACGGGTACATAAAGTGGCCCATAAATTTGTACGGGATGACGAACATTTGCCCGAAGACTCCGTACAAAAAACTCATGCCCTTCTGCTCATCTGGTCGGCTAAAGAAGTCATGTTTAAGTGCATGAACGAGGAAGCCGTAGATTTTCGTGAACATATGCATGTGGACCTTACTCAACTGGATGGTACATGCTTTCCAGGGAAGGAAACCCGCTCCAAACATGGAAGAACCTATCTCATCTGCTACATCATTGATCCTGAATTTGTAATGACGTGGACTTCAGTTGAGAGTTGAAAGTTGAAAGTTACGATGCCGACTTGGTGTTTATTGATCTGCATAGTTCACTTTCAACTTTCAATTTTCAACTTTCAACTCTAAAGCACGGACATGCTTTAACCCATTCCTCCGGTTCTATTTCCCCATTCCCATTCAGGTCGGGGCTTAAATCCCGGTGACCACAGACCCGGCTATTCGGAAACCTTTTCAGTAGTTCTTCTACCAGGCTGTCTATCGCCTGTTTCTGTTCTTCTGTCCGGGTGTCTTTCGGTTGTCCGCGGCTATCCAATCCACCCTCGTAACAAATCCCGATGGAGTGAGCGTTATGCCCTTTGGCATGTGCTCCAATCTTCTCCAGCGGGCGGGTAGGGATTATCCGGCCATCTTTTCGAATATAATAATGATACCCCGGCCCATTGAAACCCCGTCGCCGGTGGCACGTATCTAAATCATATTCTGTGAAATCCCGGTCCTCTCTTGTAGCCGAGCAGTGAATCACAATCAAATTAACCCTTCTCATTTACAATTTACGGATTTACAATTTACCATTTGATTGTTACACTCTATTGCCATCGTTCGGTACAATCCTTCGACAGACATTGCAATTTCGCAGCTTCCGCCAACTGTGCCTTCAGGCTAAATATCTCAGCATGCATTTCATGCACCTTCGTGCTCATCTCAAAATAATCCTTGAGCACCTTTTCCAACTGCAATGCCAAAAACTCATACTGTCCCGTCACCAACTCACTAAACTCCTTGATATCCTTCGCATTCTTTTTTTTCAGAAACGGAAGAACCATCCTTATCAACTCCAAAACATATTTCATATCTTTTACGATTATTATTATTATTATTATTCACAACCTACTCCCGCATGGTTCCCCGGCCTAATTTGTGCAGCGTTAAGCGAACAGTCAGGGTGAAGCGTTAAAGGGGCTTCTGTTTGAGCGAAGCGAGTTTGAGACCCTTTAGCGTAACCCTGACTGTTCGCTTAACGCTGCACAAATTAGGCCTTGAACTTTTGGCTTCGCCCAAGGCCCTCTCGTTCGGCAGTGCTTAAGCAAGCTTGCACTGCTCTCACTTAATCGGGCCTTTCTTTTTGCTACCTTTTTCTTTTGGTTCAAGCCAAAAGAAAAAGTAGGTTAGAATCCTGGATCAATCACTTCGCCATCATCTCCTCCTGCACCCGGATCAGTTGGTTCCCCGATCTCTTCGAGTTCTCCGTTACCTCCTTTCTCAATATCGAAGAACTGCAACTTGGTTGCTCCCCGTGTTCCTGCCAGTACCGGTTTTACACTTGTCGACGGGCGGAAGCTGATATTCACCGACTTGATGCATTTTGCACTGCAATCCTTCTTCGCCTCTCTGCCTTCGGCTTTTACGGCCAGCCTGAACACTCCGAAGTCTGTGATGTTTACCGACACCCCACTTGCCAAAGCTATTCGCATGGCTTCTACGAAGTTGTCCAACACACTTTTGATATCCCCTTGCGATAGCGAACTGAATCGTTGCATGATATCTGCGATATAGTCCAGTCCTACACTATTTCCCTGGGTTATTAACTGCGGGTAATACTTCCCGGTATCCGTTTTATCCTGCGGATTCTTTCTTAAAATCTTCTTGTATGGTACAGCCATAGTTTAAATAATTTTGAATTAATAATTTTGAATTTTGAATTAGAGGATTGACTGGGTTAGACCGGTCGAACCATTGTTGAGCTCATTTGTTTGGTTTTATTCTCTGTGCAAAGATAGGGTATGCCTGAAGTTTGCATATTCGGTTAGCCTGGATTGACTTATTTTAAATGAATTTCGATTGAGATAAAAAAAGATCAGGAACTTTGTGATAAGTTCAAATAAATTCCCATTATAATACCTTCAATCCATCCTTTTTTATTATCTTTATAACATTGAAAATCAAGGAAAAACTGTCGTTATTAATGGAGAAAATGATTGAAAAATCCCCTGTGTTCCAGGTTCGGGCCTATACCAAAGAAGAGTTGGCTGTACTTTATAACCCTACCCAGTGCGTAACTGTTGCCCTGCAAACCCTTGCTCGTTGGATACGTACCAACCGGTTGCTAATGGATGAATTGAACGCCATCGGTTATAATAAATTCCGTCGTGGATTTACACCTAAAGAAGTAGCTACTATAGTGAAATATTTGGGTGAGCCGTGAAGTAAACCTAAAGTTCCTAAGGTAATAATGTTCTATTTCACAAAAGTTCCTAGGGAAAAAGTGTATATTTGCACAGAAAGTCCTAGGGTATTAATGTGATATGATATAAAGGAATAGAATATATGAGACGGGAGTTGTTTAGTAAACTACAGAATTGGAAACAAAAAACAAATCGTAAGCCTTTGATAATAAGAGGAGCAAGGCAAGTGGGAAAGACTTGGTTGATGAAAGAATTTGCCAATCGTGAGTACGAAAACGTGGTATATGTAAATTTTGAAAGCGATCAGCAATTGCAATCACTTTTCATAGACGACTTCGACCTTTCCCGGATCTTGCTGGCTCTTCAGGTTGCAACAGGTGTGAAGCCGGTACCGGGAAAAACACTAATCATATTTGATGAAATACAGGAGGCAAAGCGTGCACTTACCTCATTGAAATATTTTCAGGAAAATGCGCCTGAATATCATATTATAGCCGCCGGTTCTTTACTTGGAATCGCTTTACATGCTCATACCTCATTTCCTGTTGGGAAAGTTGAATTCCTGGATTTGTATCCACTTACTTTTGACGAGTATTTGCAAGCCTTGGGTGAAGATGCCTTGCTGGGTCTTCTTCGTGAGCGGCAATGGGAGCTGGTGAAAGCATTTAAAAGCAAGTATGTTGAATTGCTGAAACAGTATTATTATGTTGGTGGTATGCCCGAAGTTGTAGCGGCTTTTGCTCAGCATAAAGATTTTAATGAGGTGCGTGAAATACAGAAACAGATTCTGGATGCATATCAACAGGACTTTTCAAAACATGCTCCACTAGAGGTGGTGCCTCGTATCCGCCTGGTTTGGAATTCTATACCCACTCAACTGGCGAGAGAAAATAAAAAGTTTGTTTACGGATTGATTAAGCAAGGAGCACGGGCAAAAGAGTTTGAGCTTGCTTTGGCTTGGCTGATGGATTGCGGACTGGTACATAAAGTGAATCGGGTAACTAAGCCGGCTATGCCCTTGAAGGCTTATGAAGATTTTGGAGCATTCAAATTATTCGTTTCTGATGTTGGATTGCTCGCTTGTATGGCCGAGTTGGATGTTAAATCATTGTTAGAGAATAATGCTATTTTCGAAGAATTTAAAGGTGCATTGACCGAACAATATGTACTTCAACAACTGATAGCCAGTTCCGGATTGTCGGTATATTATTGGTCTTCTGAACAATCTACTGCCGAAATAGATTTTCTTATTCAACAAAATGGTAGCATTATACCCATTGAGGTTAAGGCTGCTGAGAATTTACGAGCGAAAAGTTTGAAGTCTTTTGTCGAGAAATTCCATTCTACTATTACTATCCGTACTTCAATGTCTGACTTTAGAGAAGAAACCTGGATGGTTAATATACCCCTTTATGCTATTGGAATTTATCTTCGTAATTTTTAAAATATTTACATCTATCCCGTAACTCTTAGAGTTTTCCCTACAACTCCTCGAGTTGTCCGGATAACTCTAAGAGATACCGTGACAACTCGAGGAGTTATTCTTCCAGGTCGGTTATTTAAACCCGAGCTTCGTTGATGTGCACTACCCGGTATTCTGTAATTTTATTGATTGTTACTCGTTTCTGGAATTCCCCTTCCTCCAGTACTTTGATCAGGTTTCGTTGCGTTTGCTTGTTGGCTTGTATTTTCCCCCAAATGGACAATATACTTAGTATTTCGCTTACCGACATCCACTTGATGGTATAATCATTATCCAGCGGTTTGCGGAAGTAAACATAGAAAAGTTCCTGCTCCTGACTGGCTATGACATACTGTTGGTTGTGTGCATTTAATGCCTGAAACTCCTCTTCATCATACCAATACTTGAATCCACTCTTCCAGAGGTGCAATGCCTGTGCATACATCTTCGCATGCTCAATGGACGTCTTGTAATCAATCTCTTCTGCTGTTACGGTTGGGAAGCGGCGGGTACCGGTGATATCTTCCAGGAAACGCGGCTCGTTGGTACTGGCTATGAACGATGCCCGGCGAACATAAACCCCGGTTTCTTCGGCCCACGCCTTTCGTTCGGTAATGTTGTCCTGTGAGATTAAGCGTTTTAACTCGGAGATATCATCCCGTTTCATTCCCTCGAACTCTTCGAGATTAATCAATATTCGTTGGCTGAGAAGAAGCATGTGGTCCTTATTGTTTGGATTTAGCATACCGTTCCGATAGTACAACTTTAGTTCGGGTGGTAGTAAATGGCGTATCCATGTTGACTTTCCCTTGCCTTGTGCCCCTTTGATGATAAGTGCCAGTTGATTCTCCCGCTCATCGTCCAGTGCACAGGCCACCAGACCAACGATCCACCGTTTGAAGCAGTCGCGCCAAAAGTCCTGACTGCTTGTTTGCAAGGTTTCGGCAAGTTGGTTAATATAGTCAATTTGCATATCCCATGCCGGCAGACCGTAGAAGTACTCTTCGAACGGGTTGAACTCGTGTGCAAAACGTGAATTGATCACCGCTTTTACAATATGCGGTTGGCAGTTTATGCCGAAAATCTGGGCGTCAATGTACAATGTGTTATAATCATCTTTGCGAATGGGGTGATAGGTGTTGTTCGCTGAAGTGTCTGTCTTCATCCGTATTTCCAGGCTTTCCAGAACAATGTTCCGGCGGGCTTCACATATGCTGCCGAGAAACTCCATAAGCCTGACTGCCACCAACTTTTGTTTTTCCTCCTGTTACCTGTCCGTCTGGCTGGTGTAGTGATAGGCATTGGCTATGATCTGCCGAATATCAATGTCTGGGTCTCCTCCATACTGGTGCTGTGTCAACAGTGTGGTGCAATCCTGAGGTATTCCTTTGCAGTAGCAGAGGTGCCCGAGGGTGTAGATGTATTTGTCGCGTTGCCCGGGCAGATAGGTGATGTCTCGTTGTGTTTTGTTGATGCATCGTTGAAACTCCATCTGAACATGTGGGTTGATGTGCGAGAATTCTACCGACGAGTCGCCCGGCAGGTCGTTCAGTATCATTTCCTTTTGGCTGATCTTCTTCGTATTAGACGATTGCTTTGCTGCCGGTGGTGATACAATGATGCTACAGCTTGGCGTGGCGAGTGCTTCGATGGCTTCGCGGTTCACAAATGTTTCGGGATCGTGTGATACAAAACACAGTCTTCCGATGTCGCTTCCGCTGATGTCTACCTTTTCCTGACAGTGCACTTCGTAGTATTGCCGGCATTGGTCGAATATGTTTTTGTGATACGCTTCAAGTTCGGCGGTTGTGATTTCAGGTTTTGCGAAGAGCCGGTTGCGCAGTTTCCCGGCTTCTTCGCTGTTGTAATATACCCCTGCTTTGAGTCCGTTTCCCGATGGGCTTCGGAAACAGAATAGCGTGTAAGGTATTTTTTCGATTATTTCCCGGCACTGGGTGAGCTGCTCTTCGGTTAGTTTGTCGAAGTCCAGCATCAGGATGTCGTTATATCCGGTGATTCCTTCCTCGGTACGTTTTCCGGTATAGGTGGCCGATAAGGTGAAGCCCGGTAACTGCCGTTTGACGCGTGCGGCTTCTTCTGTTTTGTTTTCGCATAGTAATGCCCGTAATTTTTTTATGGTAGACAGATGTTTTCCTTCGGTAATATCTGTCAGCTTCTCTAATAGTGAAACGTTACCTGTTGGTTTGCTAAATCCTTTAAATTCTGATACTTGAATGCTTTTCATACTTTTCTTACTTTTAAAATTGACTATTGTGAATGCGTTTAGAAACTGTTTTGATTTTGCTCGTTCTCAAAACAATTTCTCATAAGTTGCAAAGGTGAACTATTTTTTTGAGAACCTTCAAGGGGTTCCGGACCCGGAACCCCTTATTTCTGTTAACCTTTACGTTTTAGCTTGTAAAGCATTGATGCAATGGAAGATAGGGCGAGGTATCCCTTGTCTCCGTTCTTTTTGGCAAAGCGAAAGGTATTGTAAATAAACTTTGCCAGTGATTCAATTCCGTCTTCGCCTGGAATAGCAAGGTCTTCGGCCTCCCAGAGTTCGTAAATTGTTTCGATAATGTCAGAATTGCAGTCTTTTACTGTTGCCCTCCGGTTAATCGTTTTTTTTGCTTTAATCAACTTTTGGATTTCCGGCGAATAGAGTTCTTCACTTAGCTCAATACCTAACTCTTTGCACACAATGGTGACTTTTAGATTTTTCTTTTTCATAAAAAAAAAGTTTTAAAATTAATAGTCCCCAAATCTTTGTGTTCATTTCCTGAAATCTGTGTTAAGAGAATGTTAGTTTTATGTTAGTTTTTTCTCGTGCTCGCGTACGCGCGGGCGGGGGCGCGTGTATATCCACTCTTTTTGTGTGGGTAAGTAGAGGTAGGTTGGACCTACCTCTGGTGTTACAAAAAAACTCTTATATATTACGTATATATAGCTAGTGCATTTGTTGGTCCAAGCAGATTTTTAACAGACTCTTGTAATTCAAAAACAGTAAACTTCAATTTTATGCCCGGAATTATTTTGCTGTTTCATTTTAACGTTTTACCTTTGCGCCATTAATCGGATTATTCTGCCCTAGCTTAAATGGCAAAGATCCGTTTCATTATGGTTTAAATGAACCTAAAACTTAGCAAAATTGTCCGGTCGCTCTGTATCGAACAATTAGCGTAGCGTTGGAAACAAACAAATTAAACACTCGAAGACAAAATTTAAATGGTTGAAAATCAAGAATATTGGTTCGCTGCTCGTACCCGGGCTAATCAGGAGTTAGGTCTTCGGAATTCGCTGAAAAAATTAGAAATCGCTCATTATTTACCCACTCATATTGTCACCCGCCGAATCAGTGATCGTGTAAAGCGTATCGAGGTTCCCGTTATCAATAATCTGATTTTTATCCGGACAACTAAACAGCATGCTTTTGCGCTGGTGAAAGATTATGCATTGAAGTTGCATTACATCAAGGATGTTGAAACGGGTAGCTTGCTGGTGGTGCCGGATAAACAAATGGAAGATTTCATGTTCGTCATGGATCTTTCGCCGGAATCGATTCGCCAGAGTTGTGATACCTATGCACCGGGCGATAGGGTGCGGATTATAAAGGGTAATCTTACCGGGGTTGAAGGTGAAATGGTGCGCGTTGAAGGTAAGACGCATGTGTTATTACGTATACCACAAGTCTTGGTGGTTAGTGTGAAGGTTCCAAAGAGTTATTTGGAAAAAATCTGATTTTTTATTTAAATATATTTCCTGTAAGCGTCCAAAAATGACGTCTTGATGTTTATTTCTGTTTTTCTTAGTTTCGCGCTGTATAATTCTAATATTTTATTTTATGTACAGCGACAGTGAT
>NZ_QVMI01000079.1 GCF_010500965.1 Bacteroides sp. 51 | reverse complement strand
TAGTGGAGCATGATCGTGATATCACATCATGGAATAGTTCATGCTTAACACGACAACGACTAATTCTATGATACACATAGAAAAAGTTTCTTTTCGATGTTTCTTCAGTGGTTCATTTACATTCAGCTCCTATACTCACACCTGAGAGTCTCTTCCAACTCCCTTTTCTCCATCCGTTCAATACCCATACCGTGAAGGCAGAGCACCGTGGAGCGGTTTGGCAGGTGTACCTGAAAACTCCCTGCCGATGGATCAGTTCTTAGCTAAACTTCCATACCGGTATTCTAATGCCGGCCAGGACAGTTTAGCTAAGCCCATCATTTTAGATACAGCTTGGGTAGGCACAATTACAGACGCACACACCTCACGGAGAACCCGAGCTGACGATTGTAATTGCTATGCCAGTACGCCCCGTACGAGAGCACGTCCATGAGCCAAGCGGTCGTAGTCGCGCTGGATGAACCCGACCAGAAATACCCGCGGCCGCCTGCGTTGGCCAAAGCCCCACTGGCATTCCGGTAGCCGGAAGTGGGGAAGAACTGTCCCGACAACTGGACATAGCTGGGTATTTGGTATAAACCATTTGCATCGGTAGAAGTGAGTCCGGCAAAACCGCCGGTAGGAGTTCCCCAATAACTCGCATTTACCGGACTTTTACCTGATGCTTCCATCAGTGCCTGTTGCTCGGCGGCGGTAGGCAATCGCCAACTACCTTCTACCCAACCTTTGGCGGAGATGTAACGGCAGATATCACCCTTGCCGGCAGCGGCATTATAACCGGTATTGTTATTGTAGGTAGCAAAGTCGTCATCTGTTTGCACGTTGTCATTGAATGGAGCAGTGGTTTCATTGATATAAGGAATACTTGTATAGGAACTGATGGCAGTTGTATATTCTGCCGGTTTGTACAATACAGAGGAAGCGGAGAAAGTACCCACAGGGCTGATAGCCACCAGGGAACCCCACTGGAAGTAAACTCCTTGTGCCAGGGCATCAACGCTTGTGTCGTCAGGGCCGGTAGAGAAGGTCAATTTTGTACCATCCCAAACGATATTACTACCGCCGAACTCGGCGGGAACAACAGGCTGAACATTTAACGTAACTGCGACATCAGTGAATAATCCATCTTCGTTTATAAAGTTCAGGGTAGCGGTACCGGTAGTACTGGCAGCAACGGTAAACTTAATAGTGGTTGTACCTGATGTACCGGTTGTGGCTTCTAAAGCTGTTTTAGAAGCAGTGGTAAGTACACTTGAACCATCGGTTACGGAACCAATCTTCCAATTGGTATTGCTCTTTACCGTAAAGCTGTATTCTTTACTGGTGGCCGAAGCGTATTTGCTTTTTACATCGTTGTAAATAAGACCGTAATTCTTCTGCAACAGTTTCACTGTAGCCTCTTGTCCACCCTCGGTACGGAAGGTAACGGTCGATTCTTCATCGGTAGGCAAAGCACTGTTACCATTGGATGTTACGGCCGTGGTGGTGATGGTGTACTGTCTGGAACCACCGTTGAAGGTTTCACTTACCGGTTGACCTTCCAGGTTAGAACAGATTTTGCTTACCGCCACGGTAACAGTCTCGCTGTTAGGCTCCCATACCACCCGCAAGGTTTTAGACTCTTTTGAAGTTCCTGTTTTAGGAGTGAAAGTAAGCTGAGATCCCGAAGAGATTTCAGCATCGGCCAGATAGAGCTTAATGCCCGGCTGTACACTCGATGCCGTACCCTGAGTAACAGTAATCGGCTTGCGGATACGCCCGGCTTCCAGATAAATCTTTGCCGAACGGGAGGCACCGGTTTCGTTTGCTTCTAATTCGATATAGGTTTCGGTTATATTATCTTTATCGCCTGTGGCAGGAACGAGTTTTAACCAGCCGGCGGTTTGGCTCTCGTTGGTAGCATCAACGTATTTCTCTACTTTCCAACCGGTGGTATAGTCTGTCCATACATTGAGTGTATTTTCGGCTGCCTTGCTTGTCACGGCTTCTTTGTTGAAGGTATATTCATCTTTATCCACCGCCAGGGTGTATTGTCCATCAGTAGTTAGGATATTCATACCTACCCCGTTCCAGGTCAGTACGCTGGCTTCGATATTAACCGGACCGCTACGGAAGGCAATATCCGGAGTTTCGTAACCCGAACCGGATACTTTGGTGATGTTTATGGTGTATTTGTGGTTGCGAAGTACATCAAGATATGTTTGTGCTGATCCTGTGCCGGTAGAGAAATCTACACGGTAATAGCTGGCTTCACTGTCGCTATTGTAGGTACCGCCCACTACCAAACAGGTGCGTTTAAGCAAGTCTTTGGCTTTGGTATGGTTATCGGTATGGTTCTCGGATTCCATGATATAGATTTCACGCACGCACTGGTTGGTGGTGGTGTTTATGGCTGTACCATTGTATAATAGTGGGCCTTCGGTCAAGGTTGAAGAAGTGGGCACCACCGGATAGGTTACTTTGCCGTCTGTCATACCTGCGGCAGTAGTAGGAACTACTGTGCCCTGGGTATTGTAGTTATATACATACACACTGGATAGCTTAAAGTTGGTTACGGCAGCAGGAACTACTACATCTACTCTTGCTACCATACGCAGGAGGTTGATGTTCTTAATTTCGGTAGTTTCATTAATGGTCTTTGTGCCGATATCGCCCCACATCGGGAAAGGCTTGGAGCCGTCTACCGGCCATTTACCTTCTGCGGGTACGGCAGCGGTAAGCGCGGCCAAGGCAGCAGCTTTGTTCTTACCCTCCAGGGTGGCGGCGTCTACTATAGTGCGGGCATTTGCCAGTACCACCAGGTCGTATTCGCCGCGGCGCAGGGTAACGGTAAAGGTTTTGGCATTTCCGGTTCCTGTGATCTGGCTACCGCTACATCCGGCGGTATATACATAGGTACCGCCGTTCTTTCCGAACACCAATACATCAATTTCGGTAACGGCATTCTCTCCGTCTTCGGAGAGGGCACGGGTGTCGGGTACGCTTTCACCGGGCAGCCGAAGGGAGAAAGTGACCAGGGCGTCGCCTTTTCCCGTTGGGGTGATTTCTTCTTCATGCCCTGTACACGCCATCAGCGTGAAGAGCAGTAGGAACGCCACTGCGGGCAGCAGCTTCACTAATCGTTTATATCCACTTAATTTCATGGGTTATCTGTTTTTGGTTTAATAATATTGAGCCTCACCCCGGCCCTCTCCAAAGGAGAGGGGGAGGGAGTTACACCATTCGGCATCGAAACTTCGCTGTGGGGCATCCCCACCTCCCTCTCCTTTGGAGAGGGCCGGGGTGAGGCTTTTAGAATTCTTTCCATAGTTTCTCTTCTCCCCAGGGGGTGAGTTCCATACTTACACTGAGCGAGGATCGCAGGTCGATAAGCACGTTGGTAAGCTGGCCTTTCTTAATGNTCCATACTTACACTGAGCGAGGATCGCAGGTCGATAAGCACGTTAGTAAGCTGGCCTTTCTTAATGGCAATGGGCTGCCCGGTGTTATCCTGCGAGATGGTGGTGACCAATTCTGTGCCGTGGTAGATATCGATATGGATACCTTGTTCTTCGGGCAGCATATTGAAGGGTGGCGTGTAGTATTCTTCCCGGGCTGTTCCGATTGTAAAGGAACTGGTAGGCTGGTAGGCTACTTTATCTCCGGATAAATCGCCGTAGAAGTCGATCACCGAAGGGGTTTCACGCACCTGGATAGAGTAGTTGTGGTCGGCAAAGCCTGCAAAGGCCGTGAGGCCGCGCACGGTGATGGTCAGTCTACCGGTTTCGCGGTAGATAGGGAGTTCGATGGTGGTATTGCTATTGTTGCTACCGTTGTTATCTTTGTTTTCACTACTGCCGCCCAGTGTAATCTCTCCCCGGAACAGATCGTCGGGCGAAAGAGAATAAGCCATGGCCCGGGTAAGGGGCAATAGGGTTACCTGGTAATAGTCTTTATGGCGACCGGGTTCATAGCCGGTACAGTTTTCTCGTCCCCCGCCCAGGTTACCCCAACCTACGATGTGGAGGGATTTGCCCTTGGGGGCGTTTATGGTAACCGTTTGTCCTACGTGTGTATCTATCTTCTCAACTGAACAGAGTTCACTGTCGAAGACATACAATACTACTTCTGCCACGTCCTTGCGCGACAAGGGCTCTCCCGCGTGGTCGTATGGCCTGACCGTGAGGGTGTGCGTG
>NZ_QVMI01000078.1 GCF_010500965.1 Bacteroides sp. 51 | reverse complement strand
TTGACATACTCCCATCCCTAAAGAAATGGGATTCGGTTTTCAAGCAATGATAGCCTGCTTTGCAGGTCTTACATCATCTATTCCCAGAGTTGATGTCCCAACTCTTAAAATATTCTTAGCCGCATTTACGTCGCGGTCATGCGATGTTTCACACGCTGGACATACCCACTTACGAACATTTAGCGGCATCTCATCTACTTTGGTTCCACAACAATAACAAGTTTTACTTGTGGCTTCCCACTGATTGATCATCACAAGTTTCTTTCCGTACTTAGTGCAAGTATGCGATAGAATTTTAATGAATTCGGAAAAAGAAAGATCTGATATCTTTCGTCCCCACCGTTTTTTCATCTCATTCAAGTTAAGTGTTTCCAGACAAATGATATCGTACTGGGATACAAGATGATTGGCTAATTGCCAATGAAAGTCGGTTCGGCGATTAGATATATTTCGATGCAGCCTGGCAATTTCTAACCGTGCTTTCTTTCGGGAATTGCTCCCTTTTTGCTTTCTGGACAAGTTACGAGACTTTTTTCGTACTCCCTCGAGTGAATGAAATAAAACCAGTGGAGATTCAATATATACACCATCCGAACTTGTTAGGAAATGCTTCAGCCCGAAGTCAAAGCCTGCAGTTTTACCTGTCATGGTTTTGACTTTTATCTGTTGTTCATCAATCCTGCAGGTGAACGTCACCCACCAATCGCCAACGGAATCACGTTTCAAACATACGGTTTGTACTTTGCCGGTGATAGGTCTTGATTGATGAAATTTTAAACGAAGTTTCTGTTTGTTGATCGTTAATACGTTCCCATTTATCGTATAGCCAGTACTTTTAAATGTCACTGATTTATATTTGCTCCAACTCTTAAACGTTGGTGGGTGTTTAGCATCGTGATTAAAGAAGCGTTTATATCCTTCATGAATACGCTCCGTTATTTGTTGGATCGATTGTGAATTTATCTCACTCCATTTCGGATAACAGCGCTTCTTCATCGTTACAATATGTGCTTGCAATTTATATAACCCAATATGCTTCTTGTATAACTTATAATAACGCTTCTGCAGAGCAATACAATGATTGTATATCCATGATGCAGTACGCAAATACTCAGAAAGCCGCACCTCATGGTTGCGGTTTTGATGATATACTTTATATTTATAACATACTGTTATCACAATCATTATTTGTATGGCGCAAATATAATTCATATTTTGTATATTTGAAACAAATTTAAACGATTAATGTGAAAGATGGACGAAAGATGGAAAACGAATCCCGGATGTGTTTATAATGTCTCATATCATATCATTTGGTGTCCTAAATACAGACGGAAACTGTTAACGGGTGAAGTGGAGATACGCTTGAAAGAACTGCTCACATTTAAAAGTGAGCAAAATGGATGGGAAATAAAGAAGATGGAAATCATGCCTGACCATGTACACGTATTCATAAAAGCAACTCCATCAGATTCCATAGCACATATTGTTTCACAACTTAAAGGATTTACAGCTTATCAACTCAGAAGCGAGTTTCCTCACTTAAAAACACGAGTTCCTACTCTCTGGACGCGTTCTTATTATGTAGAAACAATTGGACACATCTCAGAAAAAACTATAACCCAATACATACAAGACCAAAAAAACAAATGAATGGTTTGAAGAATGCTTTCATCCCACACCTAAAGAAGTGGGCTTTCAGGGGACAAAAGCGTAA
>NZ_QVMI01000077.1 GCF_010500965.1 Bacteroides sp. 51 | reverse complement strand
AATCGAGTAGGAGGAAAATGAAATAGTTTCCTCCTATTTCATTTTCCGACCTCTCACACCACCACGCATGCCGTTCGGCACGTGGCGGTTCCTTAACTTCGATGCATTCGGCTGTATATTGCTACTATTGATGGATATCCCGCTTTGGCAAGATTGGAGTTTGTTATGGAGCGGCTTAGAATCCAGCTATTGGCTGTACGCCAATAGCCTTTCCGAGTATTCGCCCATTGCCATGCCCAATATTTACTGATACCACATCTTTGAAGATTAGCATATCTAGTCTTTACCTTCTTCCAACACTTCCAAATATACATACGGATTCTTCGTTGAAGCCATCCGTGAGTCTTCTCTATGAAAGACTTCATTTCGGCCATGCGGTAGTAGGAAATCCAACCTCGGATATAGGAAGTTAAACGATGTTTCAACCAACCATATCCCTTACCATTACTGCGGCAGGTTATATGCTTGAGCGTGCGTTTAAACTTTTCCTGATTCTGACGATGAACACAAAGACCAAGTCCTCTCTTTCCTCTTCAGTAGAAGGAATATCCCAAATATTTCTTTCCTGCTAAAGAGCCCACTACACTCTTCTCTAAGTTCACTTTCAAGAAAAGCTTCTTTTCGATAAAAGAAGAAATACTGTCACGAACACGAGTTGTAGCTCGCAAACTCTTTACCAAGATTAAACAATCGTCGGCGTAACGGACAAAAGGATGACCACGAAGTTCAAGTTCCTTATCTAATTCATTCAACAAAATGTTGCTTAGGATTGGACTCAAAGGACCTCCTTGGGGAACACCCTCGGTTGTCTCTTCAAATCGGTGGCTGACCATAACACCAGCATTCAGATAATGATGAATCAGAGAAATAACTCGACCGTCCTTTATAGTACGGGAGAGAATCTCTATCAGTTTGCTATGGTGAACCGTATCAAAGAAGCGTTCCAAATCCAGATTTACGCAGTAGCAATAGCCCTGATTAGAGTATTCTTGAACGCGTTTGAGAGCATCATGAGCACTGCGATTGGGACGAAAGCCAAAACTATTATTACTGAAGCTGCAATCATAGATTCCAACCAATACTTGACTTATGGCCTGTTGGAGAAAGCGGTCGACTACAGTAGGAATACCTAATAATCGTTTCTTGCCGTTTTCTTTGGGAATTTCAACCCGACGAACGGGGAAGGGACGATATTTGCCTCTCAATAGCATTGTAATCAATTCGTCTTTATGGAGGCTTAGGTATGGTAACAGTTCGCTCGTACCCATCTGATCGACACCTCCACATCCATTATTCCTTAAAACTTGACGATAAGCATCATTCAAGTTAGAAGGACTTAGGATGAGTTCCAACAAATTGCGTGTGCCTGTATGCACTTCCACAAGGTTCTCATCTATTATCCACTTAAAAGTGTGCGCTCCATCATAGCTTTCGGATGCCGTCCTATCATTTTGAGGGAAGCCAACCAAGGAGGTTGTTTTCTGCATTGATTCTTCCATTGGGTAATAAGGTAATAATGCTTGTTTAGTTAAAGTTCAGTCCTTCATCGGTTGCCGATTTTTTTTCCCTATCCGACTACTATGACTTCTGCTGACTTCTCATGGTTCGTTGTTACTGCTTGGCATAGCCTCGCCCATGAGACCTCCCCAGTTAAGAATGTATTCTTTCCATCTTATACCTGCTTGATTTACTCCGAGTGTTCCGAACAACTATAGGACTTTGTTTTGTTTTGCAAACTAATCCACACTCATAAGCCTTGATATCAAGTTTCTGTACGTCAGGCCAGATGTTTGCCGAAGGCTTCCTTTAGATTCCAACTCGCGATGGACACCCTTGCCGAAGGCTAGACACTTCCCGTTGTTAGGGCGTGTGAGGGACTTGCACCCATTAGAAGACACCCATGCTGGGCGAACAAAAA
>NZ_QVMI01000076.1:3166-5781 GCF_010500965.1 Bacteroides sp. 51 | reverse complement strand
GGTTTTTACCTCTTCCAGGTTGTGCGCAGCTTCCTTAATACCCGCCACGGATGCCTGGTTGAACAGTTCGCCGGCTTTTTCCAAATCGCCTTTGAGCAGGTATATCGCGCCCAGGTTATTCCATGCCGCCGGAAGGTGTTGTGCCTTCTCCAACAGGCGCAGGGCGGTATTCTCTTCCCGGTTCTCGATTAAGAGCGCAGCGGCATTGCTCAGTGCTGTCGCATCATTAGGATAGTACCGCGGAATGGTTTCTATGATAATACGGCGGTACTCCGGGCTTTCTTTGCCGTAGCTTTCCGCCACGCGGTAGAGTTCGGCCTGCGAAAGCTTCTGCGGACTGGTGCTGAGCAGTGCACGGGCTTCGGTATTGTTGTAGCTGCGCACGGCATAGTCAATCTGGTATTCCACCCGGCGCAGTTCGGGGAAGACGTCGCGCACCAAGCGGCTGTAAACAGACAACGTTTTTAGCCTTCTTTCTTTCGCGTCGTACTCATCGCTATTGTTGATAATGCTGAGTACCAATTCTTTTTGTGGCAGATCACTGCTACTTTCAACAGCAGCTTTGAGTCCTTCCCAGTCTTCGGCAATGGACTTAACAGTAAATATCTGCTCCGCCATCATATACCGGTTTTTTATATAGTTTTTCAGAGAGCTGGCACGTTCATATGCCAGTTTCTCGTTACTGCTGTATTTACCTTCGGGCGAGGCGTAGCCTTCGATGAACAGTCCGGTGATCCGGCTATCCATATCGGCCATTACTTCGGTCAGGGCCTGGTCGATCTTACCCAGCTCCACGGGGTTGCGGCGAAAATCGGGCAGGATCACGGAGCGACCGCTTTGGAAATCGAGGAAGGCACTTCCCTGGCGGTTGCGCGTTTTGTTTTCTTCGGCTGGAATAACCAAGGTAACTTGGGGTTGCACCTGGTAGGGTTCGCGCAGTTCGGTGGTCACGCCGCCACTCAGGGTATAGGTGTACAGGTATTGCTCTCCGGCACAACCTGCTGTTTCCTGGTTCAGGGTGAGGCTGGCATGATCCATCCACGACTGGTAGGGCACGCTGAAGGAATAGGTCAGCGTCTCGCCTGTATATTTGTTGACATCAACCAATATGTGGGGAGCACGGTAGCGGGCCAGCCACTCGTTGCTGCTGATGCTGAACCACCGGCGGTTGAGACGGGTGCGTGTTTCACCGTTTATTTGTATATAAGGAAAGGTTAGACTGTGTTCATTATCGTCTTTGAGTTCGGGGGTGAAGATCACGGTGCCGCAGGTAGGAACCGCCCGCGAGTCGATGCGGAGTTCGAAACTGATGTGCAGGCTGTCGTTCTGTTCCTTGAATTCGCCGGATTGGATGTGGAAAGCGCCACGGTAGTCCTGGGCGCTAAGCCCGAAGCTGGTAAACAAAAAAAGAAAGAGACCAAGCCGCACCCAGAGCCGCATCTCGAGCCTCACCCCAGCCCTCTCCAAAGGAGAGGGGGAAGGAGTAGATTGTGTACTAGCCAATTGGCGTACGCTCATTATATGGTTATGTATATGTGATTTCATTATTTTATTATTTTTATTATCCGTAGTATATTGCTTTACCTTGCACTGCCCCTTCCCCCTCTCCTTTGGAGAGGGCCGGGGTGAGGCCTTATTTAATGATATAAATCAGCGATACCGCTGCCTTAGTCATCCCCAGATAATGTGTGTTGCCCGATTTGATCTTCTCGCCACACTTCCGGCACGTATATTTATCGTAGTCTATGTAGGCATACCCCACCCCGATCACGGCTTCTATGGACCAGCGGTTGGATAACATCTTGTGGTATCCATAAGAGAACCCGGCTCCTCCCAGCCAGCCTTCATAGCGGTGGTCTTCGTAGGATTTACCCAGTGGCAGGTTGCCTATATTGAATTGGGAATAGTGTGCATGTGCACCGATGAAATGTCCGTAGAAAGGTTCGCAAAGCCAGTAGCGGAATTCGGGTTGGATAAGAAAGTGTTTCCATTTACGGTTATCAGAGAAAGTCCACGGATTCCAGTTGCCGGAAAGATCGAGTGATGTCCGGCGGCTTGTTTTGATCTCTACACCCAGGTTTATACTGCCCGTTGCGTCGTACAGGAGATTGGTTTTTAACCCAAGTCTGGGAGTAGGATTGTCTAGTGTCGTCATTTCCTGTCCGCTTACTACTAGCGTGAATGCTAAAAATGATAACAATGTTATCCATTGCTTTAAATACGTCATCTGATTTTCCATCTAAATCTGCGTTTTGCTCGTTTCGTTTTCTTCAGGTAAGTGTCCGTCATCTTATACATGACGGACACCTTTCAGAAAAGAAACCCCAGATGGGTTACAGCTCGGTTTTTACATCAAAACAAGGGCAGGATTTAATCCATTCGGCAGGAGAAATTTCACCGTCGCCGTCCAAATCGGGACTCAGGTCGCGGTGACCGGCCACTTTAGCGTCGGGAAAGTCTCTCAAAAGGGAATCGACAAGCACTTGTAAAGAATTACGTTGCTTTAACGTGCGGGTATCCCAGGGATTTCCCAGAGAATCCAACCCGCCTTCGTATGCAATTCCAATGGAACGGGAATTGTATCCCCTGGCGTGTGCCCCTACTTTGGCTATGGG
>NZ_QVMI01000076.1:2838-3153 GCF_010500965.1 Bacteroides sp. 51 | reverse complement strand
CGCATCTCCACAATATTGCCATCCCGGCGGATGTAATAATGGTAGCCGCAACCCCCATAACCCAACGCACGGTGATACTCATCGAGCGACTCTTCGCTCAGACGTTCATTCTCACGCGTGGCCGTACAATGAATCACAATCAGGTCAATCCTGCGCATCGTCCCGCTGCTTCTGTTTGGACTCAGCACGTTTGGTACCCAGATAAGTAAAAATAGCACCAATGGCTTCAAGAACATAAAACACGATTTTTTTCATAGTTCAATAATGTTAGGTTTAGATAAAAAAAAGAAAGGTCAGGTTAGAATCCGGGATCTA
>NZ_QVMI01000076.1:0-2826 GCF_010500965.1 Bacteroides sp. 51 | reverse complement strand
TTAGGTTTAGATAAAAAAAAGAAAGGTCAGGTTAGAATCCGGGATCTACCACCTCGTCATCGTCATCGTCTCCACCCGGAACGGCAGGATTCCCGGAACCAGCCGCAGCCTTAGCATCTTTGATGAAAAACGACACGTTATTATCCGAACGGGTAGGCGCCAGGGCGTTATTGACTAGTTTGAGGACTTTGTCGGGACGAAAACGGATATTGACTCCCTTGATCTGGCGGACGTTGCATTCATCTTCTGTTTCCACACCGTTACACGAAAGGGTCATAAAGAACGTACCCAGACCATCAATCTTAACCCGGTCGCCACGAACAAGTACCTTGCGCATTTCACTCATGAAAATGCTCAGTACATGAACCACATCACCTTTGGTCAGGGTACTGGCTTCTTCCACTTCGGCGGCTACATCATTTTGTGTAGACAACCGCGAACTGCCTGCTTCTTGTTTTAGATAATAAAATTCAGACTCCGAACCGTTGTAGAAATGTTTGATTAGTCTTGGAATAACTGGAATACTCATAATAATAAGTTTTAGGTTAAATAAAATAATCAGTAAAAAACACTATAAATACGTATTAAAGCGAATAGTTGAAAATGAAAAGAAACGTTTGTTTATCTCTCATTTTCATAATATAAAGATACGGAATAGTCGTGATATAGGCAAATAAAATAACTGTTTTTTACTCCCGTAAGAGTCCTTTTTCTGTTTGGTATTCTGATGGAATTTTGCGTTCAACTTTTCCCTGAAAGTCCCACGCAAATTGATTTTTGCGTGGGACATTCCGGTGGTTTGCGTGGGACATTTGGGGGAAAAGTCGAACGCAAAAATCTTTTTGCATGGGACTTTTCGAGAAGATATGTGGCTGATTTTCAATATTTCTTTTTTTATGGCCGGAAAGTTTGAGGATGTCAGGTTTGCCATCTTTGTATTGCCGAAATAATAAAATACATCTTATAGGTTGTACATTCGGGAGTTATTCACTATATTTGCATTAGATACAATGCATGTTTATTTATGAATATAGATAAGATAACAGACGACGGTCGTTTATGGGCTGTACGATACCCGGATCAAGAGTGCGATGAACTAACACGATTGTTTGATGAATGGAGTGAACCGGTTACGCTACATGCCTTTTTTAAAGCGAATTGGGACGATATGGCTTATTTCAATATGACTTCTATTACAGAGGCTATTGATAAAACCATTGACGAACGTAACGTGTTAGAAAAAATGGTTTTAGATATTAATCCCGATGCCGATTTAGATACTCTATTTCGTAATTTAAGTAATTATTCGCATGAGTTATGTCTGGAAAAATCCAAAGGGAAAATAAATAAATCATGGTTAAGGCTTTATGCTATAAAACTTGCATCAGGAATATACATTATAACCGGAGGAGCTATAAAATTGACCGCTACAATGGAAGAGCGCGAACATACTTCGAATGAACTTGTTAAAATAGAAAAGGTTCGCAACTTTCTACTCAAAAACGGAATTGTCGATGAAGATGGTTTTTTCGAATATATAAATGAATGAGTTATGAAAACAAGAGATGAACAAATCGCAAAGTTAGAGCAGTTTCAATCAGCTACTCCATCACGATGGAGGGAAGAAGCTGAATATAGGGTAGCCAATCGCGAATGGATACGTGAATCTCAAAGAATTGCTACTGCAATGCTTGTCAAAATGGACGAAATGGGGTTGAAACAAAGTGACTTAGCTGCATTGATGGGGACTTCCCAGCAATATATAAGCAAAATATTAAGAGGAAAGGAAAATCTTACGCTTACTACAATAGTCAAAATAGAGGAGGTATTGCAGATTGCTATTTTATCTCCTTGTCATCCTGCTGTATAATCTGAACTGATAAACTTATATTAGTTGCCTGCTTTCCATATCGTAATCATCCATTGTCAGTGTGCGCAGTTTCTTTAGCTTGGCTTCTGCGTTAGATAATACGTTTTTGGCATTACAAAATGATCCTTTGCTCCATCAACAATGGACAAGTTGTGATCCACCTGGTAATGCCATTCGGCTTTGTCGTTGAGTTTGTTTGTTCATTCTCAACAACAAACGTACTGGATAATATGTGATTTGTAAACGAGGTGGGGAAATTCTTCTTTTTTTTGACTGGTTTTACAGCCTCACCCTGTTTTACACTAAACCCATCATAAAAACCATGCCAATTCACCCCTTCATCCAATTTCCGGATTGGTCTTTAAATGGCAAAAAAATCCTGCGGAACAAATTCGCTTAGTTAATATATCATAATTTGCACATCAAACGCAAATCAATCTCCAAACGAATTTCTTCCGATTTTCAGAAAACACCCCTTATTTGCTATTATATATACGCGAAAAATGATGTAAATATATTTGCACTATATATAAGGCAAGTTGAAAAGTTAAAATAGGACTTTAAAGAGGACTAACTATTGTGTATTTCGAACAAAGTCACTTACTTTGTAGCATCAATGTCCGTCATGTATAAGATGACGGACATTTTTTATTATTTCTTACACCCTCATCCTTTCCTTTATTCTCGGGAGAAACCACAGCAAAACATCCGGTTTCCATCGTAAATACACGAGTCCGTGCAAGCTTCTTTACACCGGTACCTTTTCGACCTCGACCCTTATAGAACGGGCGGATAACAGTATCGAATACCGTACATCCGGCCTCGCGAAGATGCTCATGAGAAAAAGAAGACAGATAAATACGAGTGGTCTTCTCCGTACCATGCCCCATTGCCTCGCTAAGCACAGGCACCCTTACATCACTATGATAAGCAATGGTTGCCCAGGAATGGCGAGC
>NZ_QVMI01000075.1 GCF_010500965.1 Bacteroides sp. 51 | reverse complement strand
ATACCGGTATTCTAGTGCCGGCCAGGACAGTTTAGCTAAGCCCATCATTTTAGATACAGCTTGGGTAGGCACAATTATTCGCGAACACAACGCACAACAAACCCCTGCGGACGAGAGGCGTAGATCTGACCCGCACCGCTCGAGGCCACGGGCATGCTCCATACGTACGGAGTCAGACTGGATGAACACGACCAGAAGTACCCGGTGTTGCCTGTGGCGCTCAAATCCCCATTGGTGTCCCGGAAGCCAGAGGCGGGGAAGCGCGGATCCAAAAGCTGAACGTAACTGGGGATTTGATCCAGACCATTGACGTTGGAAGCTGTTTGTACGGCGAAGTTACCGTTGGGACTACCGTAATAACTAGTGTTTTTACCAGATGCCTCCATCAGTGCCAGTTGTTCGGCGGCGGTAGGCAAACGCCAACTACCCTCAGCCCAACCCTTGGCGGAGATGTAACGACAAATGTCACCCTTACCGGTAGATGCATTGTAACCGGTATTGTTATTGTAAGTAGCAAAATCATCGTCAGTTTGAACATTGTCATTGAATGGGGCAGTGGTTTCATAGACATAAGGGATAGTAGTCCAAGAACTGATGGTATTTGTATATTCAGCGGGTTTGTACAAGATCTGTGAGGTGGAGAAGCTAGCACCTACAGGACTGATAGCCACCAGGGAACCCCACTGGAAGAAAACACCTTGTGCCTGGGCATCAACGCTCTTGTCGTTAGGGCCGGTAGAAAAAGTCAGCTTTCCGTCCTTCCAAACGATATTACTACCACCGAATTCGGCGGGAACAACAGGCTGAACATTCAAGGTAACAGGCACATCAGTGAATAATCCATCTTCGTTTACGAAGTTCAAGGTAGCGGTACCGGTAGAATTAGTAGCAACGGTGAACTTAACAGTGGTTGTACCTGACGTACCGGTTGTGGATTCTAAAGCAGTTTTAGAAGCAGGGGTAAGTACATTTGAAGCATCGGTTACAGAACCGATCTTCCAACTTGTATTACTCTGTACCGTAAAACTGTATTCTTTACTGGTAGCAGAAGCGTATTTACTTTTAACGTCTTTATAGATAAGTCCGTAATTCTTCTGCAACAATTTCACTGTAGCTTCATGTCCGCCCTCGGTGCGGAAGGTAACGGTCGATTCTTCATCGGTAGGCAGGGTACTGTTACCATTGGATTTAACAGCCGTAGTGGTAATGGTGTACTGTCTGGAACCACCATTAAAGGTTTCGCTTACCGGTTGGCCTTCCAGGGCAGAACATGTCTTGTTTACCGCCACGGTAACATTCTCTGTGTTAGGCTCCCATACCACCCGCAGGGTTTGAGCGCCGGCCAGGGTAGCGTCTTTCCGGGGAGTGAAGGTGAGCTGATATCCCGAAGAGATTTCAGTATCGGCCAGATAAAGCTTAATACCCGGCTGTACACTTGATGCTGTACCCTGAGTAACAGTAATTGGTTTGCGGATACGTCCGGCTTCCAGATAAATCTTTGCCGAACGGGAAGCACCGGTTTCGTTTGCTTCTAATTCGATATAGGTTTCGGTTATATTGTCTTTGCCACCTGTAGCAGGAACCAGTTTCAACCAACCGGCGGTTTGGCTTTCGTTCGTAGCGTCAACATACTTCTCTACCTTCCAACCGGTGGTATAGTCTGTCCATACATTAAGGGTATTTTCGGCTGTCTTGCTTGTCACGGCTTCTTTGTTAAAGGTGTATTCATCTTTATCCACCGCCAGGGTATATTGTCCGTCGGTAGTCAGGATATTCATCCCTACCCCGTTCCAGGTCAGTACACTGGCTTCGATATTAACCGGACCGCTACGGAAAGCAATATCAGGAGTTTCATAACCCGAACCGGATACTTTGGTGATATTGATGGTATATTTATGATTGCGAAGTACATCCAGATAGGTCTGTGCCGATCCGCTGCCGGTAGAGAAGTCCACGCGGTAATAGCTGGCTTCGCTGTCGCTGCCATAGGTACCACCCACTACCAGGCAGGTGCGTTTAAGCAGGTCTTTAGCTTTGGTATGGTTATCGGTATGGTTCTCAGCTTCCATGATATAAATCTCACGCACGCACTGGTTAGTGGTGGTGTTGATGGCTGTTCCATTGTATAATAGTGGGCCTTCGGTCAAGGTTGAAGAAGTGGGCACCACCGGATAGGTTACTTTACCATCTGTCAGACCTGCGGCCGTGGTAGGAACT
>NZ_QVMI01000074.1:3068-3391 GCF_010500965.1 Bacteroides sp. 51 | reverse complement strand
TTCATCCGCCACAGATAAGTACATCTCTACTTTCGACCTCGCAGTGTTTGCCCGCTTGTGTCTTTTCGATTAACATTACTTACCTGCTTCCCTACTTCCATACCTAAACCCAAGTATAGTTCCTGCCACCTTTACACCGTACACGATGCAAGCAGTATATACAGGTGTCACTCTTGCACTTGTCCCTACAGCGAATAAAGACCGTAGGTTTTCGTGGTAATCCTTTGTTCTTTCGATGCTTCTTCAGTGGTTCATTTACATTCAGCTCCTATACTCACACCTGAGAGTCTCTTCCAACTCCCTTTTCTCCAACCGTTCAATAC
>NZ_QVMI01000074.1:0-3056 GCF_010500965.1 Bacteroides sp. 51 | reverse complement strand
CCGTTCAATACCCATACCGTGAAGGCAGAGCACCGTGGAGCGGTTTGGCAGGTGTACCTGAAAACTCCCTGCCGATGGATCAGCTCTTAGCTAAACTTCAATACCGGTATTCTAGTGCCGGCCAGGACAGTTTAGCTAAGCCCATCATTTTAGGTACAGCTTGGGTAGGCACAGCTATTCGCGGACGCAACGCACAGGGAACCCGTTATGTCGACTGCCGCTGCTCTGACTCGCACCTTTGTAGGACGAAGCCATGGTGAACGTGGTCCGACTGGTCATAGACGAACCGGACCAATAGTACCCTATTACACCGTGCTGGTATTCCGCAACCCCAAGGTCATTCCGATACAGGGACGCGGGGAAGCTCTGATGTTCGAACAGCTCAACATAGCTGGAGATTTGCTCCAGCCCACTAGCATCGCTAGGAGTGAACTCACTGAAGGTTCCAACGGGAGAACCGTAATGACTACTACTAACCGGACTTGTACTAGATGCCGCGAGCAATGTTTTTTGCTCGGCAGTAGTAGGCAAACGCCAACTACCCTCAACCCAACCCTTGGCGGAGATATAACGACAAATGTCACCCTTGCCGGTAGAAGCATTGTAACCGGTATTGTTATTGTAAGTAGCAAAATCATCGTCAGTTTGCACGTTGTCATTGAATGGAGCAGTGGTTTCATTGACATAAGGAATAGTAGCCCAAGAACTGATGGCAGCTGTATATTCATCTGGTTTATACAAAATCTGTGAAGTGGAGAAGTTAGCACCCACAGGGCTGATAGCCACCAGGGAACCCCACTGGAAGTAAACACCTTGAGCCTGGGCATCAACGCTTGTATCATTAGGGCCGGTAGAGAAGGTTAACTTTTTGTTTGTAGCATCCCAAACGATATTACTACCGCCGAACTCTGCGGGAACAACAGGCTGAACATTCAAGGTAACGGCTACATCAGTGAATAATCCATCTTCGTTTACGAAGTTCAAGGTGACGGTTCCGGTAGTATTGGCAGCAACGGTGAACTTAACAGTGGCTGTACCTGACGTACCGGCTGTGGATTCTAAAGCTACTTTAGAAGCAGGGGTAAGTACATTTGAACCATCGGTTACAGAACCGATCTTCCAACTGGTATTACTCTGTACCGTAAAGCTGTATTCTTTACTGGTAGCAGAAGCGTATTTACTTTTAACGTCTTTATAGATAAGACCGTAATTCTTCTGCAACAATTTCACTGTAGCTTCATGACCACTCTGGGTACGGAAAGTAACCGTAGATTCTTCATCGGTAGGCAAGGCACTGTTACCATTGGATTTAACAGCCGTAGTGGTGATGATGTACTGTCTGGAACCACCGTTGAAGGTTTCACTTACCGGTTGGCCTTCCAGGGCAGAACATGTCTTGTTTACCGCCACGGTAACATTCTCTGTATTAGGCTCCCATACCACTCGCAGGGTTTGCGCACCGGCCAGGGTGGCGTCTTTCCGGGGGGTGAAGGTGAGCTGGTATCCCGAAGAGATTTCTGTATCGGCCAGATAGAGCTTAATGCCCGGCTGTACACTCGATGCTGTACCTTGAGTAACAGTAATCGGTTTGCGGATACGCCCGGCTTCCAGATAGATCTTTGCCGAACGGGAAGCGCCGGTTTCGTTTGCTTCTAATTCGATATAGGTTTCGGTTATATTGTCTTTACCGCCTATGGCAGGAACCAGTTTCAACCAACCGGCGGTTTGGCTCTCGTTGGTAGCGTCAACGCACTTTTCGACTTTCCAACCGGTGGTATAGTCGGTCCATACATTGAGTGTATTTTCGGCTGTCTTGCTTATCACAGCTTCTTTGTTGAAGGTATATTCATCTTTATCTACCGCCAGGGTGTACTGTCCATCGGTAGTCAGGATATTCATTCCTACCCCGTTCCAGGTCAGTACGCTGGCTTCGATATTCACCGGACCACTACGGAAAGCAATATCAGGAGTTTCGTAACCCGAACCGGATACTTTGGTGATGTTTATGGTGTATTTGTGGTTGCGAAGTACATCAAGAAAAGCCTGTGCTGATCCTGTGCCGGTAGAGAAGTCCACGCGGTAATAGCTGGCTTCGCTGTCGCTGCCGTAGGTACCACCTACTACCAGGCAGGTGCGCTTCAACAGGTCTTTGGCTTTGGTGTGGTTATCGGTATGGTTCTCAGCTTCCATAATATAAATCTCACGCACGCACTGGTTGAGTGTCGTGTTGATGGCGGTTCCATTGTATAATAGTGGACCTTCGGTCAAGGTTGAAGAAGCAGGCACCACCGGATAGGTTACCTTACCGTCTGTCAGACCTGCGGCCGTGGTAGGAACTACTGTGCCCTGGGTATTGTAGTTATATACATATACACTGGATAGCTTAAAGTTGGTTACGGCAGTAGGNATCTGTCAGACCTGCGGCCGTGGTAGGAACTACTGTGCCCTGGGTATTGTAGTTATATACATATACACTGGATAGCTTAAAGTTGGTTACGGCAGTAGGAACTACCACATCTACCCGTGCTACCATACGCAGGAGGTTGATGTTCTTTATCTCGGTAGTTTCATTAATGGTCTTTGTACCGATATCTCCCCACATCGGGAAAGGTTTTGAGCCATCTACCGGCCATTTACCTTCTGCGGGTACGGCAGCGGTAAGCGCGGCCAAGGCAGCGGCTTTGTTCTTACCTTCCAGGCTGGCGGCTTCTATGATACTACGGGCACCGGCCAATACCACCAGGTCGTATTCTCCCCGGCGCAAGGTCACGGTAAAGGTCTTGGCATTTCCCGTTCCTGTGATCTGACTACCGCTACATCCGGCAGAGTACACATAGGTACCGCCGTTCTTACCGAACACCAATACGTCGATTTCAGTAACAGCGTTCTCCCCGTCTTCGGAGAGGGCACGGGTGTTGGGCAGGGCGCGGGTGTCGGGTACGCTTTCACCGGGCAGCCGAAGGGAGAAGGTGACCAGGGCGTCGCCTTTTCCCGTTGGGGTAATTTCTTCTTCATGCCCTGTGCACGCTGTCAGCGTGGAGAGCAGTAGGAACGCC
>NZ_QVMI01000073.1 GCF_010500965.1 Bacteroides sp. 51 | reverse complement strand
TTGCCGGGTAGGTCAGGGGCATTACTGCCCCCTCCCCCCCTAAGAACCGTACGTGAAAGTTTCCCTTCATACGGCTCAAGCAACTTTAAATTTCTATCTAATAGAAACCAGCTCATTGTTACATCTTTTTTAATTGGTTATTACTTCTGCGGCATCTGTCATGCACTAAGTGATTCTCCTTTTCTTGGGTGCTTTTCCTTTCGGTAGTACCCCATGAATCGTCCATGTCGATGGCTTCACCGCATAACGGACAAATCCCTTTCTGCTTTTTCCACAGGTACAGCAACGTATGTTTGTCATTGAGGTTCTTGAGCATTTTGTACTCTTTCCTCCTCTTGAAGTATTCATCCCATTCGGGGTCAAACGGATTGGATTCGGCTTTCACTTTCACATAGCGGGTAATCTTCGTATCATACAGTCGTTTGAGAGCTATTCTATCATCTTTAGCTCCTTTCTTGAAGTTTGCTACAAAGCACCAGTTTCTGTTTTTGATTCTTGTGAAATACTTATCTGCAATCCAGTTCTTTCCTTTCTTAGGATGTCTTCTTCTTGCCCATTGCCATAGCTTTTCGAATATCAAGTAATCAGCTTTCCTAAAGGTATCAGAGGCTACACTATACTTATAATAGTTTACCCAACCTACAATTACAGGATTCATTAGTCGTATAAGAGATTCTTGCTTGCTTCCTTTGTTGGAATCAATGATTCCACGGATTTTCTTCATGAATTTCTTCAGACCTTCTTTGGACGGTTTGATTAGAAGCTTTCCGTTATCATATTTACGGACATTGAACCCGAGAAAGTCAAAACCCTCGCTTATGTGAGTTATCTTCGTCTTTTCTTCTGACAGGGTAAGCCCTCTTACTTGAAGAAACTCTTCTACTAATGGTTTAATTTCTTGCTCCAATACCTCTCTTGACCTACCTGTAATGATAAAATCATCTGCGTATCTCACAAGATTTACTTTCGGGTAAAATACCTTCCCGTTAATATTCTTACGTTTGTACTTCTCCTTTAAAATAGTTTCCAATCCATCCAATGTCATATTAGCCAGAGTTGGAGATATAATCCCACCTTGGGGTGTTCCTTCTTCGGTTTGGAATAGTTCCTTATTGAACACAAAGCCGCATTTCAACCATTTACGAAGCATTACTTTATCCATAGGGATATTGTTTAGTAACCATTCGTGGCTGATATGGTCGAAGCATCCTTTAATATCTCCCTCCAGAATCCATTCGGGGGACATATCCTTTGCAAGGTCAATGAAACATTGCTGCCTTGCATCTGCGGTACTTCTTTCTTTGCGGAATCCATAGGAATTTCCGTCTGCCGTAGTTTCGGCAACAGGTTCCAACGCCAACAGGTATAATGCTTGCATTGCCCTGTCTTTTATTGTTGGAATACCAAGAGGTCTTAATTTACCATTACTCTTTTTAATATGTATCCTTCTTAAAGGTTGAGGAGTGTACCCTCTTCTTTTCAGTTTGCTGATTGCCTGAAATTTAGCATTAGGAGTTGACCATAGTACACGGTCGACACCCGCAGTATTACTGCCTTTATTAGATGTAATACGCTTTATCGCCAATGCTTTGGCGTAAAACGAATGCGTCAGCGTCCATTGCAAAGCTTTCACCCTGCCATGTCTGCCTTCTTTCTGAGCTTTTACAATACGTGCTTGTAGCTTATTAACCGCAGCTTGGCACTTGTCCCAGTTGATACTGTTCCAAGTGTCCCACTGTTCATGGTCAGTAGATGCACACGATGTTTTAATTTCGTTCATTTGCTTTTCTTCTTTAAATAAGTTCTAAAAGTTTCTTGTAAAAAGTCACCTTGCGGAAGTCTGCCCACTTTCGTGTGAGATGATGTTTCAATCTCTATCCTTTCCATTACAGAAAGGCATTCGCTTTTTCCACATTCCTATACCCGCATCCCATTCGGCGTTCCTTGCGGTCGGCTTACCTATCCTGAAAGACAGGAGAAATACGGGCTTACCATGTTCCCTGTAAGTGACAAATGAATGGGTTAGAATCCGTCTATCCGCCGACAGTCATTATGTTCGTGTAACCTTAGCGTGGAGAAGGTTAACCGACTGCGTCCCTTTTGGGTTAGAGCCCAGCATTGTTAGCGGCTCCTTAGAAGTTACGACGTTTACCAACGGTTCACATTTGTTATTCATACCATTCAGCCTAGCTCCCACGCCGTTTAATGCTAACAGCGGTTGTCTTCCCCTCACGGTTCTGACTCCTCCTTTCGAAAGGGCTTCATTGTCGGGACAGCTCTCACACGAATTCATTACTTACTATCGCATGTGCCCTAGGCTACTGCTGACGAAACAGCAGGTTTAATCATTCTATTTCCAACCCGTAGAATGGAACGTTAAACAATCACTCACATGACTTACATGTCACAGCCATGCTTC
>NZ_QVMI01000072.1 GCF_010500965.1 Bacteroides sp. 51 | reverse complement strand
GTGTGACACGAAAAGTCGTGTAAGTGATTGTGTGACTATAGTTTAAACTATTGATTACACCTGCAATTCCGTTTGCAGTAGTCTGAGGACACGTGCATTGGAAGTAATTCCGTTGTGCGAAGCTGTCCTGACAAAGTACCCTCTCCGAAAGGAATAGACTAAAGCGTGAGTGGAGGTCAATGGCAGATAACATCATTCTGTCGAGGGGCGAGGCTTAATGGTATGGTCAACTGAATGTGAATGTCTGATAAACATCGTTACGAAGAACAAGCCAAAAGATGTTGAGGGCTTCGCTCCAAGAGCAAAGCTGTAGGCTTGAACCAAAAAAGGTGTGCAGTCGGTCAACTCCCTGTCCAGGTGGGGTTGCACGGACATAATGACTGTCGGTGGATAGGACAGACCTAACCCATTATTGTCACTTATACGGAACGTGGTAAGTCCGTATTCTTCCCTCTCTTCATGAGGGGGTAAGCGAGCCGTAAGGCAAGCCTATATAGGATGCGGATATAGGAACGTGGAAAAAGCGAATGTCGCTCTGTAATGGAGCGGATACGGATTGACCTCATTGTCATGCATTGGCAGAGAGCCACATCATCCGACACGAAAGTGTGCCCACTTCCACAAGGTAACACTTTACAATCAACTTTTAGAACTTCCAAAGAAAGGAATGCAAATGAACGAAGTTAAAATATCGTGTGCGCCTGAAAACAAGGCAATCTCCCATACCGAGCGTTGGCGAAACATCGACCGACACAAGGCGGAGGACTATGTTCGGAAGCTGCAAGCGCGTATTGTAAAGGCTCAAAGGGAAGGCAGACACGGCAAAGTAAAATCTTTGCAATGGTTGCTGACCCACTCGTTCTACGGTCGTTATCTGGCTGTACTGCGAGTTACTACTAATAAAGGTAAGGACACCGCAGGTGTTGACCATGTAAGGTGGTCAACTGACGCGGCAAAAGTCAAAGCAATCGACACGCTCAAACGCCGTGGTTATCAACCGATGCCACTGCGCCGCGTGGAGATACCGAAGAAGAATGGAAAGAAACGCCCCTTGGGAATACCTACAATGAAAGACAGAGCGATGCAGGCTCTCTACCTTATGGCACTCGACCCTATTTCTGAAACCACAGGTGACCAACACTCTTACGGTTTCCGAAAATATCGAAGCTGTCAAGATGCGATAGCCCAGTGTCACAATGTACTTTCAAAGGAAATTGCTCCTGAATGGGTGCTGGAGGGTGACATCAAAGGATGCTTTGACCACATAAGTCATGAGTGGCTACTCGCCAATATCCCTATGGATAAAGAGATGTTACGCAAATGGCTCAAAAGTGGTTATATATTCAATGGTGAACTCTTCCCCACCGAGGAAGGAACGCCACAAGGCGGTATAATTTCTCCCACTCTTGCCAACATGACCCTTGACGGGCTTCAATCGCTTGTGAAAAAGGCGGTGAAAGGTTATTGGAAACCCGACCCGAACGGACGCAAGTGGATTAAACCTAAAATTAACCTCGTGCGCTACGCGGACGACTTCATCATCACAGCCAAAGACAAGGAGACAATCGAAAAGATTATTCTCCCTTTGGTAAAGCAGTTTATGGAGGAACGCGGTTTGATGCTCTCGGAAGAAAAGACCAAAATCACTCATATCAGTGAGGGTTTCGACTTCCTCGGCTTCAACATCCGCAAATACTCCAATGGCAAGCTGCTCACCAAACCGTCAAAGGATGCGATGAAGAGTTTCTGTGACAAGGTACGCACGAAAATCAAAGGGAACAAGTCGGCTAAGGCATCGTCTATGGTTAGGATGCTTAACTACATGATACCAGGGTGGGCTAACTATTACCGCTATGGGGCATCATCAAAGGCATTCTCTCGTGTGGACTTTGAAATTTACAAAACGCTTTGGCAATGGGCTAAGCGCAGACACCCCAAGAAAGGGAAACAGTGGATTAAAGACAAGTATTTCAAACAGGTACGAGGACGCGATTGGAGCTTTTGTGCCACAACCATGAACAAGAAAACCCAAAAAGAGGTTGGACTCTCGCTCAAAAGGTTGTCAGACACAGCAATCCAAAAGTACGTGCGTGTGAAAACTTCTTCCAATCCATACGACCCTGCTGATGCTACATATTATATGCGACGCAAGTTAAAGAACACAGAGCAAGAGCTACGTGAGGTTGACAATTTACTCGCGATAATATGGATACATCAAAGGATGCGCTGTCCAATCTGTGGAAAAATAATAGACAGTGACCATCGATGGGCTACCATAGAGGAGAACGTCAATGGAAAACCGTTCAAAACTCTTATCCACAGGTCATGTAAACCAAAGAAGTCTAAACTCAATAAAATTAGTAGGAAATGAGGCAAAACTATTTCTTCAGCAAGAATAGCAATGCGTTGCTTGAGCCGTATGAGGGGAAACTCTCATGTACGGTTCTTAGAGGGGAAAGCCCCAGTAATGGGGCTGACCTACTCGACA
>NZ_QVMI01000071.1 GCF_010500965.1 Bacteroides sp. 51 | reverse complement strand
CAATGCGTTGCTTGAGCCGTATGAGGGGAAACTCTCATGTACGGTTCTTAGAGGGGAAAGCCCCAGTAATGGGGCTGACCTACTCGACACAAAATTGATCTACGCCATTGGTGCTGTGGTTGGTCTGATTGGAGGTGTAAAGGTGTACGGAAAGTTCAGTTCCGGCGACCCCGATACAAGCAAAACCGCCGCCTCTTGGTTCGGTGCGTGTATCTTCCTGATTGTTGCCGCTACCATTCTGCGCTCATTCTTCCTTTAATCAACTTCATACAAAAAAACTATGGAGTTTAACATCAATAAAGGGATAGGCAAGAGTGTGGAGTTCAAGGGTTTGAAATCGCAATACCTTTTCATTTTTGCAGGAGGCTTACTTGCCGTCTTCGTGGTCTTTGTCATCATGTACATGATAGGCATCGGGCAGTGGATTTGCATAGGCTTCGGCGTAATCGCTGCATCAGTATTGGTATGGATGACCTTTAACCTGAATCAGAAATACGGGGAGCATGGTTTAATGAAACTCATGGCTGTCAAACAGCATCCCCGTTATTTGATTAACAGGAAAACTCCGCACCGCCTTTTCAAAAAGAAAAGAAAGGAGGTAGCGTATGCGTAATATAATGAAAGCGGCGACTATCGAAAGTAAGTTCCCGTTACTGGCTGTTGAACACGATTGCATCATTTCCAAAGATGCAGATATTACGGTTGCCTACCATGTGGAGCTACCGGAACTGTTTACTGTTACCAGTACCGAATATGAAGCGATACATTCGTCATGGGCAAAAGCGGTAAAAGTGCTGCCCGAATATAGTGTGGTGCATAAGCAAGATTGGTTTGTCCGTGAAACGTATAAACCTGCAACCGATAAGGACGATATGAGTTTCTTATCCCGCAGTTTTGAAAAGCACTTCAATGAAAGACCATTCCTGAACCACTCGTGTTTCCTGTTCCTGACTAAAACGACTAAAGAGCGAATGAGAATGCAAAGCAATTTCTCATCGCTTTGTCGTGGGAACATTATTCCCAAAGAGGTCAATAAGGATACAAGCGTGAAGTTTTTGGAAGCCGTCGGACAGTTTGAACGAATCATGAACGATAGCGGATTTATCCGTCTTACCCGTATCAGTTCAGACGAGATAACAGGAACAAGTGAAAAGCCGGGACTGATTGAAAAGTATTTCTCGTTGTCGCTCGATGACACAACCTGCTTGGAAGATTTGGAACTGGGAGCCGACGGGCTTCGGGTGGGAAGCAAACACGTTTGCCTGCATACGCTTTCAGATGCGGAAGATCTGCCCGGACGTATCGGAACGGATATGCGATATGAAAAACTATCGACCGACCGGAGCGATTGCCGTTTGTCTTTCGCTTCTCCTGTTGGGTTGCTTCTTTCATGCGACCATATCTACAATCAATATCTGTTTATCGAAGACAGTGCGGAAAACCTGCGAAAGTTTGAAAAGAGTGCAAGGAATATGCAGTCGCTTTCCCGCTATTCAAGGGGCAATCAAATCAACAAAGAATGGATCGACCAATATCTGAATGAAGCACACAGCTTCGGGCTGACTTCAATCAGGTCGCACTTCAACGTAATGGCATGGAGCGATGACGTGGAGGAACTGAAACATATCCGCAATGATGTGGGCAGCCAGTTGGCTCTTATGGAATGTAAACCGCGCCACAACACGGTGGATGCAGCCACTTTGTACTGGGCAGGAATGCCCGGCAACAGTGGGGATTTTCCTGCGGAAGAATCGTTCTATACATTTATTGAACCTGCTCTTTGTTTCTTTACTGAAGAAACAAACTATCGTAGTTCGCCCAGTCCGTTCGGTATTAAAATGGCTGACAGGGTTTCAGGAAAACCGCTTCATGTGGATATTTCTGACCTGCCCATGAAGAAAGGAATTATCACGAACCGCAACAAGTTTATCTTGGGGCCTTCGGGTTCGGGAAAATCCTTTTTTACCAACCATATGTGCCGCCAGTACTACGAACAAGGTACGCACATCGTTTTAGTGGATACGGGGAATAGCTATCAAGGCTTATGTAACCTGATTAACCGGAAAACAAACGGTCAGGACGGGGTATATTTTACATATACCGAAGAAAATCCCATTTCATTTAATCCTTTTTTTACGGATGATAATGTCTTCGACATTGAAAAGCGTGAAAGTATAAAAACGCTTATCCTTACTCTGTGGAAAAGGGATAACGAGCCGCCTTCACGAGCGGAGGAAGTAGCCCTTTCCAATGCAGTCAGCCAGTACATTGAGAAACTGAAAACCGATAGGAAGCTGATACCGTCTTTCAATACCTTCTATGAGTTCGTCCGGGACGACTATAAAAAGGTACTGGAAGAAAAGAAAGTGCGTGAGAAAGACTTCGATATAGCCAACTTTCTGAATGTACTTGAACCGTACTATCGTGGGGGCGAATACGATTTCCTATTGAATTCGGATAAGCAACTGGATTTATTATCTAAACGCTTCATTGTCTTTGAGATTGACGCGATAAAAGACCACAAAATCCTGTTTCCTGTGGTTACAATCATTATCATGGAAGTTTTCATAAACAAGATGCGCCGTTTGCAGGGTATCCGTAAGATGATATTGATTGAGGAAGCATGGCTGTGACATGTAAGTCATGTGAGTGATTGTTTAACGTTCCATTCTACGGGTTGGAAATAGAATGATTAAACCTGCTGTTTCGTCAGCAGT
>NZ_QVMI01000070.1 GCF_010500965.1 Bacteroides sp. 51 | reverse complement strand
ACTGCTGACGAAACAGCAGGTTTAATCATTCTATTTCCAACCCGTAGAATGGAACGTTAAACAATCACTCACATGACTTACATGTCACAGCCATGCTTCTTCAATCAATATCATCTTACGGATGCCCTGCAAACGGCGCATTTTGTTGATGAACACTTCCATGATTATGATCGTTACGACGGGAAATAGGATTTTATGGTCTTTTATCGCATCTATCTCAAAGACAATGAAGCGTTTAGATAATAAATCCAGTTGCTTATCCGAGTTCAACAGGAAGTCGTATTCACCCCCGCGATAGTACGGCTCCAGTACATTCAGGAAATTCGCTATATCGAAGTCCTTTTCACGTACTTTCTTTTCTTCCAGTACCTTTTTGTAGTCATCACGGACAAACTCATAGAATGTGTTGAAAGACGGTATCAGTTTTTTATCGGTTTTCAACTTTTCTATATACTGGCTGACTGCATTGGAGAGGGCAACTTCTTCCGCCCGTGAAGGCGGCTCATTATCCCTTTTCCACAGGGTAAGGATCAGCGTTTTTATACTCTCACGCTTTTCAATATCGAAAACATTATCATCCGTGTAAAAAGGATTGAAAGCAATCGGATTTTGTTCCGTGTAAGTAAAATATACTCCATCCTGACCACCTGTGCGCTTGTTGATTAGGTTGCATAATCCCTGATAAGAGTTTCCTGTGTCCACCAAAACGATATGCGTACCCTGTTCGTAGTATTGGCGCACCATGTGATTTGTAAAGAAAGATTTGCCACTTCCCGACGGCCCAAGAATGAATTTATTCCTATTTGTAATAATTCCTTTTTTCATGGGCAAGTCGGAAATATCCACATGGAGTGGCTTACCTGAAACCCTGTCCGCCATTTTGATACCGAACGGACTGGGTGAACTCCGGTAGTTTGTTTCTTCCGTGAAAAAGCACAAGGCAGGTTCGATAAATGTATAGAACGCTTCTTCCGCAGGAAAATCCCCACTATTACCCGGCATTCCTGCCCAGTACAAAGTAGCGGCATCCACAGTATTGTGTCTGGGCTTACATTCCATAAGAGCCAACTGGCTACCTACGTCATTGCGGATATGTTTTAGTTCTTCCACATCATCACTCCACGCTATCACGTTGAAATGCGCCCTGATGGAAGTCAGCCCGAAGCTATGCGCTTCGTTTAGATACTGGTCGATCCACTCCTTATTTATTTGATTTCCACGACTGTACTTTGAAAGCGACTGCATATTCCTTGCACTCTTTTCAAACTTCCGAAGATTCTCCGCACTATCCTCAATAAATAAATACTGGTTGTAGATATGGTCGCATGAGAGAAGTAATCCTACCGGAGAAGCGAACGACAAACGGCAATCACTTCTATCGGTCGATAGTTTTTCATACCGCATATCCGTTCCAATACGTCCGGGCAGATCTTCTGCATCCGAAAGCGTATGCAGGCAAATATGTTTACTACCTACCCGAAGTCCGTCGGCACCCAGTTCCATATCCTGCAAGCAGGTGGTATCATCGAGCGACAAGGCGAAATACTTTTCAATAAGCCCTGCCTTTTCATCCGTTCCTGTAATCTCATCCGAACTGATACGGGTAAGCGTAATAAATCCGCTATCATTCATTATCCGTTCAAATTGCCCGACAGCTTCCAGAAACTTCACACTCGTATCCTTATTGACTTCTTTAGGAATAATGTTCCCACGACAAAGCGATGAGAAGTTGCTTTGCATTCTCATTCGCTCTTTCGTTGTTTTAGTCAGGAACAGGAAACATGAGTGATTCAGGAAAGGACGTTCGTTGAAGTGCTTTTCAAAACTGCGGGATAAGAAACTCATATCATCCTTATCAGTCTGTGGTTTGTAGGTTTCACGCACAAACCAATCTTGTTTATGCACCACACTGTATTCAGGAAGGACTTTTACTGCTTTCGTCCAGGACGAGTGTATCGCTTCATATTCCGTATTGGTTACTGTAAACAATTCCGGCAGCTCCACATAATAAGCGACCGTAATATCCGCATCCTTTGAAATGATGCAGTCATGTTCGACAGCCAGTAACGGGAACTTGTTTTCAATGGTAGATGCCTTCATTATATTACGCATATCCTACCTCCTTTCTTTTCCGTTTGAACAGGCGGTGCGGAGTTTTCCTGTTTATCAAATAGCGGGGATGCTGTTTTACAGCCATGACTTTCATTAAGCCATGTTCCCCGTATTTTGTATTCAGGTTAAAGGTCATCCATACCAATACCGATGCAGCGATTACACCGAAGCCGATACACACCCACTGATCCACGCCTGCCATATACATAATGACAAAGACAATGAATACGGCAAGCAAGCCTGCGGCAAATATGAAAAGGTATTGTGATTTTAAACCTTTGAACTCCACGCTTTTGCCTATCCCTTTGTTAATATTAAACTCCATAACTCTTATCTGTATGAAGCTGATTAAAGGAAGAAGGAGCGCAGGATGGTAGCGGCAACTATAAGAAATATACAGGCACCGAACCACGACGCGGCCGTTTTCGATGTATCGGGATCGCCGGAACTGAATTTTCCGTACACCTTTACACCCCCAATCAAACCGACGACCGCACCTATGGCGTATATCAATTTTGTGTCGAGTAGGTCAGCCCCATTACTGGGGCTTTCCCCTCTAAGAACCGTACATGAGAGTTTCCCCTCATACGGCTCAAGCAACGCATTG
>NZ_QVMI01000006.1:271180-272181 GCF_010500965.1 Bacteroides sp. 51 | reverse complement strand
TCTGGGAAATCCCTGGGATACCCGCACGTTAAAGCAACGTAATTCTTTACAAGTGCTTGTCGATTCCCTTTTGAGAGACTTTCCCGACGCTAAAGTGGCTGGTCACCGCGACCTGAGTCCCGATTTAGACGGCGACGGTGAAATTTCTCCTGCCGAATGGATCAAATCCTGCCCTTGTTTTGATGTAAAAACCGAGCTGTAGCCCATCTGGGGTTTCTTTTCTGAAAGGTGTCCGTCATGTATAAGATGACGGACATCACTTGAAGAAAACGAAACGAGCAAAACGCAGATTTAGATGGAAAGACATATGACCTATTTAAAGCAATGCATCACATTGTTATCATTTTTAGCATTCACGATCGAAGTAAGCGGACAGGAAATGACGACAGCAGGCAATCCTACTCCCCGGCTTGGCCTGAAAACCAACTTGTTGTACGATGCAACAGGTAGTATGAACCTGGGCCTTGAGATCAAAACAAGCCGCCGGACATCGCTGGATGTTTCCGGCAACTGGAACCCGTGGACCTTCTCTGAGAACCGCAAATGGAAACACTTCCTTGTCCAACCCGAATTCCGCTACTGGCTTTGCGAACCCTTCTACGGACACTTCATTGGCGCACATGCCCACTATTCCCTGTTCAATGTAGGCAACCTGCCACTGGGCAAAGCTTACGAAGACCACCGCTATGAAGGCTGGCTGGGAGGGGCCGGATTCTCTTATGGATACCACAAGATGTTATCCAACCGCTGGTCCATAGAAGCCGTGATCGGAGTGGGGTATGCCTACATAGACTACGATAAATATACGTGCCGGAAGTGTGGCGAGAAGATCAAATCGGGCAACACACATTATCTGGGGATGACCAAGGCAGCGGTATCGCTGATTTATATCATTAAGTAAAGCCTCACCCCGGCCCTCTCCAAAGGAGAGGGGGAAGGGGCAGTGCAAGGTAAAGCAATATACTACGGATAATAAAAATAATAAAATAATGAAATCACAT
>NZ_QVMI01000006.1:0-271101 GCF_010500965.1 Bacteroides sp. 51 | reverse complement strand
GCGGCTTGGTCTCTTTCTTTTTTTGTTTACCAGCTTCGGGCTTAGCGCCCAGGACTACCGTGGCGCTTTCCACATCCAATCCGGCGAATTCAAGGAACAAGGCGACAGCCTGCACATCAGCTTCGAACTCCGCATCGATTCCCGTGCCGTGCCGGCCTGTGCCACCATGATATTCACCCCCGAACTCAAAGACGATAACGAGCACACACTAACCTTTCCCTACATACAAGTAAACGGTGAACAGCGCACGCGTCTCAACCGCCGTTGGTTCAGTATCAGCAGCAATGAATGGTTGGCCGGCTATCGTGCTCCTCACATATTGGTTGATGCCAACAAATATACAGGCGAAACGCTGACCTATTCCTACAGCGTACCCTACCGACTGTGGATGGACAATGCCAGCCTCACCCTGAACCAGGAAATGACAGGTTGTGGTGGAGAGCAATACCTGTACACATACACATTGGGTAACGGCGTGACCACCGAATTGCGCGAACCCTACCAGGTGCAACCCCGGGTTACCCTGGTTACACCGGGAGAAGAAAACAAAACCCGCAACCGCCAGGGAAGTGCCTTCCTCGATTTCCAAAGCGGTCGCTCCGTGATCCTGCCCGATTTCCGCCGCAACCCCGTGGAACTGGGTAAGATCGACCAGGCTCTGACCGAAGTGATGGCCGATATGGATAGCCGGATCACCGGACTGTTTATCGAAGGCTACGCCTCGCCCGAAGGTAAATACAGCAGTAACGAAAAACTGGCCCGCGAGCGAGCCATTGCTCTGAAAGATTATATCAGGAATCGCTATATGATGACCGAACAAATCTTTACTGTTAAGTCCATTGCCGAAGACTGGGAAGGACTCAAAGCAATTGTTGAAAGCAGCAGCGACTTGCCGCAAAAGGAGCAGGTACTCAGCATTATCAACAATAGCGATGAGTACGACGCGAAAGAAAGAAGGCTAAAAACGTTGTCTGTTTACAGCCGCCTGTCACGCGACGTATTCCCCGAACTGCGCCGGGTGGAATACCAGATTGACTATGCCGTGCGCAGCTACAACAATACCGAAGCCCGTGCACTGCTNNCAGTCCGGAGAAGCTCTCGCAAGCCGAACTCTACCGCGTAGCGGAGAGCTACGGCAAGGAAAGCCCCGAGTACCGCCGCATCATCATGGAAACCATTCCGCAGTACTATCCTAATGATGCGACAGCGCTGAGCAATGCGGCTGCACTCTTAATCGAAAATGGCGAAGAAAATACCGCCCTGCGCCTGTTGGAGAAGGCACAACACCTTCCGGCGGCATGGAATAACCTGGGCGCGATATACCTGCTCAAAGGTGATTTGGATAAAGCCGGAGAACTGTTCAACCAGGCATCCGTAGCCGGTGTCAAGGAGGCTGCGCACAACCTGGAAGAGGTGAAAACCAAAAAAGAAGATAACGCTAAAAGAGAAGGCAAGGGAAGATAAACCCGTTCCGCCTATCCGATTATGAATAAAAATATACCTATATATATATTGTCGCTGTTGTTGGTGATGCTTTTTTCCTGCACCACCACCCGGCATGCATATCTTACGGAGCCTCTCTTTCTGCAACCCGGAAGAATTAATATCACCCACTATGGCGAAGAGGCCGGAAGCAGCTCTTCGGGTGGGGCACGGGTGTTGGCCGAGCAGGTGAATTATACCGCCGATCCCCGGGAGGAACAAGGGGAAGTTGCAAACCCGGATGCCGCTACCCGGCTGGATACCTCCAAGGTGTACGCCATCCAACAGGTAACGGTCGTGTCTAAAGCACGATTCGCACCCCTGCGCGAGGGACGGGTGATCCTTGACTTCGTGATCCGCGTGCCCAAAGAGTTCCTGTCCGACAAGTATCAGATCTGCCTTACCCCAGAGTTGCTGCACAACGATTCGCTGGTGAAACTGGAGGAGGTGGTATTACGCGGAAAAGATTTCATTGCAACACAAGAGCAGGACTACAAACGCTTTGAAGACTATATGGCTACCATTGTCGACCCCTCGGGATACGATACCGTCTTTGTGAACCGTCAAGCAATAGATCGCGAACTGGACCGCCGCCGCAAAAGCGAACTGAATAGCTACTACAACACCTGGACCAAGCAACAAGAGTACATTCAGTGGAAGAACCGGCAGCAACAAGCGTATGACGAACGCAATATCCGCCAACGCATGAAGCTGAAAGAAAGCCTGGACAAGCACTACGATAAATATCAGGCCGATTTGTCGCGCGCACTGATCATGCACATGGATACCACCGAACTGGGAAGGAAATACCGCAACCAGCGTAGGAAAATGATAAAGGAGGCGCCTGCGCAATATCAAATCACCCTGGGCACCGTGCCGCCCAAATATCGTGAGTTCTACCTGGGCAACGTCACTCCCGAAACCCTGAACCCGCTGATGCCCGAACAGGAAGATTCTATCCGGCTGGCTCAACAGCATCGGATGCAAGAGCGCATAGAGCTCAACGAAATGAAAGGCAGCCGGGCTGGGGAAACCTTCGAACGAATGGTTCCGTATCCTTACAAACCGGATGCAAAATACAGCAGCACGATAGTAAGCGAGCATAACTTCAGCTACCGCTACACTCAGGAGTATCCCGTTACCCGCGACCTGAAAAGCCTGAAGCTAACCCTGAAAGGATACATCGCCGCTACGGATCGCAGCCGCTACAACCTTAACCGGTCGGATACGCTGGCCTTCCTGATCTCATCGATGGATGAACTGGCCGATGGAAGCCTGATCTCAAATACGAATTTTACGCCTGAGCAACGCAGTGAATATACCCACGCACTGCAACTGATGAAAAACCGTGAATACCAGCGTGCACTAAGTATCCTGAGCGGATATAAGGATTACAACACGGCTTTGGCTCTGGCCTGCGTGGGACAGAACAGCCGGGCGCTGAATATGCTGGTGCCACTGGAAAAGACAGCCAATGTATATTACCTATTGGCGATACTTTCGGCTCGGCTGGCCAACGAACCACAGGCGATAGAGTGTCTGAAAGAAGCGTGCCGGCTGGACGAAGAAAAGGTACTGCGCATCGAAAGGGATTCGGAGGTGAGCAAGCTGGTAAGGAAGTATGATCTCAAACTTTAAAACAACGTCTGTGAATAAAAGTAACAGCGATGAGATAGATAAAATAATTAAGTAACAACTATTTTTTATTAATTTTTAAAAAACATGAAAATGAATTTTAAGTATGTAATGATGGCTTGCGCCCTGACTTTAGGGTTTGCTAGCTGTAGTAATGATGACGAAGTAGATAACGGTGGTATTATACCTAACGGAGAACCTACGGTGGCACGTATCCGGTTGTCACAATCGGGACCCGATACCAGAGCGACTAAACCGACAGAGGGTAATGAAGGTAAAATAAAAAATGCAATCATTTACATCTTTGATGCGACTGCTAAATTTGAGAAAGCCGTACCGTTGACTAAGACTGAGATGGATAATGGAGAACTTGTAACGATCACTACTGGTTCGCACTATTTCTATGCAGCCGTAAACCCTGACGGTTTGACACTACCTACTATTGATGAGGGTACTTCGTTGGAAGAAGCAAAGAAAAAAGTATTGTCTAGCCTAACTATGGCCAAGTTGACAAATCCTGCCGGTTTCTTTATGACTAATGTAAGTGATGCTTTGGCTAAGAACATCGTGGTATCGGAAGATGGTAGTGAGAATGACATCAAAATCGAAGTAGGTCGTGCCGTAGCTAAGGTAAACGTAGATTTGGCAGCCGGCATTACTGTAACCGATGGTACTTTTACCGATATGAAATACAGGATTGGTGGTAACCCCAAACAAATGCATCTTTTCCCAGTATACGACGGTGGTATCTTAAATACTCCTTTACGCGATGTTGCTTATACAGATGGGAACTATATGTTTTCTAATGATTCTGAAAATTACATAGATGGCGCAACAGCTACTTATGCTACGGAAAACTCCGCTCCTAATACTGCTCTGCAAGGAAAAGCAACGCATGCATGGGTTAAAGGTGTGTACACTCCTAAGGATATGACTCTGGTGGATGGAAATTTCTGGCGCGTTTACGACAAAAGTGAAAAAGCATGGAAGGCCGGTATTTATGCTAGCGAAGATGATGCAGTCAATATTGGTAATGGTGGTTCGAGAGAAGGAGTAGTGAAATATGCTGGTGGTACTTGCTACTATGCATTCTGGATTACAGATGAAAATGCTGCGGAGAAATACACCGTAAGCCGTAACAACTACTACGATATCAAAATCCAAAGTGTAGCTAAAATCGGAACAAACACCGAAGAAGGAGATAAGGATATAGATGGCGACCCAATCACAGATCCGGTAAACCCACCTGTAAAACCAACAGATCCTATTGAAGAAAGTACTAAGATGAAAGTAAGCATCAATGTACTTCCATGGAATTTAGTTGAAACAGGCGTAGGTCTCTAATTATTACTATAAGGAGGGTGTGTCATAAGTTCCTTTAGCTGTAGGGGCGGTTCGCGAACCGCCCAATACACAGAATACAAATGAACCATATTCGGGCGGTTCGCGAACCGCCCCTACAGTAAATTATTTACTTTTGACAGACCCTTCCCATAACTCTTAAAGGACAAGAACAATGAAACATATACGATCGATTATAAATATTTGCCTGGCTGCAAGCATAGCCCTGTTGAGCAGTTGCCTGGGAGAAGATAGCGACTGCACGCCCGTTACCCGAGAAGTAACCATGTTGCTTCGGTGCGATATCAACACCACAGGAGCAGATGTATTTGCCACGGTTGTAGAATACGTCGACCTGTATGTGTATGATGATGCAGGTGCACTGCAACACAACGCACGCCTGACCAAGGAACAATTGGCGGCAACGAATTATATACATAAAATGGCACTGCCTGAAGGAAACTATACCCTGGTGGCCTGGATGAATACCAGTGATGAATTTGAAGTAAGCGAAACAGAGAAACTATCTACTGCACGCCTTAAACTGAAACCTGAGAACGGCGGGGTGGTAAAAGCCAACACCCAACCCATCTATCACGGAAGTCGCGCGCTGACCGTGAATGAAGAAACCGGAATTGTAGTCATCAATATGATGAAGAATACCAACTACATAAATGTAACTACGAACTTCGACCGGCCCCTCCCCACGTCTGTAAACCTGCATGCCTACATCGCAGGAACAAACGGACACTATACCTTCGAAAATAATTACCCGGGCGGATCGCCCGTGTACACCTATATGCCGCAACCTGCCAAAACACGGGTTGCGTACCCCTTTGCATTCACCACCCAACGCCTGATGGTGGACGATGACCTACATTTGGTCATCATCAAACAGGAAACCGGAAAAGCCGACGAGCAGTTGGCCGACATTGCACTGACGCCCACCATCATGCGGAATCCGCTGTACAATGAACAGCAGGATCTGGATAAACACGATACCTACGAACTGGAGTTCACCCTTGAACACAACGGTGATGAAGACACTTGGGCAGTGGTAGGTATACGGGTAGACGACTGGACGTGGAGCAGTAGTGGAACCGGATTATAAGAATCTAGTTGAAAAAATCAAAACAGATATAGTTATGAAATTTAACGGAAGAAAAAGTATGCTCAGGCTGTTAACCGCCATCATGCTGTTAGCACTCGCGGCGTGTACAGACGAGTACAACGAAAATGCCCCGAAAACCGACGGTGATGTACGGGTGAAATTCGCTATTCAGCTACCGGGAGCAAACACCCCCGCTACACGGGCACTGGAGGAAAAGGACGAAAACGAGGTAACCGAGATCGACGTATTGGTATTTAATCAGGGAAGCGGAGGCGGTCTTGCATATACGGCAGAATGTAAAGGAAGTATTGAAACCGACAAAACTGACAGCAAAAAAAAGACGTTTACAGTAGAACTCAAACAGGGAAATTATGATTTAGCCATCATCGCTAATGCACATGGGATCGTGGCCGCCACAACACATAAAGGACAAACAAAAGACGAAGCACTAGCCGCGCTGATAAAAGAGATGCCTGCCGGTGGCAAATGGATCGCCACTAAAACAGCGACAGGCTACGAACCCATGCCTATGTGGGGGGATATAGGCCCTAAAACGATCAACGACCAAACCGACCTGACCGGAACGAATGCGGTTCCGCTCACCCGTATGCTGGCCAGGGTAGATGTAAAGGTAGACGCGGCGGTAGGCAAAAGTACCTTCGAATTGACCAGTGTTCGTGTGTATAATTACAATACGCATGGGACTGTGGCACCGGCCACTACGGCATGGAGTAAAGGCGAGGAGAAAGTCACCGTGCCTACTGTTCCTTCAGCGGCTACACTTACCAAAGGGCCACTCGTTTATAATAATGAAGATAATAAAACCGAGATCAATACAACCGGTAATAATTGTGTAGGCGAGATATATATATTTGAAGCCGAAAACCATACGGATACTGAAGGGGATGATGAAAGCAAAAAACATAAAAACGCAAAAGGTTTACTGAACCGCACATGCCTTGTAGTGGGTGGCGTTTATGATTCCAAAACCTACTACTACCGTATAGATTTCTTTAGCAAATCGGGCGAAACAAAGACATATCTTGATGTCCTGCGCAACCACCAATATGTGTTCAACATAACAAGCGTGTCAGGCCCAGGCTACGACGATCCGGAAACCGCATTCAAAAGCGAACCTATCAATATTGAGGCCAATGTTTTGCCATGGAACCAAGCCGATATGGGTAATATCGTTTTCGATGGGCAGAATATGCTGGCCGTGAGTCAGGGGGAATTCTCATTTGGCAGCAATAAGATAGACACCGAACAAAGTGATAATGTATTCTATGTGCAAACTGATTATACAACCACCGCCACGAATGGTAAATCAGGGTGGTATGTGGAAAAAATAGTGGATGCAACAGATGAGGAGAAAAATGTAACGTGGGTTGCACTTACACCCAATAAAGGTGCGGCAAACAATAAAACAAAAGCGTTGGTTACTGTGGAAAAAAACGACGGTACGAAGGACCGAAGTGCGATTATATGGATTGCTGCCGGCAGGTTGCGTTATGCGGTGAAGGTGGATCAATCGCTTGTCGAACCGTTGGATGTGCAGTTACTGGTTGATGGTCAGCCGGCCCAGGCGGAAATGTTATTTGTGAGCAATGAAGGTTCGCTGCCCGATGAACAGGTACTTACAGTAAATTGGCAACCGAAGGATGTCGATATGAATATTAGTAATACGGTGGTAGGCTCCTATGCCTTCCCTTCGGATGCTGGTGCACCGGCAACGGGAACTGTAACCAATGGCAATGGCGGTACGGGAACAATTTCCTATTCGATAAAACCGACTCTGCCGGCTAACCTGGATGAAAACCCGTTCCAGGACAGAACGTCGAAACTCGAATTTACAGCCACTGATGGTGTCTCAAATATATCGAGTAGCATTTTCGTCAGACATATTAACTATGCACTGCGGACGGATGCCGAAGAATCTTATCCGCTGGATGGAGCAGTAAAAAGTTTCAAGGTGAGAGCCAACTATGGTTGGAAAATAATAGTAGAAGATCCTGATGGAATTATCCAGAATGTACAGCAGTTGAATGGTAAAACCGGAGGTTATAATACTGGCGAAGGAGACGTGGTGTCCTTTACAATGGCTGCCAAAGACTATAGTAAAATCGGATGTGAAGCAATGATTACATTCGAAAACCAAACAGATAAATCAACGAAGACGATAACCATTACGGCAGAGATTGCCGGTATCTATTATGTAGGTTATTTCGGTGGAGAGCTAAAAGAAACTTCTACAGGTTCAGGCCATTATAAGTTTACTCGTCCACTCTTTATTCAGAGCGAGGACGAAACAGTAGCGATACAATGGGCTACAAGTACTACGGCATTGCAAATAAAGGATGATACGAGATTCCGGAATGGCAAGAATAACACTTATAAGCTACAGGGCTTGTTTAGTGGCAGGATGACAGCAGTTAGAACGTGTTTCCATAAGAATGAAAATTACGAGAATATAAATGATGTGGAACATTCGGACTACAAATGGTACTTGCCTGCGAATACGCAATTTGCTGCTGTTAATGCGGTGAGAAATAGCTTTAAAAGTCCCCTGAATAATAGTAGCTATTGGACCTCTTCAGAACAAGGAGGTGGTCTATATGTATATGTATATATGCCATTAGGAGGCGCAAATTCTGTTATACAGATGACGAATGGATCATCGGTAGTGCGTTGTGTATGGGAAATTGATTAACGATTAAAAAAAAGAAAAATGAAGCATATTTTAATAATGATACTGTCGGTTAGTCTTATGATTCCGGCAGGGGTGATGGCTCAAGAGGCATATAAAGATGCTAGCAAGGTGATTCTCGATTTGACACCAGGTACCGGAATGCCTCGGCGTGCGGTAACGAATACACCCAAAACATGGACAGGTACTGTCGGATTGAGCAATCTATTGCTTGATAACCAAGCCGATGGCAGTATCAATGCGACACTATATCAGAAACTGGAGATTGCTCCGCATGATTTGACTGGCAACGGTACGATCGGCAGTGCAGGTACTACGCTTAACTGGGCGGATGCCTTTAACTTCTGCAAGAATGTAAGCCATAATGGTACCGGCTGGCGACTACCGACTCAGCGAGAGTTGCAACTAATAAGCGTTTTCCGACCCGCGTTGGATGTACTGCTTGTAGCCGTAGGGGGAACAGCATTCGATGGGTCGCATTATTGGAGCGCGACGGAAGCGACAACGTCGTTGAGTTATATACATCATTTCTTGCAGGGTATCACGAACAACGATGATAAAGTGAAGCTGCACCGGATTCGTTGTGTCCGGGAAGTTACCGATTAACGTTGCAATGAAAGATAATTATCAAAGAAATGGCTTTGCTGCTATCGCCCATGCTGCAAGGTATAACAAACAAAGAAAATGAGTTGAGAAATAGTTGAAGAAACTCTACTCAAAATTGTCGTGTTAGCATGAGGCAATCCATGATGTGATATCACGATTTTCCTCCACTAAGTTGTTTTGTTGCTAGAACCCCTATGCCAAGCGTGGCAATAGGGGGTTCTTTGAATACAAGGGGGCTCGTTCAATGAGACAGTAGATAAAATGACCGTTTCATACGATGGATACCATTTCTGCGAATTTGCCGAAGGTATGTTCAACCCATTCAGTGTACTAAATACTTTGAAATCGGGAGAATTTACTTATTATTGGTTCGCTACAGGCACGTCGACTTACTTGGTAGAGCTACTCAAAGAAAGTGACTATGACCTGCGGTTACTTATTGACGGAGTACAGGTTGGAGCACGAGCCTTTTCTGAATATCGTGTAGACGTGCGAAACCCACTTCCGATGATTTACCAAAGTGGTTATCTTACCATCAAAGATTACGATAATACGTTTGAGCTTTACACCCTGGGATTCCCCAATGATGAAGTGCGTTATGGATTTCAGGAATTCCTGATTCCTTTTTACACTGATGTGACCGACGATGAGGTGGAGGAGTAATTACTCTGACGATAGCAGCTTTATCATCTCCTTTGCCGCGCGCATCGGAGCGCCGGGACTGCCAAGGCGTGTAGCCATATCTTCATACCCATCCAGCATTTGATTGCGGTAAGCCGTATCATTCAATAACCGTTCCAGTTCGGCACGCATATTTTCGATAGTCATGGTGTGGGCAACTAACTCGCGGACTACTTCGCGATCGGCAATGAGGTTAACCAATGAAATATACTTCACCTTAAGAATGAGCTTACGCAAGAAAGACATAACCCTTCCGATAGGCGCATAGTAACACACTGCTTGCGGCACGCGGAAAAGAGCAGCCTCCAAAGTAGCCGTACCCGAGGTAACCAGCGCAGCGTCGGCATGTTGCAGAAGGCGATACGTTTGCCCAAAGATAATCTGGACATCGGCATTACCTATAAACCGGTTGTAATACTCAGGAGAAATGCCCGGCGCGCCGGCAATCACCAACTGGTGTGAAGCGAAACCGGATGCCGCCTGAATCATACGGGGCAGGTTATCTTTGATTTCTTGCTTACGGCTACCCGCCAATAAAGCAATAATCGGCTTATCGAGGAGGTTCTTGCCCGCCACTGCATAAGGCATTGACTTTGCATGCTCAGCCTGGAATGCAGCCACCTCATCTACGGTAGGATTGCCTACATAATGGATCGGGTAATTGTGTTTATTATAGAATTCAACCTCAAAGGGCAGGATAGAGAAAAGTTCGTCTACATCGCGCTTGATGTTCTTGATGCGGTACTCCTTCCAGGCCCAGATTTTAGGAGAGATGTAATAATATACCGGAATCTTAGTCTGCCCATGCACGAACTTGGCGATATCCAGGTTAAACCCCGGATAATCGACCAGGATTACCACATCCGGACTCCAGGCTGCAATATCTTCTTTGCAACGCTTCATATTAGCAAAGATGGTACGCAGGTGCAAAAGCACAGGAATGAAACCCATGTACGCCAGCTCGCGATAATGTTTCACCATCGTACCACCAACGGCTGCCATCATATCTCCGCCGAAAAAGCGAAACTCGGCCTGCGGGTCTTCCTGCTTTAAAGCCGCCATCAGATGAGAGGCATGCAAATCTCCTGAAGCCTCTCCTACTATGAGATAATACTTCATAAACGCTCTTTTAAGATATCAATAAACGAGTAATCGGTCATATCGACAGTGATAGGCGTAATGGCTGCATAGCCATTGGCCAACGCCCAGTTATCGGTTTTCTCATTATCCGGTTCCAGGTTGACAAACTCTCCGGTGAGCCAGAAGTGATTGGAAGCGCCTCTCCGGGGACAAGGTTCCCACTCCTTTTGCCACTGTCCTACGGCTTGCTCGCAAACTTTAATGCCTTTAATTTCGCCCATAGGGAAGTTTACATTCAGGCAAGTACGCGAAGGAAGTCCATACCCCAACACGGTAGAAACAATTTGCTGTATATACTTCTCTAACGGTTGGAAATCGGCATCAGGAGCATGATCGCAAAGCGAAAAGCCAATGGAAGGAGTACCTTTCAGGCAACCCTCGATGGCCACTCCCATAGTGCCCGAATAATGAACGTTCGTGCCCGAGTTATCTCCATGATTAATACCACCGACAACCAGATCGGGCTCCCTATCGAGTACCGTATTATATGCCAGCTTTACACAATCGGCCGGGGTTCCGGTACAGGAGTAGATTTTCAAATCCGGCTCTTCGGATATCAATTCATAGAACACCGGCTGGGTTACCGACAGTGCACAGCCATTGCCCGAACGAGCCGAATCGGGAGCCATAACAACCAACTCTCCCAGCGGGCGCAAAAAACGTATGATTTCATTTATTCCTTTGGCCGATACTCCATCGTCATTGGATATGAGTATCAGCGGCTTCTTATTCTCCATGTGGTTTATGTTTTTTAAGGAGCTAGAAGTTAGAAGTTAGTAGTCAGGTTTTATCTTTATCCATGCGGTATCATACCGCTTACCTAACTACTAGCTTCTAGCTTCCAGCTACTTGAATATAAAAGTAAATGGCCATACAAATAAGTATCACACCCAGAACGCCATAGAACAAACGGGCGCGGGGCCTACCTACATTACGTACAATAAGCTGCGCGTTACGTGCCTTGAAAAACCAGTCCCAATCCAATAAAGAAGCCAATATTGTAACAATACCAGCTACTACAAACAGTCCTTGTACGAAATAGTGTCCAGACATATTAGTTGAAAATTGAAAGTTGAAAGTTGAAAGTTACCATGCGGCATCGTAACTCAAAACTCATTACTCATTACTCAAAACTCATTACTCATTACTCAAAACTCATTACTCATAACTCATTACTCTTAATTCCCTCGTACCGTCTTCTATTTCTTCAATGGTTACTTTTACGGCATCACCCGGCAAAAGCTCTTCGACTAATTCGGGCCACTCGATGAAACACAGGGCACCGCTATAGAAGTAATCTTCATAGCCCATATCGTACACTTCTTCAAGTTTCTTAATCCGATAGAAATCGAAATGATAGATTAGTTCGCCGGTCGTGTCGGAACGGTATTCATTGACAATGGCAAACGTAGGCGAATTAATAACATCCGTTACACCGAGTTCTTCGCAAACAGCCTTGATGAAGGTTGTTTTGCCGGCTCCCATTTTACCGTATAAGGCAAAAACCGAATGATCGCCAATCTCAGCAATAAACTGACGGGCTACTTCATGTATTTGTTCTAAGGATTCAATCTTTATTTTCATATATGAAATACGGATTAATGCAGATTATTTTATTCATTTTTCTTTTAAACCTGGCAGCGGCACCTTGCCACCCTTGTCGCCCTTGCCGCCAACTTACTAATCAGGTAAATAATGATAGAGAAAAATATAATAGACGCCCCGGAGGGTACATTCAGGAAATAGGAAATAAACAACCCGCCCAAGCAACCGAGGAAACCGAAACCAATAGACAGCCAGATTATTTTCTTGAAATTATAAGTAAACAAATTAGCAGTCATTTGTGGAATGGTTAAGAGCGAGATAGCAAGCACAATACCTACCATACGCAAACAGGAAACAATGGTCAAAGCAATGAACATCATCAAAAGATACTCGAACACAGCAACCGGAATGCCTTGCGAACGGGCAAATTCACGATCAAATGCAACATAGATAATGGGATGGATAAACAAGGTAAAGAATATAATGAGCAATACGGAAAGCACCCCGAGTATCAACAAATCGACTTGCGTTATCGTAAGGATATTCCCAAAAAGAAAAGCAGATAAATCGGGAGCGAAACCGGGCGAAAGGAAAGTAAAGATAATACCGATGGCCATGCCCAGCGTCCAAAACACAGCAATAGCAGAGTCTTCGCGCATATCGCTCCGCTTACTCAGCCACTCCACCCCGAAAGCCGAAAGAACGGAGAAAACAGCAGCCGAAAGAATGGGCGAAATCCCGGCAAACAAACCAATACCGATTCCCCCAAACGAGGCATGAGTAATGCCTCCACTAATAAAAACCAATCGGCGGGTAACGATATAAGTTCCGATTATGCCACAGGCTATGCTCGCCAGAAGACCTCCCAGTAAAGCGTGTTGAAAGAATGTATATTGTAAAAGTTCCATTAGCCTCACCCTATCCTACTCTTCGTTCGCCAATAATCAGAAAAACTTCATCCTTAATATCGTCTGGCAAACAGATGCCACGCAGCTGGAGGCTTCTTACCCACCCTGCGACATCAATATCCTGCATGGTATAGAATACATCCCGGAACTGTTCCGCCTGATCCGGCGTGTATTCATCCGGAGCTATACCGATATAATGATCCAGTTCTTCATCGTCGTAGTATTCTATCTGCTTGCTGACCGCAGCCAGTAGACTATCTTTTTCGCAGATCTGATGCTGTCCGCAGCATTCTGCATCGACCTCAGTAACTTCGGGCATGCGATCAATCTCGCCTCTCGCTATCTTCCGCTGCAAATTCCTGTTACGAGCATGGCCCAAAACAAGGGCAACAATCGCAACCACAACCAATGCAATGACTAATACCCACATAATTAAAAATACTTCTTTTCTGCAAAGTTACTTATTATATTGCTATTTTTGTGCTTCGGACGAGGTAAAAGCATGATAAAAAACAAATACGAGACATACAAGTTCGGACTGGTGACGGCTTCTGCATTCGTGATAGCCAATATGATAGGTACCGGGGTGTTTACATCTCTGGGGTATCTGCTGGTTGGAACTACGAACTTTATCTCCATTCTGCTTCTTTGGCTTTTCGGGGGGATAATCGCCCTTTGTGGTGCGCTCGTATATGGCGAATTGGGAGCAACGATGCCGCGTTCGGGTGGCGAGTATCACTACCTGCGCGAAATATACCATCCGTTATTGGGTTTTATGTCGGGATGGGCATCGCTGATTGTAGGCTTTGCCGCTCCGGTGGCTCTGGCGTGTATGGCGTTTAGTACGTATTTGCATAAAGTATTCCCTGTGCTTCCTCCTACAATCACGGCACTTGTTGTACTGACTATAATTACAGCTATTCATGCTTATGACGTACGAGCGGGAGGGGCTATTCAACGCTACTTTACATTTTTCAAGATACTGGTCATTATCGTCCTGATCATTTGCGGTTTCTGCCTGCCGGAACAATATCAGGATGTGTCGGCAGCGGCTTCGGACTTCTCTTTCGATGAAATCTTTTCTGCCGGCTTTGCCGTCTCATTGATCTGGGTATATTATTCTTATTCAGGCTGGAATGCCTCAGCTTATATGGCGAATGAGATCAGGAATCCACAGCGAACCATTCCGCGGTCACTATTTATCAGTACCATTATTGTAATGATACTGTATGTGCTGCTCAATGCCGCCCTAATGTTATCTACCCCTGTAGAAGCTATGCAGGGACAGCTTGAGGTGGCGTTAATTGCTGCACAGCATATCTTTGGTGAAAAGATGGGTAATATGATGGGACTGATTATTGCTTTGCTTTTGTTGTCGAGCATCAGTTCTATGGCATTTCTTGGTCCGCGGGTATCGCAGGTTATGGGCGAGGATACGTATATTCTCCGCCAACTGTCCAGACGTTCGAAGAAGGGTACGCCTTACATTGCAATCTGGGTACAATTCATTATAAGCTTTCTGCTTATCATCACAGATTCCTTTATTCTGGTGACTAAATATACGGGGATTACGCTATCTTTTTTCGCCATGCTCACAGTGGCGGGCGTATTCATCCACCGGAAGCGCTTTCCCGATGCGAAACGGCCATACAAGACATGGGGGTATCCGGCAACTCCCTGCATTTTTATCGCACTTATTTTATGGTCGATTGTTTATTTGGTGTACGAAGATTATAAGGATACATTTATAGAGAACACACAGCAGGTAATGTGGATGAGCTGCATGAGCATCTTTACGCTATTGACAGGGGCAGGCGTCTACTATCTGAATAAAATAATTGTAAAAGGAGGGAAGAAGGGAAGTAGAGAAGAACCCCTCTCCTAGTTATAACATAGAAAGAAACGCAAAAATGAGAACTAAACTTTGGTATTCAACATTGATTCTGGTAGGTGTGTTATGCATCTCGTCCTGTGGATCAAACAAAGAAAAAGCAGCTTCGGCCTCGGATAATACCGAAAAGCAGGCTGCCCCGGAAGCTAGTGATAGCGTGAAGGTGGTGGCAAATGAGGCTTTGAATGATGCTGCCAGGTTTGTTGCCGGGCTTCCGGTAGTGAACAAGAACAACAAACTGTATGCACTTACGCAAACGAAGGAATGGAAGAATCATGCCCGGAACATGGATCAGATCTGGAATTCATACCAACAAAGCGCGCCGAAGGTGCTATCCTTTGCACAGCATGAGCTAAGTGACATTAATCAGAAATGCCAGACGTTATTCTATCCGTTTGGTGGGCCGGACTTCCTGTTCTCCAACGCTTTCTTCCCCGATATGGATACGTACTTCCTTATCGGGCTGGAACGTACGGGACAAGCCATACAGGTAAAACACCCGTCGGCCAAGACGTATAAGCTGTATCAGGATGCCGTATCGGATGTGCTTAGCCTCAGCTTCTTCCGGACAAAGGACATGAATGTGGAACAGGAGAATGACACGATAGATGGCGTGGTTCCTATTATTTCTATGTTGATGGCGCGTGCCGATAAACAGATTATCAGCATTAAGGATATGCGCATTGATGACAACGGGAGAATTGTAGATGCAGAAGCAGACGGAACGCCCATCTCCAGTCCGACGGGATTAGTCGAGATCAGGTTTTTCCGCACAGGAACGAACAAGGCCCAGACTCTGTATTACTATGCCACAGACCTGAGCAATGACGGGCTCGCCAAGAATAAGCCTCTGGTGGCTTACATTAATAGTCTAAGCCAGGCTACAACGGCAAGTTTTATCAAGTCGGCTTCCTATCTGATGCATGAAGGTATGTTCTCGACCATTCGGGATATGATCCTGAAACAATCATCGGCTATTATGCAGGACGACTCGGGAATACCATTAATGTATTATAAAAAAGAGAACTGGGATACCATGCTTTATGGAACATTCTACAAACCGATATCTACTTATGTGGAATATGCACAACCTGCACTACGTGATGCTTATCAACTAGGAAGTCCCAAACCATTGGCTTTCCGCATAGGTTTTGCTCGCCAGTCGAATTTACAGATTATGCGGAAGAAATAGCGGGCCAATCCATCAAGTCACAAATATGAGCAAAAGCAGATCAAAAAGATAGAATTTACTCCATTTTGATTACACACAAACTTTTCAAAAACCTTCAATGAGATGTTAAAATCAGGTCTTAGGCTTGCTTTTGCAGTGTATTATTGATATTTGGAAGTGCCCCAGCGCAATAATTTCTACACTTGAGCCGCGTACTGTCGACAGCACGCGGCTCAAGTATAGATAACGCGCGGCTCAAGTATCAACAGCCAAGCGCTCAAGTATCGACAGTCAAGCGCTCAAGAGTTCAGCGTGTTTCATTTTATAGGTTTTTATCCTCTAGTTGGTCTGTTTCAAGCGAAACGACTAAAGTACACATTTGCTGTATTTATTGCGGTTCATATAGTTATTCGTAATCTATTTTGTTATATTTCGGTCATTTAGATAGTTTATTTCACAAATTAGAATCTTACCGATTTTTACAAACATGATTCTTTTGCCATTTTTCCTTCCCCTCCTTCCCCAAGCCGGGAATATGCGATTACCACTCTATTCTATTATCAAAATGTCATTTTTGTCATTTTGTCTATAGTTTGCTAAAACAAATGAGGTTGCCCGTATGGGCAACCTCATTTGTTTCTATATTCTTATATGAGAATTACTTACTGTGCAGGATACAAATACCAGTCCCTATCGGTAGTCATATTGCTATCAACCCAGCTAGAATATCTTGGATAGGTTACATAAATCTTCGCCGCTTCCTTTGGCACAACAAACCCATCGTTCGTTCCCGACAAATGGATGGCAAATGGATATTTATTGTTTTCACCGCTTACATACCACAAAGTGCTCTGATCAGAACGGTCGTCTGCTGTTCCAAAATAGCTACGGTTTGCTTTGGATGTAGGTTCATACATAGGCAAATGTATTTCGGCACCAGCAGTCTCGCGAGGTGAGATAAACGGATTATATGGAGCAGCCAATTGAGAAAAACCATCCTGCAACACAGCGCCATCTACGAATTCCATATCTACGGTGTACACCTTAGGAGTAACGCCATATGTCATCGGTGTAATCACCTCCCTTACATTGGGGCACAATTCAATGACAAATCCGGCTCCATCGGGTATAGTAGCATAGTCTTCACCATCAATCTTTACGCTCTTCACTTTTGACCGAGGAATGTTTACCTTATAAGAGAAAGCATTATTGAATGTAGCCCCTGTATGAATGAACGAGAATACATCTTTCACACTCTTAACTGTAATATCGCCTTCACCTACAGGTACACCGCCATTAACAGTTTCACCATCTTGAACATAAGTCACAGTAGAATTGTATTCAACCACTACGTCATTCAAGTCATAGTCACCCTGCCTAGGCCAGTTGTCTTCAAAAGCCAATATACCTTTTATAGCTTCTTCTGTTTCAATAGGGTCAGGATCAATAGATGGCGGTGGTGCAATGGCGTCAATAGGGTCAGTCAGTACATGGAAAATCACATCATTACAGTCTCCGTCTCCGCCGTTAGGCATATCTTCAAACCCAAAGCAGTTAAATGGATTTCCCTCATTGTCTGTTGTCTGAAAGAAGATAGTAAAGTTATTGCCATATTTACCCGGCGTGTTCCATTCGGGCGTAGAATACAACCATTCTCTTGCAGGGTTGACATCAGAAATCTGATTAACAAAGGCATTGCTATGCAAAACCCAACCGATTTTTGTGTTTACCGGGAAAATCTCAGAGTAATTTCCCTCCTCATCCAAATATAAAAGCTGGGCATATTTCCCTGGTGTAAGACCCGCATTCTTATTTACAATCGTATTATTAATTACGTCTGCGTATCTGAAAACGTTAATAACCTTAAGGTTATTTATCTCTTCGGTTGAGAAATCTTTGAATTCTTTATCACCATTATAAGTAAAATAGCTCAGAGAATTGTTGTAAGAGCCTCCGGCAGATATTACCGAAACGTATACTTTAGCTCCACCCTGATCTTTATTTTCTTTTACTATCTCTACCGTGGCATCTCTGTAAAATATAGGATCTACTCTTTTCCCGGGCGGAAATGCCTGCGATATAGCTGTGAATACCTCCGGGGCTATAGTTAAAGTAACATCGGGGTTGATAAGGTCATTTCTATAATGTCCGTTTTCAGTCCAGGCATAAAAATCATCGACAGACGTTAAATATTTATCAACCTTTTTATCGCCAATTGAACGACTGGAGGCACCCGCTGACACGGCTGCATCAATATCTACCTGAGAGAATACAGCACGTCCGTTTTCAATCTTCGCATACGATAGCTGAGGAACGAACAAACTAGAAGAGTAAGCATATAATTCTGTCACATACGAAGGAATTACACGTGAAAGTTGGGACGTTCCCACAACATTAATACCTCCGGCAATGGGAGTTACGTTTGAACGAAGTTCACCATTCGCATCCAACGGATATTCTGCATACACATCGAATACAGAAACAAAACCTTTAGGGGCATCATAGTTCAGATCAAATTTTACTTCTTGCGTGGTAGAGAAATTTAAACCTGAAGGATTACTTCCTACATCAGTAGGGTCTGGATCAGGAGTTGGATCATAATAGTCTTTATCCGAACACCCTACGAAAAGAAAAAAGCCAGTGCAAAGGCACATTAGCAAACATTGTTTAATTGCGTTTTTAATCATAACACATTCTTTTGTTGCAAAAATAGGTTGAATGAGGTTGCCCGAAATTAATCGGATAACCTCATTTACATTTATATTCTTATGTAATTATTGAGCAGGATACAAATACCAGTCCCTATTGGTGGTCATATTACTTTCAACCCAGTCAGAATACCTCGGATAAGACTCATAGATCTTTTTCGATTCCTTTGGAACAACAAACTCATCGCCTACTCCTGACAGATGAATAGCAAATGGGTATTTATTGTTCTCACCACTTACATACCACAAAGTATTCAGGTCAGAACGGTCATCCCAGGTACCAAAATAACTCCGGTTAACTCTTGATGTTGGTTCGTACATAGACAAGTGAATTTCGGCACCCGGAGTTTCCTCCTTATGAAAAATAAATGGATTATATGGAGCTGCCAATGTCGAGAAGCCATCTTGTGCCACCTTATCATCTGCAAATTCCATAACTACTGTATATACCTTAGGAGTAACGCCATATTTCATCGCTTCAATCACTCCTTTTACATTTGGACATAGGTCAATAATAAATCCATCGCCATCAGGAATAACAGCACATTCCTCACCATCAATTGTTACACTCGTTACATTAGATGGAGCGATGTTAACTTTATACGAAAAAGCATTGTTGTAGGTAGCACCGGTATGGATCATTGAGAAAACATCTTCTACTTTCGTTACCATAGGCTCGGTCGATGTAACCGTGTTTCCCGCTCCATCCTTACCAACTCTATACCGGTAAGTAACCGTAGAATTATACTTAACTACCACATCGTTCATGTCATAGTCACCTTGCTTAGGCCAGAAGTCTTCAAAAGCCAGAATACCATTATACGATTCGCTCTTGAATATATCTTCACTCTCAATTGGTTCAGGAGGAGTTAATGCATCAGCGGGGTCAGTATGCACATGGAAGATCAAATCATTATAGTCTTCATCAGACTCAGTTCTTCTATCTTCAAATCCAAAACAGTTATATTCAACGCCATCATTGTCTTTAGCCGAGAAATATATCGTCTGGTTGGTAGGATGAGCCGAAGGTCCTTTTTTAGGATTCTCTTTCTCCTCATTCCAAGCTGATACAGAGAGCGGACATCCGGCATAACTCTTGAATGATTCCTCAAAAGTACTCTCAGCAAATGCATGGCCACCAAGTCTCCATCCAACAAGCGAACCTACAGGAAACTCTTCCACGAATTCATCACCTTTCTTATATAAGAGTTGAACAAACGTTTCGGGACTCACCCCCTTTTTATCACTTCCATATGTATTAAGTCTGGCCAGTGGAAGCACGTTGATCAATTCCAGTTCTGCTACTTCTTCAGCCGTCAATTGAGAAAAATCAGTCTTATCTCCGGTATATACAAAATAGCTCAATGAGTTCAACCAACTAGCATTAGAAGCTAAAACAGAAATATAGATTTTAGCCCCTACTCCACCAGGACCCGCCTTAGCAACGTGTAAGTTCGCATCTTGAATAAACCTGGAATCCGGCATCTTATTCTCCTTGAACGTTTTTCCAATCAATGTGGTCACCTCTCCGGGAATAGTTTTTACCATATCCGGTTGGATCAGATCAAATTTAATGTGACCATTAGCCGTTTCCTGATAAAAGTCCGTTTTCGTCTTCAGGTATTTAACTACCGGCTTTTTCCAGAAATCAGGACCGGCATTGCCTGCACGAGTAGTAATGCTACTTCTTGAGGTTCCGGCATCTTCTATATCCACAGCTTCGAACGATGCTACACCATTTACGATCTTCGCATACGACAACAACGACACAAATACATTAGAAGAGTAAACGTACAAATCCGTTACATAAGAAGGAATTACGCGTGTAAGTTCAGACACTCCCACAACATGAATACCACCAGCTAGGGGTTTTAAATCCAAACGAAGCGCGCCATTCGCATCCAACGGATTTTCTGAATATACATCAAATTCCGAAGCATGTCCTTTAGGGACAGCATAATTCAGATTCAGTTTTACGCTTTGTGTAGTAGAGAAATCTAAATTTGAAGGGTTACTTCCTACATCAGTAGGATCGGTAGGGTCATAGTAATCTTTATCCTGACATCCTGTAAACAAATAAATGCTGGCACTAAGGCACAACATCAAACATAGCTTAACTGTGTTGTTAACCATCATAAGTTGTTTTTGCTGCAATGAAAAATAGGTCTAAACTTTTAATTCTGTTACAAAATTACATCTTTATCTTTCAATAGCAACAAGTTTCACAACACTTTTTACAATTAAACACAAATATTAACCACTAAACAAGGGCATCCGAAGGAATAAACGGCAAATAAATATTAATAAAAAAGTCTGCTTTTAACATCAAATTGCGACACAAAAGGCAACTTTTTATTAAAACAAAAAGATTAAGCAAGTAAAAACAAACAAAGTACAATCAGCTAAAATACGCAATCAGCTTTTCTTTTTTAGTTCTTTTAACATGCGCAAACAAATAAAGAGTAGTATAAGTCCGGTTAAAGCAATGACTCCCCACAAAAAGAGGGGGCTTTCAAAGAAACGGAGTTCCCGCTCCGGCTCTTTCTCAATCATCTTCTTTTGAAGACCGACAGTCTTAACTATAGGTAAATGAAGAGAAATCTCATTGGCAAAATCCTGAATATCATAACGGCCAGGTCTTTTCAAACCTGCTTCTATACGATATTGCATCCCTGCATCTAAGTAAGCACATAAATAACGGTTTACGCCAAAGAGTTTAATGCCATCAACCGTCAACGAAGGATTGCTTTCGTTTTCAATAACGATCTGAGTGTTTTTATCAATCAATACCTGATCAGTATAGAAAGTATGTTCATCACGCGAAGAAAGCTGGAAAGCTCCTACAGTATATTCTATTTTCTCACTACTTTCCAACCACATCCTGCGGTTATAATGTCCTTTACCTGTAATCTGTAGCTCGAACTTAGATAAATAGTATGGATATTCCAAAGACGGGAAAGTGATTATCGTATTACCTCTATCTTCTTTAACCACAAAAGAACCCGGCTTCAGTTCTACAAACTGTCCATAAATACTGCTTTTTTCAATCTTGCCAACTCCTGTTATATTTAACGGACTGCGACTATTATTGGTTATAGCCAACTCATAATATGTATAATCACCTTTAGGAAAGTCTATAATAGCAATCTCACCAAGATTAGGATTATGCTCGCTATACAAAAGGCTCTTTTGCTTCACGCTAAACCACTGCTTACGATCATAACTCCCCCGGATACTAATATATTTAGTAACCTCAGCTTCTTTCATTCGAAGATAAAACCGGGAAACCTCAGCCTCCCGATTATGAACAATTATGGTATTAATACTATCCTTGTGTACATTAGACACCAGTTCATACATCTCCATTTGCTTCATCTCCTTCACCGGAACAGATGAGCGAATCAAATAAGGGACTTCTTTATCATCGTCATCCAATATCAATAAAGAGTTCAGTCCCACACCTGCAATTTCCTGACTTAGTTCAATGTTATAGTATCCCAAAGCAGAAACCGTATCTATCGTTTCATACCAATAATAGGTTTGTGCAAAACTACTAAATGTCGCAATTAATCCCACGATTAAAACAAGCGCTTGCCTCTTTATCAAATTACTCATATTACAAGTATTCATTTTACAGTTTATTTATAAGGATGCATCCTGGCTCTCATCATCTTTGATTAGCACTTTGATTTTCTGAATCAGGAATGATACCAATAATAAAATCACTCCCAATACAACAAACGAGATAATACGTCCGGTTTGCGACATAAGCCAGATATCACTGATATAGAACTTCAATATAATAAAGGCAAAGAAGCCTAAAGAAATCTGGCGCAACAATGCTTCTTTAACTTTCAGTCCCCAAATCATCAGGATCATAGCCAAAAGACCCCATAAAATAGGATAGCCAAACGTATGGACATCAAACAACAAATCATCATAATTATCCATAGTACCCCATAACTGCAAAATCGTATTATCAAGCTCTACACTGAGGATGACTACCGCAAAAGCAACCAACAACCAACCACAAACAGCATAAACTTGTTTGGAGAGTTTGCGAATTCCACCTACCATAATATAGAATATGTAAGCCAGAGCCGGCAACGAGAGGTAGTGAATAAGGAATAAAGTCTGATGCTTTCCTTCATAGAACACATCCCAGCGTAAATCAATCATAACCGGAAGGGCGAAAGCCAGATACAGAACAATAAAAAAGAACAAAGCCACAAGTTGCCCGTTTCCGTCCTGTATGCTTTTCCTATAAATAATACCAAGGACGGCTACATATATTGTTGTGTATACACCAAGTATCATCGCAGTAAACCCGGAAATTCCCTCTACCGGACTACTCTCAAACTGATAGTATATTTCAAGGAAAGGAACGATATACGACATACCAAGGATGATAGATGTCAGTATACGCTTTAACACAGCAAAATCTATTATTCCCGTTTGGTTGCTATTCATTCGTGTCAACATGAGTTTACTAATCACGAATGCAGCGGTCACAACCAATCCAGTCATAAATATCCGATTAAAAACAACTGGTAATTGATCGTTCATATCAAAATAGATATGAGAAGCATCCATTACATAGGAAATCAATGTTAAAGCGGAGATTAACAAGAAGCCCACATGAAACACTTTTATACCCGATTTATTCCACATCCAAAGCAGAATAACGATCTCCGATGCCCAGAACATAGTGATAACATGTCCATTCAGTTGTACAGGTATAGCCAATGATACAAAGCTAAGCACAATAGCGATAATCAAGTATATCAAGCGTTTGTCTACTGTAGCTTTCCGGAACAGGCCGATCATTACTATGGCATTCATTATGGCCATCGAAATGGTTATAAGTCCCTGTACCTTCATTTCCGTTCCATTGAATATATAAATGGACGCAGCAAACATGGAAAGATTATTTGCCAGAATCATAGCAACCTGGAATGGAGAAATTTTCCTACCGGATAAGAAGTGGTCGAACAAGGCAAGCAGGTAGAACTGTACAAAGAACAAAGCCGCAAACACAAGAGCACCTGTATACTGATCCTTAAAACTATCTAACAACCACGCCCAATAGAACAACTGTGTACATACAAAACTAACAATACCAATAATTCCCCACTTTTTGCGCATGGATATGAGTAACATACCACTATTCAGGATAAGAAGGAAGGAGAAAAGTACAACATAGTTCCCTTCGCCTGTACTAATCATCAATGGGGAAGCATATCCACCTAGCAGTGAAAACAAAGCCAACTCCTTACGGTCATAAACCAATGAAAGAATAACGGAGAATATGGTTATCGCAATAAGAATGATAAAGGCAAGAGTTTGATCAAAAAGATGATATTCCCTGAACGCCAGAGTAATGGTTATGTATAGTACGGAAATACCACCACCTACCATAAGGGCAGAGAATACATTGTATTTTTCTCTGAGTTTATGTGCAATACCAATAAGGATTCCGCCGGTAAGCACCCCAATAGCCACACGCCCGACTTCGTTTATCCAGTCTTTATCAATAGCATATTTCACGAAGAATGCAATCCCTAATACCAGAGTTACGATACCGATCTTACTTAACAGATTTTCAAAACGGTATGGAGCAGTTTCTTTCTTTACTTTTTTCCGTATAGGAGAAGGAGTAGCAGTGGTTAATGTTTCATCATCTACCCCAGGCACGGCAAAAACAGGGGGAGTTTCAACCGTTTCCTGTGTATCCTCCTGAAATTCTTCTTCTGGCTCAGAAACCACATCCGGTATAGAATCTTCCTCAACGATTACAACAGGGACATCTACCTCTTCAAAGATAGTTTCCGGTTGTTGGGTTTGTATTGGTGAAGGCTCTGTTTCGGTTTTCGCTGCAACCCTCGTTCCATCAGCCAGAATCCGGGTAATATTATTTCCAATATCCTTAAGCTGTTTTAGTTCCCTTTCCAACTCATTTATGCGGGAACCTACCGTCATTAGCTTTATCCAGGAAGCTATAGGAATAATAATAACAACAATAATCAGAATGATTAGAAGTAAAATCAGAAATTCTTCCATGTTTTCTTGTGTATTGGTATAGGGGACAAAGATAATATTATTTAGGTGCAGATGGCTTTCTATAACAAAAAAAGGAGCTTTTCATGGCTCCTTTCTTATTACATTTATATTGCTTAATCCCAGCTGAGGATTACTTTACCGCATTCTCCTCCGTCCATCACATCAAATCCTTTCTGGAAATCATCTACAGAGAAGCGGTGAGTAATGATGGGCGAAAGGTTGATACCCGAAATCAACATCTGCTCCATCTGATACCAGGTTTCCCACATCTCACGTCCGTAAATTCCCTTTAGGGTTAGTGCTTTAAAGATCACCTTATCCCAGTCGATTGCTGTTCCGGCAGGTTGTATGCCGAGTAAAGAAATCTTTGAGCCATTATACATCGTATCCAACATTTCGTTGAAAGCTTTTGGCGAACCGGACATTTCCAAGCCAACATCAAATCCACTCATTTTAAGTTGCTTAAGCGCTTCGGCTACTGTTTCTCCTTTTGTGGGATTTACGGTTAAAGTCGCTCCCATTTGTTTGGCTATACTTAAGCGGTAATCACTCAGGTCGCTCACTACAATATAACGTGCTCCGGCAAAGCGGCAAATAGCGGCGGCCATAGAACCAATAAGCCCGGCACCGGTTATCAAGACATCTTCACCAATGACAGGGAATGAGAGTGCAGTATGTGTTGCATTTCCGAATGGGTCCATAATAGCAGCCATTTCATCGGATATACGTGGGTCTAACCGCACCACATTCTCAGCGGGGAGGGAAAGGTATTCGGCAAAAGCACCATCACGGTTCACACCTACTCCGATGATGTTTTCACAAACGTGCTTCTTCCCACGGCGACAGTTGCGGCAATGTCCGCAGGCAATATGCCCCTCACCTGTTACACGATCGCCTATCTTGAGGTTTCTTACGCCTTTCCCTTTTTCCACAACCTCACCTACATATTCATGTCCAATAACCATAGGTGTTTTAATCGTACGCTGCGACCAGTCGTCCCAGCGATAAATGTGTAGGTCCGTACCACAGATAGCGGTTTTCTTTATTTTGATCAATACATCGTTAACTCCCACATGGGGAGTCGGAACATCTTCCATCCAAAGCCCTCTTTCGGGGCGAGCTTTTACAAGTGCTTTCATTTTGACAGTTATTTAAGGGAATACTGTTAGGAACAAACAAATTTACTGCTTTCCTCAATAAAATCAGTGGGATTATTCAACTATTTGTAAGGCTACACCTACTTTTTTCAAATCATCCCAGTAACCGGGATAGGATTTACTCACTACATGTGGCTCAGCAATCAACAATTGAGGACAGCGAATAGCAGCCGGAGCAAAAGCCATTGCCATGCGGTGGTCTTCGTAGGTTTTAATCACAGGAGTATCTTGTGGTTCAGTGCATTCACCATCCCAAATGAGTTCGGAGTTGTTTTCTTCCCGGATAACATATCCTAGTTTTGCCATTTCAACAATCAAGGCGGCAATACGATCTGTTTCTTTTATCTTTAAAGTTTGCAGTCCGGTGAAGTGGAAAGGAATATTTAGTAAAGCGCAAGTCACAACAAAAGTTTGCGCCAGGTCGGGAATATCAATAAAGTCTTCTTCCAGACGATCAACATGGTGACTATTCTTTTTCAGCAAGACTCCTTTATCCGTAAAAACAGTTTCAACACCTAGTTTCTTAAATACTCCTGCTCCGCGACTATCGCCTTGGTAACTTTCAGCAAACAATCCCAGTAGTTCAATTTCTGCTTCTTCGGAGAGTGCAGCTATCTGACACCAATAAGAGGCGGCGCTCCAATCGCTTTCTACAGTAAATGGGACACTCTTGTAAGACTGGTGCTCAATGACGAGGCTGTTTTCAGAATCCCATATAGCGTGCACACCAAAGTCCTTCATTAACTGCAAGGTCAGGTTGATATAGGGACGCGAAATGACTTCGCCGGTCAGGAAGAGTCGCAAGCCGTTCTTCAGCGTCGGGGCGATCATCAATAAGGCAGAGATGTATTGGGAACTTACATTTCCTTTGAGTCGGATGGATTGTCCGGCCAATTCCTTCCCAGTAATACGCAGAGGAGGATAGCCCTCATTCTCCACATATTCAATATCTGCGCCTAGTTCACGTAACGCATCGACAAGTATCTTTATTGGTCGTTGCCGCATGCGCTCGGTTCCGGTTATTATATGTGTACCAGGTGTTACAGTCAGATAAGCGGTGAGAAAGCGCATGGCTGTTCCGGCAGCCATAATGTCGATTACTTCTCCTTCATTATTCAAAGCTTTGATCATTACCCGGGTATCATCGCAATCGGAAAGGTTGTCGGGTGCAAGTCTGTTTTCAGCCAATGCATTGATTATCAACGACCGATTACTGATACTTTTAGAAGAAGGCAGTTGAATGGCGCCTTGTATGCCGGAAGGAAAGGTTAATTTATAGCGTATCATTGAACTTTATCTTTAAATAAAAACGTGTACAAAGATAAGGATAAACCAACGATTTACAGATGATCCTCAATAAAAACTACAAATCATCTTTTACCAGACTTTTCCTTTTATCATACGGCAGAACAAACCAAAAACAAGAGCCCTTTCATTTGTATACGCATGGTTTCCGTACGTTTCGACTCAAACATTTTCTTGACGGGACACCTTTTACAGGGAATATCCCGGCCAAAAGTAGTCTGATAGCATGGAACTCCTTCGGAATAAGCATGTTCTCCGAAAACTTCCTTCATAGTTTCCATTGAACTCCACTGCACAATATAGTCCTTGTTCACATAAACGAGAGCCGTAGTCAGATTCTTTAATGCAATAGTACGGTCTGTTACTGCTGCTTCAATCTTTTCTTTGGCACGGAGCAGCAACTTCTTATTCTCCCTGATCAGTTCATGTTCATTTACCCGGTCGTTCGTATCCTGAATAACGCCAACGGCTTTAAGTGACGTTCCATCTTCATCAGCCACGACCTCACCTGTCAGTTCATACCATTTATAATGAACCGACAGATAGTCCGACCTGAACCGGTGTACAATTCGCCCATTCTTACTACTTGAGAATAAACGCAATTCGTTGGTAAAGTCATCCAGATCGTCCGGGTGTACTGTTCGAAGGAAATCCTTCACTACCTTTCTCTTTACTAAAGGATTACCAGACAGAGAGGTGATTATGAAATCAAATTCTGTTCCAAAATCCCACATCCAGGGATAGATGGATTTGTTTTTCTGAATGTGCCTAAAATTAAGTTTTGGTTTCGTGCATCGCATGCCTTCTTAGGCGCACGTTTGTTTAAAGGGTTAACCAAGCCCTCTTGTTCTTCTTTCGGTATAGACATCCCCTAATTTGTTGTTTCATATGCTTCTTATCACTCGCACTCAAGAGTGTCCCCTAAAACTCCCGAGGCCGCAAAGATAAGAATTATAATGTAAAATAAAAGAAGAAAAGCCCAATTGGATTCAAAAAAAAAGGATTATGGTTTCTTCAACAGTAGAATGATTTAAAACCACTTAGCATTATTCTTTCAACATTAATGACTTATATTGAGAAGGTGTATAACCGGTATTCTTTTTAAACACTTTATTAAAATGCGAGATTGTATCGAATCCGCACTCAACGCTTATTTGCGAGATATTCATATTATCCATAAGTAGTAATTTGCAGGCGTAGCCGATGCGCATATCCAATACATAGTTTTTTAAAGATTTTCCTGTTTTATTCTTAAAAAACCGACAAAATGCTGTGGGATTCATGGCCGCAAAGGAAGAAACCTCTTCGAGATGGATAGGACGGTTGTAATTCTTGTTCAGATAGGAGATGACCTTATCTATTCTTGAAGTATCGTACATCATATTATCTTCCGTATAATCGGCAGATGAAATAATCTGCCGGGCGTCTGTCTCGGACATTTCTTTTAATAGTTGCAGGAAGCCGGTGATTTGGTCAACACCGGTCAGTAAGGGAATGGCAGACAGTAATTCGTTTAATTTAGAAGAAGAGTTTGCCGGAAAGTATATCCCCCGGTGAGACTCATCGAGCATTCTTTTGATCTTTACGAAATGGGGATAATGATTGATAGCGTGGTACATAAAGTCTTTCTCGAACTGTATGATTGTTCCTTTTACCCTGAGCGTGCTGTCACCGGAGTGATAGATTTCATCACTTTTCATATAGTGTGGCAAATTAGAGCCTATCAGAACGAGATCGCCGGCGTTGTATTTGTCAACATTATCGCCTACAAAGCGCGTCCCTGCGCCTTCCTTTATATATATGATTTCGTACTCACTGTGAAAATGCCAGGGATAAGTGAAGTGCGGATAATCATAGAACCGGGCTCTGAGGGGCAATGACTTCGAAATGGGAAGCCGTTCATTCATCATTTGTCTCATACAATCATCTACTAAAGTTGCAAAGATACAACCATCTTATGCAAAGATAGGAAAACTTTATTATTGGGTGTATGTTTACTTTTGTAGAACTTAATGATTTAATGCAATTTATTATGAATGAAATGTTTAGTATAGAAGGCAAAGTGGCAGTAATCACAGGTGCCGGCGGTGTTTTGGGTGGCAGTATAGCCAAAAGTTTTGTTGAGGCGGGGGCTAAAATGGTAGCGATTGACATCCGTCAGGAGAATCTGGACAAACGGGTAGAAGAACTCACCGCCCTGGGTGGCGAGGTGATAGGTGTTGTAGGCAATGTACTCGACATGGATAGCCTTGAGGGGGTTGCCCAAACCATACTTGCAAAGTGGGAGCGGATTGATATTTTGTTGAATATTGCCGGCGGGAATCTTCCGGGGGCAACGCTGGCTCCGGATCAGGAGTTTTTCGACATGAAGATATCCGATTGGGAGAAGGTGACCAACCTGAACCTGAACGGTACGGTATTTCCCAGCATGGTGTTCGGCAAGGTGATGTCGCGGCAAAAAAGCGGAAGTATTATTAATATATCGTCTATGGCGGCTTACTCGGCTATTACGCGTGTGCCGGGATATTCTGTTGCCAAGACCGGGATAAGCAATTTCACCCAATGGCTGGCCACGGAAATGGCGATGAAATATGGCGACGGGGTACGTGTGAATGCCATTGCGCCGGGGTTCTTTATCGGCGACCAGAATCGTGCGGTATTGATTAATCCCGATGGCTCGCTGACCGATAGAAGTAAGAAGGTGCTGGCCAAGACTCCTATGGGACGCTTTGGGGATATATCGGAATTGAACGGGGCTGTTCAGTTTCTGTGTAGCAGTTCGGCTAGTTTCATTACCGGCATTGTATTGCCTGTTGATGGTGGTTTCAGCGCATTTAGCGGAGTATAACGTATGGAAAAAACATGGCGATGGTTTGGCAAGAAGGATAAAATCAGCTTGCCCATGCTGAAAGAGATCGGGGTGGAGGGGATTGTGACTGCGCTTCACGCCATTCCCAATGGCGAGGTATGGACGCTTGACGCCATCCTCGACCTGAAGAAATATATCGAAGAGGCTGGGCTCCGCTGGTCGGTAGTCGAAAGTCTGCCTGTAAGCGAGGCCATTAAATATGCCGGACGGGAAAGGGATCAATTGATTGATAATTACATTGTTAGTCTTGGGAACCTGGGAAAAGCCGGCGTGAAAACGGTGTGCTATAACTTCATGCCGGTGATTGACTGGATACGCACCGATCTGGACCACAGACTGCCGGACGGCACGTCTACCCTATTCTTTGACAAAATCAGGTTTGCATATTTCGATATACATATCCTGAACCGGAAGGATGCGGAGAAGGATTATTCGCAAGAAGAGCTTGAAAAGGTGGCCGTCCTGGACAGCACGATTACCGAACAGGAAAAGAATCAGTTGATTGACACCATTATCGTTAAAACACAGGGGTTTATCAATGGCAATATTAAGGAAGGCGACCAGAATCCGGTAGCTATCTTCAACCGGTTGCTGGCGCTGTATAGCGGAATTGACAGGGATGGGTTGCGCGAGAATCTGCGGTATTTCCTTAGCCGCATCATGCCGGTGTGCGAGGAATATGGGATCAGTATGTGCATTCATCCCGATGATCCTCCTTGCCAGGTGTTGGGGCTACCGCGTATTGTGACCGATACGGAAGATATCCGGTGGATATTGAATGCAGTCGATAATCCGCACAATGGGTTGACTTTCTGTGCCGGTTCGCTGAGTTCGGGTCAGCAGAATGATGTCCCGGCCATGGCTCGCCAGTTTGCTTCGCGCACCCGTTTCGTGCATCTCAGAAGTACGGATATTCTGCCGGGAGGAGACTTTATTGAGGCTTCGCACCTTGAAGGCCGCGGGCATTTGATTGAGCTGGTGAAGATATTCGAACAGGAAAACGATTCCCTGCCTATGCGGGTGGATCACGGACGGCTTATGCTGGACGATGCCGGCAAAGGGTACAACCCCGGCTACTCATTCCACGGACGGATGTATGCACTGGCGCAGATGGATGGCGTAATGGCTACAGTGAGATATCTGAACGAAAAATAAAGAATGGTACAATAGCACAGGTCTTTGTACGCAACTACAAGAATGTTTTGCCTATAATTCATAGTTTTGTAGGCAAAACATATTCTTGAACCCTTTAAACCAAGATGGTGAGAAACATGAGAAATTTAATCATACTTATTCTATTCGCGTTGGCTTTCACTAGTTGTTCCTTCGACGATGTTGTGCTTCGTAGCCGGGCTGATTTGAACGTATCTATAAGTCCTGATGAAGCCGAGGTAGTAAAAACAGCGCTGGATATCTTCGCCGGAGATTACCAGAAGGTATTCGACGGAAACATTGTCCCAAACGAGAACGCACAACTGATTATCGGCACTCTGGGCAATAACAGCGATGCCGAGCAAATGATTGATCAGCAGACAATTGAATACCTGCGCGGCCATGAAGAAGCCTTCATTGTCCGGGTGATAGACAATAAGATATACGTACTGGGAAGCGATAAACGCGGAACGGCCTACGGTATCCTTGAGTTATCGCGGCTGATTGGCGTATCTCCGTGGGAATGGTGGGCAGATTCGGCTGTTGAAAAGAAAAAGAAGGTTACGTTGGAAGACGGACTTTACATATTAGATAACCCTTCCGTTGCCCGTCGCGGGATCTTCCTTAACGACGAGGATTGGGGGTTGATGCCGTGGAGCTACCGCACCAACGAGCCATCGGACGTTAAAGGCCGGATCGGACCCGAAACCCACGCACGCATCTTCGAACTCCTCCTTCGGTTGAGGGCAAACACCTTCTGGCCGGCCATGCACGACTGTTCCGTGGCTTTCTTTCTTACGCCGGGTAATAAAGAAATGGCCGACAAGTACGGGATATTCATCGGGACATCGCACTGCGAACCCATGGTGCGCAATACCAATGCCGAGTGGAAGCAATGGGCAGCATCAAACATCTCCGGTTCCGGCGCTTCCGCGACGTATGATTATGTGAACAACCGCGAGAATGTATTGAGGTTCTGGGAAGAGCGCGTCAAAGAACTGGCCGGATCGGACAATATTTACACGCTCGGCATACGCGGTGTGCACGACAGTAAGATGCTGGGCGCTAACACATTGCAGGAACAAAAAGATGCTATAATCAATGTACTGAAAGACCAGCGGAACATGATTGCACAGCATGTCAACCCAAATGTGGAGGAGGTTTCGCAGGTGTTTATTCCTTATAAAGAGGTGCTGGACGTCTACAACATGGGCCTCGAAGTGCCTGAGGACGTTGCCCTCATGTGGTGCGACGATAATTATGGTTACATCCGCCACTTCCCCACCCCGGAAGAAGCCGCCCGCAAGGGAGGCAACGGCGTATATTATCATGCCTCTTACTGGGGGCGTCCGCACGACTACCTTTGGCTGGCCACCAACCACCCCGCCCAGATCTACACGCAAATGAAACTGGCATACGATAAAGGAGCCAGAGACATGTGGGTGCTGAACGTGGGCGACATCAAGCCAGCCGAGTACCTTATTGAACTATTCCTCGACATGGCGTGGAACATAGATGCCATCGATAACGATAAACAAGGTCTGGACCTGCACCTACAAAACTGGCTGAAACGCGAGTTCGGCAATAAGCCCGCCCAGGAATTGCTTTCGGTAATGAACGAATATTACCGTCTGGCCTACATCCGTAAGCCCGAATTCATGGGCAATACGCGCACAGAAGAGAAAGACCCGGCCTATAAAGTCGTAACCGATCTGCCGTGGAGCGAAGAGGAAATCCGCCAACGGCTGGCCGAATATAAAATCATTGAAGATAAAGTGAAAGACATTTCCGCCTCCATTAGTCCCGAAAAGCACAATGCCTGGTTCCAACTGGTAGAATATCCTGTTCGTGGAGCTTCGGAAATGAATCAGAAACATTTGTACGGGCAGTTGGCGCGACATGGCAAAGAAAGCTGGTCGCTTAGCGATGCTGCATACGATGAAATCATCAGACTGACAGAGCAATATAGCAACATGGCAAACGGCAAATGGCGCTATATGATGGATGCCCACCCCCGCAAACTTCCGGTATTCGACCGGGTTCCCCAGACCGCGGCCACTGCTCCGTTGATGCAGAAAGAAGCACCTGTTTACCTGTTTAATGGAACGGCATACGCCGACCACAAAGGTGATGCGCCTCTTGCGCATGGTCTTGGTTACGAGCGGGAAGCGATTAGTTTGCCATCTGGCAGCACCGTCAGCTACCCATTCGAGTGGGCAGGTGCAGACTCTATCCGGATTGAAGTGGCTCTGGCCCCAAATCATCCGGTAAACGGAAAGACCATCCGATACGCTATTGCCATCGACGATGAGCAGCCGAAAACCATTGATTATCGTACCGAGGGCCGCAGCGAGGAGTGGAAAGAGAATGTGTTGCGCAATCAGGCCATACGCATCACCGCGCATGCAATTAAACAGTCCGGAAAGCATACGCTGAATATTACTGCGCTGGATGAAGGGGTTGTGGTTGATCAGATAAAGCTGTATCGGCGGTAAATCACAGTTACCGGATCAATTCCTAAAGTAGGTGGTTAGCGAACAGAGCACTGTCTTAATGAGGTTCAGCCAGTGGCTCAATGTCTCCCGGGCATAGGCTGAATCTCCTTCAAGCAGTAGGGCAATGTCATGCATGTAGTAGGTCAATCTGATTGAGCCAGTACATCAAGGAGATTGATCCAGTGCATTAACCAGATTCATCCAGTGCTTCAAGGAGACTGATCCAGTGCTTCAACTAGATTCATCCAGTGCCTCAGCCCAGCTCAGGCACTGGATGAGCATCACTGAGACAGTGCGTCATTTCTCAGTGAATTTAACCATTCAACCGGATTCGGATTCACCCTCTTTATCTTCAATAGTATACCTGTATAAAAGCAAAAGTGTCAATAATCCAACGATTATCAACACTTTTACTTCTGTCGGGATGACAGGATTTGAACCTGCGACCACTCGCCCCCCAGACGAGCACTCTACCGGGCTGAGCTACATCCCGAAATGCGGATGCAAAGATAGGAGTTACTTTTTAAATCTCAAATAATTTCCAGGAATTTCTATCCGTTAATCAATCCCAGCCTTCTGAGTTCCCAGAAGCATTTGGCAGTTGCTTCAATATCAGCAGCTGCATTATGCGCCTCCTCGAAGTCATAACCAAAAAGTTTCTGGTGCAATTCCGATAACCTGGGCCACTTGAGTCCATACTGCCCCTTAATGGCGCAATAGTCCGTTGTGCTTTGCATGGTGCATATTTTTCGCATCCCTACAAGATTGTTAGATAACCCGCAACGAAGCAATTCGGCTCCAAGAATCTTCTCATCGAACGCAATATTATGCGCAACCAGACAAGTGGCATGCTTCATCACTTCCTGAAACGAAGACAACACATCTTTCAAGGGAATTCCCTCCACCAAAGCCCGCTCTGTCGAGATACCATGAATCTGCGAAGACTCTTCGGGAATGGTAAACCCAACAGGCTTTATGATATAATCGCCATTGAACAACAAATTACCACCAGCATCATAAAGCAAATAGGCCAGCTGCACCATGCGAGGCCAGTTGTCCAGGTCCGTAACCGGAGCTTTCCAGTTTTTAGGCAACCCTGTGGTTTCCGTATCGAAGAATAAATACATAATAAACTAATGATTAATTACAGTTACATGCCCATACACTCCCGATAGAAGTCAAGCATTTCAAATATAGTCTCTTTACCGGCCGTCTGATTAATACAAATCCGGCCCACATCTTCCAGCAAAGTGAAGTTAATTACCCCGGCTGTGTTCTTCTTATCGTGAAGCATAAACGCATACAGTGCTTCATACTGCTTACAATCAATATAAAACGCGCCATAGTTATCTTTAATAAACTGAATGGTTTGCTTCATCCTATCCGTAGGGAATCCGGTCTTGACGTGCGATAAATACAATTCGCAAACCATCCCCCAGGCCACAGCATAACCGTGCAACACATGGCGATCTTCTTCCAGAGCCAGACTCTCAAAAGCATGCCCCACCGTATGCCCCAGGTTTAATGCCTTGCGGATGCCATGTTCAAAAGGATCTTGCTCCACAATATCCTCCTTCACCTGAACCGATCTTCCGACCAACTCCCGCAAGTAGTCGTAGTCAACCTGCTCCATATCAAACCGTAGCAATTCCGCCCAATGCTCTTCGGTACTGATTAGCCCATGCTTCAACATCTCCGCATATCCGGAGATCAAATTGCGCTGGTCAAGGCTACGAAGGAAATAAGTATCAATCAATACCGAACCGGCAGGAGCAAAAACACCCACTTCATTCTTTAGTCCATTGAAGTTAATTCCGGTCTTCCCGCCTACAGAAGCATCGACCATGGCCAGCAGTGTAGTAGGAATGTTGATATAAGCAAAACCACGTTTAAAGGTTGCCGCGGCAAATCCCCCCAGGTCCGTAATCATTCCACCGCCCAGGTTGAGCAGAAGAGAATGACGGGTGGCACCTCCATCACTTAAACGCTTCCAGACAAAAGCCAACGTCTCGATCGTTTTATGAACATCCTCGGCTCCGATCACAATCTCATCCATGCCCGACAGAAAGTCTATCCCACGCAAACGAGGCATACACAACTCACTCGTATGCTCATCGGTCAGTATAAACAGTTTATCGTGGGGACATTTATCTATGGCATGCTTCAAACTCTTTACTAAATCCTCGCTCAGAATAACTTCTTGTTTACTCATAATGGTACACCACTGGTTTTTGGTTTACAAAGATAGGATTTTGAGGGTAAAATAGTATCTTTGTTGCCTAAAAATCCATTTAAAATGAAAGCATTACTACCCATCTTTTGTCGCCCGTTAGGATACGCCATACTTGTTATCGCCCTGTTCATCCCCTTCATCCTGGCCATACTAGGTAAAGTCACCGACAATAACCTCATATTCTATAAAGAATGCACCAAACTCTTAATGATGGCAGGAGCGCTTATGATATTACTGGCGCTAACCAAAAACGAAAGCCATCAAACAGAGCAAATCCGTATAAAAGCAATGCGCCAGGCCATCTTCCTTACGATTATATTCGTTTTCGTCAACATGCTCTACCGGGTAGCTATCAGAGATACCAACGTGGTCGACTCCACTTCTTTCCTCATTTTCATGATCATCAATGTGCTCTGCCTGGAGTTTGGCATGGCTAAAACCCGTATTGATGCAATTTTTAAAAGATAATTGTAAGTCGCAATTAAACCTTTTGCCCGTTAACCCGTCAAAGAGTTAACCATAATTATTCAACATTAAGTGAAATGAAAAAAATAATATTGGGAATGGTGCTGCTCCTGGCCGGCACTGTATCCTCTATTGCACAGACAAAAAACATCACAGTTACAGGTACAGTTATCGAGGCTGACACCAAGCAACCTATCCTACAAGCAAGCGTCAGGCTCCTATCATTGCCCGATAGCACATTTGCCGCAGGAGTCGCCACACTATCAAACGGCCGGTTCACCCTACCTAAAGTTGCTGCCGGAAAATACGTCTTGCACATAACATATATCGGACTCCAACCCCAATATGTTCCCCTTCAACTCAATGCCAACAATCTAAATCGAAATACAGGCACCATCGCTTTAGAATCCGATGCTATCCTTCTGCAGGAAGCAGTGATCACAGCAGAAGCCCCACCGGTAACCGTAAAAGCCGATACCACCGAGTATGCAGCATCCGCCTACCGTGTGCCCGAAGGCTCCATGTTGGAAGAATTAGTTAAAAAGCTACCCGGCGCCGAAGTTTCCGAAGACGGAACAATCACCGTAAACGGAAAAGAGATCAAGAAAATCATGGTAGACGGGAAAGAATTCTTCACCGACGACCCCAAAGTGGCCATGAAGAACCTACCCGTAAACATGGTAGAAAAAGTGAAAGCATACGATAAGAAGAGTGATATGGCACGTATCACAGGAATTGACGATGGCGAAGAAGAAACCGTTCTCGACCTGACCGTAAAGAAAGGAATGAAGCAAGGATGGATCGGGAACCTCATCGCCGGATATGGTAATAAAGACCGCTACGAAGCAGGTGGTATGATAAGCCGGTTTCAGGATAATTCCAGTTTGTCGATCATCGGTTCATTAAATAATACGAATAACAAAGGATTCTCCGAATTCGGCGATGCCGGACAAGGACTTAGTGGTGGTGGAGCCGGTTCAGGGATTACCACAGCTCGCTCACTCGGTGTCAACTTTGCTCAGGACTCCAAGAAGTTACAGGTAGGGGGTAATGTGCAATATGGTTACTCCGACAATGACGCACAGAGTAAAAGTACCACAGAAAGATTCCTGGGCGAGGAATCTTCTTTCGAAAACGCTCTGAACGCTTCCCGAAGAAAGCGGCATGATGTACGTGCAGACTTTCGTTTGGAATGGCGTCCCGACTCTATGACAACTGTTATTTTCCGTCCAAACGCCTCATATTCACGAACAGAAGCAAACAGTAATTCATGGTCTGAGACATTAGCAGACGATCGCTCCCCAGTCAATGATAAGAATTCAAATACATTCAGTAAAAGCAATAACTTATCATTCAACGGAAGATTGGAGGCTTTTCGCAAACTAAACAATAATGGGCGTAATATTTCGCTTAGAGCAAACTTCGGATATAGTGATGGCGAAACGAACAGCATATCCAATTCTGAAACAACATTCTTCGAACCCGAGCCAGACAGCATCGTTTCATGGGAGCGAACCACAGATCGCAACAGCGATAGCCGCAACTGGAGTGTCTCAGCATCCTATACCGAACCTGTATTTAAAAACCATTTCTTACAGTTACGTTACGAATTCGCACATCGTAAACGCCTTTCGGAATCTCTGGTGTCCGACCCTGACTCCCTTGCAGTTATGCCCAACGGCTATGTAGAGTCATTAAGTTCACGAGTAGAGAATTTCTATGATACACACTCTATCGACGCTTCTATTCGTGGAATACACCCCAAAATGATGTATAGTGCAGGACTGACCCTGACACCCCAATCTTCACGTAGCGAAACAACGATCGGACCAAACTCCAGCAAACAGCTACCAACACAGAATGTAACGAACTTTGCCCCACAAGTAATGTTCCGATACATGTTCAATAAACAGCATGTATTGATGCTACGCTATCGCGGTAGAAGCAGCGAACCCAATATTGAAGACCTACAACAGGTGATCGATCAAACAGACCCGTTGAATATCAGATATGGTAATCCGAACCTGAAACCTTCGTTTACACACAACGTAATGATGTTCTATAATAAATACATACCGGAACACATGCGCAGTTACTCGATGAATCTATTCTACAGTAACACACAGAACTCTGTGGCAAACCAAACCTCATACGATCCATCAACAGGGGGAACGGTTTCTAAAAAGGTAAACGTAAACGGTAACTGGAACGCACGGGGATACTTCTCCTTCAACACCCCGTTAAAGAACCGGAAATATACGATTTCCTCAAATGCAAATGCCCAGTTCAGAGATCAGGTGAGCTATACAAGCGTAGAGAGAAGAGGTGATGCACCAACAGAAGGCGAATTAAGTACTACGCACAATCTTACATTAGGCGAACGCCTTACAGGTAGCTATCGTGCTGATAAATTCGATATATCATTAAATGCATCCATCAACTACAATCTGGCACGCAACAGCAAACAGGTAAACAGTAACCGTGAAACATTCGATTATTATCTGGGTGGCAGTACAAACATCACTTTACCCTGGGAGTTATATCTGTCAACCGATCTTAACTACCGTATAAAAGATGGATATAGCGGCGATTTCAATACCAACGAGATGATATGGAATGCCCAGGTATCAAAAAACCTACTTAAGAATAAGGCGACGCTACGCTTTAAAATATATGATATCCTTAAAGAGCAAAGCAACCTGAGCCGTACTATCACCGAAACCCGAATGAGTGACGTTGAATATAATACGTTAGGCAGCTACTTCATGGTACACTTTGTATATCGCCTCAACACACTAGGCGGTAAATCCTCAGCTCGCCGGGGAGGCTTTGGTCCTGGTGAAGGTAGAGGCCCACGTGGTTACGGCGGAGGTCCAAGAGGTGGTGGTCCACGTTTCTAGCGTTAATCTGCGTTTCAAACATATTTTTTACTACATTTGTTATTGTACTCGACTTATGTACTATAAAATATGATAGATTGGAGCTTACAAGCCACTCATATAGCCGGAACGATCTTTAATATCGTATATATCGGCGTTATTATCGGAACGATTATCGTAGTTATACTCGATAACCGCAATCCGGTAAAAACAATCGCCTGGGTATTGGTACTTATGTTCCTGCCACTGGTAGGTCTTATCTTTTATTTTTTCTTTGGCCGAAGCACCAGGCGGGAGAAACTCATCAACCAAAAAAGTTATGACCGCTTGCTTAAGAAACCAATGGCTGCATACAATGCACAAAAGCCGGAAGAAGTACCGGAAACGTATAAGCCATTGATGCAATTCTTTTGGGAAACCAACCAATCCCTTCCATTCCAGGCTACAGAAGTCGAAATCTATACCAACGGTTACTCCAAAATCAAAGCACTCCTCAGAGAACTGCTAAAGGCCAAACACCACATCCACCTGGAATACTATATATTCCTTGATGATGCTATAGGAAGAATGATCAAAGACACTCTGATACAGAAGGCTAAAGAAGGTGTCGAAATCAGGGTTATATACGACGATGTAGGAAGTTGGGAAACTCCAAATGCATTTTATGAAGATATGCGTGATGCAGGTATTGAAGTCCGCAGCTTTCTTAAAGTGCGTTTCCCCTTATTCACCAGCAGGGTAAACTATCGTAACCATCGCAAGATCGTTGTTATTGATGGAGAAACAGGGTTTATTGGCGGTATGAACCTTGCAGAGCGATATGTAAAAGGATTCCCATGGGGAATATGGCGTGACACCCATATTTTATTGAGGGGACGGGCCGTACATGGGCTACAAACTGCATTTCTGTTAGATTGGTACTTTGTCGACCAAACCCTTATTACTTCATCATGTTATTTTCCACGTATAGATACTCCCGGGTCCATTCTTACCCAAACAGTAACAAGCGATCCCGTCGGCCCCTGGAAAGAGATTATGCAAGGATTAACCATTGCCATTACTACCGCAAAAAAGTATGTATATATACAGACTCCATACTTCCTGCCCTCTGAAACGATATTGGCCGCCCTGCAATCAGCAGCATTAGCTGGAATAGATGTGCGATTAATGATTCCGTCACGTTGCGACAACAGAATTACACAATGGGGATCGCGTTCTTACCTGAAAGATGTGCTCAATGCCGGCGTCAAAGTCTACTTCTACAAAAAGGGATTTCTACATTCCAAAATTATGGTATCGGATGATATGCTGTCGACCGTGGGCTCTACAAATATTGACTTCCGTAGTTTTGAACACAATTTTGAGGTGAATGCTTTTATCTATGATATAGAAACAGCACTTAACCTCAAAGAAGTTTTCTTGCAGGATCAACGCGATAGTGCGCAAATATCAATGAAGAAGTGGCAGGCCCGCCCGCTATATCAAAAAGCGATTGAATCTGTTGTGCGGTTACTGGCACCTTTATTATAGCGCAGCTAAACCTGGCTGCCTCGCCTCGGGGCCGAAGAAGGAGAAGTTCACGCTACCATACACTCGTTTTTCAAGGAAATGAGGGTGTGAATCAAAGTTATTCCCTTTTCCATGTTCAAGAACAAGAATACCATCTTCTTTCAGCATATTCCGTTTAAAGATCAGGTCGGGGATAGTTTCCAAGCCTGTCAACTCATAAGGAGGATCGGCAAAAATAAAGTCAAACTGTTCTCGCCCTCCACTCCTGATATATTTAAAAACATCTCCGCAGATAGGGAAACATTTATCAGTTTCAAGTTCTTTCAGTACCTTGACGATGAAAGCGTAATGCGCCCGTTCCTTCTCCACGCTAATTACTTTACTGCATCCACGGGAAACGAGTTCCACGCTAATACTTCCCGTACCGGCAAACAAATCCAAAGCTATGGGTTCTTCCTCGAAATCAAGATAATTGTTACAAAGAACATTAAAAAGGTTTTCCTTGGCAAAATCAGTTGTCGGACGAGCCTTAAAGCTACGTGGCACTTCGAATCGCCTTCTTTTATATATACCGCTAATGATACGCATAATGTTATTAAGAAATAAGTTCGGGAATCAAACTAAGTGTGGAGATATGCTGAACAAAACGACGCATCTCTTCTATGAGTTTCCCGGCATTCTCACCATCACCCATGATATACAATTCATCAACCAACTGATTCATCGCAAATTGTTTCCAGGCATAGAGCAGATAGTATGCACGGTCAGAGTCGTTCTTACAATCGTAAGCATTCAACAACATCAAATGCCCACGTTCATAAACATACACTTCCATATATTCTTTACGCAAGTACACATACATTTTCTTATCACTACCTAACCGGCTTTTCACTGCAAAATGTTCGGCCAGGGAAGTTATTGAAGAGTAATATTGTATCTGAGTATATCGTTCCTGCAAGAAGTCATAAAGGCTCCTGTCCAAGGCGTAGAGTATTACAGTTCCATTTTTGGATAAAATATCATGTAGAATAACTTCGTTTTCCTTAAGAGAAAAGTTATAATAGAAGTAAGTGTTAACCTGATCCTCAGCAAATAGTTCCAGAGGAATAAGCGTAAATCGTTTACTCACTAACGATACATTTACCTGCTTATAGGTATAGCTTAAAAAATCCAATTCTTTAAATGCCTGCTTTATATTAGCAGTAATAGATAGCCCTGCTTCTATATCTCTTTGCCTGGTAAGAACAAAACAATCACGAATCGGATTATAAATAGAAAAAGAAAATCCATCCGTACTAAGACGGATGGATAATATGTATTGTTCCGATTTGTTAAAGTCAATTTTATCTGTAATTGCTTTTTCGGGCATATATGCTTTTATTCCCAGTTACCGGCGTTATTATTAGGAATTTCGATAGATCCCATCATCAAACCAGGATATTTACCCAATTTTGTTTGTACGTCGATAATGTTAACAATTTCTTGTTTATCAAGACCATTCAGATAAACTGTATAAGGAGTTTTTGCTTCCAACAGATAGATAGGTGCACCAGACTTAGTTGTGTCACTCTTAGTTGCCATTTCGAATTGTTTTCCGTTTCCAAATGGAACATATCTCAGAGAGTCTGCATTAAAGCCTTTGGGGAAGATAGTATCAATTACAGCAACCCACATGGTATCACGCTTGAAGTTTTCAAGACCATTCTTCTTAACTTCATCCCATTTACCTGTTTTCTTTGCTTTATTTATGATAGCCATCGCCTTTCTTTCAGTCAACCCATCTTCCAATTGCTTGTCCGACAATACACCTTCTTTTGCTACGAAAGGAATCTTAGCATTTTTCACAAAGTCAATCAAGGTATCGAAACTAGCAGTATATTTTTGCTGGTGCAGCATACGATATTCCTGTTGTGCTTTACGAATATCGATCAGACGGGCAACAACAGCTCTGTCTCTGATTTTCTTCTCATTGTCAAAGTTAATAGGACCCATGATACTTGCATAGCAAATGTACACCAATGCACAAGCGCAAAGACCCAATACGATATTAATTACTGTTTTCATGATAATATAGTTTTTTTATGTTGTAAATTCGTAGCGGCAAAAATAAAATAAATAAATCTAATAAGCGAGCGTAAAGAGAACTTTTTTCTCCTACAACAATGATAAATAACTATTTAGCGCAGCAAATTAAGGAAATTTTCCCTTATGTTCCTACTTTTGAGCAGGAAAAAGCAATAAATTCTTTATCTGCATTCCTCCTGGATCGCTCAAATGATGCGGCTTTTATACTTCGCGGGTATGCAGGAACAGGTAAAACATCACTAATTGGTGCCCTGGTTAAAACAATGGATAAACTTGGGCAGAAGGTCATTCTTTTAGCTCCTACGGGACGGGCTGCAAAAGTATTTTCAACTTATGCAGATCATTCGGCATTTACGATTCATAAAAAGATATACAGACAGCGTTCTTTCTCGAACGAAACCGATAACTTTACCATAAATGACAATCTCAACACACATACGTTATTTATTGTAGACGAGGCATCAATGATTGCCAATGATGGTATTTCGGGTACCATGTTCGGAACAGGGCGTTTGCTGGACGACCTGATCCAGTTCGTTTATTCCGGAACCGGTTGCCGGTTGCTCCTTATGGGAGACACAGCCCAGCTTCCTCCCGTCGGAGAACCCGAAGGCCCAGCACTTTCTGCCGAGGCGATCAAAAGCTACGGGTTAAATGTAGAAGATATGACACTTACACAAGTTGTCCGCCAGGAAGAGAGTTCCGGAATTCTATGGAATGCCACCCAGTTAAGGCAATTAATTACATTGGATGATCCTTGCGCATCCTTACCTAAAGTGAAAGTAACAGGATTTACTGACATACAAGCCGTACCTGGTGCGGAACTGATCGACACGATAAATGATTGCTATAGTCGCGATGGAATGGAGGAGTCTATCATTATCTGCCGATCCAACAAACGGGCCAATATGTATAACAATGGCATACGAAACACTATACTGGACAGGGAGGAAGAACTTAATTCGGGTGACATACTGATGGTGGCCAAAAACAACTATTTTTGGACAGAAAGAATTAAGGAAATTGACTTCATTGCCAATGGTGATATTGCGATTGTCCGCCGGGTGAGACGTACAAAAGAATTATACGGATTCCGTTTTGCAGAGGTTCTACTCACTTTACCGGATTATGATGATTTCGAGTTGGAAGTAACTCTACTTCTGGACACATTGCATAGCGACTCTCCCGCCCTGCCCAAACAAGATAATGACCGTTTGTTTTACAGTGTACTGGAAGATTATGCAGACATATCCAATAAGCGCGACCGGATGAAGAAGATGAAGGCTGATCCTTATTATAATGCGCTACAGGTGAAGTATGCTTATGCTATCACCTGCCATAAAGCACAAGGCGGACAGTGGAAAAATGTATTCATTGATCAGGGATACATGAAGGATGAGTATCTGACTCCCGATTATTTACGCTGGCTTTATACTGCCTTCACCCGTGCTACGGGGCAACTTTATCTGGTAAATTATCCGCAAGAACAGATTCTTTGATTTGCGTTGGGCAAACTGATTTTTGCGTTGAACTTTTACCCCAAAAGTCCAACGCAAACCAACAAAAAGTCCAACGCAAAAATCAATTTGCGTTGGACTTTCTATGAAGAACCGTTGGACTTATTTATAATTTCGCCAACTCTATTACTTTATCAATCGCTGCATTCAAGCCATCGGCATTCTTGCCTCCCGCAGTAGCAAAGTGAGCCTGACCACCACCGCCACCTTGAATCAGTTTAGCAGCTTCGCGCACCAGTTGCCCTGCATTCATGCCATTAGCTACCAAGTTATCACTAACCATGACAGTCAGCAATGGCTTAGTAGCATCCACAGTACCGGCTACAAAGAAGAGGTCATCGGTTATTTCACCACGTAGTTGGAAAGCGATGTTCTTCACCGATTCGGCAGGCATAGGGCCATAATACTTAATTACTTTAATGCCATTGACTTCTTGTATATTCTTAAGCAACTTATCTTTAAGTAAAGCCTGCTTTTCTTTCATAAAGTCTTCCACCTGCTTTCTCAATCCGGCATTTTCTTCCAGATATTTACGCATAGCAACAACCAGGTCGGGTGTATTATTGAAGAGTGCACGCAAATCAGACAAGGTATCTTGTACCGCATCCATCATTTCCTCTACCTTTACACCTGTAATCGCCTCAATACGGCGAACACCTGCTGCTATGGAACTTTCGGAAATAATCTTCATCATACCGATATTACCGGTAGCTTCAACATGGGTACCTCCACAGAACTCGATTGAATCGCCAAACTGTATTACACGTACTTCATCGCCATATTTCTCGCCAAACAAAGCGATAGCGCCTAATTCCTTTGCCTGAGCGATTGGAATATTCCGGTATTCAGTCTGAGTTATGTTTGCACGTATCTTCTCATTTACCAGATGCTCTACCTTACGAATCTCTTCATCCGTCATCTTCTGAAAGTGTGAAAAGTCGAAACGCAATCCTTCTGATGTTACCAACGAGCCTTTCTGTTCTACATGCATACCCAACACTTCACGTAAAGCCTCATCCAACAAGTGAGTTGCCGAGTGATTGGCAGCAGTGGCAGCACGTTTTGCGAAATCTACCTGAGCTAGCATCATAAATTCCGGATGCAAAGGCAACTTGGTTGTTATATGTACAATCAGGTTGTTTTCTTTCTTAGTATCAAGTACGCTGATTTGTTCATCTTCAGTAATCAACCATCCGGTATCACCCACCTGACCACCACTTTCGGCATAAAACGGTGTTTGGTCCAACACGATCTGATAGAATGCTTTATTCTTTTGTTTAACTTCACGATAACGGAGAATAGATACATCAGCAGATGTATCATCGTAACCAACAAACTCTGAGTTACCTTCTTTCAGTACTACCCAGTCGCCGGTTTCAACAGCAGCAGCATTGCGGGCACGTTCTTTTTGCTTCTGCATCTCTACGTCAAATTCCTTCTGGTCAACAGTCATATTGTTCTCACGCAGAATAAGTTCCGTCAAATCGAGCGGGAAACCAAATGTATCATAAAGTGTAAATGCATCTTTACCGCTGACAACAGTCCTACCGGCTTCTTTAGCATCAGCCATAGTTTTGTCTAACAGACGGATACCCGTTTCAAGAGTATGAAGAAAAGCATCTTCCTCTTCCTTTATTACCTTTTCGATCAACGTTTTCTGTGCAACCAATTCAGGATATGCATCTCCCATACTTTCGATCAGTACAGGAATAAGTTTGTACATAAACGCCTGTTTCTGTTCCAGGAAGGTATATCCGTAACGTACAGCACGGCGAAGGATACGACGAATCACATAACCGGCTTTTGCATTAGAAGGCAATTGTCCATCGGTTATAGAGAAGGCAATGGTGCGGATATGGTCGGAAATAACACGCATAGCAATGTCTTTTTGCTCATCCTTTCCATATTCGGCACCTGTCAACTTACCGATTTCCTTGATGATAGGCTGGAAAACATCTGTGTCATAGTTGGAAATTTTACCCTGCATAGCCATACAAAGACGTTCGAATCCCATACCTGTATCAATAACTTTGGCAGGCAGACCTTCGAGTGATCCGTCAGCTTTGCGATTGTACTGCATGAATACAAGGTTCCAGATCTCAATAACCTGCGGGTGGCTTTCATTAACTAATGTCAAACCATCAACAGCAGCACGTTCAGCATCACTACGCAAGTCAATATGTATTTCGGAACATGGACCGCAAGGACCGGTATCTCCCATTTCCCAGAAGTTATCTTTTCTGTTTCCATTAACAATACAGCCAGCCGGTAAGAATTGAGCCCAAAGGCCGGCGGCTTCATTGTCACGTTCCAATCCTTCGGCGGGACTTCCTTCAAATACAGTGGCATACAAACGGTTTGGGTCCAGTTTCAATACATCAACCAGATATTCCCACGCCCATTCAATAGCCTCTTTCTTGAAGTAATCGCCAAACGACCAGTTACCCAACATTTCAAACATCGTGTGGTGGTAGGTATCGTGCCCTACTTCTTCCAGGTCATTATGTTTCCCGCTTACGCGCAAACATTTCTGAGAATCCGCAACTCTTTTATATTTGGCAGGCTGATTGCCCAGAATTATATCTTTAAACTGATTCATCCCCGCATTGGTAAACATCAGGGTTGGATCATCCTTTATCACCATTGGAGCCGAAGGTACTATTTTGTGTTCCTTTGACTCAAAGAAACCCTTAAACGATTCTCTAATCTCTTTTGCAGTCATATTGTGTCATTAATTATAAGTTTCAAGTACATGCTTCAGATGTTAAAGTCTCAAATTAAAGTATTCAGATTACAGGTTCGTACAACGTTTTCTCCATTATCCAACTAAGTGAGCAGAAGGCCGCTTTTCACTTAAAAACTTATAACTTAAAACTTAAACAGCTTAAAACTTTTCAAAAGTTGCGCAAAGATAGCTTGTTTTTATTACTTTTGCCCTATGATTATGCCAATTTTCTTCACTTATGCGTAAAGTCTATTATATCTATAATCCTCAGACACAGACCTACGACAGGATATATCCCACGATCCGGCAACGTGTGATGAGCTATCTCCGTCGCCTCTTTATTGGTATGGGGTTAGGCGCAGGGTGTTTCATCATTCTATTGATCATATTCGGCTCTCCCTCCGAGAAAGAACTCCGCAAGGAAAACAGCCAGTTGCTGGCACAATATAATGTATTGTCGCGCCGTCTGGACGAATCTTTAGGAGTCCTTCAGGATATTCAACAACGTGATGATAACCTATACAGGGTAATCTTCCAGGCTGAACCTATTTCAACTGCTATACGTAAAGCCGGATATGGAGGAACAAATCGTTACGCCCAATTGATGAACCTGGCTAATGCCGACCTGGTAATCAGCAATACACAGAAACTAGACTTACTTGATAAGCAATTATATATTCAATCCCGATCATTCGATGATGTAATTGAACTGTGCAAAAGCCGGGAAGAAATGTTAAGATGTATCCCAGCCATTCAGCCGGTATCAAATAAGAATCTACGCCAAACAGCTTCCGGATATGGAGTACGTATTGACCCGATCTATAAAACACAGAAATTCCATGCCGGAATGGACTTCTCTGCTCCTACCGGAACGGATGTTTATACCACCGGAGATGGCGTGGTTGTTAAAGCCGGATGGGAAACCGGATACGGAAACACAATCCGTATAGATCACGGATTTGGCTATGTCACCGTTTACGCTCACCTACATAAAATACATACTCAACCAGGTAAGAAAGTTATGCGTGGCGAAGTGATAGGGGCAGTAGGTAATACCGGAAAAAGTACAGGACCTCACCTACATTATGAGGTTCATGTAAAAGGCCAGCACGTTAATCCGATCAACTATTACTTTATGGATTTGAGTGCTGAAGATTATGATGAAATGATTCACATTGCCGCTAACCACGGTAAAGTATTTGACTAATGGAGGAGGAATATTATGGCTTATAATCCGAACAAGAATTTCAAATTATACTACTCCATCGGTGAAGTAGCCCAGATGTTTGATGTTAAAGAGTCTCTCTTGAGATTCTGGGAGAAGGAGTTTCCACAAATTGCACCAAAGAAAGCAGGTCGCGGCATCCGTCAATACCGGAAAGAAGATGTGGAAGCCATTAAACTCATTTACCATCTGGTCAAAGAAAAAGGAATGACCTTATCGGGAGCACGTCAACGGCTTATGGATAACAAAGAAGGTACCACCCGCAATTTTGAAGTAGTCACCCGGCTAAAAGAAATCAGAGAGGAACTCCTTGCCATCAGGAAAGAGTTGGATCGCGCTCCTACCAGCAAAGAGCTCACGCAAGACTTTTTTGACTAAGCAGCATCTTGCCGCCTGTTACTCTTCGACGCGGTTTACAGTTTTTACATTAGGAATCTTCAGCAACTTAGTGATCACTCGTTTCACATCATCTACATCATGAACATATAACTGTATCTTTCCTTCGAAGATCCCATCATTGGTTTCAACATTCAGTTTACGGATATTTACGTTCAATTGACGGGAAATCACTTGTGTTACGTCGTTCATTATTCCCACACTATCAATTCCACGGATATATAAGTTTACCAGGAAGGATAATGAAGATTTATGAGTATCCCATTTGGTAGCGATAATCCGGTTTCCATAGCTGGTTTTCAGTTTTACAGCTACCGGACATTGACGTTTATGAATAATAACTTTCTCATCTTCATCCATATACCCCAACACATCATCACCAGGAATCGGCGAACAGCAAGTGGCTATAATATAGTTTTTTTGTATAGCATCCTCTGTAATCTTAAGTACTTTCTTAGGATTTATCTTTTCTTTAGCTGCTGTTTCCTGGGGTTCATCTGTTTTAGCACTTTTGGTATTGCCAAATGAGAAGGTAAGGAACTTCTTCCAGTTTGAATTCTGCTTTCCTTTTATTGCATTCTTATCCTCATCACCCAATGTAATTGCACCCTTACCTACTTCTGCCAGAAGCTCCTCTTTGGTACGAATATTATGTAAACTCAGAAGTCTATCATAATTAACTGATTCCGGACGTATATCTTCTTTAAGAAGAAATTCATTCAAGGTAGTTTCGCCTTTCTTCTGGGCTGATTTTTGCTCTTTCTTCAGAATCGCAGATATCTTTGCCCGTGCTTTAGCGGTGGTAGCAAACACTAACCACTGCGGTTGAACACGTTGGGATTTTGATGTTAAAATTTCCACCTGATCACCACTTTGCAACTTATGGCTTAATGGGACTAATTTATGATTTACCTTAGCGCCAATACAATGACTTCCAATATCCGTATGCAATGAAAAAGCGAAATCCAATGCCGTAGCATGTTGTGGCATTGTTTTAATCTCTCCTTTCGGAGTAAACACAAATATCTCAGATGCAAACAGGTTTAGTTTGATTGTATCCAGGAAGTCAATGGCATCAGGTTGCGGATCATCAAGAATTTCTTTAATTGTACGGAGCCATTTTTCCAACTCACCTTCATCTTCGCCACCGCCACCTTCTTTGTATTTCCAATGTGCTGCGAACCCTTGTTCGGCTACATCATTCATCCGGTTACTACGAATCTGTACCTCAATCCACTGACCGTTAGGCCCCATCAGAGTTACATGCAGAGCCTGATATCCATTTGCTTTCGGATGGCTTACCCAGTCGCGCAGGCGATCGGGATGGGGTTTATAGAGTTTGGATATGGAAACATAGATGTCAAAACAATCATTGAGTTCTTCATCCGCATTACGTGGTTCGAAGATTATACGTACAGCCAACAAGTCATATATTTCATCAAAAGGAACATGCTTGGTCTGCATCTTATTCCAAATAGAATATATGGATTTAATACGTGCCAGAAGACGATATTTCAACCCCATTTTATCTAACTGAACACGAATAGGAGCGGTAAATTGTTGAAAGACTTCATCACGTTCTGCCGCTGTTGCCTGCAACTTTTTCTCTATCTGCTCATATTCCTCCGGATGTTCGTATTTAAAGCTGAGGTTCTCAAGTTCCGTCTTTATTTTATGCAAGCCGAGGCGATTCGCCAAAGGAGCATAAATATAAAGGGTTTCGCCTGCAATTTTTAATTGCTTTGCCGGGAGAAGAGAACCTAATGTTCTCATATTATGTAAACGATCGGCAATCTTAATCAAGATTACACGGATATCACTCGACATGGTAAGCAGAAGCTTCTTGAAGTTCTCTGCTTGTGCAGAAGCCTTATCGCCAAAGATACCACCCGATATTTTAGTCAGTCCATCAACGATTTGTGCAATCTTAGGGCCAAACAGGTTTTCAATATCTTCCACAGTGTAGTCCGTATCCTCTACTACATCATGCAGTAAAGCCGAACAAATAGAAGTAGAGCCTAACCCTATCTCATTGCACACAATCTTGGCTACTGCCAACGGATGCATAATATACGGCTCACCAGACCGGCGTTTGATTCCTTTATGTGCCTGATTGGCAAAGTTGAACGCCTTTGTAATGATCTCGACCCGTTTTCTATGTTTTGTTGCCAGATAGTCGTTCAAAAGTTCCTGAAAGGTTTGGTCAATCAGTTCCTCATCCGACATATCTTTATGATTCGTTTCTTTCATAATTATTTCTTAGGAGTCAGAAACTAGAAGTTAGTAGTAAGGTTTTATCTTTACCCATGCGGCATTGTATCTTACCTTACTACTAACTTCTAGCTTCTGACTCCTATTTATAAATTTTCAGACTCTTACCTGCAGTAATATTATTATTTCTCAGGTTATTCCACTTTTTAATATCGTTCACTTTCACCCGATACTTCCCTGCAATCGTAGATAAAGACTCACCGCTTCTAATCTTATGATAAACAAGCTTGCCCGATCCGACACTAGCGGTTCCTTTTCTGGAAGCAGTAGATGTCTCATTCTTGATTTCCACTTGCTTACGGTTAGTGAAAAGAGTTTCAGCACGATAGGCATAAATCGAATCTTGATTTTCGATAAACGTACAGATCTGATTCAGTGGCAAACGCAGGGTATAAGGTTTAATATCTCCTGGGATTACATTCTTCTTATATTGTGGGTTCAAGCTTTTGATTTGCTCAATATCAATATTACAAAGGGCAGCTATTTGATCAAAATGCAGGTTACGGGTAATTTGAAGTGTATCCGTATCGGCTGGGATACGGGTTTCCATCGGACAGATATTATGGTCACAATAATATCTCATCACATAGTTGGCTGCGATAAACGAAGGAACATAGCCACGGGTTTCCCTGGGCAGATAGTGATAGATTGCCCAATAATCTTTTTCACCATTCGCACGGCGGATGGCTTTGTTTACATTACCCGGTCCACAGTTATATGCTGCAATAACCAGGTTCCAATCGCCATATATACTATATAGTTCTTTCAGATATCTGGCTGCCGCCCAAGTTGCTTTGATCGGATCACGTCTTTCGTCGACCAGACTATTTGATTCTAATCCGTATATTTTACCTGTTCCGATCATAAATTGCCAAAGCCCGGATGCTCCTGCACGGGATACAGCAGAAGGATTCAAAGCCGATTCAATGATAGGAAGATATTTCAGTTCAATAGGAAGGCCATAAGCATCAAGTGCTTCTTCGAAAATAGGAATGTAGAAGTTAGATGCGCTTAACATAAAGGAAACCTGGTTGCGCAAGCGTCCTGTATACAGGTCGATAAAACGACGCACAACTTCGTTGTATGGCATTTCCATTACTGCCGGAATGCGGGATAAGCGATCCATAACTACGGCGTCACTAAATGTAGGGTTTACTTCGGATGTGCTGCAATCGTCACTATTATAGCGCACAACATAATTGCGTGCTTTCCAATCACTCAACAAACTATCCATCGGATAGGTAAGGCTTGTTGGTATATCTATAACTTCATGACGTTCTTTTCCATCTTCATAATAAGTAACTTCTACTGTTTGTGCTTTTGCCTGTGTAAAAGCAATCAGAGAGAATAAAAATACAATCAGGCCGTGTTTCCTTAGGTTGTTCATATAATCTGTTGTTTTTTAAAAGGTAAAACTGCACTGTAGCCCTACAGCATTATTTTTACTGCCAAAGATATTACTACGCTGGTTGTTTAAAACAGTAGGTTCTACACGCATACTCAAATCCGGAGTAATATCAAAGTTTGATAATTCCGCATCCACATAAGCATCAATTATAGACAAGAGATAAACTCCGATAAACGCAAAAACACTAATATCACGATAACGACGATAATAGTCCTTATTTCTTTTCAGGAGAGACTCCAGGTTATTTATTCTCTCTGGATTTCTAACAATATCTAAAAAGCTATTGGTATTAGGGTCATCGTCCATGTAATCTATATAAGCTTTCGAATAATCTTTAAACATTTTATTATTCCAGGACAATGCATAGGCACAACCGGCAAACCCTCCATACACAATGGGAAGTTTCCAGTATTTACGGTTATATATTTGGCCGGCACCGGGAAAAACCACTGCAAGCCATGTAGCTTTAACAGGATTAGGCACCCAAACCTTTTTGGGAATCTCAGGAGCTGCAACTATACTATCGGCAGACAGCAGGGTTATCTGCGGGTTGGTAATGGAGTCCAACCTGGCCATATTCTCTCTATTAATCAGAGCAACACTATCTGCTACGAGCGAGTCGGGTACATGGTGGACTGGAATTTCCATCAATAAAGAATCCAGCGAGGTTGTATCTATAGAATCTGCCGGAACAGGAACCATAACTTTTGCCGGAATAGTATCTACTATGAGCGAATCGATTGGGTTCTGAGCATACATATCAATCCCTGCCACCTGTAAAAAACAGAGAAGCAGGGCAATATACAGTTTATATGTCTGTTTCAATTTTATCATTTATTCTTAAGCGAATCAAATATCTCCATGATCCGTTCCAGTTCTTCCTCGTTATTAAATGGAATGCTTATCTTTCCTTTTCCTTTATCGGAACAGGTTAACTGTACCTTTGTACTAAAGAACCCGGATAGATGTTGTTTCAACATATCGAATTCTTCGGGTAACTTAGATTTCTTCGGGGCGATTTTCTTTCCGCCGCTTTTTACCGCTTCGCCCTCTCCAAGAGACTTTACGATTTCCTCCACTTTACGTACGGAATATCCATGTTGCTGAATTTCCTCAAACACTTTCACCTGAAGTTTCGGATCGCCTAAAGAGATCAGTGCCCGGGCATGCCCCATGTCGATTTCTTTATTTTGAAGTGCCATCTGTATAGGTGCAGGAAGTTTAAGTAAGCGCAGATAGTTAGCGATTGTAGTACGCTTCTTACCTATACGTTCGCTCAGACGTTCCTGAGTCAGGTTATATTGTTCGATAAGCTGCTGATAGGCCAATGCGATTTCGACAGAGTTAAGGTCTTCGCGTTGGATATTCTCAATCAGCGCCATTTCCATTACATTCTCATCGTCAGCAGTACGGATGTAAGCTGGTATATGCGTTTTACCCGCTCTGATCGACGCACGGTAACGGCGTTCACCAGCTATAATCTGATATTCATCGTCCGAAAGCTTGCGTAGGGTGATCGGTTGGATAATGCCGATCTCAGTTATAGAGTCCGAAAGCTCCTGTAAAGCTGTTTCGTCAAACTCACGACGTGGCTGGTTGGGGTTAACGGATATTTTCGATAGTTCGATTTCATTAATAGAAGAAGAACCTTCTGTCTTTACATCGTCCATCGAAAGTAGAGCGTCAAGTCCTCTACCCAATGCATTTCTACGTTGTGCCATATATCTTTTAGTTATTGTCTTTGAATTAATTCTTTAGCAAGCGCCAGGTAATTTTTAGAACCGGCAGAATCTGCATCATACAGAATCGTAGGAATACCATAACTTGGTGCTTCACTGAGCTTTACATTACGTTGAATTACGGTCTGGAATACGAGTTCCTGGAAATGCTTCTTTACCTCATCATAAATCTGGTTGGCCTGGCGAAGACGGGAATCGTACATCGTCAGCAAGAACCCTTCAATTTCCAGTTTCGGATTCAACTTGGATTTAATGATCTTAATGGTATTCAATAGTTTACTAATTCCTTCAAGGGCAAAATATTCTGCCTGTACGGGAATGATCACCGAATCGGCTGCTGTCAGGGCATTTACTGTAATTAAGCCTAATGAAGGCGAGCAGTCGATCAGGATATAATCGTATTCGTTTTTCAACGGTTCAAGCACTTTCTTCAAAATAGTCTCACGGTTTGGCAGGTTGAGCATTTCAATTTCGGCTCCTACCAGGTTGATGTGAGATGAGATGATCTTCAGAGATTCGATCTCTGTGTCATGGATGGCGTTCTTTACGTCTGCTCCGTCTATGATACATTCATAGATTGTGCAGTCGGCTTGTTTAATGTCTACTCCCAGTCCGGAAGAGGCATTAGCTTGAGGGTCTGCATCTACTACCAGCACTTTCTTCTCCATTGTGGCAAGTGATGCAGCCAGATTGATTGTAGTCGTCGTTTTTCCTACGCCACCTTTCTGATTGGCTAAAGCAATAATCTTTCCCATATTATTATGTGTCTATTAATTTTGCGACGAAATAAGTGATAAATCCTCAGAGCACCTACAAAAATGGGAATTCTTAACGAAATCTGTTGATAAGTCTCTCATTTTGTTAATAACTACCAATCATCTTCTCTGTTAGTCATTTTAGTTCGCCCTCGCTGCAAAGCGTGCAAATATACTGAATTCCAATGAATATTTCTTTCTTTTTTCAGGTCACTTGCGGAAGATTAAGATTTATAAACGTCCTGTTCATGGTTTAATGCGTCTGTATTGAATGATAAGCCCACCCATTTTGAACTATAATCAGACACAGATTTGCTCTAAACGGGTTATTTTTGCAGCGAGGGGGTGAGGCACCCCGGCCGGATGGCGCAAGCGCCCATATATCTAAAAAGCAAATTATGATAAACCGAAAAGTTAATGGAAGTATCGCTATTGCAATTATCTTCTTTTCCATTCTCCTGCAAGCGTGTACGGGAAAGAGCATAACCGAATCTAATACGAATGTATTTGTAGTGAACAATCCGAATCACGAGGTAAGTCCGCTGACAGGAATGACACGCCGGCATTGGATGGATGCGGCTACATATCTGCTGGACGGTGCATTTAGTTATATTGACTCTCTGGATTCTCCGATGAAGTTTCCGAAGCAGTTGGATAAGGTGTATCCTAAGAATGACGGGCAAATACCTACCGAGAAGCTGGAAGGGCTTTGCCGTACCTTATTTGTGGCTGCACCGCTTTTAAGAGAGAACCCCGATCTGGAATTGAATGGAATTAAAGTTGCCGATTATTATCGTCATCAGATATTGAATTTGATCAATCCTGAGAGTCCGGGTTTTATTAAACATCGTCCGGAGAATGGCGGACCCAGCCAGAACCTGGTTGAGTTTGGCGCATTGGCTATTTCATTATCTATTATACCCGAAGTGATCTGGGAGCCTTTTACACAAGAACAGAAAGATGCGTTGGCTGCAACGATGATTAGTTACGGCGATGGGCCAACAGTTGATTCAAACTGGAAGTTCTTTAATATTTTCGTCCTGAGTTTCTTTAAGGATCAGGGGTATACGATAAATGAAGAATTGCTTATTAAATATGTAACAGAAGCATTGGCTTTCTATCGCGGACAAGGATGGTATAACGATAGCCCGGCTTATGATTATTACAGTATGTGGGCATTCCAGATGTATGGCCCGGTGTGGGCGCAACTCTATGGAAATAAGTATTACCCGGAATATGCCAGGCAGTTTATGAGTAACTTACGCGATCTGGCAGATAATTATCCGTATATGTTTAACAAGGAAGGACAGATGAACATGTGGGGACGGAGCATTTGCTACCGTTTCGGATCGGTAGTACCCTTCGCGATGTTGGGCTTTCTTGAAGATTCAAGCATAAATTATGGTTGGATGCGCCGGATAGCATCAAGTACGATGCTACAGTTCCTTAAGAATCCGGATTTCTTAGAAGATAATGTGCCTTCGTTAGGCTTTTATGGTCCATTTGCTCCTGCTGTACAGATTTATAGTTGCCGGGGAAGTGTCTATTGGGCGGGTAAGGTATTTATGGCACTACTTTTACCGGAGGATAATGTATTCTGGACGGCAAAAGAGAATAATGGCGCCTGGGAGGAAGAGTTAAAACCGGGAAACGTTTATAATAAGTTTCAGGAGGGTTCCAACCTGCTGATTACGGATTATCCGAATTGTGGCGGAGCAGAAATGCGTTCGTGGTGCCATGAAACGGTTGCAGGAGATTGGCAGTTGTTCCGCAGTACGGAGAATTATAATAAGTTGGCTTATCATACGGAGTTTCCCTGGATGGCGGATGGACAAAATGGCGAGATTTCCATGAATTATGGGGTATTGAATGGGAAGAAGGAATGGGAGGTGCTTCGACTTTATACATTCAGGAGTTTTGAGGATGGAGTATATCGCCGGGATGCTGTACTGGAAACGAATACGGAAATTACCTTTAAGTTGGCTGATATCCCTTTGCCTAGCGGTGTTCTGCGGGTAGACAAAATGATTACTCCGGTAGAGACTGATGTACGCTTAGGCCATTATTCGCTTCCACAGGTTAATGATATGATTACTGAAACTAATATAAAAGTGAATGGAACAGAGGCCAGGATTATAAATAATGGTGCATATCAATTGGCGATGATTCCATTACAGGGCTGGGGAGGCATGGAAACTGTACGTCCAGCAGGGTTGCACCCGGTTAGTGATATTTGTGCCGTAACTATGGCGACGGATAGGATTCCTGTGGGTGAAAGGGTGTATGTCACTTTACAACTTTGGAAGAAAGGGAATGAAGTGTTTACGGCAGAAGAGCTGAATCCGGTAAAATCGGTGGAGGTAATTGAGAATGGAGATGTCGTAGAAGTGGTGTTACAGGACGGGGAAAAGAAAAGGGTAGTGTTTTAAAGAAGAAACACCACATGATGTAGGGGCAGGCCTTGTGTCTGCCCTTGACGCTGAATAGTGAAACATTAATGATACACCTGCGGCGTGAGGACAGACACAAGGTCTGCCCCTACAACATGTGGATCTAAAGTTTATTTCAAACTAATCACAAACCCGCCACCTTTAGCCATATCTACTTGAAGTTTTGTGGCACTTGTCACTGTTATATCCTCACAGATGTATTGTGTAGGTTCCTCACTGGATTGAGGAGCATCCTTTATTATTGTAGCCTGATACTCCACTCCCGGCGATAGAAAGTCAAAATCTACTTCGATTGTTCTTGCATCCCAGTTGGTCATTCCGCCTACATACCATTTATCTCCTTTCCGTTTTGCCATTAGGGCATATTCACCGACTTTGGCATCAAGGGCTTTGGTATCATCGAAGGTAACGGGTACTTCCGACAGGAATTTCATAATATCGGGATACTTGCGGTACTCCATCGGAGAGTCGCAAAGCATGGCGAAGTATTGGTCATAGATGACATACATGGCCAGTTCATGGCAACGGGTTCCCTGGGTTGAGGGCAATCCCGGATCGACGGGTTTAAACGCTTCCTGGGTAGCATTGCGCATGGAACCTGGTGTGTAGTCGAGTGCCCCACCCAACATCCGGGTAAATGGGAAGATTAAATGATGTTTAGGATTAGCCGTAAAGTCCCACTTCGAGCACTCGGCGCCACGCACAGCTTCATAGTTAAGTATATTGGGATAAGCACGCTGCATACCTGTGGGTTTGCTACAGCCATGGAAGTTGATCATTAATTCGTATTTTGCTGCCTTTTCGGCAATCATTTCGTACCAATCCATGGTGAGTTGATCGTCGCGGTCAAAGAAGTCGACTTTTAGTCCCACGGCTCCCCATTCATGTATCATATTCATGTATTTATCCACTGTTTCTTCGGTCAGCGCCATAGCGACACACCAAAGGAATACATCTACGTTTTTGGACTTCCCGTAACGGATAATTTCTTGTACATCGACTTTAGGGTTTATTTTAGACAGATCGAAGATGTCCGACCATCCGGCATCAATCATCAGGTATTCCATTTGGGTTTCGGCGGCAAAATCGATATAGAATTTGTATAGGGCGGTATTGCGATTGCCCATACCGGAAGGGATATTTGCCCCGGGCAGCATGGCATCGTGCCACCACTCCCAAACGGCTTTGCCGGGTTTGATCCATGAGGTATTTTGAATGCGTTGCGGTTCGGAGAGTTTGTAGATGATCTCGTTGGTCAGGAGGGTTTTATCATCATCGGTAAGGATGAATACGCGCCAGGGGTAGTTCCGTTTGCCTTCGGTTTTGGCGATATAGTCCCGGGTGCGTTGAACAACGGAAACAAATCCCCAGCTACCCAGGGCTGTACTGTCGGGGTATTGTGCGTAGGCGCTATGGAATCCGGCATCGCCTTTAACCAGATACATGCCGGGATAACTGAGTACATCGGCCTCGGCCACAACCAGCTTTGTGTTATCGGGATAGGAGAAAAGTACAGGGGTAATGGCTTTTTTGTCTTTGTCAATAGCGGATACGGTTTCGTATTCGGCATAGGCCAACTCCCATGATGTCCAGTTGTTGGTTTCGGGGTATTGTGCGGCGGGATTGCCGGTTAGGTTTACTTGCATCAGTTCATTTTCAACGATGACTTCGCCTTCCAGATCGGTTACAAAGCGATAGGCTAAGCCTTCGTTGTATGCTCTAAGGATTAAAGAGTAGCCGTCCTCAAAGGTGAGGATAGTTTCGTTGTAGTGATCTTGCAGGGTAGCGAACTTACCATACAATGGGGTGATGGTTTCATTGACGGTGTTCTTTTGTATCTTCTTTATTTTAGGGGATACGCCTAGGGTTTGTCCGGTAAGGTTCATACAAATAAAAGAGGGCTGCACTATTTCTTTTCCTTTGTAGGAAACACTGTACAGCAAGGAGTCTTGCAGTTGTACCGTCATTTGTAGTTGAGAGTCGGGAGAGGTGATTTGTACTTCGCGTTCCGCAGGATTACAAGATGTTAGAAAAACAAGGCATAGGCTAAAGGCGCCTATCAGGAGTTTTGAGAAGTAAGACATTGGAGTTAACATGATATTTTATTTGGAGTTAGTTAGTGCTACAAAAGTAGGCTAACATCCGGTTATAAAAGATAGATAAAACAACCGAAAGCATGTAAAATATCACTGGCAGGCGGCAAGGTGCCGCTGCCAGGTTTCTATGCAGATCAATAGAGAATGTTACCTATTCTTCATGCTCATGTCCCTCACCATCATGGCTTAATACAATATTGCGGGCTACGTACGATTCATTTCCTGCCAGGTCCGTGCAGTACACCATCAGGTGGTAATTTCCGGGAGTTGCTCCTTCGGGGATTTCGATTTCGTGCTGATGGATCTTAGCGTTCTTCTGATCGGCTACGCTCCAGGATTTCTGGAATTGGAAGGGTGTAGTACCGTCTTCTGCCCGGGTATGTTCATGACCATCAAAGTTGTTGTGTATCTCTACTTTATAGGATGATAGCATTTCATCATCTGATAGTTCCATGTCCAGGCAAATGGTGCTTCCGATGAGCAGCTTTGCACTTTCGGCGGGTTTATTGAGTTGGATTACGGGTGGAGTTGTATCGCCATCATCATCGCTACAAGCTGTAAAAACGGATAGGATGGTTATTAAACTTAGGACAAATAAGAACTGAATATTGCTTTTTGTTTTCATTTTAATGGAGTATTAAAGGGTATTTTTATTAATAATTGTATGTTCCGGCCGGGTTCCGGGATTTCGACTTTCCGGTAGAAACTTAGGTGATTATAGTATTTGGTATCGAATAAATTGCGCAAAGAGAGGGTGATATCTACGTTCAACCCACCTAGGGGCAGGTTGAGGCTGCCGCCTAAGTTAACAAGGTTAGCACCGTCAGTAACACTTTCATTCTTAGCCACTCTTGTTTGTTTGGCGATGCTTTGCAATTCGGCAAATACCTGCGACTTCTTTCCTTTCCACGTTAATGTATTGCGCATGGATGCCGGAGGCGAAAAGGCTAACGGCGTACTTTCGTCCTGGTTGTGGGTATAGACATATTCGCCCATAAACGCATAGTTGAAATGGTTAAGGAAATCGACATCAAATGAGAGTTCGGCTCCCGCGAAGATGGCCTCGGCTCCGGTGTACCGGTAGATTTGTCCGGCATGTGGAAGTACGGACCACTCTCCGGTTGGTTTTAGGTAGATGTAGTTATTGAACCAACTAAAGAAGGTGGTGGCGGATAGGGAGAAGCCTTTTGTATCATATATATAGGATGCATCCAACTGCCAACCGCGCTCGGAGGAGAGCGATGGGTCGCCCTGTTCGTGCCGGAAGGTTCCATGATGTACACCGTTGGCAGCCAGTTCGTTGGCTCCGGGCAGGCGGAAACTGTGCCCGATGTTGGCTTTCACCCAATGAGCACCTGCGGGATTCCACGATATGCCCAGCGAACCGGAAAAGTCGCCAAAGTCACGATCTACGGGATAGCTTCGCCATTTATACTGCTGGATCAGTTCATCATCGTATCCCATACCTTGCAGATAGGTTTCGAGGTAAGGGTCGGTATACGCCGAGATGTCGACCGAGCCCAGATCGTAACGCAGTCCGCCACTAACGGATAGTTGCGGGGACGGACGCCAGGTGGACAGGGCAAAGAAGCCGGTGGTGAACCTGTCGTAACGGGGCAGCAGGAAAGAATAGCCCGCTATACGGTTTTGTTGGAACTGCATGTCCCATCCGGCGGTATGCTCCCAGGTGGTGGAGGGAATGAACCTCAGTTTCATGGAAGAGCTGAAGGTGTTTAATGCGAAATCAAGTTCCTCATCGGGGTTGTGCTCCGGCGGGGATTGCGTGCCGTAATGGGTATGGAATTTGCTCCATTCTTCGCGGTGGTTATTCTGGTAGCCCAGGTCCCAGGAGCCAATGAGGTTGTGCCAGGAGTATTGTTGCCTGGTGGTTACCTTCAAATGGTTCACTTTGCTGTAAGGGAATTCTACGTTCCGGTGGTCGCCATCGTCCTGCACGCGCGAGATATCGGGAATGCCGTGTGCTCCCGGGAAGAATCCGGTCTTCTGGTATGCGTTACTGATGGCATAGTTGGAGTAGTATTTCCCCTTCCGGTACTCGGTGTAGAGGCTGACGTTCCTCTCCCACCCGGCGGTGTTCTTTAGTCGCCGGCCGTATACGGGTATGCGTTGGGTAAGATAAACGATGGTATCCGCCGGGATGCGGTAATCTCCGAAGTGTTGCTCGGAGTAGCGCACCTTTGTGTACCAGTTGTCTTTCTTTATGCCTAGCATAAGCGAGGCGCCCAGGCTATTGTTTACGGTTTTGCCCAACAGGGAGACTTCGCCAAAGAACTGGTTCCCGGCGGGTGCGGGTGGAGAGGTGATTTCGATCACTCCGCCCATCGCATCGCTCCCGTAAAGGAGGGATGAGGGACCTTTGCGAACGGTGACACGTTCGATGTTAAAGGCGTCTATTTCGAGTCCATGGTCGCTTCCCCATTGCTGTCCCTCTTGTTTGATTCCGTTTTCGGTGACAGCAATACGGTTGAAGCCCATGCCCCGGATCATCGGTTTGGAGAATCCGGAACCGATATCCATAGAACGCACTCCGGGAATATACTCTAGGGCTTGTATGAGATTGCCAGTGAAATGTTCGGTGAGGAAGTCTTTCTCGGCGACTTCGACCGACAGGACGGAGTTACGGTTACTCGCTTTTTTATACGAATCGGCGGTAACCGTCACACTTTCCAGCGTAACCGTCCGGATGGAATCGGCTTGCTGGCCTGCAACGGGCAATACAAATACAAACAAGAGCATAACCGGAAGTATTCGGGTATGCATGTTGATAGTTGTTTAAAGATAAATAAGATGGTGGTACTTATGCCACCCGCATGGAACCAACGGTCAGCGCCAGCTAAACCCGGGAGTGGCACCTTGCCACCGGGGGTGCCCGTAGGTGATGGGAAGAGGTTGCCATAGCATACCCCTTTTCCTGGTACAGGATATAATCAGGATGATAATAAATGGTTGGTGAAGTATCGAGAGATAGCTTCTCGGTTTCTATAAATGTGGAAAAGGTGAAGTGGCAAAGGAAACAAGTGTTACAGTCATGACCGGGAGCATGGTGATGGTTTTCGGAATGTGAACAAGTCTCGCCCAACCCCTCACTTTCATAGATGTGAATGGTTTTGGCTACGTACGGAATGGCAAACACCACCGACAGTAACCAGGCAAGCGTAATTCTATGTATCCGGTTTCTTTTCACACTAACTTTGCACTAAAGTCCGGCACAAAGGTAAGCGTTTAGTCTGTAAAAAAAGATGAGATTGTCTTAAAAGTTCTTTCAGACCATCTCATCTTTTGGCAGCAATTCGTTTTATTTAGCCAGGTAACCACCGTCGACCGTGAAGTAACTGCCATTACAGAACGATGCTTTATCGCTACTGAGCCACAACACAAGGTCTACAATTTCTTCTACTTTCCCCAAGCGTCCCATCGGATGCTTTTTTACCAGGAAATCGTAACACTCCCTGTCGGCCATAAGTCCATGCGTCAGGTTGGTTTCCACGAATCCCGGACAAACAGCATTGGCGCGGATACCCAGGCGACCGTATTCAATCGCCACGTTCTTCGTCAGCCCGATAACGCCATGTTTAGCAGCAACATAGGCGCAAGAGCCACCGAAACCGACTTGCCCCAAGATGGAAGCCGTGTTTACAATAGCGCCGCCACCGGTTTTAAGCATCTCCGGAATCTGATAACGCATGCCGTAAAATACACTCGACAGATTGATATCAATCACCTTGTCCCATGCGTCAATAGGGTATTCGCCGACGGGAGCATTAGCGCCTCCGATACCGGCGTTGTTAAAAGCAATGTCCAGTTTTCCATACTTCCTTACGGCTTCTTTTACCAGATTCTCGTTGTCTTCCGGCTTGCCGACATCGGCTCTTACGAAAATGGCATCGCCACCAGCTTTTTAATCAGCTCTACGGTTTCCTCACCGCTCTTCTCTGAAATATCCGACACTACTACTTTTGCGCCTTCTTTGGCATACAATTCTGACATCGCCCGTCCAAATCCCGAACCGCCACCGGTAACGATGGCCACTTTTTCATTTAATAATTTCATGGTCATAAAGTTTAAGTTATTATGTTGGTTAATAAAGTCATCAATCTATGGGGTGTACTATAAGTTTAACACTTCAAAGAAGTATTTTGTTCCTAAAAGACAGCCTGTTAACACCACAAGGTATGTAAAACAAACATCCCAGGCACAACAATCCGAAAAAGCAAAAAGAAAGCAAAAAGAAGGAATCTGAGTTAAAAGAGATAGAATACAGCAAATACACTAACACACAACTTTTCTAAAACGATGCAAATAGCATGTTAAACCCTTCGAAAAACAGCCAATCAGTCCGGTTGCCGGTTGTATTTTGGGTAAATGAAACTTTCTCGTGAGGCAAATGCAGGTAGCATTTGGAGAAAATGCTACCGGCATCTGATCAATGACACATCAGCATACAAGAAAAAGGTGTATTTGGGCATCAATTTAAACCAATTCTCCCCGCGAAATCCGCTTTATTGTTGTTCTAATTAACCAGACTGCAAGAAAAAACATAAAAAGTCAGACTGACTCAATATTACAATATCACTCAAAAGGGAGACACAAAGAAAGAAGATCAGCAAAAACAAGAGCAATCTAACCACCAAAGCACAAAATCCCGATCAATCCAACCAACACAGATGTCCATCGTTTCCGTTTAAACCCATCACCCCTATACCCGCTGGTAAATATCATAAAAGAGAAGATTGGGATTAACATTTTGTCAAAACGTCAATCCCAATCTCTGTACTAATAAGACGAGCCGATAGCCGGACTCGAACCGGCGACCTACACGTTACGAATGTGTTGCTCTACCAACTGAGCTATATCGGCAATAAAGTGATGCAAATTTATAGTTTTATTTGTTTTCCAACAAAAAGATGAAGCAAAAAATATAGAGATACAGAAAACCCCGGACGCTGCCGGGGTTACGCCTATCAACAGTAAAAACTTCTACAAAATTACTGTTAACTATCTCGGTATGCTTTTCAACAACCAAAGTACCTTTTATGTTCCCCTTCACCGGCAAATTAAATCAAATCCTTCTTTTCACACTCCGGTTAAACCATAATTTAGTAGATTTGTTCTATTAATGGAAATAAATACCAGACAACCGCAGATAAATGTTCTATATTGAATTACTTGTAGTACTTGCCGCCATCTTCGTAGGAGCACGGATGAGGGGCGTAGGATTGGGCCTGATGGGAGGTCTTGGCCTCCTAGTCCTGACCTTTGTATTTGACGAGCGCCCCACCTCTCCGCCCATTGAGGTAATGCTCATTATCTTATCCGTAGTCTCTGCCGCCGCCTGTTTGCAAGCCTCCGGCGGACTGGATTACCTGGTATCACTTGCCGAAAGAATACTGCGCAAGAACCCCAAAAGATTAAACTACCTGGCGCCTCTTGTGTGCTACGTCTTTACGTTGGTGGCAGGAACCGGACATGTGGCTTATTCCGTTTTACCCATTATATCCGAACTGGCACAGAAGACCGGCATTCGTCCCGAACGACCGCTAAGTGTTTCCGTCATTGCCTCACAGCAAGCCATTACAGCCAGTCCGATCTCGGCAGCAACCGTAGCACTGTTGGCGATGTTAGCCCCTCAGAATATTGATCTGCTCGATATCCTGGCAATTTGTATACCCGCCACTTTGGTTGGAGTACTTGTTGCCGCCTTTGTTTCAAACTTCGTAGGGAAAGAATTATCCGTAGACCCGGCTTATCTTGAAAAGCTAAAAGACCCGGAGTTTGTTGCGGAACTAAATAGATCGGTCAGTAAAACAGAAGATATTCCAGCCTCTGCCAAGCGTTCGGTCTGGTTCTTCTTAGGGGCTGTGGTACTTATTATTCTTTTCGGATCAATAAAGAGCCTTCGTCCTTCATGGAATGGTGAGGCGCTTGATATGACTATCATTATTGAGATACTTATGCTCTCGGCTGCCGCACTGATTCTGATCGTAGGGAAAGTACGCGATACTTCTTTGGTTGCTAAAGGGAGCATCTTTCGGGCAGGTATGGAAGCAGTTATTGCTATTTTCGGAATAGCCTGGATGGGAGACACGTTTATACAAGGCAACTATGCCTTTATGGAAAGCAATATCCAGGCAATGGTTACTAACCACGCATGGACATTTGCCTTTGCTTTATTCGTTCTGTCGATTTTGTTATTCAGTCAGGCCGCAACGGTCAGGGCGCTTATGCCTTTGGGAATTAGCCTCGGCATTCCAGCCGCATCACTGATTGCGATGTTCCCAGCGGTGAATGGATATTTCTTTCTACCGAATTATCCGACGGTTATTGCTGCCATCGGGTTTGATAAAACTGGTTCAACACATATTGGAAAATATCTGTTGAACCATAGTTTTATGCTGCCAGGGCTTATTGCATGTATAGTTGCCGTGGCCGTTGGATTCTTACTTTCGTCGGTTATTTTATAACTTCACCATCTTATACTTTGTGGTAAACGAAACCTCTTCCGAATTATCCGATTCAAACTTAAAGCGGAGCTCTTTCTTCTCGCCCGGATCAAGTTCAAAGTGACGATCTGTGCCTGCTTTCCGGCCATTCACATACATACCCACCTTTCCGGTGTCGGTAATGGTTCCTGCGTTTATGACTTCTAGTACAGCTGTTTTAGTCTTAGAGATCGGATCTTCATTAACACTTACAACCTTCAGATTAAAGTCAGAGCTAAAGTTCATTGTATAATTCAGCGTACCCACCAGCCCTTTGGTATTATCCGGATAGTTCAAACTATCTTTAATACGATCTTTGGCTACATAAGAAGGACTTGTACCACCCACCATGATCTTAAACTCTCCGGCTTCCACTACCCTATCCATGCGGTCGTTCAATAAAGACAACTGATAAGGAGTAAGCGTAAAGTTCACCGTCTTTGTTTCGCCCGGTTGCAAATGGATGCGTTCAAAGTCTTTCAACTCAACAACGCGGGTTTTCACACTGCCATACATATCGGTAACATACAATTGAGCCACCTCATCACCAGCGCGTGAACCTACATTCTTTACCGCTGCCGATACATTTACACAACCGTTCTGTTGCTGACTGATCTTCAAATCAGAGTATTCAAACGATGTATAACTTAACCCATAACCGAAATAGTACAACGGATAATACTCCATATCCGAGTACTCATATCGTCTTCCGGAAGTTTTAAAGTTATAATACAAAGGCACCTGCCCTACATGCTGTGGGAAAGTCATCGGCAATCTGCCGGCAGGATTATAATCGCCAAATAAGACATCGGCTGTTGCATAACCACCTTCCTGACCCGGCAACCAGTTCACCATAATGGCCTGGCAATGCTCCGCAGCATAACTAAGATTGAATGGACGACCCACCTGCAAGATCAGAACAACGGGCTTTCCAGTTGCACAAACAGCCTCCAACAGTCGTTGCTGATCTCCCGGAAGGACAAGGGTGGCCAGGTCATGGTTTTCGCCCGATGTTTTCGTTACATTGGTAATGGATTCGCTGCTTGTGCAGTCGCCCAACACCAATACAGCTACATCTGCCTGTTTAGCAGCCTTTACGGCTTTCTCTATCTGGGTATTTTCGTTGCTAAAGAACTCGCATCCTTTTTCGTAAACCACTTTAGTGGTTGAGCCTATGGCAGCGTTTATACCCGTAAGCACGGATTTCAACTGGCCATCCAGTGGCTTTCCGGTATAGTCGCCCGGTTGAAGGTCGTCTGCTCCGGGACCGATCACTGCGATAGATTTCAGGCTCTTGGATAAAGGAAGGATATTGTTTTTGTTCTCCAACAGAACGATAGACTCTTGTGCTGCACGACGGGCAACTTCTTTATGCGGATCGCTGTTCCAGCCGGGATATTGCTTCTTCCAATCCAATGAGCGCGAAGGATTCTCTTCAAATAATCCCTTCCGGAACATAACACGAAGAAGCGTGCGACAGGTAAAGTCAAGATCTTCCATACTAATCTGTCCGTTAACGGCGGCTTCAATAACTGCTTTATCATTATATGTATCTCCACAGTTCGTGGCTATTCCTGCCGCAAGTGCCTGACGGGCGGCTTCGATTTTATTGAGAGCTGTATAATGTTTCTTGGCAGTCAGGTTTCCAATTGCACCGCAATCGCTGACGATATAACCATCAAATCCCCACTCATCGCGTAGAATATCTTTTAGTAACTCGGTACTTTTGGCTACGGGTACACCCTGATAGTCAGAGTAAGCCATCATAATAGATTCATATTTATGCTTACGGAAGATGTCGCGGAAAGGTACCAAATGCACTTCACGCCATTCCCGTTCAGAGAGTCCGATATCATGCGAGTCACGACCTCCCAATGGAGCGCCGTGTCCGCCAAAATGTTTCGGAGTAGTCATTAACCCCTGGTCCTGATAGCCTTTCACCCATGCACCACCGATTTCACTTACCAAAACGGGATCTTCGCCATACGTTTCCTCGCAACGTCCCCAGCGTGGGTCTTGCGCTACATCAAGCACAGGTGACCAAGCCTGGATAGCGTGTGCGCTCTTCGTTTCATCGCCAATCACGCCTGCCACTTCCTCAACCAGTTTGCGGTTCCATGTAGCTCCCAGACCAATGGACTGAGGGAAGATCGTTGCCCCGCTACCGTAAGAGAAACCATGAATGGCTTCTACCTTTTTAATATCGGGTATGCCCAGGTGAGGAATACCGGGAATTCCCCAGCCTTCGCGTAACAGTTCCATCTTTTCGGCCGTTGTCATCACCGCCAGCAGCAGGTCGATACGTTCTTCTACCGGGCGACTGGCATTCATCCAGGGCTTGTCTTTCGCAGTGCCCGAGGCGGAACTTGTATTGATAGATTGATCGTAGCCTACGCTGACTTCATTTATTATAATAGGTGTATTGCCGGCTTTATCTGCAAACTGAATCCGGAGGTGTGCTCCGTATTTAGGTTTAAACGACAGAACAAGGGTCTTATCGCCACTTACCGTGTAGTTTACCGGATCACCCAGGTTCATGGGGTCATACGTTATATAAAGGCGGATTACCTTCTGAATATTCTCCGAAGCGAGTCCTTTCCCCTGGATTTGTACTTCATTCACATCACCCGGGGCTGCCAGAACATACATCAGGTGCTGCTGATTTTCCATGTCTTTAGTGGTGAGTTGCCAGCCCGTCTTCACATTATTATCGAATGTTGAAGAGGCTTTATCGCCATTAACCGAGGCGGTGACTGAAGTAAAGTCCTGGGCACAGATACCAATGGGTATCATCAGCCACGCCAGAAAGATCAAACTGATTTTTAACTTTTTCATGTTTATTGATTTAATAATTAATTATGGAGTTATCATAGTTTCTTGCTCAAATATCAATTTGAATGCAAATAAATAGCGCCACAATTAATTTAATGTTGAATTATCACTTAATTTCAAATAAATGACGCAAATCTTTCCATAATTAAGCGATTATTTACTCATTTATTAATGCTGTTCACTTTATTTTGTGATTTATTCAAAGCTTAAATTAATATTCAATGAAAACAAACCTTTTTATTATTCTGTCTTTTGTTTTTTCCCTGTCTTTTTATCAGCCTTGTCGGGGGCAGGAGAAATATGCTTTCCGGAATACGAGTCTATCCGTTGATGAACGGGTAACGGATTTGGTATCGCGCCTCACCCTGGAAGAAAAAGTATTGCAGATGTTGAACGATGCTCCGGCCATCGACCGCCTGGGCATTCCCTCCTATAACTGGTGGAATGAGTGTCTGCATGGCATCGGTCGTACAGAGTATAAGGTAACTGTCTTTCCGCAAGCTATCGGAATGGCTGCTGCCTGGGACGATGTTACGTTCAAACAGGTAGCCGCTGCCATCTCGGACGAAGGGCGGGCGATCTACAACGATGCTTCTTCCAAAGGAAACAGAGCTATTTACCACGGCCTGACCTTCTGGACGCCCAATATCAACATCTTCCGTGATCCTCGCTGGGGCCGCGGGCAGGAAACGTATGGTGAAGACCCTTACCTGACGGGAACACTGGGCAAAGCTTTTGTGGAAGGATTGCAGGGCGATGACCCGATGTACCTGAAAGCGTCTGCCTGTGCCAAACACTTTGCCGTTCATAGTGGTCCGGAGAATACGCGCCATACATTCAATACGAAGGTAAGTGACTACGATCTTTGGGATACCTACCTCCCGGCTTTCCGCGACCTGATTGTAGATGCCAACGTATCGGGAGTGATGTGTGCTTACAATGCATTCGGGGGTGAGCCTTGCTGTGGAAACACCTTGTTAATGCAGGATATCCTACGTAATAAATGGAATTTCACCGGATACGTGACCTCGGATTGTGGTGCCATAGACGATTTCTACAGGCAGCACAAGACTCATCTTGATGCAGCACATGCCTCGGCCGATGCCGTATATCATGGTACAGATATTGATTGCGGACAAAATGCGTATAAAGGATTGGTAGAAGCCGTAAAGAAAGGGTTAATCACTGAAGATCAGATTGATGTTTCGCTTAGCCGTTTGTTCAAGATACGTTTCCGCCTGGGTTTATTTGATCCGGCAGAGCAGGTGAAGTACTCACAGATTCCGCTTTCCGTACTTGAGTGTGATGCCCACAAGGAGCTTTCACTGAAAATGGCCCGCCAGTCTATCGTGCTTCTTAAGAATAGCAACCAGTTGTTACCGTTAAAGAAGAATCTGAAGAAGATTGCGGTAATCGGCCCGAACGCGGATAATAAGGAAGCGGTATTGGGTAATTACAATGGTTTCCCCAGTGAAATCGTTACTCCGCTGCAAGCTATCAAGCAAAAGGTTGGCAAGAAAACGGAGGTAATCTATACCAGAGGAATTGACCCAGTAGGGAATGTCAATAACGACTCTATTGCCCTGCTTGTTAATAGCCTGAAAAACGTGGATGTGGTGGTTATGGTAGGCGGTATCTCTCCTCAACTGGAGGGCGAAGAAATGCCTGTCCGTATAGAGGGTTTCAACAGTGGCGACCGTACGTCTATTGCTTTGCCACGCATACAAACGGAATTAATGAAGGCATTACACAAAGAAAACATCCCGGTGGTGTTTGTAATGATGACGGGTAGCGCCCTGGGCATTGCGTGGGAAGCGGAGAATCTTCCGGCTATTCTTAATGCCTGGTATGGCGGACAGGATGCCGGAACAGCTATTGCCGATGTGTTGTTTGGCGATTATAATCCTTCGGGACGCCTTCCGGTTACTTTCTATAAGAGCGACAAGGATTTGCCTTCATTTAATGATTTCGATATGGACAACCGTACGTATCGTTATTTCAAGGGTGAAGTGACTTATCCGTTCGGATACGGACTGAGTTATGCTGATTTCGGTTATTCATCCATTACCATGAAGGATAAGCTTGCCATGGGAGAGAAACTGAGAATTGAAGTCGATGTAACCAATCAAAGCAAAAAAGCGGGCGAGGAAGTGGTGCAGGTGTATGTTTCGTATCAGGATGCCGCCTACAAGGCACCGTTGTATAGCCTGAAATCCTTTAAACGTGTTCAACTGAAAGCAGGCGAAACAAGTAAAGTGACTTTTGAGCTTACTCCGGAACAACTTAGCCAGACGGATATCTATGGGAATAGTATTCAGTATCCGGGCAAAGTGAAGATATATGTGGGTGGCAGTTCCCCGGCGAAAACAACAGCCGTTGCAGCACCGATTGTGAGTAAAGAAATCAATATTCAATAAGCAGTAACGTACCACAATACCGTAGGGGCGGTTCGCGAACCGCCCACATACAAAGAACTATTTTTTAAACCATTACCGGGCGGTTCGCGAACCGCCCCTACATTAGAATCATGAAAAAACTCTATTCCTTATTTATCTTACTACTTTTTACCCTTGCGCCCTCACAGGCACAAGAACTATTCAGAGATCCGAAAGCCTCGCAACATGACCGCATCATGGACTTGCTGTCGCGCCTTACCATCGAAGAAAAGATCAGTTTATTGCGTGCCACCTCTCCGGGCATTCCGCGTTTGGAGATTGATAAATACTATCATGGCAACGAAGCGCTCCACGGCGTGGTGCGTCCCGGACGCTTCACGGTCTTCCCGCAAGCCATTGGTTTAGGCAGTATGTGGAACCCGGAACTTCACCGCCAAGTGGCTTCGGCTATTTCCGATGAAGCCCGCGCGCGGTGGAACGAGCTTGAACAAGGCAAACTGCAAACTTTCCGCTTTACGGATTTGCTTACCTTCTGGTCGCCTACCGTAAATATGTCGCGCGATCCGCGTTGGGGACGCACACCCGAGACTTACGGTGAAGACCCTTACTTGAGCGGCGTACTGGGTACATCTTTCGTCAAAGGTTTGCAGGGCGATGACGACCGCTACCTGAAGATCGTGGCTACACCCAAGCATTTTGCCGCCAATAACGAAGAGCACAACCGCTTCGTCTGCAATCCGCAGATCTCCGAAAGACAGTTGCGCGAATACTACTTCCCCGCTTTCGAGATGTGTGTAAAGGAGGGAAAAGCTGCTTCTATCATGTCGGCTTATAACGCCATAAACAATGTGCCTTGTACGGCAAACCCCTGGTTGCTGACCAAAGTGCTTCGTCAGGATTGGGGATTCAACGGATATGTGGTTTCCGATTGTGGTGGTCCCAGTCTGCTGGTGTCGGCCATGAAATACGTGAAAACCAAAGAAGCCGCCGCTACTCTATCCATCAAAGCCGGACTCGACCTGGAATGTGGTGACGATGTATATATGGAACCGCTGTTGAACGCTTATAACCAGTATATGGTATCCAAAGCAGATATCGACTCGGCTGCTTACCGTGTGATCCGTGCCCGCATGCATCTGGGATTGTTCGATGACCCATCGTTGAATCCTTACAGTAAGATTCCAGCCAGTGTTATCGGTTCGGAGAAGCATAAAGAACTGGCTCTGGAATCGGCCCGGCAGAGCATCGTGCTCTTGAAGAACAGCAAAAACACGCTGCCCATCAATACAAAGAAAGTAAGATCAATTGCCGTTGTGGGCATCAATGCGGCCAACTCGGAGTTCGGAGATTATAGCGGCGCACCCGTCAACGAGCCGATATCTGTATTGCAGGGTATCCGCAACCGGGTGGGTAATGAAGTAAAGATTGTACACGCACCGTGGAAATCGGCCAAAGACGGCATGGAGCTGATACAGGGCGATAACTTCCCCGAAGGATTAAAAGCGGAGTATTTCGATAATATGGAACTGAAAGGCACGCCTAAAGTGCGCCGTGAAGAGTGGATCAACTTTGAGCCTGCCAATCAGGCGCCCGACCCATTCCTGCCGGGTTCGCCTTTATCCATCCGCTGGACGGGCAAACTACGCCCCACGGTTACAGGAGATTATACGTTTAATTTCAGTTACGATGACGGTTGCCGTTTCAGCCTGGATGGTAAGTTATTGATTGATAAGTGGCGTAGCGGAGGTATCTCTATGGACACTGTGTCTGTTTACCTGGAAGCCGGAAAAGATTACGATCTGAAAGCGGAATATTATGACGACAGGGACTATGCTCTTGCCCGTTTGCAGTGGCGTGTGCCCAGCGTAGCCAAGAAAGAGCGCATCGACCTGTATGGTGAGGCCGGAAACGCTGCCCGTGAGTGCGATATGGTGGTAGCCGTATTGGGCATCAACAAAACCATCGAACGCGAAGGTAAGGACCGTAACGATATCTTCCTGCCCGAGGATCAACAGGAGTTTATTGAAGAGATTTACAAGGTGAACCCCAATACGGTGGTTGTACTCGTTGCCGGAAGTTCGCTGGCCATCAACTGGATGGACGAGCACCTGCCTGCCATCGTCAACGCCTGGTATCCGGGTGAGCAGGGCGGTACAGCCGTAGCCGAAGTGCTCTTTGGCGATTATAACCCGGCAGGGCGGTTACCGCTGACGTACTACAATTCGCTGGATGAGCTTCCTCCATTCGATGATTATGATATTACGAAAGGCCGTACGTATCAGTACTTTACCGGAAAACCGTTGTATCCGTTTGGCTATGGATTGAGTTTTACTTCATTCAAGTATAGCAAGCCGGAGGTTAAAGACCTGGGAGAAGAGGTGGAGGTTTCGTTCTACGTCAGGAATGCCGGAAAGTATGATGGTGATGAAGTGGCACAGGTATATGTGAAACTGCCCGATGTAGGCGTGGTTACTCCGATAAAGGAACTGAAAGGGTTCGAGAGAAGTACCATCCGCAAGGGAGAGAATAAGCTTATCCGTATCAAGATCAGGAAGGAGCTATTGAGATACTGGGATGTTGAAACCAGCCAATTCATTACGCCCGAAGGGAACTATACGTTTATGATCGGAGCCTCATCGGATGATATCCGGTTGACGGTTACGAAGAAAATATAATACATATTATCAACCCCCGCAAAGACCATTTTGCGTTTGCTGCAAACATCAACTTGCGTTTGCGGCAAACGTAAGTCGGTCTTTGCAGCAAACGCAAGTTGATGTTTGCAGCAAACGCAAAACGCCCCTCTCAGGAAGCCTGTAGGGGCGTTTTTTTGTATAAGAAAAATATTATGAGCACTTAAAGCCAATAAAACAGACAGGAAATAATTTTTACATGTCGTTTATAGAGACGCACGCCGTGCGTCTTTGATAATGGTGTCACGATGCCGCACAGAGTCTTGATATTTATTCAGCTCCGTTATTCTCCGCTCTGTTTTCCTCCGCCGACAATTGAACAACTGCCTGTGTATAAACACCTTTTCCGGTATTATTCAGCAGCGTATTGTTGCGGATAGTCACCCCTTGGCAACTATCCATTCGCTTTTCAATCGCTATTCCGTGGCGGTCATTCCCTTCCGCGCGATTGCCGACAAGGATAATATCGGCACTTTCCGCACAGCGGATGCCCGAGCGTTTATTGCGCGCCATTTCGCAAGCCTCCACCGTCAGACCTTGACAGAATGTAGCATCAATGCCGTTGCCCCACGGCGAGGTATCAAAACGGCTCTTCCAAAGCGTACAGTCCGCCACGTACGAAAGGAGCAAATTGTGGTGGAATCCTTCTCCCGGCACTACGCTACCGCCATTGTCGCTAAAATCGCATTGGCTGATCCGGATATCCGATGCGCCGACAACCATCACCCCATTCTTGGTGAAGTTCTGCACCGTAAGCTGTTCGAACCTGATGTTTCTTATCGCATTGTCTTCCGACCAGAAGACAATACCCTCCCGGCTTGGAGCGCTCATATAAGAACGGGTACGGCGATCGTGATTCGGATCTCCATTTTCGACAGTATTCACTGCACCTTCGATCAGCAAATCACGGATTACGACATCTTCCAGACTATCCGTTCCGTTGATGATGGTTGTTGCATGCAGTCCGCCGGCAAGATGCAAAATCGTCTCTCGCCCCTCGCCCGCCAAAGTCATGCCACTGTATAGCTTCAACGGTTCTTGCAGCGTATGTACTCCCGCTCTCAGGACAATCCATTTTCCAGTACCTTTATGGGCATCTACTGCCTTCTGAATGGATTCGCCGGGCCGGACAAGAACAGCATCTTCGGGAGCTTCGGCGTATTTTCCGTTCAATGCGCCGGCTTCGGTTGGCATTAAAAACCTCTCCGGATCAAGTTCTTTCATTGCATCCGTATCAGCGTTCGATGCGCCGGACCTTACGCCAGTCAGAAATCCGACAGACGACTTCGAACGCGTATGCTTCATGATCGCCTCTTCGGTATAAGGTAACGTGATGCCCCGGGTTTGCTTGTAATGGGAATAAATGGACTCATAGATGTCCCGGAATCTGTCATTATCGCGGGTGGTATACACTCCGAACAGGTCGATGTGGCCTCCCAACATGAAACGGGCGGTATATTCAAAGCCTCTGGCCAGACGGTCGTCGGCCACCCGATAAAAATCCAATCCCTGGGTAAAGGCGATCTGCGCAGCTTTGGCAAACTCACCGATGCCCAGTTGTACGTGCCCCCAGTCGCGGGTGGTTTCCTGGCACTGTCCACCGGGGTAAAGGTACTTCGTTATCCCGGAGTTTCTTTCTCCCCAATAGAACCGTTCTACCGCACGGTTGAAGATTTCATGGTTATCTACAAAAACACCGATACACATCATGGTGTTGATCATTGAAGCGTCCCAATTGCCATTGGCTTCGGTAAAGAAATCTTCTATCGTGGGATAAAAGACGGTCAGCACCATCCGGGTGAACTGCTCCATGTCGTTGGGCGCCCAATCGGATTCGGTGTATTTCAGTATCTCTGCCGCATTGAGATAATGGTAGCCGAACAACCCGACGTTTAGTTTGGCGTTGTTTGCATCAAAACTACGTAGCTTGTAGCTCCAGGCATTCAGTATTTCTATGGCCTTGCCGGCATAGGCTTTATCTCGGGTGATATACCACATCAGGGCATGGTTGTAGGCAGCTTCGGCACTTTGCGAGAACTCCCGTCCACCGATGCTGTTTGCACCATAAGGGCCAACAGAGATGCGGTCGAAAGCCTGCGGAACAAAGTCTAACGAGGTTTCTTGCTGTAGGTTTTCATAGGCGGACTTCCAGGGTTGGGCATCTGCTTGTATCATTTGGCACATATAATCGAGGTCCTGCTGGTTCTGTGCCATACCGGGATGAATAAAGGAAGCAGTAGGTTTCTGTGAGCATGCGCAAAGCAGGCAACACACAATAATTGAAGCAATGATAGTTTTCTTTTTCATGATTGATTTATGATTGGTTTACTGTAGGGGCGGTTCGCGAACCGCCCGAAAATGGTTTTCTATGCATTCCTGTGTATTGGGCGGTTCGCGAACCGCCCAATACAAATTTAACGGATCGACCAATCGCCTTTGATACTTAGATTCTTATCCTTTACCCGGATAATCACCGGGTAACAAGGTTGAACGGGACGTCTCTCCGTTCCGGTTTTGGTTACAATATCGGGATTCGTTGGCGGAACACCAGGCGCATTTCCTGTAAATACCTCGAATGAAGAAACACCATCTACTTGCAGTGTAATCCTCTCGGTCGATGTGGTTATAATTACCTGCCGACTCGCCGTGCTCCGCCGTACGTTCTTAATTTGCTGGTAAGCAATAGATTCGTTCAAAGTCGCATCGGTAAAAGCACCGCTGATGTTCGGTTTCTCCGTAAGCAAAAGGAGATAATCGTAAGTATGCACAGAGTCGGAAACACAATAAAACTCATCCGTCAGTTTGCTGTCTTTAAAATGCAGCTTTCTTGTCATCTCCACTCCCGGATATGCCTTATCCGAAAACGCTTCAATGGACTGAGAATCGAAGTTCGTGATTTGTCCCATAGCCGGCCGCTGGTCTTTAAAATCAACCGTAACAGTGTTGTGCGAAAGCGTACGTTTATACCAGTTCAGGTAATCGGGTATTCCATAAGCACAGGTTCCAAAATCGGTCAAGGTTTCCTTTTCACCGTTATGAATGGAGATGGAAAGCTTATCCGGATGCCCGTGCCCACCACCAGACGGGCCGTATTTCAGCATAACGGTTTTGTTCCCGCTTCGCAACACCCCATAGCCGGTATGACCGAAAAGATAACTCTCCGTTTCTTTCAACGTTTTATTATGATCAACAGTGGTGTTGGTCAATAATGCTTCGGGCGAAAGGCGATCTTCAATCTGATAACACGCCTGTAAGGTTTGCAACATCACCGGATTCCGGTAATAAGCATAGGCCATTTCATATAGTTTGATTTGCGTAGGCAATGAAACACCATACCAGCCATCATTATGGGAAGGGAAAGTCAGGTCGTTGTATGTGCTTTTTACAGGAGCAAGAAACATCATTTCCAGCTGCTTGTCGAAGAGGTTATGGTTCATAGAGCGAACGGCATATGCGGTGAGGATCATGGCCCGCAAAGGATAGAAGTGATAGTTGGCCGAGCCTTCGTTCCACCAGCCATCGCGGTTGACGTGGGTTTTCATCATATGCCGATAGCCTACTCTAGGGTGGTTGATGGCTATATTTACGATGCTGTCGTTGTTCAACGCAACCCCTATGGCGGCCAGTCCGCTGTTGTTCCATACCTGCCAGTTACCACCACCGCCTCTTTTCAGCAAGAGGTTGGCACCTTCCCAAAGAAGGCCGGTTTCTACTTTCTCTACTTCTTTCTTTTTAAGCATTGGCTTCACGATAGAGTACATCCGGCAGACATCGCTAAACCAAACAGCCTCATCAAGACTTTGGGCAAACATCTTAGCGCTGTAGTTGGCTGGTTCAGGCGTATTTCTCCCTTTATCATGCACCTTGTAGTTTGGATATTTACCAGCATAATCGAGCAACATGTCTTTCATGTATTTAGCGTACTTCTGCTCGCCCGTAGCTAGGTAGATGTAGAGGCAATCGTTCATGAATTGCAGGTTTTTATTGTGTGCAACGGTGATCCACGACCAATTGATACGCTCCGTGCTCCAGGTTTTGTCACAGTGAGAACAGTATTGTGCATCGGGCTTGTTCCAGTCGAATTCAAAGAATACGTTGTGAACCGGACAGAAATAATCATGCAGATGTCCGGCTTCTTCTTTAGGAACGGATAAAGGGTGCTTTAAGCGTTCATCGACTTGTGCCTTTAATTGGAAGACAATTTCTTGCCCCCAAGGGGTTTGAGCGGATGATTTGATGTTTGCCTGTTCTTCTTCTGAGAAGAAGTAGGTGCCCTGCTTCTGTGCGTATGCACAAGGGAAGGCAAGGAAAAGGCATAGAATTAAAAGGAGATGTTTTTTTGTTTTCATGGTTTTATTTAAGGGGTTATGAGGTTTTTTGTAGGGTTTTGATGTAAATAGTCCTGCCGCGGGCGGTTCGCAAACCGCCCCTACAAAATCCCCCAATTGCCTGAATAATAAGCCTTATTCAGTTTCTCAAGAGATTTCTTGTCTTTGTTTCTCTGGAAAAGGTATTCCAGGTCTTTATACAAATACAGTTGCAACCAATACCCTTTATGGTACCTTTCGCGGATAGATGAAGCCTGTTTCAACTTGGCATACCAACTTGTATTTAGCTTATACCGTTCGGCAATTTTACAGGCTTGCATAGCATTATCCCACATATCATTTGTCTGCTTCTCCATCAGATCCGTAAAGTCCTTGTATTTGAAGTTGGAGATGTCGATGATTTCACAACGATCATCCAAGCCAAGCTTCTTCAAATCAATGACAGTTTCAAATACCTGGTCGCCATCCAGATCATATTCTATATAATCAAAGAAACCGTTCTCGTCTTTATCAGTGTATTTAACCGTACCGAATCTAGTTGGATTATAGTCAAGACCAAACCAAAGCCTGTCCCAGCCCTGGTAGAAATCTGTGTTCTGATCTATTCGCCAGCATCCCCATTCGGCACCATACAAATGCAATCTTCCATCAAACTTACCGACATAAAGTTTACCGCCGCCGGAGTTATCCAAATCCCACTCGCCACGGTCGCCTGCCGCATCGGACTGTTTGTGGTTATCGACTCCACCGCCTTTCCAGCCCACTTGGAATGGATCGAGCGGATCATAAAGCTCCACGCGCTCCCAACGATTGCAATCGTCGTCTTCGTCATAAACAAAATAAACCTGATTCCATTCGCCTCTATTGAAGATCAAATCCCATGCGCTGTCATGATCGGGATATATCAACTCCGTCATTTGACGGAAGCGGGGGTCGACAAAGAAAGAATCTGTTTCGGGCAACCGGGGGTTATTGAACTTATGCACCTGATCTTTATAATTAAAACCCTTACCACGGAAGGATATCGTAAAGTCAAAGTCGAACTCCTCGCCCGGACGGTTATCATTATCCATATCGACCGCTATCGAAACCCAGTCGACATTACCGGTAAGCTGTTGGTTTACATAACTATTAGAAGGAGCATTCGGATCTACTTTCTTAGGAGAATCGACCAGGCGGATGGCCATTTCGGATAGCCCGTCACCATCTTCATCATAAAAGAGGAATGGGTTCTCCCAATTGTATCTCACATCTTCCATGTTATAGGTTGCAGCATGTATCTTCAGAAAAGCCGACTGGCCGCTGTAATCCATGTAGAAATCGCAGATACCCGATTTATCCCAGCTTTTGATTTGCATACTGTTCCAGTCGATATAATTAAAGATATCGTCTTTATCCGTATCAAGAACAATCATATAATGCCCGTTGGGCCACACTTCATCTGCCTTTTTCACGGGGTATTCGGCTACAATCTGCATATCGGCTTTACCATCGCCATCGGTGTCGATCCAGTCGATAATAAGGTCACCATGTCCGCCGTATATACCGTCACGGTTTCTGTCGATCAGCAGGCAATCGTTTTTGGTATCACCTTCCAGGTCGTCCCAAGTCATATTGCCATCATCGTCGAGCCAGAGAACAGGAATACTGTCGCGGGTAATGGAATAAATGGCATCGGGGCTGCCATCGCCATTTAGATCAACTAATTTGGGTTTAAAGTCTACCGGCGGAGGTGGTAATCTGAAGGATACGATCCTCAGCTTATTGTTCCAATAGTCTTTGTCTTTCTGTGCCTTGATATGAGGAAAAGCAAACAGTAATAATAATAACAGTATAAGGGTATTTTTCATTTTGGTCTATTTAGTTGTTCTTTGAGGTTGCTGCACACTCAGCGGCATCTCCTTACGAAGCATCTTCCCAGCCTGACCTACCAACCACAAATAATGGTCTGTTCCCAATTCTGTGTCTATGGGCAGGAAGTAACTTTGGCCTATAGGAACCCTTTTAGCACATTTAAAGATCGCCGTACCTTCGTCTATTTCATCAAACATCGCTACATAGATCATCCCTGCTCCGGCTTGGATAGCTCCCGACAATTGCTTCCACAGAAAGTTACCTTTATTACGGCCTATCTGTGTAGTATGCATGCCTTTCAGGTTCTTCCATGTAAAACCGGGGAAAGCCAAAGGTGCATAATCTACCTTTTCTTTTTTAGCCCATTTCAGATCTTCCTTGATTTGTTCGTGGTAACGGTCGTAGTTTGTTTCATTGTAACGTCCTACAAACCAAGGCATGATGATGTCGCATCGCCGGATCAACTCATGTAGTTTAGCGTCAGGAGTTGTGTCACCACTTAGTGTTCGCCAATGTGTAGGCACACCCAGCATAACACTAAAACCTTTCGACTTTAAGCCTGAGATAATAGTCTCAACCTCATTCAGACCATAATTTCTTTTATCATTAAAGCCAACTCCCCATATCGTAACAAGTGGCTTTCCATTATGATAAAGATAGGAAGGGTTGGCTTTATGATCTTTCAATGCATGTTTCGCTGCGATTTCGTCTATATCGTTAAGTATCATTTGTTCATCGCCGGGGCGCATGCCGCTTAAATCGTACATTACACAAATGGCTCTTGAATATTCATTGGCCGATTTCATGGCCGAAGCCAGTACGGTATTGAAGTGATGCTTCCCACTATTGCCTCTGATTTCACTGACAAAGCGTTGCATAAATACCCCGTCAATGCCATATTCTTTCATCCAACGGAAATGAGTACGTACGGTTGATTCATCATGGGAACTAAACACATAGGCAGGTGAGCCATCGGCCAGTACAAATGCTGTTTTATATGTTTTTTCATATTCCGTCACATCAGGCCACATATCTACCGAGCATGAACCGGGACGAAAACCTTGCCGCCCTTTGTAATGATACCATCCGCGGTTGGCACCGTCATCAGGGGCGTTGAACCACCCCTGATAACCTGCCATTACCAAACCTTTGTAAGAGTTATACTCTTTCTTACCGGTTTGAGCAGAAACACCTATTGAAAACAGTATTAAAGTTAGAATTAAAGATATTACTCGCATAGTTATTTTTCTTCTGTTTATAAAGGACGATATGCCACATCCTTACCAAAATCATAATTTGGTGTATCGCCCATCGTTATTTTAAGTACGCCACCCGCCATGATGTCTTCGTGATTAATATAAGTATACGGATGAGGCTTTCCATTTAACTCTACCTGTTGAATATATATATTCTTTGCAGAATTATTTACCGCTTCTACCGTAAAGGTCTTTCCGTTATCAAGGTTAATAGTCGACCGATCAAACACCGGACTACCAATCACATACTGACCCGTAGCCGTGAAAACCGGATAGAACCCAATGGATGAGAAAAGATACCAGGCCGACATTTGACCGCAGTCCTCATTGCCAATCAGCCCATCGGGTTGGTCATGATAGAAATCTTCCATAATATAACGAACCAAACGCGCCGTTTCCCACTGCTGCCCAAGATACGTATACAGATAAGCAATATGATGACTTGGTTCATTGCCATGGGCATACTGCCCGATGATACCGGTTAAATCAATCAATACATCTTCATCGTCTGTTTCAAGCGTAAAGAAGGTATTTAAGCGATCAAGGAAAGCTTCCTCGCCACCGAGAAGTTCGACCAATCCTTTAACATCCTGTGGTGCAAGCCAAAGGTACTGCCAGGCATTGCCTTCAGCATAATCGGCAGCCCACGGGCGGATAGACTTTATCGGATCAAATACCGGATTCCAGCTACCATCGGCCATTACTCCACGGAAGAAACCAACTTCCTGGTCATAGTATAGCTTATAGTTCTGCGCTCTTTTCCAGAAATACTCATAGTCTTCCGTTTTGCCCATCGCTTTAGCCATTAAAGCAATGCTTGCATCGCCAATAGCAATTTCCATAGCCATCGCTACCGGACGGTTGGTCATGACATCCGAAGGGATGGGTTTCAGTTCCCTCACGCAATCCAATCCGCGGATATCACTCATGGCAGTTGTTTTCAGGGCATGAAATGCTTTCTCCGCATCAAAGCCGGTATATCCTTTCAGGTAAGCCTCGGCAATGACCTGGAAACTACTCATGCCTACCATCGTGCCGGTGTCATATCCATTCAGATGCCAGATGGGAAGATATCCTGTTTGGTCAAATATAGCCAGCATGCTATTGACAAAGTCATTCACTTTGTCGGGATTTGTAATCGTAAAAAACGGATGTGCAGCCCGGTAGGTATCCCACAATGAGAATATGGTATAATTATTGAAAGCTGCGTTCTGATGTACTTGCCAATCGGCCCCCCGGTAATCACGGTTATGGTCATTAAACAGGGAAGGATGGATCATCAGGTGATACATAGAGGTATAAAAGATGCGTTTATCTTTTTCACTCTTCGTCTCGATAGTAACCTTAGATAGTTCCTTGTTCCACTTCTCTTTAGCTTCGTGGACCTTCTTATCAAAATCCCAATTCGGGATTTCAGCCTGTATATTGGCCAATGCATTCTCCGGACTAACAGGAGAAATACCGACCTTCAACGAAATCTGGCCCGGTGATGTAGCAAAACTGATCAGTCCTTTAACGGCTTCACCTTGTCCTTTTGAAGCTGACAATGACTGGGTCTTTTCATAGACCATAAAGTCCTCTATCGGAACAGATGATTGAATCGCAAAATAGACCTGTTGCCTCTTGGCCCAACCGGACGAGAAGCGGTATCCTTTAATGGTATGGCTATCTGATAGTTCGATGTATGTATCAGTCGACCGGTCATTAATACCATCCTGCAAATCAATGATGATCCGCGCCTCCCGGCCTTCGGGGAAGGTATATTTATGATACCCTACACGCTGGGTAGCCGTAAGCTCTACGTCAATATTATAATCGTCCAGCTTTACGGCGTAATATCCGGGACGAACGGTTTCGTTGCGATGGGAGTAAAGGGAAGAATAGCCACTATACCGCTCTGTTTCCTTACCTTTTTCCAGTTTCACATCGCCCATATAAGGCATAATAAGGATATCTCCCAAGTCTCCGATACCCGTACCGCTGAGGTGCAGTTGAGGAAAACCTATGATAACGCTGTCACCATAGTTATAGCCGGAACACCAATCCCAGCCTTTATGGAAATTGGAAGGACCTACCTGTACAGCGCCAAAAGGAACACTGGCACCCACAAAGACATGACCATGACCACCCGACCCGATATAAGGATCGACATACCGGGTGAAATCCTGTGCCGGTTCCGTACACCCAATGGTACACAAGACAAACGAAAATAAAGCAATTATCTTTCTCATAGATTTACCAATTATCTGTCCGGAAGGGGGCTACCGGAATTCCTTGAATACTAAATATGCTTGGTTCGATATAGTTTTTATAGGCATAGCGTACGGCAACAGGTTCGGGAACCTTATCGCTCGATACAGCCAGTCGGCAAGACTTGGTTTCTATCTCTGCAAATGCAGGATAAAACACCCTGTCCTCGCCGGCTATTTCGAACCCTTCGAGTGAAGTCCACATGGGGCAAAGTCCTCGCGGAGCGTGATCGAAGTTGATATAGATCTTCCCGTCAACCTTCTCCATTGATTTGTATATAGGTGGTGCGTAAGCAAATCCTTTTAGTCCATATGTATGCCCTAACGCCCAGTAAGCCAGGCGATCTCCAACCGTCTTTTTATCGACCGGATGGATAAATACCGGGTGACCGACATCCATAGTAGTGACCATGCCGCTGTTAGGAATATCTTTCATGTTTTGGGTCTGCACTTCGCGCAAACGCGCTGCGGATGTCTTGTCGGCCCCTTCATAGTTGAAAGGTGCGATTTGTACGAAATAGAAAGGGAAGTCGCCAACGTTCCAACGGTTACGCAGATCTTTCACAAAAGCAGGCATCAGGCTTGCATATTGATCGGCGTTATCGCGATTGCTTTCGCCTTGATACCACAAGAAGCCTTTAATTGCAAAGTTTGTCAAAGGATTTATCTTTGCATTGTATAATACGCAAGGCGTAGCCGTAGGATTTTTAACCTCTGCATCATTATCGAGGATGGAAAGATCAATGTTAGTGAAAGGAGATATCGCCTCCCGGCTCATCCATGCTTCTACTTTAGAACCACCCCAACTGGAAATGATCAACCCCACGGGAACTTCCAGGACTTCTTGCAGATAGCTGGCAAAGTAATGGGCTACAGCACTGGTTTCGGCCACATGTTCGGGTGAGTTTTCATACCACTCTCCTATGCAATCTGTTTGAGGGGTTTTACTGAATTGACGCACCCATCTTCCATCTTTGGAGTCCATAATAAACATCCGGATAGGGGTTTTTGCCTTGGCTTTGGCTATGACATCGTTTCCACCCTGCATGGGTTGCCGGTCAAAACCACGCATGGGCATCTCCATATTCGATTGGCCGGAACAAAACCAAACTTCGCCGATTAATATATTTTTTAAGGTTAGCGCTTCGCCATCACTGATGGTTATTTCGTAAGGTCCACCGGCGGCGGGAGTAGAAACGGTCAACAACCACCGTCCCGTATTATCGGTCCGCGATTTATAGGTTTTCCCATCCCAGGAGGTCTTAACGGTAATAGCTCTGTCTTTTTCGGCTTCTCCCCAGAGCTTAACATCTGTTTGTTGTTGCAATACCATGTTATCTCCGAGAACGGAAGCTGGTTTAACTTTGGCACCTAGTGGTGAAAGGAACAGAAAAAGGAAGAATAATGCACTGATCAGGTTTCTCATTTTTTATCTGTTATTTGTTTAGTAAGCACACACTGTTTGAATGTTTGGTTTTGATGAGGGGGTGAGCACTTATAACACACCTTTAAAGCTTTGTTTAGTTTAAAGCATCAATAGAAGGCGGAACATCTTTGAGCGCTGCTCCCCATTGATAATTAGGCTTGTCGCCCATGACCAATACCAACGTAGCACCATTTATAATATCGCTATGAGCGAACCAGGGTTTATTCCATTCTTGCCCGTTCAGGGTAGCCGACTGAATGTACTTATTGTCCTCACCATAGTTCTCGGCTATAATCCGGAAAGTATTACCATTACCCAGTTTCATGGTAGATTCTTTGAATTGCGGACTTCCGATGTTATAGGCCGGGAACCCCGGAGTAACCGGATAGAATCCCATAGAAGAGAATACAACAAAAGCAGTCATACCACCACCATCTTCATCGCCGGGAAGACCCATTAAATCATTGCGGAACCACTGTTTAAGCAACATGGTGATTCTTTGTTGTGTTTTCCAGGGCTGACCGGCATAATTATAAAGGTATGGAATATGCAAGCTGGGTTCGTTGGCCATAGAGAACTGCCCTACATTACCTGTATGATCGGGAATCTGTGCATAGAAAGAATACTTTCCTTTTCCCAATGGTGTACGGAACATATCGTTGAGGTTGGAGATGAATTTCTCTGGTCCATTCATCATGTTGATTAGGTCGGCAATATTATGTTGAACATCCCAACGGTAGATCCAGGCGTTATTTTCTCCGTAATATTCACGGGTTCCTTGTCCACCGGAATAACGATAATCAAACGGTTCGATGAACTTGCCGTTCTTGTCTTTGGGGTGGAAGAACTGGGTTTCAGCATTATATACGTTGCGGTAGTTATAGGATGCATTAAGGAAGTAGTTGTAATCATCCGTTTTGCCCAGTGCCTTGGCGATCTCGGCCAGACACCAGTTATCGTAGCTATTACCGAGTGTCAAAGAAATAGCCTGACGTTTCTCAAAAGAGTGCACAGCGCTACAATATTCTTTTTCGTCCGGGTACAAAGCCGGATAGTATCCTTTTTCCCAATAGAAATCATCCAGTTCACTGTTGGGCACTTTCACCCAAGGCAACAGCGATTTATCGCGGATGGCACCACGACAAGCATTGTAAGCCGCTTCAAGATCAAAACCTTTAAGTCCTTTGCAATAAGCATCCCACACCATAGCTACGGCATGGTTCCCGTTCATACGATGACTATCACCGGTTACTTCGGGGAATGTCGGCATCCAGCCTTCTTTCGTTTCCTGAGCCATGCGGGTATAAGAAGTAATCATGGCTTCTTCCATTTCAGGTTCAATCAGGATGCGTAAAGGGTGCGTAGCACGGTATGTATCCCAAATCCAGTCGTCGTTATAGAAAGGAATACCGCCATCGTTGTGAATCTGTCCATCGCCTGCACTGTAGTAGTGACCGTCTTCGGAAAGATTAATCATACGTTCATAAGTACGGTAAAGAGAAGTGTAGAATACTGCTTTTGCATCTTCGTCATCTCCTTCTACTTTAATTTTACCTAGCGTTTCATTCCAGATATCACGTCCAACCTGAGCAACCTGATCTACATTATAAGTATTGATTTCGCGTTGCAGATTCTTCTTTGCCTGCTCGCTGCTGATGAAAGATACGCCATAGCGAAGATTAATATTACTTTCCTTAAACTTAAAGGCGATAGCCGAACCTTCTTTGACTGTGCTTGTACTGACGGGTGTTTGCTCTGTCTCCAGGTAAAGATAAACCTTGGTCGGTCCTTCATTAATTACCTGGTAACCGGAGAGCATGCCATCGCCTTGCAGTGATATTTCACCGTTCCGGGTATTGATAACAATGAAGTTATCTCCCTTTTTTTCAAATGCCAGGCGATATATACCCGATTGATGAGAAGGAGCATAATCAACAGCAATCCGGTCATCGGAAAGATAAACCGAATAGTGGTAAGGTTTGATCTTTTCCAAGTCGTATGCGTATTTTCTGATAGGAGTCAACTCCGCCTCTGTACCGGTGAGCGGACTAATATTGAATGCCGAACTTCCTCTGTGGCTGGTCACGATAACCGGCAGCCCGCTGATTTGGTCGGTAGTATAGTCGGCACGCTCCGGATAAACCCGGAGCATGCTGTTTGGTAAATGCACCGTTGGATACGTTGGCACCAACAAGTGACTGATATTACCTATGTAAGGATTGACATAGTCTACCGGAGATTTTACCTCTTTCTGGTTCTCATTACAGGAGTATAGTGCAAGAAATGCACATAACAGGAACAGGGACTTTAGCTTTGTTTTCATATTTTTCAGTCTTATGGTATTAGTTTATTATTCTGCTGCTACGATATTGAAATAGTTAATATCTATATTGCCCGACACAATTTTAAGTGTCACATCATATTCGCCTTTCGCATCGAAAGTAACCGTTCCTGCATCTACCGTTTTCCATTCATTGTTTGTAGAAGGCAATTGTATTTCAGCACAGTCCTTTCCACCTACATTAAAGCAGACCTTTGCGGCAGCGGCCGACGCATAACGCAGTTTAAATGTAGATGCTTTTGCACGGAAAGGTAGTTCTTTCCATTGAAGCCATTCGCCATCCGAAGTATGGGTTACACACCATCCTCCGTAGGTATCTGTACACTTCTTCACATCCAAATCTCCTTTACGGAAAAGATTACCGCTATTTCCTGCGGTGTTGTCTTTGTAATAATCGCAACCTTCAGCCTCGACTTTAAGATTTGCAGGGTATGCGTTTTTAGTATATCTCCTGACCATATTGATTCGCTGGTTAGGATAGTCATAAAACTTGGTATCCGTACTCCTCCACAATGCGGCATTTTCGCGTACATCGGTAAATCCTTCAATCAATATGATCTGCGATTTCTGTTTTATTAATGAGCTTAATGCTTTATCCAACAGTTTTCCATGATCGGCATCGAGAAACATTTTATTTCCTTGCTTGTCGTTCGTTGAGAATCCGGGAACAGCCACACCAACCGTCAAATCATTATGTGTACGTGCCGAATAAGGCTGATTCATAGTGAACCAATCGTTGATGCCATCCACAACCGGATAATATACGGTACGATCTCTATCATAAAACGATCTGTCCACAACCAGGAATGGATCAGCGCCGAATTCTTTCTTGAAATCCGCACGGATACGCTTAAGTATCACGGATAACTTTCCACTGTAATTGTCCTGACCGGCAGGGTTCAGGAAGTTATTTACGCTCCAGAAGAAGATGACGGGGCGGCCATCGTATTTTAACAGGTATTTATCGGGCACCTTCTGAAAAGCGATTTTCAGGTTATAGTCCCAAATATATTTGTATACGCCTCCCTCACCATCCAGATTATCTAACGGATAATCATACTTACCACTCTCAATCAGGGAAGCATATTTATCATATAAATCAAGGTTTCTTGCAGCTGCCCATGAAGCCGGGCAGTCGTCGAATATAGCTACCTTAAACTTATCGGCAACTCCACGGCGTTCCATCGCTTCTATCAGAGACGGTAGCCGGGTAGGATCACCATGATCGGTATATTTTTTAGGATCGGGAAGTATTCCTCTGCAATTGGCCATAGCATAATCCATGCCGCTATATGCAAATTCCTCGACCAGGTTATCCCACCATTCGTCTTCCGTATTAGGTGGTGTAAATAAGGATAGATTATAAAAGGTAGTATTCTCAGTATCCTTTATATCTGCCGTCCGTACACTCTTATCAAACCCGAATAATGAACCTACGAGACATTCGTGTGGTGGTTCTACAGGTATTTCAGGATCAGGTTTGGGGTCCGGATCAGGACCCGGATCGGGGATATTATTGTCATCGCCCGAACAGGCTATGAATAAAAAGCTCATCAAGAGCAAGCTGTACTTTGTTAGTTTTTTCATTGATATTTAATTTATGGTGTCTATATACTACTTTGCACTATTTAGATAAATAGTGTAAAGTGGTATATAATTAGCCCATTTATTGGATAGAAGTTTTTATCATATTCACCAATAGCTTACCTGCAATCGGGTCTGTTATCGCCTTTTCAGTACACATCGTAGAAACCATTGCTTCGCCTTTACCATCTTTAATTTGCAATAAAGTGAATCCTCGCATGGCACCTATCCGGTTAACACGCTCCTGTACAGACTTCTCATCCAGATAGGCATGTATTTTCATTTGCCCGGCCAGTTCTATCACGTTTTCATTGCGATTAACGATAAGCGTTGCATTGCAAGCTGTTGGTATTTCGCGTTTATTATTATTAAAGTACCGTAATTCCAACATATCAATATCCTCAAATACCGGTGCATCATTACGTTCCATGAATACAATATCGCCTTCGGTCGGGATGATCCAACCCGCAATGTACTTGGGGTAAATCTTCTTCACACTACCTTTACTGTTCAGAAAGAGCAGTTTGCCCCCTTTGGCCTGATAAGAACGAATCAAATCTTTTTCCTCGTCCGTGCAATCTTCTAAACCGGATATAACACATAAATCGGCTTTTAGCTTCGTATCCAGCATTTCTTTTATGGTCGAAACGGTCTGGTAGTTTATGCGAAGGAAGTCGAATGTTTTTCCGGCACCGTCTTTGTCCAGCAATACTATTTTCTTGCTGTTCTGTACTTTATCTATGTTCCATGTTTTCTGAACGAGTAACAGATTATACTCATTCTCAGATACAGGCAAACCATTTTCTGATAGTTTCAACACCAATTTAGCTTTCACCTTATCAGATGGCAAAGAAGCAGGAATCTGAATTTGTGGTTCTATATACTGCCGCATATAATGCTTCACAGCCGGGAACTCTTCGCTACCCGAAGCCAATTTTCTGCCCGTTTCATCCTGTAACTCCCAACGAAGCAGTGTGGGTTGCAAGTCTGTACCATCCTCTTTATCGTTCACTACATAGAAACGGGTGGAGAGTTTTTCGCCGGCATAAAGGTTGCGTCCCCAAAGTTCTGCACTAACCAATACAGGCTGCATTGCCCGTTTCAAGGCGTAATAAGTAGGGTATGGTTCAATATTTTTATAATCATATACCTGACGGAACCAGGTGAGCAATGCAAAGTGCAAAGTACCCGAACCCTGATCATTCGAACGACGGAAAGCCTCGGCCAATTCGCCTGTAATGAAAGCCTGCGTATTAAGAAATGATTTCGGATCGGCAAAATCATAACATTCATAACCAATCAACGATTGCGGATTCTGATGAATCAACTGATAAGAACGGGTCGGATGACCGGTTTCATTGTTCGGATAACCGGTAGACATTTCCTGACTGATCAACGGACGGCCAGGCATCTTGTGTTTCTGAAACTCACCATTAAAGAAACGGAATAGTGAGTAGTCATACCAGTTGTAATAGCCGTGCACATCATCTATGTCGCCATCGTCTACAGTTGCCATAAATTCCTCACCAAATTTTTCTTTCTTTCCTTTGGAGAAATAGTTGGAGTCGAAACTGATAGGACGTGTCGGATCTATCTTACGCATTTCCCGAACTACATCGGAAATGATGTGGAACTTTCTTTTGGCGCGCTCAAGATCGTGGTCATTATCATAGAATTTCATCTCATTGTTTATTGTCCAAAAAAGGATGGATGGGTGGTTGCGGTACTTTTTCAGTAAACTCAGATATTCCACTTTCCACATTTCAATCAACTCCATAGCGGGCATTGTTCCATGAATCATAAGCCATGACCATGTACCTTCGAAACTGACACCGATACCGTTTGCATCCGCAGCGTTCATCCATAGTTTATTATACGGAGTGGTGTGAGTGCGGGTAACATCAATATGACCTGCCTTCATCCACTGATAAAATGTATTGGCCAGATTCAAATCGTTAGGTGCTAATGCAAACGGAGTATGATTACCACCACGCAGGCTATAACGATGTCCATTTAACCAGAACAATCCATCTTTTACTTCAAAAGTACGGAAACCGGAAGTGACGATTTCCTGATCCAGCTCTGCACCCTTGTCGGCAACCAGACGGAATTTGAAATCATACAAATTGGGATGTTGTGGAGTCCAGAGACGAGGTTTCAGATCACCCACATTATAAGTGTAGAGTTGCTCTTCGCCCGGTTTCAAGGTTAGTTTAGATAAAGACAGGGCGGAATAAAGTACGCTTCCTGTTTCTTTATCTATAATATCGGTATACAGGTTAAAACCTTGTTTCTTGTCGGCATGATTCTTAACAGTTACATCAAATGTGGCTCCCGTTAATGCAGGCTTGATAAATACGTCTTCTACTTTCACATGGTCGGTTATAGTTAGTTTCACCGGCTGCCAAATACCCGCCGGATTATCACCGTAGAAACCGTGGGCCATTTCTTTTAATATATTATTTGTCAGGTTAGTCTTTGTATCATGCACTTTATCTTCTTCACGAACCGAAGAATAGTAGAAATCAATCGCTTCATTGAGATCATCTGCCGATGACTTTGAATCATCCAGTGTCCGTGCAACTTTTACTGTCACCAGGTTTTTACCGGGTTTGAACAGTTTGCTTCCATCTGCCTGAAATTCACCGAACATACCTATATATGCAGCAGCTAATTCACCGTTAATGTACACTTCGGACGCTTTAGATACAGCATCGAAAGTCAATGTCATATTTTTGCCCTCAACGCCTTGAGGCAGTTCCACCCACTGGCGGTACCATGCATATTTTACTCTTTGATAATCAAAAGTATATCCTTCGCAACGATCCGTTTCCTGCTGATAATAGGTATCCGAAACACCTTTTGGCTGAGGACCATTGGGCGATGACATGGTTTCGCCGTGCAACCAGATGCGGATAGGCGTCCAGAAGTTAGGAACACTCATCACATGCCAATCCTGATCGTTTGTTTCTGCGGAAATAGCTTTGTTTTTATCATTTAACTGGTAATCGGGCATGAAAAGCCAGTTCCCATCCAGGGAGATATCGGTGCGGCTCTTTGCCAACTGATTTACTGCAATGCTTTTATATTGTGCCCTTTCGAGTTGACGCTTCTTCTCCTTTTCCTGAGGTGTGGTCACCTTTATGTATTCTTCCTTTTTTACATTATTCAATGCATCTTCGTTCATCGGGGTGATGACCAGATCATCGAATTCTGTTTCAATCCATCCTCCACCAAGTGTAACTTCACCTCCTGGAGCCAGAAAGCCATTTCTATCCACTACATCAATGCGTGGCAGCTTCTCGTCATTAAGGAATACACGAATGCGGCTACCGCAAACTTCTACTTTTATTTTATACCATTCGCCCGGTACGGGGTGAAAACCAAGCGGACGAACACCCATAAATTCATCTGTACCCAAGTATCCCATCCGGGTCAGATAGATATCATCCTGCAAACCACCTTTAATACCTAGTATATAACGATCAAAACGGTTGTGGGCACGAAAACCGGCCCAGATCTGTACTTGTTCGGCATCTTTCGGTGCCCTTGCTTTAAAAGAAACGGAATAGTTTTTCCATTCTGCATTACCGAAACAAGCATAAGCTGACTTAGAATGGAGAACACCATCCGCTATATGACAATCTCCTCTACCTATTACCTTTAATACTTCATCCTGCTTAGAAAAATCACTTATCCACGTTATTTGTTGCGCATATCCGGACAAGGATATCAGTGTATATATACCTATTAGAAGTGTTATATATATATGTTTCATGATATTATATCTAAAATTTAATCTTTTTACCTTAAAGCGGATAGGTCTCGTAGAGGTGGTTCGCGAACCACCCCTGCAGAACTCTATCCTTAAACTAATTACCTGTTAACTGATCAATTTACCTTCACATCAATTGTTTTGATGTCTGTAAAATTATACTTCTGATAGGTATCTTTACAACGGGCACCAATTCTTACCCAATATTTCATGGAATACTTGATAGCAAGTTTAGACGTCAATTCTATTTCCTGTCCCTCCATTGCAGCAGTAAGCGTTAGGTTACCAGGCGTATAGTTAGGATCTCCCTCTGTACCGCAATATTGCGTACGGGATATCCACATACATGCGTCCTGAAGATCAGGCTTGTTTTGTCCGGCTTTCTCGTTACGTTTGAATTTGAATGAAGCTTTCAAAAAGCCATCTGCGGTCATATAAGGTTCTTTCACCCATTCCAGAGAGAGATAAGGAGTTACGGTAAAATCTACAGTTGTAGTCTTTCCGTTTTTCAACTCTACACTTTTTGTTTCTACATCCGGGTAGAATGCACCTTGCCATGGAGTGACATCATAGGTTCCTGCAAACAGTTTTTGATTTACGTACGATCCGTCCTGAAGCATATTCAAACCTTGTGGGAGAACCACTATAGATTCATCTCCATTGGTAAAGCTTGTTTCTACAACTCTCATCTCCATACTTCCCTTACTCTGTGCAGTTTGGAAAGGTTGTCCGTTATGATCGGTAATCTGTCCGGCGATCCCTGCTGCCGGAGCATCGTAATTATCTTTCTCGCACGATGTTAACCCGACAACAAAGGCTAATGAAGCCAATATAGCAGTAATCTTTTTCATATTTATATTCCTTTTCATCATTAATATTGATCATTTTGTTCCAGTAATGGATTAGTTTTGAGCTGACCATCAGGAATTTTATCGTAATAATTCTTCGTTGCAAATGATATAGCACCCGTAGCATTTCTGGCAACCACACGTGTATCATAAATATACTTACCTATCGGATTACCTGTCTTGTCATCCGTATCGGCACCTTTGGCAAACAAGAAGGGAGCAAGCATTCTACGACGATAATTATTAATTTGCTCGTGGTAAGTAAACCAACGGCGCAAGTCCCAATATACTGAATGTTCGAAAGCCAGCTCTTTATAGCGTTCTACGCGAATAACATGCAAACCTTTGTTAGGAGCAAATACAAACGAGCACTTTCCGGTACCTCTTCCATTAACGATCGGAGTATCAGCCAATTCGGCAGTGCTGGTCAGCAGATTAGCACCTGCTCTTGTGCGAACCTTGTTAATGCAAGTCATAGCATCCTGCAACATATCCTTTCCGGCGTAAGAGGCTACTCCGTTTTGACCTAACTCAATCGCAGCTTCTGCACGGTTCAGCAATACTTCTGCATAACGAATATCAATCCAGGTTTGAGTAGAACGGTGCATCTGAGTTTCAGCTACGCTCCAGTTCAGGTTAATCCATTTCAAACCGTGGAATCCGGTCAATGTATTATTACCTGTGCCCGTATTAGGTCCATCCTGTCCATTGATATATACTTTTTTACCAGTAGAAAGCGTTTCAGGAGTTTGTTTGCGTGGGTCTTCTGTAGAAGTTTTTACATTATTCTTAAACCATGGATTATTTGTCCAGTTGGTAGTAGTTTGTCCATCATCGGCAACAAACTTAGCTATCGGAGTAGACGGATCAATATTTTCCTTGATCAATCCGGCGCGAATATCCAGTGTAACACCTTTGTAAGTTTCGCCAGGCATCATGACGGAACCTTTCAAACGAGGTTCTGCATTGGCAAACAGTTCTTTCTCATCGTTATATACAATGTAGTTACCATTGGCATCGGTTGTTTTCAAACGTCCGGTAGCGGGATCAAGGGGTAGTCCGTCGAACAATTCTACCCAGTCCAGTGTCACATTATAACGGTCGCCATAGTCTGCGGTCATACGTGGAGTACAGTAAATGTGGTCAAAGCTATGCACATTGTTATTGATTTCGTACTGACGGGTAAAGATGGATTCTTTACTTACATCAGCTTTCATAAAGATATTGCGAAAGTTTACAGCTTTGTCTCCATCAGCCTCATACAATGCGTATCCACCGGCATCTACAGCTACAGCTGCATCAAAAGCTTGTTGAAAATAGTTATTGGCTTTACTTGCAGGGATACCACACAGCTGAACACCATCTTTACTATAATCGAACAGTTTACCGTAACGAGCTACGGAGCCGGCATAAAGAGCTACGCGTGATTTGAATGCTGCTGCGCCATATTTGTTGGCACGTCCCTGAACGATTTTAGCATCCATATTCTCCATAGCGTAATCCAAGTCTGCCAGAATAAAATCAACACACTCTTCATGGCTGTTACGTGCTGCCCATAAGTCAGCATCATTACCTGTACTCTCTTGCGGAATTTCGATAATAGGCACACCACCATAACGTTTTACCATCGCAAAATAGGTGTAAGCACGAATAAAACGAGCTTCGGCAAGCCATTTTTCGGCACCTGTCAGTTGTCCAACGTAGTTAGGTAAATCCTGAATGAGCACATTGGCCTGACGAATGATTTGGTAGCCTTCTTTCCAGTATCCTTTTTGTACAGTGTACATATCGGTTTTGTTACGGTTCACCGTTTCTCCGGTGCCCAACATATCCCATACGATATTATTCCAGTGGAAGAAGCCCTCGTGACCATTCTGATCGGTTGTATTAAAGTCTTCCATTGGCAAGCGGCCATACAAACCCGCCATATAAGCGGTTATACCTCCTTCGTTATAGATATCCGAGCCTGAAAGAATATTCTTAGGAGGAATATCCAGATCCTGGCATCCTACAAACATACCGCCCAGTGCGATACTCATTATTATTGTTTTCCAATTTTTCATAATACGTTCTCTTTTTTACTTAAAATGTAATACTTGCACCAAAGTTATACGATCTGTTCAACGGATACATATATCCATACTGATCGGCAGGTTTCTCAGGGTCTACCCCTTTTACACCTGTGAAAGTAAGCAGGTTATAAGCATTCATATATACTCTAAGATTTTGTACGCCGGCAAATCTCAACCAGTTTTTGGGTAAAGTGTATCCTATTTCGGCCGATTTCAAACGTAGGTAATCGCCTTTCTGGATCATAAATGTTGAGTTAGCATCCGGCGCTTTAGCACCATATGCATAATAGCCCGAAATCCATTTTGTAGAAGGATCGTATGGATCTTGCTTCGGATCAACCGGACGCCATCTATCCATTAACAAATCCAATGCATTGCCTTCCCATAATAACGGTTGTGATAATTGTTCGCCATAAGCAACATATGACATCGCCGATCCCTGGAATACCATATTGAAGTCAATTCCCTTCCAGGCGCCACCCATAGTGATACCGTAGTTCATCAACGGATAGTTACGTTTGTTTTGGAAATCATCAATATTCGTATTTTTAGCTCCTACGGTTGTTGCAATAGGGTGCTTATCCAAGTCATCAATCGTTCCGTCACCATTCCAGTCTTCGTAGATATAATCGCCAGGTAGTGAACCGTTTTCACCGTTTCCTTTTCCTTTGCTTTGCGAATTGGCTATTTGATCGTAGTTTGTATAGCGGCCACCATCGCCCCATCCAAACCAGATGTCATTGTAGCGGTTGTAGTTGTTTCTATCTTGCCAGCTAGCATAAGAGTTACTTGCCGGACTCTTTTCCAGATAGCGGTTCATGGTACGAGTGAAAGAAACGTTACCGTTTACGTAGTATGTAAAGCTACCAATTCTGTTGTTATGACGCAATTCGATTTCAATACCTCTTGTACGGTCACTTTCCAAGTTCTCCTGAGGCATAGCGGAACCAAAGTTTCCGGGAATGGTAGAGAGGCGATTGGCCAGCAAGCCATCGCGGTTACGCTGGAATATTTCGAAAGTAAAGCCTAACAGGCCGTGCCACATATCGGCATCCACACCAATATTGAGTGTTTTCACGGTGTACCAGGTGATATTGGGGTTAGGAGCCGCACGGAATCCCAGTGAGTTGGCTACTTTACCGTCAAAAACATATCCCTTCGGGAAGTTACCCTGAGTAGCTCCGGAAGTATTCGGGTAGTTATAGCCTGTAACAAATTGGTATTCGGAAGCGCTATCATCTCCCATCTTACCGTAAGAACCACGTATTTTCAGGTTGTCTACAAAAGTAAGGTTGTCTTTAATAAAGGCTTCTTCCGACATTCTCCAGCCTACAGATGCACTTGGGAAGAATCCCCAACGACCATCTGACGGGAATTTGGAGGAACCATCGTAACGGAAAGCTACTTCGGCCATATATTTGCCTTTGTAGTCGTAGTTGAATTTACCTACATAAGATTGACTGGCTGTTTCTGTCAAACCGTCGGCATTGTTTGTACCCACTTGTTGATCGGAATCACCGGCAAACAGATAAGGCAGAGGGATAGAGAAGTTACGGATAGCCTGAATGTTATCGCCTTTGCTATGTCCTTCTTCGAACAGCAGCAAACCCGACACATGATGTGCACCAAACGTATTATCGTAGCTCAGCGCTGCCTGCCACAATGTGCTCCAGTTATTGCCATAATAGCGTTGCAGTTTGGAAGGATATTGACGGGTGTAAGGTGCATAAGTATCATTAACGGAACTGTAGGTATATTCATCATATGACAGGCCCCACTCGGTATTATCGGCAATGGTGTTGTCATAACTAAACAAACCTTTCAGCTTTAATCCCTTTACGTAAGGTATGGAGTATTCAGCTTCGAAAGTAGATTGGAACAGCTTGTTACCATTCTTCTTGTAACCTGACATATTCGAATCCATCATACCAACGGGATTCTCAATATTTCCACTTGGCTTAGCCAGATATTGCGGGTTGCCATTGGCATAGACTTCATCACTTGGAATGGAACGCCACAAGCTCTTGAAGATTCCCCAAGTGTCGTAATACGGACGCTCACGCTCATCAATCGTACCTGCCAGTTTTATAGAGAACTTCAGGTCTTTTGTAACTTGTGCATTGATGTTAGAGCGAATGTTGTAACGGTTGTAGTCCAAAGCATCCGATTTGAGGAAACCTTTTTGGTCCATGTAACCGAAGTTCACGAAATAGTCTACTTTATCCGTACCCCCACTGATCGAAACATTGTGTTGCTGTTGAGGAGCCGAACCTGCCATTACGGCTTTATACCAATCGGTAGATGTTTTTTCGCCATTCAGGTAAGGAGCAAACTGATCGTCTTCATAAGTTAAACGAGGGTCAGTTTGGTTACGCATGGATTTTTCGTTGAACAACGTCATACGATCTATAGCGCCAACGGGTTTCAATACTTCGGACGGGGTTTGAATACCATAATACATGCTATACTCAACCTTGGCTTTACCGTTCTTATCCCCTTTCTTGGTGGTGATCAGGATAACACCATTTGCTGCACGTACCCCATAAACTGCTGCCGAGGCATCTTTCAATACAGAGATGGTTTCGATGTCATTAGCGTCGATACGCTCGAAGTTTCCACGAGGTACACCATCCACTACGATCAGCGGACTGCCACCGTAACCACGGATATCGAAGTTACCTTTACCAAACTCGCCAGGCTCAGAGGTATTCTGAGTTACACGCACGCCAGGAATTTTACCGGTAAGCATGTTTTTAGGGTCCTGTGTTTTGGTTAGTGTCAGCTGTTCATTACTAATGGCCGAAACGGCGCCAGTCAGCGTGGCTTTCTTCTGTGTACCGTAACCTACTACGATAACTTCGTCGAGTTTCTGTGAGTCTTCCTGCAAAACAACTTTCAGGTTGGTTTCATTGGTAACGTCAACTGTTTTGGTTCTGTATCCAATGTAAGTAATGACCAATTGCTTGGTGTTGGCTGGTACACTGAGGCTAAAGTTTCCGTCGAAATCGGTTATTGTTCCGTGGTTACTGCCGGCCACCACACTGGCTCCAATAATAGCTTCGCCCAGCTCATCGGTTACCGTACCTTTAATGGTTTTGTTCTGTGCCTGAGCATAATGAACAAAACTAACGAGAAATAACAGCATTGCGAATATTCGCATTGTTCCCCGCAATGGTCTAGGATGTGAAACCATTGGTTTTGATTTATTAATAAGGGTTATTTTCATGAAATTAAGAGTTTATATAATTAAAATAATTACAGTTTTCTATCGTATTATATCATTTGATCCGGGTATGTTATGCATGATCAAAGGAAAGAACGATCTTGCTTAATTAGGGTAAAGGGAAATGTTTCACATAGTTTTAAAGATTTCATTATAAGTTTTACAATTTTTCAAATAAGCTATTACAGCATTCACTCAGGTTACTTTTACGTAATTTTAGAATTGACCGGTCTTCTAAATATCACTTAGTTCAGTCCGAGGACGATTCCATTAATCTCATTTAGCCATACTACTTTATTCTAATTTAAGGGCTAATGAGAATCATATGAAAGAGCTTAGCCAGAGTCCACCTTACAGGATAGGGAGAATAAGTTTTGTAACATTATTTCCCTTTTGATTAATTTCTTCATAATATTAAATTCAAATTAGAGAAAGATTAAAAATCTACTTCAAGATGTGACAAATGTATCTGCAATAAATTACCTTATCGGTTAATTTATTATTAATTTAATAAATAAAGGATGAAAAAATATCGCATGACGTTACTTTTTTTTACTTATTGAAAGAAAAACTGTTTTTACTTGCCAATCAAGCCCCTAAAAAGAGATTCGTGAGGTATTGATTTACCGGATTGCAACTCGAAAAAATGATAAACACACCATATAATATAGGGACTTATTGTACAAAAATACCGAAACAAAAGGTTAACATAGCGGTTAATTAACTCGATATTGCCTCTATTTCAGAGATATGAATACTCCATAAATAAAAGAGATACACTAATGCGCTTCTTAGCATATATTGATTTGTATGTTTTGCTCCTTATATTCAATGCATGCCACTAAGAGTTTTTTGATTATCTTTTATTAAAGCAAACAACTAGATGTACATGAGGTTAGTAACTAGATGTACAGGTAGTCAGTAACCAGATGTACATCTGGTCATTTATATCTCTAAGAGATAATATCAGAAGAAAAGAATCAAATAAAAGAAAGAAAGTATCTGAAAGAGAAAAAGCCACAGACAGGAGCATAAAAACTCCTTATCTGTGGCTCACACCTTATTTACCTTATTATATAACTAATACTTCTGAAAAACTTAATACCTTGCTAAACTAATATCTCACTAATCTATAAAATCTGAAAACGACCTTTTAACCGTATATCTTGGGAAGAAGTGCCTACCTGTATCTCAAAATCTCCCGGTTCAACGGTAAACTTATTATTTATATCCCACAAGCCCAGGGCTTGCTTGGTTAACTCCATTTTTATTTCCTTTGCTTCGCCGGGTTCCAGAGTTACGCGCTCAAAACCACGGAGGACTTTGGTGTATGTGGTCACACTACTGTATTCATCGCGCAGGTAGAGTTGCGCTACCTCATCTCCCTTTCTATCGCCTGTGTTTTTAATGGTAAACGAAATAAGGACTTTATCATCAGCGGTTTGTCCCGTCTGCTCAATTTTCAGATTACCGTATTCAAATTTGGTATAACTGAGTCCGTATCCAAACGGATAAAGTGCGCCATACACCGCATAAGGCGATGAAGCATCGGAACCTGGTTTGAAAGGGAAAGCAAAAGGTATCTGACCAACGGATTTAGGGAAAGTTACAGCGAGTTTTCCGCCGGGATTATAATCTCCAAACAGCACTTCGGATACGGCCTGACCGCAGAACTCGCCGGGAAACCAGGCATGAACAATGGCCGGAATATGCTCTTGTGCATAATTAATGGTAGATGCACGTCCATCGAGCAAGACCAATACAACAGGTTTTCCGGTTGCTTGAACAGCTTTCATCAAATCCATCTGACGGCCGGGAAGATTGAGATCGGTTCTTGATTTATCTTCACGAACAGTAACCTCAGAACCACCTAAAACCAGAATAACAACATCCGATTCTTTTGCGGCTTGTACTGCCTCGTCAAGCATTTGTTGCTCTTCCGTATTTAACGGAGCAGGCAGAATTTCACTTAATGGATAGCGATTATCTACTATTTCGCAGCCTTTGGCGTATTTAATTTCGGTTGCAGGAAGATAGGTTTTCAGGTATTCGCGTACCGTAATAATATCAGCATTCGCCGGTCCGTAACGGCAGATTAGTTCCTGCTTCTCGTCGGCATTGGGTCCGATCAGGGCGATTCGCTTTGTTTCTTTATTTAATGGTAACAGGTTGTTTTCGTTCTTCAGTAAGACAACAGATTGTCTTGCCGCATCCAGCGAAACAGCTTTATGTTCGGCAGAATGAACTACTTTATCGGCCAGTTTCTGATCGCCTTTATATGGATTATCAAATAAGCCTAAGATGAATTTCACTCTTAAAATATCGCGAACCCGGTCATTTACCGTTTCCATAGATACCTTTCCTTCTTCAATGGCTTTCCGTAAGGGGAGGACAAAGTTTTCGGGGGGAGTAAAGTTGGTGCGGATATTCAATCCGGCATTTACTGCCATTGCCGCAGCATCTTCGTCGGTGCTCGCTACGCGATGCTTGGTTTTAATAAACTCAACGGCTTCGCTATCTGAAACGACATAGCCTTTGAAGCCCCACTCGTTGCGAAGGATTTCCGTAAGGAAATAGGGACTTCCGGTTACGGGAACGCCGTCATAATCATTATATGAGCTCATCACGCCCAGTGCGTTTGATTCCTGAAAAGCAACGCGGAAGGGTTCGAGATATAATGTTCTCATTTCGCGCGGAGCTACATGCGGATCGGTACGGGTAGCACCATCGCGCCCGCCAACAGGAATACTATATACCGCAAAATGTTTAGGGGTTGCAACCAGTCCTCTCTTCTGCAAGCCTTCAATCATTTGTTTTCCGAGTTGCGAGACATGGTAGGGATCTTCACCATAACACTCAACAACTCTTCCCCACCGTGGGTCCTGAGCGATATCTAATATAGGAGAGTAGATATTGGTATAGCCCAACGCCAGTGCCTCGGTCGCTTCCACCTCTGCAATGCGTGCTATTAATTCCTTGTTCCACGTAGCCCCCTGACCACATTGAGCCGGAAACATGGTAGCTCTGTCATGACATAATCCGCGAATACCTTCATTGGTAAAATCTACGGGAATACCCAACCGGGTTTCTTCAACAAACCAGCGCTGGATGGCTTGACGGGCATCAACAGACTTACTATACGGGTACGAATACTCGGAGCCGAATGTTCCAAGTCCGTTATGTTGCTCGTCGATATTACCGATACCATCTTTCCACAATGATGTTTTCCATTCCGGTGTAGGAAGTGGGTCTTTCAGCACTCTTCCGCTACCATAGAGTGTTACCATCTGGACGGTTTTCTCATCCAGATTCATAAGTGAAAGCAGGTTTTCTATGCGGTCTTCAATCGTTGCTTTCGGGTCTTCAAAAACATCCTTTACACCGTTTTTATTGAAGTCGATCCAATCTTTCTTATAGATGGAGTTTTTTTTCTGTGCAACGCAAAGGGTGGTTGCAAAAAGCAGGAGGATAGCAATAATGTGTCTCATATGAATTATTCAAATTTAGTATTATAGTATGAGATGTAGTTACAAAGTATTTTCTTTGCCACATCCGATGGTCCTGAGGGCTGATCAAGATTATCTAAAATATCTAGTGAAGAGAAAATGATTTTTCCTTTTCCACAAGGAAGAATACCAACGGCGGTTCCCAGTTCAAAAGGTGTACTTTTGTAAGAACCTACCACCATTTCTTCGCCACTTATACGGAAGCCGAAACGTTGATCGCCATTGCGGGCTACGGCCTGATATGGCCAATTGAGGGCATCATTCACTGGTAAACCTTTAAACAAGGGATGATCTTTTACGAAATGAATGCCGCCTACCCAGTTTCTGCCTACAGAATAATAGCCATTATATTTTACTCCAGTGTTTTGAGCCACCAGATTCATCCACGATTCTGCTGCATTCAATAAGATCAGCGTAGTGCCATCGTTCTTTACACGGTCAATTAATAGTTGTGGTTCTATAGCGGTGGTTGTAGGGCGCGACCATTTCAGTTGCACCTCTCCCGAACCGGCATTCTGTGTATATTCCACCCGGATCGTTGCAGGTTTCCCGGCTTCAAGCATCACGGGGCGATCCAATGATACCGGTTTCCGGTTGCCCCAGTTATCAATCATTCTTTGTCCGTTTACCGATAGTCGTATTCCGCTGTTACTGCTAAGACCAATCAGGTATTGTCCGGATTCGGTAGGTAGCAATTCTCCCTCCCACACTACAGAGAAAGCTTGATTTGCCGGAACCGAAGCGTCGGGTTGTGCTCCACCAGCAAAATGGCGATCAATCTTGGTATCCGGTTTCTTCTGAGCCAGATCACGCATATCATTATCCTTATAGAAGCTGACCTGAAGGGTGGATTGTCCATCTTTATTCAGGAAAAACCCGGGATCAATAAGCATAGGCTCATCGAGTGATGGGCGTGTAACCACCAACCAGTCTAGAGATTTTGTCTCAGGAGTAAATGCTTCTATCGGGTTGCCGGTTTGCTGCATGTAGAATCCGGCAAATTTATCGCCGTCCTTTCCATAATAGGCACCCTTGCCTTTCAAACTATCGGCATTCCAGTCTACAGCCAATACTTCATCATGGCCTTTTGCATACGTATTTCCGTCGGCATCGACTATCTGGGCGGTTATCTTATATTTCCCTCCTTCCTTCCGGATAGGAAGAGTGATATTCTCTAGTAAAAGTTGCCCGAAAACCTCGTCACCTTTTATTATTACAGGTTTGGTGTCTTTATGTACGATATTCCCGGCAGGATCAACTACGTTGATTTGCAATGCATAACTTCCTTTCAGGTCTTTCTCGTTGATGATATAGAAATCAACCGAAACATCTGCCGGCAAGCGAACGATTTGTGAACGGGAAGAAACAGCAATATATAGCGGCTGGGTATAATAATTAAACAAAGAAACGTCTCCCTTGGGATTGCGATAGATATCTACAATACCCGAATGATTATCGTAAGGCATAGCTTCCCACCCGTTTACCATATAGCCATCGCCGATGTTCTGCATTCGCATTCCCTGAATCCGTCGCCCCTGATGTTCAAAAGAGACATTTCCCATGAGTCGAGTCAGTGAGTCAATGTTACCGAAATAAGGTTCAAGTTGCTTTTCGCGGAACATATTGGAGAATGATTGGTATTGTTTTTCCCAGAATTTGCCATCCCATCCTGATTCTCCGGATGAAGTAATCGTTTCATGAATCTTTTGAATACGGGGCGGAGTAGATAGTGCACCTTCTTCACCGCGAAAGTAAATTTCTGTCCGGTTGTCAGTGTACATAAAATTATCTTCCGGACCTTTGTAATATTCTTCCAACCAGGTTTCCGGTCCACCGGCACGATGATTGTCGAACCATCCTTTTCTATATAAAGTTGTATCAAACGGAAGCATATGTGCCTTTGAATCTTCCTCTGCATGTTCACTGCCTGCCCAACCGGAAGTAAAAGTCATAATACGGCTCGGATCAACAGCATGAGCTTCGCGCATATCATTCATTCGCTTGGCCACCAGTTCCTTATCACGACTCAACACTCCTCCGAATTCATTAATCAAATTGTAGATTACCAAACTGGGGTGACTGCGGTCGCGTCGTACCATGCGTTTCAGCTTTTCATTCACAATGCTACGAATAAAAGGATCGTGATTGGCCGAATGGAATGAACCGGGTTCTTCATAATAAAGTAATCCCATTTCATCTGCCTTTTCAAGTACTACCGGACTACCAATGCTACGATGGAAATTGAGTGTATTTAATCCCAAGACTTGAGCTGTTTCTATTTGCTTTTCAGCCATTTCAGGGGTTGCTATGAGTCCCGTAACCGGCCAATATCCCCAACTGATTGCACTACGGAGCATAACTCTACGACCATTCAGGCGAAGAACTGCATCCTTGCCTATTCCATCTACAGTAAACCAACGGAATCCGAAAACCTTTTGGTCATGGTCTAGAATCTTTTTACCCGATTTTATCCGTACCTCACAAGTGTACAACTCAGGAGAATTTAAATCCCACAGATGGGCATCAGGAACAGTCACCGGGATACTCATTGTTTGTAATCCTTCGGTAATGGGCTGTTTCTTCAACGTTTGTTGGAAAACAATCTTCTCCGGATTCTTTTTCTCGCGTACAATTACCTCCAGGTCTTGTTTCGCCTTTGCCGAGGTGTTGTTTTGGATACTAATAATTGCATTAATTGATTTAATATCCGGAGTGTTTTGTATATATAAGTCGGAAATATGTATGGGATGAACAGCCTCCATCTTTACTCTTCCTATAATTCCTCCGAAACCTCTTCCCGGAGGAACATTATAACTCCCCCATTTATATATATCAAAATCCTGCCAATGGAAGTTACCTCCGGGGTTGGTTACTCTGACAGCTAGTTGCTGTTTTTCACCGGGACGAATGAATGGGGTAATATCTGCCTGGAAGGGAGATTCGCCAATGATATCATAGGCAACCAGTTGTTTATCAATATATACCTCTGCCCGCATTCTTACCGATTCAAAATGAAGAATAAACCGGCGTTCTTTGAGTTGTTCGGGCACTTCGAGAGTACGAAACCACCAACTTACTCCTCTTAGATCTTCCGGGCGGGGACTGTCGGATGTCGTGAAGTATTCCTCTACTGTTCCCGGAACTTTAACTGAAATGGCTTGTTGTTGATCCAATTTATTCCATCCTCCGGTAGGTACATTAACCGGCAGAATGGACAAATCGGTTATCTCAGTCGGTAAATACAACTTGTCATCTTTCCATGTAGCATCCGTATCTCTCCAAAGCCACCATTGGCTATCCGAGAGATTCATTGTACTACGTCCTTCTGTAAGGTTCGAGTTTTTAGAAACAGAGTTCCCCGTTTTCTGTGCTGCAAAGCACAAAACGGATGAGAAAAGTAGAAGAGTCAAAAAAACGTGTCTCATAATATTAGGTTAGAATTTACATTATCGACACAAAAATAACGTAGATACATTAATTACAGGGTTAACAAACGATTAATACCCCGAAATTATTAAATAAAAAAACAGTTTCAGGAAATAACCTGCTCAAAAGAAAGCTTAAAGTCAACTCCAAACAAGGATTGGTATTCCTTAGCAAAAGACATATATGTTTTCTGAGCCAACCCATTCTTACCCATCTCTACCAGCAAGGTCGTTTTTATTTTTAAAGCGTCCTCATTCAAAGAGTCATGAGCAAAAACCGCATCTGCAATATTTATCATCATAGAGGGTGACAGGTTTAGCTCGGAAGAGCGGGATATCAGATTTAATAACAGATCAATCAACCTGTTTGAAAAATCAGATTTAAAAGTATCAATCCATTCTGTTTCGAGATTGGGCAATAGTTCTCCGCCCGATACAATAGAAATTAACCGGTTAATATCTTTATGATCGGGTTGTTTCACCAAACGATTCATCAAAATCAGAGCCTCATAGTAATCGCAATAAATATCTTCATCAAATTCGACTGTCCAATAAGAGTTAGCGCTGCTTATAGATATTTTGCCTATCTTATCAAAAATAGTTCTCAATTTGCTTAATGATACTCCCCGGTTATTTTTAGCACTTTCATTGGTTTTATCAAACCACAGGATCTCGCGTAGTTTTACGGAAGAAATACCTTTTCCATCTTTTAGTGTATATAATAATATAAGGAGAAACAGTTGTTTTAATGTTGGGGTAAACTCACCGGTTATATTATTCGAGTCTTTATCAATTACCTGGAATCCACCGAAAAGCAAAATAGATTGTTTATTCCGCTTGTCATGCAGAGGTTTTATTCCTAAGATTGGGTCATAATCGGGTTGTACGCTTTCTTGAAGTTTACTTTCAGCAGGGCTAGAAGTAGTTCCCATTTGTTCTACTTGTTCTATTCCTTTTACTTGTTTTTCAGTTTTGCTCCTCCTCCATATCATTAGTAACACCAAACCTAAAAGGATTGCTGAAATAATAATATATATCCAGGAAGATGAAGCGTCGGATTCATTTTGGTACAAATCCGTACTATTTAGCGGAGGGAAAGATAAAGTATATATATTCACCATTCCTTTTGAGTTCTTCTCATCTGTATATGAGGTAACAGCAATCAGTTTTGATTCATCACTGCTTAGATATAAGTCGGCATAAGAATATATATCACTAAATGGGTATGGGATGCTATCGGCCAGAATTTCATAAGAAGGCTCGTCAATCGAAAAACGATATAACTGTAAGGTGGTATTAAACTTTTGATGCGGAAAGCATAGTGCATAGAAACAATTATTCGATGAATCGACAACCAATGAGTTGACAACTACAAAGTTATGTTTCTCAGGATTTAGTTCCCATTTCTTCTGGGTAAGCGAAGTTTCCAGATCAAAAGTATAGAGTTCATAATAATTGCGGGGAGATAACTCCTGATTTCCTTTTTCGCTTCCGTATCCTCCGAAAAGAAGCAGAGTTTTCTCATCCAAAGCACCCAACCCGGATAAATAACGGGGTGTGATGGTATCTCCTTTATATGCCCCAATTTCCCATGTAGATGAGTCAAAATGATATTTATGGAGATCATTCTTATAAAGATGGAAACCGTATCCGTTGAAAGTATATAACGTATTGGTTGCAGGAGAATAATAGCGATTATGATGCCAGTAATGTGGGTTATCAAAATCGACAATGGTATTGTTCCATGTTTTAGCCACTGTGTCGTATGTCGCTATATCACCAATAAAATCGTAGGTGACATACTTATCATCACGACTATTATATATCATCTGGTTGGACTTATGCCCTTGAGGCACCCCACTCCGGAGCACATGTTTTCTCAACAGTTGTTCTTTCAGGCTGTACAGATAAAAATATTTATTATCTGCTATTGCTACCTGATCTTCTTCTCTATTGAAGATGATTTGAGGGTGTACATCGGTTGCGAATGATACTTCCTTCTGCCAATAGGCATGGCTATCTAATATCCACTTAGGCGACAGACAAGATGCGAAACGTCCTTTCAGTTCATCGAATACCCCATTGCTTGTGTGCTGTGACAGCTTCCAATAATATATAGGTGTATCATCAATGTTCTTGATAAATACATCTCTGAGAAACATGGTAGGGACATCGTTGGTTTCATAAGATAATATCTCATTTTTACCAAAAACGATCCGGATATCTTTCAGATTCTTAAAATAGTCTTCTGTTTGTTCGAACTCTTTGCCATTAATGAATAGTTTCAGGACTCCTTTCTCTGGTTCGAGAAGGAGTTTCACTTTTATCCATTGATCGAAGTCCGTACCCAATTCTTCAAATGTAGGACTCCAGAGCTTCTGTCCCGATTTATAGACGGTAGCCAGTTGTGGTTCAAGAACCCGGCTATTCCGGGTTCTGCTCAACATAAAATCTATATATTCATTATTTTCTCCTATTATTCTGAACACATATCCGAAGGTCTGCAATATCTGTTTAAAGGATACATCGAACTCCAAAATAAAACCCTCCGGAAAAGAAAACATTCCATCCGGGGTCAGGTTCAGACTTGTACGCTCTTCTTTCTCTACTTCATAAGATTTAAAGGCAAGACCATATTGGTAGGAACTTTTCCCTTCTACAAGTTGAATACAGAAGAAAAGGAAACATAATAATAGTATGTATTTAAGATTGGTTCTCACGATTAAGGAACAAATAGATTCTGGCACAAATATCGTATTAATTATTCAAATATAGCAATTTACTACTAATATTAATTGAACAAGCCAAAAGAAGATTTCTTATAAACTCTTATTTTGCCATTTATTTCTTTTGAGATAAATCAGAGATAATAATAGCAAGACGACTACATATAGTTGTTCGGCAGTCCAATAGACAGCCAGCGGAATACCTGGCGATCGAGACAGTAGGAATAGGTAAGATAAATATATTGTTATATTCACCATCTGGAATATAAAAGCGATTTTTGTATTACCCGTACCTATTACTGTATTGCAATATGTATATGCCGGAACGGAAATAATGAATGTTGAAAGCATAACACAAAACGGATAAAATGCCGTATGGATAATTGTTATATCATTGGTAAATAAGCGTAGTAAACTCCCCGAAAAAGCAAAAGCCAATAATATGAGTGGTATCCCTATCGCATAATTCAGAATAATTACACGACGACAGGTTGCCATCACTTTCATTATTTGCTTTGCCCCAATAAGATTGCTGACTAATGAAATGATAGTTGTTGCAAATGAATTGACGATTACAAAAAAGATCATAGAAATACTTCTTACTACATTTGCCGCAGCAAGTTCACACTCACCTAAATGCTCAATCGAAACAAAGAAAAGAAACCACGGAGCAATACAGAAAAACGACCGTACCATGGTCCAGACAGATATATTCAAGAGATGAAGCGATAATCCTAAATCAAAAACGACACGTAAGCCATAGCGTTTCTTGTCCACATACCGCCACATATATATAATAAGGAATAATAGTCCGATAAGTCCCGACAATGATGAGCCAATGGCCGCCCCACTTATTCCGAGTTTAGGGAATCCGGCTTTCCCGAAAATAAGTAAGTAATTGAACAAGGTATTACATACTACCATAATAAGAGAGTTGGCGGTAAGGATTTTAGTATGAGTTGTCCCAATAAAAAAGGCACGAATGGCCAACAAGGGGAAAGCAAACAGGTAATTGTAATCCCGCCACTCGATATATTTCATCGTAGCTTGGTAGACATTGTCTGATGAAATCATAAAGCGAAGTAATGCAGGGGAAAATAGCTTGGATAGTATAAATACAATAACAGCAAAAGCTGATAGAAAAATGATGCCCTGATAAAAGACCCGCCCAACATCTGCGTATTGTCCGGCTCCATTCCGCCTTGCTATAACGACCTGTGCACCGAGGCTAAAGCCAAATCCCAGCATATAAATTGCGGTATAGTACATGGTAGCCAATGCAGATGCACCTAAGTCTATTTGACTAACGTGCCCCAGAAAAATGGAATCCGTAAGATTTATCAGTTGCTCCATGAATAGGCTCACCATGATAGGCAGATTGATGAGCCATATTTGTTTATATGTATAATTCATTTGTTTTTATGAAATGGCATGTTTGTGCAACATCCTAAAATGCCACAAACAATGATTAGTAATTGTATAGATTAAACTCTGTAAAGGATATGGGCACAACCATTTAATGCCGGAAAGATACTCCCCGGCATGCCCAAAGCTGAATAGCTATATACAGAGTTGCCACTTCATATGTTAAACAATTTATTTTATATCAAGGCAATTACAAATATGAGTAAAAAATATCTTTTGGGCAAGAATTTCATTATTCTATTTCCAGAGGTTCTTCGCCAATAATGTATTATTTCAATTCAAATCGCTTCTTGTCTGGACTCGTTTTACTATCTCCACCTATCCAAACATCGAAAAAACCGGGTTCGGCTTTACGAATTAAATCAATACCATAGAAAGCCAGATCATCAGAAAATAAGGTGAATGTGACTATTTTTGTTTCACCGGCATTTAGGCTGACACGCTGAAAGCCTTTCAATTCCTTTACGGGACGTATAATCGAGCCGACAAGATCCCTCACATAAAGCTGTGCAATCTCTACCCCATCTATATTGCTTGTATTTCTCAAAGTTACACTGACAATAAGAGAGTCATTCATACTTATTGTAGGAGAAGAAAGTGACAGCTCCGAATATTCAAACCGACTATATGACAAACCAAATCCAAAAGGAAACAGAGGGCCCTTCCCTGAATCCAGATAATGCGAAACATCACCAACAGAAGTCTGTTTCACATCTTTTGTATCCGCATTTAAGGTTCTTGCATTATCTGGTGCAGGACGTCCGGTATTATTGTGATTATAATAAAGAGGAATCTGTCCTACCTCACGAACAAATGTAACCGGAAGTTTTCCACTTGGATTGGCCCTTCCAAATAATAAATCCAGTATGGCAGGGCCTCCCATAGTACCCGGATGGAAATTATAAAGCACAGCATCTGCATAAGGCAAATCACGTTCTATCGTTAAGGGTCTTCCGGCCATTATAACAAGAACAACAGGTTTTCCGGTTGCTTTGATTTCTTTCAATAAAGCTGATTGAGTACCTCTAAGATTGATATCGGACAAGGAACTTGCTTCTCCCGAGAGTTTAGATTCTTCGCCCAGGAATACAACAGCAACATCGGCATCTTTAAGCGAGGGAGACAAAGCCGTTTCATAAGTAAATTTAATATTTTCATATGCTTTATCGCTCTTTAGTGCACCGATTGGAGTTACGGTATGGTTTGCTTCTCCATCAAAGATCCATGTACCTAACTGATCGTATGGAGCATCGGCCATAGGGCCAAAAACCGCAATCTTCTGCGTTTCTTTTAGCGGTAGTGTATTATTCTCATTCTTCAATAATATAGCCGATTTCAATGCGGCTTCTTTGGCAGCTTGCAAATGAGCATCTGTATAAACAACAGACGTTTTTTTAATCTTCACATAAGGATTGGAGAATAAGCCTAAACGGAATTTCATTTGTAAAATGTAGCGCACAGAATTATCAATATCAGCAACAGATACTTTACCTTCTTGCACCAGTTGTTTCAGGTGGGTAACATATAACTCTGTGTTCATCTCCATATCTAAACCTGCATTTGCGGAAAGCATAGCCGCATCTTTTCCATCGGCAGCAAAGCCATGAGTTATCATTTCTCCAACAGAATTCCAGTCGGAAACGACTACGCCCCTGAATTCCATTTCCTGGCGCAACACATCTTTCAGCAAATACGAATTGCCGGATGTGGGGATGCCATCATTATCATTGAATGAGGTCATTACAGTAGCAACACCTTCATCTATTGCTTTTTGGAAAGGAGGTAAATAGGTATTTCTAAGAGCAAGAGGAGTTATACTTGTGCTGTTATAGTCACGTCCGCCCTCGGCTGCACCATAACCTACAAAGTGTTTGGCACAGGCAGCTATATTATTCGGTAGAGATAAATCTTCACCTTGAAAACCTCTCACCATAGCCGCCCCCATGAGTGCAGAAAGAAAAGGGTCTTCGCCCAGGCTTTCAGCGATTCGTCCCCAGCGTGCGTCGCGTGCAATGTCGATCATCGGAGCAAAGGTCCATCGGATACCATGTTCCGAAGCCTCAGCAGCAGCAACGCATGCCCCAATCCTTGCGACCTCCGGATCAAAGGATGCTGCTTGTCCCAATGGAATCGGGAATATCGTTTTATATCCATGTATGACATCGCGGGCAATGACTAATGGAATCCCATTACCGTTTTCAATAGCAGCTTTTTGGAGTATATTTATGACCTCGGTGTCTGTTACATTCAGCAAAGAACCGACCTCACCTCGCTTTACTTTTTGAAGTAGTTCGTCATTCAGCCCTTCAAAATTCAGTTGATTCATTTGCCCGATCTTCTCATCCAAGGTCATTTCAGACAGAAGTGATTCTACTTCATACCTATAATCAGGTTTCTGTGAGTATGAATAGGACGTTATGCATAATAACAGTACTAAAAGAGCAAAAGGTTTGAATGGTAGAAGATGATTATTTTTCATAATTTAATTATTGTTCTGAACTCAATTTATTGTGTACTCTATAATTCTTTGGAGTATCCTGATATACTTCTTTAAAACATTTGATAAAATAATGAGCCTGGCTAAATCCGGTGAGATAACCTATTTCAGATATGGAAAGATCTGTTTCCTTCAGCATATTTGCCGCTTTTCTTAACCGGACATTCCGAATAAAAACATTGGGCGTTTCACCAAGCATCAACTTAAATTTCCGGTGCAGAACAGTTTTACTTAGGTTCATTTCCGAGGCGAACTCATCTATTTTAAAATTCTCATCCATTAGATGGTCTTCTATGATTTTTATAGCTTTATTCAAAAAATCATCTTTCGGATGAGACTCTACCTGATCGTTCTGCGGAGATAACAAATCGGAGATAATCTGCTTCCGGCGTTGCTGACGGGTAGCATATACATTCACCATATGCTTAATCAGAATATCCGGATCGAATGGCTTTTTCAAGTAAAAATCCGCACCGGCTTTGTATCCCTGCATTTCATCTTCAGAAGAAGATTTAGCCGAAAGCAAAATTACAAAGATATCCGAATACATCGGTGTATTCTTTATTGTGGAACAAAGCGTCAGACCATCCATCTCGGGCATCATCACATCGGAGATAACCAATTCCGGCAGATTATTTTTGATATATTCCAGTGCTTCAACACCGTTTGCAGCTACAGCTACATCAAAGTGAGCAGAGAGCTTCTTCTTCAAATAGCTTCGTAATTGCAAGTTATCCTCTACAAGCAGTATTGTGAATTCATGCTCTATGTTTGTTTCCGAAACAGATGTATCTATACCATCCGTTTTCTTAGCCGGAAGGTTTATGGTAACTGTGGTGCCTTCTTGTGGAACAGACTCTATTGAAATATCCCCATCCATCAGATGGAGGAATTTGCGGGTTGTATACAGTCCCAGCCCTAACCCTTGCGAACTGGTAGTTTTATCCTCCTGATAAAACTTTTCAAACACCCTCCGTTGATTCTGCTGCTCAATACCAATGCCATTATCTTTTACGGTTATATAAAAGACTTCCGATAATGCATCATAAGAAAGCGCTACTTCAATTTTACCCTCTTCCTTGGTGAATTTCAATGCATTGCTGATAATATTATAGAGAATACGTTCCAGTTTTATCGTATCAACAGATACATGAAGATCGGAAACACCGGAATGATAAGTCAGGCTAATATGATTGGACTTAGCCAAATAATCAAAAGCATTAACTATGATCCGGATAAACGACACTAACTCCACACTTTTCTCTTTAATCTCCGTATCAAGCAATTCCGCCCGCTTAAAATCGAGAATTGTGCTGAATATATCCGAAAGGAAGCCTGCATTTTTTGAAATGATCTCCAACTTCTCATGTTGATCTTCGTTAATCTCCTTATCGCGCATCAAATCACTGATGGGTGCCATAATCAGCGAAAAAGGCGTCAACAAGTCGTGTGAAAGTCCGGCAAAGAAACTTTCTTTTTCCTGAAGCAGTTCCTCTTTCTTCTTTTTCTCAATTTCCTTCAGCCGCAACGTCTGGCGTTTTTTATAGTGATTCTTTACAAGAAAGAACAAGGTAACCAAAGCAAGCATGATAACAAATGATAAAGTCGCATAGAACCATCCCGTTTGCCACCAAGGTGGAGTAATCACAATATAAAGGCTCCAAAGCGGATCGTTTTGATCCGACAGCGATGTATTGTTGTTCGAACGGATAAATAATGTATAGTTGCCCGCCGGCAGTTGTGAAAACGTAATCGGCTTGGAAATATCCAGGTATTGCCAGTCTTCACTAAATCCTTTTATTTGATATTGATAGCTGTTATGATAGTTTTCCCAACCTATTTCGGTAAACGACAAGCTTATCCATTTGCAGAGATACGACAAAGTTATGGCATTTACATACTCGGTATCTTCATTCAATACTACCTTACCATATACCTCTTGACCTACATTGACGATCTGATGATCAATCTGCAATTCGGTCAGCAATATCTGAGTTTCATTCGGTTGGTTCAGCACAATCTGCGGATCAATCAACAACAAGCGATTCGTCCCGCCAAATACTACATATTTAGCTCCCTCTACTTCAAAACGGGCAGAAGAAAACAGTATCTGATTGTTTTTACCTCCGAGGTTTATTTCTTTCAACTCTCCACTATCATTTACATAGCAAAAGATACGATTCGACACAGAAAACCAGACATTGTTATAGGCATCGAGAACCACATCGCGAATAGCACCTTCGGGCAGCATTTCCGATAGAAACGGATTCTCTATTTCTCCTCCATTTGTATACTCCAGTTTACGTAAACCTCCGGATGTTCCTAGCCACAGACATTTATTCTGAATATCGTCCGCCAAACTATAAACCATTTCCGGCACCTGCTGTCCATATGTCTTCGCTTTATTCGTAACCGGGTTAAATAAATAGATGCCAGTGTGAGAAGATATCCATATTTGTCCATCATTCGATTCCGAAAAACCAGTGATCTCGTCCATTCCAAATGAATCATAATGAACATAATCGGTAAATATTTTCCTGACCGGATTGTACTTCATGGATACCAACCCAAATTGTTTCGTTCCCATCCAGAAAGTTGAATTATGGCTTTTGAATATAGATGTCACTTTACCGAAGTTCTTATGGGCATGATAAGTTTGAAGCGAGAAGTTAGCATCTCCATTGCCTTTTAGTGGGGCATATTGAATACCAATATCATCATTTCCCACAATCAAAACCTCATCATCCTTGTAAAGAGACAGGATATATTTATGAAATAGATTTCCGGCATTCTTTATTAACCTGTGGTTAAGTTTACGGGCTTTCAAATCGTACAAATAAAGTCCGTCACCCTGTGAGCCTACCAGCAAACTGCCATAACCAAAGTCGTGTAGAGCATAAGCCGCAGAATAACCATTTTGGTTGATTGGAGAAAGAGGAGTTATTCCCTTGTCTTTATCGTCAAGCCGATACAATCCCATGCCATATGTTCCTATCCACAATCGATTGTATTTATCTCTAAAGAAAGACTGAATGACAGGGGCATTCATAGATAAAGACTTAAGAGGTGCATGCGCATGTATATCGGCCACTTTCACCCCATCGCCCCATGTACCCAGATAAAGTTTATGGTCAACAGAAGGGAATATACAATATATATCAATAATATCTTTGGTTATGAACTTTTCTGTAACAGAGTATGTTTTTTCATCCCATTCCAGTTTACATAACCCATCCGTCCATGTAGAAAACCATAAACTATTCTTTTCCCCGGTATCCAGGAATTGGGTTATGGCATACTTGTTTTCATTGAGTTTTATATCCTTTTTTTTCTCAATATCATATAAGAAATAGCCATAATATGTTCCCAACCAAAGTTTACCCATAGGTTTCTCTACTATGCTCGATACAATATTCTGCGGATAATGTCTGGAAACCTGATAAGACATCTCACCTGTACTATCCGGCGACAATTGGTATAGTCCATTTTCCCAACTCCCCAACCAGATGTTCTTTTGTGAATCTTCGTAGATAGATATCACTCGTTGAGGATACTCTTTTACCATCTCGCTAATATGGGTGAATTTATTCTTTCTGGGGTTAAAGATATCCACGCCACCTGTTTTCAAGCCAATCCATAAAAGTCCCTGCGAATCGAACATCAGCGTTTCGATATTATTCTCGGTAAGGCTGTTTGTAGTAGAATTATCGCTTCGGTAGACTTTGAATTCCTTTCCGTCGAAACGGTTCAATCCATCGTTCGTTGCGATCCATAGAAAATTCTCATTCTCACAGATGGCAGTAACATCGGTACCCGATAAGCCATCTATGGTTGTATAGTGCGTATATTCCTGAGAAAAAGAAGATACAGACAAGACCAGAAGAAAAAGTATCGTTATGAAGCGGTTTATTATTGTGAACTCTCCTCCTTCCCGAGGAGGAGTACCCCGAAGGGGGGAGGTGGTGGGAGACATTAATAAATTCATTTCAGTTTATACTCCAATACCGTTATTGAATACCCTTTAAGATCAACATATTCACCATTAACCGTTTTACTTTGCCATACCGGATTTACATCATCGGGCAAATTACCAAAATATTCCCAGCCCCGAGCCAAAAGAGTTGTTTTATTACTTTCGATTTCAAGCCTCAGGCTACAAGGAGTTTCTTTTTTATTTATAACATACACATATAATAATTGTTGCTCTTTATCTATGCTTGAATAGGTTATAATACTTCCATCTGATTCACTCTTTACCATTTGTTTACCCAAATAATTACCCCAGATTTTCAATGATACGCCTGTCGGATTTATATTCCCATTCATATCCAATGCATCGTGATCAGTAAGAGGACGGTTTTCATTTTCAATCCAACGTGTATTCCAGAAACACGAGAACTCAATTTGTGGTTCCATTAACAACTGTCCGGTCATATCAAAAGAAACAATGGCATGTCCCATATCATTTGTCCCTTTCCACAAGCCGAACCAATCAATTGTTCCGTACTCGGCCACAATCATTTTCCAACGGTCCAACTGTTCTTGGGTAGCGTATTTGTTCATGGCATTCAGTGCCGTTTGAGCAGGCCATATCAGGCATTTGGTTGAATCGCTATACGTCTGGTATCCTTCATGAAAATCAAATACACCATAGTTACTAACACACAAACGGTCAATATAATCTCCAGCCTGAGTGATTACAGCCTTAAAGAATTCATCACTTTCACCATTAGGTATAATCAGAATTGAAGAATCTACAGCTTTCATCGCTTTTGAGAAAGCAATTACATCCTGCGCATAAATATCTGCATTGGAATTGATATTGTTCTTGTTCCAGCTTTCATTCCCAATCATCCAATAACGAACGCCATATTTCTTTGTGATATTGGCATAACGAACCCATTCTGCCGCATGCTCAATCAACGCTTCTCTTTTTGCAGAACGCTTACCTTCTACTTCGGGAAGCAAATAACGATCGGCTGCAACTACAATAATAGGTTCAGCATGTAAAGAATGACATAATTCCATGAACTCATCAAAATCCAAAGGGTCATAAACCAGTTCGCCATCGGGTGTAAACATTCCCGGATAGTCTTCAATGGCTATTGTACGAGTTACCGTGGGATTCGATTTTTTATAAGGTGGAGCACTAAACATATAGAGATCTGATTTTTCACCACCCGGATAACGCAAGTACCTTACCCCCATCTCTCGAAGGGCTTCTGTAACAGTTCTTTCAGGATTAGGAAAGCGTCCACCGTCCATAAAGTAGCTCAGATTGATTCCTATCGGATGGTTGGATATGTCGTTCACCACACTGTCCGGATATACGTGAAGCGTTATTACTCCGGGAGTTTTCTTGCTACACGAAACCAACAGGGTGGTGAGTAGTAGCAACATATATATAGGACTCCTAAATATCATAGCTACGATCAGTTATATCCGATTATATCCCATACAGAGAATTCCTCTTCATTTAGCATTACTTTCTTATCTTTTACGAATTCAACCAGTTTATGCCAGTTTTCATCTTCGGCATTATACCACATCGCCTTATCAAACTTTCCTTTATAGGCTTTAAAGCCTGCTCCGGTATATTTTAACGGACCAACATACAGATTATCTTCTATAAAATTATGGGTCGACTCCGTTGCATCGAATGCTAATGTGGGTTCTTCTACAAAGATATAATTGTTTTTGAAATAAGTACTATCTGCGTATCCACGCCAATCGTCGGAGTGAACAAGGCGTTTATCCATCTGAGGCAATTCTTTTTTACAGATATAAAAGATATTCTTCTCAATCGTGCTATTACGTGTCGGGCCTGTGACATGGATAACGGGCGAATAATGTTCGGTTTTCTTTTCAGTTACAATATGCTTCCGGATACCGTCGTTGATGCTTATATTGTATTTCACTACGGTACCTTTGTTCCCAGCGCTCCAATCTTCGGGCCAGCCACCGGAATTACAAAGCAGTAGAAAACCACCTTCACTATTATCACTCAGGTTGAACTGAAATAATGAATTGTTGCTATTGTAATCTGAATCAAAACCATATCCATCAGTTTGAGATTTATGCCCGCTTACTACATTATACTGTACGATGGTATTATCGCTTGAGAAAGGCCAGATACCATCGCATGCTTCGGTTGCAGGGAGCGTAGGTGGGCAGTTCTTCATTACATTGTATTCTACGATTGCACCATCACATGCCGTAGGAACGATTCCGTCGCCGGGTACTCCATCTAATATATTATTGCGAATGACAACATTTACACTGGGTAGCCATTGCTTTCTGATCCAATTGCCCCACATGATAATGCCATTGCGCTGAGAATCTTTAATCAGGCAGTTTTGCACCAATAATCCATCGAAGTAGGAAGGAATAGAGTCTGTACCATCATCTCTGAAGTTTCGTAACATCATGGCTTGTCCGCCCCCTGCATCTTCATGTTCATGTCCTTCGCCTTTGATCAGCGAACCGTATACATCATGGATAAAAAGGTTGTCAAGAGTAATATTCTCTGCTTTTCCGTAATTGTAGATTTCGACAAACAGTCCGCTTAAATGAGGGCGGATCTTTTCGCCTTTATTGGATATTTCAAGATCGCGAACGATGATATGCTCGACGTTATGCAGGTGAACCATTTCCAGATGTGTTGCATCTCCTTTTATATGTGGCATGGCTTCTCCGTCGTATTTGCCGATAACAATAGGGTTGCCCGGTTCGCCTTTACCAGAGAAGAAGAACTTTTCCGTAAATACACAACCTGACTTGAGTAAGATGCTATCGCCTGGATTAACGGTAAGATCATTCAGTTTACTTAAGCTTTTGAACGGTTGGGATGGAGTGGTTCCGGTATTGGAATCGCTACCGCTAACTGCATCGAAATAGTAATTGGTATTGCCGCTGGGAGTACAAGCGGTTAATATAGTTAAGCAAGCTATGCCTATGGTTTTAAATAATGATTTCATAATATGTTGTTATATTAGTTTTCCTGTAGAATCTGATTATAGTGTCTCGCTACTGAAAGAAGAAACAGGCAAGCCGCCGGTTCCGAAGAGTTCGGCTTCTACATAGTCTTTGAAGGCATAACGTACGGCCTTGGGCTCTCCGACTAAGTGGCTGGATACAACGACAGTTCCTTTATCCTGATCTATATATGCTTTAGCTTTGACAAATACACCATTCTCTCCGGCTATTTCAAAAAGGGTGAGTTCTTTGTTATAGCTGGTCAATCCCATAAATTGATTAGAGAAGTGAATGATTGCTTTATTGCCATCTACTTCCATGCGCTCATAAGCCGGACTTTCACATTCAAAACCGGTACATCCGTAGGTTTTGGATAAAGCCAGCAGTGCCAGCCGTTGCCCGACCTCTTTCTTACGTGACGGATGTATCTGGAACTCCTCTCCAACATCCAGAGTTACAGCCATTGCACTATTCGGTATAAGAGTCAACGATTTTGTTTGCGACTCGCGCAAGTAGGCAGATATCTCAGGCCATTCGGGCGTAAAGAAGTTCCATTCTTTATAATCATAAGGGGCTATCTGTACAAAGTAGAACGGGAAGTCGCCCTTTTGCCATATCCTACGCCAATCTTTTATCATTGCCGCAACTGAAGGTGCATATCGTGGAACATTGAATATGTTAGACTCTCCCTGATACCATAACATACCTTTTATTCCATACCCTTGTATGGGATGTATCATACCATTATATAATAGAGTAGGTACATTTCCTATCCACGGAGAGGTTTCATCACTTTGGGGTGGAACCGGTATATCTTTAAATTCCCGGCAAGCCGCTTCCGTCATCCAGGCTTCTACATTAGAGCCACCGTAACTGGCGCTGATAATACCAATAGGAATATCAAGTTGTTCATTCAGCAGATCGGCAAAAAACCAACACACAGCACTACATTCCCCGGTTGTTGAAAGAGAAGCAGTTTCCCATTTTGCATCGGTGAAATCAGCTTGTGGTTTATATGCAGCCAGTTCGGGAATATTTATAAAATGTATCTTCCTATTCTTTGATCCAAGTATAGCCTCTGTAGAACCTGCTACGGGTTGATGTTGATATCCTTTCAGACGCATACTCATATTCGACTGCCCGCTGGCCAGCCAGACCTCACCTATATATACATTACTTAGCTCAATCCGATTGGAGCCATTTACACTCATAGTATAAGGGCCTCCGGCGGTTGGGGTAGTAATCTGGAGCTTCCACTGGCCGTTCTTATCTGCCGTGGCCTCATACGTTTTACTATCCCAGGAGGTGGTTATGTTGACCTTTGAGTCGCGGGGCGCCCACCCCCACACCGGTGTCTGCGTTTGCTGCTGCAACACCATGTTATCGGTAAATATGGCCGCCAGTTTAACATGCTGTGCAAAGACAGATAGTGGCATAAAAACCAACAGCATTGCCCATAATCTTAATACTCTCATATCTTCATGTTTTAATAAACTACATTATAAACTTCAATATTGAAATGCTTACTTTCACCTTCTTTCGACCAGCAGGTAATGGTTAGTGGAGATCCGGCATTCAGCAGTTTGGCATCAACCTCCCCCACTCCCCACGATAAACCGCTCCAGATCATCCGGTCATAATCAATCTTTACGGGTATATTCTTTTTTCCCTGACGTGCTATAATCTTTATAAATTCATTCATTTTAGTTCCATCCGGCGGCGCTCCTCCCCATGAGCGGAAAGGGTTGCCCCAACCATCAAGCTGACTAAACACAACACGTACCGTTCCCGATGGATTATAGAGTTGAGTCTCAACCGTATGATTATCTTTTATTTGCCATTCGGCTTTTAGCGAACTGATTTGTTGAGGGATAATCACATCTTCCTCATATTCCCAGTGATACTCGCCGGAATTATATTTGCCTGAACCTATCACTACGATTTGTTCAGGACCTATCGTTAATTTATTATTCTCTAAGACAGGAGAAAAACCTTTATCTGTAAAGAGGATACGTCCATTTGAATAATCACCAAAGGATAATTCCACTTCACGGATAGACTGTGAGGGGTTGACAAGGGTAAACAGCTTGCCATCCATAGCGTCTGCCTCATATCCGTACACTTCGGCTTTGCCTGGAATACCACCCACAATCGAAGTCCGGCCGAATTGTTGAAGTTGCAGATAGGTTTTCTGCACCTGTCCAAACCAATGGGCATCTTCGTCATTCAGCAAATCTATATTTCCATGATATACATTAAGCCAGCCTCCACGGGCAAGGTTCAGGATCAGCGAACTCTTCCAGGCAGCAATTCCTCTTTGGTAGCATGTTCCGGTTTTCCCGATCATAAACGAGCAGTTATCGATGCGTGCCAAGGGTAATCCGTTGAAAGCAAATTGTTGTACCATATGATCGCTATACATATCTTGCGAACGCCATACGTTCATCATAGGTACATCGGAGAAACGCGGATCACCGGAGTATAAGGTGTCGAAGATCTCTAACCAACGTGGGTCTACTGTTTTTCGGAAGGGCGCTATTGTGTTCTCCATTTCACCACCAAAACCGTTGTAAGCGATGAATAGAACATCCGGATTCTTTGCCCTGAACTTCTTTATGGCTTGTATAAAGGCGCATTTGTTGGCCTCCTCAATATCTGTCGGGAGCATGGTTCTTTTGGCCTCATCTGTAGCAGCATCAAAATAGGCAAAATCGAATTTGAACACGCCAACGCCCTGATCGACATACATTTGCAGTGTTTCCATCAGATGATTAAGATATCCTCCTTCGAAAAGGCTGAGTATGGCGCCATTTGATGTTTGAGAGCCTTCCCATTCGGGGATAAAATTCAGCATGGGCGAGCCACCGCTGTGAATCAGGTTGGTGGAGAACCAGAGTCCGGGGATAATTCTGTTCTCTTTGCACTTCTTTAGCCATTCGCCGGGGCCGTTGGGCCAGTGTTGTTTATGCCAGGTTCTATATCCTCCGTCTACATCGAACCAGAAGGCATCCATCATATAGCAATCCAGTTGCACTCCGTTTTTCTTTAGCCGAATAACTTCGTCTAGCATACGCATGCACAACTCTTCGGTCTGAGGAATATTATCGGATAATTCATCGTATGCGGACCAGTTGTTATAAACAGTCAAAGGTTGCTTTAGCCCAACGGACAGGGGTTGCCTGAACGTGAGTAGGGTTTCGGCATTGATCCGGAAGGTAATTGCCAGACAGAGGAGGGTATAAATGAGAGTTCTATGCATATCGGTTGAAAGTTTAAAAAGCCCATTTATCCTTCCATTCCACAACGGGTTTCCCTTCTTTGAAAGTAAGAGGAAGCCAAACATAACGGGAATCAATCAGGTTTGTTTTGTTCCAACGGTCGAACATGGCGATGTAGAAATTCTGTTTTCCTTCAACCGGAAGTACAAAGGTGCTTTGAGCATGATATGTATTATCGGCATCCGAACCGATACAAGGGTTTCCAATTACCCTCCATTCGCCGAGCATGGAGTCGGCTACGGCACACTCTGCCACATTCGGGTCCCAACCGGTACAGCCGGAACTGATCAGGTAATATTTACCTTCGTGCTTGAATACGGCGGGAGCCTCCCGCGAGAGGTTGATAAAGTTGCGTGTATATACACCCGTATGCTGGGTATATTCATCATTCAACAAGCCGATATATAGTGTTTTATTCCACTCCGAAGAGTAAATGTGATATGCCCGTCCGTCGTCATCTTTAAATAAAGTCTGGTCGCGGCTATCTTCTCCGTTTGGTTTGAAAGAGCCCAGATAAGTAAACTTCCCCGTGGGTGAATCGCTTATAGCAACACCAGCATGCGCTTTTTCATAATCGGGACTTTCAATGTGCATCCACATCACAAACTTCTTTGTTTTATCGTTGTAGATTACTTTAGGACGCTCTATCACCTGCGAGGGGTGCAGGTCTGATGTTTCATCTTCGGGGGTACTCGGCAATACGACTCCTTCGAAAGTCCAGTTTACCAAATCTTTAGACGAGTAGCAGGAAACGCCACCGGCTTCGGCACGCCAGCACTCCCATGTGGTGACCCAGTCTAAACGATAGGTGGAGTCGCCTTTGAACTCGCCATACCAGTAGTAAGTATCGTTATGGAACATGATTCCCCCGCCGTGAGCGTTTATCGGATTTCCCTCCGTATCGTTCCAAACTATTCCGGATATGATTTCCGCACTGTTTTGCTGAGGTTGTTTACAGGCATACGTACAGAATGCCAGGATACCAATTGCTATACTATAATATGTCAGTTTCTTCATTTCCATAATGTGTCTATTAATTGTTTAAATTCATGGTTTAATGGCTAGATCAAATACATAGTCGTTAGTCAGGAGGTTGATATCTTTTTTATATTCTACCGGTTTACCTTTGACTTTTACGTTTTCAATTGCAGTATTCCGCACGGCATACATATCCGATTTCCCGATGATTTGTGAATGAACCTGTTCTATATCACAGTGGATATTAATGTTCTTTATCACCACATTTTCGATCATGCAATCTCCGGCACATGGCCGCCAGGAGGTATCGGTTATTTCAAAATCAATCATCCGCGGTGCTTCTACGCCGTTATATTCAAAAGATTCAATGTTTATATTTTCAAAAACGATATGGTGTACAAGAGCCGAGTCGTATGCGTTGATCACCATAGCCCGCTTACATTTCACGATATCAATATCCTTAAATGTGATGTTTTTAAAGTGTTCCACACAGGTTTCGGTTCCTATTTTGGTTGCCGCTGAATTGCTTAGCGTAACGATCCGTTCAAACCGTATATTTTCGGTATTGAATTGATGTTCGGCATCCAGGCCTTTAACCACCAGGTTATCGTCGCCACAATGCAGTATGCCATTGACTAATGAACAATGAACAGAAGAGTCAAAATCAATGCCATCTGTATTATTCCAGTTCTCTGCGGGCCGGTTGTTGAGTACTTTGATGTTTCTGAGGTTTACGTTTTTAGATCTATACACCCGGGCATTCCAGAAACAAGGATCGAGCAACAACGGCCCATTCATATTTATGTCTATACAGGTTGAGATATAGATCAGATAATAACCCTGCCCACCGTTTTCACGCAAACCGGTGTAACCCGATCCGTCAATCGTGCCATGCCCGAAGATTTGAATATGCCTTGCACTATTCATGTAAAGCAATGCTTTATCCGGAAAATCAATGGTATCGGTACTGGCTTTGATACAGGCATTGGGAGCCAGAAAGATGCGGGCATGATCGGGCAGGTTCAGCTGACCGGTTTTGTATGTACCATCGGGTATGTAAAGGATGCTTCGTTCCCTGGCAGTTTCATCGATAGCGCGTTGCAACAGACTGGTAGATAAAGTATGGCCTGTATTGTCAACATCATAATCGAGAATATTCGTTATTTTTACATAAGCAGACTCCAATGGTTCCTCTATCGGAGTATCTATCATCAGGAAGAGGTATTCCAGTTCATTGATTTTAATGATGAGGTATTCCGGTTTATCTAGTGTAAAAGACAACTCTTTACCGTCGACACATCCAACAATACCCCGACTCAGCGGACTTATGGAATATGTTTGTATCTCTTCTTTCGCTTTTACTTTGATGTTTATTGATTTGCTGTCGCTTAATGTATAATGAACAGCATGCACAGGAATATCGAATTGCCCGAACATGTGAACAAACTGCTCCTGACCATCCATGCGAACTTCGAACGATGTGCTTTTCGTTATGAATGATCCATTTGCTTCCACTTGAAAGAAACAAACCAGTAACAAAACAAACTTTATTTTAAGAATCATGTTTCTCATTTCCACTCTATAATTTTAGAACTGTAAACATATCTCACTACACCATCTTCATCACTCATCTGTTCAGATGCTTATTTTTCCTCTCTCAGCCCCATCCACAATATGCTGTGAGGCCGATTTTGCGTTTGCGGCAAACATCAACCTGCGTTTGCGGCAAACGTCGATCGATCTTTGCGGCAAACGCGAGTTCGTGTTTGCCGCAAACGCAAAACGTTGTTTCGAAGAGGATATATCATGTAAACATTTATCTGGCATTAACAACTAGTATTTGCTCTTCAAAACCTTCAACCTTAACCCGGAGTTTCATATTCCCCTTGTCTGCCAATGGTTGAAGAATAGCCAATGCCCTGCCTTTATATGTTCTCGGCGTAAGAGAACGAAAGCTCTCCATATCTGTGGGACAGGCATTTCCTGCTGCCAGTATCCGGCCATTACCTGATATGCTCAATGCCAGTTTCACATCTGCATCAGGAACAATATTGCCTCGCTCATCAATCAGCTCAATTTGCACATAGGAGAGATCGTTTCTGGTATTCTGTAATTCTGTCCGGTCGGCCACCAAACGGATGCCTACGGGAGAACCGGTTGTTGTCAACACGATTGATTCTTGTTCTACATCCCCGCCTACGCCTACTGCTTTCAACTCGCCCGGTTGATACTCCACGTTGAAACCTGCCGAGTATTTATGAATGCCGTCTTCTTCTGTTTTCTTTTCGGCCAGCAGGTTTCCATTCAGATATAATCTTACGGACGGATAGCGGGTATATACTTTCACATTCATATCCGCTCCTTCATGCCCACTCCAATTCCAATGGGCTTCTTCGTCGGGCCAACCCCAGTAGCTGACTTTCTCTTTATACCCCTCGCGAATGGGCCGGTGAACGAGCATCGTGATAGGGCTTTCCCGCCAAAGTACATCGCGCAGGGCTGCTTGCGGTTTCTTGTTTCCACAAATGTCAATATCGCCACACCAGGCATTAAACCACGGCCAATCAAGAAACTGAGGAGGGTCTTTCTCACCGTTTTTTACATTTAGTGCATGACCGATGCCGGACTCTCCGAGATAATCAATGGCTGTCCAGATAAAATCGCCGATGATAGTGGGGTGTTTCTCTACAAGATCCCAGTTTACGGCACGCTCCATAGCGGTAGTCTCACTACCATAAATAACCCGTTCGGGGTAGCGTTTGACATCATTTTCATATTCCCACCACATGTAGTTATAGCCGCAAACGTCGAGAGAAGCAAAAGCAGCGGGCGAATCACTCCATTTCAAGTGGGGATTGTCCCAATAATCGTTTACGGCAGCCGTCACAGGGCGCGTATTGTCATATTTCCGTACGATTGTTTTTAACCTTTGGGCTATTTCAACGCCAGATGAGTCGGAACGTTCTTGTATCTCATTTCCAATACTCCACATAATAACGGAAGGGTGGTTACGATCACGGAGCACCATAGAAGCCAGGTCTCTCTCATGCCATTCATCGAAAAAGCGATGATAATCTTGCGGCGTTTTTTGTTTCTGCCACTGGTCGAAAGCCTCATCTATAACCAACAATCCCAATCGGTCACAAGCTTCCAGAAACTTCTCCGACGGTGGGTTGTGGGCAGTGCGTACGGCATTGAATCCATTGGCTTTTAACAGCTCAACCTTTCGCTCCTCGGCACGGTCTATGGCAACAGCACCTAACAATCCGTTATCGTGATGTACGCAACCGCCTTTTAGTTTCAAGGGCTGGCCGTTTAAAAGAAAACCCTCTTGGGCAGAGAAAGATATCTCACGGATTCCGAAAGGAACAGAAAGAAAATCCTTTAACGCTCCTTCTACTTCCAATCTGATATCGGCCGTATAAAGAACAGGAGAATCGACAGACCACCTTTGAGGATTCAGAATCTCGAAGGAAGGGCGGATGGTCTTGGTTTCTGCCACACCTATCCCTTCCCCGATCTTCTGCTTAGATACAATTTGGTTGGATTGATCTTTTATGATAACGGTTATCGTACTATTTTGCTCTTCTGCCGATTGGTTCGATACATCAATAGCCAGTTCTACCCTCGCTTTATCACCGGGCAATGCCTGCGTTGTAATAAAGACGCCCCATTCGTCGAGGTGAAGTTTATCGGTCGAAATCAACCACACCGGGCGATAAATCCCCGATCCGGCATACCAACGGCTGTTACGACCTTCGTTCTTTACTTTCACGGCAACCGTGTTTTCTTCTCCCGGAGGATGGCAGTGATCTGTTATGTCACAGAAGAAGGAAGTGTAGCCGTAGGGTTGATAAGAAACCTGTTGCCCATTCATCCAAACTTCCGACTCCATATAGACGCCTTCGAAATAGAGAAGTTGACGTTTATGAGCGTCCCCAGCCGGGATTTTAAATGATTTCTGATACCATGCAACTCCGCCTTGTGTCTGCCCAATGGCTATTCCACCTTCGCTCCTGGCAAAGGGCATTTCCATGCTCCAATCATGAGGCACCGGCGAGGCGCCGGAGCCAGGTTTCGATTCCGCATGGAAACCTGGGTGCAGCGCCTCGCTGCTCCACCCTTCATTAAAGCTCTGTTTACGAACAAATTCTCCCTCACTCGCATCCGTACACGCCATAAGAATAACCATAGCGAAAGCAAGAGTTGCAACGTATCTTAATCTACACCCCATTTGTTCTATTATCTATTTTACACCTATTGAAATATGCGCATCCGGCAAACCAGTAGCTTTTACAGTCAGATGGATGTTTCCGGCTTTCTTTTCCGATTTTAGAATAGCCAGGCATTGCCCCCGCCAAGCCTTACGGTAATCCTTCTGAAAACTTTCGGTACTCATCGGATTTGAATTGGCTACGGCAATCAGGGAACCTTCTCCGGAAACCTCAAATGTAACCAGATGATCGGCCAGTGGGTTTACATTTCCTTCGGCATCAATCAGTTCCACAGTAATATAGCTCAAATCCTGTCCGTTGGCCGAAAGCATGGTTCTATCGGCAGTGACTCTTATGTTTGCAACCTCGCCGGCGGTCTTTAATTGGGAGGTCGTAACCTCTTGCCCTTTGATATAACCTTTAGCTTCCAGAACACCTTCCTGATAAGGCACTTTCCAGCCTAATTTGTTTTTAGCATCCGTTGTATTCGTTCTCCGTCCTAAAGATTCGCCGTTAAAGAACAACTCACTCTCCTCACATGCAGTATATACCCAAACATTCAAATCCTGCCCCGCACAACCATCAAAGTTCCACGAATGGATCTCGTCGGGCCAATCCCATACACTCCAATCTTCTTTTCTGGGGTTCAAGCGGAAAGAAGGAACGGGTGGAGTTATACTGATATACGTCATTGACGTATTGCTCCATAATGTTTCCCGGTAATAAGACTGCGGACGCCTGATACCACAAACATCTATATCGCCACAATAGGCCAGATAGAAAGGATAAAAGCTTTGCTCCAGATAGTAGCCATACCAACCAATGCTTGCTTCGCCGATATAATCGAACGATGTCCAGATGAAATCACCAATCAGCCAGTCGTACTTCTCCACATCTTTCCAGTAATCATAAGCCTGGCTGGCATACGACTCGGAAGCATAAATCAGTTGTTCCGGATGACGTTCGTGTCCCGACACGTACTCCCGGGGAGAATAATTATATCCGGCTACATCAAGAGTAGCCAGGTAAGCATCTTTCAACTCCGAGACTGAATTGACACCCGCCGTTACAGGACGTGTATCATCTATCGAACGGGTGTATTCGGCCAATTGTCGGGACAGATCTGCCATTTCCGCCGTATCGTTCTGTTTGATTTCATTCCCGATACTCCACATAATAACCGAAGGATGGTTGCGATCTCGTATAATCATTCGCTCCAGGTCAAGCCGCCACAATTCATCGAAACGCTTGGAATAATCTTCCTCAAAGTGTCCGTACCTCCAGACGTCGAATGCTTCGTCAATAACCAGTATTCCCAACCGGTCGCAGGCATCAAGCAAAGCAGGCGATGGTGGATTGTGCGCCATGCGAAGGGCATTGAATCCAGCCTCTTTATGAAGTTCTACTTTTCGCTCTTCGGCACGGTCGAACGCCATAGCTCCCAGCGGACCATTATCGTGGTGTATACAACCGCCTTTAAGTTTTAACGCTTCGCCGTTCAGAAAGAATCCTTTCTCAGGATCGAAAAGGATAGAACGTATCCCGAAGGTTTCTTTTGTTGAATCGACAATATTACCACCTTGTATAACCTCCGATACCAGAGTATACAAATGGGGGGTATCGACCGACCATAGATTCGGATTACTTACTATTAATTCCTGATTGACGATCAGCTTTTCGCCTTTAATTATATTACACTCCTGTTGGCTTTGTCCAACTACCTGGTTACCGGAATTTAATATCTTAAGCCGAACCACTGGCTGTACAGGCTCACCGGTATCATTGATTAATGTGGTCGAAACAGCAACTTTAGCTACTTGTCCGGAAACTTCCGGAGTAGTTATAACCGTGCCGTAATGATCGATATATAAAGGCTCGGTAGCTGTCAGCCAAACATGCCGATAAATGCCGGAACCGGAATACCAACGGGAGGTTACCGTCTCGCTCTTTACCTGAACAGCCAGCAAGTTATCTGCACCATATTTGAGATACGGAGTTATATCATACCCAAAAGTAGAGTAACCATAAAACTCATTCCCTACATGCCGGCCGTTAACCCAAATATCAGAGTTCATATATACCCCATCGAAACGGACATAAAACCGCTTTCCTTCTTCGGCGTTAGCGATATGAAAGTGCTTTCTGTACCATCCGATACCTCCGCGCGTAAAACCGCTCGCCACACCGTTTATCACGGTTGAGTCGAAAGGAGAGTCCGTGCCCGGAATATCTTCGATAGTCCAATCGTGAGGAAGACTAAGCTTCCTCCACATTGAATCATCCAGAGTGGGTTGCTCACCGTTTGCGACATCGCCATAGTGAAAGAGCCAGTTATCATCAAGTAATCGGATACGAGGCGAAGTGCCCGTTTCATTACAGCTGATAAAAGCAATAGCGAATAAAAGGGAGATTATGATATGGTTCCTTTTCATCATTTTATTTACTTACCTCCCCATTCCACGGCCTGAACAATAGCCTTGTTATTATCCAGTTCGCCCTGAGGAATAGGCCATACTTTTGATCTGGCCTCGCCAACATATCCAAATTCGGATAGTTTTGAATATTCGCGCCAACGTTTTAGGTCAAAATAGCGAAGTCCTTCAAAAGCGAATTCTACTCTACGTTCATGCTTGATGACATTTAGCAGGCTACCTGCATTGGCAATCTCGGCGGCTGTTACGTGAGGCATATTCACACTGGCACGGTCGCGTACCTGGTTGATCAATCCTTCTATCTCTGTCTGACTGCCGCCACTATTAGCCAAAGCTTCGGCACGCATCAGGAGTACATCGGCATAACGGAGCACATAATAATCCTGATCGTCGAACCACTTTTCTGTAACCGTGTAGTCCTGATATTTATTAATACGTCCGGCAATAACCTGTTCCCAATTAATCCAGTCATCGCTCACCCAATCTTCTTTCAGACGGATGTTATATTCAAACCGCGGATCTCTGTTTGCAAAATCCAACAGTTCATCTTTCGTATAAGAGGACTGAGCTACGGGGTTTCCATCTATATCATAATATTCGTCCATAAGATCATTGGTTACACCGATAGGACTATAAAATTCTTCATTATTACGAGTAGAAAGGAACCCCCTCATTTTATTATCCGTTCCATCAATGGCAGAACTAAACCGAACGGCAAAGATTACTTCCTTGCTTGTGTTTCCTGCTTCGCTGAACAACGTCAGATAATCATCTTCCAGTGTATAATTCATAGTCATTACTTTGGAAGCAGCATCGGCAGCATCGGCCCACATTTCATTGTGTAAATAGATGCGACAAAGTAACGCCCATGCAGCTCCACGAGTTGCTCTTCCTCTTTCACTGGCCGCAATAGTAGTGGGCAAAGCATCCGACTGAGCTACAGCTTTCAGATCATCAGTGATGAACTTTACCACATCAGCCTTCGGACTGACAGGTATATAACCATTCTCGGTAGGTTCCGTAGAAAGAGATACATCGCGGAATAAAGATGTCAGATAGTTATAGTAGAAAGTGCGTAGGAACTTCGCTTCGCCTATGATACGGTCGGCATCGGCCTGTATTATGTTCTCTTCTTCCATTTGTGGTACATAATAAATCACTTCATTACATCTGGCTATGCCTTTATAGCATACCTTCCAAACAATATCTACCAATTCGCACGAAGGAGAAAGACTGCCCCAACTCAATGGCATCTCGGAAGGCGACCAAAACCACCATCCGCTGTATCCGTCGGTCGTTCCGAACCCGTCCAGCGACCGGGGGTCGGCTGCATTATAGTAGTTATAATATAAGCCCTGTTCCTGCAAAACACTGTAGCAACCTGCCAACATGGCTTCAGCCTCTGCTTTGTTGTTCCAATAGTTACCGGCCGAGGCCTCCGAAGGATTTTCGCGATCCAGAAAGTCGGAGCAAGAAGGCAGCGTAAATCCTAATCCTAAAAGGAATGCGGTTATATATATATTTATCTTTTTCATAACGAATATATTGTATTAAGATTTATAGATTAATATTTAATCCCACTGAATATGTTTTGGCATTCGGATAGGTACAGTTACTACTATCGGCAGCGTATTTCTCGGGATCGAAGTTCTTGATATCCGAAATAGTGAACAAGTTTTGTGCCGACACAAAAACTCTCAGGCGTTGTACCTTAATTTTGTTAAGTAGAGCAGGACTAAAACTATATCCGAGTTCGATGTTCTTCAGACGAAGGTAGGATGCGCTCTTAATCCAGAAAGAAGAAGGAGTTTCGTTATACTTATTTCCTAAAGCCGGGTATGTTCCTTGTGGATTTTCGGTTTCATGGTATCTGTTCCATACCGCTTTTGTTGCACTTCCATTTCCGGAAGGATAATCTATTACAATACGGTCTACATCACCAACACCCTGGAAGAATGCAGAGAAGTCGAATTGCTTGTATCCGGCATTCAGGTTCAAACTGTATGAAACCTTTGGGAATGGATTACCAATAACAGTACGGTCATGGTCGGTTATCTCGCCATCGGGCACACCGTCCGGACCACTGATATCTTTATAGCGAATATCGCCAACACGTGGTTTACCAAAACCAACAGGCATGTTATCTACTTCTTCCTGAGAGGTATATAGCCCGTCGGCTACATATCCGTAATAAGAGCCGATGGGATGTCCGGCAAGGTTGATTGTCCATTCGTCGATCCAGTCCTCACGCCCGTTTACGCTTGTTACCTCATTCTTCACCTGGCTAAGATTGATGTTAGCACCAAAGGTGAAATCATTCCAACGGTCGTTATAGCCCAAACCAAGATCCCAACCACGGTTCTTCACTTCGGCGGCATTCACATACGGAGCATCATTCACACCGATGATAGCACTTACGGGAAGTTTCAACAAAATATTCGAAGAAACCTTATTAAAGTAGTCGAACGTAAGATTAAACTTCTTCAAAAGCACAAGGTCCAAGCCGATATTGGTTGTTGTTGTTGTTTCCCATTTGATGTCCGGGTTGGCAGCAGCCGACAGGGCAGCTCCCAGTACTTTAGCATCGCCCCATATATAGTTATTCTTACCCAACATATAGGTCTGTGCATAAGGGTAGAAACCAATGTCCTGATTACCTAGCTTACCCCAACTGGCGCGGAGTTTCAAAGCATCTACCACTCCCTGATCTTGCATAAAAGCTTCTTCAGCTATATTCCAGCCGGCAGATACGGAAGGGAAATAACCTACCCGGTTCTTCTTAGGAATTCTTGATGATTCGTCGCGACGAAGGTTAGCTTCCACCAGATACCGACTCTTATAAGAGTAGTTGATTCTTCCGAAAAAAGAGCGTAATGCAGCTTCCTCTTCGCGTCCATACGAAGAGGTGGTTTGAGCCGCATCCATAGAATGAACACCATTGGATAAGAAACCTTCGCCTCTGGCCTCAGAATATTTATTCCCATTAAACTGAGACGATTGTCCGATCAGGAAGTTAAAAGCATGTGCTTCTGCCAGGTCGAAGTTGTAAGTAATAAGGTTCTCGTTAATCCACTGACGTTGCAGGATGCGGTTTTCTTCCAATGCCTGAATTCCGCTTGTGATGTATGTGCCGTCTGCTTTATAATGTTTATATATAGGAGTGAAGGCAGATGTAGTGGCTTCGTTATACTGATAAGCAAAGCTTGTTTTAAAATGTAAGTTCTTTATGGGTTCGATATCCAGGAATACCTTTCCATCAAACTTATAAATATTTTCTTTGCTTGGGTATGTAGTCATTTCTACCGGATTGCTTTGGTATGTCGGGAATTGTGGATTTCCATCATATTGTCCCCACTGTCCGTTATTATATTTCACTGGAACGGTAGGACGGGCATGGTCTACGGCTTGATTGAATACATTCCATGTACCACCCAAAGGCTCGGTTACTTTTTGATAGCTACCAGCTGTATTCAATCCTAGTGTAATGATGTTCAAATACTTTGTATCGGCATTCAGTCTGAAATTGACACGTTCCGTGTCCGTACCTTTCATGATACCGTCCTGTTGCATATAGCCCAATGAAGCCAGATAATTGGAGTTCTGACCGCCACCTGTCATAGACAGATAATGATTCTGAATCGGTGCAGTGCGGAATACTTCTTTCATCCAGTTGGTATTAGCAAAGTTTTCACGGTCTGTTCCGTCTTTCATCTTTGCAATCATATCTGCCGTATAGTTACGGTTCGGTGCATCTTCGCCCAATGCATTATTTTGTTCATTGAAGAGGGTGGCCCATTGCCATGAGTCTACGAATTTAGGAAGAACCGTAGCCTGTTGAACCCCATACGAGCCATTGTATGACAGTTTATTGGATTCATTGCCCCGTTTTGTAGTTACCAGAATAACACCATTTGCAGCTCTCACCCCATAAATTGCGGCAGAAGCAGCATCTTTCAATACGGATATATTCTCAATATCGTTTGGTGAGACATTACTTAAAGACCCTTCTACTCCATCAATCAACACCAGAGGATTACTGTTTCCGAACGTACCGATACCACGAATGCGTATCTCTACATCACCGTCTCTACCGGGTTGGGCCGAGAAATTACTTACGGTAACCCCGCTCATACGTCCCTGCAACAAACTGGCCGTATTGGATACGGGAATGTCTTTAATGTCATCAACACGCAAAGAAGATACAGCCCCTGTAAGGTTGGCTTTCTTCTGCACGCCATAACCTACAACAACAACTTCATCCAGAAATTCGGTTGCTTCTTGCAGAGTAACATTATATCTTCGTTGATTACCGGTCAGAGCAACTTCCTCACTCTTATAACCAATATAAGAAAAAACAAGCACAGACCGGTTTGTGGTTGGAACATCCAGACTATAGTTACCATTCAGATCTGTAATAGTTCCTGTTCCTGTACCTTTTAAGGATACGCTTACGCCAGGTAGTCCTTCTCCCTTAGCATCCGTAACCAGACCATTTAAGTTAATAGTTTGGGCTATCAAAGGAAGGGCACCAAACAACAGAAGAATAAGTGGCATACTCATCTTCTTCCAAAGTGTCTTTTTCATTTCCATAGTATCACATTAGTTTTTAATTGTGGTTTTCGAACTATATTGTGAGATCAAAGTTGCCTCTTTTAAATTTAGTTCGATAACACAAAACTGCCAATTTATAACAGTTGCGGTAATTGGCTGATAATTAACAGAGTGCTATATATCTTTCGGCCCTATTTTCTCTCTGGTTTAAGAGCCAGATAACTTTAAAAGATAGTAATTTGTTATTGACCATTCCTATTTATTATCATTCGGAACAGTAGATTTTTCCGCATCAAAGTTTATTCCCGATTTTCGGGCTTGTACATGCTGCAACCGACGGTTAATGTGATATAGTTTTCCTTCTTTAATTAGCTTTGCTCCGGTTTGTTTGAACCAGAACGAAACATTCTGCTCCACACATAAATTACGCAAATCCATAATCCAATCGAAATCACAAGGACGGGCTTCATAACCCGACTCTCCACCGGCAACAACCTGCTCCGCCCATGAGCCAATATCAAATGGACGTAAATCAATTTGTTCTAAAAGCGGCTCACAGATAATGATTTTATGTTTTATCGGAGCATCTTTATAAATAGGTAGCCGAAAATTCACCCTGTCTTGATTTTCAACGGTGCAGCAAATGGTTACATTATCATACCCTTCGCCCCAATCGTCCGGTAAAGAGACGTGTAGGCGATCAATGCGTTTGGTTATCATCATAAACTGTAAATCGTTCCGGATTCGCATCATTTTCCATGCATCCGCACGCCATTCATCAGCATCTTCTACAAAGAAATCGGAAGTAAAACAGGTGTAGACCATTGACCCCGGAGGTATTTTATACTCTCCGTTCCGTTTCTTCTGAATCGGAAGATCAAAGTTTTGAGTTTTGGATATAATGCTACTGTCAACACCCCGTTTCGAGTCGCCCCGGTAAACGTAGCAATATTTGCAACCCGCACTCAACTTATGACAACCATGCCACGGGTTCCACATTTTAGATTTTGACTCAATAGCGTTTTTAGCCATACTTACCTGTTCTCAGAAAGGGTAATAAAACACCAAGCAAATATATATAAAAATTATCTTATCACCTTTTGAGCCAAAGCTAAAAAATAGATTTAGGTTATACCATCGTTTGAACAATAGTCACTACATTAAGAACATTCATTCACTCCATCATTCAATACAATACATATCTTTGCCTACATATAACATTAACCGCATGAAAAAACCAATCTATTTACCTTTATTACTCACCGGATTACCGCTTATTTCAGCTTATTCCGCCAATCCGCAGAAAGAAAACAAATCTTCAAAACCCAATATCATCTTTATATTAACTGATGATATGGGTTACGGAGATATCGGTATTTATGGAGGAAACTTTGTTCCTACTCCTCATATTGACCAAATGGCACAGGAGGGGATTCGATTTGAACAATATTACAGTGCTTCGCCCATCAGTTCACCTTCGCGTGCCGGGCTACTTACAGGTATGTACCCTGCTCAGTGGAATATTACCAGCTACCTACAAACCAGAAAAGGAAACCGGGATGCCGAAATGGCCGACTTCCTCGATACTAATGCCCCAACCTTACCCCGCGCAATGAAAGCCGGAGGATATAAAACCGGACATTTTGGAAAATGGCATTTAGGAGGAGGCCGGGATGTGGATAACGCACCTGGATTTGCCTTATATGGATACGATGAGTACGTCAGCACCTATGAAAGTCCAGACCCCGACCCACTATTAACCTCAACCAATTGGATATGGGCAGCCAGTGACAGCATTAAACGTTGGAATAGAACTGCTTACTTTGTAGATAAAACCCTCGATTTTCTGAAAAGAAACGAAGGTGAACCTTGTTTTATTAACTTATGGCCCGATGATATGCACACCCCCTGGGTGGGAGATATGGAAGAGCAAGACCTTTTCCCGAAAGGCGTACAAACAGAAAAGAATTTCAAAACCGTACTCAGGGAATATGACAAACAAATAGGTCGGTTACTACGAGGTATTAAAGACCTGAATCTGGATAATAACACCATTGTCATCTTTACCAGTGACAACGGTCCGGCACCCAGTTTCCGGGGAAGCCGGGCGGGAAATATGCGGGGATGCAAGGCGTCCTTGTTTGAAGGAGGAACCCGTATGCCCTTTATTATCTGGGATACAAAAGGACAGATTCCAGAAGGAAAGGTAGACGACTCCAGTGTTGTAAGTGCAGTAGATATGTTTCAGAGCTTATGCCATATTGCGGGAGTAAATACCCCAAATGGTTATTTGAAACAGACTGACGGAACAGATATGAGCAAAGCACTGCTGGGTACTCCGCAGGAAAGAAAAAAAGAAATATACTGGGAATATAGAAGGAATGACAACAAAGCTTTCCCCAAGCCCAAAGGAGAAGAAGATGCTAGTCCCAATGTTGCTATCCGGAAAGGCGACTGGAAATTATTAGTAAATCATGATGGGTCTGACGTCATGCTATTCAACTTACGGGAAAATCCACAGGAAACGGTGAATATCAGTGCAAACCACCCTGCAATTACGGAAGAATTAAAAGAGAAGGCACTGAAATGGCGGGCTTCCTTACCTGAACCGCAGAGTTACGCGGATTAACACAGAGTTTTTATTTCTAATTTATGCCTTTGCGCAACTCTGCGTAACTCTGCGGTTAAAAAAGAATTGTAAAATAAAGCTTAACAAGATATATATGAAAACATCCCAAATACCCTCTTTATTATTGGGTTCGCTGTGCATTGCCTCTACCGGAAATGCCTTTGCACAGCAACAGGAAAATGAAAAAATGAATGTCGTTATCATACTGGCCGATGATCTGGGTTGGGGAGATGTGGGCTTCCATGGAAGCAAAATCATGACCCCCAACCTAGATAAGTTGGCCAGGGAAGGTATTGAAATGACCCGCTTCTATACCGCACCCGTAAGTTCACCTACCCGTGCGGGACTGATGACGGGAAGGTACCCCAACCGTTTCGGCATCCGGGAAACCGTTATTCCACCCTGGCGGGACTTCGGCCTCGACCCGGAAGAGGAAACACTGGCCGGCATGTTGGGTAAAGCCGGATATGCCAACCGGGCAATCATCGGCAAATGGCACCTGGGACATTCACGCAAAGCGTATTATCCACTTGAAAGAGGGTTCACCTTCTTCTATGGTCATCTAAATGGTGCTATCGACTATTTCACTCACGAACGTGAGGGGGAACTAGACTGGCACCGCAACTGGGAAACGTCATATGACAAGGGATATTCTACGGATCTGATCACCAGTGAAGCCGTAAGTTGCATCGATCAATATGCCGGACAATCTTCTCCTTTCCTACTCTATGTGGCTTACAATGCACCGCACGGTCCGCTACAGGCTAAACCGGAAGATCTGGCGCTTTATACTGATAATCCGGAGGCACTGGATAAAAAAGAAAAGAAAGTTGCTACCTTTTCCGCCATGGTGACTTGTATGGACAGAGGAATAGGCGAAATCATGGATGCCTTGAAAAAGAACGGAATAGAAGAAAATACCCTGGTGATATTTTTTAGCGATAATGGCGCGGAACCCAATGGTGGCGGAACGAACCGCCCGCTACGCGGATCAAAGTTTACCGAATGGGATGGTGGTGTCCGTGCGCCGGCTATTATCTCCTATCCTGCCGGGTTCAAAGGAGATCGCAAAATAGACCAGATCACCGGGTTTGTGGATATCATGCCTACCATCCGGGCCATGCTGAATATTCCGGGTGAGCCTCACCGTCCGTTCGACGGAATGGATATTTCGTCTTTGCTTACCGGAAAGACACAAAAAATAGATCGTGATTTCTATCTGGGTTGCGGAGCGGTAGTCAATCAACAATTCAAATTCGTTTTACCCGATAAGAATAGAAGAATGAAACTGGAATGCGATTTCATTTCCTACTATCCGCAAGATCCTTATGAGAAGGAGAATGTAGCAAACAAATTCCCGAATGAAGTCAAACGGTTGAAAAGGATTGCCGAAAAATATGACGCTATACAACCGCCGTTCAAGGTGTTGCCCTATAACGAGGGGAAAGAGGATTTCGTTGCACCCAAGGAATGGAAGATAGAACAATAACTCTATGATTGGTTATTAAGAGCTTGATATTTGATATTCTATTTGATATTCTATATAAGAAATCAGTTTTCTAATCTATCTGTAAGGCTTTCAGCCTTACAGATAGATTTTGTTATCCATTAATATCGGATATCATTAACTGTACTAGCTGTATTAACTGTAACTGCACTAACTCCATTAACTCCACATAAACACTTTTTGCCTTACAAATAGACCACATCTTTAAACTTTTCCTGTTCAACCATGTCATATATCCATATAAACTTTAACTTCGTACACTTACTAAACGGAACACCCAATAAACTAAACGGAATCCCCAATAAAATGCCTGTCATAGACAACCCTCATTTTGGAAAAAACTAAATCCACATATCACCTGTCCAGAATAACCCTCAGTATACTGATGTTTATTATAAGTTCCGTAGCGATAGCACAGTCTCAAAGCAACAGACTCAACGGAAGAATAGTAGATAGCGAAACCAAAGAAGCCATTCCTTTTGCATCAGTGCAACTTCTTGCCTTACCAGATAGTACATTTATCAGTGGTACAGCCACACAGGCAGACGGGCGGTTTGCTCTTTCACTCCCTCAACATAACACCAAAACATACCTCCTGCAAATCTCCTTTATAGGCTATGCACCCATAAACCAGGCAGTGAAACCCTCCGGTAAAAACCTCGATCTGGGCGAAATCCTCCTCGCACCGGATGGCATTACGTTAGACGAAACAGTCATCACAGCCAATGCCGTCATGGCCATTACCGAAAACGACACCACCGTATACAACTCCTCGGCCTACCGCACCCCAAGCGGCTCTATGCTCGAAGAGTTGGTAAAACAATTACCCGGCAGCGAAATAACCTACGACGGACGCATACTTATCCAGGGAAAAGAAGTCAAAAAAATATTAGTAGATGGAAAAGAATATTTTGCCGACAATCCCAAAACTGTACTGAAAAACCTACCAGTAGAAATGGTAGAAAGGATAAAAGCCTACGAACGCCAATCCGATCTGGAACGCCTTACCGGAGTCGATGATGGTGAAAACGAGATGGTACTCGACTTATCTGTAAAAAAGAACATGAAAAACAATTGGGTGGAAAACTTCTTTGGCGGCATAGGAAACAAAAGCCGATATGAAGTGGCTAATACGCTCAACCATTTCAGGGACGACCTACAATTTACAGCCATCGGCAACCTGAACAACACCAACAATCAGGGCTTTGCGGAGATACAAAGAGAATCCTCCAATGCCAGCGGGAACACCCTTAACCGACAAGGAATCACCATCTCGCGCTCCCTAGGCATGAACCTCAGCAAAGACTGGTCGCGGGTAAAGATGCGCACCAACATACAATATGGAAATACCGACAACGCGACAGCAAACAAAACAATAGTAGACAACTTCCTGAAACAAGAAAAATCTATCACAGAAGGCACGAACAACGGAAGAAACAAAGCGGAAAATCTCGTAGCCAATGCCTATCTGGAATGGAAGATAGACCCGGTTACCAACCTCGTATTCCGTCCTACGATGCGCTATTCCTCTTCCAACCGGCACAGTACGGGATATCAGAAAAGCTGGACAGATGATGTTGCTGTCAATGAAAAAGAGTCCGACAACCGGAATGATAACTCGTTGTTCAATACGAATTTCATCCTTCAGGTCAACCGCAAATTCAGCAAAAAAGGCCGCAACATCGCGCTCCGGCTGGACTATGGTATCAACAATTCCTCTGCCGACCGGTTGAACTATTCTACTACCCGATACTTCAAATCGGGAAACGAACGGCTGATCAATCAAAAAATAGATAATACAGGCGATGGAGCCAATTACCGTTTACAGCTGGTCTATGCCGAACCGCTACCGAAAGCGCATTTTCTGCAATTCCGTTATAGCTATCAATACCGGACAGCAACTTCGGACCGCCGGGCATACAACTGGAATGAAGATACAGGTGGGTTTGAGGAAGACCCCGATACACTCAACAGCAACTTGTTTAAGAATCAATATAGCAACCACTTGTTCAACATCGGACTGCGGAGTGTAAAAAAGAAATATAACTATACGATCGGCATCGACCTCGAACCACAGAAATCAGTCAGCCGGACAACGGTAGAAGGCATTGAAAAGCACAGCATGACCAAGAACGTACTAAACTTCTCGCCTACGCTCAACTTCAAATACAAATTCTCCAAACGATCAAACTTACAAATTATCTACCGCGGAAAAAGCCGCCAGCCCAATATACGCGACCTCCAACCGATAGCCGACATGACCAACCCATTGAACATCCGCATCGGTAACCCGGAGTTGAAACCCTCTTATATCAATTCATTCAACCTGAATTACAATTCATATAACATCAAACACCAGCGGAACATCATCCTGCAAATCGTGGCGGAGAACACCATCAACAGCGTAACCAACCAGGTGACGTATGACAGTGAAACCGGCAACCGGGTTACCACGCCCGTCAATGTAAACGGCAACTGGCGACTACAGAGTTCTTTTTCTTTGAATACGCCATTCAGAAACCGGAACTGGATTTTCCAAACCTACACCAATCTTCGGTATAATAAAACCAACGGCTTTACAACGATCAACAAAGAAGATCCACAGAAAAGCATCGTCCGCCACTTTATGGGTCGTGAACGGCTAAAACTGACATATCGTTCCAAATACATGGAAATTGCCGCGCGTGCCGATGCCATTTACAATTACTCTTTAAACAATGTTCGCGATACGCACACCCGGACGTGTGACCTTGTGACGGGAACAGACCTGCAAGGATACTTGCCTTGGAACCTTGAAGCATTCAGCGACTTCTCCTATCACCTGCGCACGGGATACGGATATACAGGGAATGCCAAAAACAGTTTGATCTGGAACCTGCAACTCTCCCGGTCGTTCTTCAAAGAAAAACAGCTCCTTCTGCGATTTAAAGTTTATGATATACTGAGACAGGAAACATCCGTAATCCGCACCATTACGTCCACAGCCATGCGGGATGTAGATTATAATGTACTGGGAAGTTATTTTATGTTTCACGTAGTGGTGTCATTGCATTAACGCCACACTTTGGTGAACAATAATGCGGCTAAAAAGAACATTTCTTCTTATCTCCCGTCCGGTAAATTTGTATGTTTGCGTATTGAATCTAACTAAATGATAAAACCATGAGATCATTACATACTAAAAAGATCCTTTTTCCTTCCCTGGCACTAACTGCTTTATGTTCCGCTGCCGGAGCACAAACGCCTCAGCGCCCCAATGTGGTACTTGTTATTGCAGACGATTGCCGGATGCTCGATCTGGGTTGCTACGGTAGCCCGGATGCTATTACACCCAACATTGACCGCCTGGCAACAGAAGGATTAAAATTCAATAACTTCTTTCAGGCCACAGCCATGAGTTCGCCTACGCGTCATTGTTTGCTCACAGGGCAGTATCCGGTGCGTTCGGGTGCTTATCCTAATCATACATTTATTAATGAAGGAGTAAAAACATTGCCTCACTACCTGAAAGAGAATGGCTACCGGGTGGCACAACAAGGAAAGCGACATTTCAATCCGCTCTCTTCCTTCCCATTCGAATATCTGGATGGTAAGGAAGAGAAGAAACTGAAAGACATTAATCCCGAATTGATAGAATCGTTCCTTGCAGATGCATCATCTTCACAAACGCCTTTCTTCCTGTATCTGGCTTCCAATGACCCGCATTCACCGTGGACCAGAGGCGATCGTTCGCTATTCGATGCTAAAAAGCTCAGCCTGCCTCCTACCCTGGTGGACACAGAAGAAACCCGTGAGGAATATGTTAAGTATCTGGCCGAGATCAATCAATTAGATTCGGACGTGGGCAAAATTGACCGGCTGATTGAGAAGTATGGTTTAAAAGATAATACTATATTTATCTTTACCAGCGAACAGGGGCATTCCTTCCCGTTTGCGAAATGGACCTGCTACAGTGCCGGATTGCAAACCGGATTCATCATCCGCTGGAATGGAGTAGTAAAAGCCGGTACGGAAACCAACGCCATGTGCGAATATGTGGATGTGACACCAACCATTATGGATATGATTGGGGGTAAAATTCCGAAAGAGGTAGACGGGAAAAGCTTCCTGCCTGTGATTACGCAAGGGAAAGAGAAGTTTAAAGAATATACTTACTCTATTCAAACCAGCCGGGGAATAATGGCGGGGCCGGATCATTATGGCATTCGTTCGGTTCGGGACGCACAATACCGGTATATCCTAAATCTTACACCAGAGATGGAATTCTCATGCCACTCCACCCGTAAAAAGGACCTCGTTTGGGCTTCATGGCAGAAGAAAGCCAAACAGGAAGAGTTTGCCCGTGAACGGGTAACCGCCTATCAGGAGCGTCCGGCCGAAGAACTTTACGATATCATAAACGATCCGTTCGAAATGCATAACCTGGCACAGGACCCACAATATGCTGCGATAAAGAAATCTCTTCAACAGAAACTTAAGAAATGGATGAAACAGCAAGGAGATAAAGGACAGTCAACGGAAATGGATGCCTTTGAGCATATGTGGGGCAAACACAAAAGTGCCAAACAATCCCAAGAGTAAAAACGACTCATTCATAAGACCACGTTGATGAGCAAAACCATCTTATTTAACCCTTTATCCAAGCCTCTTTATGTGATGGCAAAGCCGGTAGGAGCATTCTGTAACCTGAGTTGCTCTTACTGCTATTATCTGGAAAAAGAGAAACTATATCCGGGGCGGAAACACACGCAAATGAGCGATGCATTACTCGAACGATATATTGAATACTATATACATTCCCAACCCATACCCGAGGTCATGTTTGCATGGCATGGAGGAGAAACTCTTCTGGCAGGAATTCCTTTTTATCGCAAGGTTCTCCTTCTTCAAAGAAAATATGGACGCGGACGAAATATTGTCAATACACTGCAAACCAATGGTGTTCTCCTGAATGATGAGTGGTGCCGCTTCTTCAAAGACAATAATTTTCTGGTTGGTATCTCTCTTGACGGACCGGAACATTGCCATGATGTATATCGAAAGAACAGAGGTGGAAAGGGTACTTTCAAGGATGTAATGCGGGGTGTCGAACTTTTACAAAAGTACCAGGTTGATTTTAATATTCTTTCCGTCATCAACGATTATAATGTACAATTCCCGTTGGATGTCTATCACTTTTTCAAGGAGATCGGAGCGCATTATATACAGTTCTCGCCGATTGTTGAAAGGATCAGCCATTCCAGAAGTGATGGGTTGCAACTAACTCCACCCCACAGATCGGACGATGCTACGCTCGTCCAATGGACAGTTGGTGCTAAAGCGTTCGGCCAATTCTACATTCGTATTTTTGATGAGTGGGTGCGAAATGATGTGGGACAGTATTTTATACAATTATTTGATGCCACCTTAGCCAATTATGTGGGTGAGATGCCGGGCACGTGCATCTTTGGAAAGACCTGCGGACATGCTTCGGCTATGGAGTTCAACGGCGATGTCTATGCTTGTGATCATTTTGTGTTTCCGGAGTATAAGTTAGGCAATCTTTTCTCTAATACTTTTATTGAAATGATGCTTTCTGAGAAGCAGCAACGCTTTGGAAATGATAAATTCGACAAACTCCCCAGGCAATGCATTGAATGTAAGTTTCAACGGTTGTGCAACGGCGAATGTCCAAAGAATCGCATCATAACCGATGCATATGGAAATGAGGGGTTGAACTACTTGTGCGAAGGTTATCGTTCTTTCTTTGCCCATTCTCTGCCTTATATGGAATTCATGGCCAATGAGTTGCGTTTCAAGCGTTCACCGGCCAATGTTATGTATTGGGCAAGAAAAGGATAACGATTTTCTGTTATTTGTGATATGGTAGAGCATTATAATAGTTATTCTTTTTGGGGGGGAGTGAGTGTTTCTGAATGGTTATGATGTAAATGAGTTCCATAGTGTGTAGATTGCTTACCATTGCATTTATCCCTACGAAACACCACTTTGCGTTTGCCGCAAACATCAACCTGCGTTTGCAGCAAAGACAACATCGCGTTTGCCGCAAACGCAGGTTGATGTTTGCGGCAAACGCAAAAACGGCCTAACAGATATCTCATGAGCCGTTTTTTCATTATTTAATATATACTATCAATATATCTATGAATATATTGATGTTAAATAAAAAGAAAGATTTTTCATTCTTCTGTAGAGACGCACGGCGTGCGTCTTATTCGTGATATCATTGCCCCAGACGCACACCGTGCGTCTCTACAGTGGGCGGTAAGATATTCACTTCCATCCGGTTTTAATTGCTTGTACTCAGTTTTAATCATCATTTTGATCCTTTGGTCATATATTCATTAGGCGACATACCAAAGAACTTCTTGAAACAACGGGAATAATAATTCGGCGAAGAGAATCCTGACGCATACGCCGCTTCCGATATATTCTTCCCTTCTTTCAGAAATTTCAATGATTCCTTCAACCGTACATTATTGATAAACTCCGTCGTAGAAAGTCCCACGATATTTTTTAGTTTTAAATGCAGCAGTGTTCTTCCTATACCGATCTCTTTGAGGATATCATTCAATGAAAGAGCATCGTTATCGAGATTCTGGATAATAAACCGTTCAATACTTTCAATCAGTTTTTTATCCCGTTCATTCGTTTTAATATCCGCCACTTCTATCTTGTTTGCCACATACAGCTTCTTCAGATTCTCCTTTGTCGAAATCAGATTCGATATCTGTTTCATGATAATAGCCGGATGGAACGGTTTTTCCACATAAAGGTCGGCTCCGCATTTAAGCCCTTCCAGTTGCGCCTCATCGCCGGTTTTAGCAGTCAGCAAGATCAGAGGAATATGGGATGTTTCAATCCGCGACTTGATTTTGCGCGACAATTCATATCCGTTCATTTCGGGCATCATCACATCGCTAATGATCAGATCGGGCTGGAACTTCTGAGCCATTGCATATCCCTCATTTCCGTTGATAGCGGTCAGGATGGTATACGTATCCTTAAAAAGTTCTTCGTATGCATTCAGCAGCTCCACATTATCTTCCACCAGCAGTAATTTATATTGCTTATTGGAGATTTCATTCGAAATGCTGTTCTCCGTTTCTGATCGTTCAACTTCCTTTTCCACAGCAATGTACTTGTAATCTTCCATAAATTGCTCATCCGCATCTTTATCGGATATTTCATCATCGGCAAAAGCTTCGGGAGATACATTGAGCCTGATCATAAAGTCACTTCCTTTATTCAGCTCACTGTTTATCTCAATGCTTCCTTTGTGAAGCATCACCAATTCGCGAACAAGCGCCAGGCCGATACCAAACCCTGTTTTTTTGCTTTTTATAAAGTCGTTTACCTGATAATAATTATCGAAAATCTTATCTTTCTCTTCGGGAGATATACCCATACCCGTATCCGAAACAATCAGGTTCAGCCAGGTAAACGCTTCATCTTTTTCGTAATGAGCATGCAAAGTGATTTTGCCCTGGTTGGTATACTTGAAAGCATTCGACAAGAGGTTATATACTATCTTCTCTACCTTCACGGGGGCAAACCAAACATCTTCTTCCGTTTCCCGGATATCAATTTCATAATCCAGTCCCTTCTCTTCGGCCAATGTACCAAAGCGTTCGCCAATGCTTTGAATAAAATCGAGTAACTGCCCTTTCTTTACGCGAATCTTCTCCTGCCGGGTTTCTATCTTGGTGAACAACATTAGTTCTTCAATCAGGTTATTCATGCGCCGGGCATTATCGGCCACCATCTTCATCTTGGGTTGGATTTCGGGCTTAAACGCTTTTTTGTCCAACAATGATTGCAACGGAAGCAGAATCAGACTCAACGGAGTTCGCAATTCATGAGAAATCTTGGTAAAGAAACTCAGTTTCAAGGTATTGATTTCCCTTATCTTTTCCTTTTCAAGGCGTTCGGATAAGATCAGGTTTTTCTCCATCTGTCGCTTTTTCATAAACAGATAAAGGAGGAACAAAATACCTACCGCCAGAAGCACATAAATGAAATAAGCCACCGTAGATTTCCAGAACGGAGGTTTGATCTGAATCTTAATGGTTCGCACCGGTTCGCTTCCTGTCCATTTATTATTGAAGGCCGCTTTGATATGAAGCGTGTACTCGCCATAAGGCAGATTGGCATACGTCACATGGTTTTGCGCACCGATATAACTCCAATCTTTGTCCGAAGCAAACCGGAGTGCATAGAACGTACTGTTGGGATGATTGATGGTAGGCACCGTGAAATCGAAAGAAAAGGACTTAGCCTGATCATACCTTAACACAATCTCATCCACCTCTTCAATATTCCTTGATAAAGGAGAATCCGGATCGTTCGGATTGACCGACTTGCCCATAATATTAAAGCTGGTAAGTTCCACCTTTGCCACATTCTGATCGGAATGAATTTGCTCAGGATAGAACCCAATCATACCGTTGATTGTTCCAAAATAAAGCATGCCATCCTTTTCTTTATACACCGAATTATAATTGAACTGCTTATTAGGCAACCCCTCACTGACGGAGTAATTGGAAAACGTATAGTCGCGCGTATTTAAACAACTCAACCCGTTATTGGTACTGATCCATAGTTCACCAGGCGTACTCTCAACCATACCGAAAATAGTATTGGAAGGCAAACCGTCTTCTTTGGTGAAAACCCTGAACGCATTCTCTTTCTTATTATACCGGCATAAACCGTCTTCATGCGTACCCAGCCAAATATTCTTAGCCGAATCTTCATAGATATAGTTGATATAATTGTCCGGTATCCGGTTGCCGGAAGGATGATACGAGTGGTTCTGCAACTTCTCCGTTGATTTATCATAGCAAAACACGCTGTGGGTACGGGTAGCAATCCAGATATCGCCATCCGAGTCTTCGAACAAATGATCGACAGCTTTATTGCCGATAATGTCCGGCTGGAACTTCCGGAAGCGTCCGGTAGTGGGATTGAAAATGGTAAGCCCCGAAGTAGTCCCAATCCAGATCTGGCCGTCCCGATCTTCAAGAAGGGAGAATATATTGTTGACAATCAGGTTAGGATATTCGGCGGTAGTATAATGGGTAAACTTTCGGGTCTTTAAATCATATTTATTCAGTCCGCCCAGATACGTACCTATCCATAGATTATCGCGGGAATCGAGCAATAAAGAGTGTACATTGTGGTAAGATATGCTGTTTACTCCCTTCTCGGACTTAAAATGAACAAACTTCTCGCGGGCATGATCGTAATAATTCAAGCCACCGTCTTCGGTAGCAATCCACAGGTTACCATCGCCATTTCCTGTAATCTGGCGCACCGCTTTACCGGAAAGAAACTCGTCCGAGTAGCCATAGTCATAATAATAAAACTGTTTGAAAGAACTGGAATAAATATTGATTCCCCCAAAGTAGGTGCCCACCAGCATATTGCCTTCCCTGTCGCGGAAAATGGTATAAATGGCATTATCACTCAGGGAAGATTTATCATTATAATTCTGTCTATGGCTTGTCAGCTTACCCGTATCCGGATAGTAAATGTAGAGTCCATCTTCTGAACCTATCCACAAGTTTCCATCCGTATCTTCGGCAAAAGCGCGTACACAAACAGAAGGAAACCCTTCCACCCGCATAAACTGGCCGGTCTGCCGGTCATAATAACACACCCCTTTATCTTCCGTACCAACCCAGATATTATCCTTCCGGTCGGTAAAGAGTACTCTTATTTTATCAGAGATCAGTGAATTTTTATTCTGCGGGTTATGCCTGTAATGCTCGATGGTACCTTTATCCGGGAGTAAACACATGAGTCCGGTGAACACCTTTCCCATCCACAATTGTCCCGACTGGTCATGCGTAAGTGAACTGATTGTTCCACCTACGGTTTCGCCCTCATTGCGATAGTAAAGTTCGAGTTCTTTCTTATCTTCGTTGTAAGTCAGTAGCTTAGACCCTGCAATATAAACTGTGCCATCCTGATTCTGGCAAACCATCTGCCGGAACACAGATAATTCTTCATCGCCCACAAACCTGAACATATCCTTGTCTCTATCGTATATGTTTACCGCCCTGCGTGTAACCACCCAAAGCCTTTGCTGCCGGTCTTCATATACATAACGAATCTGGCCTCCGGAAATGTGCTTCCCCGGCTCCATCTCTGTTTCATATACCGTAACCTGTTTGCCATCGTACTTACACAAACCGCCTTTCGTGGCAATCCATATAAATCCTTTATGATCCTGGCAAATGGAATAAACAGCATTACCGGGCAATCCGTGATCATTGGTGAGATGAGAAAACCGGATACTACGATCCACCTTTGCGGCTCCTTGTAGAAACATGAAGAAAGCAAAAAGGGTAAAGAGGAAGATTCTACCTTTAGACATGCGCTTACAGTATTAGATTTAGTATAACAAGGCACATACAAAATAAATAAAAAAAAGCAGGCCGATCAATATATTAAGAAAGAATGCGGTATTTTAACGCCTCCGTAGCGCATATTTTAAACATACGTGTTACTTTTATAAACGATTGTACTAAAGAAAAACACTTAACCATTTCCACCCCCATTACAGATGAACATACGTACCCCTATCCGGAACCATTTTGCAGGTGATGAACACACCTTCCCTTATATATTTGCACCGTTAACTCATTAATTTAACTAAAAACGAAAGCACATGAGAAAAACCCTTCTATTAGCATTAATGGCGATTATCTCTATGCCATTATGGTCGCAGACTTACACAGTAAAAGGTATAGTTACCGACGACTTGAACGATCCTCTTCCGGGTGTGGCGGTAGCAGTGAAAGGAACATCCAACGGAACAGTATCCGATATGAATGGTGCCTATCAACTTAACAACCTGAAACCTGAAGACATTATCGTCTTTTCTTTTATGGGAATGAAAGGTGTAGAAGAGAAAGTAGGTAACCGGACGGTGATCAACGTTATGCTGGCTCAGGAAAGTGTAGCGCTGGATGAACTCGTGGTGGTAGGCTACGGCGCAGTGAAAAAGAGCGATTTAACGGGTGCGGTAAGTGTGGTAAAAACGGATAATACACTCGAAATGCCTGCCGTGTCTATCGGTGAAGCATTACAGGGAAAAGTGTCCGGCGTGAATATCATACAGAATACCGGAGAACCCGGCTCGGGAATTACCTTTAACATACGTGGGGCAAGTTCCATTACTGGCTCCAACCAACCATTGTATGTTATTGACGGACAGCCTATCGAATCGGATTTCAGCTCTACAGGCGGATCTACCTCCGAATGGATGACACAGAAACCGGCAACAGACCCGCTTGCCAACATCAATCCTTCCGATATTGAATCGATCCAGGTATTGAAAGATGCTTCTTCTACCGCTATCTTCGGTTCGCGTGGCGCGAATGGTGTAGTGTTAATCGAGACCAAATCGGGAAAGGAAGGAAAAAGTATCGTAAAATATTCCTTCCGTGGTGATGTCAGGGAACTGCCTAAGAAATTAAAGGTGGCCTCAACAGCCGAGTATATGGACTTTATGTTTGAAGCCGACTCCATACAGGCTCAAATTAATGGAACGGCATTTGACAAAACCCGCGAAGATGTAGCGGCAGAAGCAGCGTTGCTTCCGAATACCAACTGGCAGGATCTGACGTATGATACATCTTTCTCACAAGAGCATCAGGTATCTCTGTCGGGAGGAACCAAAGACAACCATTACTATTTCTCGGGTAGTTTTACGGATAACAATGGTATCGTGAAGAATTCCAACTTCCAACGCTACGGTTTCCGTCTGAACTTCGACCGTAAGGTTACGGACAGACTATCTTTCTCGTGGCGTTCTACCTACAACGTCAGCGAAAAGAACCAGATTCCACAAGCCAACTCACAGGGTAATCTTTCGACTTCGGTAGTACTATCGGCTCTGGCTTTCCGTCCATTGTATGCCCCTTTTGATGAGAGCGGTGAATTGTCGGACGAAAGTTCGCTGAACAACAATCCGGTAGTTTTGCGGGAACAACTATTCGATAAGACGAAGATCAAAACTACCATTATGAATATCTCCCTGAAATATAACATCCTGCCCGGACTTGACTTTTCGGTTAAAGGGGGTATCAACGATGTGAATACGTTACGAAATCAATATTGGACTCGCCAGACGTATCAGGGACAACTCAATGACGGTTCGGCTACACGGGCGGACAACCAGAACTTCAACTATGTAATGGATTATATGTTGAATTTCAACAAAACATTCAAGCAGGTTCACAGCGTTAGCGCCGTGGGTGGATATTCGTGGCAAGAATGGAACAACGAAGGTACCAGCCAGAAAAGTACCGGCTTCCTGGATGACCGTCTCGGATATTACGCACAGGGAAATGCCAACTTCCCCGGCAAAAACAATACGTTCTACAAAGAAAGAGCGCTAGCTTCTTATTTAGGACGCGTGGTTTACTCATACGATGGACGCTATGTATTGAACCTGGCTGCCCGTTATGACGGTTCGAGTCGTTTGGCACCGGGACATAAATGGACATTCTTCCCGTCGGTAGGTGTGGCATGGAACGTACATGAGGAAAAATTCATGGCCAGTACCCAGAAGGTAATCTCAGCCCTGAAATTAAGAGCAAGCTGGGGTATCTCCGGAAATGATAATGTCGGAATCGGAGCATCACAAGCCCAATTGGGTACAAATGACGTAGTATTCAATCAGAATATTTATACCAAATATGTGGTGAACAGTTTTGATAAGCCGACACTGACCTGGGAGAAAACGCGCCAGATTAACATTGGTTTCGATTTAGGATTGTTCCGTCAGAAAGTGGAATTAAGCGCCGAGTATTACCAGAAAAATACCACCGACCTGTTATTGAATAAGCAACTTCCCGGATCGGCTTCTTATACATCTTATCAGACGAACGACGGAGAAATCCTGAACCGTGGCGTAGACATTGATTTGAAATACCGTCCGATCAACACCCGGAAGATGTCATTGTCTTTTGGGGCGAATATATCTTTCAGCCATAACAAAATTCTTTCTTTAGGCAGCACAGATGTAGTGTATGGAGGCAACTTTTGTAACCACGGAGGTTTTGCCTTCTCACAACCGTTGCATATGGCAAAAGTAGGTGGTGTGGTAGGTGCTTTCATTGGATACAAAACGAACGGTATCTTCCAGAACCAGGAACAGATAGACCAGTATACATATACGGACGCTAGTGGAAATACAACTAAAATACAACCCAACGCGCTTCCGGGCGATATTATCTATATAGATTCCAACAATGACGGTAGAATTTCCGAAGAAGACATCACGACCATTGGTAATCCTTATCCTGACTTCACATACGGGTTCAATTTAAATTTCCGCTATCGGAAACTAACGGTATCGGCCAATTTCGTGGGAAGCCATGGCAACGAACTGATCAACTTCAACATGTGGCCTATGGGCTCTATGAATGCAAAGACAAGCACCAATATCTTCAAAGATGCGTATGATAACCGCTGGTGTGGAGAAGGTACGGGTAACAACGTATACCCACGTCCAAGCAACGAATCAACCGTAATGGGTAAACGTTTCCCGGACTTCATGGTGGAAGATGCTTCGTATTTCAGAATGAATACGCTTACCATCGGGTATGATTTCAAGCTGCCTAAATCCATTCCAATATCCAGTCTGAGATTATTTGCAACAGGCTCCAACCTGTTTACCATTACTGACTATTCCGGTTATGATCCTGCAATTAATGCGTTTGGCGATAAGAATATGCAGCCCGGAGTAGATTTCGGTACGCTGCCCTCGCCAAGAATGTATTCATTCGGTGTTGAAGTAACTTTTTAATAACCCCAAAAGTAGATGATTATGAAAAAATATATCAACCATTTATTAATTTCACTTGCAATCGTCTTCGCGGCTTCGTCATGCAGCCTCGACGAGAAGCTATATGATACACTGCCTGTTGATGCACTTGGTACCGACAAAGACCTTGTAGACTTACTGGAAGGAACATATGGAGAGTTCAACGATCCGGCTGCCTTTAAACTCTGGGGAGGGATCATGATGATGATGCTTTGTGCAGATGATTTTACGTCGACCAATACGGGTACTGCCGAATTTACGAACTTTGGACAGAAAACATACAGTTCCGTAGATACGCACCAATTCTGGGATTCAATGTACCGGGTGATCAGACAGGCAAACATCATTGAAAGTAAGATCAATGGTCTGCCCGAGCAAACCGACCTATCTTATCGGATACTTGCCGAAGCGCAGTTCCTGAGAGGCTTTGCTTATTACTATCTGGTACGTTTCTTTGGTGGTGTGCCCCTCCGGTTGGACGTAGTGGCGTATGACAGCGATTTCTATCTGCCACGAGCTTCAGTTGCGGAGATTTATACCCAGATCTTTAAAGATCTGGAGGCAGCCGAAAAGGTATTACCATTGCAATCGGCACTTACAGCAAACGAAAACGGACGGGCAACGAAAGGGGCAGCACAGGCTATACTGGCGAATGCTTCGCTGACGTTCGGGAATTACATTGATAATGAAAAACTAACGGTTTTGACTTCCTCCACGTATTATCAGGATGCGATTGACTGGTGTGATGCAGTAATCCTTTCCGGAGAATATTCATTGATTACTAAATACGAAGACCTGTTTGACGTAGAAAAGCAAAACAACACCGGAGAAATCATTTTCTCGATTCAGTTTGCGTCCGATCCGAATAAGAGTGCGCAGGCGGCTGCAGGTTCAGAATTCGCATTACGCTTTCTGCCGGAAAACATGTTTAACGTGACCGGTAATACCGGAGGTACCAATGGTGGAAAAGGTGGAAATACAATTCTGGTGCAACCATTTTTCTATTATGAATACTTTGGAGATGCCGATTATTCGAAAGGTGAAGGCGATATGGATTACCGTCTGGAAAAATCATTCTTTACCCGTTGGTTGAACACAAACAATGGTAAACAGATTTTCTCTTTCCCGTTGAAAAGACCGACAGGTGTTGTTGCAGCCAACAGAGCGACAAAACCGCAACCTTACCTGGCTAAATATGTTGACCCGAACGGAAAAGACAGCCGTAACCACGGAAATGACCTGATCATTACCCGTATGTCCGAAATCTATATGATCAAAGCGGAAGCCATCAATGAGCTACATGGTCCTACTGCTGAAGCCCTTGCAGCATTCAATGAGCTGAGAATACGGGCACGGAAAGCCGGAGGCGAAACGCCCCGCGTACTTCCTGTTGATCTGGATGCAAGTAAGGTGCCCGATAAAGACGCGTTCCGCCTGGCTGTTCTCAAAGAAAAGGGACTGGAATTCGTTGGCGAAGGTATACGCTGGTTCGATTTAGTACGTATGCCCGCTCCGGCAGCAAGTGGCAAGCAAACAATGTTTGATTACCGTTTCTCCGAGCTGGCTAACGAAACGAAATTCCCACGTAAAATACCAACCTACAATGAGAATAATGACCGTTGGAACCCCAATTACGGATCTATCTGGGTCGGTTTGAAGAATATATGCGAATTTCAGGGTGAACGCAATAAGTTCCGTTTATTCCCTATTCCTAAAACAGAAATAGATAATAATCCTAACCTCACGTTCCAGAACCAGAATCCGGGGTGGTAATCGTATGAATAAATTCTTTTCCAGACACCTGGGGCTTTCCTTACTCATGTTGCCCACGTTATCGTGGGCACAGGAGAAGCCCAATATCGTAGTCATTATGGCCGACGACCTAGGCACATGCGAGCTGGGTTGCTATGGCGGGCAGAACGTACAGACCCCTAATATAGATCGACTGGCTTCCGAAGGTATCCGGCTGACGAACAATTATGCTTCCGCAGCTATGAGTGTACCCATACGCGCTTCGTTGTACACCGGATTATATCCGGCACGGCACGGTTCGTATCAAAACCATAAGAATTCATTTAAGAATATCAAAAGCGTAACTCATTACCTGCCCGAAGCAGGCTATAGGGTAGGAAGAGCCGGGAAAAGACATACACGACCGCTTTCGGTATATCAGTTTGAAGAAATACCTGGTTTTGAAGTGAATTGCGTTTCTACTACCGCAGACTTTACCACCGATGGTATCGAAGAGTATATGACCCGGGATAATCAGCCTTTCTGCCTTTATGTATGCAGCATTCATCCGCATGCACCGTGGACGTGGGGAAACGCGGACAAGTTTGATCCGGATAAAGTAATCTTACCTCCCAACTGTGTGGATAATCGCCAGACGCGGGAATTATTCGCTACATATCTGGCAGAGATTGAAGCGTTGGACATAGAAGTAGGAGCTGTACTGCAATCCTTAGAAAAAACAGGCAAGTTGGATAATACCCTGATTATATTTCTGGGAGAACAAGGTCCACAGTTCCCTTACGGAAAATGGACCTCCTATCGCTATGGGCAGAACAGTGCCTTCATAGCCCGTTATCCGGATAAAATAAAAGCCGGAACAACAAGCGATGCCCTCGTGCAATATGAAGATGTATTGCCCACGCTGATGGAGTTTGCCGGTGGCGATGAAATAGTGGGCATTGATGGAAAAAGCTGCCTACAAGTTCTATTCGGAAAGAAAAAGGAGCATAGGGAGTGGAGTTATGGTATACATAATAATATTCCCGAAGGAACAGCCTACCCCATTCGCAGCATTCAGGACAAGCGGTATAAACTGATTGTAAACCTGACGTCCGAAACGGATTACTTCGAGAAACATATGATGAACCTCGAAAATCCCCGGTCCGTTTGGCCAAGCTGGGTAAAAAGTGCAGAGACGGATACCGATGCACGCGATAACGTGAACCGTTTCGTAAAGCGACCTGCCATCGAATTCTACGACCTGCAAAAAGATCCGTGGGAACTGCACAACCTTGCCCACGAGAAAAAGCATGTCAAACGCATTGCCCACATGAGGACGGAACTGGGAAGTTGGATGAATCAGCAAGGAGATAAAGGGATTGCTATGGATGTGGAATTCAAAAACAAGTAAGATCCATTTTAAAACAAATATTGATATGAAAGGTAAAAATATATTAGCCACAGTCTGCGCTTTCTCCGGTGCAGGATTGATAAGCGTAACGGCACAGGACAGACCGAATATTATCCTCATCATGTCCGACGACATGGGATATTCGGATATCGGTTGTTACGGAGGAGTGATTGAAACTCCCGCACTGGACAATCTGGCGAATAAAGGATTGCAATATATGCAATTCTACAACACAGCCCGAAGCTGCCCGTCCAGAGCCAGCTTAATGACCGGATTGCATCCGCACCAAACCGGAATCGGCCACATGACCGATAACCGGGGGGAAGATGGTTATCGGGGCGACTTGAATAACAGCTGCGTAACCATTGGTGAGGTGCTGAAAAGCAACGGATACGAAACATTTGCAGTGGGCAAGTGGCACATGACCCGTTTTATGAAGAAAGACGGAACAAAGCATAATTGGCCGCTACAAAGAGGGTTCGACCATTACTACGGAACAATAGCCGGAGGAGGAAGTTTCTATGATCCCCAAACCTTATGCCGTGGCAATGAATACATCACCCCGGAGAATGATCCGGAATATAAACCGGAAACGTTCTATTATACCAACGCCATTACCGACAATGCAATCAAGTTCCTGGAAAAGAGGAACGACCGGCAACCGTTCTTTATGTATGTAGCCTATACCTCGGCTCACTGGCCTATGCAGGTACTAGAGGAAGATATAGAACCCTATAAAGGCCGGTTCGATCAGGGCTGGGAAGAGCTTCGGAAAGAGAAGTATAAAAAGATGCAACAACAAGGTATCCTGGATAAAAAATGGGCGCTGAGCATAGACGAAACCGTCGGTAAATGGGACGAAGCTAAAGACAAGAAATTCGAAACCCGGTTGATGGAAGTATATGCAGGCATGGTGTCCAATCTGGATAAAAACATCGGTCGGCTGGTGAGTTACCTCGAAAGAACCAACCAATTGGAAAACACCATCATTGTCTTCCTGCAAGATAACGGAGGCTGTGCCGAACCACTGGGACGTCAGCCACAGAAACCTACAGCAGTAAAAGTACCCCAAGGAAAAGAACTGATTCCCATGGAAAAAGATGAACTGCAAACCCGGTTAATCCCTTACCGCACACGCGACGGACGTCCTGTAATGCAGGGAGTAGGTACCATGGCGGGAGGTCCCGACACGTATATTGCCTACGGCAAAGGATGGGCATATGCCAGCAACACACCTTTCAGGGAATACAAACATTGGGTACACGAAGGCGGTATATCCACACCACTTATCGTTCACTGGCCAGCCAGGATAAAAGCTTCTAAGAACAACAAACGGTGGCAGCCGGGACAATTACCGGACATCATGGCTACCTTCCTGGATGCTTCACAATCCACTTATCCGGAAACATTCAAGGGTATCGACATTACGCCGTACCAGGGAATAAGCCTTATGCCCTCTTTCAGTAAAGACAAGTTCAATTATACCCGTCCGCTGTATTGGGAACATGAAGGCAACCGGGCCATTCGTTCAGGGAAATGGAAGCTCGTTTATAAATCCGCTCATGAAGAAACCGAAGATATACCATTAAGTGCGTGGTCGCTTTATGATATGGAGAATGACCGTACAGAACAGCATGATCTGGCTGCAAAATACCCTGAAAGAGTAAAAGAGATGGCCGCACAATGGGAAGAATTCGCTATCCGCTGTCATGTAAAACCGTGGCCGCACCAATTAAAAGGTCCCGCTAATCATTAATCAGTTTTCAATTATGAATATTAAGAAATCAATAGGTTTTATTATAATTTACTTATTCGTCTGCGTGCTGACTATTTCAGCCGCACAACCCCGTCCGGAATATCCACGCCCGCAATTTGAGCGGGCGGACTGGGTCAACCTAAATGGCGAATGGAACTATACCTTGGACTTTTCCGGAAGCGGTCTTGAAAAGGGTTATCCTTCCGCCACCGGATTCGATGGAAAGATCATCGTTCCCTTTTGCCCGGAAAGCAAACTATCCGGAGTGGGATATACGGACTTTATCAACCACATTTGGTATCAACGTACAATCAATGTACCGCAAAACTGGAACGGTAAAAAGATTATGTTGAACTTCGGAGCAGTTTATTTCAACTCTGAGGTCTATATTGACGGCAAGTTCGTAGGCCGGCATTTTGGCGGCAGCTCCTCCTTTAGCTTTGATATTACCCGGTTGGTAACCGCGGGTAAAAGCCACAATCTGGTAGTTTATGCCAGTAACGATATCCGCAATGCCAAGCAATCGGCTGGGAAACAATGCTTACGACTGGAATCCTACGGCTGCAATTATACCCGCACTACCGGTATCTGGCAAACCGTATGGATGGAAGCCGTAGCGTCGGAAGGATTACAATCTGCCTATATCCTGACGGATATTGATCAAAACCAACTGGTCATTCAACCTCGTTTTTATAACGATAGCCAAAATGAATTGAACATTCTTGTAAAAGATGGTAATAAAACAGTGGCACAGAAAACCGTTAAGGCCACGAACAGTTCGATGGTTGTTCTTCCGATAAAGAATGCGAAGCATTGGAGTCCCGAATCTCCTTTTTTATATGATATTACGTATCAGGTAACAGATATGAAGGGAAAAGTCATAGACGAAGTCCGCTCCTATGCAGGTATGCGGAAGGTGCATATCGAAGGGAAAAAGATTTACCTGAACAATGAGCCGTACTATCAACGTCTGGTACTGGATCAGGGATTTTACCCGGATGGTATATGGACTGCCCCGTCGGACGAAGCATTGAAGCGTGATATTGAAATCTCTATGGAAATCGGATTCAACGGAGCACGTTTACATCAGAAAGCTTTTGAAGAACGTTTCTATTATTGGGCGGATAAGTTAGGATATATCACCTGGGGCGAAGCACCGAGCTGGGGAATGGATGCCAACAACATAGAAGTGGCCCGGAACTTCATCACCGAATGGAGCGAACTGGTGCTGCGCGACCGCAACCACCCCTCGCTATTGATCTGGACACCGTTGAACGAAGAGTTCTGGCCCGACAGAGTGCAATATCCCCGTTTTGTGGAAGATCTGTATAACATCACCAAAGCACTGGACAATACCCGTCCGGTGAATACCGCCAGCGGTGGAGCGCATATCAAAACAGATATATGGACGATACACCATTATGAGCAAGATCCGGGAAAGCTGAAAAAGATAGTTTATGATAATGGAGAGTACTTCCAGACGCAACGCCGGAAGACCCAGCTACCGACACTCAACATTGGGTTCAATTCATTAAAAGATTTCAATCACTATATCTTCCCTGAATATAAAGGTGATATTCCGTATATGATTGATGAATTCGGTGGCATTAAGTGGGCAAAGAATCAGGAAAACGAAGTGGCCACTAATGTAAAGAATCAATCCTGGGGCTATGGCGACCCACCAAGAACGCTGAAAGAATTCTATACCCGTCTGGAAGGGCAAATAGATGCTTTACTGGATTTGCAAGAGCACATGTGGGGATATTGCTATACGCAACTCACTGATGTGGAACAGGAACAGAATGGTCTTTATTATTATGACCGCACTCCTAAATTCGACATAAAGCGGATACATGCTATTTTTAGTAAAGAACCTCAAAAGTAATGAAATGAAAAAGCTACTCTTTATCTTACCTATTCTACTCTTTATCTCGAATCATGCAAAGGCGGGAGGCGATGAAAAGCTGAAAGCCATTGACAAACACGAAAAAGCCGTCCACATCAAGGACGGCTGGATTCGTGATCCGTATATTGTTCTGGGACCCGATGATTACTATTACCTCACCGGTACCACCCGACTCCCCAAAGATCCCAAAGAACAAACCGATTATTATAACACCGGATTGGGAGAAAAAAGCGCCGTAGGGTATAAAATGCAAGTATGGCGCAGCAAAGACCTGATTGATTGGGAATATCTGGACTCTCCTTTTTCATTAAAAGAAACCCCATTGTTTAAAGATAGCGTACAGGTAGATTGGTCGAAACAACGTTTATGGGCACCCGAACTACATTGGGTAGGCAATCGTTGGCTCATGGTATATTGCCCCAAATTCGTCAGCGGACTTGCCTTGACTAACGGACCCGAGATTAAAGCCCCATGGACAAATCACAACCCCAAGACTTTTCTGGACAAGCACGACCCTTCTTTCTTTATGGATGATAACGGACAGTCCTATCTCTTGTGGGGATTTCATAAATTCTATATCCGCCCGCTGAAGAAAGATTTCAGTGGCTTCTCCGGACCGGCTACACAAATCACCCCAGCCAACCGGAAAATGGGACATGAAGGAACAACCATGCTCAAATTTGGAAAGAAGTATGTATACATAGGCACGGCATGGTCTACCGACAAAGGACGAAAAGGTTCTTATAACCTTTACTATTGTACATCCGATAGTCCAACCGGCCCTTTCTCTGAGCGCAGGTTCTTGGGCCGTTTTCTGGGACATGGCACACCTTTTAAAGATAAAAACGGTAATTGGTGGTGTACAGCTTTCTACAATGCGGATACGAAACCACTAGACAGTAAAAACATTCAGAAGCGCGATCTGAGCGACAATGCCTATACTATCAATCAGCAGGGAACTACAATCGTTCCTCTGGAAATTAAACTTCAGCTCAACGGAGATGTGTATATACAGGCGAAAGATCCACACTATGCAGTACCCGGACCGGACGAAGTTCAGAAATTTCAAAAGTCCGTTCGCTAACAGTTTATAGTAAAACTTTCTTCGTATATTTAAACCATGAAAAGAGATCAATTTATTAAACTGGGCTCGCTGGCTTTACTGACTGGAATGACCATGTCTTGTAAAGCTCAGAAAGATGCCCGGCCCAATATCATCGTTATTCTTGCCGATGACCTCGGTTACTCCGATTTATCCTGTTACGGAAGCGAGATACAGACCCCTAATCTTGATAATCTGGCTGCCCAGGGCATACGGTTCAACCAATTCTACAATTGCAGCCGCAGTTGCCCCACACGCGCTTCGCTCTTAACCGGATTATACCAACATCAGGCCGGAATAGGACGCATGACATTCAATCAAAATCTACCCGGATACCGTGGACAATTATCAGACAATGCAGTCACCATTGCAGAGGTGCTGAAAGAAAATGGTTATCAAACCGGAATGATTGGAAAATGGCATGTGGCAGAAACTCCGCTCCAACCCGATCAGCGGGAATGGTTGGCCCACCAGGTATATCATCCGGATTTCGCTGATAGAAAATATTATCCTACAAGCCGGGGATTTGAAGATTATTACGGGGTAATTTACGGTGTGGTGAATTACTTCGACCCGTTTAGTCTGGTCAACGGAGAGGAGCCCATACGCGAGGTCCCAGAAGATTACTATATAACAACAGCACTTAGTGATTCGGCCATATCCTATGTAAACCGTTATGCAAAATCAGACAAGCCATTTTTCATGTACTTGTCATATACTGCACCCCACTGGCCGCTACATGCTTTACCCGAAGATATTGCCAAATATAAAGATACTTATAAAGTAGGTTGGGACGCCATTCGTGAAAAACGTTACGAACGAATGAAAGAGCTTGGCATTTTCGGAGATGCCGATGATTTCCTTTCTCCCCGCCAGTTTAATGATAGCTGGGAAGAGAATCCCCACCAGGAATGGGATGCGCATGCCATGGCCGTTCATGCAGCCATGATTGACCGGATGGATCAGGGAATTGGCGAATTGGTTGCAGCCTTAAAAGCGAACGGTGAATACGAGAATACCTTAATCCTGTTCCTGTCCGATAATGGTTGCAGTAGCGAGAATTGCCAGAATTACCCACCGGGAGAAAACGACAGGCCGGATCTGACCCGGGATGGTCGCGAAATTATCTATCCGAAGAACAAAGAAGTGCTCCCCGGTCCGGAAACTACATTTGCATCCATAGGTGCAGCATGGGCAAACGTGGCCAATACACCTTTCCGTTTCTGGAAAGCACGCGAATATGAAGGCGGTGTTTGCACCCCAATGATTGCCCATTGGCCAAAAGGCATTGAACAACCGAAAGGAGCAATCACTTCGGAAATGGGACATGTAATGGATATTATGGCTACTTGCATTGATCTGGCTGGTGCCGGATATCCTACAACATATCAGGGAAAAACGATTATTCCGCTGGAAGGTAAAAGCCTCAACCCTATTTTCAAAACCGGTACTCGCGAAGGTCATGACTATATCGGATTTGAACATTTCAATGAAAAAGCTTTTGTCGGAAATGATGGGTGGAAGATCGTTCAAAAAGCTGGAAAGAACCAGAAATGGGAACTCTATAACCTGAATAATGACCGAACGGAATTAAGGAATGTTGCTGGACAATATCCTGAAAAACTGGCTGAGATGAAAGATAAATACGGAGCATGGGCTAAGCGATGCATGGTTCTGCCTGCACCGTAGAAGAAAGCAGACGATTAAACGTCTTAAGTCTGAATTCTGTTTACAATTCAAGTCATTACGGCTTTTATTTTAAGAAGATCATTCAAACTTAACATTAATCCTTCAGGTTTTAGTTGCTCCGAGGCAACATTAAAATCTGAGGGATTTTGTATTTACGCACAAACTTCTGCTATTCTGACTCTTAGAATCTATTTTTTAAGTGTTTTGAAAAATATCTAATCGATCCGTATTTGCAAATATAATCATCAAATTGATTCGTTTTTTATCATTTTATTCTCTTTATGACAATCCCCCAATAACAATTTTCATCCATTTAAAGTGCAAGATACGCTCCAGAATAAGTCTAGAGCCGATTTGTTTATTATCTAAAAGAAGAATTTCAGCTAAAAAAGAGAGGAAAAAGTGCTTTTTCAACTCAAACGGGCTAATTCGCTGATAAAAAACCGGAATATCCTGATAGTTCTCTCTTATTTTCTTGTTTAACAAGCTAACTCTCTGGTATAACAGGTCAACTGTGGTGTTAATAACTACCACACGCCGTGTTAAGTGTGACTACTCACCGCGTTACTGTAGAAAGTTGACGTGTTAACGTAGCAAGCCCATGTGTTTAACAAGAAAACAGGAAGGAACAAACAAGAGGGATAAAAAGGTTTTAATTCCATTTTTTCGAGCAGGAAAAGAGGAAAGACTCGGGAAGAAGAGTGAATTTTAAAGTTATATTTCCTATTTCAATCGCTTTTACCAAGAGTCCAAGAAAGTCATATTGATAGAAAACAAACAAATTACCAAACTAAATAAAATAAAACAAAAACACATTCCAGCAATTAAACACACAAAACCCAAACAAACTATCATTTTGCATTCACCAAACAACAAATACGGAGCATTTTTCAGTTCACGAACAAAGGTAGGCTATTTGAAACGTTTTGGAGCAGAACTAACAAAATGTAAATTGATTCTGGACAATCTTTCCATTAGAATATACCCAGCCGTTTATAAATAATCCATCGAGTTTATAAAACAGTACAGATCCGTCAAATTCGGAGTCACGATAAAGATATGTATTCTTGTGTATTTCTCTTTTTTGAAGATATTCATATGTTCCGACAAATACAACTATAAAACCACGAGTATATCCTATATTTGTAAATCTTCATTATCAATAATATAAACGAAACCATTATTTTAGTAAATTACACTATCAAACCTCTTATTTAAGCATATAATGAGAGAGGTGTGTCATAAGTGTCATTTTACGACACACTCTCACATATAAAATATACGACCAATATTCCTTTTATTTCAGCAACTCATTCATCATATTCACCAACAGCTTACCTGCAATAGGGTCGGTAGTTGCCTTTTCGGTACATAACGTCGAAACAAGGGACTTTCCTTTGCCATCGGAGATTTGCAGTAACGTCAGTCCACGCATAGACTCTATGCGTTCAATACGGTCTTCCGGTTTACCGCCGTCGATATATGCATGAATCTTCATTTGTCCCGCCAGTTCCGTTACGTTCTCGTGGCGAACGGCTTTCAGTGTAGCGTTACAAGCCAATGGAATTTCACGTTTGTTATTGTTGAAGTAGCGCAATTCCAATACATCAATATCATCGAATACCGGGGCATCATTACGCTCCATGATTACGATGTCGCCCTCGGTAGGGATAATCCAATCTGTTATATATTCAGGGTAAACACTACGGGCTGTTTCCTTGCTGTTGAGGAAAAGCAATTTTCCACCGTTTGACTGATAAATACGCAGAAGTTTTGCTTCTTCGTCCGTGCAGGTCGTCAAACCCGAGATCACACAAAGATCGGCTTTGCGTTTGGCATCAAGCATCTCTTTGACAGAGGTAACCGACTGATAGTTAACACCCAGAAAGCGAAGATCATCTTGTGTACCGGCCTTATCTAACAACATGATTTTCTTACCTTCCATTACTTTACCAGTATTCCATTCTTTTTGAGCGAATAATAGCTCGTATTCGTTTTCCGAAACAGGTACACCGTTTTCTGTTAGCTTCAACACCAGTTTGCCTTTTACTTTATCTGATGGTAAATGGGCGGGCAAGTAAATCTCCGGCTCAATATAATGACGTCTATAATGCTTCACTGCCGGGATCTCTTCACTTCCTCCGATGAGTCTCTTTCCTGTTTCATCTTGTAATTCCCAACGAAGCACAGAGGGTTGCAGGTCCGTACCGTCCTCACGATCGTTTACCACATAGAAACGCGTAGTTAGCTTCTCGCCGGCATAGAGATTGCGTCCCCACAGTTCGGCACTGACCAGTACGGGCTGCAAAGCACGTTGCAGGGCATAGTAAGTAGGCCAGGGTTCAATGTTCTGGTAATTGTAGCATTGGCGGAACCAAGTCATATAGGCGAAGTGTATGATGCCCGAACCCTGATCGTCGGAACGCCGGAAGGCCTCAGCCAACTCGCCGGTAATGAAGGACTGCACTTTCAGGAACGAAGCCGGGTCGGCCCAGTCGTAAGCCTCATAACCAATCAGTGTATAAGGATTTTGATGAATTAACTGATAGGAACGGGTAGGATGTCCGGTTTCGTTGTTTGGGTAGCCGGTAGACATTTCCTGGCTGATGAGCGGACGGTTTGGTAGCTTGAACCGCTGCTGGAATTCGCCATTGAAGAAACGGAAGAGCGAGTAGTCATACCAGTTATAATAGCCGTGCATGTCGTCAATATCGCCATCATCAACGCTGGCCATGAAGTCGGCGCCAAACTTTTCTTTCTTACCCTTGGCCTGGTAATTGGAGTCGAAACAGATGGGACGTGTGGGATCAATGCGGCGCATCTCTTTTACCACATCCGAGATGATGCGGAACTTTTCTTTAGCACGTTCCAGGTCGTTATCATTGTCATAGAACTTCATTTCATTGTTCACCGTCCAGAAGAGCAGGGATGGATGGTTGCGGTACTTCTTCAGCAAGCCGAGGAACTCGTCGCGCCACATGTCTATCAGCCTCCGGTCGGGAATGGGTGTGGAGTGAATCATCAGCCAGGACCATGTGCCCTCGAAGCTGACACCGATGCCGTTAGTGTCGGCAGCGCCCATCCAGAGCTTGTTCCACGGCGTGGTGTGTGTGCGGGTTACGTCGGCATTTCCCTGCTTCATCAACTGCATAAAGGTGTTGGCCAGGTTCTGGTCGTTCGGAGCCAGTGCAAACGGAATGTGATTGCCACCACGCAGCCAATACCGGTTTCCGTTGAGGAAGAAAAGTCCTTCCTTTACTTCAAATGTACGGAAACCGGAGGTTTCTGTCAGGCAGTCCAGTTCAGCACCTTTGGCGGCAACCAGACGGAAACGGAAGTCATATAGATTGGGGTGTTGCGGGGTCCAAAGGCGTGGTTTCAAATCGTCAATGCTATAGGTCACCATTTTCTCTTCACTACCATTCAATACAAGTTTTTGTAGCGAGAGTCCGCTATAAAGCGTAGATCCGGTTTCTTTATCAATGATGTCAGTATAAAGATCAAATTGTGTCTTCTTATTGTCGTGGTTCTTCACGGTCACATCAAAAGTGGCGCCGCTCAATGCGGGTTTAATAAAGGCATCTTCCACCTTCACGGGGCTGGTAACCGTCAACTTTACGGGCTGCCAGATGCCGGCGGGTTCGTCGCCATAGAAACCGTGGGCAATCTCTTTCAGAAGCGCATCTTTCTTCACAGCCACCTTTGCATCTTCCTGTTCGCTTTCGCGGACGGACGAGTAGAAGAAATCAATCGCGTCGGCCGCTTCCGCCTCGCTACCATCTAGTTTGCGTGTTACTTTCACGGCAATCAGGTTCTTACCGGGCTTCAACAATTTGCTACCGTCCACTTGAATCTCGCCAAACATGCCGAGGTGCGATTTGGCTAGTGTACCGTTAATGTAGATATCGGCGAGTTTGGATACGGCGTCGAAGGTCAGGGTCAGGTTCTTACCATCTACTTCGGCGGGCAATTCGAGCCATTGGCGATACCAGGCGTATTTTAGCCGGCGATAGTCGAATGTATAGTTCTCGCAACGGTCTGTTTCCTGTTGATAATAGGTGTCAGATACACCTTTGGGTTGTGGTCCTGTGGGCGACGGCATCGTTTCGCCATGCAGCCAGATGCGGATAGGGGTCCAGAAGTTAGGTACGGTCATCACGTGCCAATCCTGATCGTCGGTCTGTGCGGATACGGCTTTGTCTTTATCATCCAGTTGATAGTCGGGCATAAAAAGCCAGTTACCATCCAGGTTGATGTCGGTACGGCTGCCGGTTAATGTTTCCAGTTTTACAGGCGAGTAGCCGGCACGCTCGCTGCGGCGTTTATTTTCTTTTTCCTGTGGTGTGGCTACCTTGTGATACTCTGCCACGCGTACATCTTTCAATGCATCTTCCGGCAGAGGGGTTATGGTGAGGTCGTCAAACTCGGTTTCTATCCATCCGCCGCCCAGGGCTACTTCGCCGGAGGGAGCGAGACTGCCGTTCTTGTCTTCCAGGTCGATGTACGGCAGTTTTTCGTCATTCAGAAAGACGCGGATACGGCTGCCGCAGACTTCGACTTTCATTTTATACCATTCGCCGGGAACGGGATGGAAGCCGAGGGGACGGATGCCCATAAATTCGTCGGTACCCATATAGCCGGTGCGCATGAGGTAGAGGTCGTCCTGCAATCCGCCTTTGATGCCTACTACGTAACGGTCAAAACGGTTGTGCGTACGGAAGCCGGCCCAAATTTGTACCTGATCGGCTCCTTTGGGGGCACGGGCTTTAAAAGACATGGTGTAGTTTTTCCACTCAGGATTGCCGAAGAGGGCGTACGAGCCTTGGGAGCGGAAGATGCCGTCGACAATGCTGCATGTTCCGCGGCCTACGGTTTTTAGCGACTCGTTGAGGTTGGAGAAGTCGTTACTCCACGTGGTTTGAGTCCATGCGGCCAGGGGGAAGGCGGCGCAGACACAAGCCAGAAATAGTTTATGGATTTTATTCATGATTTATGGGGTTATTCATTTTTGTAGGGTTTTACGTTATTTCACCGTCCACCCCCTGCCCCCGCCAGCGGGGGATACCTTGCGGAGACACTGTGTAGCGCAGCCTATCCCCCGCTGGCGGGGGCAGGGGGTGGATTTGGCGCAGTATAGAATTAACTCCTTTCCACACCGTTTTACGCATTCCCCATCCCGTTTCATTTCAAAAAAGACTCTCCTCGCCGGTTACTTATACCACGAGGAGAGTCTCATTATTCAATAACGAAAGGAATATCTTAATATCTTAAGAAAAAGACAATGACCTTACCGTACGTCGAACTCTTCCTTGATGATATCCAGGAACTTAGTTCCGTAACCATTACCGTAATCGGGTTTTGTTGGTTCAATGAACGAAGTATACTGGAAGTCATTGAACGAGTCGATGAACACAATCTTGTGCTGACCTGCCTGAGACTTCATCACATTACACATCGTACGGAAAACATCGGGATCGTGGAACACTGTCGGTTTATCCTTCTCCTGATTGTCCACCCATTTATTAAATGCAGGCGCTCCGGTTGGGATAAAGTCAGTACCACTCCAGTTGTCGCGGAAGAACTCACGGTGATATTCCCAGTTCAGGTAGATAAACTTATCGTAAGCTACAGAGCGGGTCCACTCACTATTGTTGAGCATATTCTTGTTAGTAACAGCATCCACACCTTTGTAGAAATACTCAAAGCGTGCAGGAGGCGACCACTGATCTTGCTGAGCTACCAGGAACAAATCCTCACCGATAGCCGCCTTCACTGCTGCGCGAAGATCATTGTAGAAGCCCTTACAGTCGGCCGTATAAAGTTTGTGCGCATTCTGCAAAACCACCATCGGTTTACCATTCACACGGTAATAGTGTTCGTCCTGAAAGAACGTGTTCAGCGACTTGAAGAACTCAACAAACATATCCGTACGCGTATAGCCTTTACCGTCTACCCACGAACAAATGTCGTTGTTCTCATTCAGCAGTACAGTGTTGCTCAGCGTAGTTGTCTTTTTCCCGGTCAGTGTACCATCTGCATTATACGTTTCCCAGTTATTTTTACAAAGAGGATCTTCGATGTTCACGGTAGCAACAAAATTCAGGCTTTTCATATTCACTTTCTTTCCTGAACCCTTCACATCACTGCCTACTGTACCACGCAATATGTTGTAGAGACGCTCATCACCTTCCATACAGTTAGGCGCCAATGTATTCTTCTTTGCCTTGATAGCAGGATAAATCCAGAAATCCACCCCTCCGTCAATGCACCAGTCTACTTGCTGTTGCACAACCTCTATCATCACATCGGTGATATTGTTAGGATTCTGATCAATACCATAGTTACCCAGTACCGGTTCCAACCAAGGGCCTAGACGTCCTTCTTTGGTATCAAACTCCATCATCATACGCTCGTAACGCGCCTTATCCTGACCGCCACCACCGGGGTTTCTATAATATACACCTACGGGATATTCCTCAGTCTGTTTGATCACAGGAATCTCAAAGTTCAGGAAGTTGTCATCCACATCCGGTCCTTCATCTCTGTCGCAGGAGGTAAACAACACCATACCCGCCATTACATAAAATAATATCTTATTCATAGTTCTCATCTGTTTTTTATTGTTCAGTTACCTTCTCTTTCCATTCGCCGGTTTCACTATCCCATACCATTACTTTCCCGGTCACAGGATCGTAGGTACTCTTCACATTAACGACTTCAAAGCTGATTAACTCTTTCAGTTCTTCTTCGCTGGAAGCACCGGTAGCCGTAAATACATCTTCGAGGGTACTACCATACCAATGGAAAACAAATTTGCCGTCATAAACAATATTACCACTCAACCATGACGAGAGGTCACCACCATTGGGTTGAGGAGCGGCAATGCGCAACAGTGTAAAGTAGTTGTCGCCACCACGCACCGGATTGGGAGCAGGTGAAGTCTTCTGCAAATCAATTACCGCCTGTGCATAGCCCGCAGCATTAGCACTCTGCTCGTTGATGGGATATGTGAAACGTTCCATCATCCATTCGCAGATACCGTTACTGCCTTCAGTAGGCACTGCACCGTTGAAGAAGTGCGGTGGGAAACCTATGGCACGTGTGCGGCGTTCCAATGTCCAGCCGGCATGTCCGTTAAAGAAATCGGCAATGTACCACTGTTTGTATATCTGCTCCAGATGACCGCTTTCACCACCTTGCCCCTTAATGTCGGCTTTGAAGAAGTGACGGTATTCCCAAAGGCCATCGCCGTTCGTATTCCATTTCACACCGTCCCGGTTCAGATAAGCAGCAACATTGGCATCATTAACACCCCATTGCTTCATACTGGCGCGAATACCATCTTCATAATATTGCTGAGCCGTACCACCCAGAACTCCAGGATACTTCACAGCCACTTCGGCCTTCATAAAGCTTACTTCTGCTGCCGTAAGTACCGGCACAATGGAGTTCACCTTTACAAAGTCATAACTAACCAGACATTCATTGTTGCCTTTATTGATGTTTCCAAACGGACTACGATACGTTTCACCTGTCGGGCTGTTAGGGTCTGTAGCTACAATCCAACCCGAAGGTACATCCTTAAAGTCCTGACGGGCTTTATAAGGAAGACGATAGTTAACAAGGATGGAGTCGCGGTATTGCGGATAGTCCGGATTAACGCGTGTTAGCGTATCATTCTGTAAGATAGAGCTGTCTTTTCCCTTAGCCTCTTGTACAAACTTCGGCAAACGTGGGTCGTCGTAAGAACGCATGTAGAGGAAGAAATTGTGGCTCATAGCAGCATACGTACCCCAACCATCTACAGTACCTGTTTCAAATTTCTGGATGTAAGACTGATAAACCCATGAAGCATCGTTGCTCAGGTCTGAACCAAACTGGAAGATAGCATCACTATCCAGCAGGTAGTTGATGTTTTCGCCAGTCAGCGCTTTACGGATGTTGTCTTCTGCCAGACTCTTATCCATATTCTGAATAGTCAGCGCTATTTGCAAACGCAGGGAATTGGAGAATTTACGCCATTTAGCCACATCACCGCCAAACAATGGGTCGCCTGTGATTTTATCGCCATTCAGGTTATAGCTTTTCACAACCTCATCCAGCGTAGTAAGCAGATAATTGTAGATTTCTTCCTCGCTATCGTACTTATATGACACCTGAATGCTTTTTGAATTAGCTTCGCTCATAGGAACATTTCCCCAAGTGGTCACCATGATATAATAAAGGTAACACTTCCAGGTCAAAAGCATATTGCCCACGTTGGCATATTCTTCACTACCCACATATACATCTTCCAGTTTCACCAGGTCTTTGAGAGACTTCACATAGAAACCTTCGAAGTAGTTCATGTCTTCCGTATCCTTTTGTTCGCTCCAATGTACATTATACTGAGCCAGTGTAGCAAGCCAACGGTAGTTCATCTCCTGAATGGTTCGCATGGAGTTATAGACTACACCGGGAAACACATACTCCGGGCGGGCTGTATATATTTTGTTGGGGTTCATATTGGTGTCAGTAAAGTCGTCCGTACAAGCACTGAGCGACGCAGCAACCAACGCAGTACCCAATATCAGTTTATTTATTCTTTTCATATTGTTCTTTTTTAAAAGCATTAGAATGTTACTTTAAAATCAAAACCGTAAGTAGCAGTAGGCAGGCTGAAACCTCTTTCAATACCTTGAATAACTCCCAATGAAGAAGCTGCCTCAGGATCGATACCGTTTGGAGTGTTTTGTTTCAGTGTACCCAGGTTACGTCCAACAAAAGCGATCTTCATACTCTGGAAAACTCCACCCATTTTCTTGAGCAGGCTACGTGGACAGTCATAGCTGACACTTACTTCGCGCAACTTAATGAACGAGGCATCGTACAAGAAGTAGCGGGCGTTGGAGCCTGTATTCATCCAGTAACTAGAAGCCTGCACCCAGCAGTTGCTATCGGCAACCGACTGACCTGCACGGATACCTACGCTCTCATCAAAGATACCATTTGGAGTTAGAATACCTTTTGCACGCCAGTCATTATAGCCAACCAACACCTTACCCGGGTCCTTTTCGCCTCTGTTTTGCGAAGCATTCGGGTTTGTGGTATGCTGAGTTTGCAGGAATCCGGCACGCTCTTCGCCATTCTCACCTAATACCATCTGACTGAAGAAAGATTCGTCGCGACCTTCCAACGATTGGATAGTCTGTCCGTCGCGGGTACCCTGGTGTGCTGTTGAGGACCATATCTTACCGCCTTTGCGGAAATCAAACAATACGGAAGCCGAGAAATTGCCCAGGCGGAACGAGTTGCGCCATCCACCCATCCATTTGGCAGATACATCGCAAAGGAACTGGTCGGCTTGCTCCAATGGCTTACCTTCATTGTTACAAAGAACATTACCAAACTCATCCATTTTGGCCATCTTAGCATATAGCGTACCCATAGAGTGACCTTTCTCAATATAGAAATCAATAACACCTTCTGCACCACTCAAACGGAAACGGTCCATGCCGTCGGCAAGTTCCAATACTTCACTGTTGTTCTTTGCCCAGTTTAAGGTACTCTCCCAGCGGAAGTTCTTCGTTTGAACAGGAATAAGCGAAACGCTCAACTCCGTACCCCAGTTCTTTACTTTACCGGCATTAAAGACTGCTTCGTTATAACCACTCACCTTAGATATCTGTGAGTTCAGGATCTGATCTCTGGTGGTTTTATTATAGTAAGTAAAGTCAATACCAATGCGGTTCTTCAGGAATTTCAGGTCGGCACCCAACTCGTAAGACGTTGTACGTTCGGGCTTCAGATCGGCATTCAACTTCTTGTTGCCACTAGAGAACCAAGGTGTACCGTTGAACATGGCTGCATAGCTTAAACCATCTAATAATTGGTCGAAACCGGTGTCGTTACCTACACGGGCGTAGCTACCACGGAACTTAGCAAACGAAAGTATCTCCTCAGGGATATTCTTGAAAGCCTCTGTCAGAATGAAGCTGGCACCGATAGAGGAGTAAAAGTAAGAACGGTTATCTTCAGGGAGTGTAGAGGTCCAGTCGTTACGTCCTGTAAAGTCCAGATAAACAAGGTCGCGATAGCCAATGCTGGCGGTACCATATATGGCTTGTTTTTTCTTAGCGTTGTAGTAAGGTTCCGACTTCATTGTTCCACCGTTGTTGGCCAAACTCTTCAAGTCGGGCATCAGCAATGTTTCTACGATAGAGGTTATTTTCTTGTTTACATAATCTTGCGCAGAAGCACCGAGTGCAGCCGATACGTTAAAGTCTTTCCAACGCTTGTTGTAGCTCAACATGGCTTCATAAGTCATATTTTTATATGTTTCGGTGAATTCGTGGTACAACCCGTCGTTGTTTTCTACATCGGGACCACCATACATATTTACAAAATACCAGCCGTTTTTGGAGTTATAGTCAACTGCTATTTTGGTACGCAGTTTCAGCCCTTGCAGGATCTCATAATTTAATGTAATATCGCCCAGCACCCAGTTCTTCTCGTCCTGATTGCTGATTTCATTCAAACACCACATCGGGTTAACGAAACCACCGGGGAAGGAAATTAATGTACCGTCTTCTTTCTTCCAGGGAGTCAATTCGCCCATAGACAAGTCGCGCGGCATCCATGCAGCCGTATAGAGAGGATTCTTCTTGTCTGAGTTACGGGCATTACGGTTGTCTACCTTTTCATTCGTATAACGCACGCCCACATCAATATTAAAAGGTTTGATGGGTTTGAAGCTGGCACGCAGGTTTACGATGTTACGTTTCAGTTCGTTTTGCTTCATCATCACGTCGTCGCTCGTTACATTGGTATAAGAAAGACGTACCGAAGCCATCTCGGTTGCTTTTTCTACGCTGATTGCGTTAGTCCACGCGTGAGATGTACTGTAAAGATCGAGCAGCGTGTTTGACGGAGTATATTGTTTTTCCAGACCGGTACGACCAATCATGTCGAATCCAATCATTGGCATACCCCAAGAACGTTGGTTAGAAGCAGCTACGCGGAAGATACCATAGTCTAAAGAGGAGTCATAAGGCAGATTATTGTTTGCCAGGTAGTTAAAACCTTCTTTCTTCAGACCGTTGCTTTCGCCCGATCCATATACATTCTGGTAGATGGGGTACTGTTGCAGGGTGGAGAACTGGAGGTTGGTAGAGTAAGTCACCCCAAGTCCACGCTTCTGGCTGGCCTTTTTCGTTGTAATGATAATAGCACCGTTGGCAGCGTCAGAACCGTAAAGAGCCGATGCATTAGCACCTTTCAGTACGGTCATGCTCTCAATATCGTCCGGATTAAGGCTGGCAGCCGGGTTACCGTAGTCAAGACCAGCTTCGCCTGTGTCCACATCATTAATAATAGGCAAACCGTCGATAACATAAAGCGGTTGGTTATTACCGGTGATGGAGTTCATACCACGAATAACAACGGAGGCCGAACCGACAGGACCGTTTGATATAACCTGAAGACCGGCTACCTTACCGCTCAACATGTTCAGGAAGTTGGCATCGCGTGTTTCCTGCATACCTTCCGTATCTACTTTCTGATAGGCGGTTGACAGCGACTTTTCATCGCGGCGCATATCCATTGCCACGACAACTGTTTGTTCCAGCATAATGGCATCTTCTTCCAGTGTTACGTTCAACACTGTCTTTCCTTTTCCTACATTGATGGACTTCGGTTTATAGCCGATGAAAGAGTATTTCAAGACTGCATTATCAGCAATCTGAATAGAATAGTTGCCATCAAAATCTGTTACAGTACCATTTGTACCGCCTACCAGCATTACGCTGGCGCCAATCAATGGCTCACCCGTTTCATCGGTCACTCGTCCTTTCAGTGTTCGGTTTTGCGCCTGCAAAGCCGAAACGCAGAACAATAATAAAATTAAAGCGAAATACCTTTCATAATATTTCCTTATTGCTAAAATAGTTTGGTGTTGTTTCATGTTTTCCATGATTTATTAAAAACAATCGTTATACAAATTGTGATTAGTTCTCTCCCAAAGAGGTTTTTCGGGTACACAAGGCAGTAATTAAGGGTTTCGATTTCTGTTTTTCATAAGGTTATTAAGATTACTTATTTAAGATTAATTTTCGTCAAAGGAAGCGGGGGACAATAAAAAACAAAGGGATATTGCGATTAATTGGCAATTAAAAAACGATTAATTGAGTAATTAATCGGAGCAAGTTGAAAATGAGGTTGGAAATGAGGAAGAAGTATAGATTACTTACTATTTCATTTCACTCCTTCGACACTCCATTTTGCGTTTGCTGCAAACGCAGACTTGTGTTTGCAGCAAAGACAACATTGCGTTTGCTGCAAACGCAGGTTGATGTTTGCTGCAAACGCAAAAACAAGGCCACAAGACTTCTGGAGGGGGGGGGGGGGGGGGGGAAAAGCGGAAAATTTACAAAAACAAAAAAGGGGGGGGGATATATAAAACCAAAATAAAATAAAAAANAAACAAGCTACTTCGTATATCAGATGGAATCGTGAAATGCAACTCCACTTCCTCACCCGCACTGGCAGGTATACCGGAAGGAGAAAACAGGACAAGACGGATGGGGGGGCGGGCGGGGTGGGGGGGGGGGGGGGGGGGGGGGGGGGGGTAAACGCGGAATTATTCGACAACACTAACGGGTATGGGTATATTACAACCGTATACACATGTAAAGAAGTCTTTAAAACCTGTAGCCTAATTCCTGTAAATCTCGGCAAACGGAACCTTATAATCCTCGCCCATCGAATCTTTGTACTCCTTGCAGAAACGATCATACACATTCCGGGCAATGCCTTTCTTTCCTTGTGCAGAGAACACGGCACACTTGGCGGCTAGCGCTTCTTCATTCAATGGGTCGTGCAGGAACATGATGTCGGCAATGCGGATAATCATATCCTGATGGTTGCGGCTACCTTCGGTTTCCAACAAATTTTTCAGTAAATCTATGGAATAGCTGGAGTAAGCCTCCTTAAAATCGTCCAACCAATCAAGAAGCGTATTTGGCAACAAAGGACCATAAAGCAGCAGTTCGAGAATGCGGTTGAGCAGCTCCGTACTTTCTTCCTGCTTAAACTGGCGGATGCAGGCAAACAGCGTATGATAATCACAAAAGACATCCTCCCCCCATTTGATATGCAGGAAGTTATTCTCCACCACCACTTCTACATCTCCGATGCTCTCCAGCAATACGCGCAACTTCCGCAAGTTCACATTCCGGTTGTTGCGGGCAGAGGTTTCGTCTTTCTCAGGCCACAATATTCCGGTGGTCTTGGATGCCAAGATACCCTGCTCGTTTTTCTCGGTATAGATTATCAATAAGATAAGTAAATGCTTCAGGCGCGGTGTGAAATTGGAGGTAATATCGTGCCCTTTCTTATCGCGCACATTGAAACCACCCAATAAGGAAATGGACGCACGACTGCGGTCATAATAATTGGTCACCGCGGCAGAAGCCGGCACCACCTCCGGAGCCGGTTTCTTGTTGAATGTTTCTTGTGCTTCCAAAACATCCTGAACAACAGTGTCCTGAACTTCCTCCGGACTACCGCCACGTTTCGAGTAATAAAGCAACAGAACACCTCCCAAACCAATCAGCAGCAACGCACCTACTACGTAGATATACCACCGACTTGCAGATGTCTCTTCAACCACCGGCTGCATGATATCTACCTCGCTCAGCAAAGGCATATTGATAGAATAAATGGCGGCATCGTGCGAGTGATCGCTCATAATCTTATCCAACACCAGAAAGAGTTTTCCGCGGGAAGGAGAAGCATAAAGACTAAAATCGCAATCCTGATAATTTACAGCATTATGAATAGGCTTCGAGGCTTTGACGTAAACCGAATCCGTCATAGAAACCTTCCACAACGTTCCACCGTTTTGCATGGATATGGCGTAGAAAGAACTATCCGACGGTTCGAAATACATGGAAGAAGCCATCAGAGTACCTTCCTTAAAGGTGTTTTTCTTCCAAACCAGACGAGACTGCCGTGTTTTTATATTGATAGCACACAAATCAAAATAGAAGTGCGAACTCAGTTCTTGTTTCCCATACTTATTTCCCCGTCCCCCGAAAATAAAAAACTCATCGCCAGCCACCCCGGCAGCGGCAGAGTAACGGGGAGAGAACGGATGTTCATATTCTACCTTCTCTACCCTGTCTGATCCGGATTTCAGGCGGAAAAGTTCATTGCGGTATTGATAAAAGCCATATCCGCCGAAAAAGTAAAAACAAGAATCGGCCGGGTTAAACGTACGGGCGTGGTTGTAATAATAAGACTCTTCCCTATCTTGTACTTTACCACTCCATGTTTCCGTATCGAACGAGAAATAAGAAACGGTACCTTTCTTTAAGTTGTAGGACACCAGTTTGTTGCTCAATGTGTCATATAATAAGTGGTTCGTATACTCCATCGCCGGATACCCACCGCGCACGATAATCTCGCGCTGCCGCACACCATCCTCGTCCAGCACTTCTATAGACTGGGGTCTGACGAGATAGAACAAAGCCTCGCGGGCATTGAAAGCCACATCCAACCTGCCCGGAATCTTTTCCCGATACACCTGTTTCCATTCCACATGATTGTCTATCAACCAGAAAGGGTTGAGTGCACGTGCCACGGCTCCCTGTTTTTCATCGTGGCAGATATCAGCGTTATGTTTCCACAACTTCCATTCGCGCGTTTGCTCACCATCTTGAATGACAATTACGTTTTTCATATTGACGGGGGCCACATCTGCCAGGTAATTATTCATTTGTCCGAACAGGGCGGTAACACTTTCCGCCCCTTGCAGGGGCACCATGGCCGATATCTTTTTTCCATCATAATCCACCTCAACCACATTGTCCTTCAAACGAAGCCGCACAGAAACATCCAACCATTTTTCGCGCACAATGGGAATATTAAAGGGAACGATCCCTTCGTTAAATACCAAAGCAGGGAAGTGACTTCCCTCTCCTGCCACAAGCGAAAAACGTATCAGTTGTTGTGTATTCGTATGCAAATGGAGAATGGAACCGAAATCCGGTTCGTTGTTGCGCACGTACATCTGAAAAGAAACAGCAAATTCATTTTTTATGGGGAAGGGTAGATTATTGTCCAGGAAGAGAGAGGTCCGTTGTTCGGCCGGCACCGAATGCGACTTGAAATAAAGCCCGTAATCATGCAAAGAAGAAGCATCTATTCCGTCGGCAGAACAATACAGAAGGAGAATCAGTATCAGTAATCGATGTTTCATAGTATTTAGTATCAATCAATTTAGCGGATAATGCAAAAATACAAAAAAAAGAGCCGTCCTTCCTTTATAAACAGAGACTTATTTGCAGGAGAACAGGTATAAAAAACATTCCATACAACAATTATACATATAATTTGGAAATAAAACAAAAATAGCAACAGCTTGTACCGGAGATCGACACAAGCTGTTAAAGCATCCCGCCAAAACAATCTTTAAAACCTTTAGGTTATCTGCTCTTTACCTTTCATTCCTTATCAACCGAGGGAGGAGCATTCTCTGCTTCGCTACCCCATTTCTTATTCGGAAGGTCGCCCATGACTAATACCAATTTACCACCTTCCATCAAACTATCATGACTGAACCAAGGCTTGTTCCACTCCTGACCATTCAGCGTGGCCGACTGGATATACTTGTTTTCATCGGAAGCATTCTGTGCTTCAATTTCAAACACCTTCCCGTTGCTCAACGTAATCTTTGCATTCGTAAAAAGCGGGCTTCCGATATTGTATGCCGGGAAACCGGGAGTTACAGGATAGAATCCCAGCGAAGAGAAGACCACAAACGAAGTCATTCCTCCCCCATCTTCATCGCCGGGCATGCCCATCAGGTCGTTGCGGAACCAGGTCTTTAGCATCTTGCGGATGTGCTTCTGCGTATTCCAGGGCTGTCCGGCATAGTTATATAAATAAGGTATGTGCAGTGACGGTTCGTTGGCCATAGAAAACTGCCCCACGTTGCCGGTATGGTCGGGCAATGTGGAATAGAATTCATACTTGCCACGCCCCAACGGTTCGCGGAAAGTACGCTCCAGGTTGGAGATGAAAGCCTCCCGGCCACCCATCAGGTTGATCAGATCGGCTACGTTGTGAGGCACATCCCAACGATACACCCAACCGTTGTTTTCGCCATAATACTCGCGGGCACCCATACCGCCTGAGTAGCGGTAATCGAAAGGTTCTATCCAGCGCCCGTCTTTGTCTTTAGGATGAAAGAAAGCTGTCTCCGGGTTAAAGAGGTTCCGGTAATTGCGGGAGCATTCCAGGTAGTAAGCCGCTTCTTTGGGCTTACCCAGCGCCTCGGCAATGCGCGAAAGGCACCACTGGTCGTAGCTTGTACCCAACGTAACAGCCACGGGCTGGCGCTTTTCGAAATGATGCACATTGGGATCGGTTTCTTTCTCGCCGGGTTGGAGCGCAGGGATATACCCATGATCCAGATAGAATTCATCAATCCAGCCGGCGGGTGCTCCCGACCAGGGGGCGAGGGTTTTCTCTTCAATACCTCTGCGACAGGCTTCATAGGCTTTCAGCGTATCTATCTTCAAACCTTTAATCAGGGCATCGGCCACGGTGGCTACACCATGATTGGAGTTCATGCGGCGTGAGTCGCCGGTTACTTCGGGGAAGGTAGGCATCCACATGGTGCCCATTTGCTCGGCCATGCGCAGGAAGGAGGTGATGATTTCTTCCTCTTTCTTCTGGTCAAGCAGTACGCGAAGCGGATGGGCAGCGCGGTAGGTATCCCAGATCCAGTCGTCGTTATAGAAAGGAGTACCTTCATCGTCATGCACCTTGCCATCGAAAGCGCTGAAGTAATGTCCGTCTTCGCTCATACAGATGGGGCGTTCGAAGGTACGGTAGAAAGAGGAATAGAACACCGTTTTATCTTCTTCCGTGCCGCCTTGTACCTGAATTTGTCCCAGGGTTTCGTTCCAGATCCGGCGACCGGTATCGGCCAGAGCCTGCACATTGTAATCTTTCAGTTCGCGGCGCAGATTCTTCTCGGCTTGCTCTTCGCTGATAAAGGAGATGCCGTAGCGCAGACTCACACTCTGGGTTCCGTCGGCAAAGCGCCAGGCGGCACAAACGTTCTTTCCCTCGGCATTATCTTTGCTTATTTCGATCTTTCCATTCTCCAGAACGCCGGCAGCTACGGGTTTCTCTTGCGGCTCGATGTATAAGTAAACCTTTGTATTGTCGTTCAATCGCTGATGGCCGCTGATAAAGTTTACCCCCACATGAATGGCTCCGTTGCGGCTATTTACAATGACGTACGCCGGTTCGTCTGTTCCGTACGCAATGTGGTAGAGTGCCGACTGATGGGAAAGGGCATAATTCACTTTCATATGATTACCGGTGTCGGTTGGCTCTATGTTCGCACTATAAGAATAGGGCGTCAACCGCTCGTTGTCATATGTATAAGTAACGACCGGGCGCAGGTTGTCGCCCTGATAGGGGCTGAGGTTAAAGGCCGAGCGCTCACGATGATTGGTCACAATGAGAGGAAGGCCGTTCAGTAACTCCGTGGTATAGTCGGCACGTTCGGGATAAACGCGGAGCATACTGTTGGGCAACTGGATCGTGGGAAACGTGGGCACCAACAGGTGGCTGATGTTTCCAACATACGGATTTACATAATCGACAGGGGTTTTGGTCGTTGCTTGTTGCTGCATTCCACTACATGCGCCCAACATCAAGACGATGGCCCCGGAGGCTAACAGATGTGTAAGTTTCATGATATATCTTTGTTTTTAGTTAGATTCAATTTACTTCACCTCCGGATTCACAAACGCTGCTTTCAGCAACGAGAGGAATGGCTTCTGATTATCACATTTAAAGTATCCGGTGAAATCATTCCTGTCTCCGCTTCCCACCTTGAGAACGAGTTTGTTCCAGCCTTGCAACAGGGGCAATTCTTTGTAGGTTGCTTCGTTGCGTCCTTCCTGAGACATTGCGGTATAAGGCTTGTTGTTGATAAACAACTGGCGACTCTTTGCTTTGACAAACAGGGAGAGTTTGGGCATATTGGGTTCTATCAATAAGTCGTCCAGAGGGCGGGGAGTGAACACGTAAAGTTCCAATGCGTATCCATCGCCCTCTTCGACCATCTTGTTCTTAGTGATTACGGGGAAGTTCATCTGCTCATCGCGCAGGAAGAATACCTCGTCGATGTTCACCTCCGGTTTCTCGCAAGCCACACCGGCGTGCTCCAGGATAGCGGCAAGGGTGTTATAGCCTTTTTCCGAATTGGCAAACTCGGTCAGGGTGCTGAGGTAGAAAGCAGACGCTCCCTGGCGGCAGCTCACAAATACCGGAGTGGCGGCTGTACATTCGTATTCGCTGCGGATGGTTCCGGCTGTTTTGATCTCTTCCGGACGTTTGTTCCATTTGCGCCAGTCTGTTTTGCAGGCATTCAGCAGGACTTCTCCTTCTTCTACAAACGTGCCTTTCAGCGAATAGCGGGAGGCATCTGCTTTTTGAAGCTCGCAGAAGTAGAAATCGGAATTATTCAGTCCGCGCATCCATGACTTTTGCACAGGGAGGAAGGAGGAGCGTTTCAATTCATCCAAAGCCACGGGATACGGTAGGAGTTCATTGTATCCGGCTACGGTTTCGGGCATCAATCCCCAGATCCAGACATCGGCTCCTTTGGTTATTTGTTTTTGCATTTCTTTCTTTGTGGCGGCATCTGTTGGTTGGCTACCGTCTACAATGTAAAGCAGCTGTGCGGGAGTGGTTACCTTAGTGGTAAACTTCACGCCTTGCGCATCCATCAGTTCCTTTAAGCGGCTGTCTGTATTACCGATGAAAACGACTTCTTTATAGTTTCCGGCAGGCGCCAGGGCTTTGGGAGCTTCGTATTGCTTCTTGTCGATGGTGGCATACGCACTCCACGCCGGCCCGCCCGGTGCATTGGCAGCACGCATGGCGCCATACATGGGCCACTCTTCATACAGCGGCAGACTGGGGTCGTAACCCGGATTGAACGTAGTGCAGTACGGACCTACGCGTTCGGGTTGTACGCCCGGAATGCCTTCTTTATATTCGCCGAAGAATATACCGTCTTCGACCGCAGAAGGGGCTTTGCCTGTATCTTTCTTGCCCAGCGGAAGGGGCTTCAAGGCATACCAGGCCATGTTGAACACGGTGCTGTACGATGCTCCCATGCGGCGCTGATTGGCTATGAGGTCATAGCACTCGTTGGCCAGACCTTCCATGCGGCCTTCCTGCGATTCATAGGCACGCTCTCCGTTGTATTTAGAGACTTGCTCGGGGGTGCCATAGTAGGCCATACTGTGCTCGCCGATGCCCCAGGGCTTGCCGATTTCTACCCAACGTTTCATAGAATTCAGGTCGCCATAATGACCTACAGTTACGGGCAGGATGCCATCGCCATCGTCTTCGCCGTCGGCTGATATCCACGGACGGGTGGGGTCGTATTGACGGACAATGTCGCGCCACTCTTCCCATGCTTTCTTTTGCGGAACCATCAGTTCGGGACGGTTATAGACGTGGAGGATAACGGGTTTGTTTTCGTTGCTGATGCTCCAGCCGAAGACGGAAGCATGGTTGCGATCGCGCAGAACAAAGCGACGCAGGTGTTCTTTGGATGCTTCCCAGAAGAGGTCGGAGTCGAGCTTCGGTCCGCCGTCGCTGGCCCAGTTGGCGGTTTCGTTCATCACACAGATGCCCATCTCGTCGGCCATATCGAGGTAGAAACGGGGATAGATTTGTGCATGGGGGCGGACGGCATTGGCATTCATGCCTTTAATGGCGGTAAACCATGCCCAGGCATAGCGGCGGGTCATCTGCGGAACGCCCATGAAGTGCCACGAGTCGCCACGCAGGGCGTAGGGTTGGCCGTTTAAATACTGCGTAGTTCCCTGCAATGTCCATTCGCGCCAGCCAAAGCGTTCGTATTTCGTGTCAACGGTTTGCTTTTTATCTTTTAGGGAGAGCAACAGGGCATAGAGGTTCGGGTGTTCGGGTGTCCAATAGGCCAGTGCGCCTTCGCTTACAGGCACTTGCAGGGTTACTTTCTGCGATGCGTTGGCTGGTACGGATACTTTGGCAGGGGCTACCTGCAAGGCTTCCATTCCGAGTGTCCAGGTGGGGACAGGTGCTGAGTTCACATCGGTTCCGGCACGGTTTATCCATTCGCGGATGTTGCCTTGCAGTTGCACGTCGGCCTTTTTATCGGTGTTGTTTTGTAGGGTTACTTCCAGTTCCAGTCTGTTTTCGGACACCAGGGGTTTCACATATACGTCTTCTACATGGAGTTTGGGCAGTGCCAACAGGTAGACGTCTTGCCAGATACCATTGATGTGGCCTCCCCACATGGAGCCGGCGGGCAGGATGCGGCGGCCAATCGTGGAATTGTCTTCAAATAGCGACTGGCTGCGTACGCCAACGAGCAGTTCCAGGGCTTGGCCGGGGGTTACCTTGTCGGTAATATCGAGGCTGAAGGGCAGGAAGAGGTCGAAGTTCTCGCCCACTTTTTCTTTGTTTACGTATACCTCGGCGTAGCCGGCTACAGCTTCGAAGTAGAGTTTGATTTGCTGGCCTTGCCAGTCGGCGGGGATGGTGAAGGTTTTCTTCATCCATGCCATCTTCACTTGTTCCCATTCTTTGGGGTATGAGGGGTAGTTGCGATGGTCGGGACCTTCAAGATCGCGATTGGCAAATGCATTGATGTTCCACGGAGAGGGTATTTTGATGCGTGTACTGCTCCAGCCGTTGCCTGTGGGCAATAGCAAGGTGGGGGCGATGCCTTTTTCTTGCTTGTAATCCGGGGGAAGGGCCACGGGTTGGAAGTCCCAGTAACCGTTCAGGCAGATTTCCTTGCGGTATTCTTTCTCGGTTTTGTTTACTATACCTTCGCTGGGGGCGAAGGAATAAGGGTAGACCAGCTTGTGGTCGTTTGTCACTGTCTGCGCATTTACTCCTACGGTTGGCAGGGATAAACTTGCCAGCAGCCTGCATAATAGAATCAGCTTTTTCTTCATTTTTATATTTTAATAGTTTTTCTGGTATTCTTTTGGGGTTGTTTGGGGATTCTCCTGGTATTCTTTTGGTAGGCAAAGAAAGCAGAGTTGTATTAAAAAGAAAAAGCAAAGGGAATTAATATCGGATTAAAATGCGCTTAATTGAGGGTTTGGGGACGAATTTATGGATATTTCGGGGGAATTTGTGGGAATTTGCGCGGCATGCGGACCGGGCATTTTGGGATAATAAGGGAGTGGGGTATTATAAGTCTATCTCGTCAAAAGCACTAAAAGCGGAATTCAATTCATTTGTGACCATTTCGGCTGTGGCCGATCCAAATGCTAGCGGATACTTTGAAACCAAAGGGGGCTATCGTCAGGATGTGGCTTATGCACCTTACACATTAAGCAAATAGAATGAGTATTCAATAGGTATTTTTTCTTAATTAAGCAGGTAGAGCCGGATCATAAAGACCCGGCTCTACCCTTTCTTATCTGCTGCCCGCAAAGGAATAGAATGCCATTATATTACTATCTATCAACGAGTTGCATTTACCAACCAATTACACTAAATGTAAATACGCTTACATCATTACGTAAATACATTTACGAAAGGATGTAAACACATTTACGTAAGCATGTAAATGCATTTTCGTCAGTATGTAAATAGAGTTATCTCAGTATGTAGACAGAGCTATCCCGGTGACTTAGGATTACTTCTTTACAATCGCGTTCTTTATTCCTGCCAGGTTATCGTTGAACTCGGCCAATTGCGCAATAACCTGTCCGGCTTGGTTATTCTGATCAATGCCCGCCAACTTATTGTTCTTATTAAACACGTCTTTTATATGCGCCCATCTTTCGGCATCTTCTTTAGACAACAAACCGGCAAGCTCTTTCAGTTTCAAGAGATTAGCTTCGCTATCGGCAGTCAGGGTCTGTGATTCGCTTTCATAGTGCGTTAACACCAGACTGATAACTTCCTGTTTGTTCATCAGAGGCACAATCTGCCCGATCATCTTGTTCATATCACGGTAAGAACCTTGCAGTTTGAATGGTGGTTCCACCCGGTAAGCATCCTGCATGGCGGCACTTGCAATATAATTCTGATTGACTTTCTGCACAATGTTGCGTACCAGCAGAGCATTTTTAATCACAGCGATAAAGTCGTCTATATCCTGCTGTGTATGGTTTGCTTCCAGGTCGGGCATTAGTTCTGCCCCTGTCTCTACATAATCTACCAGATTGTAGAAATCGGCAAAGCTCTTTCCGGCGATTTTCTGCGTATAGGGATTCTCGACGATAGCATTCTCGAGCAAACTCAGATTGAAGAGGTTAGCCAAATCTCCGATTACATCTCCCAGGTTGTAGACATCGGCACGGTTCGCAAGCATATCGGGAATCTGGAACTTATCACCGCTTTCGGTATATGGGTTTCCGGCCATCACCACGCAGAAACGTTTTCCGCGTAGGTCATACGTTTTGCTTTCGCCGTCGAAAGTACCGTCCATCTTGCGCTGGCCATCGGCAAGGGAAATAAACTTCTGCAAGAATTCGGAGCTACAGTGCTGAATATCATCCAGATAAAGCATTACGTTATCTGACATTTCAAAAGAAAGATTGATCTTCTTTAATTCCTCACGCGCACCGGAAGTCTTGGCCTCTTCGGGGTCGATGGAGGTAATAGAGTGGCCGATAGTCGGACCATTGATCTTCACAAAGTTAAGCCCCATGATGCTTGCCAGATACTCCATTAGCGTGGTTTTACCATATCCCGGAGGAGACAATAAAAGCAACATACCCATACGTGCCGTACGTTTGGCATCACCGGCAACTCCCAGTTGCTTAGCCAGATTAGCACCAATTAATGGAAGATAAACCTGATTGATCAATTTATTACGTACAAATGAAGTCAGGACACGGGGTTTTAATTCGTTTATCTTCAACGATTTCCGGTAATCCTGAATAGCTTTCTCCTTAAGCGCAGTAAACTCATTGAATCTTGGTACACTCGCCGAAATGAAATGATTGAGTTTCTGTATAAAGCGATGATAGTCAATCTTATACTCATTGTTTATGATTACAGGGTGCGTACCGCGCAGGTCATTTATTTCAATCACATCCGGGCTTCGGCGCAATTCGAACTCGTATTCTTGCAGCAGGAGTTGACAAGCGGCTTCGCCGATATACTTTTTATACTTCAAATAGTCATCAGACAGATTGATAAAGGATGCCAGCCAGTTGCGAGTCAAAGAGAAACGTTCTACTGAACTGAATGATTTATCTTCAAGGTCCAAGCGGAAGTTCTCGGCAAGTTTCTGTTCTTTTAAATAATGTAGGAAGAGTTGCTTGAACTCCTTGGATTGCTCGCTAACAGTAAACGCCGAATTATCTCCAAACTCGCAGAACAGATACATGGCGATCTTTTCCGGACGTATCGTAGCAGAGTTAAAGTAAGTATTCCAGGCGTTATAGACTTCCTGAATGCTTTTCAGTACATATTGATAGTTGTTGGAAGCCGGAAAGGCTTTCAGTACATTGTTTGCAGAAATAATCAATCCGCGAAGCAGGTTTCTTTGTTCGTCCTTAATGCTGTACCAAAAGAGTTGCGCAGCTACCCTCACCTGCGGACGGAAAGATAGAACACCGAGTTGCTCGTGAATGGAAGTCAAAGCTTCGTAAATGCTTATGGCATCAAAGTCGTGAACTCCTTTCAGGTAGGATTCGGAATAACTGTTTTCGATTTTTTTAGTGATAAAAGCCCGGGCATCAAAGTCTTTGGTGATCTGGGATTCCTGGAAAGCGAGATAAGCCAGGTATTCGGCACGGTACACTAATTTGTTTTCCGAAACCACTTCCTGCTCCCAAATATCCTGGTAGTTATTTACCGCATCATTCTTTAGTGAATGATAGAAGTTTGTTCCGGTAAGATGAAACAGCAAGTTAGTATCCCGCCGTACAACGGTAAGATCCAATGACTGCTTGTTTACGGCAAACTTATAATTACCCAATGAGATGATATTCTCCCCATCAACAAAGAGTTCTGTTTTATCTTTAAGGATACGCAATGCATCTTCAAGAGAAGTTTTAAGACTGTTTTCCAGATTCTCAGCCTTGGAAACATCTCCTAATTCTTTAAGGTCTTCGACAAGTTTGCGCACTTTGTCCACCATCAGGTCGGTAGAGTAAAACGCTTGTATCTCCTCCTTAGACTTGAAAGACTGAGCTTTGTTTTCTACATTTTTCAGTACACGAAGCCCGATCTGTTCCAGCGAAGCCGTGCGACGGTTGATTTGTTCGATCAACTGAGCTTTCCGTCCATCGAAGGCTTTGACTACTTCATTTCGTTTATCGGCTATGATAAGGATAAACTCGTCGAAATCGGCAAATTTACTTTCCAATTCTTCGATTTGTACGCTTACCTTGGTGAAATACTCATCGCATTTATCGGGCGTAGTAGCCAGTTCAAGAAAGTTAACGATGCTCTGCTCCAAAAGCGTAAGCTGTGCACGAAATTCGGCAACAGCTTCTTTACTCTTTAAAGAGTCAACTTTCTTTTTGAGTTGTGCCCGCACCTCGTTCAGGGAGGAAAATATCAGAGATATTTTCTCTATGATACGTGTAGTTTGGGTGGTATCTTCTATTTTAAGGCTATTCAGTATATCAATAAGCAGTTCAAGCTCTGCCGATATTTCTTTGCAGTTTTCTTCTATTCTATTGGCATCAATAACCTTTTCGACCTGCTCAACCAGCTTCTTTTGTTCTACCACTTTGGCTTCATAAGGTAATAAAGCCTCATCTTTCAACAAAAACTCAACCGTTTTGTCGGAAAGGTCGACAGCAGTTTTGACTAACGTTGCTTTGAGTGCGTCTATTTTCTCCAGATCAATATAACGCAGGTTGACAAGCTCAATAACCTCACCTTGTAGCTTGCGGGTATCTGCCAGTAGCTTTACCAACTGCTCAAGAGAATCGTATTTGGAGTTCTTAATAGCAAAGAGCAACTTATCCACTTTATCCGTTGTAGTTTCAAGCACCTCGGCAGAGTGTTTCTTCTGTTGTTTTACCTTCTCAAACTCATCAATAGCCGTATTAGCTACGTCTTTTATTTGCAAGAGAGGCTCTGATAGTGCAAAGGTTCCACTATCGGTTACCCAGAAATAAGCATCAACAATATCATTAGATTTCTTTACAATATCATCATATAGCCCTTCGTAAGTATCTTCTTTGTTTATCAGATGAATTACTTCCTGGCATTCTGCCATCGCTTTTACGATGGACTTATTTCCAATCTTATAAAGGATGTTATCTCTTTTTTCATAGTTTTCGGGAAGCTGTAACGGATATGGAGTTTGCCATATCTGCACCTGATGGTGGCGGGTAGCTTCCTGCTCGGAACGGAAAAAGATCAAGGTCCCATCTTTATAAAGCGTATGTCCATTACAAATAATCGGCGTTTCTACCTGCTGCTTGATGATATTGTACGACATCAATACGTAGATATTCCGTTCATTCTGATAGAAGATATACAGGAAATCTTCTCCATTAGGGGAAACAACCTTGCGAAAGAATTCCAGATTTTCGAGATTGCTTTCGAATATTTTAGACTCTCCGTTCTGGAGATAATATCCATTGGGAAATATAACGCCATGATTATCGGGCAAAAGAATCCCGGCATCATTCAGCATCTTTATGTTGACCACTTCTTTGGTGCGGGTATTGAATACAAACGCACGGAAATCTTCCTGATAGGGTTTGATACGAATCAGGATCAGGTTGCCCAAATCGGCATAATAATAATCGGCATCATCGAGTTGTTGGTCTTTATTTTCAACTTTCTCTGCATAGATACCTTTTCCGGTCTGGGTATTATCTTCAATCTTAAAAGTAATATCTCCACCTGTGGCTTCGATAAATACTTTATCGAGGATGGAAACGTGGGGATATGCTCCCAGGCGACGATCTTCAAGCGTGGTTTTAATCCACTTGAACTCATGCTGAGGGGCTTTAACAACTTCGTGTATGCTTCTGTCGTCCTGATAAATGAGCTTATTTCCTTTAATAAGCCATTTGAATGCTTTCTCGTCACCCAGGTTTTTGCTGGTCTGGAAGATCATGTACAGGTAGTTCTCGGTTCTTCTGAATTTAGAGAAGATGGAGTCGCGATAGTACTTGTAGAGGTTTTTAAAGTCGGTGATGAACGTTTCGTCATTGATCAGATCGAGCGGTTGAGGAATAAACTGGTTGTTCTCGAAAAGATAGATACTGAATACATCACTTAACTGTATATCCGAACGCAAACCGAAATGAACATTATAACCGAAGATACAGAGGTTACCGAAAGCGATAATTCCTCTGGATTCACAGTTGTTCTCGGTAGTTATACGTTGATTGGCTATTAATGAAAAGTCCGTTGACGAAAATACTTCCTTACGCTCCTCGTTGAGGGAGTTAAGGCGTTTCACCAAATCATCTTTCTGCACCTGAAGGCGCTTCTTTATGATTTCGTAGGTACCGGCTTCTATATTTACCATTTACGATTTACAATTTACAATTTAACGAACGGATTACAACCACCATTTACAATTCACCAAGCCTACATAGCAAATGGTAAATTGTAAATGGTAAATAGTAAATTAATTGAGTTTTTTATTGCTGATTCCCATAGACTTCGCCATGTTCATCAAGCTACCTAAGAAGCCTTTGTCCTCTTCACTGGTACACTGACTCTGCATTTTAAGAATAAGGGCAGCAATACTTAAATTCTTCACATCATCCGTAGAGATATTCAAGCGATTTGCAAAATAGCGGATACGTTCAAACAAATCACCTTCCGAGCCACCATTGCCAAGCAATGCACCCTTGATTTGAGTAGCGTTTTCGCTTTCATTAACCAGACGATCAAAGCCTTTGGCGTTAGAGATTTGCTTAACAATATTCTCAAAGAACATGGTTTCGCCACCAACAATATCAATATCTGCATTCTTGAGTGCTTCCGACAACACATGAGCCTGAGCATCGGCAATATCTTTCTGTATAGCGATCTGAGCCAGTTCCACATCCTTGTCTTTTTGCAGGGCAAGTTTGAACTCTTCATGTTCTTTTCCGGCACCATCCAGTTTCTTCATTGCAGCCGCCTTTTCTTCGATTCCCGTAGCTTCTGCCAATGCCTTTTCTTTCAGCACTTCCGCTTCCATCAAACCTTCCTTACGCTTAGCTTCGGCTTTCGCTTCGATACCGGTAGCTTCCGCCAACGATGTTTTCTCAATGATGCTGGCTTCACCTACAGCAGATGCCATAGCTTTTTCCTTGGTTACTTCGGCTTCTACCAACCCTTCTTTTTTCTTCGCTTCGGCTTTGGCTTCAATACCTATTGCTTCGGCTTTGGCCTTCTTCTCAATCACCACAGCTTCTGCCATACCTTGTTGTTCAAGGGCTTCGGCTTTCGCTTTGATTACTTCGGCTTCTGCCAAACCATAAGTTGCATCCTCACGTGCCTTTGCATCGGCCAATATCTTGCGTGCTTCGGCTTGTTTAGCAGATGCTTCTTTCTGAGCCTCGGCATCAATCAGTAATTGTTTAGCTTTTTCTTCGGCGGCGAGTTTTGCAGCTTCGGCACCTTTCACCGTTTCAATTAAATGTTGTTCCGCTTCTTGTGATGCTTCGGTTATGCCGACTTGCTTCTTACGGTCTACACTTCTGAACGCTTCAATATCTTTGATATTCTGTTGTTCTTCCACCACGCCTTTTTCGAGTTGTACACGCTCGCGGATCACATCCTGAATATTCTTTTTCTCAACTTCAATTGCACGTTCTTTGTCAATTTGCGACAAGGTCACGATACGTTCGCGCTCGGTCTGTTCCAATGCACGGTCTTTTTCTACACGCTCTGCTTCGACCGCTTCGGTTCTTTGCTTATTCTTCTCGGCAATAATGATTTGGCGCAGTTTGTTTTCTTCCTGCACAGCCAATGACTCTTCCGTAGAGATGCGTACCGTTTCAGATTTCAGTCGTTCTTCCTCGCGTACCTTTTGGATCTCAGCTTCTTCACGAGCCTTTACATTGTCTATTTCGCGTCTTTGCTTTTCTTCTTTCTCGGCAAGTTGTCTTTCAAGTTCCAGAATCGCTTCGCGTGCTTCAACATCTTGTTTTTTGATTACTTTTTCTTCTTCACGACGAATCAGATTAGCTTTGATATTCTGAGCAGCAGTCAGGTCTGTGATCTTACGGATACCTTCGGAGTCGAGAATATTATCCGGACTCAGAAATTGCAGTTCGGTTTGTTCCAGGTAGTCAATCGCACAGTCGTCCAGTACATACCCATTCAGATCTGTACCGATGATATTGATAATTTCATCGCGGAACTCGCGGCGTGCTTCGTAGAGTTCAATAAAGTCAAACTTCTTACCCACTGTTTTCAACGCTTCAGAGAACTTAGCTTCGAAGATATCTTTCAGCGTTGAAATATCACTGGCACGTGAACAGCCGATAGACTGTGCTACGTTAATAACATCGTTGATGGATTTGTTTACACGTACAAAGAAAGCCACCTTGATATCGGCACGGATATTGTCTTTACAGATCAACCCGTCATGCTGCATTCTCTCAATCTGTACTTTCTTCAAAGAAATATCCATAATTTCCATCTTGTGGAAAATTGGAATGACATACATACCTTTATTAAAGGCTACTTTGGTGCCACCGACACCCGTACGTACAATTGCTTTTCCCTGAGGTATTTTCTTGTAGAATGTGGCCAGCATACCCATAATGACCAGCAGAATAAATATAGCAGCGCCCGCTATAATGATAATGAGTTCTCCCATAAGATTTGGATAGTTTTAATTATTATAATTTTGTTTATATGTTCCGAATACTAATTTCTTTGCTCACCAGATAGAGCTTTTTGTCATCCGATTCGTCAGCAATGATGATATAATCACCATATTTCAATTCTTCACCGTCTATACTCTTCACGTTGAGTTTGATTGGGTTTTTATCGACAATCACTTCTGCACAGCCTATCTTATCATCCTTAATCGAAGAAACCATCTTTCCGGAACGTCCTAGAAAGTCGATCGCTTCTTCGCCTTTATAGCCTATTTCTTTAAAGAGTTTCACTAAAGGATTAGTAGATAATTTAGTAAAAAACAATCCAACGAAAAACAAAGGAACAAGGATTAGTACGGACAGCGTGCCCCACCCTGTAATGTTAATGAACGAAGTGGTTATGAGCGTACCTACCCACATAAAGAATTTAAGTGTGGAAAGAATCAGCATAAAAGGTACCTTACCCACGTTCATAAAACTCAGGAACTTCATAAAGAATCCCGGCGACTTTTCTGTTGAAGGTTCTACATCGTCAGCACCACCATCAGCGTCAACATCAACCGGTTCGGGTTCGGCTGCGTCAATATCGACATCAAAGTCGAACCCCAGGTCAAGATCGTCCAATCCGGCACCACTAAAGAATACGAACAACCAATAAATCACGAGTATAGCCATGACAACGGTCATAACCGCATTGGGCAACGGATGTGTCAGGTTGTGCAGTAGTTCGGTCATAGTAGTAATATAGAAATGATTGATAGAATCAAAATAATCAATGACAATATTATGAGAGCCAAAGATAATATTATTACTTGAAAATCCACTATCATAGGGCTATTGGATTCCCAGCTTTTTCTTGATCTCATCCAGCTCGGTACTGACTTTATTGTCCGCACCGATGGCCTGATTAATCTCATCGTCTACGGTAGATTTTGCGCCACCAATCTCACCATAAGCCTGTGCAAGAGCCTCCTCTTCTTCTACTTTTTCTTTCATTCGTTGCAACATGCTAATGGTACTATTACTGTCGATCATAGCCATTTGCTTGTTCACTTCCTTAGTTGCACGGCTCACACGGATACGCGATTTAAGTGTTTTCAGTTCGTTCTCCCATTTGGTTATATTGAACTTCAACACATCAATATTTTGTTGTATACCTGCGGCGGCAGCTTCATGTGTTTTCTGTTGCTCATCCAACGCATTTGCCTCAACCAGTAGATTGTCTTTCAATGTTAATGCCTCGGTTGACAACCGTTCGGCCTGCGCCATCTCAAGTTCACCTTTCTGTGCTTTGGTCAACAGCAAAACAACTTTATTTTCATAGTCTTGTGCTTCGGATTGCTTTTTAGCTTTATCGTTTTTAGCACGTATAGCCATAGCTTTGATTTGCGCCAAAGATTCTATTGCTTTATCCAGATCTTCTCTCATTTCCCGGATGCCTTGTTCGGTCATACGGATCGGATCTTCCATCTTATCTACTGCGGAATGCATTTCCGCCTTGCCGATTCTTAATAGTCTTTTGAAGATATTCATAGTCTTATTTTTTAGAGAATTCAATAATTTGTTCGTAGTATTCGCCAAGGAGCAGACCTAATGAGTTCAATGCTCCTTCGAATTCATTTATATCCAGATTCTCGATTTGCATCGTATACCGGAAGATTACTTTGCGTCCTTCTTCATCCAGCACAAAAGCACCGTGAATAATATCCCTGTTCTTCTTCAACAAGGCTTTCAGGATTTCAGGATCATCACTTTTAAGGGTGAAGATGTACTGCTCCATAATAAGGATGGGAGGAGCAACACCGACAATGAGATTCTTGATACCATCGGGTTCATTCTCAATACAAAAGATACCATCCGCTTTACTTTGGTATGAGATGGAGTATCCCAACCTTGTGATATATTCTTCTATCTTTCTGAACATTTGTTTATGGTTTTACTTGTTTCTATTCAGTTCAGTATAGGAATACTGTAGGGGCGGTTCGCGAAGCGCCCGAAAATTGTTTCCGGGCATTGGGCGGTTCACGAACCGCCCCTACAGTAAATCATTAATTTCCCTCATTTCTCTTGTTTTTGAGCAAATTAAATCTTAGATTTGCAAATGCTTTTAGCAAATATAGGCAAAGAAATTTAATCTGCAAACTTTTTTAGCAAAATAATGACAAAGATAGGTAAAAACATAAAAAAGATAAGGAATATAAAGGGGTTGAGCCAGCAAGCCTTTGCAGACCTGTTTCACCTTACCAGAGGCAACATTTCGTCATATGAAGAGTTTCGTGCAGAGCCTAAAATAGAGACATTGGTGAAGATTGCTAATTATTTTAGCATTCCGCTAACCAGCCTTATAGAAAAAGAATTGTCGGTAAATGAATTGTTGCACTACAACACTGCATTGGTAGTGGAAACTGAAAAGCTAAAAGTAACACAGCAGTTAACGCAGGTTCCTTATATACCTATATTATATATAAATGATTATATTGCTCAATTTATGAGCGAAGAGTTCTTAAGCTCGTTACCCCAAATCACCGTACCCAGTAATTCGAAGTTTAAGTTAATCGCCATAGAAGTAGAGAACCAGGAAAACCTACCCAGCGGATTCGATTATAAGAATGGAGATATTCTGATCTATGAGGAAGTGGTAAAGGAGAACATTCACCGGATTATCGGGAAGTTAGGCATCATGGTTAACGCCGAAGGCATAAAATGGGGAGTATATAAAGAAAAAGATAACAATATATCATTATCACTCAACACCTGGATTGAATATCCCTTTGATATCAACACAGAAGACACACAATACTGGATACTAAAGGCGTCGTACAGACAGGAGTGAAAGCCTCACCCCAGCCCTCTCCAAAGGAGAGGGCTGGGGTGAGGCTGTAAACTGATAACTACCTGAATCCGGTTCACTTTCCCAAACAAACACTAATGGTTTACGAAGAAACTCGTCTATGTTAGCGATTTCATTTTCATCATCAGCACTTCTTTTACCCGCATATTCAGGAGTAGTTAAAGTGAAAGTCAGCGTATTATCTTCTTTTGACAGACTGGCTTTAGCAAGTAACATATCCATTCTGCTCCGGTAAATTGTATAATCATCAAGTCTTGCCGAATCAAGCAATTGGAAGTAATCATCCATAACGGGAGGTGTCAGGTAGGAGGAAGAAGGAATTTCGTTCCAATCCGCAGCATAGAAGCGTACCTCACTATCGCAAACCGGAGCGCAAGTGGTGGATACCGTACAGATTATCTTTGTTGAGTCATTCACTGCCAATGTTTTCATCTCCCATGTACTTCGGGATGTCATCTGAATACGGATATAATCAGAAGTCAGATCTGTCATTTCCGAAGTACCTCCAAACTTATTCTTTACTTCGGCTTTCATATTGCTTTCGAGGAAGTCCACAAAGTCTGCCCGGTTCACGGAAGAAAGTAATGGTAATACGGCTTCGGGGATATTACTGAAAAGGGTCTTAGCTTCCTGAGCCTGTAAGGCGAAAGGGGCTAAGAATAGGAATATAACAAGGAGTATCTTTTTCATATTTTTCATTTCGTGCCCAAATATAAGAATATCATACCGATTAACACCAACAGCAGATCAATTGCTTTACTTTTTAAATTCTTTTCACGGAACACCAAGGCACCAAACAGGAAGGAAACAATTACACTGCTACGGCGTACCATAGACACAATGGAAATCATGGAATCGTCATAACTCAAAGCGTAGAAGTAAGCAAAGTCGGCCGCGGAAAGGAATATGGAGATCAGGATGATGGTCCAGTCCCAACGAAAAGGTGTAGTGGTTTTACGTTTGGGAAGCCACAACAGTAGGATGATAGGACACATAATGAATACCTGATAGACATTGTACCAGGATTGCACCAGCATGGGGTTGAGTTGCTTCATCAGGTATTTGTCGTACAAGCCGCTGATGGCGCCCATGATGGCCGCCATGACGATAAAGAATATCCATTTGTTGTGTTTAAAGTCGATCCCTTCTTTCTTGCCGGAACGGCTAAGCATAAAGAAAGAGATAATAGCCAGGGTTACCCCAATCCATTGATATAGATTCAGGCGTTCGCCAAATATGAGCAAGGCACCTACAAGCACCATCACCGGGCGGGTAGCGTTGATTGGACCAACTATGGTTAGTGGTAGATGTTTCATGCCGAAGTAACCGAATATCCAGGACGAGAGGACGATGAAGGACTTGATAATGATGTATTTATGTGTCTCCCACCCTGCTACCGGAACGTTAAAAATGGTATCTCCCAATATATGGGGAGCAAAAGCGGAAACCAGGATGAAAGGCAGAAATATTAAACTGGAAAAGATGGTATTCAGGAACAGTACAGGAAGAACCGCATTGTCTTTCAACGATTGCTTTTTGAATACATCATAAAAGCCCAGCAATACGGCCGAGCAAAAGGCCAGGAATAACCACATTTTTATTTACGATTTAACGATTGTTTTATTTACGATTGGACGATTTACGATTTACGATTGAAGTAACTTTGTTAATGATTTACCTGGTTACTTCAATCGTAAATCGTCTAATCGTAAATCTTAAATATTTCCTCCGGATACTCCACATCAACCAGGAAAAGCGCATGTCCGGGAGCAGAAGTTCCGGCTTTGCCACGGTCTTTCTGTTCAATGACTTTGCGGAATTCTTCAACAGTCATTTTGCCGCGACCAACTTCGAGTAGCGTACCTACAATGGCGCGAACCATGTTGCGCAGGAAGCGGTCGGCACGAATGGTAAATACCCAGTTGTTTTCGCCTTCTTGGGTCCATTTGGCGTGGAGTACGTTGCAGTTGTTGGTTTTTACGTCGGTGTGCAGTTTGCTGAAACTGGTAAAATCCGAGTATTCGAGCAGGGTTTGGGCGGCTTCGTTCATCAAGTCAAAGTTCAGTGAACCATGAATGCGATAGCGGTATTGCCGGTTGAATGGGAACTTATGGGTAGTTACGTAATATTTATATATACGAGTCACGGCATCGAAACGGGCATGGGCGTCTGGCTTCACCGGGCAAACATCGAATACGGAGATGTCTTGGGGCAGGATGCGATTTAGTTTCTCTGTAACTTGTACTGTATCAAGGGGTTCGCCGTCGTAATCGAAGTGAGCTACCATCAGTGAAGCGTGTACGCCGGCATCGGTGCGTCCGGCACCAATCACTTCAATATCTTTTTGTAAGAAGGTGGTTAATGCCTTCATCAGGGATTCCTGCACACTGATTCCATTGGGTTGTATTTGCCAACCGTGATAGTTCGTTCCGTCGTAGGCTAGATAGATAAAATATCGTTGCACGTTCTATGTTTTTTGGTTTTCGGGTGCAAAGGTACGACTTTCTTGTAAAGAATGGGACTAATTTTACTACCGGATTCACCTGTACATATTGTTTTTTTTGAAAAAAAGTATCATATCTGACATAGGCTTCCGAGAGGCTGATGAATAAGGGCTTTTAGAAAATTGTATATTATACAGAAGTTGCACACTAATATCACAAGTATCACATTTGAGCGAATAAACAGAATGAAAAGCTATAGCGGAATGAAAAAGAAGCATAAGATTTCGTTCTTAGTATAATAGGAATAAAGGTCGCAAACTGTAATAAGGCTAGCGCAGATCCACTTGCATGGAGCAAAAAAGACCCGGGTGTTTCGGGTCAAAACACCCGGGTCTTTTAGTCCGATAGACCCGGGTCTTTTGCCTGGAAACACCCGGGTCTTTTATATCTCAGGGAACTTGCACGAAGTTTCGATTGCAGTTCTATTTGCCCCTGATTGCTGTTCTATTTGGCTCCGATTGCTGTTCTATCTCCCAACAAAGCTTACTTTACTTATGCTTCACATTGGTTTTTGCTCCGATACCGGATGGTTTAAAATCGGCATCGGTGGTTAGGAGTAGTTTATCTACGCGGACATAATATTGGGAGGTATTCAACAGATCCAGTACCAAGGCACCTTTGGGTAGGTCGAAACTGCCACCATACTCCCATTCGTATCCTTCCTTACCGTGCTTGCCGAAATCGGTTTCGGTAAGCTCTCCGTTGATGATCATTTTGAACTTGCGCTTTGCCGGAGACTCGGAATAATCGCGCGAACGTACCCAAAGATGGTATACACCGGGCTCTTTTAGTTTAAGATTTGTGGTGGCCTTAAGATCGTTCACGTGGAAGAATTTATCTTTTTCTTTGGTCACACCGGCTAGTATAATGTTATTCTGGTCTTGTTTTTTCGTCCAGGTGTTCACGGCCGGGAAGTCTTCGGCTTCTATCCACAGGTCGGTACCCGAAGAGGCTTGGGGACCTTTGAAGGCATCGAGATATTCAACAAAAGCCGCTTTCCGGGTGTCGTAATCTTCTTTGGAAATCTCATACCAACGGATATAATCGAAATATACGGTACCGGATGGGGTGGCATCGGGTTGGTTGGCGATGCAAGTCAACCAAAGGTATTGCTCGTGCTGAGGTAGCTGGCGGGTATTGATGGTTTTGAGCAGACGTCCGTTATAATAGTAATTCATATAATCGGGGGTAAACTCGAAACCGAAGCGGTTGTAGGTTTGCGACAGGTCTTCGGTGGTGGTAACGAAGTCCCGGTTTACATCGCCATGTTCGGGATACCATTGGATGGCGCCGTAGGAGAATATATGTTCATCGTGGCGGGTATAGTGCTCGAAGCAATCGATTTCCAGTCGGGGCATGTTCTTAAATTCGGGACGCTTGTCGTCAAAGCCGCTCATCCAGGTGGTCCAAAAGGATTCGTGCCATCCGTAGCCGGTATCCAGTCGGGCGCCGACTTCGAAGTAGCCGTACTTAACGGGGAATTTGGAGATGATGCCACCGCCGGTATATTCCATGTCCTGGTGTTTTTCTTTCTTCAGGTCGATAACGAGTTTGCCATCAGAAATAGAGACGTTTTCTGCACGTTGGTAGCTAGTGCCGCTTTTGCCGATGCGGTGTTTCCATTTTGAAGCGTCTAGTTTGGGGGAGTCAAATTCATCGGCCCAAACGAGTTTATAGCCTGCCGGGGCTTCGGGGTTCTGCTCGGAGATTTGCGCTATGGCTATTGCGGGGCAAGCCCAAAGCAAGAATAAAGCTGTGAGTAAAGTAAGTATGTTGGTTTTCATAGGGTAAATGTAGGGGCGGTTCGCGAACCGCCCGAAAATGTTTTTCTGTATATTCTGTGTATTGGGCGGTTCGCGAACCGCCCCTACGATATCCAGTACAAGATTCGTCATCGATATCTGGAACCAGAAATCGGTAACAGATTATTTAATTTATTGCCTTATTCGAATCCGTTTCCGTTTTAGGAATCGGCCACAAATAGCCTTTCGAAGGATCGAAGGTACGTTTAAACACCGTCACCTCTTCATACACTACGCCATCGGCAGCGGTTTGTCCCAGCTTACCGGGATTATACCCTCTGAAATCGGTAAATGCATTAGCACCATCATCCCAACGAATCACATCGAACAATCTTAACCCTTCGAATGCAAATTCAACACGTCTTTCATGACGGAGAATCTCTCTCATCTTTTCAGGAGCAAGGTTCTTGCCTTCCGCATTCTCAACCTTCGGCATCTTCACGCTTTCGCGTTGGCGAACCTGGTCAATCAGCGAACGTACATGCGCATCGTCATACGCTTCGCCGCCGGCCAGGGCACGCTCAATATACGCTTCCGCTTCCATCAACAATACATCTGCGTAGCGAATAATCACAGGATTGGTACCCGAAATGGCCGCTACCCCATTATTAGAGTAATCCACATACTTCCGGATACGGAAGCTGGTGAAGTTTGCACTTCCTTTAGATTTCGGATAATATACCCACGGCGCACCCGATGTTCTATCATAAGCATCGACAGTATAAGGCACTACCAGTGTAGCATTCATGCGCGGGTCGCGATTCTGGAACCGGGTATCGAAACCACCGTTCTTTATGAATGTAGACGGAGCCACGATCTGACTTGTCAGCACCTTATCATCATACAACGTATTGGTCGGATCTTTAATCGACTTTCCGTTGGTAGAGTAGAACTGCTCATACAATCCAAGGCATGACTGATATCCAAACCAGCTATAGAAATACGTGTACCAGTCGTTCGACAAACCGATAGAAGATGGTGAGTTCGTTTCATGTTGTTTATCGAATATCACTTCCTTATTGTTTGCCTCACCTTCGGGCAGGAACAGCGTTTTATAATCGGGCATAATCTGATATACACCCAACGCCCGCACCTCTTCGCAAGCTGCAATAACTTCCGAATACCGCTTATTGAACAACAACACACGCGCTTTGATGGCCAGAGCAGCACCTTTTGTTGCACGCCCCCTATCGGTCACAGCATAGGTTGGCGGAAGAAGTTCGGCAGCATCTTTCAGTTCTTTAAGCACAAACTCGGTAAGTTGCTCGCGGGAAGACAGTTCCTTGTTTGCTCCTTCCAGTCCCTCGGGTTCCGTGCGCAATGGCGCGCTACCGTAATAGATCAACAAGTCGGAATAAGCCAGTGCGCGCAGGAACATAGCCTCACCTTTATACTGATTATAAGTAGCTTCCTGCATAGACACATTGTCAATAAAGTGCAGTACGGTATTGGCACGAAGAATAATCTTATAATTCCACGACCATTTGTTGACTACGAAGTTCGTTTCATTGTCGTACACCCGTTCAAACATATTCCGGTAATCGGCCATGAATCCGTTGTCTACCATAAAGTCCAGATATATCGGTTCCAGTTTGTTGGACAAGAAAGCACGATATATACCGTTAACCGCCTCTTTGATATCTTTTTCCGAATTAAAGCTATCCGGAGCCAGGAAGTCTATTGGCTTACGATCGAGGAAATCTCCTTCACAGCTCACGAACGCCAGAGCCAAAGCCAGAACTATATATTTTATTGTTTTCATAACCTTTACTTTTAGAAGTTAATATTGACACCTACCGAATAGGTTGCCACTTGTGGATGGAATGCCGCAGAAACCGCATTATACTTTCTCTCTGGGTCAAAACCTTCGACGAAGTTGGTGAGCAGCAATAAGTTCTCGCCCGTCAGGAATACACGGCAGCGGTTGATACCTACTTTCTCGGTTAATTTCTTATCCACCGTATAAGAAAGCTGAACGCTCTTCAAGCGGAAGTAAGCCGCATTGTAAATATTGTAACTGGTCACCAAAGCGTCGCGGCCTTTGTCTGAATATATCCGGTGGTACTTGGTAGACGGATTGTCAAACGTCCAGCGATCTTCTACCATATTCTTACGGATAGGACCGTTTGTGTTATAGAATGGCGCAATCAGGTTACCGTTCATGTACGCATCCGTATGCCCCACACCCTGACCGATAATGCCCAAACCGAAATTCTTATAGCTTAAGTTCACATTGATGGCATACTGGAATTTAGGCATCGGATTTCCGATAAAGGTTTTATCATCCGAGTTAATCACATCGTCCGTATCATTTACATTCTTTATCTTAATATCTCCGGGTGCCGGATTGGTCATGATACCCGATGGATCGGGCAGACCCTCTTTCAGTTTATACTGGCGGTCGGCATGTGCAATGGAAGCATCACTGTTATTCTGCCATGTAAAATCGGAAACCTGATAAATACCCTCTACCTTATACCCGTAATAAGACGAGAACGGTTGTCCCACGGCACTACGCATAGACGAGGAGTGGTCAATAAAATCAAGCGGTCCAAGGTTGGTCAGTTCATTGGTGATATAGCTACAGTTGAAACCCACTTCGTAGTTGAACCCATCGGGTTTGTACTTCGATTTATAGGAAACGCTCAATTCGACACCTTTATTTACCATGTCACCTACATTCTGATATGGCTGTGTGGTAGCACCGAGTGAAGGTGGAATGGTTACGCGTGCCAGGATATCATTCGTTTCTTTGCGGAAATAATCAACGGTAATGTTCAATCTGTTCCACAATACAGCGTCAAAACCAAAGTCGAGCTGCTGAGAGGTTTCCCAACGGGTGTTTCTATTGGCCAGTGTAGTCGTTCCACGGCCCGGTACCACTTTGTTTCCGAAAGCATAATACTCCGAACCACTCATTACATCGGCAAAAGCATATTTCGATTCAATATTCTGGTTGCCCAGCTTACCCCATGAACCACGCACTTTAAGTTCCATAAACTTCTTGATGTTCTTCATAAACGGCTCTTGTGTGATGCGCCAACCGGCAGACACGGAAGGGAAGTTACCCCAGCGGTTATCCTCCGAGAAACGCGACGAACCATCCCGTCTCATATTCACTTCCAACAAATATTTATCGGCATAAGAGTAGTTCAAACGTCCGAAATAAGACAGTGTAGCCGTTTCCCAGGCATTGGAAAGCAGAGATGCCGTATTCGGGTCGCCGAAATTAAAGATCGGAGCATTAGTCGAAAGGTCTTTTACATTGCCCTGGTCGTACTTGTAGATGGTTTCCAACCGCTCGTGGGCAAGTAAAACGCTTGCTTTATGCTTATTCCAATCAATACTGTAGCTTAGCGAAGTAAACAAGGTGTTGTATTCGCTGTTTACAAACTTCTTTTCAAGCAATGACTCACGCTTACTGATGGTAGCCTGCTCGTAACTACCGGCGGTATAAAACTCCGGCGAGAAATTCACATAATCCGTCTTATATACATTGTTGCTCAACATTACTTTTCCTACCAGATTCTTAATCGGTTCAACCTCTATGCTTCCTTTCAGGTTGAGGTTGGTCATTTTACGGTTTGTTCCTCCACCCAGTTCCTTGGCGGCAATGAAACGGGCATTGTAACTGTAAAGGTCTTCTTCGCCTGTCAGAGGGTCGGTACCCCGTATAAATATAGTGGGTAAATAACCTGCTATCTCTGCCATAACCGAGTTGGTAGGCGATGTCAGTTCTTTGTTCTTTTCATTATATCCGGACACACCCAGACTGAAGCGCAAACGGTTTTTGTATGCATTTCCGCTCAGATTGGTATTGAAAGACAAGCGGTCGGCAGAGGTTCCGATAAGGATACCTTCCTGATCGCGGTAGGTAACGGATGCCGAATATCTGTATCTTTGCTCTCCACCCCTAAGGCTCAAGTTGTGGTTTTGCATGTATCCATCCTTGAAATACTGATCATACCAATTGGTACTTGGGTAAGCCAGGCTAGTCTGATTCTTGAAGTATTCCAGTTGTTCTTCATTATAAGTTGGTGGCAAAGCTACGTTTGCACGCGCTTCATTCAACAGTGTAGCATAGGTATAAGAGTCTACCGTTTTTGGCAAGCGGGTGGCCTGGGTGATCGATCCGGTTGCATTGTATTCAATCTGCAATCCTTTACCCGTTGTTCCTTTCTTTGTTTCGATGATGATTACACCGGCCGAAGCACGCGAACCATAGATAGAAGCCGAAGCCGCATCTTTCAGTACGGAAACGGAAGCGATATCACCGGGACTTACATCGCCGATATTTCCTTCCACACCGTCAATAATAACCAATGGGTCGTTGTTATTATCGATAGACGATACCCCTCTGATTCGAATAGAGGCACCATCATCGCCCGGGCGACCGGAGTTCTGTACAATGTTTATCCCCGGAACTTTACCTTGCAAGGCTTGTTCGGCGCTAACCAGTGCTCTTCCGTCCACATCGTTAAGGTCGACAGATGCAACGGCTCCGGTGAGGTTGACTTTCTTTTGCTGGCCGTAACCCACTACAACTACTTCGCTCAACATCTGGTTATCGGGCACCATATCCACAACAAAATTGTTCTTATTTCCTACCGGTATCTCCTGTGTCTGATACCCCATAAAGGTAAAGATCAGGATATCTTTATTAGATGCCTTGATGGAGAAATTACCATCCATATCGGTTATAGCGCCGATACTTGCGTTCTTAATGTGGACGGTTGTACCCGACAACGGCAAACCTTCCTCATCTTTCACTGTACCGCTTATATCTCTACCCACTCCTTGTGCATGAGATATCACTGGTAAGGCTATGAAACATAGCATTAGTATAATAATCTTATTTCTCATTTGTTATTAAATTCAGATTAGACATCAGTTCTATACTATATAGTCCGTTCAGGGATGAGACAGGGCTAGCTCTCCATCCTATCCAAAAGCGGACATAGGTTTTAAATTATGAATTTTGAATATTACTTTTAAATTATCTACAGTCCTCCCCCTACCCCCTCCAAAGGGGGATAGGCTGCGCTACAAAGCGTTTAGCTTCACTGACTGTTGGTTCCGCAAGGTATCCCCCTTTGGAGGGGGCAGGGGGAGGATTGCAGATAATCATTTATTATTTTATAGTTTTACTTTATAGAGTTTGCTCCATTGGCTTTCGTATCCGTAATTGATACGTTTCTTTACCCGGAGATAATAAGGCGCCTCCCCTTTTACCGCCGGTAGCGTACAGGCTCCGGTTTCGGTGGTGAGTATGTATTCGGACAGGTTCTGCGGATCGGTTCCGTATTCGAATTCATAAATGAAATCCGCGTTCTCCGAAAGATATCCGACATGTATCTCATCTTTGTATTGTCGTAAGTAGTTTATCACAGGCGGCAATTCGGCAGCCAGTGTTTTGATCTGGGCGGTTTGTTCCGAGACGGTTTCTCCACAATCATTAACGGCTACCAGTTGTACGGAATAGGTTGTATTATATGCAAGGCTCCCGGGGTGGCCTTCATATATACCACCGAACTGGATATAATCATTGATGGTAAGCGGTGTTTGCTGGTCTAACTGTCCAATGCCATATCTTGCATACCACTGTGTGGCCGACGGCGCTTTATCAAAATGAATTCTTATACTATATTGTGCGGCCTCAACATGCGAGATAACAGGTGCGGCAGGTTTTACGAGTTCCTCCCGGCGCAAGTCTACCGTATAGCCTGTAGGAGTTACAAGTTCTGCGGTAATCCAGGCTATATCTTTTCCTTCAAGTTTAAAGTTGAAGTTACGCGCATCGCTTCCGACTTTGATCTCGGGTAAAGAAACAGACTGTTCCGACAATGTATTACCGTTGATATCTTGCGCGGTAAACGCTAAGTTATATCCTCTCAGATTAAAGGCGGGAAGATCCAGTGTTTCTCTTGGAGTCAGGATGATCGTTCCTTCGATGGCACCGGAATCGTTTCCGGTACTTACATTTAACTCCAGGTTCTTTACAGGAGAGTTCTCGCGCTGCAACAGTGTGTACCCTCTTTTTTTGTGACGGAAGACATCGACCACACCCCACGGACGGTTCTGCGTAGCAGCCGTGGCATTGTCTCTGTAATTGCTACGATAATCATTGAATGTCCATACGGATGCACCGATCAGGTATTCATACCCGCGCATGCCTTCAACCATTCCGGCAAAATCTGCAATGTTGTTATTCAAATCGTCACTATTGATTTTATGCCCGTATTCACAGTAGAATATCGGTTTGGAAGGATAGAAACGGTGAGCAATCGCAGCTCTTTCCCCGTGGAATCCCGGACCCCCATACTGGTTAAGCATGATGATGTCCGAAAGTTCCGCAGGTTCGTTATCCTGTCTTGCAGCAGTATGGGTTACATATACAGCCAATCGGGTAGGATCAAGGCTACGTATATGTTTGAACGCCGACACCAGGTATTCGGTAATATGCGGATTGTCGCTGAAACGGCCAATCTCGTTACCTGCACTCCAACCAATGATACATGGGTGGTTGCGGCGTTGGGTGATAAGCTCGGTAAGCCAGCGCATCGGTACGGGATGATCGGCTTCGAGTAGTTTATTTCTGTTCCACAAAGGAATTTCTTCAAAGATAAGCATCCCTTTTTCGTCGATGTAATCGAGTACTTCTTTCGGCAAACCGAGGTGGCTAAGGCGGGCCATATTGACTCCGCATTCTTTCATCAGGTCTATATCCTTACGGAAGACTTCTTCGGGAAGAGTGCTACCGGTAAAACGGTCTTCGGGTACATAGTTGGCGCCGTTCAACCGAACGCTTTCACCGTTGAGGAGTAGCTTGTAACCATCTATTTCAACTTTGCGCACACCGAAACGAGTAGAGGCGCTATGGATGGTTTTACCTTTTTCTTCCAGAGAAACTTCGGCAGTATATAGGTATGGCGTATCGAATCCCCAAAGGTTTACCTTATTCAGGTTACAGGAAAAAGGTTGTTCTTTCACACCATTCGCTACTTTCTTTTTAGCAGTAGCTACGGTACGTTTGGATGCATCTTTTATTTCGAGAATAAGGGTAGCGCCATCGGCAACCTGGTGCAATTCGGTAAGTACATTTATTTGCGCACTACGTTTCTTTAAGTCGATGTTGGTTGTAACCACCAAGTCCTCAATTCGTTGGGCGGGAAGTCTGCGCAGGGTTACGGGACGTCTTATACCACCCCAGTTCCAGGTAGCTCCCAGTTTGAACGTATTATCAACTCTTAGAGTAATCGTATTGCTTACTCCCTGCTTAATGAGTTGAGTTACATCAAACTCAAAGGAAGTGAATCCGAAATCGTGCGAACCTAGCTTTGTTCCGTTGAACCAAACTTCGGCATCGCTGTAAACCGCTTCAAAGAAGAGGATAAGATCATCGCCATTCAAGTTTTCATTATAATTGAATTGAGTTTGATACCAAGCGACACCAGTATACTGGGAATATTCGCGGCGGGTGTTCCAACATCCGGGTACATCCATCGTATCCCATCCGGCAGTAGAGGCCGACGGGGAAAACCATTGTTCGGAATATCCCATATTATTATAATCAGTTCTGAACTTCCACTTGCCATTCAGGGAAATATCTTGTGCAAAAGAGCATATCGCTATGAATAAAGAATATGCCAGAAGCGCGGTTGATTTGAAGTGTTGTTTCATGTATTAAATGTATAGAGTTTAGCTAATTGATATAAACAAAGATAGGGGAGTTAATACCCATAATCAATCAAATTTTCGCTTATTTACGTAAACGTTTACATTGCCTCTATTTACTTCAAAGTGCACTTGGCAACAAAGCCTCCACCGGCTGCTAAATAGCAAATCAAAGGCATACCATCAGCAGGCATATCGTATGAGCCATGAACAAAGCCTTCGGATGGTTCTGCCGAATCTCCAACCGATGAAACAATCCAGTTGCCCGACGGCAGGAAATCGGTTGGTATAGACATACTCTTAGGTGTATCGCCATTCAAGGCAACCACATACCAATCATTTCCTTTACGACGTGCCAGAATTGCCGTACCACCTATAGAGCTACCCGGCAATACTTTTGTTTCATCCCATGTAGCAGGTATTTCTTTTATAAATGATAATACATTAGCCAAACGCGCATCATTCAGCAACATAGACGGATGCTCGGCCACAGTCAGAAGCGGTGAAGTGAAAGCATAAGCCGTAGCCAACTGATGCGCCCATGTGGTATTGCCCGGATTGGAAAAACCAACAGGGGTATAATCGCTGTTATTCAGGATTCCGCGAGTAAAAACAAGCGCCACGTTATGAGCCGGCGGAATAGGTTGCTTCATCTTATTCAATTCCAGCCCCCGGATTCCTTCGCGTGTTATTTCATTGGGATAAGTACGGATCTCACCGGATGGTTTCTGGCATCCGTGGAAGTTAACCATCAAGTGACGCTCTGCACATAATTGAAGGGCACGTATATCAAAGTCGATGGTCTTTTTGCTTTCGCTATCCATAAAATCTATCTTCAGGCCAACTGCGCCACATGCGGCAACGCTATCCAGGAAGTGAGCCATTGTGGCGTAATCATCCACCGGATCGGAAAAGGTTCCGGAACGTTTCCATACGAAAATACCTACGTTCTTTGTCCGGGCATAATCGCACATTTCTTTAAGTTGCGCCCATTTGTTGGTCCATACACGCTCCCACCCTTCGTCGATAGTGGTGTATTCATAACCCAATTCGGCAGCCATATCAATGAATTGCTTCTCGTAGCCGGGGGTCATATATCCATCATGTTCGGTCCACCAGCTCCAAACGCTTCGGCCGGGTTTAATCCATTCGGTATCAGCAAATAACTTTGGATCGGGAGCCGGGTTGAGGTTGGTTATGATATCCGTATTCACCAGAGAGTTAAGTCCATCGGCAAGGATAATAACTCTCCACGGCGTGGTGATATCATTCTCTACCTTAAACCCTTCTTTTTCCGTAAAGTTTGCCTGTAACGACAAGTCGCTTTTGGCTTCCAATCGCATACCGCTATAATTGTATAGGGCAGCTTCGGTGATACCCATATAGTGTTCATTGCCTAGTTCATATAATAGGATTGAACCTTGCACGGGTCCATTAGGAGAGATACAATAGAGGCTATCGGATAGAGTTTTCGTCCATTCGCCGGCATAGGTTTTCAGCTTCCAATCGCTTGGACGCTCAAAGAACCATACAGGTTTGTTGGAAGGCACCTGAAAAGAGGTCAGTTCAGTGTTTACAGTACGCAATTGCCCTTCATATGCTTTAGGTACGATATATCTGAATGCCACTCCATCGTCATAAAGTCTGAACTGGATTTTAAATTGAGAGTCGTTGGAAGTTATATTATATGTATACTGGTTACAATGATCAATGGCTTCGGTATGAAAACCACGGGTAATATACCGCTCATTAATACTCTCTTCGGCCATTGCACCCAACATTGAGTTCATTCCAAGCGTATCCTGATCTATAATGATGCCCAGTGGCGAACGGGCTATTACCTGTTCGCCCATAAAAGAGACGGTATAGAAAAGCTGTCCATCAGAAGCAGTCAACTGTGCACGGATATTCCGGTTGGGAGATAATATGCTCTTTTCCGCACCGGCACATGACGTTTGCATAAACACCAAAACAAGGCAGAGTACCGCAACAACACACAGCATCCACGTATTTATTTTGTTTTTCATAGTGATAGATATTTATTGTATGAACAACTGGAATAGATTAGCCGACACGATATCCGAAGGATGTTTAAGCTCTATCCGAAGCAATGAAGCCTGTACGGGTTGATCAAAACTAATCCGGTTTATTGTTTGATAGTTGTCTGTTTTCTCAAAAAGAACTTCTCCTTTTTCATTCAGTATCCGGTAATCGCGCACACAGAATGGGATAACACTTTCAGGATGACCCATTTGTACAGACTCCATAGCATGGTCATAATCCGTATCGAAATATAGTATTATTTCGTTTATATTTTGTTCTTTCTCCCAGTTTAATGTAATGGCAGGGCAAGAATCATCGGGAGAGGCTACCCAGGCATTTGTCCCTGTGGTAGGACGAACAAGCCCATTCATAATGTTTTCCACATGGTAACAATCAAGTGATGGCGTTATTTCCATCGCGATATTATGCCCGTTCGGACGGCGTTCAGGACACCAGAATTCAAATTCCTCAATGCCGCTATCGGCCGGTGGGGTCTGTTTACCGTAGTTATTTACATCTTTATTGATTTTATTATAGACAGATAGTATTCCGGTAAACCGCTTTTCGCTTACGCGCAGCTTTATGTTTTCATTGCTATGGAAAGTGACAAAACCATATTGATCGGCAGGCAATCCGTTAGAGAATTGAATAAGTACCTGTTGCATTCCTTTTTTAAGGGTGATTGCCTGTTTCTCCGCCGTACAATCCGGCGTATAGTTGTATGCTTTTGAGGAGTAACGGAGTTCAACATCGAGTACTGTATCACACAAGGTATGCGCTTCGATTAGTAAGTTATAGGATTGTCCGGCTTTTAACGGCAACATCTGCGCCACGGCTATATTCAGATTATACCATCCGCCATCAAAAGGGATTAGCTTCATATCCAATACGCTGGAGGCCGTAACTTTTGCAGTGGATGCTAGGTTTTCCTTTACAGGCATGGTAGTGCAAGGAATGCTCTGCCCGATAAGATCAAGGGATTGTTGCAGGCGTTGCATGTTTGCAGTCTCAAGAATATCGGCAGGAGATATGCCTTCCTTAATACATTGTGCAGCCGCCATACCTACCGCCTGTCCGCCAAGTGCTGCGGTAGCCATCACACGGGATGAACCGTAAGCTACGTGCGAAGCACTGATATTCCGTCCGGCATAATACACGTTACGCACATCCCGGCTAACGAAACAGCGGTAAGGAATCTGGTATACTCCTTTGGAGTGATATTGCGTACAACCTGACATGGTACTGAATACACCATCTGCCGGATGAAGGTCGATGGCCCATCCGCCGAATGCTACGGCATCATCAAAATGGCGTTGTTCGATCACATCCTGTTGTACAAGGGTATAAAGTCCGGTGAATCGGCGGCTTTCGCGTTTGCCGGGAATGATGCCTACCCATTCCAGGGTCAGGTTTTCTACATCGTTGTATTCGCCGGAATTTTTTATATGATCCCAGATACCGTAAACGACGCTCCAAAGCTGCCATTTAATCTGCTCCGTATCATGGATGGTATCCATGCGTCCGCCATATTCGAGCCACCAGAATTTACATCCGTGTTCGGCAGCATTGATATTGTGATAACGTGGAATAACGTCTTTTATATTCTTAAGGGCAAATGCCGGAGGAGTGTATTTCACCGGGGCACCTGTATCTTTACTATAAAAGTAGATGGAGTGACCGAGCAATTCGCCATAGATCGCAGGATCGGGGGCAAACTTTTCACTGTATTCTTCCGAGTTCTCCGCTCCTACTCTATAAGCTGCACCAGCCAGATAGGCAATCACACCGTCTCCGGAAGCATCACAGAATAATTTCCCTGATACTTCATAGAAGGTCTGGTCCTGGCTACAGAAGCTCATCACTTTCTGAATAACATCATGCTCTGATTTGCTCACATCATATACAGCCGTGTTCAACAACATGGTAATGCGTGGTTCGGCATGGATCATATCGAGCAGGATGGTATCGAAGATAACCGGATTCCCTTCTTTATTACGGTACATGTTTTCGACCAGGATTTCATCGATTACGCCACCTTCGCGCGACCAACGGTTATTGTTGCCCATATGCGATGTGGCACCAAGTATCCACAATCGTACTTCGCTCGAAGCATTGCCACCCAACACAGGTCTATCCTGTATCAACACGACATCTATCCCCGCACGTGCAGCCGTTATCGCTGTACATACACCGGCCATGCCTCCTCCTACGACAACCAAATCTGTGTTTAGTTCTATCGTTTTCAACGCCCGCATATCAGGGGCAAAAGAATCTTGAATAACCATTGAAGTTACTTTTTATATTTTTATTTTCTTTTTCTACAGATAAATAAGCCGACAATAACGAGTAAAGCACCTACGGATATCACCAACAGTTTGCCTGTTGCGGATATAGCGCCCAGAATGATGATGCCAATACCGGTACAGCATATGCCATACCCTATGATCTTACGACTGAAGTCGTTTTGCTTGTTCGTTGCCTCAACTGTTTCTGCAAAGACTTGCTGTTTCTCGGCCCAGTTGGCATTTTCCCATTCTTTATAACTACTATAGTCGGATGAGATTTTGCCTTTGGATTTATAGTAAAGTTCAAACAGAATCAGACACAGAATAGGGAAACTAACTCCAAGCACCATCTCTTCGGTGCGGGACAATGAAAAGTTAAATAACATAGGGGTTACGAACTTGAAAATAGCATTGATGCCCAAGCTAAGCAATGTGGTAGTCAGTACGGAACACGAGGTTTGCCGGCGAGAGAAGAGTGTCCAGATTACAGGTAGATACAACGGTACTCCGGTAAGAGCGGCAACACTGATCACTACATTTACAATTCCTCCCATCGAAGAAACCATAAGCGCAACAACAATTGCCAATATTCCGAACAGTACGGTAGAAAGCCGGGCCACAAGCATCAGTCTTTTATCACTACTCCGCGGGTAAAGGCGTTTAAAGATATCATTCGTAACCACCCCTGCGGAGATGTTCAAGGCTGAATTCATGGAACTGGCCGTAGCAAATATCATTCCGCCTAATACAAGCCCCAACAATCCGGCTGGCAGTACTTCTTTACACATCATCAGATAGGCGCCTTCGCTTTCAAGGCCGTCGAGTGTTGGATTACAAATGCGGTAAACCATGGGTGGAAGCATCCAAAGGACGGGACTGATTACATAAAGTGCTCCGAACAGCCAGCCGACTTTCTTAGAATCCGTACTATTCTTTACGCTGGTGTATCGCTGTACATACGCCCAGTTTCCACCCAGGAATATGGCATTGTACACACCGAATGCGATCAGGAACGGCCAGGTGTATTCGCCATTCGTCAGGTTAAAGAACGCATCGGGAGCGGATTGGATAAACTCTGTTACATTGCCCACTCTATCGAAAGACATCGGTATAACGATAATAACAGCAGCAGTAAGGATGACGAATTGAAGTACATCGGTTGAGACAACTGCCCATAAGCCGCCCACAGCTACATATAATATACAAAACCCACCAATCAATAGTATGCATGCATTCAACGGAATGCCGGTAGATACTTCGATAATCTTTGCTATAGGGTAAAGAAAAGAGCCTGTGGTAAAGAGAGAAATAAATAAAAAGAGGTAAGTGAAAGTCTTTTGAGTACGTACACCTAAACGGTGGGTAATGTATTCGGCAGCAGTCAGCACGCCGGTCTTATTCCATCGGGGAGCTATAAAACTTCCGACAAGCAGCCCGGCAATAGCCATAGTCCACTGTATAGATACCGAAACCCATCCCAAGGAATAGGCAATGGAACCCCATACCACGAAGGTACCGGCCGAGAAGAATCCCATAAAGAGAGATAATCCGTTCATTTGCCAGGGCACTGCCCCACCGGCAGCAAAGAACGATTTCATGTTTTTCTTTCCGGAAAAGGATAAACCTACGGATACGATGCCAATGGCAAAAACAATAATGGTAATAAAATCCAGTGTACTCATGGTGCGGTAATGTGTTAATAGTATTTCGACTGTTGCAAATGTAGGGGTTATTACATTTCGATAATAGGGTAAACCCGAAAATGTCCGTAAACGTTTACGGTATCACGGAAGGTTTTAAAGTTATGCGCTTATTATTCTAGTATATTTGCATAATGTAGGATGCACTATATTTGTATTGTGCTAATAATAAATCATTCTATGAATAACATGAAACCACCGACTATAAAGGACATAGCAGAGATATTAGGCATCTCGGTTGCTACTGTATCAAGAGCGCTGACGAACAGTCACGAGGTTAATCCGCAAACGCGAGAAAAGGTTTTGGAGACGGCAAAACGAATGAAATATAAACCGAATCTGCTTGCCCGTAACCTGAAAAAGAACAGTAACAGGTTAATTGGTGTAATTGTTCCGGAGATTATTACATTCTACTTTCCGGAGCTTATTATCGGCATTCAGGAGATTTTTAATCCGCTGGGCTATCAGGTATTAATTTGTCAATCGGGCGAATCTTCTGCTCAGGAACGCAAGAATGTGGAGATGCTGGAGAATCAACAGGTAGAGGGTCTTATTGTTTCCGTATCGAAAGAGTCTAAGAACATTGATCTCTACAAACGATTACTGGATGATGGCATGCCCATCGTATTTACCAACCGGGTCATTGAAGAAATTGACGCGCCCAAAGTGGTCATTGACGACAAGCAGTGGGCATACAATGCCACCGAAATGATTATCAAACATGGTTATCGCCGAATAGCGCATCTGGCAGGCAATCTCAATCTGACCATAACCAAACTCCGTCTCGAAGGATACCGCCAGGCGCTGAAGGATTATGATATACCGATAGACGAACGACTTATCATGTATGTAGGCATTCAACAGGAGCAGGCGAAAATAGGTGTCAGGTATCTATTGAGTCTTAAAGAACGACCTGATGCAGTTTTTTGTGTAAACGATCCCATTGCAATAGGCACCATGCTCGAATTGAGAGATAAAGGAATTCGTGTTCCGGAAGATATGGCTATTGTCGGATTTACAGAATCGCCCACAGGCAAGGTATTAGGATTGTCGAGTGTGGCTCAACCCACCTTTGAAATGGGGCGTACGGCGGCAACGATGTTACTGAACCGAATCCAAAATCCGATGTTGGAGAACATTGAGACGATTGTACTGGATGCGAAGTTGATTGTCCGCAAGAATACGCTGATAAAGAAGGTTGCTAATCCCGATATCTCTTTATAGTATTTCAGGAAGAAATCACAATCTCCGAAACAACATCCACCCCACTCTTCGCACAAGTTTCTTCGTCGGTCACATCCAGATATAGAATGAGAAGGACAAAGGCAAGATATTTGCAACCACCCTGTTCCATTATGCCCACTTTATCGTTGGATGTTATAAATGCCAGTCCATCATTTAAAGTTTTGGATACCCGATAGTACATTCTGGCATCGGGATCAGGGTCAACCTCAGTAGAAAAATAGATATATTCACTTGTAATAGCAACCGGAGTAATCCACAGATTGTATTCAGCGTGCGGATACTGATTGATTACTTTATACTTGTTCCCATCTATATACTTTTGTAACCGCTCAGCCATATTCTCATCCTGCAACCTGATCAGTTTTTGGGCAGGAAAACTGACATTAACATCCAGTATAGAACGTAGTTCAATTACTTGGGGGAGATTCGGATTATCCAATTCACAGGCAAAAAGATACACATTATCTTTGAAAATCTGCTGTCTTTGAAAAAATGCTACGGTGCTCTCCGGATGCTCAATATGCATTGTAAGCCACTGTTTGTCATCACGTGAAAAAGTAGCCTCGTAACGGGCATAAAGAACTTGTTTTTTCTCTGTATTGACTGCATACCGATACAGAGAAAATCATCTGTAACCACCTGTTCAAAATGCCAGAACACTGTAGGAGCGGAAAGCAATTCGGGTTCTACCCAAAAGCAATCTCCAAGATCAAGAAGCACTTTGTTTTTCACAACTTCCATGTTTGCTGCATACAAATTCTGAGAATTGGAAAAACAACTATAGGTTTCGAGTACGGTAAGCGTTGTGTAAATCAAAAAAGCCCGGTTGCAACAAGTGCTTTCTCTCGCAACCTTCTCTAGGCGGTCCAACACAGGTAAACGATACAGAAACTCATCACATTCAATAAACTCCCGCAGAAAAGAGTAGATTTTCCGGAAATCAGCCATGATATTTCTGACATCTCCTTTTGTCGAAGTATATAGTGGCAGAACATCAAGCATTAAAAGCAAGATAATGGACATTTCAATTCCCTGGCCATACATATTAATAGCTATATCTTTCAGAAAGGTTTTATCATTGGGCAACTGATAATCGTCTATATAGGTGTACTTCAACAAGACATGTATATTTTCTTTTTGAAGAACCTTCTTTCTTCCTTTTATATATTTGTCGTAAAACTCCGAGGCGGTTTTATACCAATCCAAGATTTTCTCTAAATCCAGCACTTCGTCAAGTTGCTCGTATGTTTCCCGGCTAAGTTCGCGAAAAATACAACGTGCCGTAAAAGGGGGTATGTTTTTAATACTGTTATTTGACCTAAGATTATACTCAATATATTGACCCAACTCATCATTTGTATTACGAAAGAGACGAAGCCTGACTGTTTGATTTAATAACTCTCTAAAGTCCACTTCGGGTTTAAGGGAAGTAGTTTCCATGTTCATTATTCAGTAGCGTTTAGTGTTCGGATACGTTTTACTTTGTTTTCTGTTATAGTTCGCAAATATAGTGAAAAGGTTTCTTGATAAATTTCCCCAAAGAGACTTATTTCGCAGTATTAAGATTAAAGACTTTAAGCATTGGCAGTCCACAATATTTATCGGAAAGGCTTTTCTATAACAAATTCTTTTTTGTATGTTTGCAAAATCATCAAACATCAAAATAAGATTATAAGAAGAAAAAACAGAAGATAAAATATTGATTGAACGTTAAGACGATTATTTGATTCACTTAAATCTAGCAGTTTATTATCGAATTCAAAGTAATAAGTCCAAATGGCGTTCACACCCTAATAGGGCGTGGACTGCTTTTGCTTATTCTGAATTCGGGGTCATGCTAGAACCTAAGTGAGCGGATAATGCGAAAGTGGTATCACGCTCTTTTTTTGTGCGTATGGGTGAGGTTTCTATTATGATTGGAGTATGCAATATCTTGTGTTCCTCATACTCTTTAATATAAAGTCTGCTATATGAAGGAACAGTATAGCTATTAAAAACAGTGTATATGAAAAAAGTATTTTTTTGTTTAAGCATTCTATGCTTATTATTTGTGGCATGTTCAGACGATGACGACAACACAAACAATCCCCCCGCTACCGATTTCCAGTTATATGGATATGGGTATATTCCTGGTGCCGGCGAAGATGAAGAAGAAGATGCTATGTACAGCCTCGATCCGGAAACCGGCAAGTACGACAAACTTAATTTAAAGATGTTTGATCTCGAGTTTTATGATTTCATACATATGCCCGGTACCAAAACTATTTATGGTATTGAGTATGGCGAGAGAGAAATGTCAGAAGCAATTTGTTCATACAACATGGATACTCAGGAGTACAAAAGAATCAGTCCAAAGACTACCCCAAATTACGGCAACCTATTAACTAAAGATGGAGAATTATACAATCTGGAACAAAACAGTTCTACCAGCAATGTCACTCTGTATAAAGTAGATATAGCCACAGGCGCCTACACTACCATTGCCGACTTTGGTGTAATAGACAAAGATGAATTTGGCTGCGTATACGACCCAGTATTTGATGCAAAAGGTGCAAACATTATTTGTGCTACCGAAGAGGGGTCTACACTTATACTCAATTTAGCTAAGAAAGCGGTAACGTATATTGAATCCGATGAAGATGAATGTTATACCATTTTTAGAAAAGGCGACGAAGTGTGCATGTTAGCCTATACCGGAGCTGGTATGATTCTCTATTCTGTCAATGTAGATGCCGCAAGTATCAGTAAAGTCGGTTCCTTTAATGGAGAATGGACACAATGTACATATAGTACAACTAAAGATAGATTATATTGTCTTTCCGACAATGAAGGAAACAAATATGGTGCTTTAGGGTATTACGACTACAAAACAGGCAGTTTCAAGAAGCTAATGTCCGAGAGTCCGATTGAATGGATTTTCGGCGTTGAATAGCAGGCTTTTGGGGGTCAAGCAGAAAAATAGATTGAGCGGCCAGATTAACCTGGTCGTCAATCCTCTAAGTCACAAATATAAGCAAAATCAGATCAAAAAGATAGCATTTGATTCATTTTGATTACATGCAAACTTTCAAAAAACCATCAATGAGATGTTAAAATCAGGTCTTAGGCTTGCTTATATAGTGTATTATTGATATTTGGAGGTGCCCCAGCGCAATAATTTCTGCACTTGAGCCGCGTACTGCCGACAGCACGCGGCTCAAGTATAGATAACGCGCGGCTCAAGTATCGACAGCCAAGCGCTCAAGTATCGACAGCACGCGGCTCAAGTGTTCGGCGTGTTTCATTTTATAGATTTTTATCCTCTGGTTGGTCTGTTTTAAGCGAAACGATTGAAGTGTGTATTTGCTGTATTTGTTTTTACTTGTGTGGCTATTTGCGGCTTATTTTGTTGTATTTTGGATATTTTGATAGTTTATTTTGCAAATTTAAATCTTATCGATTTCCGCAAATACGATTCTTTTGCCATTTTTCCTTTCCTTTCTGCCCCAAGCCCGGAATTTGCGATTACCGCTCCATTCTATTATCAAAATGTCATTTCTGTCATTTTGTCTATACTTTGCTCTTTCCAACAAAACCCTATAAAAGGAAGTAAACGGAACTATCTCAAGCATTCATCCTTAATAACTATGTTAATTTAACAAGGGAGGGGGTACAGTAAGCTGAAGGATCGTGAATCCCAATTACTATTGTAGCATCCGTTGGGTAGTATGCTGAAAGTAGCAAAAATCTTGCAATCAACTGAAACGTGAACCATCGGTTAATTTAAATCCACGAAGTAATTCTTCAATACTCAGTCGTTTCTTGCCCGAAACCTGCAATGACTTTACAGACAAAAAGCCATCAACTGTAGCTACATTCAAGTATGTTTTCCCGTCAGTAACGAGTGTTCCGGGAGCAAGGTCATGTTCCTTCTGTATCTTCTCGCTTTGGTATATCTTCACCGCCACGCGCTTGCTATCAGGCGTTTCCAACTCTGTCCAGGCAGCAGGATAAGGAGAAAGACCGCGGATAAAATCATAAATACGCTTTGTGAGTTGCGTCCAATCAATCCGGCAGGTATCTTTAAAAATCTTTGGAGCGGGACGTAATTCGTCGACTACAACCATCTTTTCCTGCGGAATAGATTCAACTGTACCATCAATTATTGCATCGACAGTTTCTACGACAAGCTCTCCACCAAGCATCATGAGTTTATCGTGAACAGTGCCTACATCATCCGTATCGGCAATAGGAACACGCACCTGCTGAATAACTTCACCTGTATCAATTTCATGAGTCAGGAAGAAGGTAGTAATACCTGTTTCCGTATCACCATTTATTACCGCCCAGTTGATCGGTGCTGCGCCACGGTACTGGGGCAACAAAGAAGCATGAAGATTAAACGTTCCCAAACGGGGCATATCCCAAACCACTTCGGGCAACATACGGAAGGCAACCACAATCTGCAAATCTGCTTTCCAGGCCCGCAATGCATCGAGAAATTCTTCATTCTTCAATTTCTCCGGCTGTAGTATCGGCAAATTATGACTGACGGCATACTGTTTCACAGGAGAAGCCTGCAACTCATTATGATGACGGCCAACCGGTTTGTCGGGCATGGTAATCACCCCAACCACATTATATCCGTCTTCAACAAGTCGGCGTAAAGGCTCCACCGCAAATTCCGGTGTACCCATATATACTATTCTCAATTCTTCTTTCTTCATATTCCTTCATTTTTCTTATAAAAACCTCGCGGCGGCACGTTGCCGCTCAGTCTTCCGAGAACTGTACCAACACATCCCGGTACGCATTAAAGATCTTTGACTTCGATACCATGCCCAAATATTTGCCCTCGACATTAACTACCGGCAAGTTCCAGGCCTGGGTTTCATCAAATGTACGCATCACCCTCTCCATACTATCCGTGTCATATAAACGGGCAGGTACAGCAATCATCAGCTTGCGCACCATAAACCGGTGGTAAAGTTCCTGGCGGAACATAATATTACGGATATCATCCAATAAAACGATACCGAGTAAAACGCCCTCTTTATCCACTACGGGGAATATATTACGACAGGAGTTTGATATCACTTTGACCAATTCGCCTAAATCCATATCCGGCTGAACAGTTGTAAAATTAGTTTCCACAACATGCTCCATCTTCATCAGAGTCAATACCGCTTTATCCTTATGATGGGTCAATAACTCTCCTTTTTTAGCCAATCGCATAGAATAAATACTATGAGGCTCAAAAATAATAATGGTAAGATAAGAACTCACAGCCACCATCATTAACGGAAGAAATAAATCATACCCCCCTGTCAGTTCGGCAATCAGGAATATCCCCGTCAGCGGAGCATGCATAACACCACTCATCACGCCGGCCATACCCATCAACGCAAAATTCTTTTCGGGCAGATTGGGAGTAAACTCAAAATAATTGCTGAGGTGGGAAAAGATAAACCCTACAATACAACCCAGGAAAAGCGAGGGTGCAAAAATACCACCACAACCACCGCCACCATTCGTTGCACTCGAAGCAAAAACCTTAAACAGAACAACCAAGATCAAGTAAAGAAGCAGAATATCTCCATGTCCATAGAACAAAGAGTTATTCATTACCGTGTCCCACTCCATATCATTTGTCCCGTTAAGAAGCAAATGGATCGTATCGTAACCTTCACCATAAAGAGAAGGGAAGATAAAGATCAATATACTTAACATCAACCCGCCTAACACCAATTTATGATAAGGCCCTTTACACTTTGCAAAGATTCCTTCTGTAAAAATCATCGCACGGGTAAAGTAAAGCGACACCAAACCACAGAAAATCCCCAATAGAATAACATAAGGGATACGCTCAAACTCAAAGACCTGGTCCATGCTGAATTTGAACATCGCTTCCGTACCGGTTAGGATATACGACATCGTTGCAGCCGTAACCGAGGAAATAAGCAAAGGAAGCAGTGAAGTCATGGTCAGATCCAACATCAATACTTCAATGGTAAACACCAATCCGGCGATAGGAGCCTTAAAGATACCTGCCACAGCCCCGGCAGCTCCACAACCCACCAATAACATCAGCGTGCGTTGATCCATTTTGAACACACTGCCCAAATTGGAACCAATAGCCGAACCAGTCAAAACGATAGGAGCCTCAGCTCCAACCGATCCCCCAAAACCAATGGTAATGGAACTGGCAATCAGAGACGACCAGGTGTTATGCCGTTTTATGCGACCCTGACGACGGGAGATGGCATAAAGTATTTTTGTTACCCCATGACTGATATCATCTTTCACTACATAACGGACAAATAAACCGGCAAGGAAGATACCTACCACCGGATATACCAGATAGAGGTAGTTGGCTCCTGTTGCACTAAAATTATCTGTCAAAAAGTTCTGAATCAAATGAATGAGGTGTTTCAGAAGTATAGCAGCCAACGCAGTGAGAATACCCACCAGAAAGCTAAGTATCAATACAAATTTCTTTCCTTTTATATTTTGCTCACGCCATAGAATAAAGCGCTGTAACAAACCAGTCTTTTCTTTTTTCATTAGAGATGTTTCCTGTTATCCTTATTTCCTTATAATATTAATCACCCCGCCTTTATCTAATTTAATAATACCGGATGGAGCTGGTCGGCTCATATCATCCTGGCGATAAGTTACTACATAGTCAACCAATGATTTAATTTCCTCACTGATTTCACTGAAATTAGCCGGCGAAGGTTTCCCACTGACATTTGCCGAAGTCGAAACAATCGCCTTACGGAAGCGCTGGCACAACTGATGAGAGAATTTCTCCTGAGTAACACGAATCCCCACACTGCCATCTTCAGCCAAAAGATTGGGTGCAAGATTTCTGGCTCCCGAATAGATGATAGTCAGTGGTTTATCGGTTAGTTCAATCAAATCCCAAGCCACCTCGGGAACATCATCTACATAAAAATCTACCTTTACGGAAGAATCCACCAACACCAACATGGCTTTGCTATCGGCACGTTGTTTGATTTCATATACCCGACGCACAGCCTCAGGATTAGTGGCATCACAGCCCAATCCCCAAATCGTATCCGTAGGGTAAAGAATTACCCCACCGCCTGCCATGACCTCGCAGGCCTTCTTTATATCTTCTACCATAATCGACTAACTAAGAGCCTGTTTGAATTTTCCACAGGAAATTTAAACAGGTTCTAATACGTACAAACTGCAAAAATACACAAAAGGTTTCCGCAACCAAAAGAATCAAAGATGATATTTGGTCGGACGGGCGTAAAGAACTATTTTTGTTCGGAAATCATTTTAAATATAACCCGAATACACTATAATGGAAGATATAAAATTTCACCATACCCTACCCATACAACTTAGATTCAATGATGTAGATAAGTTTGGACATGTAAATAACACAGTTTATTTCACTTACTACGATCTGGGCAAAACAGAATACTTTGCATCTGTTTACCCCGGAGTAGATTGGGAAAAAGATGGAATGGTAGTAGTACACATCGAAGCTAACTTCATTTCACAGATTACTGCCGCAAGCAATGTAGCCATACAAACAGCAGTTGTGGAAATCGGCAACAAAAGCCTGACTATCGTGCAACAGGTGATAGACACCAAAACCCAGGAAGTGAAGTGTCTCGCCAAATCTATTATGGTTGCTTTCGATCTTGAAGCGCACGACTCCAAAGAAATACCCGAAGATTGGAAAGAAGCCATCTGCGCTTTTGAACGCAGAGATCTAAGGCGGTGACCGGCAAGGTGCCGGTTCCAGGTCTCTATGCAGCACTAATCTACTTTAATCCGTGTTTCTATATAATATAAGTAAATTTTAGCATATACTTACCGTACACTTCCGGCTTTTTTCGTACTTTTACAACTTAGTTGTAGGAGTGCGCTCTTGCAACCCTCTGAGACGAAGAAAAGAAAAAAACAATATATAATGAATAACAAATGGAATTATCAACCTATTACACAAGAACAGGAGGATATAAGCCGGGGATTGGCGCAAACAATAGGCATTAGCCCTATCCTTGGTAAGCTTTTGGTAATGAGAGGAATTACAAATCCAACGGCTGCCAAGAAGTTTTTTCGCCCGCAACTACCCGATCTGCACGACCCATTTCTGATGGAAGATATGGACGTGGCAGTAGAACGCCTGAACAGAGCAATGGGGAAGAAAGAGCGTATCTTGATTTATGGAGATTACGACGTAGACGGAACCACATCGGTGGCATTGGTTTACAAATTTCTGCAACAGTACTATTCGAACATCGACTATTACATTCCTAACCGGTATGAAGAGGGTTACGGAGTGTCTATCAAAGGTATTGACTATGCTGTAGAAACAGGAGTCGGACTCATCATTGTGCTCGACTGTGGTATAAAAGCCATCGAAGAGATCACTTATGCTAAAGAAAAAGGAATTGATTTTATTATTTGCGACCACCATGTGCCCGACGACATTATGCCGCCGGCCGTGGCTATACTGAACCCCAAACGACCGGACAACACATATCCCTATGTCCACTTGTCGGGTTGTGGAGTGGGATTTAAGTTCATGCAGGCATTTGCCATGAACAATGGTATAGAGTTCCATAACCTGATCCCGCTGTTGGATCTTGTAGCCGTGAGTGTAGCTTCGGACATCGTACCCATTATGGGAGAGAACCGTATACTGACGCACCACGGTCTGAAACAATTAAACAGCAATCCGAGTGTCGGGCTGAAAGCTATTATTGACATTTGCGGATTAACAGATAAAGATATCACTGTCAGCGATATCGTATTCAAAATAGGCCCCAGAATAAATGCTTCGGGACGTATACAGAACGGGAAAGAAGCTGTTGACCTACTTACCGAGAAGGATTTTTCATTGGCATTGGAAAAGGCTAATCAAATCAACCAGTACAACGAAACGCGCAAGGATCTGGATAAACAGATGACCGAGGAAGCCAATCAGATTGTATCTCAACTACAAGGGTTAGCCGAACGTCGCTCCATTGTACTGTACAACGAAAACTGGCACAAAGGCGTTATCGGAATCGTGGCATCAAGGCTAACTGAGGTTTACTACCGGCCGGCCGTTGTGCTGACCCGCACAGATGATATGGCAACAGGATCAGCGCGTTCAGTTTCCGGATTTGATGTATATAAAGCAATAGAAAGCAGCCGCGACCTGTTGGAAAACTTCGGGGGGCATACATACGCTGCCGGACTATCTATGAAAGTAGAGAATGTACCGGAATTCACCCGCCGCTTCGAGGAATATGTAACAGAGCACATCTTACCGGAACAAACAAGCGCCGTTATTGATATAGATGCAGTTATTGATTTTAAGGACATCACGTCCAAATTCCATAGCGACCTTAAAAAGTTCAACCCTTTCGGACCGGACAACAAAAAGCCAATATTCTGTACACACCACGTATATGACTACGGAACAAGTAAAGTGGTAGGCCGCGACCAGGAACACATCAAACTGGAACTGGTTGACAATAAGTCAAACAACGTGATGAACGGTATTGCTTTCGGTCAGAGTTCGCATGTACGCTATATTAAAACCAAACGTTCCTTCGACATCTGTTATACGATCGAAGAGAACAGCCACAAACGTGGAGAGGTGCAACTACAAATTGAGGATATTAAACCGACAGAGGAAAGTTCAGTTGAATAAGATTTCACCACAGAGTTACACAGGGTTTCACAGAGGCAGCAAGATACTGCTGTTTATTTTGAATTAAACTTTTAAAATATAAGCTCTGCGAAACTCTGTGTAACTCTGTGGTGAAATAACCTGTAAAATGGTAGACTACAAAGATATACTCAAACAATACTGGGGTTACGATGCCTTCCGGGATTTGCAGGAAGATATCATCCGGAGTATCGGAGAAGGTAAAGATACCCTTGGGCTAATGCCTACCGGTGGTGGAAAGTCCATCACCTTTCAGGTTCCGGCATTAGCCAAAGAAGGATTATGCCTGGTAGTAACTCCACTCATCGCCCTGATGAAGGATCAGGTGCAGAACCTCAAAAAACGAGGAATAAAAGCCATTGCCGTATACTCAGGGATGACCCGCCAGGAAATCATTATTGCGCTGGAGAACTGTATCTTTGGCAACTACAAATTCCTCTACATCTCGCCCGAGCGTCTGGATACCGAAATATTCCGCGCCAAGCTACGTTCCATGAATATCAACATGATCACAGTCGACGAGAGCCATTGTATTTCACAATGGGGCTACGACTTCCGTCCGGCATACCTGAAAATTGCGGAGATCAGAAAACTATTGCCTGGCGTACCTGTACTTGCACTAACAGCCACAGCAACACCGGAAGTGGTGAAAGATATTCAGGAAAGGCTTGGCTTTAAGGAAGAAAATGTCTTCCGGATGAGCTTTGAGCGGAAAAACCTGGCCTATGTTGTACGCAAAACGGATGATAAAAACAGGGAATTGCTGAATATTCTGCGGAAAGTATCCGGGAGCGCTATTGTTTATGTACGTAATCGTAGAAAAACGAAAGAAATAACCGAACTTCTGCTTGGCGAGGGATTCACAGCCGATTTCTATCATGCCGGACTAAACAACGATGTCAAAGACATCCGGCAGAAACGCTGGCAGAACGATGAATCGCGCATCATTGTAGCCACCAATGCTTTCGGAATGGGAATCGACAAACCCGACGTGCGGGTAGTGGTTCATATGGATCTCCCGGATTCTCCGGAAGCCTATTTCCAGGAAGCCGGGCGGGCGGGGAGAGATGGGGAGAAAGCTTATGCTGTTCTATTACATTCATCATCGGATAAAGCACAGTTGCACAAACGAATCGTCGATACCTTCCCCGATAAAGAGTACATCAAGAATTTATACGAGCATTTGAGTTATTATTATCAGATGGCGATGGGCGATGGATTAGGGTGTACCTATGATTTTAGCCTGGAAGACTTCTGCTGGAAGTTCAAATACTTCCCCACCCCTGCCGATAGTGCCCTGAAGATATTAACTCAGGCGGGATATATTGAGTATACGGATGAGCAAGACAATACTTCACGCATTCTTTTTACGTTGCGCAGGGAGGAACTGTACCGGCTCGGAGAAATGGGTAAAGAAGCAGATGCGCTAGTTCAAACCCTGTTGCGTCTATATACCGGAATATTTACCGACTATGCTTATATCAACGAAGAAAGTCTGTCTATACGTACAGGACTACCTCGGCAGCAGGTATATGATTTGCTGAAAATGCTGTCTAAACGGAGGATTATAGATTATATTCCCCATAAGAAAACGCGCTTCCTTATTTATACCCGGGAACGTGTCGAACTTCGTCATCTGAAAATTACCCCCACTGTTTACGAAGATAGAAAAGAGCGCTACGAGCGACGTATCAAGGCTATGGTAGAATATGCCACATCCGAAACGAGATGCCGCAGCCGGATGTTATTGCATTATTTCGGAGAGAAGAATGAACATAACTGTGGACAATGCGATGTTTGCTTAAAACAAAGCGTCAGCAGAGGTTTATCCGACAAACAGTTTGAAATGATACGGAAAGAGGTCATACAGGTACTGCAAAATGAGTCCATGACCCCTGCCGAGATAGCTAGCAGGTTAGGAACTGATAGTGAACAACTGGCTCGTGCCCTGCAATTCTTACTGGATGAGGGCGAACTTATGAATCAAAATGGAGTTATTAAATTGAGAATGGAGAATTGAGGATGGAGAATTATGATACCGGTCGGAAGCCTTATTATCTGTACTACTTATATCTGCAAGGTTAATTCTTAATTCTCAATTTTCAATTCTCAATTTTCAATTCTCAATTTAATAAACTAAGTTTGCAATCAAATTAAAAAACAAATAGAAATGGCCAACTTTTTTAAATCCCTTTTTAAGACTAAAGAAGAGAATGCCGAAAACGGGCAAAACAAGAATAATCAGAAAAACTTTGAGATGTTTAAGTTTGATGGCTTACGTGCCCAACGCATGGGACGAATAGATTATGCCACAAAATGCTTCATCAGTGCACTCGAAATTGAAGAAGACTTTGAAACCATGGGTTACCTGAGTCAGATTTATATTCAAACAAACGAACTGGATCAGGCAAAGCAGATCTTAACCCGTATGATTGAACTGGAACCGGAACTCACCAATACATATCTCACGATGGCCAATGTATGTTATATACAGGAGTCTTATGGCGATATGGCAAAGGCGGCACAAAAAGCGATAGAACTTGAAAGTGAAAATCCATCGGCATACTATCTACTAGCCAAAGCCCACCAGGGCTTGCAGGAAGATATTATGGTTATTGCACAGTTAACGAAAGCAATCAACCTGAAAGCAGATTATATGGATGCCCTTCTTATGCGTGCGGAAGTCTTGCTGCAAATGCAACAACACCAGGAAGCGCAAAAGGATATAGATGCCGTTCTTGAACTGAGTTCCGAAGAAGAAGCTGCACTTCTTTTACGTGGAAAACTTAAGCAAGCCACAGGAGATGAAGAAGGTGCGGAAAATGATTTCAAACAGATTACCGAGCTTAACCCGTTCAATGAGCAGGCATATATACAACTCGGACAACTTTATATTACTCAAAAGAAATTAGCCGAGGCCATAGAGTTATTCGACGAAGCCATAGAACTCAATCCAAATTCGGCACCGGCTTATCACGAGCGTGGAAGGGCTAAGCTGTTGAACGGTGATAAAGACGGTTCGGTGGAGGATATGAAACAGTCTCTTCAACTTAACCCGAAAGATAACGAGAACCTGAGCGGACAGTTCCAAAACCTTGGAAACACAGGAAACAGTCTTGGACTGAACATCTGAGTTTAATGATACATTCGCACCAAGTCAATATCCAAAAACGACTAAAGCACAAATAACCATGACAAAGAAAGAATCTTTAAAACTGTTTGAAGATAAGAAAATACGTACAGTTTGGGATGATCAACAAGAGAAATGGTACTTCTCCGTTGTAGATGTTATTGCTGTATTGACAGATAGTAAAGATTATCAAACAGCACGTAATTACTGGAAAGTACTGAAAAACAGGCTTATAAAAGAAGGAAATGAAACGGTTACAAATTGTAACCAGTTGAAAATGCAAGCTGCTGATGGCAAAATGAGGATGACTGACGTAGCCGATACAAAGCAACTTTTCCGATTGATCCAATCTATCCCGTCACCAAAAGCAGAACCTTTTAAACAGTGGATGTCAAAAGTAGCCAGTGAACGCATAGATCAAATGCAAGATCCGGAACTCTCCATAGATCAAGCTATAATGGACTATAAACGGCTTGGATATTCTGACAATTGGATAAACCAGCGCATCAAAAGTATTGAAGTGCGTAAAGAATTAACAGATGAATGGAAACGTAGCAGTATAGATGGCATACGATATGCTTCATTGACTGATATAATAACCAAAGAGTGGAGCGGACGTACCACCAAAGAATACAAGAATTTAAAAGGATTAAAAAAAGAGAACCTACGTGATAACATGACTAACATTGAACTTGCTTTGAATACTCTTGCCGAAGCTTCTACTACTGAAATATCAAAAACAAAGAATCCCAAAGGTTTTAACCAGAGCGCAATCATAGCCAAAAGTGGAGGTAGTGTAGCAAAAGCAGCAAGACAACAACTTGAATCACAGCTTGGACGATCTATTATTTCGTCTGCAAAAGCTAAAGATTATCTGCTACCCGAAAATGAGAATAAACAGGTAGAAGAAATAGAATAAGCTAAAACATCTAATCCAATCGCAACCCCTCGCTGCATGCCATAACATTGGCAGGAGGGCGTTGGTGCATGAGTTCATTCTTCATAAAATCCATGTAAGGGGCCGCATGTTTAAAGAATTGATAATATCCTTTGCACAAATAGTTTAATCCGGGTTCGCCCGTAACGGTTTTGGCAAAACGATTCTTAGGGCACTCGCCGTTACAGGCAAATAAGAACTCACATTCTTTGCATTGCGTGGGCAATGTGTTTGCTTTGTTTGCCCCGAATGTTTGCTGTTCCTGACTGTACATCATCTCGACCAATGTTTTGGAATAGATGTTTCCCAGTTTATACTCGGGAAATACAAAATGATCACAGGCATATACATCGCCGTTATATTCCATTACTCCGGCATGACCGCATGTTTTTGCTAAGGTACAGACACCGGGCTGTTCGCCCATCCAGTTGGCAAGAGTAGAATCAAAAAGTTGGATATAATAATTGCCCACATCCTTCTTCACCCATTCATCGAAAATGGTGCAAAGGAAATTGCCCCATTGCTCGGGAGTAATTGAAAAATCGGCCAGTTTGCCGTCCTCCCCTTCTACGGGGGAAGCCAGATAGCGCCCGTCTTTATGAGGCAAAATACGTTCTACGATGGGCGAAAACTGTATGTAGTGGCAACCTATTTCTTTAAAGAAATTATAAAAATCTAATGGATAATCGGCATTAAAATCATTCACCACCGCCATTGCATTCCACTCCACACCATGTTTATTTAATAGCCTGATGCCTTGCATGACTTTATTAAAAGAAGGAAGTCCCTGTTTATTGCGCCGGTATTCGTCATGAAATTCCTGGGGACCATCGATAGACACCCCAACCAGCCAGTTGTTTTCCTTGAAAAACTTACACCATTCGTCGTTGAGCAATGTGCCATTGGTTTGGATGCAGTTGTCAATCTGCCTTCCTCCGCCGTAGCGTTTTTGCAGTTCTAGTGCGCGTTTGTAGAAAGACAGCGGACGCATCAGTGTTTCTCCGCCATGCCAGGTAAAGAGTACCTGCGGCTGGGTTTGCGAATTGATGTATTGATCCACAAAGCGTTCGAGCAATTCATCGTTCATAATGAATTTATCCGCAGGATTGTCCGTCTTATATAAATTGTTCTTTTCCAGATAATAGCAATACTCACAAGCCAGGTTGCAAATGGAACTGACCGGTTTTAGCATTACATATAATGGTTTGGCAAAGGGTGCAAATGTTGTCATACGTTTATTACCGATAATTAAGCGAAATACAAATATAGTCTATTTCTTCGGCCCGGGGAAGTAGATTCGCTAAGAAATGACGCACTGGCTCAGCGATGCTCACCCAGTGTCTGAGCAGGGCTGACGCACTGGCTCAATCTAACTCATGCACTGGCTCAATCTGGTTGATGCACTGGCTCAATCTAGCCAATGTACCGGATAAATCAGATTGATCTACTACATGCACGACATTCCCCTACCGCTTGAAGGAGATTCGGCCTATGCCCGGGGGAGATTGAACTACTGGCTGAACCTCATTAAGACAGTGCCCGATTCGCCGGCAACCAGTTCTTCAGCATTCCCCCTGTTCTATTCGTTAATCAATCCCGATTCATTTTTCCCTATTCCCTGTAGGGTTTAACCTAAAAAAGATTAGAGAAAACATCTTTTATGAAGATTTATCCTTTCATAATTTTATACCAGCATGATAATCGAACCTTAATTAATCAATTACCATTACCATTATGAAACGGCTAAACTTATACACATGCATGCTATGCATATTGTTTTTACAACTAAGTTGCAGAAACACGGTAGAAAGAGAAAGTGTGAAAACCCCGAGTCCCACTGTTAGCAATACTGAAATCGTTCAGGAAACAGAAGATTCTCTTACTGTGAACAGCGAAAGTATCAGTAAGAAAAGCGAAACGGTATCGCACAACAAAAGTAATAATATACAAAACACAAACAAGGATCAATCGCCATTACCCGATCATGAATCTGCGAACCCCGTATATGAAGAAACTCCAAGCATTCTGATAGGCGACTATCCGGATGACAATTATGATATACCCGAAGATAACTATCCTTATCTCAATAACGAAAGTTATTATATAGAAAACAGTTCACCCATATACCATAATGATTACTACCCCATTTTTACTGAAAATTATATTACTGATTATCTCTTTATGGATTATTATTATCCGGATTACTCATACTCCCATCATCCGGGGTGGGTAAACAAACCCCATAAACCCATAAAACCCAACAAGCCAAACAGGCCGAATAAACCAAACAAACCCGGCAAACCAAAACCCGAGCGACCTGGCCATGAGCATAAACCCCAACCGCCGGCGGAACGTCCTGGCAGAGGCAAAGACAACCAATCGAATAGCGACAGATCACCTCAAAGACCAACGCCGGAGTCCGTAACTAAGCCAAGCAGCCCAATAGGAGAAAGAAATCCGTCCAGGCCCATTCCCGAATCGGTGACTAAACCGGAGAATATTAATATTGAACGCGAATCTGAAAGAGAAACCAATTCGAGAGACAACGAACGTCAGGAAGCCGAAGCGCGCAGACAAAAAGAAGCGCAAGCACGTCAGGAACAAGAGCGCAGAGATACCGAAAACCGCAGACAACGCGAAGAACAAGACCGTCAGCAACGCGAACGACAGGAAGCCGAAGCGCGCAGACAAAGAGAAGCGCAAGAACGTCAGGAGCAAGAACGCCGGGAAGCAGAAAACCGTAGACAACGCGAAGAACAAGACCGCCAGCAACGCGAACGGCAAGAAGCCGAAGCGCGCAGACAAAGAGAAGCGCAAGAACGCCAGGAGCAAGAACGCCGGGAAGCCGAGAACCGTAGACAACAAGAAGAACAGCAACGCCAACAACGCGAACGACAAGAAGCAGAATCACGCAGGCAAAGAGAAGTACAAGAACGTCAGGAAAGAGAAAGACGGGAAACCGAAACGCGTCAACGCGAAGAACAACAGCGCAACAGCAGCCGTAGTTCCGAAAGTGGACGTAGCGGCCGATAACACATATATTCATTAACTAAACTTTATAAATGATGAAAAGAGTATTCTTATTATTAGCGTTAGCCATATCATTTATGGCGTGTGAAGGACCAGTCGGTCCTATGGGACCTTCCGGAATGGATGGAATGAATGGAAGAGACGGAATGGATGGAAAAGACGGCAAGGATGGTATTGGCACAAACTGGCTTACAAAAACATTCACCATTCAGCCTCACGAGTGGGAACTGGTAGGTACTCCGGGCGAACTAAATTCTTTCTTTCTTGTAGACAGGAAACTGCCCGAACTCACCAAAGACATATTCAAAGAACGAGCAGTCATTGCCTACATTAAAACCGATGACGGCTATAAGAACGGCATGCCCTACGTTTTACATAAAGGCGGAACCGGCGACAATGGAAAAGAATTCATATGGACTCAAACATATGACTTCGATTACTCCGAAGGTTGGGTCGGCTTCTATCTGACATATTCTGATTTTAACACCCAACTGAAACCGGAAGATCCGACAACCTTCTATATAGTATTAATGTGGTAAAGCCTAAAACAACAACAATTTTCCCATTAAATGCACTAAAGAATAAAAAAATATCAGTTTTTTCTTGCTTTTAATAGAAAAGTATTACCTTTGCCCAAGAATTAAAGAAAAAAGTCACCAGATGAACTTATTCGCTTATACATATTCTTTCTTTTTTTACTTTTACTTTAGCCAGAAAGTAGAGCGGGAATGCGTATGTATAAAATAAAGATGATCTAAAATCAGAATCAATCATAAACATAGAATCCCGCTCCGAAAGGACGCGGGATTTTTTTATTCAAACAAGTAAGATGAAAAGAATCGCTATTCAGGGAACATTAGGGTCGTACCACGACATTGCAGCGCACCGATATGCGGGCGAAGAGAAAATAGAACTAATCTGCTGCAAGAGTTTTGAAGACATCTTCAAAACAATGAAGAACGACGCAGATGTGATCGGTATGCTCGCCATCGAGAATACAATTGCCGGAAGCCTGCTCCAGAACAACGAACTATTGCGCCAAAGCAATACGCAAATCATTGGAGAATACAAGCTACGCATCTCACATTGCTTTGTTTGTCTGCCCAATGAAGACTGGGACGATATTACAGAAGTCAACTCCCACCCCATCGCCCTGATGCAATGCCGCGACTTCCTGAATCAGCATCCGCACATAAAAGTAGTAGAAGGCGAAGATACGGCACGCAGCGCAGAAACCATCAAAAAAGAAAACCTGAAAGGACACGCTGCCATCTGTTCCAAAGCAGCAGCCGAACTTTACGGCATGAAAATCTTACAGGAAGGCATAGAAACAAACAAACACAACTTCACCCGTTTTCTGGTTGTATCGGACTCCTGGCGGGCAAACGAAGTACGGAAAAACCAAAGTATAGACAAAGCCAACATCGTATTTTCGTTACCACACACCGAAGGAAGCCTGTCGCAGGTATTATCCATTCTTTCATTCTACAACATCAATTTAACCAAAATACAATCACTCCCCATCATCGGACGGGAATGGGAATACCTGTTTTACGTAGATGTGGTGTTCAACGATTACCTGAGATACAAACAGGCCATTACAGCCATCACCCCATTAACCAAAGAACTCAAAACATTAGGCGAATATGCAGAAGGAAAATCAAGTATATAAAATAGCCCCGGCCAACAGGTTGACTGAGGTGAGCGAATACTACTTCTCGAAGAAACTAAAAGAAGTAGCGCAGATGAACGCGGAAGGTAAAGATGTAATCAGCCTGGGAATCGGTAGCCCCGATATGCCACCAGCCGATGAAGTAATCCAAACGCTTTGCGACAGTGCCTGGGACCCTAATGGACATGGATATCAGCTGCACATCGGTATTCCCGAACTACGCAATGGACTCTCCAATTGGTATAAAGCATGGTATAACGTAGACCTAAACCCTGCTAACGAAATACAACCGTTAATCGGTTCAAAAGAAGGAATTCTCCATATTACGCTGGCATTCGTCAATCCGGGCGATCAGGTATTGGTTCCCAATCCGGGATACCCAACCTATACTTCGCTCAGCAAACTTCTTGGAGCAGATGTAGTGAACTACAACTTAAAAGAAGAAAACGGATGGATGCCCGATTTCGATGAACTGGAGCAAATGGACCTGAGCCGGGTGAAACTGATGTGGGTGAACTATCCCAACATGCCCACAGGTGCCAACGCGACTCCCGAATTGTATGAACGACTGGTGGAATTCGCCAAACAAAAAGGAATCGTTGTTGTTAATGACAACCCATACAGTTTCATTCTAAACAACAAGCCGTTAAGTATACTGTCCGTACCCGGTGCCAAAGAGTGCTGCATTGAATTGAACTCGATGAGTAAAAGCCACAATATGCCAGGATGGAGAATCGGGATGTTGGCTTCCAATGCAGAGTTTATCGGATGGATTTTGAAAGTAGCAAGCAATATCGAAAGCGGAATATTCAAAGCTACACAACTTGCCGCCGCCAAAGCTCTTGAAGCCGGACCGGAATGGTATGAAGGAAATAACAAAAACTATCGCGGACGCCGCCAGCTAGCCGGAGAGATCATGAAAGCACTAGATTGCACATATGATGAAAAACAAGTGGGTATGTTCCTCTGGGGAAAAATACCCGAGTCTTGCGCAAACGTAGAAGAACTAACCGAGAAGGTTCTTCACCAGGCACGGGTTTTCCTTACGCCCGGATTTATATTCGGAAGTAACGGAGCACGATATATCCGCATATCCCTTTGTTGCAAAGAAGATAAGTTGGCAGAAGCGCTCAGAAGAGTTCAGGAGAATCTGAAATAATGCATTGAGTATAGATATTAAATATTAAAACAATAAAACAAGCCGCAAGGCAACTTACAATTATGGAACTAGAATCAATCTTACTACCAGGCATAAGCGACCAAAGACCTATGGTTATAGCAGGCCCATGCAGTGCCGAAACCAAAGAACAGGTAATGAAAACAGCTACAGAGTTAGCTGCTAAAGGAACTAAAATATTCCGTGCAGGAATCTGGAAACCACGTACCAAACCAGGAGGCTTCGAAGGAGTAGGCGTAGAAGGTTTGGCATGGCTTAAAGAGGTAAAAAAAGAAACAGGCATGTATGTTGGAACGGAAGTTGCCACTGCCATGCACGTATACGAAGCACTCAAAGCCGGAATTGATGTACTCTGGATCGGAGCACGTACAACAGCCAATCCATTTGCCGTACAGGAAATTGCAGACGCCCTGAAAGGAGTAGACGTACCTGTACTGATTAAAAATCCCGTTAATCCTGATCTTGATTTGTGGATCGGAGCATTGGAGCGTATCAACAATGCGGGACTAAAACGCTTGGCAGCCATTCACCGCGGGTTCAGCAGTTACGATAAAAAGATATACCGCAACCTGCCCCAATGGCATATTCCGATTGAACTTCGCCGCCGCATTCCCGAACTTCCTATATTCTGTGACCCAAGTCACATTGGTGGAAAACGGGAACTGGTAGCCTCACTATCACAACAAGCTATGGACCTGAACTTCGACGGACTCATCATAGAAAGCCACTGCGATCCGGATGCTGCATGGAGCGATGCTTCGCAACAAATCACTCCCGAGGTCCTGGACTACATTCTTAGTCTATTGGTTATCCGCAAGGAAACACAAACCACGGAGAATCTCAATGAGCTACGTAAACAGATTGACGAATGCGACAATAATCTGATGCAGGAATTGGCAAAACGTATGCGCGTTGCCCGTGAAATCGGTACATACAAAAAGGAGCACAATATGACAGTACTCCAGGCCGGACGCTACAACGAAATATTAGATAAGTATGCAGCACAGGCCGTACAATGTGATATGGACCCTGAGTTCATCAAGAAAGTATTCGAAGCGATACACGAAGAAAGCGTGCGTCAGCAAATAGAAATCATTAATAAATAAGACCGATGCGTATATTAATTTTAGGGGCCGGGAAAATGGGCTCCTTCTTTACCGACATTCTAAGCTTTCAGCACGAAACGGCTGTATTTGATGTAAACCCTCATCAGCTTCGCTTTGTATATAATACGTATCGCTTCACCACATTGGAGGAGATCAAAGAATTTGAACCGGAACTGGTTATCAATGCGGTTACTGTAAAATATACGCTTGATGCTTTCCGCCAAGTGCTCCCTGCGCTACCCCAAAATTGTATCCTAAGCGATATCGCATCAGTAAAGAACGGATTGAAGAAATTCTATGAAGAATCCGGTTTCCGGTTCGTTTCTTCACACCCGATGTTTGGTCCGACATTTGCCAGCCTCAGCAACCTTAGCCAGGAAAGTGCCATTATAATCAGCGAAAGCGACCATCTGGGAAAAGTCTTTTTCAAAGATTTGTATAACAGTTTAAAGCTAAATATTTTTGAATACAGCTTTGAAGGTCATGACGAAACTGTGGCATATTCGCTATCTATCCCTTTTGTCTCTACATTCGTGTTCGCTGCTGTTATGAAACATCAGGAGGCACCGGGAACAACCTTCAAAAAGCATATGGCCATAGCCAAAGGGCTGTTAAGCGAGGATGATTACCTTCTCCAGGAAATCCTCTTCAATCCGCGGACACCCTCACAAGTAGAGAATATCCGGACGGAATTAAAAAACCTTCTGGAGATCATCAGCAATAAAGATGCTGAAGGAATGAAGAAGTACCTGACGAAGATCAGGGAGAATATAAAATAATATAAGGTTCTTCTTTTTAACCGCATAGTTTCGCAGATTAACGCAGAGTTTTAATATTAGTATTTCTCTGCGTTAATCTGCGAAACTATGCGGTTAATAAAATCTATATGATTATTGAATAGGAAGTTCAAACCAGAATGTGCTTCCTTCTCTTAATTCGGAATCCACACCAATCTTACCATCCAGATGCTCTACTATGCTCTTACATAAAGCAAGTCCTAGGCCGGTTCCCTGAGCATAAGAATCCAGTTTATCGAAACGCTTAAATATACGTTTCTGATCTTTAATATCGATACCACAACCGGTATCCTTCACGAAGAAATAATAGCAATCATGTTTCATGCGATATCCCAAGGTAACACTACCCTCGTGTGTAAACTTGATCGCATTGGAGAACAAATTCTTCAGCAACCGGAAAAGTGCTTCGGAATCCGTATAGACAATCGGGTGGGTTTTATCCAAATCCAGTACAACATTCAGTTGCTTGTCATACAGGTCTGAATATCCTGTCATCATCACCTTTCTGAATAAATCATCCACCTTGACAGGTTCCCACCCGAAAGTCGTTTGTCCCGAGTCTATTCTTGACAACTCAATTACATCGTCAATAAGCATCGTAAGCAGTTTATTGTTCTTCAGAATCAAAGAAACATGCTCTTTTCTCTCTTCTTCGCTCTCACTTGCAGCCAATATTGCCGAGAAACCGACAATACTATTTAATGGAGTACGAATCTCATGATTGATATTAGCCAGGAAGTTCTGTGTCTCAATAATAGAGTGCTCTACTTTTTCCTTTGCCGATAGCAAGACTGTTTCGGCTTTCTTTTGCTCATCAATATTCAGATTCAATTCAATCAGCATCTTACGATCACTGTGATTCGTGAAGATATGCTGCGTAATCCAGTGTTCCTCGCCATTTTCATCTAGCACACGGATATCTTTATTTAAAGGAGGGAGTATCTCACCCGCCCGGACTCTTTCCCGGTAACCGATCAGTACATTGCGATCTTCGGATACGACGTGTTCATAAGTCGGCAATAATCCCGGTGCAATTTGTTCATTCAAGTTGCTATACCAAGAGTTGGTAGCCGTTCCCTCTCCTGTCTCAAGACTATAGAAAGCAATCCCCATCTGAGAAGAATCCGAAGCAAAACGTACCAGGTTCTCAAAACGTTCACGCTCTTCACGTTCACGAATAATCTGATTAAGGTTAATAGCAATTGCTACATATTTGGCAGATTGGGTATTCTCGTCACTCAATGGTTTAACCATTAACTGGTAAACCTTTCTTTCGGAATCTACAGATGACAGTTCTCCTTCTACATAAACCGTCACTTCACTATTGATAGATTGATTATTCCGTAATTGCTCTCTCAATTTGTGACTCAGATTCGAATTCTCGAATAAATTATCGGAAAAGACTCCTCCTTTATCTCCACCAAAGATTTGCTCCCGACCTTTTGATATACTAAAGATGAGTTTCCCTTCTTTATCATATAAAGCCAAATCCGTGGAAGTATGCCCATAAATCAGGTGAAGTTTGTTATATAACTTCCGATAGCGCATGTATTCCTTATGAACTTTCCGGGTATACCGGTTTCTACTGATCCAATAGGCCAACAATCCTAATATAATAGCGCCTACAATTACAGAAGCCAATATCAGTTCTTCATTTTCCTCGTAATAGGTTGGAGGTATATTTACCAACTCAACACCTGGCAATGATTTCAACTCATTCCACAATCCATACTTCTTCAAAAGAGGTTGATCGAGCGTGGTCTGTCCGCTATTTACAATCTCAAAAGGAATATCATTTGCATTCTCCCCATGCAATACACGGGATATTTGCTTCACAGACTTATCTGCAAATTCCGCATATGGCCTGTAATAACCACCTACCCAATAAGGGTTGGATAAAGCACGCCGGGTTAGTGAAAACAAAGGAACACTAGCATAATTCGTAAATAAAGTATGAATCTGCTCATCAGTTTGCCTACTAAATGTCCCATCCACATCCCACGAGTAAGTCAAGTATATTCTATTGGATTTGGGAGTTAGCAACTCGTTATATATAGAGTCTGTGTTGAATCGGTTCTGCCTGATCTCACTAAATTTCACATTCGGGTATTTCGTAGAGAGTTCTCCCTTCAGTAACCATTGAGCATAGGCTGCTGAATAAAAGTCATTGTCAACCCATACAATCTCTTCCAGGTTTGGCATCAAATGGTGGATCAAGTCCAGATTTTCACGAATGGGCAATGAATTCTTAACACCGGTCAGGTTATAGTCGGTCTTAACCAAATATCCTGGAAGGACCTCATGTCTTTTGGATTCAAGTCCAGCATCAATGTTCCCAAAACTCCTATCACTAACAAAAGTCTCAACATTTCTGCGTTCTTCAATGGGTATTAAAGAATTAAAATTATAAGTATTACCAGATAACCACTCGGTATTAATTATTTCATCGGTTACGCTACAAAGCACAATAGGAACATCTTTCCACGGTCCCAGCCATGGCCCGTAATTCTGGTAAAACAAGAACCCGTCATCACCCACAAAGACCAATACATCCGGACGTTTACTTGAAGCAAATAATGAATTGACACGTCCATCCTCGGCGGTAATAGTGGTTGGATCAGAGTCTGCATAAGACCACAAAGTCGCTCTCAGAGTATATAGCGGATTAGCCGGTAATGTATAGGTGTTCAAATTCATGTGTCCAACAAAAACATGAATATCCGGAAACTGGCGTTCCAGTTTAGCCACGATCTCATTAATTATCTTCTCGCTCCAATCTGTATCTACCTGATAAGAACTGATAATTAAGACTTTAGGTGCAGAAACATGAGTCGTATCTACCTGAACCGTTTGAGCACAGATAGGTAAAACTGCAATTAATAGAAGATATAGGAGTACGATCTGTCGTTTCATAACCCTGTTTGTTTAGTTGCACCTGTTCTTGACAATTCTATGATACGTTCCACATACTTCAACAACATATCATTATTCTGTTCTATACGAACCATCAATGATTCTTTTTCCTCCTCATTATCCGTCTCAATCAAACGGTTTGAGAGAACAACAAGCTCATCTAAAGCGGGACGTATATCGCTACTCATATTTGCAATAAATGCATTCTTTAAGCGGTCGGACTCTTTTGCAGCCTGCAAAGCCTTGTCCAACTCTTGTTCGTTATATTTCTGTTTATCAACATTTAATGCCAGTTCAGCCACAATGATTCGCCCTTCATCAGGACCGTACTCTAACAACTGAATGACGTATTGCAACCAATGTATTTTATTTCCATCCTTAACACGGATTGTATCTGCAAAATAAACTTCACCGTCTTCTCCTATATGTTTAAGGAAATACTCTATCTTCTGACGATCCTCTTCTACTACAGAACGGTAAACATTCGAATGTCCCATTCCTTTATTTATGCAAAGATTCTTATACCAGGCATCTGTAGCAAACCGGCTATTGTCCATTACATTATATTCCGCAACTCCCAAAGAAGAAGCATCCATAGCAAAATTAAAGATGCTGTATATTCTCTCTTTCGCAACTTTCTCTTTTTGTATGCTGGTATAGTCCAATACAATCATCAGGATATTTTCGCTATCACTTTCCTCGTCCAGTATATGCCTGAAAATGATTCGCAAGCTACGATCTTCAAATTCAAACACTTTATTAACAAGCAATTTCTTTCTTATTCTATTTTTAGATTGGTCATCAATCAATGTAGTCTGGAAAAGATTAAAATCTACAAGTTCATCTGAAGATACTTTATCAAAAAAGAGATTTGAACTTTGATTCCGGTTCAATAAGTCACCATTCCGATCAAAGAAAACCAAGCCCATAGGCATATTCTCATAAACGATCTGATACTCATCATAAATCTTTTTATATTTTCCCATCGAACTTACGATAGATTTCCGATAACGTTTTTCGCGCAGGTTCAACAAGAAAATGATGATCAGAATAACACCCGCTAACGATAGCAGAAGGATAGCCCGCATATACTTTTCCACAAAAGGATCTGAGATATTCGTATACACCACATCTGCTACTTTAGAAGCTTCTCTCTTTAAACCGAAATGTCCTAAGGCCGTTTTATTCAGATAAGGAACTTCGCCACCGATATAAGAAAAAGGTATAGAGTCGGGATGTTCGCCATGATGAATGCGTAAAGCAATATCAGCCGCTTCAATGGCGTATGTTTCCTGCAATGGATAGTATCCTCCTACAACATCGCCACTCAGTTTCCGATCATTTAATTGAAATATTGGCCGGTCCAGTCCTTCAGGTACTTTTCCTGCTCCTAACAGAATGGCTGCATCTTCGGGCAAACTTGAGAGTTCTGCATGCAAATCGCTGGATTTCTTTTCATCAGTATGAATGACCCTCAGATTCATTTCAGAATACTGCACTGCCATTGATTTTTTCAACATATTATGTGCATATTCGTCTTGATAACTACTTGAAGACAGAAATACGACTTGGTTTAGATCGGGCAAAAGCTGCTTCATCAGCCAAACGGTATATGCTTCATTATCCTGGTCTATGATTGCCGTTACGGGAAGATTCTTCCTGGAGCTTTCTAGCGATATCATTAAACTGTCCTGAACAACCCTTGATGGCTGAAATTTTGAGAAATCGCTCATAATCTCAGGCTTAACGCCTACAAGCAGAACCGGAACTTTTTCCCATATGCCACGCAAATTCATGATACGATAATACATCCAGCTTTCATCGCCAATCAACACTAAAACAGTAGGAATAGAGGTGTTCTTTTCGATACGTCCATTTGCAAAAGCTGCCTGCATGCCAAAACGACCGGAAAGAAAAGAAGTACGGTTAGTTATTCCGGCATAACTGATATTGACCATAACATTTGGGTCTTGCTTTTCTATTTCATGGCGGATTTGCTTAGAAAGAGTGGTACCCCAGTTATCGTCGTAGGTATGAGAGTTAAGTATGAGAATATAATCATTCTTCCGCTTTTTCAGGGAATCCACCTCTTGCGCATATAACTTAATGCAGTATAAAGAGGACACGGCCAATAGAATGATAACCAATATTCGTTGCATTGTTTTCTCTAATATTCTCTGCAAAATTAAAACATAAAGTTGAATTGCCAAAAGAAAAGTTGTATATTTTATCCATTAAATTAAATTTAGTTGTATTATCTATCGAAAACCAAGGTTATTTTAATAGAAATAACGCTTATTAACGCTCTAAAACGAGTTATTAAGTTCTAGTCCGAGAATTAAGTAGCAATTCTAACAGATCAGAATATACAAGTTTTCAATCCAAATTATAAAATATACAAGTTATCTATAGAATTCTCTCATTTGATTATCCAAGAAATATCACGTACATTTGTATTCCCTTTGAATGAGGAGTAAGATTACTCAGGTTCAACATTTGCACCCGGATAAGTTTAATGATAGATCAAGCTACAGTAGAAAGAATATTGGATGCCGCTCAAATTGTAGATGTGGTATCCGAGTTTGTAACCCTTCGCAGAAGAGGAGTAAACTATACAGGTTTATGCCCTTTCCATAATGAAAAGACTCCCTCGTTCAGTGTTTCTCCATCTAAAGGGGTATGTAAATGCTTCAGTTGTGGAAAAGGGGGGAATGCGGTTCATTTCATTATGGAACATGAGCAACTCTCTTATTATGAGGCATTAAAATATCTGGCCAGGAAGTACAATATTGAATTTAAGGAAAGAGAACTCACGAGCGAGGAAAAGCAGGCGCAGAATACGCGCGAGAGTATGTTTGTTGTCAACCAGTTTGCCCGCGATTACTTTCAGAATATACTAAAGAATCATATCGAAGGCAAAAGTGTCGGCATGGCTTATTTCAGGCAACGTGGATTCAGGGACGACACTATAGAGAAGTTTCAACTGGGATATAGCATTGAGGAGCGTGATGCCTTATCGCAGGAGGCTCTCAGGAAAGGATATAAAAAGGAATTTCTTGTTAAGACAGGGCTTTGCTACGAAACGGACGATAATAAGGTGGTCGACCGGTTCCGCGGGCGTGTGCTCTTTCCGGTTCATACATTATCGGGAAAGGTGGTTGCTTTCGGCGGCCGTATACTTAGCACGGAAAATAAGAAACTTGCCAAATACGTCAATTCGCCCGAATCGGAGATATATCACAAGAGTAATGAGCTTTACGGGATTTATTTTGCAAAACAGGCGATTGTAAAACAAGACCGGTGTTTTTTGGTTGAAGGTTATACTGACGTAATCTCGATGCATCAGTCGGGAGTGGAGAATGTGGTTTCATCCTCGGGTACATCGCTTACTCCGGGACAGATACGTCTCATACATCGTTTCACCAATAATATCACTGTGATATATGACGGGGATATGGCGGGTATTAATGCTTCCATCAGAGGTATTGATATGTTGCTGGAGGAGGGAATGAATATCAAGGTGGTGCTATTGCCCGATGGAGACGACCCGGATTCATTTGCACGTAAGCACAATGCTACTGATTTTCAGGCGTATATCAGCGCGCATGAAGTGGACTTTATCCGGTTCAAAACGAATCTGCTATTAAAAGAAAGCAGTAAAGACCCTATGAAGCGGGCCGAATTGATCAATGATCTGGTAAAAAGTATAGCTATCATACCGGAGGCTATTGTGAGAGATGTCTACGCCAAAGAGTGCGAGCAGCTGCTACACCTGGAGCAAAAGCTTCTCATTACAGAAATAGCCAAGCAAAGGGAAAAACTTTTAGAGAAGGGGAACAAGCCAGAAAGAGCCTCCGAGCCGGAAGAACAAAATACAACATCTGCGGCACCCGAACCTTATAAAACGTTCATTCCACAGGCGGGAAGAGAAGGACAAGAGTTCTATCAGTTTGAGCTGCAAATCATTCAGACTATAATAAGGTATGGGGAAAAGACCATTTTCAGTGTTCCGGACGAGAATGGGAATGAAACTAAAATCACTGTAACTGAATATATCAATAGTGAATTAAAGGACGACAATTTATCGTTCCACAACCCTATACATCAGATTATTCTTGCCGAAGCTATAGAAAATATCCATAGGGAGAATTTTATTGCGCAGCAATATTTTATTAAGCATCCCGATATTGAGATTGGAAGGCTGGCTGCCGAACTTGCCAGCAACAGGTATGAGCTTAGCAAGTATCATTCTAAAAGTCAGAAGGTTACCGCCGATGAGGAACGGTTACATGAATTCGTCCCGATGTTTATTACGAATTTTAAAAGTGCAATTATTAGGGAAGAACTTGTTCATATAGCACGTAAGCTACAAGACCCAAGCATTATGAATGACCCGGAACAATGCAAATCGATCATGCTTCGCTATAAGGAACTACACGAAGCACTCCAGATACTGGTAAAGAAAGAAGGGGATCGTATAATTCTTAAATAAGATTATTACCGATTAAACATATCGGGAAAATAAAACTGTCTTGAGCATCCTACCGAATAATCAATATGATCTAAAAGCACCAGCCACTCTTTCGTTTTGTTTCTATTTCCAGTTTTTTACTTACTCGTATGTTTTTTATTTTAGGTAATCTGGAGAGAAAAAGCCGTTGAATCTGCCATATTTATCTGTCCTTTCCCTCAATTCCTATTGTTTTTGATGCGAATTCCATAAGAATCCGGTCCGGATTCCATAAGAATTCAGTCTGAAGTCTTATAGAACTCGGACTGGATTCTTATGGAATTCAGACTGAATTCTTATGGAATCTAGCTAGAACACTTGTTTCATCTGCAAGCAAACTACTTTCTGGGCGTACATTTTTGCTAAATCATCCGGATAGAATGCAATCAAACAATTATCTTAATTATGCAGAAAACACACATCGGTAATCGTTTTAATAGCACTACAACCTTTATTGTATCCAAACAACTGAAAAGAATCAAATATCACATCATTTTAACCATCACCCAATCATTCAGTTTACAATAAATCCCACCCCTTCTGATGAGCGGTACAAAGAAGACAATACAGCAGACCTTCATTTGCAAAATGTCACTTTGACATTTCACCCATCCGCGATGAGGTTGTATTTACATCAAAACTCTACGCTCGTATCACCCATCCATATACTAATAGGTGCTTGTTTAATAAAAAAATTAAGTATATTTGTATGTGTTATTAATATATTGCAAGATGAACAGACATTTTTTGAAAGAAATAGAAATAGGTTCCAAGAATGCCTTGGTTAAGAAGAGAATTATTACACATTATATATATAATGGAAGTTCTACCATTACCGATTTATCTAAAGAGCTAGATCTGAGCGTTCCTACCGTAACCAAATTTATTGGCGAAATGTGCGAGGACGGCTACCTGAACGATTATGGCAAGCTGGAAACCAGTGGCGGACGGCATCCCAATCTGTATGGGCTAAATCCCGAGTCGGGCTATTTCATTGGTGTAGATATTAAGAAGTTTGCTGTAAACATCGGCCTCATCAACTTCAAAGGCGATATGGTAGAATTGAAAATGAACATACCTTATAAATTGGAAAACTCCGTCAAAGGTATGGACGAGCTTTGCCACATCGTGAGCAGTTTTATAGCAGAGCTACCCATCAGCAAAGAGAAAATCCTGAATATTAATGTCAACGTTTCGGGCCGTGTCAATCCGGAGTCGGGCTACAGTTTCAGCCAGTTCAATTTTGAAGAACGTCCGCTTGCCGACATCCTGAGCGAGAAACTTGGGTACAGGCTGAGCATAGACAACGACACCAGAGCCATGACCTATGGCGAGTACATACAGGGTTGCGTAAAAGGAGAAAAGAACGTCATCTTTGTCAACGTGAGCTGGGGACTGGGCATTGGAATCATCATCGACGGCAAGGTGTATACCGGCAAGTCCGGTTTCTCGGGCGAGTTCGGGCACGTCAATGCATTCGACAACGAGATCATTTGCCATTGCGGCAAGAAAGGCTGCCTCGAAACAGAGGCCTCCGGAACGGCCCTGTACCGCATCTTACTGGAACGGATACAAGGCGGAGAAAGGTCCATTCTGTCCGAAGAAGTACTTGCCGGCAAACAAATAACGCTGGACGAGATCATCGCCTCCGTGATTAAAGAAGATATGCTCTGCATCGAAATTGTCGAAGAAATCGGGCTGAAACTGGGCAAACAAATCGCCGGACTGATCAATCTGTTTAACCCCGAGTTGGTAATCATAGGCGGAACATTGTCACTCACCGATGATTACCTCACTCAACCCATTCGTTCTGCCGTTCGGAAGTATTCGTTGAATTTAGTCAATAAAGACTCCGTCATTATGACTTCCAAACTGAAAGACCGGGCAGGAATTGTGGGCGCTTGCATGCTGGCCAGGAGCCGGATGTTTGAAGCGTAACGCTCCTCTCCTACCCGCCCAGCCTCTTTAAGGCATAGGAAATGCGAGCTTTTGCTGATACATTTCCTTCCACACCCGTTGCAACTCCGGATCGGTTATGGCTTTATTGTAGAAATAGATTTCGCTATTCACCCCCAGTTGCCGGTTTATTTCGAGCTGCTCTTTGAGCAGTTCGGGCGTCATTTTTGCGTTGCCCCCTTCCATCAGTATCATGCCGGGTGCAAAAACCTGTTTCGGGTTGCTCGATTTGATGTATTTCAAAACCTCTGTCACTGTAGAGCGATAGGCTTCGCCCGAATAGCGATAACATTGCACAGCCAGTACATCGCAAAGCCCCTCTTTACACCATTGCGGCCATTCCTGCATCAACTTCTCCTCGCACCACGGGTAAGGATTGGGGGCAAAGCTCACCATAACATCGGGACCTTTGGCTTTTACACGCTGGTGCAACCGGCGTGCGAAATCGTTCAGCAAGTCCAAACGCCAGCGCACCCAAGCAGCGTCGTTACAGTCGGCAGGAGGTGCTTGTCCGCCATGTTGCTCTTTGTAGAGCGCCACCGTATAGTCGTCATAACCCGAATTGCGAGGCATGGCCGGCATTCTGTCATCGCCCTGTATGCCATCCACATCGGGATACAGCGTAATAGCCTCTTCCACCAACTCGAGCAAAAACTGCTGCACAGCCGGATTGTAAGCATTGTAATAATAATCGCTATGGTTATAATTGGCCGGCAACTTATCATTCCCCATCCCCAACCAAGTTGGATTCTTTGCCAACAAAGGATTGGTGGCGGGTATCGGTTTACCCTCGCCCATGAATCCGTATTCGAACCAGAAGAAAACCTTGATACCCCGCTTATGCGCTTCGTCAAGCAAATCACGGACAGGATCGTTGGTGGCACTCTGGTAATTCTGCATATATGCACGGAGCATATACCCCTCGGATGAAGACTGATAGGTAGAATACTTCGTCAGGACATCACTTTTGAAGATGGTTTCAGTACCTGCATAGGACACCAGGAAAAGGGCATTCATATTCAGATCGTCCAACACCTTAACAAAGTCCTTCACATTATCATACGTATGAAGCACATCGGTGAACCGGGGTGCCGGTACCCACACGCCCCGTATACCCGTTTCGAGCGTTTCTTCGGGTGTGTTTGCGGAGCTTTTATCGCGTTGACAGGACGACATAAACACTGCCAGAAGGATAAGGGGGAAGCTCCGAAACAGAAAAGTAGTAAATAGTTTGTTCATTATCTTAATTAAATATTTGATCAGGTTCGCCAGAACCATTTGATTTTTGTGAATCCCATAGCCACCAATACAGCCAATGTAGTTACGATAACCCCTCGCAGGAATCCCAGCCAGGCGTTTTCGGACAACAGATTAAGATACGCAGCCAGTCCGGTAAGATTGAGGATCGGCATTACCAACAACTGAGGCGCCACATAAGCAATCATCGGATTCTGTCCGGCCATTTGCAAAGGAGTAGTCAACGCCTTCCAGCGGTATACATCGCACATAATGGAGAAAGCAATCAAAGCCATAAAAGCCAGTCCGGATGTCACGAAATAATAGCTATACGTAGAGTGATCCTTACGGATACCTCCTTCGTAAGCCTCGAAAAAGAGCCCAAGCATAAGCAGGTAAGTCCCGGCCGTGAACAGTTTCCGCCAGTATGCAGCATTATTCCCTTCGGTTTTCCAAAGCAGATAATACAAGCAGGCCAACAAGAGTATGGTACCTATAAGATTCAACACCAGGTACCGCATGTACAGCCCGTACAAATTGAATACAATGATGCCCACCGACAGCAACAAGATAAAAGGCAACCTTCGTTTTTCGTCCCGTTGAACCGGGGCATCTGTTTTCTTACCCAGCCATTCCTTCAGATACCCACCGGCTATACTACCGGGAATTACAATGAAAAGATATTTCAGGTAATAAAACTTATACATCCACGGAACGGGAGAAAAGTCCATCACCTCTTTTATCCACGACCCCTCGGTATTACTTCCCAGGAACACAGCCATTACAAAAGGCAGAATGCCGATGCGCGCCCATTTATTACCAATCGTCAAAATATAGGCCACTGATCCGAAGATAGCCATATTGGCCAGTACAAGGATAATAATGTTACTGAACGACAAACTGAATGTGCGGTCTTTGGCATACGAAACGGTAAGCAGCAGGAAGATTCCAACAGCATAAGCCGCCAGTTCTATGGCAGTTCGTTGCCACTTGCGCATTTCCAGCGGTATACGCATAAACATGGGAAACATAAGCAGAAAGGCAAATATAGCCAACAACCAGGCACTTGTATCCTGTGGGGACGATGTCACCCACGGATACATGTGCTGGATAAAAATCGCAAAGAACGTCAGGCGTACGCCTCGCAACAAACTATCGCCGGTGAGTTTCCATTTAGATATGCCCTTCTCATATTTATTACCTATTGAAAAAGGAAAAGCAGCACCCATAGCGAATAGAAAGAAAGGAAATACCAGGTCGACCCATGTAATACCATACACCCCCGGATCGAATTGGTGCGCCGGGGGCGGAAGTTGTGCATGATACATCCACCCCGGCAATACTCCCGAAGCAATTGTACCCGACAGGATCATGGTAATAATGGCATATCCTCGCAATGCGTCTAATGAAAAAGCCCTGTTGTTCATACGATTTTAATATCCGTTTCCACTAATGTTAATAGTCTCACAGCCTTTCTTCTTTTCATCATCACTTGCCGCAATCCTGAAGTATTTCACATCGGGGCAGCGCATATCGGTAAACCGCCCACTATGAACCGGCACTTTTACCACTTCGTCTTTGTAGAGCCTGAAAAGATATGTTTCTTCCCATTTACTGTTTTCCACTTTAGTACCCGTAGTTTGGGCGGGCTTTCCTTCATTGGATACCTGGTCAATGGCATTTACGCGCTTAAACTCTCCGACATTTCCTTTCTTGTAGCCGGCACAATCATATTCGGTTTCGAACTTCTTACCTTCGCCCTCTACAACAAACTTAAGTTTGTAGTCGTTTACGATTTGCAGGGAGATGGTTACTTTATCGCCCGGATACCAGTAGTAGCGGTCCTCGGCAGGAGCGTTGGCATAATTGGATGCTTCTCCACTGACGTGGCTTGTGCGGCGCATAAAAGGCCGGAAAGCCTTACGCTCGGCAGAAACACTCCCGTTTGGCTCGCGCACCACTTCCCAGGTTAAACCGATATCGGTTTCTTGTCCACCCATATTCCCACCCATATAAACGGATGGGTTGTCCAGATATTGTCCTGGTTTGTTGGGATTCTTGCGATTCTCATCAAAAGTGATCTGGGGCAGGATAACCGTACCGCCCATACCAAGCCATTTGTCTTTGCTCGATACAACTTTACGATAGTAGGCCCCATCGAAGCACTTGATACTTGTTTGAGGTTTTACCTCGTCAACAAAGAATGTATTGATCGGGTCTTCGGGCTCCTTGCCACCACCATCATCGTCATTGCTGCTTGAACAAGCAAATACAAGAAAGGGTAAAAGCAGGAAATGAAGAATATTCTTATTCATAATCATTCTATTCTAAACAATACACATGCAATCCGACATTTGTACAAGCAAAGACAGCATGCAATTTACCACCGATCAGGGCCAGGTCGGCATCTACTGTTGCATTTGCATTTGCAGCAGAAATCGCCATCGTTTGATCGAATATCGGATTCTTATAAGAATCGAGTGTGCCATCGGTTACATCACAAATCCGCATTAAACCTTTATTGTTGGCATGTGCCGTATAAGCCATGTATAAGCGGTTCTTATGTTTTATAACCTTTCCGTCTGTAACTACCATACCGGTTTGTTTCTGGGTTTCGGCCATGGTTTCGTCGAAACAAATCAGCCCGTTGGGGAATGCAGCGTTATTGGTAGTTGCAAATCCGGTGAAACCTTTGGTTCCGATCGGCATGGGTTGTACGCTCCAGTAATAACTTGTTCCGGTGTATGGGAATGCATATTTCTGTGGCGTTGGGTTCAGTGTACCACCCGTAACCTTCCAAACAAAGATGTCTGTGCTTTGAGCCAACGGTATGGTGATGATAGCATCCGCATCCAACGAACCTGCAATGCTAATCCCCGCAGCACGCGGATTACCGGCTGTTCCCAGATTGGCTTTAGAGAAATTAAGATACTTGCTACCGGTTCCATCGGCATTGTCATACTTATACACCCACTGGTCGCCTGCCGACATTCCTAATGAAAGTACCAATACAGCTCCTTTATCATCGGTTGCAAACTTACGGATACCATATCCGGTAGCATCAACTCCGGTAATATCCATCTGCCCAAGGTTCTTGCCCGTAAGATCAAACTTCACCGGCAATTTATTTCCGGCACTATAGTTAGCCGCCAGAACGTAAGAACCACTGAAACCAACCGCAGACAAATCATTGGCAGCAAAGCCCAAATCGCCATAAGTCATAGCAAACAGTGGCGCCAATGACAACTGAGGTACGCTAATGGTAAACTCGGTATCCACCCCGTTGCTTCCGGTCACTTTAACCTTATTGGCACCCGTCATCAGGTTCAGACCCTTACCTGTGAAATCAGCATCTATTTTATTTCCATAACCCACCTGCAACTCTACATCCACAGAAGTAAAGTCAAGCAATGCAGGAATATAAGGAGTCAACACCGCGCCATTGGCTATAACAGAGTCGGTTTCTATTCCGTTTATAGTCATTGACCTGACAAAGGCCGGCCCTACAACTTCGGTGGTAATGATAAACTCATAAGGATAAATTGTTTCATCATCTACACCTTTTACTTTAAAGCTTCTTGGAAGCGTGTAATCCAATTCTCTGCCATTCTCGAAATCGACGAGCGTACCGTTGGTAAACTCCATTGTTACTTTAAGAGCATTTAAATCGGTATCCTCAGGAACCTGCACGATCAAAGAGGATGCACTTGCATGAATATCGCTCGTTGGCACTGATAGTCCTTCGATAACGAAGAATGTCAGTTTAGGTGGCGACTGAATGCGCAACGTAGTTTCTATGTTCTTTCCATTATACCCCTTAAGCTTAAGGGTCATGGGTTTACGGCAATCGTATTCCGTTTCATTCACGAAATCTATTAACGACCCATTGGCAACGAGCACCTGCAACTTTACACTGGTCAAGTCTCTTCCTGCCGGTATAACGACTTGAGTCTCTCCCGAAACGTGTTCGGTAGTAAATAGTTCATTGTCTATTTTGACTCCAACAATTCTTACATCTTCAAACTCACGTCCCTTATCATCGTCGTCCGAACAAGAGACTGCCAGCAGCGAAAACAAAGCGAGTACGCCGATCATTCCGCTCATCCATGTTATTATTTTTTTCATATTTTGCTTAGTATTAGTTTGTTATTTCTTTTTAGGAGATAGCGCTATCTTCATTTGTTCCATGAAAGTAGCCCAGTCTACATAACAGTAATCAAATATCATAAGGCCGGAAGAGTTTTCGATCGAAGCTTTAAACACTTCTCCCTGTTCTTCGACTTTCAGATCGGGTAAACTCATCGAACCAAGTATGGGTACTTGCCCATTGGTCAGGATGTTACCCAATGTGATGTAACGATTCACTTCCTTTGCCGTTTTATAGTACGTACCGATCATCAAGAAATCGATATTCTTTAAATAGCTGGTCCGGTTGTAGGCTTCTCCATAGATTTCGCTTTCGGGAAAACCCAACCGATGGTCGTATGTAAAGTTATCGCTAGCCCAATTCACCCCATTCTGGTAATACACCTCGTACCACGATCCAACGTAGGCAGCCATTTTCAAGCCGGGATTCTTCTTTTCTTTATAGGTGTTGACCAATGCACGAATCCGGTCTGTGAAACGGGCGATGGTTCCCGAGCGAAAAGTGATCCATTCTTTATAATATTTACCTTTAACAAGGGCGCCGCTTTTGTCGATTCGAAAAGCATCTGTCGGAAAGTTGTCCAGCGTTTTGTTTTCTTCGGCCAGATACTCTTCAAAAGCATTGCGGGTGACGTGGCTAAAGTCGGCATAGAGATTGTCATAACGACAGCGGTCGAGCACGATGCCATCTATGTCGTAGTTCTTCAACACTTCTTCCACACGTAACAACTGGAAATCCTGTACTTCTATGTTTGAAGGATTAACAAAAGCCAAGGCAAGAAGCTTTCCCTGAGCGGCTTCTTTGCCACGCGTACTGTCGGTAATCTTAAGCAGTTTCCCTTTATCTTCCGGGCGTTGCACGATCTCTTCCCAGTCTTTGTGTTGCCTGAGGATAGCATAATCATTCACCGTAATATTGCCCTCCGTAAAGAAGTTGAAGCTGGCATATACTTTCAACCCGATTTGATGTGCTTCACGGATGACAGACTCCAACAAGTCCAGGCCATTGTCGGCCATCATCTTATTCGGATTCTTAGTTGTCGTGAAGTAAGGGGTTCCCGACAGGTCGTTTTTGCGATAAGACACATATCCCTCGGGACCTTTGACATCAAGCCCAATAGATGTAAACCCTGCTTTTTTAATCTTGCCCATCATATCGGCTACGGCCTCATCGGAGGTCAACACCTTGGCATTCGGGAATTGCTCTACCCACATCACCAGTTCGCTACTTTGTGCATTTGGCTCTTTAGAATAAACAATCAGAGGCTGAGTTGCTACTTCCCGACCATCTACCCAAAGCCGGATATCGAAATAATTGGTTCCTGATGACAGTATCAGCTTAGACGAAAACTCACCTTTGCCATTATGCTTTAAAGTAAACGTATTATTCCCGGCAACGGCTTGTAGCTTATAGGTACTTTTTTTATTGTAGTTGGTGATTCTACCACTTACCGTCTGCTTATTACCAATGGTTGTGACCAGGAAATCATCGTAAAGTTCAATACCCGATTGCATGGCCTGGCTATTGGCCGAAAGCACACGCTCCAACGAACTGACCTCTCCATTGATTCTCAACTTAACAACATCTCCCGTACGGAAGCTCTCGGCAACAAACTTCTTGAATCCGCCGGAAGCATAACTATTGTCGGATGCTACCAGTACAAAACCTCCCGCAGGTATGAGCAAGTTTAATTTATCTTTGAAAGCAGGCCGTTCCTTAGGACTGACTTCTCCATTGATGATGGCCGTCACCTTCATATCTTTATCTACCTGGATGGCAGTATACGTAGACTTATCGGAAACAACACGTTCACCGTAGGAAGAAGCGAACAGGAACAAGGCATTATCTGCCTTTGTCCATGCTGCATTATTTATATTGTCAATCATCTTCTCAGGCCCGCGCACAATTAAAGTAGGATCTGCACTAGGTGCTTCAATGGTTATTTTAACCTGTGCCGACAAACAGCACGGGATGAGAAGTATGATATAGAAAATTACCCTTTTCATCATGGTTTGCTAAATATATTATTCACCATACCCCGGATTTTGCTCCAACCATGGAGCTTTATTCCTTTCAGTCTGAGGAATAGGCCATACATAGAATATATTATTCCAGCTTCTGCTCACATCACGCTTTCTTAGTTTATCGGCAAATGCAGCATAGAGCGCAATATCGTTCAAGTCTCTTTCCGAACCGGCTTCTCCATAAGTGGGCACCATATCGGGAGTAGCTTGTTCATATCCGTCGGGATATATACCTGCCGAAGGATTTACTCCCTGCGGCAACGGATAACCATAGGTAGGTTCTGCATTCTGAATCTCACCTGTTCTCCAACGACGCATATCAAAGAAAACCAACGACTCTTTTATCAGCTCCACTTTACGTTCGCGACGAACAATCTGACGCATTTTTGCCTGATTACCCTCGCGGGTTGGGTCTACCTGCAATATGCCAGGCATATTTACACGTGCTCTAACGCGGTCGATAGCACCTACTACGGTAGCGTCTATCTCGTTCAGCTCGATTTTTGCTTCGGCATAAATAAGCAATATTTCGGCAAAACGCATCAGGTGAATATTGTAGGTTGGTACGGCAGAACTCTCGTCATCGTAATGATTGTACTTTTTCCATGCAAATCCCACACCACTTTGTACATAACCATATGCCGCAACTGCACCGGAATAATCTTTATTATCAAGCATTTTTTCATTTCCTTCTTCATCCCACGACTTGACAGTAGGTTTGTACAACTCCATCAGGAACTTCATTTTGTTAGCTCCGGTATTACCGATGATGGTATCCTGATGCGTATAGACCGTTTCTTTCAAGCGAGGGTCGCGAGAGATGAAAGGCTTAGCCGGATTATATCCTGAACCCGGTTCATCAATACGTTTACCGTTTTTCATTTCGTACGTATCTACCAACTGTTGCGTAGGAAAACGACCACTCTGACCGATCATACGGCATTGCTCACCAAGAGACATGTAATGCGAACTCTTATCGCCAAAGTCGGAGAACATCATAAATAACATGGTTTCCTTCTTTACATCAGCCTTCAGCTGACCTGCCCGTGTGAATAAATCGCCAAAGTTAGGCGCCAGATCACGGCCGCTTTCATTGATTATCTTCCACGCAGCATCAGCCGCTTGCTGGAAATAAACAGTTGCCTTTGCTTCGTTCTTTACAGCGTCTCTTCCGTGTCCGAATTTACTCCACGAACCGGCGTACAAGGCTATTCGGGCTTTTAACCCCAATGCTACCGACTTATCTATACGACCCCATTTAGTGGCATTCCATGACAATACATTTGCAGCATCATCCAGATCAAGAATAAGGTCATCAACAATTTCACTCCAAGGTGTACGTGGAACGCTTTTCAATTGCTCGGGCGTTACAGCCGATTTAAAATAAGGCAAATCGCCCCAAAGGGAAACCATCTGGATATAGAAATGAGCTCTCAATACTTGAATTTCGGCTAAATATTTCTTAGCATTATCATTCAGTTTATTGTAGTATGGTGCCGCACCATCAAGAACGGTATTGCAACGAGCTACGGAAGTAAACAGTGTGGCCCAGATAAATTCGTTCGTATAATTGGAACGCAAGTCAACATTACCCACTCCTACAGAACTATTATCGGCACGTTCAATACCAAATGGAGTATACATATCCCAAAGGATAGCCAACGGAATATTGCTACTACTACTGTTGCTATGATCCATTTTTAACCTCTGATAGCAACCATTAGCTCCTTGCTCAATAGCTCCTTCACTGTTATAGAAGTCAGAAGACAGATAGTCGCTCATCGGTTCTTTATCCAGATAATCACTGCATCCGGTTCCCAGCGCCAATACCATAACTCCGGCCAGGAACTTGAAACTTATATTTTTTATGGTCTTTTTCATAACTCTTCCTTTTTCAATTAAAACTTCAAATCTAATCCGAAAGTGAATGTTTGCATAATAGGATAAAATTCTCCTCCCACATTTCCACCATATTTAACTTCGGGATCATAACCTTTATAGAAGTCGCTGATGGTAAACAGATTCTGTCCACTGACATAAACCCGCAAACTTCCAATCTGCATTTTTTTAGTAATATGCTTTGGTAAAGTATAGCCTAGTACGACATTTTTCAGACGGCAATAGGAAGCATCTCTAACCCATTTATCCGATTGTACATAATTATTTGCTGCATTAGCTTCGGGTACAAGAATAGGATAAGCCGCATTCGGATTGTCTTCCGTCCATGAATCTAATTGGTGCTTAAACAAGTTGGCACCATTTGCAAACGGTTTCAATCCAACACCATTCATGAATGTAGAACGCTTACCTACACCTTGGAAGAATACGGTTAAGTCAAAACCTTTCCAATCGGCATTCAATGTCAAACCATACTCATAATGTGGGAATGGATCGCCCAGATAAACCTGATCTCTGCTATCAATTAACATCGGATCGACTCCCTCTCCGGTATGAACTTTCTTGTATTTAATGTAACCCGGTCTGGAAGAAGAACCTGATAATTGCGGCGAGTTGGCCACATCATCCCAATCGGTAAAGTAGCCATCAGTAAGATAACCCCATATACCATTATTAGGATAGCCTTCAACTTGCTTTTTGTCCTGCGAGTTCTGACCATTCAGGTTCGTTATTTTATTGCGATTATCATTTATAGTGAATGTTGCACTATAAGAGAAATCTTTGATTTTATTACGATGGCTGATTGAGATTTCCCAACCTTTATTCGTCATATCCCCTGCATTGGAGTATGCGGGTTGCATACCTGCATAATAAGGTAAGGGGAACTTCATCAACATATCGTATACATCCTTAATGTAGTAATCTGCTGTCAGTCCTAATAATCCATTCCACATCACTAAATCTATACCGACGTCGAATTGTTTGGACTTTTCCCATGTGATATCGGAATTAGACAATGCAGTCTGGGCTACACCGGGCACCAGTCCCTTATCATCTCCTAAATAATATCCATATCCGGTAGATACAACAGCCGTATACGGATAATTACCTATGTTCTGATTACCTAACAACCCGTATGAAGTTCTTAGTTTCAGCATGTCGATCATAGAGCGGGTTCCCGACATGAAACTTTCTTCCGAAAGCACCCAACCTGCCGAAGCTGAAGGGAAGAATCCCCAGCGATTATCTTTCGTAAAACGGGAAGATCCATCGTAGCGTCCATTCAATTCCAACAAATAACGCTGTTTGTAGTTATAGTTTAAACGGGCATACCATGACATCATAGACCAGGCATTGGCACTACCACCCGATGTTGCGGTAGAACCGTCGCCATTATCAAGGTAATATCTATCCAGTTCGAAATCTTTCTTAGCTCCGTAGAAGCCATTATATTCACTATCTTCTGCCTGGAAACCACCTAATAACTTTGCATAATGGTCACCGAATGTTCTTTCATACGAGGCTTGTGCACGATAATAATTACGGATTGTTTCTTCCCATTTTTCAGTTAAGCCGTCTTGCGAAGGATAAACACCCATAACCTGCCCTTTCAAAGAAGTAGTGTATGGAGTAGTCAATGTTCTGGTGCGTGTACTCACTTGCCTTCTTGAGTATTGGCCAATGATTTCCATACCCTTTAATGGAGTTAAAGTTAATGTCCCATTTACAAGAGCTTCTGATATTCTTACCTTTTTCTCTCCACTATCTTCGGCTATAGCTGTAGGGTTCAAGCCATTCTTTCCATATCCCCAGTTTCCATCCAGTTCTTTGGCAGCAGAAATGGTGGGTAACATATAAAGGGCTGTATTGATGATTGACTTAGGAGTACTCATACCCGGATTGAGCTGATTGGATTGGCGCATATTACTTTCAATCCCTACTCTGGCCCATGGTAGTACTTTAGCATCAACATTCAAACGAAGGTTAGTACGATCAAAGTTATCATTCTTAATCAATCCATCTTGATATAGATAAGAACCTGAACCGAAGAACTTGATATTTTCATTACCGCCACTTATTGTTACATTGTGACTGTTCATCAATGCATAGTCTTCAATAGTTTCTTTCTTCCAATTTGTGTCATAGCGATCCCAATTGTCCGGACCATATTTACGTTGCTCCTCAATCATCTTGAGTTGTTGTTGACGTTGCGTATCTGTAATATTCAGACCGGCATTATCCCAGGAATTGAGTTCTGCTTGCAAATACTGCCATGCAGCAACCGGTTCCGGCATATTAGTTGGTTTTTGCAATGTAAGATATCCGCTATAGCTTGTGGCCACTTTTCCTTCTTTACCTCTCTTGGTGGTAATCAGGATAACCCCATTAGCTGCACGGGAACCGTATATCGAAGCAGATGCCGCATCTTTCAATACCGAAATACTTTCTACCGTGTTGGCATCTACCTGATTAATATCCATTTCGATACCATCTACCAATACCAACGGGTCGGAATTGGAATTGATGGAGCCAATACCGCGAACGCGGATTTCAGATCCGTCTGCTCCCGGCTGTCCGGATGTTTGCTGGATAGTAACCCCTGGCATAGCTCCTTGCAAAGCTGTAGATAAAGAAGCAACATTTCTTTTAGCAATGGTTTCAGAATTTACGGATGATACCGCCCCTGTCAATGTAGCTTTCTTTTGCACACCATATCCTACGACTACTGCTTCATCTAGCAACACAGCATCCGTTTTTAGTTGAACATCCAGTACGTTTTGGTTAGTTACCGTAATTATTTCCTTGCGATATCCCACGTAAGAGAATACAAGTTTATCGCCTTTTTTCACTGAGATCGAAAATTTTCCGTCTACATCTGTGATTGTACCCTGAGTTGTACCTTCTACAGATATACTTACACCGGGTAATACATCAGAATCGTCTGATACTACCCCTCTTAAAGTAAAGTTCTGTGCGTATAAACATACAGAGCTTAATAAGAAAATCGAAAATAGGAGTTTTCTCATAATGCAATGTGATTTGGTTTTAGATTTATTTGTTAATAAGGATTTTCGCCCATTTGGTATTCAAGAACTCCACCATCCATAAGGTCTTTATAGGACATATAAGGGTGGGAATACGTTTTTCCGTTTAGTTTAACAGACTGAATGTATTTGTTCTTTTGACTGTTTTCATTGGCAATGATTTCGAGTGTTTTTCCATTGTTCAGGTGTATTGTGGCTCTGTTTATAAGAGGAGAGCCGAACACAAAAGTTCCATTAACCGGATTAACCGGATAAAAGCCGAGAGAAGAAAAGATATACCAGGCAGACATTTGCCCGCAATCTTCGTTACCGATAAGGCCGTCGGGGGTGTTTGTATAGAATTCTTCAAACACCTGGCGTACCAGCTCTGCCGTACGCCACCTGCGACCTGCAAGTGCATATAAATAGAGGGTGTGGTGGCTTGGTTCATTTCCGTGCGCATATTGTCCGATCATGCCGGAAATGTCTATGGATGCACCTTCATTAAGTTCTGAGCTAACCATAAAAAGGCTATCGAGTTTATTAAGAAACAGTTCTTGTCCGCCAAACAGATCGATTAGTCCTTCGACATCGTGTGGAACCAACCAAGTGTACTGCCAGGCGTTTCCCTCAACGTAATCATCTTCGAGGTGGATACTGTGAGATGGATTAAATGGGGTTCGCCAACTACCATCCGACAGTTTACCACGCATGAAGCCGGATGTGCCATCGAAATATTCCTGATAAAGTTTGGAACGTTTCAGAAAGTATTGACAATCGTCTGTATAATGTAACTCCCGGGCAAGTTGAGCAACGGCATAATCATCAATAGCATATTCCAATGCACGAGCCACCGACCAGTTTACTTTATCGGCAGGTATATAGCCTTTTTCGCGTACATGGTCCAGCCCATTTTGGTTCATGGAACGGATGGATGAGACAGCACGGTAAGCCCGTTCTTTATCTATGCCCTGAAAATCTTTCAGACAAGCATCTACTACCACCGGAATAGAGTGAACACCAACCATGCAGTTTGTTTCGTTTCCGGCTAAATGCCATACAGGCAATGTGCCTTGCCGGTCGTAAATATCCAACAGGGTATTCACATAATCCGGTACATTGTTATCCACAAGAGTGTACAAAGGATGAACAGCCCGATAAGTATCCCACAAGGAAAATATAGTATAAGGAGTAAATCCTGTTGAATGATGGATTTTCCCATCTGCTCCTCTGTACATACCGTCAACATCCGAAAACAAAGAGGGTACAATCATGGTGTGATAGAATGCGGTATAGAAAATCGCTTTCGTATGATCGTCACACACTACATCTATCTTTGACAGTGCTTCATTCCACTGAGTTTTGGCTTGCAGTGATGTACCGTCAAAGTCCCATCCGGGTAATTCTGCTTCCAGATTGCGCATAGCTCCTTCTTCGGACACATAAGATATCCCGGTTTTCACTAATAAAGAGGATGCTAACTTTCCGAAGTTAAGTGTAGTCACAAGTCCGGTGTTCTCGCGAATGGAGTCGCAGCTCAGAATGGGTTCGGAGAACACAGTAGTAAAGTATACCCGGTGATCCGTAGCCCATTCGTTCGAAATCCGATAACCGGCTACCGTGCTATCGTTGAGTAGTCGAAGTCCCGAAGATAATGTTCCTTCACGGAACATGAGGGATTGTGCACTCTCGTTTAAATTGATAATTACAGCCGACTCTTCATCCGAAGGATAACTGTATTTATGAAAACCAACTCTCGGAGTAGCCGTAAGCTCGGCCTTCACATCATACTTATCCAACAGCACTGCATAGTACCCGGGACGAGCCTGTTCGTTTTCTTTCTTAAATGTAGAGAAATAAGTGGCAGATATCCTCTCAGATTTCCTCCGAAGGTCCACATTTCCGGTAACGGGCATAAACAAGACGTCTCCCAGATCGGCTATTCCCGTACCACTGAGGTGGGTGTGGGCAAAGCCGATAATGGTTGAATCGGAATCGTGATAACCCGAACACCAGTCCCATCCTTGCGACAAGTTGTTTGGTCCCAGCTGCACCATGCCATGCGGCAATGATGCACCGACAAACACATGTCCATGCCCTCCGCTACCGATTAGTGGATTGACGTAGGAAGTATAATCCTTCCCAGTGTCTCCTTTCTTTGGACTTGAAACGGTACACGATGCGAGCAGAAGACATAGTCCCCCAATGTATAAATGATAATTCATGGTTCGGCAGATTGTTATTTCTCTGATAGTTCTTCTAAGGTTTTCCAGCATTGATATAGCCCGCGGGGGACATGGAAGCATCCTTTCCATTTACCACCTTTCAGTTGCAGGAGCACTTCTCCCCTTCGGTTCAGGTAGCCATACCATTCGGGGTATAGAGGATCTTTGAAGTGGCTCCACACGTACTCGTGTACTTTCCCGAACCACCGGAGGCATTCTTCCGAGCCGGTAAGCTGATAACCTTTTAACAAAGAGATCAGTGTTTCGATATGTACCCACCACAGTTTCTGGTCCCACTCCAATTGTTGCGGCGGGCAGCCTAAACGGTCCATATAATAATAAATGCCGCCAAATTCCTTATCCCATCCGTAATTAAGCATAGTCAGAGTAATCTCGGTAGCTTTCTTGCTTAGTTCCGGTTGGTTGAGGCGCACAGCCAGGTCCATAACAAACCACATGGCCTCAATAGCATGCCCTGGATTGAGTAACCGACCGTCGAACGTGTCGGATAACCGACCGTCGAGCGTGACATTTTCTACAATAAGCCCCCCGAGTTCGGGACGGTAGAAGACATCCATCACTTCATGGATACATGTTTTCATGGTTGCTTCGAGGAAGCTCTCATCCAGAAGGTGCTGTATCTCTAACGCCAGGTTACACATGATCATAGGCAGTGCAAAGTTCTTCAGACAGCGGGTGCCCGGATAAGCTTTATTCCACTTCCCTTTGGGATTATCAACACGCGACAGAATAATGTCGAATGTTTTCTTGGCGATATCGGCATACTCCTGATTGCCTGTAGCCAGGTTTAGTTGCCCAAAAGCCATAGCCGCAAACGTATAAGAGAAGATGTTATAAGGTTCTATCAGCGGTTCGCCTTCACGGGTAAGCGAGAAATACCAGTTGCATTGGCCGTCGTGACCATACTTCTTTAAGAATTCGCCTCCTTGAATAGCACATTCCAACCACTCTTTACGTTGTTCTACTTTATTGTAGAGCATAGCAAACATCCATACTTCCCGCGCTTGCAACCAGATAAATTTGTCGGTATCAAATACCTTCCCTTCTCTATCCAGGCAAGAAAAGTAGCCACCATACTCTTTATCCTGCGAGTGTTCGAGCCAGAAAGGAAGTACTCCGTTAAAGAGTTCGTCCTTATATTGATCTGCTAGTTTTTTAAAGTCTATCATATATGGAAAATTAAGGTCAATTTTTAGTTTTATTCCAATAGCGTTCAATCTCTTCCAATGATTTACCGGTAGTTTCCGGTATCATTTTCCAGACAATCAGGATATATGGTATACACATCACGGCAAATAGAAAGAATGTTCCGGCGGGGGTTAAATTCTGGAGCATCCAGGGGGTTAATTGCCCGATGAGATAGGTGCCGATCCATAGCGAGAAACCAGCGATGGACATAGCCAGTCCTCTGACTCTTGTTGGGTACATTTCGGACAACAATACCCAGACAACAGCACAAATAGAGACTGCACAACAGAAGATGTAGAGTAGGAAGAACGTCAACAGGAAGAGGTTGGATATGCCCAACGACTCGCCCCAAATAAAGTATCCCCCGATAAGGAGCAACGTAACAATCATACCCGACACTCCATAGTAAACCAGTTTTTTGCGTCCTACTTTATCAATGATCACTAGTGCCAATACAGTGGTCAGCATATTGACCAGCCCAACAAGTACTTGATAGAACAAAGAATCGCCACCCGATAATCCTGCGTTCTCAAAGATTGAAGGACCGTAATAAAGAACAGCATTCACTCCCATAAACTGCCCAAGTATGGCTATTGCAGAGCCGATGATAACTGCTTTGCGTATGCCTGGCTTCAAAAGCAAAGACCAATCGGACTTGGTATCGCTTTGGATAACAGACTTGGTTTCGTTTATCTGAGCAATGACTTCTGTAGTAGAGGTATAGATGGATTGCAGTATTTTCTGCGCCCTTGTTTCTTTCTTCTGCAGAATGAGCCAACGCGGACTCTCGGGGATGAAGAAAATAATGATAAAGAACAACAACGCCGGCAGCGTTTCCATTCCCAACATTCCCCGCCACACCTCGCTAACGAAGATCTTGTCCAGCCACTCATTACCGAATCCCGGACCGCTTTCGGCCCATCCCAGCAACTGGTAGTTTACAAGATAGGCTCCCAGAAAACCGACTGTAACCGCCAGTTGATAAAGAGATACCAATCGGCCGCGGTACTGTGCAACGGACATTTCGGAAATGTACAAAGGAGAAATGATGGATACAATACCGATGCCCACACCACCTATGATCCGGTAAGCCACCAGCTGGCTAAAGTCGCTACATACCGCGCATCCCAAAGCCGAAGCCGTAAACAGAATAGCAGATATGATCATGGTATATTTACGCCCAAGCTTATCGCCAAGAACACCGGCACATGCCACCCCGGTAATGGAACCAATCAGGGCACACCCCACATACCACCCTTGCTGAATGGTATCGAGACTGAACAGTTGTGTTACCTGCGAGATTGTACCGGAAATAACAGCCGTATCGTATCCAAACAAGAAACCACCTAAGGCTGCTACCACCGACAAAAAGACGAGATACCCTAAATTTATATTCGATTTCATGCGCTACTTGATTTGAAAGTATTCCTTGTATCTGTCGTATAGATGTCCGGCTTGCAAATAGGCCGATTGCGGACTCATGAAATGCGAGAACTCGAAGGTAATGGCTTTATCGTATCCGGCTCGTTTGGCTGCTTCGAGTTTCATGCGCAGTTTGTCAAACTTAATGGGAAAGAAGCGGATGGGCATGTCACGGTCGAAAGACTCGGCATTGGTCCAACATTGCATACCATATTTATCGGCCAGTTTTTTGTTGACTTCGAAGAAAGCATCCAGCTCGTCATAATCAATATGTCCATCCTGAAAAGCACAAGCATCGACCACGTCATGGATGCCCGAGAATATTTCTCCCCATTCCCTCTCATGCTCCTGAACAGAAACCGACTCTTCGCGGGTTAGCTTGTCAGTGCCACTGCCCATGACAGCTTTCTTACCGTCAATCCATGGAGAAATGAATGTCGGTAAACCATTGGATACGTCTTTACATTGTTTCCCCATCGCATGGAAAGCATCAATGGCGCCTTTGGTTTGACGACTTATTTCACCGCTGATATACCAACCGCCGAAGCTTTTGTGTTTCGAACCGTAGTTTTCCCATACCTCGTCGATTACATATTTATTGTCTTCGATCTCCCATGACAAGTCTCCGGTGTCCCAATATCTACCGGAATCATATAATCCGAAGAAGAATTTCATACCATGTTTGTCGGCCAGGCGCAAGTACATATCCAGAATATCTGTGGAAGGCATATAACAGCCCTTTTTCAGCAGGTACTTGGAGGGATAGGTTATGAATTTGCGATAGCCCGAACGAATCATAATCACGGTGTCTATACCGATGTTTTTCATGTGTTGGAAATCCATATCCCATTCCTTCTCGCCCCAATTCTGATGGGGGATATCGTGGGAGATTTCGTCCAGGAACGTACCGGTTATCCTGATCCCGTTGTCGGGTGGAACAATCAACGTGCTGCTTGCGCTACTGCCAACCGCCGAACTGCCGTTACTACCATCCGAACTGCCACAACCCACGAGAGAAGGAAGCGTAAGCGCCGAAGCACTTGCCAATGTTGCGGTTTTAAGGAATTCTCTACGACTACTTTTTTTCATACGTATTATTTTATAATTTCACCTTGGATATTTATTTGTTTCCTATTGAAGGGGTCGAGCGTTTGGTCGATAAGTAACGCCATCTCTCCCCGTTTAATTTTACGTTCGGGTTTGAACTCATCCATATGGAATTGCCCCCAGATCTGTACAATCTTATCCCGCGTGCTTCCCGCTCCGGGCAGCCCTTCTTGCGCCATGAGTTTATCAATAAGATCAACTGCCTCATTCAGGGTAAGTGTTGTTCCAAACGATTTTAATATGTTGTCTGCTTCCGGATAGAATTCGGCCAATCCGCTCAATTCCGGAGTAACGAGAATGGTATCTGCCCTGAGCCAGGTTTCGTTAGACCAATCTACGTTCTTTCCCACACCTTTCAGTATCCCGGTTGACCCTATGCGTTGGTATACCTTGAATACCGGATGGTCAGTCGCTACGTCTCTGTAAGGCAACAAATAGCCATTGGCCTTTAGTAATGTGTTTTGTACATCGCGCACGGGAACGTCTCTGACTTCCAGGTTTTTACTGACGGAAAGCGCTGCCAGTATACCGGCTGCCTGACCGATTTCCAATACGACCGGCTGTAGACGGGTACTTCCGTTAATGATGTTCGATACGGAAATGGACTTTTCAGCCACAATCAGTCCATCCACATCCCGGGGGATTAAAGTTCCCAACGGAAGGCCGAACGATGGGATGGGATGAAAGTAGAGATCGGGAATTTCTTCCGTCCCCTCGTAGCGGGTGTGATGGTGATCAACGGGATAATCGCCAACAGCAATGCAGGTTCTGTATGTTTTGTCCGTTCCATACGGGTCGACTACATTGTTTAATGTAAAACGAACCTCACCATGAATTCTTCGCGATTCCCTGTGATAGGGTATGTAGGGCATCCGGTCGACGGTAGGATATTCATCGTCGGCAAGCCCGAGTGTATTGAAGCCCAGTTCATGTTGAATAAAATAAACGAAACGCATGGTACGTTCTTTTGCTCCTTTGAGAGCTTCGACACGCTGCTGAGGGGTCATCTCGATGATATTGACATAATAATCGTTACCTTCAATGGGCCAGTTGATCATGTATTTATTGTTTGGAAGTTTTCCGTAGGTAATCATCATATCTTTCGACCAAAGCCGATGAGGTTCTTTGGGTGTTATGCACTGGTCATTGTCGCAGCAGCAGGCAAATTCTGCCGGATTGTAGTTGGCTGGTTGGGGTATACTTACGTCTTTTCCGTAATCTTTCAAGATGGCCACATACGTTATATCCTGAATGATATTATTCTTTTGTTCGGGGGCGACACTTTCGTTTGTGTCGTATTTGCTTTCCATGCCGATGTCATATTTCACTCCACAGAGTTTGGCTATATCGCCGAGTTCTGTTGCATCAATAAGCCGTTTGGCCAGAATTGTCTGGGGCTTCCCTTTGTAGAGAATCTCAACACTCCACGCTTCGGGTAGTTTGGTTACGTTTTTTACAATAGTCCCCTTCTGCACGGTTAGGTTTGGTTCTTTGGCAACCATTTCATGGAATATTTTATTGCCCACAGATGGTTCAAACAGTGTGGCACTTACCCATCCGGTTTCTAATGAGTCTGATCCGCCGTAATAGTCTTCCAAATGCCGGCGAAACTCACGCCATAAACCACCTTGCAGTTTATTATTGCCATCGGTTGCACTTACTCCGGCAGAAGTCAGCATACCGCCGAGCCACTCGGTTTCTTCTATAATAAGTGTACTGGCATCCAATCTTGCAGCTTGAATTCCTGCTGTAACGCCGCTTGCACCACCTCCTATAATCAGGACATCTACTTGTCTTTCGGTAGGAGTATGGCATGAAATAATAGTTAACAGAATTAGGCTAAAAAACACGGAGGTAATTAAATTTTTCATATTAGATATGCTTAAAGGTTTTCACATTTGAATGTTTTCACGGAACAAATATACAAACATTTATCAATTAAGCAATATTTAATAAAAGATTTTATTATATAACTTGAACAAAGAACAAATATTCAATAAACAACAAGGTTATACAAAAGTCTGAGGTAAGCAGAGAAGTAGGTTGAAGGTTAAATTCATTTATATAGCTTATTTGTATAGAAGCGGAATGGTTGGCAAGGCTATTAAGTTTTCTGTGTTAAAACAGCGCAGCAACCCCCCTCCTGCCCTAGAGGAGGGGTGGCCTTTAGGCCGGGGTGGTGGGAGCAAATTGTATTTCAATCTAAAATCAGATCCAGAAACCCCTTCCACCACCTCCCCCTTCGGGTACTCCTCCTCTATAAGGAGGAGAGTCTATGCAGCATAAACAAAAACTGAGTAGCGCCACTCTTTGGAGGGGCAGGGGAAGGAGAGTTTTGATACATCTTCATATGATTTTTATAAAAACTGCGATAAAGTAGCATTCATTCGCTGAACCCTCCTGTTTATAGGGCATACAGAGTGGTGCTTTGTTCTTTTCCTGCTAGCACTCTGCTAGCACATGTAGCACCGTGTGATTCATTCCGTTTCAGTATAAACCAGATTAAACCTGATGACCTGTTTCGAATAAAATCAGTTGCCGGTTTCGTTTTGGTTTCCTCATCTAGGTCGGGAACTCCTCCCCACCTAGATCGGGAAGGCCACTCCACCTAGGTGGGGAAACCAAAACGAAACCGGCAGCTGAAACCAAAGAAACTATTGTTTCAAACCACAGATAGTTGCACAAGAAACCCGTAGTGCTAGCAGTGCTATATGAGTGCTAGCAGGAAAAGAACGAAGTACCACTCTGTATACCCTATAAACAGGAGGGTTCAGCGAATGAGTGCTACTTTTTCGCAATTTTTATAAAAATCACAGGGAGGTTTAGAGCGTTAGCTATGCCGTATCAGGTTCATAAATTCTTCGCGTGTCTTTGCCTGCTTAAAAGCCCCGGTAAAATCGGATGTTGTTGTTATTGCATTTTGCTTTTCCACACCGCGCATCTGCATACACATATGTTTTGCTTCAATCACAACCATTACACCTAATGGGTTCAAAGCATTCTGAATACACTCCTTGATTTGCAGGGTCATACGTTCCTGCACTTGGAGACGGTGTGAGAATATATCGACCACACGGGTGATTTTGCTCAATCCGGTGATATATCCATTGGGGATATAAGCTACATGCGCCTTTCCATAAAAAGGTAGCATGTGGTGCTCACAAAGAGAAAAGAAATCTATATCCTTCACAATCACCATCTGACTATATTCTTCTTTAAACTTTGCCGATAAGAGAACTTGATTCGGGTCCATCCGGTAACCTTCGGTCAGCGTCAGCATTGCTTTCCCTACCCGTTCCGGTGTTTTAAGCAAACCCTCACGTTCAACGTCTTCACCCAGCAAAGATATGATGTTACGATAATGATCTTTAAGCTCTTCCAGTTTTGGAAAAGCATCTTCTTCTCTCTCTTTCATTGAATTATAGGGAAATATTTACTTGATCTTTAATTATGGCCGCTTCTTTAAAGCCACCTTCTTTGCGGAGTTTTCTCATCATGGCATCGGCCTCTTCCATACTAAGGAAGTCTCCCACCCGGCATAACCAACGGGGAGGATTGAACATGGTATAAATTTTCAGTTCAGGAAATCCACTTCTTACTCTTGCCGCCATGCTCTCGGCCTCTCTCTTTGAATTGCGGGAGTTACCTCCCGAATAAACTTGTACCCGATATCCTGCCATCTTAATTATTCCGTCACCCGAAGAGCTCAGGCCATGAGGGCTACCTATTAAAACTCCGATTTTAGGGTCCTGATGAATAGTCACCCGTCCTTCTCCCGGAGCATTACTTTCAAGGCTTTTCACAATATTATCCTGTGCCTGCACGTTTCCTGCAAGACATAAGAAAAGTAACAATAAACAGAAATACGATGTATAAGTTTTCATGGGAGTTTTGAGTTTTAAGTCTTAAGTTTGCCATGCGGCCAGTTCCGGCCGCATGGCAAAAAGCTCAAATCTTATGTTATATTTATGCTTTAAAACCGTCAATAACACCTTTAAAGTCGGCCACCTTCAAAGCAGCACCACCAATCAGACCACCATCCACATCAGGACATCCGAACAGTTCTTTTGCATTAGAAGGATTACAGCTACCACCATAAAGGATAGAAGTATTATCAGCTACTTCTTTACCGTACTTTTCGGCAACTACCGAACGGATATATGCATGCATATCCTGAGCTTGTTGTGAAGTTGCAGTTTTACCTGTACCAATAGCCCAAACTGGTTCGTAAGCCAATACAAGTTTAGAGAATTCTTCGGCTGGAAGATCAAACAAAGATTCAGCCAACTGGGCATATACTACTTCATTTTGTTTTTCAGCTTCGCGTTCAGCCAACACCTCACCAATACAGAAGATTGGAGTCAGGTCGTTTGCCAAAGCCAGGTTTACTTTTTCTTTCAGGATTTCAGCAGTTTCGCCATAATATGCACGACGTTCCGAGTGACCAAGGATAACATACTTAGCACCTGTTGAAGCAACCATAGCTGCTGAAACTTCACCGGTATAAGCGCCCGATACTTTATCTGCGCAGTTTTCTGCACCAACACCAATATTTGATACTTCAAGAATAGTAGCCACAGAAGCCAAATGGATGAATGGAGTACATACCACTACATCACAATTGGGTTTATCTGCTGCCAATACGTCTTTAAGCTCTTTTACCAACTCAATTCCTTCTTGAAGGGTTTTGTTCATTTTCCAGTTTCCTGCAACAATGTTTTTTCTCATTTTGTTTATTTATTAAAGGGTTAATTAAATCTCTGTTTTCTTCTGCTGCAACCGGGCACTTCTTTTCACCAAAAAGATATCCAGCCATAATACTAATAATAAAGGAAGGATAAACCACAAAAGCACCAATCCAATGGTATATAAATCGTTCCTGGCTTGTACCTTACCAAGTTCCAGACGATCCAACGAATCTGTCAACACATACTCATCCGGCAGTTTACGCCCATTCCATTTATTCAGGATGGTGCCATCCTTTATCAGTACTAATCCGGGATTGGCCCGCACAATGGTCTTTAATGTTATATCATCCATCAGGCAAAACGGATATTCTGCCCCGGTTTTATCTTTCCATTGTTCTATCTCATAATCGGGAGATGAAGTTAAGCAGTAGAAGCCGTATTCATGCTCGATACTGTAGTCGTATATTTCATTGATCAGGTCGATATTGCTATCGTCGGCTTCTTCAATGCGGTGGGCTATAAGCAGAAAAGTATAATTCTTATTAGCCAACACTTCGGAGGTTATATCATCGCCCGTATCCAGGCTCATCATAGAGAAATCCTTTACGGGTGGTTCATACCCCTTCTGCCGTAACACCGTACGGGCGTCGACGAAGGTCCACGTACTATCCGGATAGTTCTCTAGTGTAAACTCTTTCTTCTCTCCGCCCTTCTGCAAGATAAAGATACTTTCATAGATACTTGGTTGGGCATCGGCTGGTATAGACATACCCTCACGAATATTGTTACCAACCTTATAGGGACGGAAGTCCAATATCGGCAGGCGAACCAGGCAGTATATTGAAACTGCTATAATAAAGAAGACCGTATATAAGGAGATTAGCCACTCAGACTTCGGGCTAATGAAACGTATGATTAAATAACGCCACTTAAAAGAAGCGAAAGCAGCCAATAAAAGAATAACGTTCTTGCCAAATGTTTGCCAGTTCGTGAGTACCCACGCATCTCCGAAGCAACCACAGTCCGACACAGGGTTAGCTATGGCCAGATATAAAGTCAATGGAGTCATAAAGCACATAAAGAGCAGCGACAGAGAGGTGGTTGTTCCTTTTCTGATACCAAAGAACATCATTACCCCTAAAGCAAACTCTAATGTCGATAATCCGACGGCTCCGAACAAGGGGAAGAAAGAAGGCAACCAGGAAATTATCCCGAAAGCTTCCAGATAGTCTTGTATTTTATACATAGACCCAAGTGGGTCTACCGCTTTTACAAAACCGGAAAAGATGAATGCCACTGCCAGCACAAAGCGGCAAATGTTTATCACCGAAACATTAATAATATGTATTTGCTTATTCTCCAAATTCAAGTTTAATTAAGCCAAAAACGGAATAGTTAATCATATCCATATAGTTGGCGTCAATGCCTTCGGATACCAATGTATTTCCGGCTAAACTCTCGATCTGTTTTGTACGGTGGATTTTCATCAGAATCAAATCCGTATATGAGCTGATACGCATTCCGCGCCACGCCTCACCATAATCATGATTCTTCATCAGCATGAGTTCAAGCGCTTCTTTTGCGTATTTATCATAAAGCGCCAAGGCTTCTTCATTACTGATATCGGCAGCCTCAGCATAACCTAACTCCAATTGTATCAAACCAACAATTCCATAATTCACGATAGCGATAAATTCTCCGCGCACGCCCTCATCAATCAGGTTCACCCCCTTGGTTTCAATGCTCCGGATGCGGCAGGCTTTGATATAAATCTGATCGGTCAAGGATGCCGGGCGCAAGATACGCCATGCCGGACCATAATCATGTAGTTTTTTGGCAAACAAGTCACGGCAGATAGCGACAACATGTTCAAATTGTAGTTTGGTATCTTTCATTACTTTACAAATAGAGTGCAAAGGTAGCAATATTTAAAGAAAAAAGAAAAGAGGGCACTCTAAATAATATTAAAGTGCCCTCCTGATCAGTCGATGTTTGTTGCTGTATCTTTTTAAGCAATTATGAGCATCTTAGTACTTGCCCTGGCCTCAAGATTGTTCTTCTTGTAATACGATTGAGTTTACACAATGCATCAATAGAAATTCCACGCTGATTGGCAATCTTCGACAGTGTATCTCCGCTTCTGACTTTGTGATATCTGATCACACCGTCTTTTCCGGCAGCCACATAAGTTCCTGCTGCTGTTCTGACATTTGTTTTACCTTTTTTAAAGGTGTATGCATCGGCTACAATATCTTGTTTCGGGAAGTCAAATAATAAAGCAGGATTGATAGGAATACCCAGGAAGCGGGTTTCGAAATGCAGGTGTGATCCGGTAGAACGTCCGGTGTTACCACCTAATCCTATAACTTCTCCGGCTTTCACCAATTGGTCTTCTTTCACTAATTGCTTAGACAAGTGACCGTAAACGGTTTCCAGTCCATTATCGTGACGAATCACAACATATTGTCCGTACCCTCTGCGCTCGGTTCTTACGATACGTACTTTTCCGTCAAATGCAGAACGAATGGTATCACCAACGTAAACTTTAACATCAAGCCCGTTATGCATTCTTCTTCTACGAGGCCCGAAAGGCGATGTGATACGTGTCTGAGTGGTAGGCATGCAGAAGCCTGTCATGTCAATAGTATAAGATTCGGGGACAGTAGCGTTCGCATAATTGTGCACGTTTGTATTACTCCAATTAGGATATAAATCAAATGCGGGAAATTCTGCTTGTTCAGCTTTAATCTGTCTATGTAATGCCAGTGAATCTACGCTTTTCAGCTTTTTGTCTATAGGTGCCTGGCGTGCGATCAGGTCTTGTGAAAATGAGCTTAAGCTTATCATGGACGCCACAGCAACCAATACGGTTTTGATGCAATTAGATTTCATTCGTTTTTAGTTCATTTAATATTCGTCATTCGCATAGAGATATTCAAAGGTCGCTTGCATATAATCGAATATTTCTTCCGGTTTAAAGAATCTGTTTAATTCAGCAACAGCTGTTTCGGGTGAGTCGGATGTATGAACGATATTCTCTTGAAAGCTCATACAATAATCACCGCGAATAGTCCCAGGTGCTGCTAAACGTCCGTTTGTTGGTCCCGCCAAATTTCGAACGGTTTGAATCGCATCCACACCTTCGTAGCAACAAACGATGACAGGAGATGCCATCATAGAATCTTTTACGCGTTGGAAAAAGGATTTCCCACTCAGGTGTGCATAGTGTTCGTTAAGTACCTCATCTGTCAACTGCATCATCTTCATCCCGGCCAGTCGTAATCCTTTCCGTTCAAAGATTCGGGTGATCTCTCCTACCAATCCTCTTTGAAGCGTACATGGCTTTAATATGACCAGGGTTTTTTCAATCATAATCTACAGTATCCAAAGGTATTATTCGTGTTTTTATCACAAAATTCTCCCAAAGATAGTATTTTGTTCCTAATAAATGGTATATTCCTTAACTTTTTTTGGCACGTTTGGGTGAACAATATCATTTTTTAGCTCCTGAGTTTGGCGCTGGGACACCCAAATCAAAATCCGAACATTTTGGCAAGCGCTTTTTGCTCTTCGGATAGAAGCAGTACTCTTTTTATAGTCCTA
>NZ_QVMI01000069.1 GCF_010500965.1 Bacteroides sp. 51 | reverse complement strand
GCAAGAATAGCAATGCGTTGCTTGAGCCGTATGAGGGGAAACTCTCATGTACGGTTCTTAGAGGGGAAAGCCCCAGTAATGGGGCTGACCTACTCGACAAAATATATCTGCGCGGTTTTGATCCAATGCTTGATTTGAGTTCATTGAAGATAGACAATGTATCGCAAAACATATCGGAAAGAATCAAGGATAGCAACTTGAAATTATCGAATGATGAATCGCAAATAAGCCTCACCTTCATTGCCCGTGACTTTATTAATAATGAAAATTGTGAGTATAACTATCGTTTACTAAATTCTTCGGATGAATGGATACACAATGGGAATAATCCTAATATCGTTTTCGCCAAACTATCTCCGGGAGAATACACACTTGAGGTGAGGTGTACGAATGGTGACAAGGTGTGGGGCAGCCAAGTCTACTCTCTCACGCTGGATGTAGCATATCCGTGGTGGCTGAGTACACCGGCTTTTATCGGCTATCTGCTTCTGGCGTTGATTATTGCTTACATAACCCGATCGGTAATCCGGAACAGGGTTCGACTTAGTAAGCAAATCTTGTTGGAGCATATCGAAAAGGAACATCAACAAAAGATACATGAATCACGTCTGGATTTCTTTACCAATGTGGCTCACGAGTTCTTCACTCCGCTGACTTTGATTTACGGACCAGCGCAATATCTACTGGAGAAGTCGGACTTGGATGGTTTTACCAGGCACTACATTCAAATCATAAAAAACAATGCTGATCGTATGCAAAAGTTGATCAGCGAGTTAATGGAATTCCGCAAACTAGAATCGGGGCATACACCACTACATCCGGAAAATGTGAATATAAAGATGATGGTGGATTATATTTCGGATAATTACACTGAGATTTCGCAGGAAAACAAAATCAATTTCACGATTAGTACAACGGATGTATTGGCCATCATCACTGATCGCAATTCGTTGGAGAAAATTCTATTCAATCTAATTTCTAATGCCTTCAAGTATACGCCTGTGGGGGGAGCTATCCATATTGACGCAAAACAAAATCTTGAAGATAAGGCTTTCGAATTCACTATACGAAACACAGGAAACGGCCTAACAGCGAAACAAATATCACAATTGTTCAGCAAGTTTAGAATATTCGATAATTCGAAGGTGCAAAACGCAACAAGTACGGGAATCGGCCTGAACCTCACCAAAAGTCTGGTTGAATTGTTGGGCGGAACAATTGACGTAAGTAGCGAATTGGCAAAGTATGTTGAATTCCGGGTTATTATTCCACCTATGCAAATGAGCGAAACTGCGAAAACCGTTACCGAAGATACGGAAACGCTAAACATGCTCTATCCTGATACTTTACAACCACAAGATAAAAAAGAGATTTCAATTCTTATTATTGAGGATGAGCGTAATATCCGCGAATTATTGACTGATATTCTTAAACCTTATTATAATGTGGTGGAATCTGAGGATGGCGAAGAAGCATTAAAGAAGCTGGAACTGAATATGCCTGATATTATCATCAGTGATATAATGATGCCCAAACTCGACGGTATCAATCTGATGAGCCGATTAAAGGCTGACCCACGGACAGCACACATCCCTATTATAAGCATATCGGCCAAGAATTCGATTGAAGATCATATCCATGCTTACGAACATGGAACTGACTTGTATATCCCCAAGCCTTTTCATCCGCGGCATGTATTAATTGCGGTTGAGAATCTGATAGGCAAGAATCAAATGCTGAAAGATTACTTCAATTCCAGTCGCTCATCGATGACCATTAAGAATGGTGTGGTTTTACATTCTGAAGATGAGCAGTTCTTGCATCAAATCGTTACTTTCATCGAGCAGAATATAGAGGATGAATCTTTGGGGCCTAATTCTATTTCCGATTTTATGGGAATCAGCAAGGCTTCTCTCTACCGCAGGTTGAAGGAATTGACAGACAAAACACCGAGTGAATTCGTAAGAACCATTCGTCTTGAACATGCTTCTAAATTACTGATCACTACCAAGCTTACAGCCATGGAGGTTATGTTTCATTCGGGATTTAGCAATAAATCGTATTTCTATCGTGAATTTGGTAAGCAATATGGTATGTCTCCTAAAGAGTATAGGAACAAACAAAAAAAATAATAAAAATGACATTTTGATAATAGAATGGAACTGTAATCGCAAATCCCGAGCTTAGGGTAGAACGGGAAGGCTAAATGACAAGAGAACCACGTTTGCAAAAATCACAAAGATTCAGACTTACAGGATATTTCATTCAAATGCCTTAATAACAAAAGGATAAGTTATAAATAGTCACACAAACTACGCCCACTCCAACAAATACACACTTTAATTATTTTGTTTAAAATAGACCTACCAGAGGATAAAAACCTATAGAATGAAATTCTTTAAACACTTGAACATTTGGATGTAAACAGCCGAACGTTCAAGTGTTTACAGCCGAACATTCGAATGTATTTACTTGAGCACTCTAATGTCTGCTGCCAAGCGCCCGGACATAGAAATTATTGCGCTAATATATACTCTCAAATGTCAATCATATGCTTCAAAAACATGCCTGGCATCTATCTTTAACATCTTATTGAAAGTTTTAAATATGGGCATGTAAGTAATATGGGAGCAAGCAGAAGTAGGTTGCTAATTAGTAAGCATTCGGTTAACCCCGTCTTTCTTTGTATTTTCTATTGATTTTCTTTCAAAACCTCCTAAAACATTCGGAGCTCTTTTGTAGACCTTCAGAGAT
>NZ_QVMI01000068.1:3491-3868 GCF_010500965.1 Bacteroides sp. 51 | reverse complement strand
GTGGCGACCCGCTGAATTTAAGCATATCAATAAGCGGAGGAAAAGAAACTAACAAGGATTCCCCTAGTAATGGCGAATGAAGCGGGAACAGCTCAAATTTGAAATCTGCGTCGCCTGCGACGCCGAATTGTAGTTTCTAGAAGCGCTTTCTAGGCGGGACCGGAGCCGTCCAAGTTGCTTGGAACAGCACGTCGTAGAGGGTGACAACCCCGTCTGTGGCGGAGCCGGCCGCTCACGATGCGCTTTCGACGAGTCGGGTTGTTTGGGAATGCAGCCCAAAATGGGTGGTAAACTCCATCTAAAGCTAAATATTGGCACGAGACCGATAGCGAACAAGTACCGTGAGGGAAAGATGAAAAGCACTTTGAAAAGAGAGT
>NZ_QVMI01000067.1 GCF_010500965.1 Bacteroides sp. 51 | reverse complement strand
ATAACAACTGTTATCCAAAACTTTTCATTATCCCAACTTTTTATTAGAACGCCTTATAATGAGTTGCTTTCAGGAAAAAGTTGGGATAATTGACAGCACATTTTAAACATCAAGACCGAACATTGCTGCCAATCCTTTATTCTCTGGCATTTTCCATTTCCTTTCCAAAGATTTAGTCACAGTGTCTTCGAGTGTTTCAATTGCCGCTTTTTTCTGTTCCTCTGTAACATCTTGATATATCATCGTTGACTCAAGTCTAGAATGTCCCATCAGTTCTTTAATCTCGACAATGTTAATATTATCTTCTCGCCAATGACATGCCATACTGTGGCGCCAAAGGTGACTATGCAAGTTCAGAGGAACCTCTTCACAATGTTGATGCGCTTTTTCAGCATATAGCTTTAACCGCTTACTAATAGCTGGTTGCGTTAGCTTATTTCTGTTTCCGTGACATGGTGAGTAAAATAAAAAATTGCCTTTCGATGGATTTTTACCATGAAAAACTTCAATGTAACGTCTGAGCCACTCTACCAACCCACTCTCAAGATATATCGATCTAATCTTGTTTCCCTTACCAAGAAGTAGAACAAATGGGTCTTTTGCATCAAGGTGTACGTTACGGATTGTAAGAGACAAAATCTCATCAATGCGAGCGGCCACACCGTAGCTGAGCATCATGAGCGTGAGGTCTCGCAGTCCGATACGGGTATTCGTGTCTGGTACGGCAAAAATAGCTTGAACGGCATCGCGTGTCATCCCTTTTATTTTCTTTTGTGGTTCCTTGAGCGGACGAAGATGTTCAGCAGCTCTAAGATACAGATAGCTATATGCCATATTTTTCCCTCCGATATATTCCAGAAGGCTTTTGATTACAGACATCCTATTATTACAAGTGCTGTTGCTGGCATTTCTTTCATTCTTTAACCACATCCGCCATTCATTGAGCGTTTCTACGGAATAACACGCGGTGGTAAGCGAAAATATGTCAACATGTTTGACAGTTTCCAGAAATAGGGTAAATAAACGCAGTGACAATCTGTAAGCCCGTTCTGTATGGCAACTGCTGGTCTTAAGAGTTGGTACATGGATGTTAATCCATTCATATGTATATTGTGCAAGGTCTCTGGCTTGCAGAGATATAGCTTTCTTGTCATTTTTACTCTTTTTCATCGGTTGGCAGTTTAGGTAGAATACTATTAAAATTCTTTTCTGTATTTCGTTTAAGTTTGTCTGTAAGCATCGGAGTGATATGGAAGTAACCAAAAGTACTTTGTATATTCTTATGGCCCATACTTCTTGAAAGGAATAGGAGTTTACCGCTAAGTTCATACCCATGGTTTTCCCATCTTGTTATGTTGGCGACTGCGTAATAGCTTCGCAAGTCATAAGGACAGGCTCTTTCATTGCTAATTTTATACCAGATATTTCTGAAGTGGTGTGACTCCCATTCCGGTTTATGAGAACAATCGTTTCTATCGGGGAACAAGTGTACTCGCCCAGGCATAAGTTTGGACATTGCATTATTATAATCTTGCAATATAGAAAGCATTGTTTCATGCAGAACGACACGATGTTGGTCTACACCTTTGGACTTTTCAATTTCTATGACCCCCGTACTAAAATCCACATCACTACATTTCAACCAACGGGCTTCGCAAGTTCTCATTCCGGAACTTAGCAACAGCCGGAAAAATACAGGCACTTCCAGTCGGTTGAGCATGTTAGAACGGCTCTTCTGTCGGTTAGATAAATCAAGGAAATGACAGTCACATTCATTAAAAAATAATGAAAGTTCTTCGGAAGTAAAATAATGAGGCACATATATGCTTGCCTCCCTTGAGAGATCTCTTCTGCGTTCTACATCGCACCACTTCTGTATACGGGCATAATCGATAAAGTTCCAAATTGCTGCTGTACGAGTTCGACATGAATACCCTTTCTCTGTCAATCTTTGATTGCACCATGAGGTCATCTCATCAGTTAATATTTTGGCATCAGGATAATTCACAGCAATATAATTATCAAATCGGTGAAGTTCTTTATTATAAGAAGTATTCCATCTATTGGCCGCTTGTCTGCTCAAGACAAATTCCTCTAGTTTAGGGGCAAGAAATGAGTTAAATGGTCTTTTCATATCTTGAATAATTTAGATGATATTGGATAGTTTTGTATGCTGATAGAACACTCGCGTAAGTGTTCTATATCAGCATCAGCATAATGTTTTATTGATGCCGGTGACGTATGTCCCACAATGGAGGAGACAACATCGCATTCCACTCCGCGACTAAGGAGAAAAGTAACAAGATGATGGCGAAATACCCTCGGACCAATCGAACCTCCTTCAACCCTGACTCCCGCTTTTTCAAAAATTCTCGTGACAATACTACGAAGATTTTTAAAACTTCTATGAGGACTGAGTTTGGTGACCAGTATAGTATCAACATCGCTTTCGGGACGTTCTGTTGTGATGTAATCGAAAAGTTCATTGCCTATTGCCGCATTCATGGGGAGAGACAGTGGTTGATCGGTTTTGGATTGAGTAATGCGTATTCTGTTACGTTTCCAGTCGATATCTTTTGCTGAAAGAGATACAATGTCTGTCCCTCTGAGGCCAAGAAAATATAATATCCATCCTACACTTCGCTCAATATGTGTCAACTGTGATTTTTCATCTTCAAGACATTCCCTTATTTTTCTGGATTCTTCAGGTGTCAGATACTGAAAATTCTTATTCCCACTTTTAATTGATGGTAAAAAGTCTTGCAAACGTTGTATAGGCTCTCTCATCAAGGCTTTTGCTGATTCTAGTGCTCTCTTGATTTGCGAACAGTAATCTCTTCCCCGTTTTTGTTTTTCTCCATCAAAGAAGAACCGATATACCATTTCAGGGGTAACCTCATTCAACGAATAAGCACCTGAATCTTGTAAATGCTTGAAAAAGCGCATAGTTGCTCTTGCTTCATTTCGTACAGTCTGAGGCATTTTCCCATTGAGACCTCCGACTTCAAGATGGCGTTTCACTATAAATTGATATTCCGCATTCAATTGGCTGTACACCGATAAAACTGCCGGGAACTTATCGGTAGATTTCATTCTACTGGGATATTCTCCTGTTTCATCGAAACGTTTGACGTTTCCAAGATAACACCTAAAGGCCTTGTATCTTTGTTCGTTAGGTTTGTAGCCTTGTCGTTTGACCTCATAATAAAATAAGTCTTCGTATGAGGTAATCTCTAAAGATGATCCAATGTCCAATGCTAGCTGGATACACTTTTGCGTCTTGTAGACAAGGTCTTTGCAGTAGTCATTTTTAATGAGGTAGTCGATCAAATACTGATAATTCTCTTTAAGATTGGTAATGTCCATAATATATTTTTTTAAGTTACGGACACAAAATAAGGAGCATTATCAAAACTATTTATATTTATACTCTTGAAAATGAGCTGGATTTATAAAAAGTTTGGATAATGAGAAGGTTTGGATAACA
>NZ_QVMI01000066.1 GCF_010500965.1 Bacteroides sp. 51 | reverse complement strand
TTTATGATGAGCTTTCTCTTATGTAAAGTGAGCAAGGTCAGATAGCTGACTATTAACAAAATAACCCTGTTACTTAACCTTACCACTTTACATAACAATCGGGATATAGACTTATAAGCCCTTTAACCAGGTTCTTAAATCATTGTCTTTTTCCCACTCGCGATCTTTGACAATATTTGGATTAACTTGAGTGTAAGCTTTCTCGATAGCCTCTCGTTTAGCTTTAGAATCAGCTCTAGCGTAGACCTCTGTGGTAACAGATGACACATGTCCCAAAATATCTCTAATATAGATAAGTGGGACACCTGCTTGGAGAAGATGCATAGCCTTACTATGCCGAAGTGAATGACAACTGATAGTACCAGAAAATAATTCTGGTCTTAGTTGTTTCGCCATGGCAACATACGTATTAAGTATGTAAGCAAGGCCACTCCGAGTCATTTTTTCGTTACGCTTATTTATAAAAAGTGGAATAGACTTGTCTCGGAAATCAAACAAATGATGCTCTTCCATATATCTACGTAAAACTTGACTGTCTTCATCTAATAAAGGAACAATTCGTGCTTTATTCCCCTTGCCGATAAGCTTTACTGTATATGGTTTGGCTTGTATTTGGACAGACTGTATTTGAAGATTAACTATTTCAGATACTCGTGCACCTGTTGCGTACATCAAAGATAAAATTGAAAGATGTCTGCGACCATTCACGGTTGATATATCAGGCTGCTCTAAAAGTAGTTTAATCCCTTCTATTGTAAGATAGCTAGGAGATTGAGAACTACAGCGGACAAATTTGATAGATTTTATCTTTTGCCATTCGTCCATATATTCCAAACTTACATATTGTAAATATGAAACAAAAGAATGTATGGCAGCAAGTCTGTAATTCCTAGTTGAGATACTACATTTACGTATGTCAACCAACCAGTTCAGATAATCAGCCACGATTCTATTCGTAAGATTAAACAATGTCAGTTTTTCTACTGGTATTCCCTTTATCTCTTTCATGTAATCTATGAATTGGATGAAAGCATCCCGATATGAAGCGACAGTATTTTTACTGGCACCACGTTCATTAAGCAAATAGTCGGAGAAGAATCGACTAATATGTTTTGCGAAATCAGTATTTGTTATCATTATTTCATTATGTTTGAATAGATGAAAGCATTATTTGCAGAACTAGCCCCTTCAATTTCCGGATACATTTCTCTCGTCAATCTCACATATCTTTCTGTAGCATGAAGAGAACAATGTCCCAAACATGCAGAAAGGATAGGAAGAGCTGTGTACAAATCCATTCCGGCACGCCACATTTGTTCCAATGAGTGCACGGCAAACGTATGTCGTAAATCATGTACTCTTGGTCCATGATTTCCACCTTTGTATGGAATTTCACATAGTCTGAGTATCTTTTGGAATTCACGGTATACAAGGATAGAAGTCAAAGGTTCTCCATTGGGTTTAAAGAAGAAAAAATGACCTGGTAGAGTTACACCACGAACAGGAAGCTTGTTTCGATTCTTAATATAGTCTTCGAGTACAGATTTTAAACTTTCACAGATGGGAACCAACCTATCATATCCATTCTTAGTCTTACCAAGATAAAGGTAGCCTTCGCAGATGTGAATATCTTCATTTTTTAATGATAGAGCTTCTGTTACACGCATTCCTGTACTATAGAGCATGCGGAGTATTGCTGGCATTGCAAAAAGAGCAGTTTTCATGTTATTGAAATGTAGTTTTTGACAATCGATATAGGTAAATATAGACTGTATCTGTTCATGAGTGAATATGTATGGAATAAAGTCATTCGATGGACATTTAGGAAGCTGCGGAACAAAGCAGTCATAACCATTGTGGCGCATGAAAAGTGTAAGTTCTCTCCAAAGGGAATACTTTGCATACAATGTCCTAGGGCTATTTGTCAGACATGTATAGTGCCAGTTGCTTATGAACTCTTTCGTTATGAAAGGAGATGATAGGCCTACAGAATATGCGTATGCATCAAATTCAGACAATAACCATTGGGTGGTTATGGCTTTTACGCCACCGGACCGCTTCATTTTAAGAAACAAGTTCATTTGCTTAGCAAGGATACTCTTAAACTCTTTTGATTGATTAGACATAAAAAACACCTCCTTTCTGATTGTAAAAATCCTCACTAATAGGTGGTACTGGCAATGCACATTGCAATAGAGACTCCATGTCAATCTTCAAATACGTTGTTGTACTCTGTGTGTTTCTGTGAGCTAAAACTTCTGAAATGACAGGTAATAAAGTTCCTTGTTTCAACAGAGTGGTTGCAAAACTATGTCTCATAGAATGTGCTCCATGATGTCGATGCTCTGTATCAATTCCAGATGCACTGATGATTCCTGAAACTGCATTGTAGACGACATCTGGAGAAATTTTACAGTAAGGTGTCTTGCATTGCAGAAATACATATTCCGATTTGATAATATTCGGTCTTGAGTTTTTAAGATAATCAATGATGGCATTACCTACAATGGGCAATAAAGGCAATTCTTGATATTGACCTGTTTTCTGAGTAATAAACTTGATTAGGTTATTATCCCAATCAAGTTCAGAAAACTTTAAGTTAGCAATATCCGAAGAACGGAGTCCTAACCGGGAAGAAAGTAACAAGATCGCATAATTACGCTTCCCAATCTTTGAAGTGAGATCGGCACAATCTTCAAATTGGATTATTTCCTCAGAAGAATAAAAAGAAAGAACCCGTTCTGGTTTTCTGGTTGGCATCGCTTTCAGGCTTTCCTCAATGTTATCCTCAATAATGCCATTTTTATAAAAATATCGAAACATTACGCGAAGGGACTGACAAATAGAATGTTTACAGCCTTGGCAATTAGATAAATAGTTATAACAATGATAGTCATGTACAGAACGAATAGAACTAATACCTTGCAAAGTAAGGTAGGTCAAGAACCCATGCAGATACCTTCTATAAGCTGCAATTGTGGTTTTAGTGCGTCTACTTTCAACAAGAGAGGAGATGAATTTCTCCATAGCAGTTCCAATCTCTCCATTGAGATTGTAACTCACAGGAGTAATCATCCTAGAACGGACAGAACTTGTCTGAAAAAACTCATTCAGAACAAGGACACTGTGAATTCTTTCCTGTTGCCCTCTCTTGTTGAAGCCACCAACAGATTCACAAGACATAATGTACTGACTCCCTATTTCAAGGGTGTAGTCACTAATGCCTTTCTCATCCATAAATTTTTGAATGCCATTCCTCCAAACTGATTTGTACCGAGCGAGAGAATGCTCCGTATAATGTTTAGTTCGGAAGAATTCAATGCAACTATCAATTAGTTGCTGAATAGGAATTACTTTCATAACTAAAAAATTAAGTTCTGGCATATGCCACACTAAAATAATGTTATGAATTGTATTTATGACAAGTAAAACCATAATTGCTTAAATATCAATATTATAAATGTAGCTATAGAGTCATTCTTTACATAAAGAATAGCACTTCATAAAATATA
>NZ_QVMI01000065.1 GCF_010500965.1 Bacteroides sp. 51 | reverse complement strand
AGATAAGGTAAATACATTATATGACTATTACGATAGCCAAGGGTGGATAACGCCGGAAGAAAAGGAAAGGTGTAGTCTGAGGAGGTTTTTTGAAGGGTTTTGAGTATTTCTAATTAACGTGAATTCAATATAAAAATCATCCATCTAATCTATCTGTAAGGCTGAAAGCCTGTTAGATTTAGCCTAGGGTCAGTGAGCGGAGCGAACGCAGCCCTAGGGCGGTGAACCACCGCGGGCAAAGAGCTCTGTAAGAGCGATATACAAGCCAAATATCTTTATATATCGTGCTTTCAGCACTCCTCGCTGCGGCACGTTGCCGCCCTGGGGCTGCGGTCGCTCCGCTCCCTGACCCCAGGCTAAATCTAACAGGCTTTCAGCCTTACAGATACATCTTTTTACTTTATCTCTTATATAGAACTCATGTTAATTTCTAATGAATTAATTTATTCATTTCCAATCCGTTTTTAACGTTTTACATAAGAAACCTGCATAAAAAAGAAAGAGGCTATTTCGTGATGATTTAGCCTCTTTCGGGTGTGTAAATATTATACGCTCGGTATAATAATAGGAAGATTTGCGATTGTTTCTGTTCATGAAAAAAACTAAATCATCATAATCAAGGTAATAGGCAGGTTTAGATTCTTCTATTAATTTCTTTAACCGTATAATTCGTTTTCATAATGGTTTAATTCATAAAACTGTCTACCATTTTTGTTATGAATACGAATTTTGTTCTCACGTAACAACCATCCCAGCGACATGAATATAACATCCTGTCCGTAATGTGTGGCCTCACCAATGTCCCGCAGGTTTAATTTTCCTTTATTGGAAAGCAGGTGCCATATTTCTCCTGCATGTTCCCCAATTTTATCTTTCAACATAGTCAAAAAGGTTTAGATATATATATAAAACGAAAATCCGATGCAAGACTCATAAAACCACATATCAATCAGATTTATTCAACAGAAAGATAACACCAACAGGACAAGCATAATCTCAATTGTTATGATAAAACAAAGATAAAGACAACGGGGCGTAAAAAAAAGACAGAAGTTGTTATATTACTCCTATTTTCAATCGTTTTAATCACTTTCTGCGTTTTACAGGGATATACTTTATCAGTTTTTGATATATTTGTTTGATAAATTATCTCTTTTATATTTCTGCTTCATATATGATGGATACGAAGGACCTTGACCTAAACGAAAGCTTTCTTTCAGCACTGAAAGAGAATTTTTCCAAACAAACGGAACTAATTTCGGCAGTGGAGGATATACTAAAAATAGAAAGAGAATCTGCATACCGAAGAATAAAAGGTACGGTGCAATTCACCATTCGGGAAATGGGGATATTGGCACAACATCTTAACATCTCCTTAGACAATCTGCTTGTCGACGATCAGATCAATATTCTACACATCTACATGCTCAGCCCGCGGATAGACGAGTCGCTCGAAAGAATAGCACAGGGAGTTAAAAAGTATCTGTCGAAGATCAAGATCATTGAAGATATGCCCGACAGCGAAATGGGAGTAGCCTATGCCCATCTGCCCATGGAGTTCTATACCCCATACTACACCCTATTCAGGTTCATTTATTTTAAATGGAGCAATTACTACATCGGCCCCGAGAAATGCAAAGACTTCTCCAAATGGAAAATTCCAGACGATATAGTCAACTATCACTCGAATGTGATGAATATGTATCGCAAAATGAATAAAATGATATATATATGGGACAAAGCTATTATCTGGGACTTGGTGAATGAAATAAAACATTTCGTCAGCGCAGGAATGATAGAGAAAGAAGATCTTGCCGAAATAAAAAAAGATATACACCACATGCTGAACGATTTAGAGAGGCTGGCTGCTGCCGGGGGACCGGAAAATAACTCGGAGAAAATAGAACTCTACGTATCGCATGTTAAAGTAGGCGTAACCTACTCGTACTTATGGAGCGAGACGTATGCGGCAAGCTACATCACAACGTTGTCTATGATGTCTACCATCAATGAAAACAGAGCTACGTGCAAGAAAGTCCGCGAATGGGTGAAATCCATGAAAAAAGTATCCACCCTCATCTCCGGAACCGGAGACAAGGAGCGTATATTGTTCTTTAAGGAACAACATCAGATTGTGGATAGCATGTAGAAAGCTTTATGTATTTATGCGAGCCTTTCCAGTTTTACTGTAAAATGCCGCATAATAGGAGCTTCCCAGAGTATTTTAACCCCCCTGGTAATACTCTCCCTGCGGTCGTATACGTTCTTCAGGGCAATGGCAATAACATCCATATGATTGTTGGTATACACACGCCGTGGAATGGCCAACCGCAGGAGGTCGATTCCTCCAAAACGGTTTTCATGCGTCACCGGATCACGGTCGGCAAGGATATAGCCAATTTCGCAACCACGGATGCCGGCTTCCAGAAACAGTTCAATGGTCAACGTCTGGGCGGGAAATTCTTCTTTCGGCACATGGGTAAGTACTTTGGGAGCATCAACAAAGATAGCATGTCCGCCGGCGGGACGTTGATAAGGAATGCCAAACTCGTCCAGCCGTTCGGCCAGATAGACCACTTGCCGGATACGGGTTTCCAAGTTCCCGAATTCCGTATTTTCGTCCAGCCCTACGGCAAGTGCGTTCATATCGCGGCCATTCATGCCGCCATACGTCAGGTAGCCTTCATATTGCACACAATAGCCTTTGGCACCTTCGTACCACTCTTCCCGGCGGGTAGCAATAAATCCACCCATATTTACAATGCCGTCTTTCTTGGCACTCATGGTCATGCCATCGGCTAGAGCAAACATTTCTCGACTGATTTCCTTGATGGTCTTATCTTTGTATCCTTCTTCTCTTGTTTTGATGAAATAGGCGTTTTCCGCAAAGCGGGCAGAGTCAAACAATACCGGTTTGTTATATTTATCGGCCAGGCGGCGCACCTCTTGCATGTTCTGCATGGATACAGGTTGTCCACCGGCGGTATTGTTGGTTATGGTTACAATAATAAAAGGTATCCGAGCGGCAAATCTGATTAACGCATCTTCCAGTTTATTTATATCTACGTTGCCTTTGAAAGGAAGTTCAAGTTGGGTATCTTTCGCCTCATCTATCGTACAATCCAGGGCAATGGCTTTCCGTGCTTCAATATGTCCTTTGGTGGTATCGAAGTGAGAATTTCCGGGAATAACATCGCCTTCGTGTACCAGATAAGAGAATAATACATTCTCGGCTGCCCTACCCTGATGGGTTGGAATTATATAACTAAAGCCGGTGATCTGCCGGATCATTTCTTTCAGGTTAAAGAATGAGCTGGCTCCTGCATAACTTTCATCGCCCAGCATCATGGCCGCCCATTGCCGGTCGCTCATCGCTCCCGTTCCGGAGTCTGTTATAAGATCAATGTATACTTGATCGGACCTGAGCTGAAACACATTATAGTACGCTTCTTTAATCCATCTTTCCCGCTCTTCACGGGTACTTTTACGAATGGCTTCCACCATCTTTATCTTCCACGATTCGGCAAAGGGTAATTCCATATAATCAGGCTTTAGATTGACAATAAGTCAGAGTTTAAACACATAAAACAATTATTACGACTCGAAAATAGTAAATAAAAAGAAGAACAAGAAACATTTTATAACTTTTTGAAATCCACGACCTATATTCTTGTCTCAACGTAAAGCATCAGGAACAGAGCGTACGTTTGGATATGCAGTGCTCAAGAAAGAAGGCATTGAGGAACAGCCCGCGTTCGATAAGTTTATATATAAATACAAATGGTAATCAATCACTTAAGAGTACCGCTATTTTCTTAGGGGTGAGAAAAAAGTATCACTGTGAAGAGAATAAAGTATCTCTCTGGAGAGAAATTTGTAAAGTCAGTTAGATGGAAGTTTATTTAATCGTAAGCCTTCGGTAATCCCCGCCTTTTAGTGTTTTCTTTTTTGTTCTACTTTTGGCATCAAAAAGCATTATGTTAACCCTACTCAAATTCCAAGAGATT
>NZ_QVMI01000064.1:462-8908 GCF_010500965.1 Bacteroides sp. 51 | reverse complement strand
TGCAGGCATCACTCCAGAAAGGAGGTGTTCCAGCCGCACCTTCCGGTACGGCTACCTTGTTACGACTTAGCCCCAGTCACCAGTTTTACCCTAGGACGATCCTTGCGGTTACGTACTTCAGGTACCCCCGGCTCCCATGGCTTGACGGGCGGTGTGTACAAGGCCCGGGAACGTATTCACCGCGCCGTGGCTGATGCGCGATTACTAGCGAATCCAGCTTCACGAAGTCGGGTTGCAGACTTCGATCCGAACTGAGAGAGGTTTTGTAGATTAGCCAACTGTCACCAGTAAGCAACTCGCTGTACCTCCCATTGTAACACGTGTGTAGCCCCGGACGTAAGGGCCGTGCTGATTTGACGTCATCCCCACCTTCCTCACATCTTACGACGGCAGTCTCGATAGAGTCCTCAGCATAAACTGTTAGTAACTATCGATGAGGGTTGCGCTCGTTATGGCACTTAAGCCGACACCTCACGGCACGAGCTGACGACAACCATGCAGCACCTTCATAGAAGCCTTGCGGCTGTTGGGTTTCTCCAACATTCTTCTATAATTTAAGCCCGGGTAAGGTTCCTCGCGTATCATCGAATTAAACCACATGTTCCTCCGCTTGTGCGGGCCCCCGTCAATTCCTTTGAGTTTCACCGTTGCCGGCGTACTCCCCAGGTGGAATACTTAATGCTTTCGCTTGGTCGCTTGCAGTATATCGCAAACAACGAGTATTCATCGTTTACTGTGTGGACTACCAGGGTATCTAATCCTGTTTGATACCCACACTTTCGTGCATCAGCGTCAGTTATAGGATAGTCAGCTGCCTTCGCAATTGGAGTTCTTCGTGATATCTAAGCATTTCACCGCTACACCACGAATTCCGCTAACCTCCACTATACTCAAGACGCCCAGTATCAACTGCAATTTTACGGTTGAGCCGCAAACTTTCACAGCTGACTTAAACGTCCGCCTACGCACCCTTTAAACCCAATAAATCCGGATAACGCTCGGATCCTCCGTATTACCGCGGCTGCTGGCACGGAGTTAGCCGATCCTTATTCATATAGTACATACAAAACTCCACACGTGGAGAACTTTATTCCTATATAAAAGAAGTTTACAACCCATAGGGCAGTCATCCTTCACGCTACTTGGCTGGTTCAGGCTCTCGCCCATTGACCAATATTCCTCACTGCTGCCTCCCGTAGGAGTCTGGTCCGTGTCTCAGTACCAGTGTGGGGGACCTTCCTCTCAGAACCCCTATTCATCGAAGACTTGGTGAGCCGTTACCTCACCAACAATCTAATGAAACGCATCCCCATCAATCACCGAAAAACTTTAATGATAAAACCATGCGGAATTATCATACTATCCGGTATTAATCTTTCTTTCGAAAGGCTATCCCAGAGTAAAAGGAAGGTTGGATACGTGTTACTCACCCGTGCGCCGGTCGCCANTCTTCACATTGCTGCGAAATGCTGCCCCTCGACTTGCATGTGTTAAGCCTGTAGCTAGCGTTCATCCTGAGCCAGGATCAAACTCTTCATTGTAAAAGTATCTTGCCATTTACAATTTACAATTAGACTATTTACAATTTAACATACAAATGGTAAATAGTAAATGGTAAATAGTAAATGAAATTATCTCTGCTCGGATGCCGTACAAATTTATCAAATTACACCTATATATAATATAGAATGACGGTTCAATTAACCCAAATATAATATTTGGCTTGTACTACTTGTATAGTTATGAAAATAATTCAAAGAACGATTGGCTTCGGATTTAAGCGAAACCGGATGCAAAGATAACAACTTTAAAACGCTACTTCCAAATTTATTCGAAAGTTTTTTGAAGAAAAATTAATTCTTACTAAAAATGCCGTTATCTGTGAACAATTTGTCAAAAACATCCGGCTTTGTTCTCTCACAAAGCGGGTGCAAAAGTAGAGACTTTTGGAATACAAACCAAATTATAACAAGAAATAATTGAAGAAAAATGAAAGAAAAAAGATAAGGGGCTGATAATGAGGAATACAGAATACATACATTTCTTGATATACTGGATTGCTTCGGGGCACCCTCTCGCAATGACGTACTTTTCCATTTCTTTTTATGATGGTATAGAAATGAGTAAAATCAAAGAACCCCCTATTGCCACGCTTGACATAGGGGTTCTAGCAACAAAACAACTTAGTGGAGGAAAATCGTGATATCACATCATGGATTACCTCATGCTAACACGACACTTTTGAGTAGAGTTTCTTTAACTATTTCTCAACTCATTTTCTTCGTTTGATATACCTTGCAGCATAGGCGATAATAGCAAAGCCATTTCTTCATTAGTATATAATAAACGCAACACCACGAAAACCGTATCATATATTTCGAGGTATTGATATTCGTTGTTGGTATATGCGGTAAAGCCGGAAAGTAGCTTTTTCAGTTTTTCATGTAGCGGGAGCGTAGAAAAAGTAAGTTCCTGCCCGCTATATACATAACGCTTTAGTTCCTCTAAATAACATCTGTTGTGCCAGCTTTGCAGCCCAGTACAGTTTACGGTTACATACTTTGATTTCTCAAAGGCCCCACAACTTATTTCGCATTGTGGCGACAGGAGTAGCAATTGCTGCCCATGAACCTGACAGCTATCCCATTCATTTCCTTCAAGGCGAACCTTTCCATTCAGAAGAAAGAATAGCCGGTAATTCCTGCTGCTTCCCAACTGTTCAACGTGGGCGGCGGGCATTTCGTGAAACAACATGCCCCCGCTTTGCTTTGGATAGCCAACTCTCATTGCAATGTTAATCGGTGACTTCGCGAACACAGCGCACGTAGTACTGCGTCGTTTTTTCAACAATGTTCGTAAGACCATTTTCATAGTCATTGTTGTAGAAAGACACATACCACGAGTATCCCGCCGTCCCCTCTGTGGCACTCCAGTAGTTATTTGACTTGAATCCGCCGATTCCAAGGCTTTTCAATGCCGGATAGAAGATATACATCAGCATTAACTCCCGCTGTGTGGGAAGCCGCCAATTCCCCCCCTTATATGTAGAATTCCTGCACCCGTTAAAAGCTGCTACCCAAGCTAGTGTTGTACCCGTGCCGTCCATATCATACGATGCATCCATATCATTAGGGGCAACCTCCAGTTTTTGAAACACTGTTGCATTTATCGGGTGGTTTTCATCGTTTTTTGCACCCGCTACCATCCCGAACTCAGTTACGCTGGGCAGAAACGAGGCGTAAGCCGCCGTTTTGGATGTATTTGTTACCGACTTCGCTGGCATCCCTGCCGCCACAGTCAGGTCAAGAATATACTTTGTGCCATCAGACTTATACACCTTTTGTGCCATCAGCCCCGACGTCACCATCAGCTCTGCAAATAATGCTATGATTAAAAATCTTCTCATTTCTTATCTTTCTTTTTAAGTTTATCAAATTCAAAATAGAACTGTCATTGCGTTCGAGGCGGCAAAGCCGCCTCAATAAGTTAATCATAATTCCCTGACGCAGCGAAGCCGCGTGCTGGTAGCACTAGTCTTGGGGCTGATGCCGCCCATTGAGACGCCGTTACTTTTCATACTCCAAGCGGTGCTACCACTAGTCTCCGTAGCACTCCAATAGTAATTTGCACCAGCTGCACCGGAGAGCTGCTCCTCCCTCTCAAATCCGGCATTAGCTACATACACACCCATAAGCTGTTTCTTTGCCGGGAGATACCAATCGTAATTCGCACTCGTTTTTCCTGTAATTGACGACCAATTATTGTTTTTCTGGAAGCAAAGATTAGCCGCAGGATAATCCGTCGTACTCATTTGGCTTAATGCAAGGGTAATCCCTTTGCCGTCCCAATCGCCCATTACATTGACAACGCCGGTCGTGGAAGCCCATTTCACATTCATCGCTTCATCGGCATTCTGCACATACAGCACTCGCTCGAATTGCCAAACACCCGGCTCTTTTTGCACCAATGCGCCCCCGAAATATCCTACGTACAGAGCTTCCACTGCGGTAATCACCACATCCCACGTCGACTCGTCGTGCTGGCTTTTGAAGGTTATCGTCGCCGTCTTACCCGATTTGGACGTTTGAGTATTTTCCGCCACCATTGTAAATGATACGATGTTTCCTGTCGTGGTGTTATAGCCGCCTGCTATTTCAAGAAGCTTGTCTTCATCTTGCAGTATATCGTGCGGGTCTGTTACCTTCGATATCGTCCAGTCGAAATTCGCCCGGACATTTATCTTTTCCGTCTGCGAGTTTAATATATAACCCGACTTAACATCCGTAACCAGGTTGTAACTTATCTGTCGCAGGAACACGTTGGCCGTAGCGTATGATATACTGTTTGTTGTAACAAAATCCACCTTCGAGCTTTTTTCGAAAAATGGGTTTCCGTTCAGTTCCGCTGTCGTAAAAGCAGCAGGAGCGATAGAATAGGTAATCGTACCTGTTCCGTTGTTCCCTGCAAGCACCGTTCCGGTAACGGGTGCACCTACACCCGAAGCAAAAGCGTTGCTTCCTACTCCCACGTTTGTTATTTCCAGGTCAGCGTCTTTCGGCTGCCAGTTGACCGTGAGGGTTTGTGAGGCCGGTTTCACACCTTGTTTAGAAGCGAAGATAAGTTCCGTTACATGGGCGTTATTGCCATCCAGCAATCCGATGCTCAAAGGAGCAATAATCGTCTGTTTCACCTTCACGGCATAGCGCAGTCGGCCGGCAGCAATCCATATCACCGCGTCGCGTTCCTTTCCATCTGTATTTTCATCTACAGCCAATACCACTTTTGCTTTAATATTCTCAGCACCTTTCGTGAGAGTCGTTGTACCGTTGGAAGTGGTTTTAACCCATGTCACATCTTTCGTATCATCTGTAGCGTCCACTATCTTTTCTACATACCATCCCGATTTGCCACCCTCTGCGGTCGTGATGTAGTCGGTTTGCACATAGAATACATTATTCGTTTGCTGGGTTTTTATTTCATCCTTACCAAACACGAACTCTCCCTGACTCACAGCCATCATAAACTGCCCATCGGCAACGATATTTCCCATATCGGCCTGATTCCATGGTAAAACATTAGCCTCAATGTTGATCGGTTCGCTTTTAAACGCGACATCCGGATCGTCGTAGCCCGGACCCGACACGCTTATTATATTGAACACATATTGGTGGTTGCGCAAGACATCAAGATACGTCTTTGTATCGCCCGATTTGCTAAAGAAGTCTATACGATAGTAGTAGGTCTTGGAATCATAAACGCCACCCACTACAATACAGGTACGGTCCTGCAAAGCTTTGGCTTTGGTATGTTCCGGTTTCGCATCCGTATGGTTTTCGGATTCAAAGATGTATATCTCGCCTACACAGTTATTATCGGTTGTGTTGATCTCGGTTTTGCCATCTTTATTGTCATAAATGATTGGACCTTCAGTGATTTCGGAATCCGAAGGAATGGTAGGTACAGTGATTTTCCCGTCGTCTTTACTCCATGCCGCGATGGGCGGCACTACAGCCCCGTGCGTATTGTAATTATACACACGAACACTGCTCAGGGTGAAGTTGCTTACGGCTGCATCCACCTTTACATCCACCCTGGCTAGCATACGGGTAAGCGAAACCGCACCCTCTCCGGTCAGGTCGGTTTGGTCGTTGATCGTTTCATTGCCTATATCTCCCCACATAGGCATGGGTTTATAATCTGCCGCTGTTTTAGTGGCATTCCATTTTCCACCGGTTGGCATCCCTGTCGTCAATAAGTCCTGCACTTCGGCTTTAGTTTTTGTTGTGAGTGTTGTGGCGGTTATTATACTGTGTGCATTGGCTACGATGACCAAGTCGTATTTTCCCTGTCTGAGTTCAACGATGAACGTCTTTTTACGGCTGTCATTTTCGTCAGTTTTAATATCGTTTTCACTGCATCCGACCGTATACACAAGTCCACCTCCTTCTCCTATCTGGTTAAATACCAATACGTCGATCTCGGTTACTTCGTTCTCGTCTATAGTACCCAAAGCCCGCGTGGCGGGGGTACTTGTTCCCGGTAGCTGAATGGCGAATTTCACCCGTACATCACCGTCGGTTTCCGGGGCATTTTCGTTGTACTCGTCCATACAAGCCGAGAATGCTACCAACATGATAGCGGCCAACAGCCTGAGCATACTTTTTCTTCCGTTAAATTTCATAACTATATCTGTTTTGATTTTTTCAACTAGATTCTTATAATCCGGTTCCGCTACTGCTCCACGTCCAGTCGTCTACCCGTATACCTACCACTGCCCAGGTGTCTTCATCACCGTTGTGTTCAAGGGTGAACTCCAGTTCGTAGGTATCGTGTTTATCCAGATCCTGCTGTTCATTGTACAGCGGATTCCGCATGATGNAACTGCTCGTCGGCTTTTCCGGTTTCCTGTTTGATGATGACCAAATGTAGGTCATCGTCCACCATCAGGCGTTGGGTGGTGAATGCAAAGGGGTACGCAGCCCGTGTTTTGGCAGGTTGCGGCATATAGGTGTACACAGGCGCCTGGCCCGGGTAATTATTTTCGAAGGTATAGTGTCCGTTTGTTCCTGTTATGTAGGCATGCAGGTTTACAGACTGTGGGAGGGTCCGGTCGAAGTTTGTAGTTACATTTATGTAGTTGGTATTCTTCATCATATTGATGACTACAATTCCGGTTTCTTCATTCACGGTCAATACACGGCTTCCGTGATAGATGGGTTGGGTGTTGGCTTTTACCACACCGCCGTCCTCAGGTTTTAGTTTGAGGCGTGCAGTAGATAGTTCTTCTATTTCGCTTACTTCAAATTCATCACTGGCATTCATCCAGGCCACCAGGGTATAGTTTCCTTCTTCCAGTGCCATCTTATATATATAATTCATTGCCGACAATTGTTCTTTGGTCAGGCGTTCCATTTTCTGGTGCAGTGCACCTGCATTGTTATACACATACAGATCGACGTATTCTACAACCGTCGTAAATACATCTGCTCCTGTGGTGTTAATGTCGCACCGGAGCAACATGGTAACTTCCCGGGTAACGGGTGTGCAGTCGCTGTCATCTCCTATACAACTGCTTAAGAAGATCATGCTTGCGGCCAGGCAAATAGCTATAATCGATTGTATATGTTTCATTATTCTTATTTCTTTGAGAGTTATGCCTCCCCCGAAGGGGAGGACTTATAGTAATAATTAAAGACCTACGCCTGTGTTAACCACAGTCCAGTCGAGTACTTTGATGCTTACTTTCAGATGAGTATCTGCTTCAATTGGTTCTTCAGGTTTTACAGGTGGGTTTGACGGAACAATAGGATCGCCATCTATGTCCTTATCACCACCTTCTTCGTTTGTTCCGATTTTGGCTACACTTTCAATTTTGATATTGTAGTAGCTGTTACGGTTAATGGTGTATTTGTCTGCTGCATTTTCGTCTATAACCCAGAAAGCATAGTGGCAAACACCACCTTCATATTTTACAATCTTCTTGGTAGCTTTATCAGTAGGATAATTAGCGGCAGATTTTGCTGCTGCTTCGGTATCATAAATGGTGGTTTCCCATGTTTCTGTTGATGCATTGTAAACACGCCAGAAATCAGCACCTTCAGTCATTCCGTCAGGAGTAAACACACCTTTAACAACCGCATGTGTTGCTTCTCCTTGTTTGATAGTTTTAGCATTAGCGTTTTCTACAATATAACCAGGTGTGTCACCTGCTCTATAAGCAGCATCTGCAAAATAGTTCGCAGCAGCATAAGTAGTCGAATAGAGGGGAGTTTTCAGAACGCCACTTTCGTATACTGGGAAAAGATACATTTGGTTGGGGTTACCACCCATTTTGTACTCCATGTCAGTGAATTTATTACCTTCACCAAATACAGAAGTACCGTTCTCAACATCGTCTGCCAAAGCTACGTTTACCTTAGCTACGGCACGGCCTACGTTGATATCGATAAGATTGCTAGTACCATCAGCCTTACCCGCCACGATGTTTTGAGCCGACGCATCGCTTACATTGGTCATAAAGAAACCATCGGTACCTTCTGTCAATTTAGCCAGAGTCAGACTTGTCAAAACATCTTTTTTTACTGTTTCCAACGGAGTATCTTCAGCAAATGTGCTGGGTACACCAGCGATCGGATTTACGGCTGCATAGAAATAGTGCGAACCGGTGGTGATTGCTACGACTTTTCCAGCGCTTGCTTCGGAAGTGTTCAACTCTACGGCTTGCTCAAATTTGCCGGTAGCACCGAAAATGTAAACGATTGCCTTTGTTACTTTTTTTTCATTTCCTACTGCCTCTTTAATATCAGCTCTGGTAGTGGGCCCCGCCACTTGCGACAATTTAATAAGCGCCACCGTAGGTTCTCCGTTAGGTATAATACCACCGTTATCTACTTCGTCATCATTACTACAGCTAGCAAACCCTAAAGTCAGGGCGCAAGCCATCATT
>NZ_QVMI01000064.1:0-427 GCF_010500965.1 Bacteroides sp. 51 | reverse complement strand
TCTATCTCATCGCTGTTACTTTTATTCACAGACGTTGTTTTAAAGTTTGAGATCATACTTCCTTACCAGCTTACTCACCTCCGAATCCCTTTCGATGCGCAGCACCTTTTCTTCGTCCAACCGGCACGCCTCCCTGAGACACTCTATCGCTTGTGATTCGTTGCCCAACCGGGCCGACAAAATGACCAGCAGGTAATATACATTGGCCGTCTTTTCCAGTGGTACCAGCATATTCAGCGCCTGGCTGTTCTGTCCCACGCAGGCCAGAGCCAAAGCCGTGTTATAATCCTTATATCCGCTCAGGATGCTTAATGCACGCTGGTATTCACGGTTTTTCATCAGTTGCAGTGCGTGGGTATATTCGCTGCGCTGCCCGGGTGTAAAATTCGTATTCGAGATCAGGCTTCCATCGGCCAGTTCATCCATC
>NZ_QVMI01000063.1:478-5834 GCF_010500965.1 Bacteroides sp. 51 | reverse complement strand
ATACCGGTATTCTAGTGCCGGCCAGGACAGTTTAGCTAAGCCCATCATTTTAGATACAGCTTGGGTAGGCACAATTATTCGCGAACACAACGCACAACATACCCACTCTGCCGGTTGACGCTGGCCTGGATCGCCCCGTTCGAGGTCACGTTCACGTTGAACCCGTCCGTAGTGGAGAACGATGAACCCGACCAGAAGTACCCGCGGCCGCCTGCGCCGCCCAAACCCCCATAGTCGCCCCGGTAGCCGGGAGCGGGGAAACGCTGATCCAAAAGCTGAATGTAACTGGGGATTTGATCCAGACCATTAGTGTTGGAAGCAGTTAATTCCACGAAAGTACCGTTGGGAGTACCGGAAAACTTAGCGTTTACGGAGCTTTTACCAGATGCCTCCATCAGTGCCTGTTGTTCGGCGGCAGTAGGCAAACGCCAACTACCCTCAACCCAACCCTTGGCGGAGATGTAACGACAAATGTCACCCTTGCCGGTAGAGGCATTGTAACCAGTATTGCTGTTGTAAGTAGCAAAGTCATCGTTAGTTTGCACGTTGTCATTGAATGGAGCAGTGGTTTCATTGACATAAGGAATAGTAGTCCATGAACTGATGGCAGTTGTATATTCATCTGGTTTATACAAAATCTGTGAAGTGGAGAAGTTAGCACCCACAGGACTGATAGCAACCAAAGATCCCCACATGAAGTAAACACCTTGTGCCTGGGCATGTATAGAAACATTGTCCGCCGCTGTTTCAGCAAAAGTCAATTTTTGGTTTGCCTCGTCCCACACGATATTGCTGTAGGCAAATCGCGATTCACACTGAATAAAGGTGATTATATCCGTCCAATCAGTTGCGCCATCTTTCGACCACTGGATGGTAATATAACGGGTAACCGTTGTAACGGGGATAGCTAGCCCGGTGCTACCGGCAACTGTCGTTCCGGCTGGCACGGTTCCGCTTGCCAGTACAGTACCTTCGGTAACAGCCTGCACATACAGCAATGGGCGATAGCCTGTTATTGTAACAGTAGATGTTCCACCTACTGGTGTCGAAACCTTGGTCGCTGATGTTGTTACACTATACCCCGGTTGTGTGAAAGTAGTTTCCTGAGATGCCACGCCTTTATATTCTACCCATACTTTAGTGTTGACATCTGCCCAGGTTTCATTCGCCGGGATACTTACCGAAAGGGTATAATCGGCTGCAATTTCCGAAGCAGGCTTCCCCATCGACGCTTCCACACCGTCAATATCCGTTCGCAGTGTCCAGCCCATGTTGGTATTCGCTTCGGCCAGTATTTTACCGCCACTATACGGAACCACCTGCCCCGTACCATTTACATTGGTATAGGAAACAAAGTTAAATATCTCAGCGGGTTTAGAAGTTATGCCTTGCGTTACGGTTAGTTTGGCTTCCAGACGTCCGGCTTTGATATAGATATATCCTGTGCGTGATGCTATGCCGTTTTCTTCCACACTAATGTTTACCGGAATTTCCGTCTCGCCTGCTCCATAAAATGTTCCGGTCGTCAGATCGGTCGTGAGCCAGCCTGTATTGGTTATTTCCGTATTTGTACCCGTTCCGTCATCTTCGGTGATCCCGGTGATCTTAAATCCGGCGGGAACATCAGTCCGTACACGAACTACATCGGCATCGGCATCTTTTTGGAAATTGAACACCATTTCGGGCTTTATCGATAGATAATACTGTCCGTCGAAAATGACATCACCACCCTGCCCGTCGTTCCATTCCAATACCTCGGCTTCGATATTGACAGGCAGACTTTCGAATGCAATGTCCGGATCGTCGTACCCTGGACCCGACACCTTTGTTATATTGAACACATACCGGTGGTTGCGCAATACATCAAAAAAGGTTTTCGAAGTGCCCGACCCATTGCCGAAATCTATACGGTAGTAGGTTGGATCGGCAGCCCCTTTGTACTTGCCTCCTACTACAAGACAAGTACGATTCAGCAAATCTTTTGCGTTTTTATGTTTTTTGTCTTCATCTTCTCCTTCAGTATCCGTATGGTTTTCGGCTTCAAAAATATAGATCTCGCCTACACAGTTATTATCGGCTGTGTTGATCTCGGTTTTGCTATCTTCATTGTCATAGTTAAGCGGCCCTTTCAGTGTAGGGGCCGACAGCACGGTAGGCTCAGTGACTTTCCATACCATTTTCCCATCGACCAGAACCTCATTCCATGCTGTGCTGGCCGGTACTATGGTTCCTTCTGTGTTATAATTATAAACATGAACGCTGGTCAGCTCGAAAGAACTTTTGCCTACCGCCGCGTCTACCTTTACATCTACGCGCGCAACCATGCGGGTCAAATAGATTTTTTTATCACCGGTCAGGTCGGTTTGTTCATTAATGGTCGTGCTTCCAATATTTCCCCACATGGGGATAGGCCTATAGCCTGTGGTGGCGGAGCTGTTTGCCAGCCACTTGCCATCGGCAGGCATCTGCTCCGTCAGCGCTTGCAGCGCTTTTTCTTTTGTTTTCCCTGTGAGTGTTGTGGCGGCTACGATATCGCTTGAATTGGCAACAATGACCAGGTCGTAGGTTCCTTGTCTGAGTTCAACGGTGAACGTTTTTTTACTGTTATCACCCGGATCGGTTTCAATGTCGGTTTCACTGCATCTTGCCTTATATACAAATCCGCCTTCGCTTCCCTGGTTAAATACCAGTACGTCGATCTCGCGGACTTCTTTTTCGTCGTCATCGTCCAAAGCCCGTGTGGCAGGTGTACTTGCTCCCGGTAGCTGGATGGCGAATTTCACCCGTACATCCTTTTCGGTCTGTGGGGTATTTTCGTGACTTTCGTCCATACATGCCGATAGTGCTACCAGCATGATGGCGGCCAACAGCCCCGGCATACTTTTTCTTCCGTTAAGTTTCATAACTATATCTGTTTTTGATTTTTTCAACTAGATTCTTATAATCCGGTTCCGCTACTGCTCCACGTCCAGTCGTCTACCCGTATACCCACCACCGCCCAGGTGTCGTCTTCACCGTCATGTTCGAACATGAACTCAAGGTCGTAGGTATCGTGTTTATCCAGATCCTGCTGTTCATTGTACAGCGGATTCCGCATGATGGTAGGCGTCAGCTCGATATCGGCCAACTGCTCATCGTCTTTACCGGCTTCTTGTTTGATGATGACCAGGCGCAGGTCATCGTCCACCATCAGGCGTTGGGTGGTGAATGCAAAGGGGTACGTAGTCCGCGTCGTGGCCGGTTGCGGCATATAGGTGTACGCGGGCGATTCGCCCGGGCAATTATTTTCGAAGGTATAGTGTCCGTTTGTTCCTGTTATATAGGCTTGCAGGTTTACAGACTGTGGAAGGGTCCGGTTGAAGTTCGTAGTCACATTTACATAGTTGGTATTCTTCATCATATTGATCACTACAATTCCGGTCTCCGGGTTCACGGTCAATACACGACTGCCGTGATAAATGGGTTGGGTGTTGGCTTTTACCACTCCACCCTCTTCACAAGGTATCAGTTTAAGGCGTGCGGTAGAGAGTTCTTCTATTTCACTTATTTCAAATTCATCACTGGCATTCATCCAGGCCACCAGGGTATAGTTTCCTTCGGGCAGCACCATATTATGTATATAATCTGTTGCCGACAATTGTTCTTTGGTCAGGCGTTCCACTTTCCGATACAGCGCACCTGCATTGTCATACACATACAGATCGACGTGCTTTACAATCGTAGTAAATACATCTGCTCCTGTGGTGTTAATGTCGCACCGGAGCAATATGGTTACTTCCCGGGTAACGGGTGCGCAGTCGCTGTCTTCCCCTATACAACTGCTTAAGAAGACCATGCTTGCAGCCAGGCAAATAGCTATAATCGATTGTATATGTTTCATTATTCTTGTTTCTTTGAGAGTTATGCCTCCCCCGAAGGGGAGGACTTATAGTAATAATTAGAGACCTACGCCTGTTTCAACCACAGTCCAGTCAAGTACATTGATGCTTACTTTCACTGTATTTTTCTCCTCTTCAATAGGATCTCCCGGTTCTACAGGTGGGTTTGACGGTTCAATATACTCGTTATCTATGTCCTTATCACCATCTTCTTGGTTTGTTCCGATTTTAGATACGGTTTCGATCTTGATATCGTAGTAATTGTTACGGCTGACAGCGTATAAGTCTGCCGCATTTTTATCCGCAACCCAGAATGCATAGTAGCAAACACCACCCGCATATTCTACTATTTTCATCGTCTCTTGATCGGTAGGATAGTTAGCAGCGGTTTTTGCATCGCCTATGTTATAATAAATTCCATCTTCCCATAATTTTGTTGATGCATTGTAAATACGCCAGAAATCAACACCTTCAGTCTTTCCATCAGGAGTAAATGTTCCTTTAACAAGTGCATGTGTTGCTTCTCCTTGTTTAATAACTTTGGCATTAGCGTTTTCTATCACATAGCCAGGTGTTCCATCGGCTCTATAAGCAGCATCTCCATAATAGTTCGCAGCTGCATAAATATCCGAATAGAAAGGAGTTTTGAATACGCCGCTTTCGTATACCGGGAAAAGGTACATTTTGTTAGGGTTACCACCCATTTTGTACGACATGTTAGTGAATTTACCACCTGCTACTTCCTTGCCGTTCTTAACATCAGCTGTCAGAGCTACGTTTACCTTAGCCACAGCACGACCTACTTTGATCTCAACAGGGTTGTCGCTACCATCCGGCTTATCTGACTCCACAATGTTTTTAGCCAAAGCATCGCTTACATTGGTCATAAAGAAACCGTCATCCTTTGTCAGGTCACCCAAAGTGGCGCAACCCAAAACAGTTTGCTTTACTGTAGCCAACGGAGTACCTACAGGGAAAGAGGTAGGCACATCTGCAATTGCATTTACAGCTGCATAGAAATAATGCGAACCGGTAGTGATCTCTACAACTTTTCCGGTGCTTGCTTCGGTGTTGCTTAACGTTACGGTTGCTTCCAGTTTAGCCCCCGCATCGAAGATAAAGACCGTTGCATTTTTCACTATTGCTTCACCGTCAACTGCTTCTTCAATGCCTCTGGTTTTGGGTCCTGCTACTTGCGACAACTTGATACGTGCCACCGTAGGTTCCCCATTGGGTATAATACCGCTGTTGTCTACTGCATCATCATTGCTACAGCTAGCAAACCCTAAAGTCAGGGCGCAAGCCATCATTACATACTTAAAATTCATTTTCATGTTTTTTAAAAATTAATAAAAAATAGTTGTTACTTAATTGCTTTATCTATCTCATCGCTGTTACTTTTATTCACAGACGTTGTTTTAAAGTTTGAGATCATACTTCCTTACCAGCTTACTCACCTCCGAATCCCTTTCGATGCG
>NZ_QVMI01000063.1:0-441 GCF_010500965.1 Bacteroides sp. 51 | reverse complement strand
TCTATCTCATCGCTGTTACTTTTATTCACAGACGTTGTTTTAAAGTTTGAGATCATACTTCCTTACCAGCTTACTCACCTCCGAATCCCTTTCGATGCGGAATGCCTTTTCTTCGTCCAGCCGGCACGCCTCCCTGAGGCACTCTATCGCTTGTGATTCGTTGCCCAGCCGGGCCGACAGGATGGCCAGCAAGTAATATACGTTGGCCGTCTTTTCCAGTGGCACCAGCATATTCAGCGCCCGGCTGTTCTGTCCCACGCAAGCCAGAGCCAAAGCCGTGTTGTAATCCTTATATCCGCGCAGGATGCTTAGTGCACGCTGGTATTCCCGGTTTTTCATCAGTTGCAGTGCGTGGGTATATTCGCTGCGCTGCCCGGGTGTAAAATTCGTATTCGAGATCAGGCTTCCATCGGCCAGTTCATCCATCGATGAGATCAGGAA
>NZ_QVMI01000062.1 GCF_010500965.1 Bacteroides sp. 51 | reverse complement strand
AGAAGTCAATTCAAATCGTCACGCAACGAAAATCTTCTGAAACCACGATATACAAAACATTTCAAAGAACGATTTTTATTTTTTAGTGCCCACTAGTGAAAGAACATATTAAAAAGTAAAACAATATGAAAGGAATTGCAATTATCGGAGTAAGCGGATTCGTAGGATCTGCCATCTTGCATGAAGCATTAACAAGAGATTTACAAATCAACGCCATCGTACGTAATCCGCTTAATGTAATGGTAACCAGCCTCAATCTCACCGTGAGTGAAGGTGATGTAATGAATGAAGACAAACTTGCCCAACTACTTTCCGGAAAAGAAATTGTGATCAGCGCATATAACCCCGGATGGAAGAATCCAAATATATATGATGATACACTGAAAGGATATAAGAGCATTATCAATGCAGTTAAAAAAGCCGGCGTCAAACGTTTATTGATTGTAGGCGGTGCGGGTTCGCTCTATGTTGAACCAGACAAAACCCTCATCGAGTCCGGAGGAATACCGGCATCTATTCTACCGGGGGTAAAGGGATTGGCAGATGTATATTATAACTACTTGAAACCTGAAAAAGATATCGATTGGGTATTCTTTTCTCCTGCAGCAAGTCTCGTACCTGGAAATAGGACTGGAAAATACCAACTGGGCAAAGACAACATGATTTTTGACGATAAAGGAGAAAGCACCATCTCAGTAGAAGATTATGCCAAAGCTATGCTTGACGAATTGGAGAACCCGGCACATCATCAAGAGCGATTTACAATAGGTTATTAGACATTTTATTGTTTCTATATTATCGGCTTTATAAAACGTTTTTTGTAGATTTGCGGTAATCATTGCAAATCAAATAAGAAACGTATTATGAGGAAGCATGAGCTATAAAGAAGCCAAAGAATACCACAAACTTGTATTCGGTGAAATAATCGGTGTGTATGGATTAAAAAATAAACCAGATCTTAAAAGATGAACCAACCCAAACCCTTGAAACCTAATAGCGGACTAGGTACCGCTCCTGTATATTTCACCGCGATATCGACCATTCTCGGAGCGATCCTTTTTCTTCGCTTCGGTTTTGCTACCGGTACATTAGGTTTCTGGGGTACCATTGGTATCATCATTTTGGGTCATCTCATTACTATTCCTACTGCACTCGCCATCTCTGAAATCGCTACTAATAAACGTGTAGAAGGTGGAGGCGAGTATTTTATAATCTCCCGTTCATTCGGATTGAAAATTGGTTCTACGATTGGGATTACACTTTATTTTTCCCAAGCCATTAGTATTGCCTTTTATATTATAGCTTTTACCGAAGCATTTGCTCCTTTTTTCGATTGGTTTCATACACAATACGGTTATGAGTTACCACGTCAGGTCATCAGTGTTCCGGCGGTTATAACATTAGCTTTAGTTATCCTATACAAAGGAGTTAATTCGGGAATGAAGATTCTATATATTGTAAATATCCTCTTATTGGTTGCTCTGGGGCTATTCTTTATGGGAGGTCCTATTGAATCTGTTAGTGACCCAACACAACTTCCCGGAAACAACTTTGGTTTCTTCAATAATGATAAGTTCTTCATTCTATTTGCTATTTGTTTCCCTGCATTTACGGGAATGACAGCAGGTGTCGGACTCAGCGGTGACTTGAAAAATCCGGGTAAATCCATTCCGCTGGGAACAATGGGAGGAACATTGACTGGATTAATCGTCTATATACTTGTTGTATGGAAATTATCGGTATCTGCTTCGCAGGCAGATTTAATAAGCGATCAACTTATTATGTCTCGAATTGCCTTGGCAGGTCCTATTATTATTCCTATAGGACTGGCAGCATGTACTTTCTCATCTGCACTGGGTTCCATACTGGTTGCTCCACGAACATTACAGGCTGTTGCTATGGATAAGAGCTTACCTATCGGTCGTATTAACACATTTCTGGCTAAAGGAAAAGGAGAAACAAAAGAGCCTTTCAATGCAACTGTTGTATCTTCAATCATTGCTGTATTCTTTGTACTGATGGGCAGCATCGACCTGGTTGCAGAAATTATCTCCATGTTCTTCCTGTTCACTTACGGCAGTTTGTGTTTAATTTCGTTTCTGAATCATTTTGGTTCTCCCCCTTCCTACCGCCCGCGTTTTAAATCGAAATGGTTTCTTTCACTTGGAGGTTTTTTACTTTCGGTATGGGTAATGTTTATGATAAGTCCGCTGTATACTATATTAGCGACTATTCTTATTGTTGTTATCTACCTGTTAATAGAACATTATAATAAGGATCAGAAAGGGGTTGTCGATATTTTCAGGGGTGCGTTATTCCAACTGAGCAGGCACTTGCGGGTTTTCATGCAGAAAAGCCAGTCGACTATTGAGAATGAAGAATGGCGTCCATCTGCTATTTGTATTTCACCTAATTCTTTTGAGCGTGATAAAGTATTAGAACTAATGAAATGGATCAGCCACCAACATGGTTTCGGTACATATTTCCATTTCATTGAAGGTTATTACGGAAAACAAACGTTCCATGAAGCACAGGAAGTATGCCGGCAACTGATTGATCTTCAAAAAGGGGATAAAAGTGCGTTGTATATTGATACGATGATTTCTCCGTCTTATACATCGGCAATAGCTCAGGTTATTCAGGCACCTTCTATTTCGGGTATGGAGAACAACATGGTAGTGTTTGAGTACGATAAACAGCATCCGGAAGAACTATTACGTATTGTGGATAATATCAATCTGGTTAAAGCCGGTGATTACGACATCTGCATTTTTGCTGGTTCCAGCTATCCGATCCGTAACCGAAACGATATTCATGTGTGGCTACGCCCGGCAGATGAGAAAAACACAAACCTGATGATTCTTTTAGGGTACATCATTATGGCTCATCCTGACTGGAAAAAGAGCCAGATCAAGATATTTGCATTCTCTACAACAGATGAAAGTGAAAGTGTAAAACGAAACCTGGAAGAACGCATTGCTGTTGGACGACTACCAATTACCTTAACCAATATTGAAATCGTTGTACTTGCAGAAGGGCGATTTTTCAGTGATGCAGTAACGCAGTATTCCAAGCATGCAGGATTGACTATTATCGGATTCCCTGATGAGATCAGTAAAAATGAACCTATGGAATTCTTTACTAAATTTGATAGTGTTGGAGATGTGTTGTTTATAAATTCATCGCAACATAAGGAGATTAATTAGTAAACGACTGCAATATGTTGTTGTGAGAACAACATATATTAATCAATATCCCACGGAAGTTCATCGAATAATTTAAGTGGATTCTGACGGCAATCCCAAATGGTTACAATATACACAGTTTGTTTATCAAAATGGTAGATTATTTTGTAATACTTATCTATAACCAAAGAATAGAAACACCACAAATCATTTGATAGTTGAGTTTCCGCTAATCCTGCTTGAGGAAAAACACATAATATCTCAACACCTTTATTTATGCGTTCAACAATTGTTTTGAGTCTCTTAGGTTGATTTCTATGAAAATAACGAATCTCGTGTAATCTGATACATGCTTTAGTTGAAAATATTATTGTAACCATGAATCCATATCAGCTTTTATTTCCTCCCAAGTATGCACCCTTCCCGCCTTTATATCTTCCATGGATTGACGGATTTCTTCCTTTAACTCCTCCATGGTAAATTGGCAAGGCCGTTTACCTTGTACATGATATGTTGCTGTTGGTTCTGATAAGATAAATTGTTCTTGATCTTCTTCGTGTTTCGGATATTTCTTCTTTTCTTTCATGTTTGTAGTTATGTAAGTGCTAAGCAAAGATAATCATTATGAGTAATAAATCTACTTTATTTTTTATTTTTTCGACCTACTACCTCCCTCTTCGGGGCAGCAAGGCGGCAGCAAGGCGGCAGCAAGGCGGCAGCAAGGTGCTACACCCAGGCCCCCATGTGGCATCGAAACCTGGAAGCGGCACCTTGCCGCCGCCTTGCCGCCTGCTAGTTCTTTTTGAGGAAGCAGGTTTTGAGTACGATGCTTGAACCGTCGATTTTGCAATCTACTAGTTCAGGGTCTTCTGTGAGTCGGATATTTTTCACTTTTGTTCCTCGCTTAATAACCATTGAAGAACCTTTTACGGGCAAATCTTTGATTACGGTTACAGCATCTCCGGTTTGTAGTTCTGCGCCATTACTATCTCTTGGAACATTGTCCATTACTTCAGTTTCAGTTTCTCCTGCCAGCCATTCGTGAAAGCAATCGGGACATATGTTCATTGTACCATCGAAATACGTATTCTCCATATTGCACTTTGGGCAATTCGGTGTTTCTGCCATCTTACTTATTATTTAATTTATTAATAAAGGGCGCAAAGATAGTCTATTTATCACTTAACTGCAACTCTTAAATACTTCCAAACCGCCGCCTGTATTCAACAGGTGATATTTCCAGGTATTTAATGAATACCTTCCGCATATTATCTACCGATCCCAATCCACAGATATCGGCTATTTCTTTTAATGACAATTGCGTATCTACCAGATATCTGCAAGCCGTTTCTATTCGTAGTTTATCTATATATTTGGCTGGAGTTATACCTGTTTCGCGTATAAAAACACGGGCGAAATTGCGAGCACTCATTAATGATTGTTCTGCAAGTCGCTCAACAGTCAGCGTTTCGTGCAGATGCTCCATTATCCAGCTTTCAACTTCCTGAATCGGCCGGTAATCTGCTTGTTGATGTGTCAGTACAGAACTGTATTGCGATTGATTACCCGGCCGCTTCAGATAGAGCACCATTTGCTTGGCTACCTCAATAGCCAATGGCCTGCCAAAATCTTCCTCCAACAGGGCAAGAGCCAGATCCATCCCTGCCGATATTCCGGCCGATGTATATACATTTCCATCTTTTATGAATATCGGATTAGCATCGACCTTCACTTCAGGATAATCCTGTGCCAGTTTATCGCAAACTTCCCAGTGGGAAGTCACCTTATGTCCTGCAAGCACTCCGGCTTCGGCCAATAGAAATATTCCTGTACATACAGAACAGATACGGCGTACCCTCCCGGCTTGTTCACTAATCCATTCGAGTACCTGTTTTCCGGCATTATAGCTACATACGCAGGAGTTAGGCACTCCCGGAATAAATAAAGTATCTATCGGATAATCTACTGTTCGGATGGTATTTTCACACTGAATGGACAGCCCGGACGCGGTACAAATAGTCTTTCCACGTCCGGCGGAAACCGTATGAAGTTTATAAGTAAAAGGTGCATTGGATTCTTTGCTATCCATGCAATCAATGCCCTGTGTAAATACTTCGTAAGGACCTGTCACATCCAACAATGTAACATTTGGTAATACAAGAAAAGCGATATGCCTGACTTCTGTTTTCATTCGTTTGGGTGCTTCTGCGTAAAGATACGTATCCCTTTTTACATTTTGGCAGTTTTGGACGTATTATTGTCATTTGAGCCAAAAGATTCTCTCATTACTTTTGTATAATCAATATAATTGTTGTTTTGAAACACAGATTAACTATAAAAAAAGATACAATGGCTATAAGTAGAGTGACCGCCCAGGAAGCGGCAGCAATGATTCGACATGATGATAATATCGGTTTCAGCGGATTTACCCATGCAGGTTGTCCGAAAGTTGTTCCCGTGGCTTTGGCCAAACGCGCCGAGGAAGAACATATTAACGGCAATCCTTTCAAAGTAGGAGTATTTACCGGGGCTTCTACCAGCGATAGTATTGATGGTGTACTTGCCCGCGCAGACGCTATCAAATTCCGTACTCCCTACCAGACTAACACGGATATACGCAATGCAATTAATGCAGGAAAGATACCTTATTACGATCTTCACCTGTCTACATTGGCGCAAGATCTTCGCTATGGATTTTTCGGAAATGTAGATGTAGCTATCATCGAAGCATCTGATGTAACAGAAGATGGTGAAATTGTACCGACTTGCGGTGTGGGTATCACTCCTACTCCTGAGTTTGGCGCTTTTCTCTCATTCAAATTCGTTTCCACTGACATTCAGTGAGTTATAATTTATTTGTATTCAAATAGGGTGTCCCATCTGTGTG
>NZ_QVMI01000061.1 GCF_010500965.1 Bacteroides sp. 51 | reverse complement strand
CTGAATTTGAATAAAAAATAATAAAAACATAGTTCCAAGATCTTGGTGGGTGCCTTTAGGTATCCTCCCTGAGGGGTATACCAGGTTTTGGACGCTTACAGAACTTCATATGTCGTTCTATCCAATTTTAAGTCATGCTGAATGATTGCTATCAGGCAGTAAGTAGTAATTGCAGAATATATCTGTATTCTTACAGCATTTTCTGTATTACCCCAGAACTTTTTTATCTTAAGATGTTGTTTGAACCATTTAAAGAAGAGCTCAACCTGCCATCTGTTTTTATAAAGTTCGGCAACTTGCAACGATGAGAGTTTCATGGCATTGGTCAGGAACGTAAACTCTCGTTTCTGTTCTTCATCCCAATAACATACTTTGCGTATTTGTATAGGATAGTCTTTGGAACTTTTATAAATGGTCAATTCACCTATTGCATCAGATAATACATTCTTCGGCAATCGACGTTTCCATTGTTTTGCTTTGAACTGTAAATTTGACTTTGCTCTAACAACAAAATAGGAGCCGATTGATTCTATCCTAAACAGACTCTTAAAACAGTTGTAAGCCCTGTCAAAGATGTAATAAGCACCTGTTTCGTAAGGAATCTCATTCATAGCTTTGCTGTCGTGTACCGATGCTGTCGTTATATGGAAGAAAGCAGGTATCTGAGTCTCTATATCATATAGAGTGTGTACTTTTATACCACCTTTTTTCTTACGGAACTTTGCCCACCCAAAAACACTTAAACACAAGTCTATGGTGGTAGAATCAAAAGCGTAGATATTTCCACCAAGTTTGAAAATATCACTCTTACGTTTAGTACGTGCTTGTTCTACCATGTAATAGGCAAATGCTTCAAAGATGCGATAATCACGATTTTGGTTAGCTTTTGCTAAATTGCTTCTGGTTACATACTTGCCAAGACCTAAGTGGTAAGTCTTCTTTTGATGAGCTTCCAAAGCTACTATGAGATCACGTAAACTCTCTCTGTTTGATAATTGTCCGAACATCAATGTGAGCAATTGATTCCAACAAGTGAAGAATTTCACATATTTGTCGCCACCAAACTTGCGCACAAGGTAATTGAAGTGGTTTCTATCCAGGAATGTGACTAACTGAGCAAAAACGTATTTATCTTGAAACATATGCAGCACTATTATAGCACGCAAAATTACAAGTTCAAGTCCGTTGACTCAGAAAATCTCTGTAACTAACTATATTTCAAATATTTCAAAGAACGATTGCGAATTTTTAGTGGACACTAATGAAATTATTTAAAAAAATATAGAAGTAATTCACTTAAGATTATGAAAAAAATAATGCTTGTTTTTGGTACTCGTCCGGAAGCTATCAAAATGGCCCCTTTAGTTAAAGAATTTCAGAAACGATTAGACGTTTTTGATATTATTGTATGTGTTACAGGGCAACATCGTCAAATGCTAGATCAAGTATTGCAGTTATTCGAGATTGTTCCAGATTATGATTTGGATATAATGAAGCCTGGTCAAGATTTGTATGATGTGACTTCACGTGTATTATTAGGTATGAGAGATGTTTTGAAAGAAGCTGAACCAGATCTTTTGTTAGTTCATGGTGATACCACTACATCTACCGCCTCAGCCCTAGCTGCTTTTTATTTACAAATTCCTGTTGGACACATTGAGGCTGGATTAAGAACTTATAATCTTAATAATCCATGGCCAGAAGAAATGAATCGTCAGCTGACAGGAAGAATAGCAAAATATCATTTTTCACCCACTCAGTTAAGTGCTGAAAACCTCAAAAACGAAAGAGTTTTTGGTAATATTGAGATTACAGGTAATACAGTGATAGATGCTCTTTACTGGGTTACTGATAAGATAAAGAATGATAATGAATTGTATTTACAACTGGAATATTCATTAGCTAAGGCGGGATATGATATAAAAAGAATACAAAAGGGAAGGAAGGTAGTTCTTATAACAGGGCATCGTAGAGAAAATTTTGGAGAGGGATTTGTGAATATTTGCAAGGCAATACGAGAAATTAGTGAAAAGCATACAGATGTAGACTTTATTTACCCAATGCACTTGAACCCAAATGTACGAGTCCCGATTCTAAAAGTTTTTGGTAAAAAGCAAATAGATAATTTGTTTTTTATAGAGCCATTAGAATATTTGTCATTTGTATTTCTGATGGAGAGAAGTTATTTGATCTTAACCGATAGTGGTGGCGTTCAAGAAGAGGCACCAGGGTTAGGAAAACCTGTATTAGTTATGCGAACAACTACAGAAAGGCCTGAAGCTGTTGATGCTGGGACAGTGAAATTAGTTGGTACTGATGTTGATAAAATAGTAGAGGGGGTATCGCATTTATTAAACAGTAAAGAAGAATATGATAAAATGAGTAAAGCTGTGAATCCTTATGGGGATGGTAAAGCTTCTATTCGAATAGTGTCTTTTTTTAACGATTTAAATATATGATTCCTAAAATTATTCATTATTGTTGGTTTGGCGGAAAAGAGTTGCCTCAACTTGCAAAGAAGTGTATTGAGTCCTGGAAAATATATTTGCCTGATTATGAAATAAAAGAATGGAATGAGGAAAATTTTGATATTAATCAAAATGAGTATGTAAAAGAAGCTTATGAGGCAAAAAAATTTGCCTTTGTCACTGATTTTGTGAGACTGTTCGCCTTATATAATGAAGGTGGAATCTACATGGACACTGATGTGGAAGTACTGAGGAATTTAGATGTTTTTCTGAATTTGAATGCCTTTTCGGGCTTTGAGGATGAAACAATGATACCTACAGGTATCATGGGGAGTGAAAAAAAAGGAAACTGGGTAAAAGAAAATTTAGATTATTATTATGATAGGCACTTTTTAACAGAAGATGGGACGTTTGATCTAACAACAAATGTTGTTACAATAACTAATCTAATGTTAAAACATGGTTTGTACCAAAATAACACATATCAGGATTTTGTAAATTTCTTCACAATTTACCCCAAAGATTATTTTTGTCCAAAATCTTATATTGATGGAAAAATATACCTAACAGAAAATACTTACTGTATACATCATTTTGCTAGTTCATGGTTGAGTCCTAAAGATCGTATTATTAATAAAATAGCTAGAAAAATAGGAAGTAGAGAACGGAGAATTTTAGGAAAAATTAGGCGTTGGCTATTTAGCTGGAAATAAAATAAATATACCTTCATGAAACCTTTAATCTCAATTATAATCCCAGTGTATAATGTTGAAAAATACTTGGCAGATTGTATCGTTAGTATTCAGAATCAAACCTATGAAAAATTGGAGATTATATTAATTAATGATGGGTCTACTGATAAAAGTGGTACTATATGCGATCAATATAAACTAAAGGATGATAGAATAAAAGTTATTCATAAAGAGAATGGAGGATTATCTGATGCAAGAAATACTGGTTTGGTAGTTTGTACAGGAGAGTATATTTCTTTTGTAGATTCTGATGATTATGTTTCAAATGAATATGTGGAATGCCTCTATACACTGCTGGTTCGTTTTTCTGTTGATATTTCAACCTGTTTATTAATGGATGTAATGGATGGAATACCATTACAACAGAAAAAAAAGACCAAACTAGTTGAAGGCAAATGTACTTCAAGAGATGCAGTGAAATATGTATTGCAAGAAAGGTGTATTATGACATCTGCATGTGGGAAATTGTTTTCAAATAAAGTCTTCCAAAATACATTTTTTCCTAAAGGGAGGTTGTTCGAGGACCTTTCTACAATATATAAACTGTTTGATAAGGTAGAATATATAGCTCATTCGAATGAGAAAAAGTATTATTATCGGAAAAACCCTCAAAGCATCATGAATAGTTCAGTTTCTAGTAAAACATTAGACATAATAGATGCTCATTATGAAATTTTAGATTTTGTAAAGGTTAAATATCCAGACTTGAAGCCTTTAGTTTATAATCGTCTGGTTAGGTACTGCGTTTCTTTTTTGTATCGGATCATGCATATGAAATATTGTGATCCTTTGCTTGCTCGAGAATTTATATATGTCGTGAAAAAACATGTGAAATCTTATGTTTTTAGCCATTATAAATTAAAAAGTAAAATACTAGCTTTTGGTATTGCAGTAGATTACTCTTTTACAAAAAAAATAGTGTGTTTTATTTCTACACTGATATGCAACAGGTAAAAGGCTTTTCGTTAAGCTATTCTTCTAAAGAAAATATATATGCTGTTTTATGTTGTTTATCCTTGTTGTTTCATTTATATAATGAACTTGAGGTTTTAGATGGCGTTAAGTTATTTCATATTTTATCTTTTCTTTGCTTATTTTTTTCTTTTTCGCTATGCGGGAAATTAACCAAAACAGGGGGATTTTTATATCTTTTTCTTTTTCTATCTTTTCTCTCTTCTCTGTTTTCCCCATTCTCTGGATCTTTAAGTGTATTTTTTACATTGACCGTTTTAGTCATTGGTTTTAGGGGGTTGGTTTCAATTGATGGGAAACGCATTCTTCGTTATATGTTTTTTTTAACTCCTTTGGCTGTTGGGTCTATGTATTATTTATATTTTAAAGAACCAATGTACCGCTTTCAAGGATACTATAATGACCCAAATTATTTCACATTAACGTTGAATGTTTATTTGATCACTAGTCTTATGTCTTCATTGGTGTTTACGAAGAAAAAAATAAGAGTTTTTTCGTTGTTAAATGCAGTTTCTATATTACCATTGGTAATGCTGACTTTATCTCGTACTGGTCTTGCTACAACTTTACTTATCTTATTATTCTATTTAATTGAAAGATATATACAAGGTAAAAGTATCTTCTTTTTTATTGCACCTTTTATTGTTTTATTTTTTGTTTTTCAGGATTTCTTCCAAGAAACTTTTTCTACACAATTTGATAATCTGATTGCTCGCATTGATGGCAATAGAGACTCGGGTGAAGGTGCATTAGACTATAGATCGCAATTAAACAAAGAAGGTTTAAGTGTATTGAAGTATAATCCGGAATATGCAATATTGGGAATTGGAATTGGAAAATCTGCTAATGCACCATCATTATTTGTAGAGTATACAGCTCCACATAGAATACATAATACTTATGTTTCAGTTTTAGTTGAACAAGGTTTTTGGGTATTTATACTTTTTTTATATATGCTCTGGAGAGTATTTCAATGCGTGAAGCTTAAAAATGCTAATCTTAAGTATTTGAGAATAGGCGTTTTGGGTGCTATTCTTTTGTCGTCCTATTCTGTTTGGAATATGACTTATTTACCTTTTTGGTGGTTGTTTTTTTTTATATGTAATCCAATAAATAGAAATGAAGATACTAAATATAACACAAACATGTAGATGGAAGGAAGGAACAGGTGTCTATTCGGTCCTTCACACATCTTTATCGCATATAAATAAAATAAGTGGGGTGTGTTCGGAACTTTTGTTGTTGTCAAATGTACGTGAGTCTCAAGAAGTAGAATGTAATTATAAAATTTATCATTTGGATGATTTTGATTGGTCAGAACTTCAATCTTATGATGTGATTTATTATCACGGGTTTTATAATGTGTTGATGTTTAAAATCTTACGCTTGACAAAGAAATATAAGATTCCTTTTGTGATAAAAGCGCATGGTGCATTTATGCGTAATTGCATTTATGCTAATGGCATAAAATCATTTTTTAAAAAGACTCTATTTATTTGTATAATAGTTGCACTCTTTAGGAAAGTAATTGAAGGGATTGTCTTTATTAATAGAAGTGAAGAACAGAACTCGATTAGGATTCAGGGGGTGAAAATTTATTATGAGCATAATGCTTTGGCTTTTAAAAATTATGATCTTGAGAAAAAGAATATAAGCAAGAGTGTTGAATTTCTGTTTTTTTCTCGAATTATTCCTTCTAAAGGAATATGGAAGTTGATAGATGCTTTTAAAACTCGTCCTCATCTTTCCCTGTCAATTGTTGGAAGCTGCACAAAGCAAATAGAATGTAAATTGCTAAAGAAAATAGAAGGCTTACCTAATATTACTTATTTAGGTGCTATCTATGATGAAGTGGGTAAGAAGAGAATCTTTCATTCAACTGATGTTTATATTTTGCCTTCATATAATGAAGGATTTCCAACAACGGTACTTGAGTCATTGCATTATGAAACTCCAGTGGTTGTTACTGAAGAATGTAATTGCGAAGAAATTGTTCAAGCAGGATACGCATTTTCTTTAGGAAATGCTAGCGATATGAATTGGAATATACTTGATATAATTGCTCGAAATTTGTTGCACAAAATTAGAAATGAAAAATACAAAGAGAAATGTAATGAGTTTATTAAGGAAAAATATTCAATTGATTCAGTGTATAGAGAAACACTAGAGTTGTATGAAAATATTTTGAGTTTTAAATAGTAAGCGTCCAAAAATGACGTCTTGATGTTTATTTCTGTTTTTCTTAGTTTCGCGCTGTATAATTCTAATATTTTATTTTATGTACAGCGACAGTGAT
>NZ_QVMI01000060.1 GCF_010500965.1 Bacteroides sp. 51 | reverse complement strand
CAAAAGTATTGGCTATCATTTTGTGATCCATCAGGACGGAAGGATAGAAGAAGGGCGATCCCTGACACAAAAAGGGGCACATTGTTATGGATGGAATAGTTCGGCCATAGGTATAGCATACGTTGGTGGGCTGGACAAAGAAGGAAATCCGGCGGATACACGGACGGAAGCACAAAAGGCTGCTATCCGCGGGCTGATAGAAAGGCTGGGAACACTGATTGAGATTCAACGGGTGTTGGGACACAACGAGGTGTCGGATAAAGCCTGCCCGTGCTACGATGTATCAGTTGAAAATTGAAAGTTGAAAGTTGAAAGTTACGATGCCGTAGACCGTTGATTCAAGAGTAACTTAAATCGTCTAATCGTAAATTGTCTAATTGTAAATATGAAGAATGATCAATACTTTCCGCATGATGCAACGGCGGGAAACAATATTAAGCTAATGATATTAATTGAGTCGGAAGGTGCCCGGGGATATGGGGTGTATTGGTATCTGTTGGAGTTTCTGCGGCAACAAGCAGGCTACAAAGGTAAATTAAAGATGCTGGATATGCTGGCCCGGAGGGTGAAGACTACCCGGGCGGTAGTGAAGCGAATCATTACGGATTATGCTCTGTTTGCCATTGAGGGAGAACTGTTTTACTCGCCGGGATTGGTGGAGAGAATGAAACCCCTCGACAGCAAACGCGCGGCAAAGAGTGAACAGTGCCGCCGGGCAGCGGGGTCTAAATGGTTGAGAATGAGTGAATGTGCTGATGCGGACGCATTGCAAGAAGAGGAGAAGGATAAAGAAGAGAAGAGAATATCCTCCCTAAATCCCTCCAAAGGAAAAGCCTCACCCCAGCCCTCTCCCAAGGAGAGGGAGGAGGAGGGAGGAGGAAATTCTTCGGTTTCGACTCAGACGGAGATTAAAACGCCACCGGAGTATGCACACAACAAGGCTACGCATAATCTGGAAGGGCTGATGCGGAGCCTGGATGCGCTGGGTGTCAGGGATGCGAAAGAGGTGAATGCGATACTCACCCTCTCGGATTATGGACGGCTGGAAGGGGTGATCTGGCAGTTGTTGTATCATACCAAGTGGGGAAAGATACAACAACCGGGACGGTTTCTGATAGCGGGGGTGAAGAAGGGGAGTGGGTGAAACTAATATAACATTTGCCTCTTCCGTGAAAAGAAAAAGAAGAATCCTAAACGAGGTTTTAGAAGATAAACTCCGATGCAATGATAAGTACGAAGAAATACGAAACGGTTTGTTTTATATCAGTAATATAAACTATTGGTATAGAATGGGGAATATATTTCAACTAAAATAGTCAATATGTTATGAAAAGCAATTATCTTTGCAGTTGAATATGTTTTATAATTATATACCATGGGTATAGAAACAGGAAATAAACTTAACCAATTATTACAGAGAAGCAATCAGGGAGGGTTGTATTTTTCCTCATGGCTAAAAGAAAACGGATATTCTGATCAGTTAGTGAAAAAATACAGAGATTCAGGTTGGTTGTCCTCGCTGTCTAAAGGAGTAATGTATCGTACAGGAGACAAATTGAAGTCTTTCTCTGTTTTAGAGAGCTATAACGAACAATTAAATAAGAGTTGTCATATAGCGGCTCATTCAGCTTTGGAACTTTCCGGTTTTAATCATTATGTACCAATGGGTAAACCGTTGCTGGTAGTATCACACCCCAGTAAAGAGCCCGTTCCTTCATGGATAAAGAATGAAGATTTTGACCGTACATTGAGATTCTTTTCTACTGAAACGTTCTCAAAATCAGAGTTGGTTTTGTTTAATCCTAATTATCCTCATTTACAATCTTCTGTTCCTGAGCAGGCTGTTTTAGAATGTTTACTATTGGCTCCAAAGCAGTATGCATATATGGATTTGTTCTATATCATGGAACAATTAACAACACTTCGCCCTAACATATTACAAACTTTATTAGAAAATACCGGCAATCTAAAAGTAAAGAGAATGTTTCTGTATATGGCAGAGAAAGCTGGGCATTACTGGTTTGATTCACTTGATATAGAAAAAATAGAATTAGGCTCTTCAAAATTTCAGTTAGTGGAGAATGGAATTTACATTCCTAGATATAAAATAACTATACCTAAAGAGTTACATGAGTATGAATGAGTTATATAAAAAGCAAGTGACGCTTCTGGTAAGAATAATGCCTTCTGTCTATAAGATAGAAGATTTTGCAGTACATGGAGGAACGGCTATCAACCTGTTCCATAAAAACATGCCTCGCTATTCCGTTGATATAGATATAACCTATATTCCGATACAAGAACGGAAGGAAAGCCTAAAAGCTATCAATGTTCATTTAGTTGAATTAAAGCAGATGATTGAGAAAACTATTCCGGGAATTAGAATCACTCATAAACCTGATGTTTGGAAATTGTTATGCATTAAGGACGGAGCAACCGTGAAAATTGAGGTGAATGGAACCAAGAGAGGACTTATTGGAAGAACAGAAGATAAAGACCTTTGTGCCAAGGCTCAATCCGAATTTAATATGGGTTGTAAGGCTCGGATAGTTTCATTTTCGGAATTGTATGGAGGGAAGATTTCGGCAGCATTGAGCCGGCAACATCCACGTGATCTCTTTGATTGTAAGTATATGCCTCTTGACTCGTTTGAGAAAGTTAAAGATGGGTTGATTTTTTGTCTTTTAGGTAGTGATAAACCTATCATCGAATCGCTGCAGCCACATCCTATTGATCAACAAGAATCTTTAGAGAATCAGTTCAAAGGAATGACGGACATTTCTTTCTCATACAAAGATTACGAATCTACTCGTAAAGAGCTGATAGTGAAAATTAATAATGGATGGACAGAAGATGATAAAGCATTTCTTCTTTCCTTTGAACAAGGTACACCGGAATGGAATAAATGTTGTGTCGGAGATTTGAGTGCGTACCCTTCTGTAAAATGGAAATTGCAAACCATATTAAAACTGAAAGAAACGAATTCGGAAAAATTTACTGCGGGAGTGAAAAGGTTACAGGAGTTTCTTTTTTCTTTATAAATTTGATTTTAAATATGATTAGATTGCTTTATTGTTTTATTTTTGTCTTACAGGTAAGGACTTTCCTAACTACACCGTACAGAGCAATAAGACGAAAATTAAATATTGATGGCGAAATAGTGTAGGGAGTTTGGGGTGTTTTGATTATAAATCTATTATTTTTGTTTATCAACCCCCAAAACAAAAAAAATAATGAAGAAAATGATCTTCGGCCTGTTAGGCCTCCTGCTTTTTGTGTCTTGTGCCGGTACCGGCGAAAATGTAAATGAAATCCTGGACCAGCTCCGGCAAACGGGTGAAGAAGTTCGTAAGCAGTTTATTCCCGACAGGCGTGTCGGAGTGTTTGATGTAGATTATATGCTTGATGGGAAGAACCTGAAAGTGAAAGGAGGAACTACTTCTGCCGAGGCTAAAGCAATGCTTTTAGATGAGTTATCCAAAGCCGGTTATGAAATTCAAGATAGTTTGAGGTTGCTTCCGGATAATGAAGTACTTGGCGATAGGACCTATGGTATAGTTAATCTATCGGTTTGTAATCTGCGTAGTGAAGACGATTTCTCTTCTGAAATGGTAACGCAGGGATTGCTTGGAATGCCTGTCAGGGTATTGGATCGTACAAGTTGGTATCGTATCCAGACTCCGGATAATTATATTGCCTGGGTGCACCGGGCGGGTATAACTCCAATGACTAGGGAGGAGTATAATGCCTGGAATAGTGCGGAAAAGATAGTAGTCACCTCCCATTACGGATTTACTTATGAAAAGCCCGATACAAAATCACAATCCATATCTGATGTCGTATCAGGTGATCGCCTGAAGTGGGAAGGTACCGAAAAAGGCTATTATAAGGTGTCTTATCCAGATGGGAGAAAGGCTTATATCTCCAACTCAATCTCTCAGCCGGAGGCGGTATGGCAGAAAACCCTGAAGCAAGATGCAACAAGTATCATTGCAACAGCTAAAACATTGTTGGGGGTACCTTATTTATGGGCCGGAACCTCGGCTAAGGGAATGGATTGTAGCGGATTTGTACGTACTGTGCTTTATCTGCACGATATCATTATGCCACGTGATGCTTCTCAACAGGCTTATGTGGGTGAACATATAGATATAGCGTCGGATTTTGGAAATCTGCAACCTGGTGATTTGGTATTCTTCGGACGTAAGGCTACACCGGAACGTAAAGAACGTGTTGTGCATGTGGCTATATATATAGGTAATAAGAAGTTTATTCATGCTCAGGGCGATGTGCGCATCAATAGTTTTGATCCGGCGGATGCTGATTATGATGAATATAACTTGAACCGGTTGTTATTTGCCACTTGTTTTCTTAATTCAATCGGTACTTCTGAGATAAATACTACGGTTACGAATAGTTATTATACAAGGGAATGAGTAAAACGGATTGGAAATGAATTAATTCTATGCTGACTTCAACATCCACCCCCTGCCCCCGCCAGCGGGGGATAGGCTGCGCTACACAGCGTCTCCGCAAGGTATCCCCCGCTGGCGGGGGCAGGGGGTGGACGGTTGAGATAACGTATAACCATATAGAAACAATCAAAACGATACCATAATGAAACAAAATAGAAGACAATTCCTGAAAACAGCAGCTTTGGGTACACTGGGTACCGGGCTTATTCTTGATAGTGCGCTGGCTGGCGAAAAGCCGGTTTCTTTCTCTGTGAACCGTATTGCCGGACGTAATGCAAAAATGAAACTATCTTTTCGACCTTATGAACTGAAATTGCGACATGTGTTTACCGTGGCAACTTATTCGCGTTCTACTACGCCTGATGTACAGGTTGAAATTGAATATGATGGAATCATAGGATATGGTGAGGCTTCCATGCCTCCTTATTTGGGTGAATCTGTTGAATCTGTGATGAGCTTTTTGAGTAAGGTTGATCTGGAGCAGTTTAACGATCCTTTCCAGTTGGAGGATATTTTGGCGTATATTGATGGGGTTATGCCGGGTAATACAGCGGCAAAAGCATCTATCGATATTGCTTTGCACGATTTGGTGGGGAAATTACTCAATGCCCCTTGGTATAAAATATGGGGATTGGATAAAGAAAAAACTCCTTCTACTACATTCACGATTGGGATTGATACCCCCGATGTGGTGCGTAAGAAAACCGAAGAAGTTGCCGGATTATATAATATATTAAAGGTAAAGCTTGGTCGTGAGAATGATAAAGAAATGATAGAAACCATCCGTTCGGTTAGCAACCTCCCCATTGCGGTGGATGCTAATCAAGGATGGACAGATAAGAAATATGCTCTTGATATGATTCTCTGGCTCAAAGAACAGGGCATTGTTATGGTAGAGCAACCCATGCCCAAAACGCAGTTGGATGATATTGCGTGGGTAACCCAGCATAGCCCGCTTCCTATCTTTGCCGATGAATCTCTACAACGTCTGAGTGATGTGGCCGGATTGAGTGGTGCTTTTAGTGGTATTAATATCAAGTTGATGAAATGTACCGGTATGCGTGAGGCCTGGAAAATGGTGACATTGGCACGGGCGCTAAATATGAAAGTAATGGTAGGTTGTATGACGGAGACGTCCTGTGCAATTTCTGCTGCTGCACAGTTTTCTCCGGCGGTTGATTTTGCCGATCTGGACGGAGCATTGCTTATAGGCAATGATATCTTTAAAGGTATGGAGGTTGTAAAAGGGAAAATTACTCTGAATGATCTTCCGGGGATTGGAATTACAAAACTTTGATTATACACAAAATTGGAGTAGAAATGTGTAAAACGGTTTGGAAAGGAATTGATTATTGTAGGGGCGGTTCGCGAACCGCCCAATGCACAGAATATACAGAAAACCATTTTCGGGCGGTTCGCGAACCGCCCCTACAGCTAATCATTTACATTCAAAACTAATCAATTATGAATAGACTTTATTATTGCATATTATTTCTTCTTATGGCCTGTTCTTCACCCAAAACAGAACAACCCTCTGTTGATTGGGAGCAGGAACGTATGGCACGTGTCAAAATAGACTTTTCGCGGACAGAAGATGAAGTGAAGACATATATACAAAAATATATTCCTGATGTTACAGATGAACAAATGCGTCATTGGGAAGAAACCAAAGCCCTTGAATATATGATCTTTGATGGTGAGAAACGGTATTTCCGTAATGCGGCACCTAATTTATTCCGGGTAGATTCTGTAGCTCGTACTATTAAAATAGCTAAAGATGGTAATCCGTTAAGTGGTAGTGAGAAAGTGAATCAACAACATCTGCCGGAGGTGATCAAGGCTGTGAAAAGTCAGCAGGTAGATACTGTGTTGCCAACACGTATGAAGGTAAAGTACACCTTGACAGTGGATGCCAATGCCGTGCCCGATGGAGAGATGATACGCTGTTGGTTGCCTTACCCTAAAGATAATCAATATCGTCAGAAAGATGTAAAGTTTATCTCTGCCAGTGAGCCGGAATATATATTCTCTCCGGAATCTTATCAGCATTCTACCCTTTATATGGAGAAAAAAGCAGTGAAAGACCAGCCAACCATTTTCTCGGAAGAGTTCGAGTACACCTCTTACGCGGAGTGGGGGAGGTTAAAACCGGAAAATATCCTGCCCTATGATACAACTACTGATATGTATAAGGAATATACGGCAGAACGTGAAAGTCATATTTTATTTTCACCTCGTATCAAAGCATTGGCAGAACAGCTTGCAGGCGATGAACCCAATCCATTATTAAAAGCACAACGCTATTTCAAATGGATAAACGATAATTTCCCGTGGGCATCGGCACGTGAATATTCTACTATTCCTAATATACCGGAGTATGTACTTGACAATCATCATGGTGATTGTGGGCAGGTTACTTTACTATTCATTACCCTTTGCCGGTATAGCGGCATTCCGGCACACTTTCAAAGCGGTTTTATGATGCACCCGGGAGCATGGAATCTACATGATTGGGCGGAAATCTATTTTGAGGGAATAGGCTGGGTACCTGTTGATCAGTCATTCGGTATTCCTGTTTATGCGCAGACACCTGAAGAAGAAATGTTCTTTCTGGGAGGTATTGACGCCTGGCGCATGATTGTGAATAATGATTATTCTATGCCACTTTATCCGGAGAAAAAATATCCTCGTAGTGAAACAGTTGACTTTCAGCGTGGCGAAGTAGAGTGGCGGGAAGGAAATCTTTATTTTAATCAGTGGAATTACGATATGCAAATCGTGTACCTGTAAGAATCGGCATCGTAACCAGGCAGCGGCACCTTGCCGCCACCTTGCCGGTGTCACAATGAATGTAAATTTGTCAGGTTTTGTCGTTAAGTGCTGTTAAGCAATGAACGTTCTCTGTTAAAAGAGAAAAAAAAACTGTGACAAGCGTCAGATTTGAATGATTTTTGTTGTTATTTTAGTGCCGAAGATGTTAATCGGTGAAAGATTTAAATGTTAAATGTGAATAGTATATTAACAAATAAATAAAATAAAAGTATGAAAAGAACAACGAAGAATATTCTTGCCATAGGAGCAATCGTTTTGCTTAGTTCAGGTGTGGCCGGTCTGACCACATACTCAATGATGAACAAGGGTAAAAATGAAATTACCGTCTCGTCAGATAGTGATTTGTTCAAGCAAAATCCGAACGTGAAATTAGCTGCATTTGATGCTATGGATGCCCAGCCGGTAGATTTGACGCTGGCAGCTGAAAATTCAGTTCATGCCGTAGTACATATAAAATCGACCGAGCGCTCTAAAACAAGAACGGTGCAACAAATGCCCGATATTTTCGATTTTTTCTTTGGAGAAGGCCAGGGACGCCAACGTCAGGTACAAACAGAGCCGAGAGTAGGATTTGGATCTGGTGTAATTATCTCTAAGGATGGTTATGTGGTGACTAATAATCATGTAATCGAAGGAGCAGACGAAATAAGTGTAACATTGAATGATAACCGTGAATTCATTGGTCGCGTAATTGGTACTGACCCAAGCACTGACCTTGCACTGGTAAAGATAGAAGGTGACGATTTTCCAACATTACCTATTGGCGACTCGGATGCGTTGAAAGTAGGAGAGTGGGTACTTGCAGTGGGTAATCCTTTTAATCTAACTTCTACCGTAACAGCAGGTATTGTAAGTGCAAAGGCGCGTTCACTGGGAGTATATAATGGTGGAATCGAATCGTTTATTCAAACCGATGCTGCTATTAATAAAGGAAACAGTGGTGGTGCATTGGTAAATGCTAAGGGTGAACTCATCGGTATTAACGCTGTGTTATCTTCACCTACTGGTGCTTATGCCGGATATGGATTTGCTATCCCAACCAGTATTATGACTAAAATTGTGGGTGACTTGAAGCAATATGGAGCAGTACAGCGTGCTATACTTGGTATCCGTGGTTCTTCTATAAGCAATAAAGGCATGAGCGAAGAACTTAAAAAGAAAGCTACCGAACTTGGTGTTAATGATGGAGTATTGATTGCTGAAATCATAGATGGCGGTTCGGCTGCCGGAGGCGATATTAAAGTGGATGACGTAATTACTGGTATTGACGGAAAAGCCGTTAAAACGATGGCTGATTTGCAGGAAGCGCTGGCAAGACACCGCCCGGGTGATAAAGTAAAGGTGAAACTAATTCGCGACAAGAAAGAAAAAACTGTTGAACTGACTTTGAAGAACGAACAAGGTACGACTAAAGTTGTAAAGAACACCGATATGGAAATTCTTGGTGCTGCTTTCAGGGAGTTGCCGGATGAAATGAAAAAACAACTCAACCTGGGTGCCGGTCTTGAAGTTACAGGTGTAAATTCGGGTAAGATGGCCGATGCAGGTGTTCGCAAAGGATTTATCATTCTGAAAGTCAACAACCAGACTGTACGTAAAGTGAGTGATTTGGAAGAAATATTTAAAGCTGCCACAAAATCACCGGAACAGGTACTATTCATATCGGGTATGTTCCCATCGGGAAAACGTGCCAGCTACGCAGTAGACTTGTCACAGGATTGATCTGAAAAGAAACCTCGCTGCGGCACGTTGCTGCCGAAGTTAATATAAAACAAAAAGAGCACCGGCAGTTAACTTGTTGGTGCTCTTAATTGTTTTAATAGAAGCTAGTAGTTAGTAGTAAGTAGTCAGGTTCTACCTTTACCTTGTGGTATTATTTCGTAGACCTGCTACTAACTTCTGGCTTCTAACTACTAATTAAATTAAAAAGTTGCTAGGTTTTTGCCTGAAAATGAATTAAATCTTGTAACTTTGCACACCAAATTTGTTTTTTAGAATGAGACAACTAAAGATTACCAAAAGTATTACGAACAGAGAGAGTGCTTCTCTTGACAAGTATTTGCAGGAAATCGGCCGTGAGGACCTGATTACAGTTGAAGAAGAAGTAGAGCTCGCTCAACGCATCCGTAAAGGAGACCGTGTAGCACTGGAAAAGCTGACCCGTGCGAATCTGCGTTTCGTTGTTTCAGTAGCTAAGCAATACCAAAACCAAGGTTTGAGTTTGCCCGACTTAATTAACGAGGGTAATTTAGGATTGATCAAAGCTGCCGAGAAATTCGATGAAACACGCGGTTTTAAATTCATTAGTTACGCGGTATGGTGGATTCGTCAGTCTATTCTACAAGCATTGGCCGAACAATCGAGAATTGTCCGTCTTCCGTTGAACCAGGTGGGTTCGCTGAATAAAATCAGCAAAGCCTTCTCTAAGTTCGAACAGGAAAATGAACGCCGTCCTTCTCCGGAAGAACTGGCCGAAGAACTGGACATTCCCGTGGATAAGATTTCCGATACCTTGAAAGTGTCCGGACGTCATATCTCAGTTGATGCACCGTTTGTAGAAGGCGAAGACAACAGCCTGTTGGATGTATTGATCAATGACGACTCTCCGATGGCGGACCGTACTTTGGTTAATGAATCACTTGCGAAAGAAATTGATAGAGCATTGTCTACGTTAACCGATAGGGAAAAAGAAATCATACAGATGTTTTTCGGTATCGGACAACAAGAAATGACATTGGAAGAAATCGGCGATAAGTTTGGACTCACACGTGAGCGCGTTCGTCAGATTAAGGAAAAAGCAATCCGCAGATTAAGAGCTAGTAATCGTAGCCAACTGCTCAAATCTTATTTGGGATAAATAAGACATTCAATTTTCTATAAAAGAAATAACTGGGAATCATCCGAAAGGGTGGTTCCTTTTTATATTTTGTTAATTCTTTCCTCTTCTGTACGGAGTTTTTGTGTAAATCACTACATTTGTATCCCAAAGTAATAAGTGGTATGTTACAGATAATTAGCGATAAGTAACTGAACTTTATACTCAAACAAATTAATTTTTAGAATATGAAATTTGCGAAAATAGCTTTTTTGCTTGCGGTAACCTTAATGGTGTGTTCTGGTTTTTCAAAGAAAAGCAAGTCAGTATATGCATTTGGTTTTTCTGCTTCATTTACAGATACCGTAGTGTATTATACTGAGATCCAGATGTTGGATAGTGTGCATTTGGATAAGATGGGCTTTTTACCATATAGAGAGCATTATAGCTATCAGTTAAAGAATCATCTGGAATATGAGAAAGGTGAGAAGAATAGAACATGTATGATTTATTTTTCTAATAATCAAGCAAAATTAGCTAAAGAGCAGGCTAAAGTATTGAGCAAATATAGAAAAGATAAGGCTGTCAGGGTGGAAGAACTGAAAAAGACGGAGTTTTCTTTTAAGAAGCCTGAAGATTAATGAAATACAACTTAACTCAAACGAAAGGAACAAGAAATGAAGATAAAGCTACAATTATTATTATGGAGTTTGGTACTTGTTTTAGTGAGTGCTTGTAGTGATAATGATGATCCAAAAATTCCAGATCCTCCGGCAAAAGGCGAAGAGCGTACGGTGCTTGCGCTTTGGGTTGGGCAGAATGATCTTTCTGCTTATGCGATAAGCGATTTTAATGAAATGGTTGAAGGGATAACTAATGTGGATGTCACAAAGAATAATTTGGTAGTTTATTGCGATACCCAACAAGATGCTCCCCAATTAATACATATATCAAAAAGTGACGGGAAGGTAGTTGCAGATACTATTTATACGTATAACGAACAGAATTCATTAAAAAAAGAAGTGATGTCTGACATCATATCCAAAGTGGTGGCTGAGTTTCCTGCTAAAAGTTATGGGCTAACTTTTGCATCTCATGCCGATGGTTGGATGGAGTCTGCTAATGCTGCTACGCGCCATTTGGGCGATTATAACAGTACTAATATGAATATAACAGACTTGCGTGAAGTACTTGAAAGTTTCCCGCGGTTTGAATTTATTCTTCTTGATGCTTGTTATATGCAGGCTATTGAGGTTGCCTATGAATTAAGAAACTGTGCAGATTATATAATTGGCTCTCCTACTGAAATACCAGGACCTGGTGCTCCTTATCAGAAGGTGGTACCTCAAATGTTTACTACTACAAATGTAGCTGAAAATATAGCACGTGCATATTACGATTACTACGGTAATGGAGATGGTACTATAAAGGCGGATGCTAAATATACATATGAAGGTGTTGGAAAGCTATGGCCATATGGGGTGTCTGTATCGGTATTGAAAACGAGTGAGTTGAATACTTTAGCAAAGGCTACAGAAAATATTCTATCTCAATATGCTGGTAATAGAGCGAATATAAATGCCAACTCTAGTTCTTGGTTTTATTATGGTTACGCCAAAGGTAAGGGAGGTACTACAAACTATTATGATTTGGATGAACTGATACGGCGCATTACGGGTGCAAACGAAGATTATAACGAATGGCGTATTCTCTTTGATGGAGCCCAATCTTATTTTGAAACTACAAAAACAAATTTTGCAGAACGTATTAATGGATATTATTCTTCTATGGAAGGTGCTGAAGGGCTTAGTGTGTATATACCACAAGAAGGTTCTAGTATTCTCAATTTCTATCGTAACTTGGAGATATATACTGAAGGTAAAGTCTGGCAATCATCAGGTTGGTAGATCCAGGAAGAATATTAAATATTGCTTCTGATGGGATATCTTATTTTGGAATAATAAGTTCTTGTTGTAGCAAGAATGTAAAGACAGCAACCAAGCTGTCTTTTTTATGTTCTACAACAGGTTTCATTATCAGCTATTTAGAAAAAACTTTTGCATTTCTTTAAAAATAATTGGTGTGTATGCTTGCATGTTAATTCTAAACCACCTATCTTTGCACTCGCTTTACAGAAATGGACAAGCCGCCGCGGTCGGAACCGCATCGTTCTTTGAATTATTTTCATAACTATACAAGTAGTACAAGCCAAATTAATATTTGGGTTAATTGAACCGTCATTCTATATTATATATAGGTGTGAATTTGATAAATTTGTACGGCATCCGAGCAGAGATAATATGATTTACGATTTGACTATTTACGATTTACGATTGAATTCACTTTTGTTATTTTAATCGTCTAATAGTAAATTGTCCAATAGTAAATTTAAAAGATACTTTTACAATGAAGAGTTTGATCCTGGCTCAGGATGAACGCTAGCTACAGGCTTAACACATGCAAGTCGAGGGGCATCAAGATCTAGCAATAGATTGTTGGCGACCGGCGCACGGGTGAGTAACACGTATCCAACCTTCCTTTTACTCTGGGATAGCCTTTCGAAAGAAAGATTAATACCGGATAGTATGATAATTC
>NZ_QVMI01000005.1:172283-199822 GCF_010500965.1 Bacteroides sp. 51 | reverse complement strand
GAAACAAACGATACCATCACCTATCTGAGAGCACTTCGCGGGTTGATGAACATTTACGTATTAGACAAAGAATACGACAAGGCATTCGAAACCATCAAAGTGCTTGATAGGGAGCTGAACACTATTTCTTCCTCCCACTTACCAGAGAAACTATTAGCTTATCGTGAGATGGGCGAACTACACTATAAATTCCGCAACTACCCGGAAGCAGAAACATTTTTCCGGAAAATAGCACATGATCCGAACGCAATTTGTTATTCCTTGCTCCGCCCGGCTTACAATACATTAGGATTGATTCACCGTTACCATTACAACGACCTGGAAACATCCGACGAATACTTCCGGAAGATACTTGCCGCGCCCAACCACGAGAACTCTTCGGAAGAACATTGCCTTGCTTGGGAAGCTATTGCCAAGGGTAATCTTGGTGGTAACCTCCACAAGCAAGGCAAATATGATGAAGCAATTCCATTACTCGAATTTGCCCGTAAAACAATGGCGGGTATTAACGACTATACATATGCCAGTGGCATGGTTACCCTTTTGGCTGATATTTATCTGGAAAAAAAGAATCCTGCACAATGTAAATATTATATAGATATGGGCGTAGATTATATTCAGCGTTCTTACCCCAGCCAGCGCTGGGAACGACTCTATCCCGTAATGGCCAAGTACTACACCATAATGGGCAATACTATCCTTGCGGCTGCATATCAAGACTCGGCTTTAATATATCAGAAGAAGGCTTATGAAGAATACGATGCGCTGAAACTGGTTTATGCCGAACAACAGGCCAGCCGACTGGAACAACAAGCCAAAGAAGAAGAACTGCAAGTGGAACGTGTACAAACAGCCTATTATAAACATGTGGCATTCTATGTAGGGATTATATTACTGATTATCACCGGGCTATTATTATATGCTATAAACTTATATCGTCGGAAGCGTGCAGTATACCGTACGCTGGTAAAGAAAAGTCAAGAGTGGGCCGCTGATCATAAAGTATCCGTAAAATCAGAAGAAAGAATCCTTGTTATTGCCGAGCCCAATGAAGTCGAACTTGCTTTAATGGAACGGATTCAAAAATTAATGGATGAAGAAAAGATGTACACCAATGTCCATTTTACGCTGAACAGTATGGTTGAACAACTTGGAGTAAATCGAACCTATATATCGACCACCTTGAACAAGTGCACAGGGAAAACTTTTACGCAATACATCAACGAGTACCGTATAAGAGAGGCAATAGATATCATGTCTGACAAAGGAAATCAATACCTCACGATAGATAACATTGCTTATAATTCAGGCTTTAGCGACCGCAAAACCTTTCACCGCATCTTTAAAAGAGTAACAGGCTTAACTCCTGCTGAGTTCAGAAATAACCTTTCGGGAACATCCGCTGCGATTTCTGAATAAATACCATAATCGCTAAGAAAGTGTATCAAAAATCTCAGTAAGACATAAAACAAGATTTGGACACAGAGGCACGGAGTATTTCATTCTCAACAAATTAAATTTAAGTCGGGGCGGTTGTATTTTAAATAAAAAAAGGGCCGGACCATCAACTATAAATCATCCGACCATTTACTGTATATGGTCGGATCAAAAACATCAATGTTCCAGACCTTTGATTATCTCAGAAACAGGAAGAGCAAAAACAGAGGAGGCACTACGCCGAATGGTTACCTTTTATTTTACTTATCCCATAAAACAATATATGAAAAAAATATTTAAAAAGCACGAGCTTCACAGCCCGTGCTTTTCCATATTGTTAACTTTAATATTAAATGCATGAAATAAGTTTCATTCATTTAATGCGTTTATCACCCTTCAGCCAGAACTGATAGAGATGTATATTGTTCCACAGACAACAAGGTTAACGCCATGGTTTACTGCACTTTAAATATTTGAGACACTGCACTGCTCAAAAAACGTTCGTTAAAAGAGCAACAAAAAAGATCTTTATCATGGTATAAAGATGACAAAGAAGATGCCATCCGGGATAGGTTAAAATATCAGCAAATACGCACACAAAATCGTTAAAAGCAGGATTCCATCAAAAACACAAATAATTATTTGTCGTTTTAATATTAGCTGCTATCTTTGTAGTAACAAACGAACGCTTTTTGAGCACTCCAAAGTTGGGTATAGCGTCTTATTACCACTGCAAAGATAAGTAAAAAACATATCACTTCTATAAATTAAAAGGTACTTGACAGCATAAAAGTCTATACTTATAATTACAATATGGGCGGTTCGTAAACCGCCCATACATATAAAACAATCTCAAATACCTACATCAATCAACCTTAATCATGATCTTCTATTAGTTAATCGCATACATTACAGCTGTCGAACCGAACCTGTAATCTTCAGCAATTTTCCATTCACCAGAGCGTTCATTCCACTTATAATTTTGATAAGCTATGGGCAGATTTGCTAAATCCATTTGATAAACGTTCTTCTCTTGTGCTTCATTATACATCTTATCTTTCTCATTCCATTTAGCAAGGTTCATTTCTACCTGACCCAAAGTATAATTCAAAGCAATCTTACTACAAGGCACCCATACTTCCTTACCAGAATCCCACTTAAACATCTCTTTTTCAACAACTCTATTCTGATCATCATAAGTAAAGTCATGTTTCATATGACGATACAACATTCCATCATGACGGTAAATAACCTTAGATGAAACCAACTCACCAGCCATCACATCATTAGTAACGAACTTGTCCTGAGCCATAACATTTGAGTTCAAAACGCTAGCAAAAACTAAAGTAACACACACAACTGCTTTTAATAATGTAGCTTTCATAATTGTAATTTTTTATTTATTTATATTTATTCTTTTAATCGTTTTACCTATAAGACGCAAGCACCTATCAAAAAATTGCAGTCACATCGATTTTTTTTGAAACTTTTTTTCGATCGGCTTACGTTTACTATAATGCAAGCGTTATGCCAAAATCATAAACAACTGATAATCAGTGCGTGCCACAAATTAGGGGATGTTCATTTCCGAACAGTTGTTCGAATTTACCGGGCAATAAAAAAGAAGAAACAGGATATATGGATTAAGAAACTGTTTTGATTCTCCACAGAATAGTTATTAAGGTTGCTTTCGTAAAGGCAATACCAACAATGGCAACAAGAAAAATATTCCGATCACCGACATAATCAATCCACCAATAGTGCCGGCTGCCAACGGAAACCAGAATCCTTCTTTATCCAAACCGATCATGAAAGGAATAAAACCCAATATGGTTGAGACAACCGTTAAGAAGATAGGGGTAATTTTAGCGTTCCAGGCTTTAACATATGTCCTCAACGGAGTAAGTTCAGGAAAACGACGGCGAATAGCGTTGTATTCATTAAGTATATAAATACTCGCATTCACGGTTATACCGCAAAGTAATACAAAAGCAGCAAATCCACCTTGATCAAAGTTCAGCTTAAACCAATAGAAAGTAAGGAATACACCAATATAAGAGATAGGAATCACAAAAATAATAGCCAACGGCTGTTTGAGCGAGTTAAAGAGAATAGCCGTGATGAAGAATATAATGGCAATCACAACCAACAGCAATAGATATTGCTTATTATCCTTATCTCCCCACCTCCAATCATAATCATCCGATTCTGCCACATAACCCATAGGTAAGGTTGCATTAAACTCTTCCAAATCTTTCTTCTGAAGTTTACGGCCTTGCTCTGAAGCTCCGATATATTCATATTGCAAACATAACCGGTATTGCTGATTTTCTTTAGCTACCTGCTGCGGCGATTGTCCCTTCTCCACAACAGCCAGTTCGGACAATTTATAAAGCCGCCCGGCATCCATATAAGGCATATTACGCAAAGCCCAGACATCATACCGGTAGGATTGCCTGGAGGTAAGACGGATATGTTCAACCCCACTTTCAACGACTATCGTACCAGCATCCATATCTTTTCCATAAACAGGTTTCATTGCCGTAAATAATCTCATTGCAGTGATGTCCTCTTCTGCCATCCGGCGTTTATTCAAATCAAAATAAAATTCCTGATAATCATCCTTCCACCAGGAAAACTCCGAATTTATCAATACTTCCTTTATTCTGCGATGACTCAGGAGTTTTGCTTTCATGCGTTCAGCATAATCGTATAACTCATCATAGTTATAGCCGTACATCTTTATACGAAACGAACCGGCACCTTCACGCACATCATTACTAAATCCCGTATCTTGCAAACCATACACTCCCCAGCTTCCACCGCCTAATTCGAGTGCCTTACTGATTACCTGAGATTTTAGCGTATAAGGGAATCCGCTCCGCTCACTCTCCTTCGTAAAATATACAAGAATACTCGCTCTGCGGGCATTATATATACTTGTTTGGAATTGCTTTATTCCGGTGTACTGTGCCAAAAATGCTTCCATCCGTTTGACTAACGTATTCATTTGTTCAAGTGTACTCCCGTTTGGCAGGTTAGCATTGATATTCAAAACAACCTCTTCATTCCGCGAAAAGTAACTTCCCTCATAGACTTTCTGTACAAACAGCCTCAAACAACCGCCCAATGCTTTATCTACAATCGGTTTAATATTCTCCTTATATTCTGGTGAGCCTAATGTTTTATTGTACCATTCCACACCTTTACCCTCACCTTCCAGTTTCTCCGGTAAAAGAAAAACAGGCAGACCAAACAGCAAAACAAAAAGCATACAAACCCATACCCTCCAACGGCACAAAAAGCGGATCAACACCGTATAGCACCAGGTGAAATACACAGCGCCACGCTTAAAGAAAGTTAGTGGGTGAGCAATGAAAGAAAGCCGGATACGAAATCTTCTTTTACGTTTCTTCCACATATTCAATTTCTCAATCAAAGAAGGAACAAGGAATAGGGCAACCAATAAGGACACGGACAGGTTTACAATTACCACACCGGCAAAGTCCTGTAAGTTCAATCGTATCTTTTCGTCCAGAAAGAAGATGATAACCAATGCGCCTATGGTAGTCAGGGTAGCGGCCAGAACCGACATAAAGGCTTTCATATTCCTCCGGTGAAGAATATGGTCGGTCATTACAATCGTGTTATCTATGATGAGATTCAGCGAAACGGTTATTCCGGCAAGAGAATAGAGTTGCATCTCCAGTCCCAATAAATAGTAAAAGATTACGGCGATAGCGATGTTTATACTTAAACTGATGACAACCAACAATAAATAGCGCGGGTTTAGGGTTATGACCAGAATAAAAAGCAATAAGATAAGAATAGTCAGCCCGGTGCGCAGGTATATTTTATCCAGCTCATTGCGGATATATTCTGTCGCATCATAGCTTGTATGAATCTCATATCCGGCGGGCAATAAACTCCGAATCTTTTCCATCTCTTTTACCACCAGACTGTTCAACTGTAATTGATTGGCTAAATCGTTAGCCGTTATCGAGATATAAATGGAGTTCAGCCCATTAATACGGTAATAACTTTGGGGGGCTTCTTCTATTCTGCTGACTTTAACCAACTGGTCTAATCTAACCAACTTGCCATCAACGGAAGATACGGTAATAGCGGCAGCATCAAACTGCCCGATATTATAATCCGGAACCAAGGCCAGTCGAATCCACTCTCTGCTTCCGGAAGGCATATCCATATCTACTGTTCCAAGAAAGTCCTGATGGTAGTGTTGCTGAATGGCTTGCTGAATATTCTCTACGGTAATCCCTAACGCATGTAGTTGCTCACTGTCGTATTCCAGTCGCCACTCCATTGGGGTTGCACCGGAAATATCTATTTTGTAGATACCGGAGAGTTGTGCCAGCCGCGGCTTAATTTGCTCTTCCGCAAATTGCTGAATGAGTATCGGGGTAGAGGGTGCATTCAAAGTAAAGGTCATAAAAGGTCTGGAAGCATCTTTATCCGGCGTCCTCATTTGTATATAAGGATAAGTCACCCTGTCGGGTAATTGCGCCCATGTTTGACGGATGATAGTAGACGCCTCAAAACGCACGGCATCTATGTCGGCATGCTTATCCAGCTCAATATTAATATTCCCCCAGCCATTGCCCGATGTTGAGTTCATTTTTTTAATTCCTTTGATACGAGCCAGCATAGCTTCCAGTTTACTCGTTGCCTCCATCTCTACAACACGGGCAGAACTACCCGGCATATTGAAACGCACCGTAAAACCGGGAAGTGTGCGCGAAGGATTGAGTTTCACCGGCAATAAAGGAGATAAAGCAATACCAATCAATGCCACACAAATAAATGCGACAATCAAGGTGAATGCCGTTGGCATTCCCGATTTACGATTTGACGATTTACGATTTACGATTGAATTCACTAAACTATCTCCTGAACTTAAAGACTCAAAAACTTAAAGACTTAAAAGCCCAACTCCATCTTTTCTGATAAAGAGATCCCAGTTTCAAAATCATGTAGCGTAAGTTTCCTTATCTTATAATAGTTGAACCAATAATTCTGTAGTGCAGATATATAATTTCGCTGGGCCTCCTGCTGGCGATTCAAAGAAAGCGTCAGGCTATTTATATCTGTTTTCCCGATAACAAACCGTTGACGGGTTTCGTTGTATGCCATGATTGATAGTTCCATGGCCTCTTCCGCACTAATAATCAGACTCTGTTGGATATTGAAGTCATTTACAGTCATAGTCACTTCTTCCTCAATGCTGATTTCCTCCTGTTGAGCAGAGGTTTTCACCACATTCAGGTTATTGCGGGCCATATTATACTTTCCTTTTCGTACCCCCCAATCAACTAACGGAATACTGACACTTACCGCAACCAGCTCCTGACGCATAGGTTTGTGGTAAACATCATTAAAGGTATTTGCCGACTGATTGTATCCTATACTGGCATTAATTGAAGCATTAAAACGAGATTCTTTTTTTGTCTTATCCACATTCCGTTCTGCTTCCAGTATATTCTGTTTCAACTCCAGAAAATCCGGATTATTCTCACGGGCGTAAACCAATGCTTCATCTACAGGAATAACCATATCCCGAGGTCGCCCCGGTAAATCCAGTTCAATCTCTGTATCTTTCGGCATATTCAGGAAAGAAGCCAAAGAAAACATTGCCCTTTTAATAGCAATCGCAGCATTCTGAAGCCGATTGCGAGCATTGATATGATCCAGTTTCAGAGTAAGCAGATCTGCCTGGGAGATAGATGCTATCCGATGGCGTTGCATCCCCATCTTATATAAAGTGTCGCTCGAAGCAACTTCATCTTTTGCGAGTTTATACTCCACCTGCGCCATAGCCAAAGCAAAGAAATACGTCGTCGCTTTCTCGGAAACATTCTCTGTATTATAGATGAACTCCTTCTTAACTTTTTCATATTTAAGAGGCTCGATCTTACGCTCCCACTTAAAAGCATTATACCCCACCAAACTCTGTGAATATCCCAACCGGATAGGCACACTGGTATATTGTGTAGCCTTACTTCCTCCAAAGCTCCGCAGATAAGCCAGTTCTGTATCTAAGAAAAATGTTCCCCCGGTCAGGTCAAAGTTCTGTTGAATAGCCAGATTCCCATAAGCATAAAAGTTCCGTTGGCTACGGTACACATCTACATTATTCTCAGAATCATACCGTTTGGTAAAGTCACGATTATACTGCGCCGGGGTCATGTTTAGCTTTAAGCTCGGCAAACGGTTCGCCCGATAAGTCCGATACTCCCAATATCCGGCCAGATACATATTCTCTGTACGAAAAGCTTCCAGTGAACTATCGTTGGCCAGAGCAATGGTACGCTGTAAACTTAGACGCAGTTTTTCTTGTGCTCCAACACTTAGAGAATACGCAAACCATATAAACAGGATATAGATTATTTTCTTCATAACAAAATCAACTTTTAACTCTGTGAGACTCTGTGTTACTCTGTGGTGAGTTATTCTTATATATAAACCAATATATTAAAGGGATAATAAACAAACTCACCAACGTTCCAATAGCCATAGTACCTATCATGGCAATAGAAAGCGGCTTCTGCAATTCGGAGCCCATATCAAAGGAAAAGAGAAGAGGAACCATCGCAAAAATAGTTGTCAGCGAAGTCATGATAATAGGACGCAATCGACGCCGTCCCGCTTCATGAATGGCTTCAAGTAAGGGTACACCCTCTTTGCGTAGTTCATTGATCGCATCCAGTTTCAGAATGGAGTCATTGATAATAATGCCACAAGTTACGATTAATCCAATGGCCGACATCAGGTTCAGCGTATGACCACAGACCCAAAGTAAAATCAAAGCAAACGCCACATCAACAGGAATCTCCATTAGTACAATCAATGGTTGAAGGAAACTCTCGAACTGAGCTGCCAGAATAAAGTACATCAGGAGAATAGAAACAAACAAAATCACAACCAGTTCATTCAGCATTTTCTGATTAGAGAAAAAGCTCCCTGAGAAGTCAACCTCCCACTGTCCTGCTTTATCTGTTACGGTTTTAACTTCATCAATTAGCTTCTCTGGATTTTTCACTTGATAGAATCGGAAAGGTATATACTCTCCGTTCCGTCCGGCAATAATACTTTTCAGATCCTCTGCGGGGGTTGCGGTAATCAGTTCCCGAAGGGGTATATAATTCACTTCGCCGTATTTATCCGGCAGGGTTTGTATAAGCGTCTCCTGCAATATCCGGTTCACCGTTTTCTCTTCTCCTGCAATGGTTATCGGGAGATATTGCTGAAAAGCATGCAACATGGCCACTTCATTTTCCTTAAATGCCGTTTTGAGCATACGTTGCAGTTCATTATAAGATACATTGTATAATAACAACCGCTCCCGGTTAATATGGATATTCAGTTGATTTTCGAAAGCCACTCCCGTAGGGGTAACCCCTGTAGCCGCACTATAATCTGCCTCCAGTGCCCTTAGATGGACTGCATCCAGAACAGACGCCTTGTTTCGCGGATATAGTTCGGCCACGACATCGGCTTCACCTGTTACAAATAGTTTCTCAAAGAAAGTCTCAGGTGGCGAGAAAGAGATTACAGCCAACGGGTAGGCCTGCTTTACCTTCTCATATATTTCACGTTGCAATGGAACGATCTCATCCGGCGATGCTGTTTTTACATAGACCTCCACCTCAGAAGAAGAAAGCTCCTGATCCCGGTTCAACAGAAAGTCCTGCTGACCAATGAAGGCACTCTGTTCCAGAGTCTTACCAACAAAGACACTAAATAATTTATCTACCCGTTCCCGATTCTCATCAATATGTATATTTTCATTCCATTCTATACGTACCATCAGTTCGTTTTCATCTATCTCGGGCATTCTGGCCTTATCAATAAAGAAAAACATGAATATACAAAGTGGAATGGAAACCAGACAAAACACAACGCACAATAGCTTGTGACTGAATACCCAGTCTATTCCGCGATCATACCACCGATCTAATGTATGTTCTTTAAACGGATTATTTATCTTCAGTGCAAAAAGACGAATTTTACGCATCCCTGTACGATAGACCAGATAGTACAAAACCGGCAGGAGCATGATGCCTGTAAAATAGGAAACGATCAATCCAACTGTAACCGAGAAAGCCTGATCGAAGAATATAGCCCCTGCAATGCCACTCATAAAAACCAGGGGTACAAACACAGCAATTGTAGTCAGCGTAGAACTCAGCATGGGGGTAATTACTTCACTTGTTCCTGCTATACAGGCACGTTTCAACGAGTATCCTTTCTCCCGGTACTGAGATATGTTTTCGGTTACAATGATGGAACTATCTATCATCATCCCCAATGCCAGAATCAATCCGGAAAGGGAAATGATATTAAGTGACATTTTAAATAAATAGAAAAACATGAAACAGATGACAATAGAAACCACCATGCTCAGCCCAATAATAAAAGGAGATTTTACATCGCCCAGGAAAAGCACAGCAATGATACAGATAAAGACGAATCCGAGCGTGAGGTTTTCTTTCAGGTTGGCGATGGTGTAGTCCAACAACTCCGTCTGATTGCGGGAAATAGCAAAATCTATATCCGGATAAACACGAGCAAAGTATTCCATAGTACCGGACAAAGCTTCTTTCATCCGGTCCATATTCTCATCGGCATGCTTGATAATGGCCAATGTTACCGCACGCTTACCCTCAGCCACCGACAACCCACGCTCCTGTGCGGGAATAATACCCACCTTACAGAAATCTTTCAGTTGCATAATACGTCCGCCCTTATTCAAATAGATATTCTCCACATCCTCCACCGTACGCAGAAGCGTAGCAAAACGGATGTTGTATTCGTAATACCCATCACGTACAATCATGCTACCAGGCTCCACATTGTTCTGGGAAAGTACTGTTTCAATATCTTCAATGGACAGATTCAACAATGCCATTTTATCCATATCGGGTACAATCTGCAACTGCCTGTCGACCAACCCCGTTACATCCACCATAGCCACCTCGGGCAACTGTTCAATGCGCCGTTTGATAACCGATTCGGCAAACTCACACAGCGCTAAGAAATCGGCATCGAATTCCCCTCCTGCCCGAGGAGGGGTGCCCGGAAGGGCGGGGTGGTGGGAGCAGTCACCCCTCGAATAGGAGCGACCAACAGCCGGAGTGGTGGGAGAAGAATCTTTCAACGTCAAGTTCAAATAAAACACCGGTATATCCGTGGCACTGGCTTTTATCACTTTCGGCCGTTCCGTCCCCTTAGGCAGATAATTCATCGCGGCATCTATCTTTTCGTTTACCTCTATAAATGCCAGGTCCGTATTGATGCCAAAATCAAAACTCAATCGTATAATCCCCGATCCGTCGCGTGTTTCACTTTGCATATCCTGCAAGCGTGCCACTTGCAATAGTTGTTGGCGAATAGGTTTAACCACTGTATTCTCCAATTCACGAGCCGATGTGTTTGTCGAAGTTATCTGTACAGTAATCTCAGGAATTGCTATATCAGGTAAGAGGGATACCGGCAGGGTATGATAAGTAATCAACCCCACAATAAAGCAGGCTGTAAATGCCATGAGTACGGCAATGGGGCGTTGGATAAGGAAACGGATCATATAGAACTAATTTCAGTCGTAAATCGTCTAATTGTCAATCACAATCACTGGTGCTTCATGTGCCAGATTAATATTTCCACTTATAATCACTATATCCCCTTCATTCAGATTCTCTTTGCTTCCTTCAATAATGGTATAATATTCAGCGTTTTCTAATCCGGTATGAATGTAGTTCCAGTATGCTTTTCCATCCTTTAACGTAAACACCACCTGTTTTCCGGAACGCAATACAACCGCACTCTTGGGAACTATCAGCTGATTCTCCAATGAACGGTACACACTTATCCGAACATTCATGCCGCTAAACAGTTTACCAGCACCATCTACCCGTGCCCTTACACTAACCATCCCTTTGTCATCTACTAACGGATTGATCTCACTTATACTTCCAGAATAAGTTGTTGTCATATCCGAGAAAGGAGAAATTTGCACTTTATCTCCATTCTTTATTAAAGATAACTCGCTTTCCAGCACCGTGAAGTCAACTTCCATTCCGCGCGTATCAATGATCGAACAAAATGGTTCAGATAAACTGGCCACATTGTGAGGTTTATCAAACAGATTAGCCACTACTCCATCAAATGGAGCAACTAATGTGGCGCGCTGCAATTCATACTGTGCCAACTCGTATTGTGCTTTGTTCTGCTCAGCCCCACTTTTCACTTTCGCCAATTGCATTATATCTTCGGGAACTTCATCCAGATTATCTAAATTATATCCCTGCCCGATAAGTACATCCTGCAAATCAAGTTCCGCCCGCTCTACTGCATCCTTTGTTTGAGTGATTCTATTGAGCAAACGATATTTATCCAATTCTGCGATTTTCTGCCCTTTACATACCCGGTCACCGTTCTTCACATAAATATGTGAGATCACTTCCGCTGATTCAAAGCGCAGTTCGGCTACTGTTTTGGCAGAAACTTTACCGTTACTGACCAGTTCGTGATTGAATGCTTGCCTCTCAAGGGTAACAACGGTTACTTCGTTTTTGGAATCAGGAAGAATAGTAGATATTTCATCCTGAGTTTCTTCCTTTTTTGAACCGCTACATGCAGCAAGAGTTACCAACATCCCCATTAAAAGAGAAAATAGTGTGTATTTCATTATAAAAGTATTTTATGTCAAATCTTTACCAGGATATTAATTCGGGTTAGATTCTGTTTTTTATAATTAAAAGGTGTTTAGTTAATGACAGTGCACAACAAATATAGAGAAATACGAATACAATCTACTAGATTTTCGTACAATTCACCAGTAATATCATTCTAACTGATTTAATACCCAATATAATCACCACCATACCTGTTGGCCATTCTCATAAGTAAAGATTCTCTCCTCCTTCCCTTTCGTCAGATTTCTGAGCAATAATAACGAGTTTGATGGTACATTGTCATAAACTAAACATTGCGTCTGCTTATTTCCCATTTGTTTCCCTAAAGAAGTCCACTTATTGTCCCAAAAGAATAGCTCATACAATTCTCTATCTTTAATGAAATTATCATCTGAACGGGGTAAGTACACTATTTTACTAACTTCAACAGGCTCTCCCAAATCCAGGCCTATCCATTGATCATTCCGTTCTTTATTACAAATAGCATAGCTTAATGTCTTTCCGTCGAAGACTTTCTCCATACCATGTATTGTGTCACTTGTATGAGTATATGTGCCTATAATCTTACCTTTTCGTTGAATATCATCTTTACTGTACACTTCTATTTCAGCAATGCATCCTGTAGTATTAGCCAATGGAATATATCGGATATACCTGTATTTATTCCCATCCGAAACATTTATTGTTTGATAGTTATATCCCACTGTATCAGGTATACCAAATTCTTTGGCATTCTTGAAGTTAATATTATCTGCCACTTGAAATCTTCCACCTTTAATCATTTCTACAAACTCCCAGGCACGGTTATCCATAAATTTTCTTTTTAAAACGACTGTTTGTAGCTTCTCCTTCTCCGGAATTAAAGAATGACAACCCTGTTCATCCAGCCTTACTGGATATTGTGCAGCTACACACTGACCATCAATGTAGTAAATTGGTAAATATATAGCCGGATAGCCAATATTAGGGATTGTTCCCTTATTTTTCTTTTCTATATTCCCCCAAGCCACCGGGATCCAATTTTTATCATCAAATACAGCGGCATAAATTCGCTTTCCTTTATTGCTAACCTTATTCAAATCCTCTACTTGCAAATTCTTTGTTGGGATATACTCCTCCGTTACATCTTTCATTCTCGGATTACGAAAAAAAAGAGGAAGTGATTCGTTTGAGGCTAGCATTGCTAAAGAATGGGATTGAATACCATAAGTTCTGCGATATACCTTGGGTAATTTATATGTAAATCTCTTATCATGAGCCGGGCGAGGTACCCCTTCACCAATCATATAATATAGAGTTTCGTTATTGTGAATTACTACACTCCATACATGTCCCATAGAATGATTTGCCCATTGTGGAGTAAAATCTATAGCTGCGGGTATGCCAAATGTTCTTCCAACAAACACAAATAAATTAGCAAATTCTTCACATGTACCTATTTTCTGATACTTAAGTATAGAGGGTTTGATGTTTGGCATATTGACTGGATACGAATAGGTGTTCCATTTAATTTTTTCAGATAAGTTTCCACAAACTTTATACATAGCACTGTCTGAATCCAGGTCGACATGATCTAATAAAGACTGGAAATAATCCGAATAATCCTGCTCCCAGTTTTCCAAAACCTCTGTTCCAACCCTATGGGGTAGGAGATATTCACAGAAATCGTCAAAACTCAGATCTTTTGCCCAAGGCATTTTCCATACTTTAAAGGCATGGTCTATTCGTCGAGTAAGATCACTCGCTTTAATTTGGTTTAAATCATATTTTTTTTGCAAATCAGACAAGCTACTTCCTTTTAATACCTTGCCATAGAAACTTCTCCTATCAAATACGTTCATTTCATCTGTTGACTTTCGAAGACTATCCATCACACAATAGAATACATCCATAGAATTCCCATCTAATGTATGTAAGCCTTTCATATTGAAAAGCAGAAAGAAAGCGGCTCTGAGTTTTATTGAATCGTTTTGATAATGTTGCAATACACATTCCAATTCAGAACGGTTAACTCCCGACTCATTTAGGGCATCTTGTAGATGATCCGGTTCTTTTTTACAGGAAAAAAGAATTAAGAGCAATATTATAACTCTAGGAATTATCTTCATCATTAAAGTTCTCCAGTTCTGTCTTTTTTTTAATAATATTTTTTCAGTTCATCAAGATTTAAACAATCAAACTGCACCCCATCATTGATTGTCACTACTACAGAATTTTACTTCTTCAATTCGCTAATTATGAGGAGTGTTCCCTCATATCCGCTTTTCTATCAACACATACATTACGACATATAAATCTGTCAATAATGTTTTTTCTTTGTATTCATAAAAAAGAGATTTAATGTGGAATCCCAAAAGCGGCTTTTTTACCTTAATTTATATTTTGATATTTATTCGGAACAATTCGCAATTTTTATCTACACCATAAATATAATTATCTTTTTCATCTACTGCTATTGTTGTAATATCTTTGTCGGGCAATAATGCTTTTATCGGATTACCATCCCAATCAAAAATCCATAGCTCGTTTTTGCGCTTCTCAGGATGCATATATAACCGCTCATTCTCAGGATTATAAACTACATATATATACTTGTCTGTATTATAAAAACACATAGCTCCCCTATCTGTATTTTCAGAAGATGTAATACTATTCATGTCGCTAGAAGTGGATGGTGAATATTCATACTTTGAAAATAGAATTTGCCGTTCCAAATTAAAATTATACTTTTCATCGTATGAATACAGTTCTAAAACATGTGACGCCATTGCTGCTATTTTATTCTCCATTCTCTTTTTAAGAAGGAATGTCTGATGAAACATACTCTTGCTGATGTTATCGTACCCATTTTCACCAGGTGACAAACAAGGGTATTCTCCAAAGTTACCAACATCTTCTCCTTTTTTATCAATTAAAACAAAGCGACTCTTGCTATTAATCATAGTAGCCATAAATACAGTATCATTCAAGGGAACAAAAGTATTAGGAAAATTATTAGATTGCCAAATTTTTTCAAGATTTACATTCCCGTCATTAATCATTGAATACTGAAATTTATTTAAAACAGCTGTTTGTCTTTCTAATATATAAATTGAATCATCTAATCTTTGTAACTGGACAGGAGGTATGCAATCATTAGGCCCTTCTCCTTTTTGCAAAAAAGTTGAAACAGTGGAATTGTTATTCAAATTCAACACTGTAATCATAGGGTCTAGCTTAAAATCATTCAACAGCAATATACTGTCCTGTAGTATTAATTCAATATTTAGAGCTATCAAAAAATCAATGTCTATCTTTTCGCAAACAACAGTTTGTTTGCTATTTTTAAACAATCCGCTAGTTCTATTACATGCGCATAATCCTACGATTAAAAAAAGTATAAGAAAAAATTTCATTATTTTTGTTTTAGTTTAAAACTCATTCTGTATTGTACTACCGAATTGACATTAAGGCTCATATGTATCTAAAGTACAATAACATATAACATTCAACACATAAGCTATCATCAATAGATACTGTAAAGCTTACACGCTTCTTTTCAATCGCGGGGTGCTCATATTCCATCTTTTCCGATTCACCTATATTCATATTCCATTTCACTAGAGATTGGTTAAAACCTGAATTACCTGTACGCTCAACCCTTAATCTTATCTAACTATAACATAATCAAATACAAGACTATCATTTAGCATCTACTATACTACATATTCAAAATTACTAAGATTGGATTTTTCTCAACATCAGAACTTAGACTTCTCAACTTATCAGCTTTATCCCCTACCGGAGAATTATCCTCAAAATACTCATGAAGATCATTCATATAGTATACACAGATTAATTCCTTTTTATTTTTACCTACAATCTTTGTTGGATTAGGTAATTGACTTAATAAATTAGCATACAAATCAACGTTTTCGGTATCTGTATTATAAAAAGCATACACAGATTTCTTATATTCAAAGGAGAAAAAGAGTTGATCTTCAAAAAATGCCAAACGGTAAATACCTCCAATATAATCATTGTCTTTACATACTTTTTGATACATCCTCGGATCTCTCATTTCGATAGTCTTAGAATTTACGGACATTCCATGAAAGTCAATATAGTAAGAAGCCAAAACTGATTTATCTTCATCATTATATTGATAAATTGTATCTGACAGCATGTGAGATATAAGCATATTCTGATTATTAGTTTCTACAAAAACATTTGTTGGCATATACCCCACTCGCTTAAATTCATCTTTTTTCTTTAAAAAGGAACTTTTTTCCCCATTCTCGTATATAGCTAAATGATAGTCATTGTTTTTACCTAAATTTGGATCAAATAAGAAAAGAGATTGATTGTGTTTTGAAATTAGAAAAAATGGAGATTCAAGATCCGTTTCTTTTAGATATTTGCCAGATAAATCATACTCTTTTATCTTACGATAAACATCCAGAACATAAATTCGGTCATTATCAACATAGAAATCTGTAGCAAACACCAACTCACCAGGACCACTTCCTTGTTTTAACTTTGATATGTACTGCCCATTTTTCTGAAAAATATAAATATTGCCGCCAAAGGATGACAAAATATAAATAAAGTCGTCATCAAAAACAGTTTTAGATATATCTTCTAGCAAACAATCGTCTCTTGTTTCTAACTCTAAAAAAATAAAATCCTGAAATGCAGCCTCAGGTAAAGGTTTAATTTCATCTAGCTTAATATCTATCGTTTTAATATTTCTGTTGCTAAGTGGTCCTGCTTGTTTACAAGAACTCAACAATCCTACTAATAGAAATAACAAACATCCTTTTTTCATTGAAATAGAATTTTAAGACCTTGTCAAATGACAAGGTCATTAATTTAACAAGTACAGTTTGAATCACTTTCAGGACAATGTATACATCCTCCAGTACCTCTTTCACCCGCCAAGTATATTCTACCTGTCCAATTTTCAGTAGCTAAGGCTTCAATATTTTCCAGCGTTAGATAAGACAGGTCCTTATTACTTTGACTAGTAAATATGTTACACCCTACTACAAGGGCAAAAACTGCTACTATAGCTATTTTAATTTTCTTGTTCATTTTGTTTATTCAATTTAATTTATTTTACATCTATATTTCTAAATAAAAAGCAAGTATTTGCTTTATTCACTTTCTACACCTATCTTTGCCGCTACCTCCTTTCTTTTTAAGAGGAATCCGGAGTGGGTGTTAAGCCATCCAAGCAAAAGGCACCCACTCCTTCTTCCATTATCCAATTAATTAATGAGCGTTACCTCTAATCATCACTTTTAGTGGTGACTCTATATTGGCATATATAGTCAATGTTTTATTTACATATTCAGGTTTCTCTGCTTTATATACTACCCGGATAGATATTTCTTTTTCGGGTTCAATGGGCGATCGTAAATAATCCACAGATATACATCCACAAGAAGAAACAATATCATTTATTACCAAGCGTTCTTTTCCACTATTCCGCAATGTAAAAACCACTTCCTGCGGAACAGTATAATCAAATTCGCCTAAATCAAGCACAGTCTTCTTTACATCTATACTTGTTATGTTAGATTGTAATGATGATTTTTGTTTATCACCACCAGAAATTATTTTTAGATATAGTTCTCGTACTTTAGGATTTCGGAACGGATTGCCAATAGCAACTACCTTACATTGGTTATTGATCAAGAATGAATGGAAAGCATCCTCCGAGGGTAACTGGTTTTGTTTATTAAATGTATCTTCAGTATCAATCCAAACCGGATAATCAAATTTATCCCTTTTCATCAAGTAATTCAATTCGGACAAGTCTTTTTTATTCTTGGGATGAAACATAAATAAAAAAGGAATGTGTTTACCTAAAACAGAATCCATTTCATTCATTACAGACTCCCATTTATGGAATTGCAACTTACATGAAGTACAGCCCATAGAATCGATATAAGAGACTATAAAGTAGTCCGATTCTGGCATTTGGTAATCAAGAGTATCTATACCATACTTGGTAAAAACTATTTTTTCCGGAAAAACAATCGCTTTACCCTCCCATTCTTTAACTAGGCCTGAAATACGACTCCTATCCGATTCTTTACAGGATAAAAACACAAACACCAGCAAAAGAACACAAATATACCTCATCATTACACTGTTTTGGGTTTTGTTGATCAATATACTCTATACACTTTAACATGACTGGTAGGGCAGTCTATAGATCCAGTATAAATGCATTTAGCGGTGCCACCTTCCCAGCTGGCTAAAGCTTCAATATTAGAAAATACGACATCATTTTGTTTGCTTGTTTTGGTTTGAAGAAAGGCTGTACACAGAAGCACAACCATTAGTAGCACTAATTTTAGTTTGGTTTTCATTGTATTTCATTTTTATTGTTTATACATTTGCAAATGTAATTCCTCAAAGAAGTAATTGCTAATTTCTAACGTCACAATTACGTCACAATTTATAATCAATTGATTATCAGACATGAATAGATTCAAGATTTATGCATCAAAAGCCTTATTTTTCCTCCTTAGCATTACAATCTTACTGCTCATCTGTACAATATTCCATCAGATTAATGGCGCAAAAGAATACTTAGCTGACAAAATCCCCGCTTGCCTAAATACCGCAGTCGAGAGATACGTCGACTCAAAAATGGGGGGCATTTATTATTTAGCACAATACGAATATGATCCAAACAGTAAGGAAATAGGAGGATATGAAACCCGAACGGCAAGGTATGCAGACACCACTTTTACATATAGAAGTAAAATTGTTACTCCTGCCGAGAGTGCATTAAGAGATTTTCAAACACTCCTTGTTGAGATAGAACAGTCATATCAAGACAGCATCCAAGTTGTATTTGATGATCTATTACAGAAAGAAAATATTTATGCGCAGTCTATTATTGGAATAACTTCTTCATTCTACACTAAGAAAAACGAATGGAGTGGCGACACCCTTGCACTTAAACCCAATTATCGTACTGCGTTCACCAATCAAGGTGTATATGAAGATATCAATTACTATGCTTATATCCATTACTCCTCTTATACTATATGGCATTTAATGCATAAAACACTGATTTACATACTATTTATTTGTTGCCTTGTTATAGGAATATTCCTATTTTGGTGGACACGTAAACTGAAAAAAGAAATCGCAAATACTACCGAAGTGAAAAAAGACGGTAATTACTATATAAAAGACCTCACATATTATGTAAATGAGAAGAGGCTGGTTCTGAAAGAGAAAGAAGTAAAACTAAGCCCCCAGCTTCATGAACTACTTCTCATGTTTTTAAAGACCGATAGATATAGAGTTGCCAAAATAGAGATTAGACAAAAGTTTTGGCCTAAATCTATTGATGCTACCAGTAATATGACATCCACCATTAATAGATTGAATAAGGAATTAAAAGAAATTGATTGCGCCTATACCATTATTTCTGATCCGAAGAATGATGAGTACTACATATTTTCCGAACTTCCTCCCGCATCTCCCGAATTGCAGTAGATTGAACTTTTGGTTCTTTTTCCATCACCATGCGGGCAGCATATTCTAATTTATCCACCTGAAAGAAGTCGGGTTCAGCATATAGTTTAGCCAACAAATAATAAGGATAGATACGCCCAGGCAGGCGATGGACAGAACGCAGGAAGTATTCTTCTGCCTTTTCATATTCACCTTTGTTTTGATAGTTCTTTCCTATCAGATTAAATACCATAGGGTCGCAGGTTAATAAACCGGTTTCTTGCAGAACCCGATTAGATGCGTCATAGTCGTTCAGCTTTTGCAGACAACGACCATATTCAAACATAAACATTGCACGGTTCTTTAACTTGGAATAAAGTAAAATATATTTATCTCTTGCCGATTCATAAGCTCCAGAATTATAAAACAAACGTGCGTGCGTCCATTCCTTACAAGCATCATAATCATCTGTTTTCCATAAATGCAAGCTGCAAGAAAACACAATTAAACAAGAAACTATTAACCACATATAGTTTTTACCAGTGATACAAGCCAGCAACAAAATGAAAAAGGTTACTATAAATACCGATAACTGTAGCGGATAAGAGGAAAAAGCAAAGACAGCTAAAGATAATATGCCACCACACACACCTATTCGGGATTTCTTTAGCCCATGCCAAAAGCAAAAACCCACAACAGTCAAACAAAACAACAATGCCGGCACACCCCATTCTATGGCAATTTGCAGAAATTCATTAAAAGCGTATTCCGGACTGCCTGCAACATGTTCTTCCCACACCGCATAAGTTCCATTGGCAAAGTACGCTTCTTGTGCCGCACCATAAGCAGTAGAAAAGCCGTCATATCCATATCCGGTGAGAGGCTTTTCAGCAATGGCATTAAGACTGATTTTCCACATAAAAAGACGACCATTGGCCGAGTCCTTCTTTAAATAGAAAATGGCGACCAAACCGATCAACAAACAGATACAACCTGATACCAGCCAAACTAGGGCCTTTTTACGGTTATTTATCCAATGTTCTTTCAATTTCTTACCCCATTGCTTGTAATAACCTATAACAAATAGGCCGGATATTCCGGCTGCGAACCAAGACGAACGGCTCATTCCGGCAGGAAGTACACAAAGCATAAGTAGCAGTATGCCGATAGTAAAGTAATATCCGATCTTTGCCCAAAATGATGTTTTAGAGATTTCCTTCAACCGATAATATTCGCTCAAACAGACCGGGAATATCATAGCCAGATAACCGGAATATGGCCCCGGATTGAAGAATGAACCGGTCAGCGCAAACAAGGAGTGATTGGAGTAAGTGAATCCGTACAACTGCCGAAGCCCGGTTACTGCTTCGCAACCGCCCAAGAGGATAAGCGACCAAACAACTATATGTGTGTAATCCGGCCATTTGAATTTCATTAAGTACGGATAAAACAACAGAGATAATAAGATACAAATAGCATATACTATACCGCTATAGGCTAACCACTGCCATTGTTTAGCCTGTTCTCCGGGAGGCAATTCAGGTGATGAAACACAAACAACAGAAAGTAACAATAATGTGGCTGCAAATTGCAGCATAAAAGGAATATAAATAGTCAATCTTTTCATTGGATTTCTTTCATTAAACGCTCCCAGTTTATTTCTCTATTTTTACGTTTCTTAGATAGCCAGATAAAATCAGCTCTACCAACAATAAATTCCTCGGGCAATAAGCCCCAATATCGAGAGTCTTCAGAATCTTTCAGGCGGTCGCCTGCCATAAAGTAATAGTTCTTTTCAAAGCGATAAGTAGTCAACAGGCTGTCGCCTAAATAAACACATCCATCTTTTTTGTATATCGGACGCTTTTTCTGCTCCCAGAATATAGCTATTTGATAAAGCAACCAGTTTTCCCGATTCATTTGCACTTGTTGACCTTTACAGGGAATAGGGAACGGACCGAAATCTTTTATGGTCCAGCCCAAAGTTTTATCTCTAGGGTAGGACCTCATTACAGTCCGTCCATCAGACGTATCCGGCAGATTCGAAATAAACTCCTGCATTTCCCGATTTCCCAACTCTTGCTCAACCCCACGAATATGAAAATAACCGTTCCGTATTTCCAAAGTATCGCCCGGCAATGCAATGCAGCGTTTTACATAATACTTCATTACATCAAAGCCGATACTGTCTTTCCGCCCCGGAAAAGGATAGTTAAATACGAGCACGTCATTCCGTTTAAAAGAACCGAAGCCTGGTAGCCGATAAATATCAATATCCTTCTTATCAAGAGATGCAAAAATATCAAACAGACGGGGACCGCCTACCATTTTATTCACAAGGATGTTATCGCCAGGAAGCAGTGCCGGCTTCATCGAATCGCTGGGAACATGAAAAGAGGTAAAGCAAAAAACCTGTATTACTCCCCATAACACTGCTAATAGACAGAGATAGAAGCAAAGGTTCAACAATTTATTCAATATTTTTTTAAGCTGTGTCATTCCAGTTTGTACAATCTTTTATAGTGCAAAATAAACCAGCGGCTGATTGCTATTCACATCCGTAGCATATATCTTTTGCGTCGTTTCATCCACAAACAGCCCATTAACAAACCGATCCAGCGTATATTTACAGACGGGATTCCCTTTCAGATCAAATACATATATAAATTGTCCGCCATCTACGATTTTATCCGGATTCTTCATCATATCCTTAAACTTACGTCCATGAAAAACGGTATAGATATAGTTATCCGTCACCTGAACGTCACTGAATCCCATAATACCCGCCGGTATGGCGTATCCATTCATCTCTTGAAACTCCGGTTCGCCATTTGGTCCTATCAGGACAGTATGGGTGCTGTCGCGATAGTTATAAATTTCCAGAACTTCGCCCAGTTGAGTTGCAGCAGCCACTATCCCATGTCGTGGATGATAGTCTACAAAACTTCTCCACGCCTGAGACAGTACAGGTTTAGATTCATTTAAAGCAACTAGATTTGTTGTGGGAATCTGCCCACTTTTATACAGAAGTTTTCCTGCCGGACTGACAAAGCAAAAACGATTTTCGCCGGAATAATCGGGGATAATCATGAGTGAGTCTTCGTATATGCAGAAGTCAAGAGGACGAAGCAGGTTTTTATCCAGTGCGACTGCCTTTGCGTGCAAAAGTGAGTCGCGGGATGTTGAAAATCCTAACCGAGTGATCGTGCTTTTATTCGAGTCCAGTGTCCACACCTCGACCTCCTGATCTCCTACAAATCTGAAATTCTCTGCTGCAAGCATTTCATCCGGAGCATCTCCACGTTTCCCGAAAGAGCTGACATAACGGAACTCCGGATAGGTGAACAGATGAAAATAATGGTTAGCATTATGTAAATCCATTACAATGACCCTGTCGCCTTGTGCCTGCATCCGGAATGGATAGCGAAAAATGGCGGTATCAAGCTCAATCGTTATGGCTTTTAGTTCTTTCCCGGTTGGAAAACTTGTGTAATGAATTACACTTTCGCTTGCTTGTTTTTTACAACCTGTCAATATACTGATCAGGATGAATAGACTATACCATGTATGGTTTCTCATATTTGCAATTACTTTTAAATACGCCGAAAGTATTTCATAACTGTCAAATGAACAAAATTCCAGCGTCACATTTACGTCAAAATTTATAATTCATTGATTCTCAGCGTATGCGGATGCGGATAAAATTCTTATTTCAATCTGCGTACATACAATTTTCATAGCCCAAAAGTATCATATCTCACACAAAGCGACATAATGTGCTGTCTTTCAAATGAAAGCATCTCATCATTTTTAAGCCAAAGTCGCACGCTAATATCACAAGTATCACAGGTTGAAAAACACCCGGGTGTTTGCCACCAAAAGACCCGGATCTTTCACTCGGAAACACCCGGGTGTTTCAGGAGGATAGACCCAGGTGTTTTTCTATCCGGAGTATTGGCGTGTGTGGTCTAAAGCATCAGCATTTCCGGTTCGGAGTATAAGCACCTATTATCCAGTGCATTGGCACGATAAGTTCAGAAGGGTACTCCCGGATGGATATGCTTGCTTTTAAATTATTTTAGCGTTAATTTACATAGTTTAAATGAAATTCGAGGCAATTTCTCTCCATTTTCAGGCATTTTCAGCCGGTGTATATCCTCTTTCGGCACCACCCCAATTTTGCGGTTCGTACTTTTGCTGCGAACCAAATATATAATCATATGCAACTATACGTAGTACGGTCCAAAGTGGACAAAACAGGAGAAGAAGAAAAGCGGAGTTATTATGGTGTGCCTATTATCTCCAGGCAAGTAAATGAAATCGATCTGTCGGCGGAAATCTGCCAGCGATGCTCACTCACCGAGGCGGATGTTCTGGCAACAATCAGCGCACTAAGCGACCTGTTGCAGGAACATCTGGAAAGTGGCGAATCGGTCAAACTCAAAGGTATCGGAACATTTTCTGTTTCCGCCAGCAGCAAGGGGTTTGATACACCGCAGGAATGCACGCCTGCCGAGGTCAAAGCGCAACGCGTGTGCTTCCGGGCGGATAATGACCTGCGGCATGTGCTTGAAAAACTAAAGTATAAAAAGGTTAATAGGAAATAAGTAAAACGGTGCAGAAATGAATGGATTACTGTAGGGGCGGTTCGCGAACCGCCCAATGCACAGAATATACAGAAAACCATTTTCGGGCGGTTCGCGAACCGCCCCTACAGCTAATCATTTACATTCAAAACCATTTAAAAACAAACAAACAAATATAACAATGAAAATTACCCAACTCAGAAGCCAGTCGCAACGCACGATAAGTATAGAAACAGCCATTGCGGCCATGAAAACAGAGACTAAGAACCAGCCCGTCGGCACCATGCGCGACAGGCTACAGTATGCCACGCCGGGAACATCTTACGAATACGTCCGCAAAGTCCCGCAAATGATATTCGGTGGAGCATTCCGAAGAAACGGAAGCGAGCAGCAACTCGTTACGTACACCGGACTCGTTACGCTCGAAATCAATAAACTGGCAACCATCAAAGAAGCCAAACAGTTACGTAACTTGGTCGCCACGCTGCCGCAAACCTACCTGGCCACCGTAGGTTCCAGCGGAAAGAGCGTAAAAATACTTGTACCCTTTACCCTGCCCGACGGCACGCTGCCCCAAACCCGTGAACAGATCGAACGATTCCATGCCCACGCCTATCGCGAAGCCGTGAAATGGTATCAGCCTCAACTCAACATGGAGATCGACCTGCGGGAACCCCGCCCTGACACGGCCATACGCATGACGTTCGACCCCACTTTATACCACAATCCCGGGGCCGTAGCCATCCGCATCGAACAACCACTCCGCATGCCCCAGGAGCCCACCTACACCCAGGCACAGCAGCACAGCAAAGACCCGCTTCAACGCCTCTTGCCCGGCTACGAACGGCACTTCATCATCGACACCTTGTTCGAAACCTGTTTCTGGAATGCCATGACACAGATAGAGGGAATACATGCCGACAGCGATTTTCACCCCCTCTTCGTCCGGCTGGCCGAGAACTGCCTGCACTCGGGCATACCCGAAGAAGACGCCATCCGGTTTACGCTGCATAAAGAAAAATTGAAAGAACATGAACTCCTCATCCGCACCACCTTCCGGAACACCTATACATTGGAAAAGATGTTCGGCCGGAAACCCTGCATCGCCCCACCCATGACACTTGCCGCACAACTGGAAGAGTTCATGCAACGCCGCTACCAACTGCGCCGCAACACCATCAAGGGCATAGTAGAATACCGCGAAATCAAATCCTTTTATTTCGATTTCCGTCCGCTGACCAAACAAGTCATGAACGGCATCACGCTCAATGCCATCAGCGAAGGCATCAATGCATGGGATGCCGACATCCGGCGCTATGTAGACTCAAACCGGGTGTTGGCATACAACCCGATAGAAGAATACCTGCTCGACCTGCCCGCATGGGACGGCAAAGACCGCATCCGCCAACTCGCCGGACGAGTAACATGCAACAATCCACGCTGGGCGGACCTGTTCCACATCTGGTTCCTCTCCATGGTGGCGCATTGGCAACAAAAAGACCACCTGCACGCCAACAGCACCCTCCCCCTGTTGGTCGGCGACCAGGGTTGCGGCAAATCCACCTTCTGCCTCAACATCCTGCCACCCGAGCTACGCGAATACTATACCGACAGCATAGACTTCAGCAATCGCCGCCATGTGGAACTGGCCCTGAATCGCTTTGCGCTGATCAATATGGATGAGTTCGATTCCATCAGCCCGGCATACCAGCCGTTTATGAAGCATATTCTGCAAAAGACCATCATACAAACCAAGCGTCCGTATGGTACAGCCACCGAGCAACTCCGCCGTTATGCCACCTTCATTGCCACCAGCAATAACTTCGACCTGCTGACCGACACCACCGGTAGCCGCCGGTTTATCTGTATCGAAGTGCAAGGCATCATCGACTACTCACAACCTATTGATTACAAACAACTCTATGCGCAAGCCGCCGAAGCCATCCGGCAGAACGAACGGTACTGGTACACATGCGAAGAAGAGGCCTATATCACCACATCCAATTACCAGTTCCAACAAATACTGCCCGAAGAAGAAGTGGCGCTTATGTATTTCCGCCAACCCACCCGAAGCGAGAAATACATTGAACTCTCCTGTGCCGAGATATTAGAAAAGATTCGCCAACACAAACCCGGTTTTAAATGCACTCGCAACGCAGCAATGAGCCTGGGACGGTCGCTAAAAGGAAAATTCCAATCGCGAAGAACACACAGAGGGGTGGTGTATCAGGTAGTAGAAATTACCCGGAACTAAAAAATGATACTTATGACACTAGCGTGTGACTTTTAGATAGAAATGACATGAAAAACAACATTGGAAATCAACGCCTTAACAAGGCTGTGAGACTTGCGCTACTATTATCGTCATAAAACCTATAGTAGATAAGATTACACAAAAGAGGCGCCTTCACAGGTGCCTCTTTTACCTTAACCAAACGTTATACCTATTGATCTAGGCTAATCTTTAATCTTTACACTAATTAATTCTTACACACAATCTTTTATTAGTTAATCGCATAGAATACCTCTCCGGTCGAGAATTTCAGATCTTCAACAATTTTCCATTCTTCATTTTGACCGTTCCATTTGTAATTTTGATATGCGATAGGAATATTGAATCCATCAAGTTCATAAACGTTTCTTTCTTGCGCCTCATTATAGGCTTTAGATTTCTTGTTCCATTTACCATAATTCAGAACAACCTGGTCGGAAGTATAAGTAAGATCGATCTTACAGTATGGCATCCATTCTTCTTTATTAGAGTCCCACTTAAATGTTTCTTTTTCAACCACTCTGTTCTGGTCATCATATTTAAAGTCATGTTTCATGTGGCGGTATAATGCACCATCCTGACGATAAATTATTTTAGAAGTAACCAAATCTCCAGTCATCACATCGTTAGTAACAAACTTCTCCTGAGCCATAAGATTCATGTTCAAAGCACTTGCGAAAAGGATAGCAACACATAATACTGATTTTAAAATTGCAGTCTTCATAATTGTTAGTTTTTATTGTTTATAATTTCTTTTATTTCTGTTCTTTACCTGTTAGACGTAAGCAGTAATCGAAAGGTTGCATTTGCATTGATTTTTTTTGAAATATTTTTTTCGTCCGCTTACGATAAGTATAATGCAATAGCTGTGCCAAATAGGTAAATTGCTGATAATCAGAGCGTGCCACGATTTGGATACTGTTCGTTTCCGAACAGTTGTACGAAAATACCGGGCAATGAAAAGAAGGATTGCTTCACCTACGGTTACCAATGACAATATCCACCCCCTGCCCCCGCCAGCGGGGGATACCTGCGGCATCGTATCCCCCGCTGGCGGGGGCAGGGGGTGGA
>NZ_QVMI01000005.1:0-172241 GCF_010500965.1 Bacteroides sp. 51 | reverse complement strand
TACCTGCGGCATCGTATCCCCCGCTGGCGGGGGCAGGGGGTGGATATTGTCATTATCAAATAGTTCTATATTTTAATATAGTGGCAACTCGCAATGACGAATAGGAGTTTTTACACAGCCTCGAAGGGGGAGGTGGTAGGTTAACAACTCATTTTCCATTTACAACAAAACGATGAAAAAGAGACTTAACCCTGTGCATTGGGCGGACACAAGGCCCGCCCCTACGGGTTAATTCTTTAAGACGATCTCTTTTGCAGCGAACAACTCCGATTCGATTCTGAGCGTTTCATTGGTTGTGGTTGAAGTTGTTTTGAAGTGCAGTATATAATCTTCCGCATCTCTTACTATATATTTATAGCGATACACACCCGGCACTGAATAGTCGAGAGTCAACCTATCCTCATCATTATAAGCCAGATTGGGAGTTAATGATAGCGTAGTAATAAATACTTCGAGCGGAAACAAGCTACTTCGTATATCAGATGGAATCGTGAAATGCAACTCCACTTCCTCACCCGCACTGGCAGGTATACCGGAAGGAGAAACATACACCTGCTCAAACTCCGAAGGCTGGCGGAATCTCAATGACACTACCCGCCGGAGTGTAACCCCATTATATGTAGCTTTCAGAATAACTTTGGCCGTATATACATCATATTCCGGAACAACCGCAACCGTTTTTGCTGTATATTTAGCCTCGCCCGCAGTCCTATCTATCACCTGACTTGCAGGGTCTACCACCAGTGCAAGAGGGTCCTGCTGAAGCTCGATAGTAACCAGACCGTTATCTTCAATCCCACTACTAATATCCGGTACATAACTAAAAGAAATAGAGAACTCCTTATTCGGCCGGACAATGGTTGTTGAAGTCATTTCAACCTTTAACGCCGAATAACCGTCGGAGATAGCCGTATAATCTTCCAACAACACAGAGTAAAGAAGATTATTCGATGCCGGACTATTCACAGCTTCCTGCAAACTTGGTTTACCCGGTCCGGAGATCTCCTGAATATCAATTATATAATGATAGTTCCGTGTGATATCAAAAAGCTCCTCTTTTCCTTCATCAATCACATCTATCTTATAGTAATAATACTTCTGGTCGCCACTATACTTTCCTTTGATAATGATATACATCGGTGTTTTAGAGTGAGAGTTTTTCCGTTCATAGCATAATATCGTTTCGCCGGAGTACATTCCACCGCCGGCCTTGACAAAAGATGATTCGGATACGGCCTGTGACGTAGCATAAGGAGACTCGCAAACCGCACCTTCTTCGAAAGTAAGAGAACCTGTATTAAAAGGCGCTATGGTTCCATAATCATAATAATCGCCCAATACAAACTGAGTTTCGCTAAGATATGGCATCGTCGGATTATAAATAGAATTATCCAGTACGGATATCTTTGCTACATTCCGCAGAAGTTCAATAGTAGCCGGAAAAGCATGTTGAACAATGCCGTTTGCCAACTCCACACGTTGCCAATAAGCTATCGTTCCGCCGGTAACGGAAAGTCCCGCCACCACTTCATTTTCATGTTTACCCACATGATGCACATCCGAGAAACCGGACCAATTATAATTGCACACAAAATGAATGATACGTTTCCTCTCCTCCTGAGGAGCATCGGGATCGGTTTGAGATAATAACACATTGTATTTACCCGGTTCGGCTGCCGCGGTTGCCTGGGCACGGGTCAGGAAAGTACCATTTGCATCGAACACCAGTACATACAGGTTATCAATCATACCCGGCTGTATCGTTTCGCCCCGGGTAGCGATGGTCTGCTCCTGAGGGATATAAACATCAAAAGTAAACGCACGACTATCGGCGGGAGTAACCGGATTCGTCATGGAATCGTCCTTTGTACAGGACACTACAAGAAAAGCAAATACAAATACGATTATATTATGGAGTTTCATTCTATCTGTTTCTTCATTTAATTTTTCCAAACATCGCGTACACAACGCACAGAGGCAACATTATTTCCCGGCGAGAATGCTTCTCTTACCAATTCGCCGGTGGTAACCCTGACGCTGTAATAGTATTCCGTACCGTCTATCACATCTTGCCGGGCTGCCCACCACCTGTCGGAACCTGCCTGACCGCTACTACCGGGCGTGAACAGATCTTTTATCGCACTGTTGCCATCTCTCTGAAGCTTTGAAATCAGCAACATTTCCGCAACAGTGGGCATCCGCCACGTGCCTCTGCCATAGGGGCCTTCCATATAATATGCGCAACGCACCTGTGCCGATGAATAAGATGTACTTGTGGAAGTAATCCCCCGCTGCGAAGCAATTACAAATTGGGGAGAAACAAGACTGTTGCTTGCAGCGTCTTTATTGGTCACCGGAATTATGTTGTCAAAGTCGGCAGCACTCTTCTCCTCATGCATCAGATCACCACCGATTGTAAACTGATCGTTAGGGTCCAGCGAGGTTGTTGTAATGGTGTACAGGTTAAAGTTCTGCATAGTGCTGCTACCATTCCCATTATTAGACCAAAACGAGGTACGCCCCTGATCCTTATACCATTTAAAGTCGATATCATTCCAATCCGAATATTGGGAGGTGATATACTGACGGGGGTATTGTATAACGTACACATCCTGAAATAATCCCTTGGTGTTTTCTACCCTGAAATGGATCATCACAGGTACATAATTCGCGGGAATAGGCGAAGTTATATTGATTTGACTGGTCGCTTCATCGGGTTTAATCGCCGGATAGCGCGGATCGCCCGGTTCTATTTTATCTTCGCGTATCGTTCCTGATGCCAGATAAGTAAAATGGTAGACGTCTTTTATCTCCACGCTTACCGGCTGGCTCGATACGTATTGTATAGAGCGCTTATCGACATCATGCATTTCCACATGGGTTTCGGAAACCATCAGATAATCATATGGATTGAGTTTGGCAACGATATGGTTCGTACTCCAATCTCTAATCTCAAAGGCAGGAGTAAGGTCAATCATCTGATCCGGGTCCAGTCCACCCAATACGCCTATATTTACCTTAAAGGTATAGATATAGTTACGCTTCAAACAGAATTTGTCATCATCGGGGAGGATATTAGTAAAAGGCAACCGGTAATAATAATCTTTCGGTTCGGCGCCTCCTTCATTTTTATACCATTTCACCCGGATGGTTATATAGCTTTCCTGCGAATCTCCATATTCCCAATTATTGGCATACGAATAGAACGGGGCGGTGGGGTATTGCGTCTTTCCGGGCAAGGATATGGGCCGGTACTCCGAATGTTTATAATCATTCTGTCCTGCAATAAACAAAGGTGCCTCCTGCCCCAATGCTGTCGATTCCAGGTAATTATTTATCCTAACGAAGGCTTCTACCGGTTCATACCCTTCAATAGCTGCTCCGGTAATCTCGACTTTGATCTTCGATGCGGCACGGCTGAGAATCACTTCGCCGAGATCAGTGCGTTCTTCCGTAAGTTCATTTACAGATAAAACTCCATCCATAAGGAAATGATCCTGGGCTTTGAAAGCATAAGGATTGAAATCCCGCGACACACCATGTACTGTTTCAATCAGCCGGCTATACGTTTTGTCTTCCAGCATCTCTCGTGAGAGATCACAATTGGCTACAACATACAGCCTCAACTCTTCTCCGAAAAGCATATTCATAATCTTCCCGGGGACATTTATTTTCACCGTAGCCCCATCTTTCTCCATCTGTGATGCAGTAGGATAATATAAGCATTGCCCGTCCTGAGTGAAGAAAAACACATCCAAACGGTCTATCCGATTCTCATTCAGGGATTCTTCGCCGGGAAGGGTGGAACGCGTAACGGCATCATGCCCCTGGTTGATTAATGAGAATAAGACTGTTTGTCCGTCGATAGGATTCACACTACCTGCCTCGTCCTTCGTACATCCCGAAAGAAGCAGAATGAGGAATAGCGATATGATGAATAGTTGTTTCATTCGTTAATTTGGTGTTTGCTTGATTGTGTATCTGTTCTTTGCTCCTATGGATTCGCCAGGCAGATTGAGTTCTACATGCCCCACTCCGTTATTTACCGTTATGTAAAACTCAGTTTTTACACCATTGAGTTGGGTTTCCCGGCGCGGTTTTATCCTGATCTTGTATTCGTATCCTTCACGTGCAGTTCCGGTTGACAGGGCGCCATCGGTATGGTCGAACATAAAGTCGATAGGATTGGTTAAGGTGGCAGTCCACGAACTACCTTTAGGACGCGAAAGGGTAAAATAAAAGTCTACGTATTCGTTGTTTGCAACGTGGATATCCGTTCCGACTATATCTACATTCGGGTCCCAATGCCGGGAGAAGGTAATGGCCGACTCTTCGAGGAATTCCGATTCGATGATATGATCCGACCAATCGGCCACCTGATACTTTACTTCAGGGATATAGACTGTTTCTCCTTCCGTAGCCAGGGTAGCTTTGATGAGGTAGTGTTTGTTGCGCCGGATAGAATATTCCTCCACACCTAAATCCTTTCTTACAGGCAGATAGTACACTACATTCTTTTGGTTGTACACTGCTTCGATCTTTAAACACAAAGCCATATCTCCGTCAGCCGGATTTACAGGTATATATTCGGGGATTACATGGTCGGTGAATACTTTGGTATAGTAGTCCGTATTGGCCGTAAATTGCAAGGATGGCGTACTATAAAGTAAGGACGACTCAAACTGATCCGACTCATAAACGTTCGGCAGAAGATATTCATAATGAGGTACATGGGTCAGTGATACTTTATTCACCGTAATAGCGTCCGAAGATGCCGACGTTTTCTTCCGCAAGGCCAATGTCACCTTAGCAGCCATTCTTTCGAGAGAGATATGGATGTTCTTATGCCAGGTGGTACCGCCATCTATGCTGGCTTCACCATATCCGGGAGTTTCGGAAGTGGCACGAACGATGGCTTTGGTCCATCCTATGGCCGGGAGATTGGTCAGGCTTGGCGAATCGTCAACCGGTTCACCGGAAGGAAGATCCACGGTATTCAACATCAGTCTGGAAATGGCCGAATGATGCTTGATGCCTGATAGTTTAGGGGTAAGTGCGGCCGGTTCATTCAGAATCATATAAAAATTGAGTTGCCCGGTACGTATGGAAAGTCGATACTCACCAGATGATTCGGCAGGTAATGCGGGATACTGATTGATAAGAACCTGGCCTGATAAATCGTCAGTAACAATGATACGTACTTGCGTCATCGACGGATCAAGGACACGTGTGGAGAGATTCATATATACCTCTTCATCGGGCATGATTTCCCGATCCTCCATTTCGTTTCCGCAGGAAGATAGAAGTGTTAATGCAAGAAGTATATATATTATTCTCTGTTTCATTTATCTTTCTATCAGGTATATGCTTTATCGGGTGCCGGGGTTTACTTCGTTGATAATCCACTCGGGAAGTTTTATTACTGTTCCGAGGTCTGTAAATTCAATAAGTATAGGAACAGTTGCTTCGTTTTTATTATCCACGGATATTTTATTATCCGCCATGTACTTCTTCAGTTCAATGTTACATTTCAACATTCCGGACGGGTCTTTAATCTCAATGTATACCGGATTGTCGTCACCAAACCTGAGTACTTGAAAGAGGGTTTGATTCAAACGTCTTTCCGGGTTGAATGTTGTTTCCGGATAATAGGTTGTTGAATAAGATTGCGCTGGTAACATCTCCATATCATATTCCGGCATAAGGTGATGCGCTTCTATCTGAGGGTATTTGCCGGGGACATCTGCGGCAATATCCGCATCACGTATATAAACTTCAATATTGATATGGGCGCCACGAAAGGGTATATCACCTTGAACGATTCCTTCATCGGAAACCTCTACAGTATATGTTCCATAATAAAGATGACTATGGGTAGGCATCTCTTTACCTTCGGCGAAGAATGGATGATGGAGCCTGCCGCCGGCAAATGATTCGCATTGGTAGAGTTCTGTATGTTCATGGGTGTTTCCCCAACAAATGATTTTATAGTTACCGGGAGCAAGGTACAATTCAGTACCTTGCTGTATTATAAGTTCATCTTTGCTTATATTCCGGGTTAAAATTAATCTTTCACTTTCATCGTAAACCATAAGCGCTACCTGGTCTATGCAACGCATGAACATGGTTGGATTTTCGGTGTCGCCCGTATAGCTAAATGTGAGTCGCAAATTAACTGTTGGCGGACATGCGATCATACCTTCCCTTATACAGGAAGAGAAGAGGAAAGTAAAACAGCTAAGGATTATGGTTTTTATTGTATTCATTTAAACTTCAGGAGTCACTTCATTGATTTCCCAAGGTAAGATATCAACATATACACCCAGATCGTACGGTCCTTTTTCGGGTTTATCGGTCACATCTTTTGCATTGATCTTAATGCCTTTGGAGCCTACACCCATTTTGTAGATATTGTGCGGAAGCATCTCCTTTACATAATCGTCCGGAGAGGGAAGACCTGTATTAAACTTGCTGAAGGTAACGTAACCATATTTGTATTTCAGAGGATTGCCCAGGTCGTCTACCTCGTAGTATCCTTCGAGGAGTTCCAGCTTCACAAGCATAACAATATGTGGAATATTGCCCGGAAATACATGGTAAGCATACACCTTGCTATCGCTTGACTGTTTAACCTGTGCATCGCCCAGGTTGGTATATTCCTGCGGGTCATAAGGTTCCGGGGTAAAGGCGCTAATAGGGTCTTTAGAACCAACATTGGCGCCAGGGTTATTTACCATATCCACTACCCAACACGGGTCATCTTCTTTATGGAATATCAGGTCTTTTTGCGGGTAAGTGCCGTAGGCATTATTTACATACACAGCAATAAGGTCTACCTTGTCCACCCCATCGCCGGGAACGACAGCACCGATTTCCAAACGTGCCGTTATCGCATTAAGCGTTACTACGGCTTTCTTGAAAAGGTGTCCATCGGAGTTCGGATCTTCCTCAGGAGCGGCAACAACATTTGCTTCGCCCATCAGGGTTCTGTTATCGAGTCCCTGACCCTTATGTTGTGTTTTGACGGTGAAAGGATAGTTTCTAATCTCATCCACATTCTTTAATCCAAGAATGTTTTCGTCGGCTTTGTTAGCTATGACGATTACCCGGTCAACGCTCGAAGATACTTGCTCAATACGCAGGTAATGGTCGTTGATGTTTTGTTGTTCAAACTCTGCCACCTTCTCTACGATATAGCCGTTAAGAAGGAATACGGTTACATCTTTCAAGCCGGTGGTGTTGCCATCGACCGGATCTTCAATAGCCCGGGTAGATTTAACAGTGTTGGGGAGTGTTACAAGAAGTACGTTGTCAGCTTTGCCCGACACAGGGCTTTCATCGTCAATTGATTTACTGCAACCCGCCATTCCCATAACAAGAACAAGCGAGGCAGCCAATAAAGATTTTGTTTTCATTTAAATAATAAAATTAAGTGGTTGTTTTAATATCAAATAGGTTTAATTCTTTCCTTGTATAAAACTTGCGAAATTATTATGCAAAGTTAAAGCCCGAAACGGACTTACGTTTTATCACTAGAGCTACTTGTATTCTTAAAACAGCTACTTATACGACTTTTATCCTTAAAAAAAGCGCGAACTTCACAGCCCGCGCTTTCCTACATTGTTAACTTTAAGTATTAAATGCATGAAGCAAGCTCCATCATTTAATGCGTTTTAATCCTTTTACCTCTTCTTTACTTCCTTCTTTTATACTGATAGCAACGCCACCGCTGGATGCCAGTTGTTGTTTCAGGAGGCTTTTGTGGGTGACTACAACTTTGCGGATATGATAGCTTTGCGGATTCGTATCCCAATGTGCGTCTTTACCGTCTTCGTAGATGGTAGCGATGAATTCTTTTCCGGCCGGCAGATAGTCAAAACAGATGGCTGCCTGGCGGGGATTCTCGTCGGTAATGGCACCAACGAACCATTCGTTTTTGCCTTTGGCTTTACGGGCTACGGTGATGTAATCGCCCGGTTCGGCTTCAAGGTACCAGCTATTGTCCCAGTCTACGGCTACGTCTTTGATGAACTGGAAAGCATCCATAAAGCGGCGATAGTTCGAAGGAAGATCGGCTGCCATTTGCAAAGGGCTGGGCATGGTGACGTATAGCGCCATTTGCTTTACGAGGGTGGTATGCACTTTTTCGTTCATCTTGTCGCCATTGTAATAGCTCATCCGGGTTTCGAAGATGCCAGGGGTATAGTCCATCGGTCCACCCATGAGGCGGGTAAAAGGCAGTATGGTGGTATGGTCGGGATCATTCCCTCCCATGGTTTCAAACTCTCCACCGCGCGCCGATTCTTGTGCTATCCAGTTGGGATAGGTGCGGCACAGTCCGGTGGGGCGGGTGGCTTCGTGGCTGTTTACCATGATTTTGTAATCGGCGGCCCGTTTCACGACATGGATGTAATGGTCGTTCATCCATTGCGAATAGTGGTATTCGCTTCGCGGAATGATATAGCCTACGTATCCGGTTTTTACGGAGTTGTAGTTGTTATCGACCATGAACTGGAATGCCTGGTCGAGCTGGCGTTCATAGTCGGCGGCGTTGGATGAGGTTTCGTGGTGCATCATCAGGCGCACGCCTTTGGCTTTGGCATAATCGCGCAAGGCGACAACATCAAAGTCGGGGTAGGATTTGGTGAACAGGAACTGACGGTCTTTATTATAGGAACGCCAATCTTCCCAGCCTTCGTTCCAACCTTCGACCAATACGGCGTCAATGCCATGCTCGGAAGCAAAATCAATATACGCTTTAACGTTTTCGGTATTTGCCCGGTGGCGGCCATTGGGTTTGAGCTTGGTGTAATCGGTAATGCCGGGTTTGGCTTTGTAGTAATCGCTGTATGCCCAGGTGCCACCATCGCCGGTAAACATTTCCCACCATACGCCGACGAACTTTTGGGGTTTGATCCAGGAGGTGTCTTCCCAGGTGCAGGGTTCGTTCAGGTTGAGGATGGTTTGTGAGGCCAGAATGTGGCGGGCATCATCGCTTACGATAATGGTGCGCCAGGGAGTATTGGCGGGGGCTTGCAGGAAGCCTTTCTTCCCGTTCTTGTCGGGGGTAAGGTGGGCGTTCATCCGGTAGGTCTTATCATCTATGTTCAGAGACATGGAGGTGAAGCCTACTAATGCTGCTTCATGGATATTGATGTATAGTCCGTCGTTGGTTTTAAGCATCAGCGGGGTTTGAACAACCAGGTGGCCGAGGGCTTTGGACTCGTAGGGCTTCTTCGCCGTCCGGCGCTCCATATCTTCTTTGATTCCGGAAAGTGGTGCGGTGGTATAGGCAAACTCATTGGTGTCGTAATCGCCCGGTATACAGAATGCGGTATGGTTGCCGGTGAGGTTGAACTCGGTTACTTCGTCGCTTACCACGAGGTAGTTTAGGGCGTCTTGGGTAGGGATTTCATAGCGGAAGCCTAAGCCATCGTTGAACAGGCGGAAACGGATAAGGAGGGTGCGGTTGCTTTTCTCGTTTTGAACGAGGGTGATTGCCAATTCGTTGTAATGGTTACGGATTTGGCTGTATTCTCCCCATACCGGGGTCCAGGTTTCATCAAGAGTAGAGTGACTGGCATCGGTTAGTGTGAATCCGGAAGAGAGCGATGCTTCTTCGGTTTCGAGTCCGAGGCGACTGGTTTGGATGACGGTTTTACCTTTATATATTAATTGATAGGCCGGGATACCGTTCTCTATCTGTACATCCAGGTGGAGGTTTCCATCGGGGGAGGTCAGGTGCTCTGCGTGTATAACGAGCGGGGTTATAAATAAGAGCAACGAGAGGATGATTTGTTTTCTATTCATTATATGTAGGGTTTTGAGAAAGAATAACCTTATTTGTTTTCTGCCTGAGATTAACTTTCAAATGTGTCAATTATAACTTTTATTTCTGCATAATTTAAGTTGGCTGGTTGCAACCGGCTCATTGGCTGGTTATAAGCGGCTCATTGGCTGGTTGCAAGCGGCTAATGAGCTGGTTGCAACCGGCTAACTAAAGTTGTACAGGAAAAGAGGTTAGTTTTAGTGGGTTTAAACATTGTTTTAAGCTGGTTTGGATATTATTTGTAGGGCTAAAATCATTCCTATCCTATTTCACATAAATTGCATAACCATTGGCTGGTAGTGTAACTGTGGTTTGAGCCGTAAACGTCAGTTTATCTGTATCCGTACTCAAATAATTCTTAAACTCCCCACTTGGTGTAGCGCCATTGAAACGGGTATTCGCCGGTGCACTAGAGAAGTTTAATAATACGACCACCTCGCTATCACCCTTTTTACGGGAATACGCATAAACGTTACTCGAAGTCGTCTGATAACGCGTCAACGTTCCCCGTCCGGCGCCACTTTCAAGGGCAGGTTGGGTTCTCTTCAAACGGGTGAGTTGCTTGATCAGATTGCTCATAGTTGTATTTACCGGCGTCCATGCCACAGGATTGGCGTCAAACAGTCCCATTGTTTTATTCATGCCAATTTCCTGTCCGTTATACAGCAACGGCATATCATAAATGGTAAAATAAAGCACAGTAAGCGGAAGGACAAAGCCTCCATAGCGGGTAAACTCCGTTCCGTCGTATGCATTCAGATCGTGATTGGTGAGGTAAACCATCCGGCCTTTCGATGCATAATCGGCATTATTATACAGATTCTCGCACGCCTGAATGAGTTTGGATACATCTTTACTCTTACCAAAATCATTCAAATCGTTGTTGAATCCCCAGGCATAGTCATAGTCAAAGACCTCCATATATTCGGGCTTATCGCCCTCGGCCAACCAGGTTATCTTCTTAATCTTATCTACCTCCGGGCGAGCCTCTTTCCAGAAAGAAAGCGGAACATACGTCACGGCATCGCAACGGTAACCGTCAATATCGGCCTCGCGTACCCAGTATTGCATGGCGTCGATCATGGCTGCCCGTAAACCGGGATTATTGAAATCGAGTTGTGCAACATCCGTCCAGTTCTCCGGAGAGTAAGGGCGTTGGCCGTTCTTTTCGGCATAATAATCCAGATGTTCCGAAACCCAGGGATGATCCCAGGCGGTATGATTGGCCACCCAATCCAGCCAGACCTCCATATTCAGTGCATGGGCAGCCGAGACTAAAGATTTAAAATCGGCCAGCGTGCCATAATCCGGATTGACGGCTTTATAGTCTTTCACGGAATACGGGCTGCCCAGTGTCCCGCCCCGGTTCTGCTCTCCTATGGGGTGTATGGGCATCAGCCAGAGGATATCTACTCCAACTTCTTTGAGGCGTTGCAGGTCTTTTTGCAGCCCGGCAAAGTTTCCTCCGGTGGAGTAATTGCGTACGTTCACCTCGTATATCACACGGTTGCTTTTGGTGATGGGCTGAATGTTTTCATTGCCGGGAGGTTCGGTGCCGGGACCCGGATCAGGCGTATCCGGGTCGCTGCTGCAACCAATTAGTCCGACAACCACCATCAATAAAACGAATAGGGTTGATCTAAGATTCATCATTCTTGTAGTTCTATGATATATTGACCGGTCAGGTCGTTGAATATTACGTTATAATCGCCGGCATTCGTGCCCAGGTCGATATTGTTGTCATGTCCCGTCGGGTTAAAGTCGGCCACGCCATAAGGCACAGCGTTTGGAACGGCGGGGCACCAACGGTTATCCCAGTTATCGCCTACACGGAACTTCACACCGTACTCTACCGTATCCAGCGTAATGCTCAACGTCCAGATGTGAGGATCATATGCCAAAGCAGTCATTTTACCGGCATCTATACTGCCCCATCCGCTATAAGCGCCTACCAGATACAGATCGGGCCAAGGGTCGATTCCCGTCATATCATAAGATTCGAGCGTCCACGTCATAGCATCTACATCAATCGTGAAGGTGTAGTAACCATCTTCGGCAAAGAAAGAGCCATCGCCGCGGTCTTCATAGGTCAGTACGCCACCCGGATTGCTGCAATACATCTTGTAAGAGCCTAAAGACTCTTCGGGACATGCTTTAAAGTAACCCGCCAGACGTCCGGTATAGGTATAAACCTTGTTCTCATCATCGCTGTCGCTACGGAACATTCTAAAGTCTGTATTGGTATTGCTCCATCCATTCATATCACCCACCAGATATACAGAAGGTATGCCGGTTGTCGGTTTATAGGGAGTGATCGACATTTTCAGGGAGTTCGTAGAATACTCTACTTTAGGTAGCCCCTCGCCATAAGTGGCGGCGATACGGAACTCGGCATCAAAAACTTCGCCCGGTTCGGCCATAAGTTTATTGATTAGAAGATCATTGATATCGGCCACCATGATATCGGCACGCAGGTTAGCGGTTGAGGCAAGTATTTGTGCACCCGCAAATTCGTCACCGGCTTTTGCTATTTCGAGGGTATAGTCTACCTTCCCTGCCGAGGTGTACACATCGGAACCATCAAGAAAGAATTGTGTAGCCGACCACGTAAAGGTACACAGCAACGGCGCCTCCCCTTTTCCGGGTTCAATAAGTACGGTACTTTGAATAGGAATGGAATTCAATGTGCTGGCACTGATGCCTGTCATTACAGGGGTAGTGTCATTGTCCTCGCACGAAGAGAGAAAAAGTATGCATAGTAACAAGAGCCTCACCCCAGCCCTCTCCAAAGGAGAGGGGGAAAAAGTTACACCTTGCGGCACTAGTTTATGCATGGTGTTTCTTATATTATTAATTCGTGTTTTCATAATCTATATATTTTATTTGTTCTGAATATGGTTGGATTTATATTATACTGAAGCGATCCCTCCTTTCCCCCTCTCCTTTGGAGAGGGTCGGGGTGAGGCCTTAGAATCCAGGGTTTTGTTTCACATTCGGGTTAGCCACCAACTCTGCCGCCGGTATAGGGAAGAGGTTGTACTTAGAGTCGAGTGTTGCTGTACCACCATACACTCCGTTTTTCCATGCCCACGAATAGTTGCTGGTAAACCTGTTGAAGCGGATAAGGTCGGTACGGCGGTGTGCTTCCCAATACAGTTCACGGCTACGTTCATCCAGAAGGAAGTCCAACGTCAGCTGATTGTCACTGATATTAGATACACCGGCACGGCCACGCAATTCATTGACGTATGTCAACGCCTGCATTTTGGTTCCTCCCTGTCCACCTCTCAGTACGGCCTCGGCATACATCAGATAGGCATCGGCCAGACGGAAGAACGGGAAGTCCGTGTCGGGGAATACATTGTCGGAACCCGGAGTGCCATCGCTCTTCAGGTTAGTGTACTTAATAACAGCCCAGCCGGAGTTATAATCGCTCCATTGCGTGTTCGCCTGTGTACGTTTGTCTTTCCAGAATAAAGCACGCTCATCACCGCTTGTAAATTGATAAGTAAGCGTCTCCAATGCACGGACACCCGACCATGATTGTGCCAATCCGAAGTTATCGCCGGGATTCATATCCGAACCATAGGCGGCTGCCATGATGTAGGTAGTGCCTCCGTAAGAGGTAGCGTATTTACCATCAAATACAATAGGATAAATGATTTCCGGCGACAAGTGATTGTCTGCACCGAACATGTTCTTATAAACCGGATCAATGCTGTATCCGGCGCCTAATACCTTGTTCAGGTAAGTCAGACAGTCGGTATAGTGGTTTGCTCCGATATATACCTCTGCATTCAGGTACATTTTAGCCAGAATCATCCATATCGTAGGATCATTGATCTTGCCGTAGGTTTGCATACCTTTTTGCGGCAGTTTACCTTCGCACTCTTTCAATTCGGTTTCTATCCAGTTGAAGAAGAATGCACGGTCTTTTTGTTCGGGCAGGAAGGAACCAACACCGTCTTCTTCATTTATAAAGGGTACATTTCCGTATAAATCTATCAATATATAGTAATTCATGGCACGCAAGGCACGGGCTTCGTAACGGAATGTGGCAACTTGCGTTCTCATGGCATCGCTTACACCACGCGAGTCAAGCAACTCGGGCGTGGTTTGGCGGAGGTATTCATTACAATAAGCCACGTTAAGCAATATACGATTATAAGTCAGCTCGCAGAAGCGGTTGCTGGAAGTCCATTGATTGAACTGCAATCCGTCCAGTCCGTCGTCGCTCCAGGCAATAAGGGCCTCATCGGTAGGAAGCTGTTGCAGATTCCAGTAGGAGCGGATAAAGGTTGCTTCGCCCTGGTCATCACCCACAATGTCATACATGCCCGACGGGGCTTCATTGCCCGACAATGAGAATCCGGCGTATAGTTTAGCCAGGAATCGCTCGTAACTATCTTCACTAGCCCATGCTTTTTCGGGCAGAAGTTCGTTTTCGCCCAGAGGTTTGGTGTCGAGGTCGCCGACGCAAGAAGTCAGGCCTAACATAGAGCCGCACACTACGGCCAAGATTGTTTTATATATCTTCATTTGAGTTTATAGTTTATGAGTTTATAGTTTATAGCTTTTGAGTTACTATACGGCAGCGTATTCTGACTACTAGCTACTTACTTCTAGCTACTGATTAAAAATTAATGTTTACTCCAAAGATCATAGTCAACGGTCTGGGGTAGAAGTCATTATCTACACCGCCCGAAACTTCCGGATCAAGTCCGTCATATTTAGTAAAAACTACAGGGTTCTGAACGGAACCATATACACGTCCACTCAAAGGCGCTTTGAATATCTTTTTGAATGACCATCCCAGTGTGATATTGTCTATGCGGAAGAACGAAGCATCCTGCACGTAGTAATCGGACAATACTTTCTTTGTCTGGAAGTTGGTATCAAAGGCTGTTTTTACGCGGTTAGACAGGAACTCATTCGCATATACGCGGGGTGCACCAACCTCAGCATTGTTGGCTGCAATGGCGTTGTAGTTGTAATTGCCGATGCTTCCGTGACCAGCCACAGAAAGGTCCCATGCTTTCCAGGTTAACTTGGTGTTCAAGCCGAATGTCCAGTCGGGGGTTGGTTTATGATGCAGATAAAGGTCGTTTTCATTGATCTGCCCGTCGTTGTTACGGTCTTTATAGAGTCCCTCGATGGGCTTGCCGTCTGTATCGTAAATCTGTTCATATACATAGTACATGCCTGCCGGATTGCCTACGGAGTGGGCCATGAGTTGGAAGCCACCATCACCACCGGTATTTCCGTAGCGGCGGAGTGCATTTTTATTGTCGCCGTAGCTCAGTTCTATAATCTCATTCTTGTTATAAGCAAAGTTTCCACCGATTTCCCACTTCCAGTCTTTCTGGTCTATAGCAATAACATTGACTGAGAATTCTGTTCCGATATTCTTTAATGAACCGATATTGGCTACTACATATTCGCCAAAGTTTGTTCCTGCAGCCACTTTAGTTTCGGCGTTGATCAGGTCTTTAGTCTTGCGATAATATACATCGAGTGCCCCACTGATTCTGTTATTCCAGAAGCCGTAGTCAATACCAATATTATAAGTGGTGGTAGATTCCCATTTCAGGTCGGGGTTGAAAGAGGTAGGGCGCATCACTGATATCCAGTTGGGTGTACCATTGTTATAGCCACTTATATAATTGGTCTGATTTCCAACGGCATATTGGTAACGGCCCAGATAAGGGTAGTCTCCCTGATTGATGTCTTGTTGTCCGGTAACACCCCAGCCCAAACGAAGTTTCAAATCGCTTACGACTTTAGAGTCTTTCAGGAAATCTTCATTGATTACCCTCCAGGCAAGAGCTGCCGATGGGAATAATCCCCAACGGTTATCTTCATGGAAACGCGAAGAACCGTCATTACGCAAGGTGAAAGTGAATAGGTATTTATCTTTAATGGTATAATTCAAGCGACCGAAGAAGGAAACGAGGTAGTTCTCTGTTTCGTAGCTATTGATGCTTACAACCTCAGGATTGCCCTCTTCGTCGAACTTGGAGATGCGGTAATCGTGGTTGTTTCCTTTACGCCAGTAGTGTTGCCAGGAATATCCACCCATAACGTCAAAACGGCTACTGAGAAAGTTGAGGTCTTTTGCGTATTGCGCATAAAAGTCAAGCAGACTGTTGCGGCGGGTCTGTTCCCAGTTACCATCGTATCCACCATTCAGGAAGTCGGTAGGCGCAAATTCGGGAATGTACTTACCACCTTCGCTGCTCGAATAGTCTAAACCTAAATTCAGGTTCAAACGTAATTCGGGTAGGAAGTGTACTTTGTAGTCAAACTGAGCGCTACCAATAAAGTTATATACTTCCGATTCATCGTTTGAGAGTTCAAGCATGGATACGGGGTTCTTGGTAGCCACACCGAGTATATTGCCGTCGGTACCTGTCCAGGTATAGAAACCACCATAAGGACTGTCCGTATCGTACACCGGCTTGGTGGGGTCCATAGCAACCGCCGCTCCGATAGATCCCTGATTAGCAAAACGGTTCTTGATATACATACCTTTACCGTTGAGGTTCAGCTTCAGGTGATCCTGAAATAATGAAGGAGTCAGCATAATGCTGGCCGTATAGCGTTCCATATTGGACGTTTTCAGGATACCATTAAGATTGGTATATCCGGCAGATACACGGTAAGGTAGTGCATCTTTGATTGAGCCGTAAACGCTCAGGTTATGTTCGGTGCTGACGGCGGTACGGAATATCTCGTCTTGCCAATCGGTATTGGCGGTTCCCAGCTTACCCATTACTTCATCGTAGTTGGTAGCGCCGGTAAATGTTTCCTGTACAAAGGCGCGGAATTCGTCGCCGCTCAGTACATCGACTTCATTGACACGCACACCTACAGATACATTGCCATCATAAGTGATGCGGGGCTTGCCGCTACTACCTTTACGGGTAGTGATCATAATTACCCCGTTAGATGCACGGGAACCATAAATGGCCGTGGCCGAGGCATCTTTCAGTACGGTAAATGATTCAATATCGGTAGGGTTAATGGCGCTCAGCATATTGCCGACACCACCAATACCTTGATTATCCAGAGGCACGCCATCAACAATGATAAGTGGGTCGTTACTTGCGGAAAGAGAGGAACCACCACGAATACGAATGGTTGCACCGGATGATGGGGAACCGCCGCCATTGGTAACCTGTACGCCGGCAATCTTACCTACAAGCATATCTTGTGCGTTAGGAGCAAGTCCACGAACGGATGGATCGGCTTTTACCGAGCTGAGTGAACCGGTGGCATCGCTTTTACGTACTTGTCCGTAACCGATTACAACGACTTCGTCGAGCAGTTCGGTATCTTCTAATAAGGTTACATTGATTTGGGTTTTACCGTTGCAGGCAACTTCTATGGCTTTATACCCGATAAAGGAGAATTCAAGTATGTCTTTCTGGGGGTCTACTCCGGTGATCTGGTAATTTCCGTTATAGTCTGTAATTGAACCGACAGAGGTTCCTTTTACCAAAACATTGGCACCGATAACCGGCTCTCCGGTGGCATCTTTTACCGTACCGCGCACAGTGGTTTGCTGTGCCCATACACTTACCGAAAAGAATAACCCTACCATCAAAAGAAAGAATGGCCTGAGAAATGTTCTTTTTCTTTTTGCGACTTCCATAATTATTAGATTTTAGTTCAATGAATATGTGCTGCGCTACTCATCAGGCAGCGATACAAATATCCGGGAAAAAAGCAAGGGGAAGGGTGGCGACTAAAAGAAATCTAAATGCAGCAAAGAGGTATATTGCTGAATATCAAAGGAATGACAGGTTAAAGGAAGGGCAAAAATCTAAATGGGATAGAGATGGGGATAGAAAGAAATCCGGTTAATTGGAGGGGATTACCGGATCTTTTTATATTCTACCTGTGGTTCGCATACCCAATCGCTACCGGTACTAAAGATATGTACCAGATGTTCCGGCCGCTGGCGGCAGTCGAAAACGGTGGCTACTTTTACAATGTCATCTTCGACCCAGTAGATGATTTTATAGTTGGGAGCATCTATGCAAGTTCGGAAACTCTGGGGAAAGGATTCCAAAAGGGGCTCGAGGTATCCGAGGTTGGGATGGGTACGGAGAAGTTCTGCAGAACTCCAAATATCGTAAAGAATACGATCGGCTGTTTTTAGACCTGCTTGTTGTGCATACCAGGTATGGATTCTAGTCAAATCCATCTCGGCACGAGGTGACCAACGTAATATCATCTGAGTATCCCTAGTTTACCAAAAACTTCCTCGCTGGTATAGAAACGTCCATTCCGGTCATCTTCCAGAACCTGTTCAATAATACTGTGCAACTCTTCCTTGGAAGGAGCAAACGGATAGTCGGCAGTGGTGGGGCATTTCACTGAGGCAAGATATTCCCCGATGTTCTGGAGTACTTCTTCATCTTCGATTTCGTTGATGTTACGAATCAGTTTGTGGCGGAGGGCTTCTAATTCGGCTTTATTCATGGTTTGTATGTTAGTTTATGCGAAGATACACATTTTACATCTAATATTTCTGTTTTCAATTTACAATTATTCGCCTCATTTCTTGAAGAATAGGACCGGTTGTTACTGATCCGGAAACAGTTTTGTTTCAGTGCAGAGAGCTGATTTAATCAGCTCCGAAAGAGCCGATCTTCATCACTTCCTCCTCGAACGTTTCTTTATAAAGTGATTTATTACGCAATTTGGAACGGTAAGTATAAATCGTGGTAATAGAGTAACGCAGGAAGCCGGCGATCTTTTGGCTATCATTAATACCCAACCGGATGAGTGCAAAGATACGAAGTTCGGTAGTGAGGTGTTCGTCTTGCTTGGGCACGATTCGTTCTGTCGCCGGAAGCAGTGTATTGAAACGGTCGACAAAATCGGGGAAGATGCTCAGGAAGGAACTATCGAAGTTTTCATAAAATTCTTTGAGTTCATCTTCGATAAACTGATTGGATTTAAGCGTCTTATAGAGTTCTTCCACTTTGCCCGAGGCCGCTTTCTTGTTCAGCATCCGGCGGTAGGCTTCCAGCTTATCAATGTAGGCAGAGCAAAGCCCAAGGAAACGGCCGATATATTCTTCTTTAATATGGTTCGCCTCGGTCAGGGTATGATTGGTTAAGCGTTGCTGGTTATTGGCTTCGGTTAGTTCGTGGTTAAGATGTTTCAGTTCTTTATTCACTTCGATCACCCGGCGACGTGCACGAGCCACTTTGCGTATCTGGAGAATGACATAGACCACCGCCACGAGAAGGAACACGGACAGGATGCTGATGATTAAAAGAAGAACCTGCAATTCCTTGCGTTGTGCTTCCTTTTGCTTCTGATATGCACTGTCGATGATGGGGAGCATTTTCGATGCCTGAATATTGCGCAAACGGGCATTGAAGAAGTTGGCATCTTCCATGCTTATTTTCATGTAATGGTCGGCACGGGCAATATGCCCTTCTTCGTACAAGAGTTCGGCCAGTGCGCGCAGGGAGTTATTCTCTTTTACCACCGCCTGTATGTCGGATATGGCACTCTTCAGGAGGTAGATTTTACGTTGCTGCGGATCGCCGCTGCACTCATAAACGAAAGCCAGGATGGAGGTCAGGACCGAATAATCTCTTGTGCCCGATTGACGATTCCCGAGGTAAGTCAACAGCATGCGCTCGGCATCTTCCAACCGTTGTTGGTCTATAAGGCGGGGAACCATCACGATGGTGTATTCGTAGGAACTTTCGGGCAGATAGTGCAAAGTCAGATCGCGGTAAACGTTCATTGAGTCCAGGTAGACGTACATATATTCATCACCCGACACATACTCGGCGCGGTAAAGGTATATGTTTTGCAATGAGGTGTAATATTCTGCCAGCTTATCATCGTGCAACCGCTGCTGGTCGACTTTCCGCAACAGGTCAATGGCTTCACTATACAGGCCGGTAAAGGCCAGGATGTTTGCTTTCCGGATCAGCGACTCATTCATCCAATCCGGATTGCCGGTACGTTGGGCAATATCCAGATTACGGTCGACGTAGTAACGGGCAGAGTCGCAGTTGTAAGATTCGTATTCCTGAAACAGGCGGCTATGCACGCGGTATCTGTCGGCCTCGGAGATGCGGGGATTGTTCAGTTCATCTTTAATCAGTTGTATCCGGTCGGTCTTCTGTTTTTCATACCTTCCGCTCTCGGCTATTGCTTTGTCTAAAGCCATGAGCAGGGAATCGGATGGCGACTTTGCGCAAAGGGAAACGGAAATGGATGTAAAAATAATAAAGTTAACAATATGGCGTTTCATAGGTATTGGTTTGAGGTGGCAAGTTATAGAAAAAATAGTGATTTCTCTATAAATGTATTGACATTTTCTTCTTTCCGAAGTGGCTTTGGTTTAAACTGAGTATTTCTTTGGTTTATTGAGCCGGTAGTTCAGGCGTATTTAGATGTACATCTAAACGGCCTCGACATGTACATCTAAATGGCGCCGACACCTACATCTCAAAGGGAGTAAGCTTATTACATTTCTGATTTCTGCCTGTTGCCCGGCAAATATCTCCTACTATTTATAAAGGTTCACAACGGTTTAAAGAAAAATGGACCCCCCAAGGTCACACTCTTTTTAGAATAATATCACTACCTTTGCGGGGCGGCAAGGTGCCGTACCCAGGCAGCGAGGCGCTGCACCCAAGCTTCCATGCGGACGGTTGCATATAAATGAAATAATAACAATACATATATGGGAAATAAATTTAAAAGAACCACCATCACTTCGGCATTGCCTTATGCCAACGGCCCGGTCCATATTGGCCATCTTGCCGGAGTATACGTACCGGCAGATATTTATGCACGCTATCTGCGCCTCAAGAAAGAAGAAGTTGTTTTTATCGGAGGCTCGGACGAGCATGGGGTGCCCATCACCATCCGCGCAAAGAAAGAGGGAGTTACACCGCAGGATGTGGTAGACCGTTTCCATACGCTGATCAAGGATTCGTTCGAGAAGTTCGGTATTTCGTTCGACATCTATTCGCGTACCACTTCGCAAACGCACCGGGAACTGGCTTCGCAGATTTTCCGTACCATATATGACAAAGGTGGATTCATTGAACAAAGCTCCGAACAGTATTACGACGAGGAAGTGCATCAGTTCCTTGCCGACCGCTACATAACCGGCGAATGTCCCCACTGCCACTCGGAAGGCGCTTATGGCGACCAATGCGAGAAGTGCGGAACATCGCTATCGCCCACCGACCTGATCGCCCCCAAAAGCACAATCAGCGGGAGTGCACCCGTGATGAAAGAAACCAAACACTGGTATCTCCCTCTCGATCAGCACGAAGCATGGTTGCGCAAGTGGATTCTGGAAGATCATAAAGAGTGGCGTCCCAACGTATACGGACAGTGCAAAAGCTGGTTGGATATGGGATTGCAACCCCGCGCCGTTAGCCGCGACCTCGACTGGGGAATCCCCGTTCCCGTAGAAGGTGCCGAGGGCAAAGTGCTTTACGTGTGGTTCGATGCGCCTATCGGCTATATCTCGAACACCAAAGAATTATTCCCCGACTCGTGGGAAAAATGGTGGAAAGACCCCGAAAGCCGTTTGGTTCATTTCATCGGCAAAGACAATATCGTGTTCCACTGCATCGTATTTCCCGCCATGCTCAAAGCCGAAGGAAGCTACATCCTGCCCGACAACGTACCGGGCAATGAGTTCCTGAACCTCGAAGGAGATAAAATCTCGACCTCGCGCAACTGGGCCGTATGGCTGCACGAATATCTGGAAGATTTTCCCGGAAAGCAAGACGTACTGCGTTACGTGCTTACGGCCAACGCTCCGGAAACGAAAGACAATGATTTCACCTGGAAGGATTTTCAGGCGCGCAATAACAATGAGCTTGTAGCCGTATATGGAAACTTCGTCAACCGCGCACTCGTACTTACCCATAAGTATTTTGAGGGTAAAGTCCCCACCGCAGGCGAACTCACCGACTACGACAAGGAAACCCTAAAAGAGTTTGCCGACGTAAAGACCGAAGTAGAAAAGCTACTAGACGTATTCAAGTTCCGCGATGCACAAAAGGAAGCCATGAACCTGGCCCGCATCGGTAACAAATACCTGGCAGATACCGAGCCCTGGAAACTGGCAAAGACAGACATGGACCGCGTAGCTACTATCTTGAATATCAGCCTGCAACTTGTCGCCAACCTGGCCATTGCTTTCGAACCCTTCCTACCCTTCAGCTCGCAAAAGCTGCGCGATATGCTGAATATGGAGAGCTTCGACTGGGCAGAGCTGGGACAAACCGACCTGTTCTCTGCAGGCCACGTTCTGAACAAAGCTGAATTACTGTTCGAGAAACTCGAAGATGATGTTATCGAAGCACAAGTGCAGAAGTTGCTTGATACAAAGAAAGCAAATCTGGCTGCCGCCGAAGGCGAATCCGGCTCCGGCGCCTCGCCGGCTGCGCCGGTTCGTGAGAATATCGAATTCGATGACTTCACCAAGCTCGATATCCGTGTAGGTACTGTATTGGAATGCCAGAAAGTACCCAAAGCAGATAAACTGTTGCAATTCAAGATCGACGACGGACTGGAAACACGCACCATCGTATCGGGCATTGCACTATATTACAAACCCGAAGAACTGGTAGGCAAACAAGTTTGCTTCATCGCCAACCTTGCACCACGCAAGTTGAAAGGCATTGTTTCCGAAGGAATGATTCTCAGCGCCGAAAACAACGACGGCAGTCTGGCAGTGATTATGCCCGAGAAAACCGTGAAGCCGGGTAGTGAAGTGAAGTAATTTACTATTTACCATTTACAATTTACAATTTGTTATTGAATCAATACAGTGGCGAAGGGTGACTGGAAATGGTAAATGATAAATAACAAATGGTAAATTGTAAATGGTAAACGGTAAATGACAAGGTGGGTGAAACGTTAAAAGATAAAACAGCCAAAGGATTATTTTGGGGAGGACTGAGCAATGGCGTTCAGCAACTACTAACCCTGTTCTTCGGAATCTTTCTGGCACGCATCCTGAATGAAGAAGATTACGGGATGGTGGGCTTGCTTACTATCTTTTCACTCATCGCCAGCACCTTGCAAGAAAGCGGATTCACAGCCGCCATCGTCAACAGGAAACAAGTAGATCACAAAGACTACAACGCCGTTTTCTGGTTCAACGCCGGGCTTAGCCTGCTTCTGTACCTTCTGCTCTTTCTGGCAGCACCACTCATCACCCTTTTTTATGAGCAGAACGACCAGTCCGACCTTTCCGACCTCACCGCACTGGCCCGCTATTCCTTCCTCGGCTTCTTCATATCCAGCCTTGGCATTGCCCATAGCGCCTACCTGTTCCGCAACCTGATGGTTAAACAGCGTGCCATCTCCTCAATCATTGCACTGACCCTTTCGGGCATTACAGGAGTCACGTTAGCCTACCTCGGATTCTCGTACTGGGGCATCGCAACGCAAAACCTGGTCTACATCGGTACACTAACCCTCTGCTTTTGGTATTTCTCGCCCTGGAGGCCATCCTTCCGGTTCGACTTCACCCCACTGAAAGACATGATCAGGTTCAGTTATAAACTTCTGATCACCAACATCTTCAACCACATCAATCACAACCTGCTAACCATTATACTAGGCAAATTCTACTCCGTCAGAGATGTAGGTTTCTACAATCAAGCCTATAAATGGAATGGAATGGGGCAACAAGCCATTCAAGGTATGATAAACGGAGTTGCCCAACCCGTCTTTGCCAGCGTTGCCGATGATATTGAACGACAGAAAAGAGTATTCCGTAAGATGCTGCGTTTTGCAGCATTCACCTCCTTCCCCGCCATGCTGGGACTTGGACTTATTGCCGAAGAATTGATAGTCATTGCCATAACCGACAAGTGGTTGCCCAGTGCAGGCATGATTCAGATACTGTGTATCTGGGGAGCTTTTGTCCCTATCATCCACCTCTACCAACAACTGATCATAAGCAAAGGAAAATCGCATATATTCATGTGGACAGTTATATCACTGGGGCTCATCCTGCTTGCATGCACCATAGCTGCCTACCCCTACGGGCTATACACCATGCTCATTGTCTATGTCGTAGCCAATATCTGCTGGCTGTTCGTATGGCACTTCTTTGTCCAAAGAGAAATCAGGCTCAATCTATTCGAAGCCTTATCAGACATTCTTCCTTATGCCCTCATCGCCGCCGGAGTAATGATTGCCACACATTACATCACAGAGCCAATAGCAAACATCTACATTCGTTTTGCAGCTAAAATAAGTATTGCAGCTTCGCTTTATATCTTCCTGATGTGGGCCAGCCGATCCGTTACATTCAAGGAAAGCATACAATACCTCACGAAAAGAAAGAAGGCATGAAAGACATAATAGAAGAATATAAAAAGCTGAACAGTTCTTTTCGGAAAACACTCATCTTCCATCTGGGGGTAGACTCTGGCTTCTTTGCCGAATATACCTACATGGTCAATGCCATGCTGTATTGCCTGCAACATAAGATACAGTTCAAAATCTACTCTGCCGATGCCAACTTTGGATACGATAAAGGCTGGACGGATTACTTCATACCCTTCTGCGAAGAGGTTACGGAGGAATTTCACCGGAAGCACAACATCCATACTGTTCCCAAATGGAATAAGATCCTTTCTTCAAGCTTAAAACAAAAAAGCATTCGACTGATAAAATGGAAATTAAAAACCATACTTATCAACTTCCGGGCATCTATACTTGCCCTGCAAACGTATAAAAAACGGGTATTGCTCAACCATAGCGTTCACTTCAATCACAACCAACACTTCCGGATTCCGGAATTAGGAATAGATGGCGACTATATCCACGCTTTCGGCATCATGGTAGATATCACCTTCCGCTTCAATAAAGAAACCACCGACGAATGCAATAAACTCATTTCCGGTCTGCAACTACCGCCCCACTATATCGGTTGCCAGGTACGGGGAGGAGACAAAGTAACAGAAACCGAACTTCTACCTCCGGAACATTATATTCATATCCTATCAAATCAGGCCAAAAACAAACCCGTATTTGTACTGACCGATGATTATGCCATATTTGCACGCTTACAGCAATTATCTCCCAACACCCATTGGCTAACACTATGCACTCCGGAGGAGAAAGGATATGTAAACAGCGCATTCACCCAAACTGGCTACATACAGAAAAGAAATAAGATGACTCGCTTCCTGGCCTCGATGAAAGTACTACTGGCATCAGACTATTTTATAGGCAGCATCACCACAGGTCCCAGCCTATTCTTACTAAAGAAACTATATCCAAATGCCCTCCCGGCAGATTGCGAACCCGAAGATTTACAGAAAGTTGCAGCACTTCCTATTACCGAACGTGGTGAAATTATGCAGAAATACTTAAATTCGCATTTATTATCCTAACAACATGACCCACCCACGAGTTTCCATAGTGATGTGTACCTACAACGGAGAACAGTTTCTGCGCGAACAACTCGACTCCATTATCGGGCAGACCTACCCTATCTATGAGCTTATCGTACAAGATGACGGGTCGGTTGATGGGACCATAGAGATCATCAGGGAATACGCAGAGCGATATGCCTTCATTAAACTATTTACCAACGAACGCCAGTTAGGATATAACCAAAACTTCCTGTCGGCCATACTCAAAGCCAAAGGAGATGCTATTGCCATTTCCGACCAGGATGACATCTGGCATACCCAAAAGATAGAAAAACAAATTGAAAAGTTGAACGAGGGGCATAGTATGGTATTCCACAACTCGCTCCTTTTCGAAGAGTCGCCACATACTATTCTTTCTGAGAGGCATAAAGAAGAACCCGTTGTTTCCGAACTCCGCCTCATATTAAAGCCTTTTATACCGGGGCACGAATGTTTGTTTACCCGTAAAGCCCTGCCAATCATCAAACGGCTCTATCAACAGGAACCCAATCTGGCATATGCCTATATCACAGCTTTGGTTTGCATTACACTCGGTCCCATATCTTATATTAACGAAGGGCTGGTTTATTGGAGAAGGCACCCGGAAGCTGCCACCCGGAAGAATAAATCAAAAACTTACAGTGCCTTTCATGGTATACTAATATCATTCGCCGCACTCTTCCAACAACGAAAACGGAATATACCTCAACGATATTTCAACGTAATCTATGCATTACCCTTCAAAACCGTTGCGGCACAGAAGGTGATTGTTTACATGCAGGGCAATACCATACAAATACTAAAAGCCTGCTTTGTTTGCGGGCGCCATGTTTCTGCTTTCTTTAAGAAAATATCCATAAGAAACCGGATAAAAGCACTTTTTACACCGTTACATCTCCTCAGAGATGCCGGCTTTTTAATCAGATCATAAAGATGGAAAATAAAATACTCACCGAATATAACAAAAGTCTACTCCGGAAATGCCAGTTGGTGCAATTGGATATTCTGACCGAAGTAGACCGGATCTGCCGGAAGCACAATATTACCTATTGGCTGGATGGAGGCACATTATTAGGTGCTGTAAGGCATAAAGGGTTCATCCCCTGGGATGATGACATGGATATTGCCATGCCTGTGGATGATTATAAAAGGTTTGCAGAAATCGCCCCTAAAGAATTCCCAGCACATCTTTTCCTTCAAACAGAAAAGACCGACCCGTCCATCATTAGTGTTTTACCCAAAGTACGCAACCTGAACTCTTTCTACGTAGAATTCAGAGATGATTTCAGTGCACCTTACCAGAAAGGTTTATATATAGACATTACGCCTTTCATTGGTTTTCCTACAAAATTTCAATCCCTAACGAAGAAGGTTACGCGGAGTTTATCGGTGGCCTATCATATCCTGCACAGTCAGCATTATTATACTTTCCGTGCCTTTGCAGAATTCTTTTACTTCTCTGTCAAATACCCTATTTGCAGAGGACTGTGGAGTATTTTACGTACCATCGGTGGAAAAGGCAAGTATTCTTCCTGCATCACACATACCAACGGTTATGGCATTATACACCTGAACAAAGGTATTTACCCTGTAAAGTCCATCACGTTTGAAGGCAGGGAGTTTTATGGACCGAATGATCCTGATCTATATCTTACCGAAGTATTTGGCGACTACATGACGCTACCTCCGGTAGAAAAGCGGAAAACACATGCCGCTTATATGAATCCGGAACTGATTAAAGGAATGACAGAGGAAGGAGTAACAGAATGAACAAGAAAGCATTATCACCCATTGCGATGTTCGTATACAACCGGGTAGACAACGCAAGAACAACCATCGAATTCCTCCAAAAGAACGAGCTGGCCTCCGAAACGGCTTTATATATATTCAGTGACGGAGGAAAGAATGAAGAGTCATGGAAAGAAGTAAACGAAGTAAGACGCTTTCTTCATACCATTTCCGGGTTCAAAGAGGTGATCGTCATAGAAAGACCGGAGAATATTTATCTGGAACGCAATATTATTGAAGGACTGAACCATGTACTTTCACGACATGAAACCGTCATCGTATTGGAGGACGACATCTGCACCTCGTCCGTATTCCTGACTTACATGAATGAGGCACTGGAGAAATATAAAGACGAGAAGAAAGTAATGCATATTGCCGGGTTTACCAACCTTGACATTCCTGAATACGGAGATACTTACTTCACCCCCCACATGTCGGGCGCAGGCGCCTGGGCTACATGGAAAGATAGCTGGCAATTGTTTACCCACTATACCACACGCGAAGAGGCTTTGGCAGGAATGAGTAAAGAAGATATCAATAAAATTGAATATGGAGGAGCATTCCCATGCCTGAAATCATTGGATAGAAACCCTATCCCCTGGGATATCTGTTGGGAAATAGCAATACATAAAAACAAGGGTCTATGCCTTACTCCCACCCATACCCTTATAAGAAATATCGGATTAGGAAAGGGAACACACTTTAATACGCTTCGTATCTTCGGTTGGTTCGAATATGACCGCCCATATCGAACAGAACGAATAATTCTAAAAGATATCCCCATTGAAGAGAACCCCGCAATTGAATCCATGTATGCTATAGCGCTTAAGGATCACGGGATGAGATATAACTGGCTGGGAAAAATCGTACGCTACATCTATAAAAAGGTTTTTAGCCGGAATAAGTAACGACTTTATTTTGTACTTTTGCAGAAAATATCCCTGTTATGAGAGTACTGCTTATCAATACTTCCGAGCGCATTGGAGGCGCAGCCATTGCAGCCAGCCGTCTGATGGAATCTCTAAAGAACAATGGAATCAAAGCAAAATTACTGGTTCGTGACAAGCAGACCGAACAAATCAGTGTGGTTCAATTGGAACGTAGCTGGCGGAACATTGTGAATTTTGTATGGGAGCGTGCAATAATATGGATGGCCAACTGGTTCAAAAGAAACAACCTGTTTGCCGTAGATATAGCTAACACCGGAACCAACATCACTTCCCTACCCGAATTCCAACAGGCAGATATTATTCATCTGCATTGGATAAACCAGGGAATGTTGTCTCTGAAAGATATACGAAAGATACTGCAATCAGGCAAACCTGTTGTATGGACAATGCATGATATGTGGCCCTGTACTGGTATCTGCCACCACGCCCGCGAATGTACTAAATACCAAAACGAATGCCACGAATGTCCATTCCTTTATAAGAGTGGCACAAAAGACCTGTCGTACCGGACTTTCCGCAAAAAAAAGAAGCTATACCAAACAGCCCCTATGACTTTTGTTGCTTGTAGTCGTTGGCTGGAAGGATTGGCTAAAAAGAGCGCATTACTTACCGGACAAACCGTTACCAGCATACCTAATCCAATCAATACTAACCTATTCAAACCTAGAAGTAAAGAAGAAGCACGGAGAAAACTGAACTTACCGAAAGAAATGCCACTAATCCTGTTCGGCTCCGTGAAAATTAAAGATGAGCGCAAAGGCATCCATTATTTCATCGAGGCTTGTAACCTGCTGGCTGCGAGATGCCCGGAACTAAAAGAGACATTGGGTATTGTTGCTTTCGGACATAAATCTGCTTATTTGGAAAACCAGATTCCCTTCCGGGTATATGCCCTGGATTATGTAAGCAACGAGCATGATATCGTAAATATCTATAATGCGGTGAACCTATACGCTACCCCATCACTTGAGGAAAATCTTCCGAATACCATCATGGAGGCTATGGCATGTGGTGTGCCTTGTGTAGGCTTTAACGTAGGAGGTATACCCGAGATGATTGATCACCTGCATAACGGATATGTAGCCCAATATAAATCGGCAGAAGACTTTGCCAATGGTCTGCACTGGACACTCATTGATTCGGAATATGCCATACTCTCCGAACAAGCCGTACGTAAAGTAGTCAGTAGCTATTCCGAACGAATTATCGCTAAAAAATATATCGACATTTATAATAAAGTAACAGGTACGCATGCATAATCGCCTCAACCCCAAGTTCAGTATTATCACTGTTACTTACAATGCCGAAAAGGTGTTGGAAGATACTATACAAAGTGTGATTGCACAAACCTATCACCACATTGAATATATCATCATTGATGGAGCTTCCAAAGATACAACACCGGCAATTATAGAAAAGTATCGTCCATACATCCACATCCTGGTAAGCGAGCCGGACAAAGGTATTTATGATGCCATGAACAAGGGTTTAGCGTTGGCCACAGGCGACTACCTTTGCTTTCTTAATGCAGGCGATAGCCTTCGCGAAGATGATACGCTGATGCGAATGGTACAATCCATCCACTCAACCGGGTTGCCTGATGTTTTATATGGTGAAACTGCGTTAGTCGATGAGCAACGCCACTTTCTGCGCATGCGTCGCCTTTCTGCTCCGGAAACTTTGACCTGGAAGAGTTTTAAACAAGGGATGCTGGTCTGCCATCAGGCTTTCTTTGCAAAACGCTCGCTGGCAGAACCTTATGACCTGCGATACCGCTACTCATCGGACTTTGACTGGTGCATTCGTATCATGAAGAAATCCAAAACACTCCATAACACCCAACTAACGATCATTGATTACCTTGAGGAAGGAATGACAACGGCAAACCGTAAAGCATCGCTCAAAGAAAGGTTCCGCATCATGGCTAAACACTATGGCTGGGCCAGCACTATATGCTACCATCTTTGGTTCGTACTCCGGTTACTGACGAAGCCGGGTCAATAACTCAGCAACCCCTTCCGATGCCCCCTTCCGGATAACCTCAATCTTACGGGAAGATTGAACATTTACTTCATTCGGGTCGATCAAGTAAACTTGTGTCCCAACAGGAGCATAATTTAACAACCCTGCTGCCGGATACACATTCATAGAAGTACCGATGATCACTAATATATCTGCCTGACTCACATAACTTGCAGCTGTTTCTATCATTGGTACCGCTTCACCAAACCACACAATATACGGACGCAACTGAGATCCGTCTCCGGCCAGGTCACCGATCTTTACTTCATATTCTTCCGGTTTCAATTCCTTGATATAACGGGAATCATTCGGTGCGTAACTGGAAGTTACTTTGGTTAATTCACCATGCAAATGAATGATATGACTACTACCACCCCGCTCATGCAAATTATCTACATTTTGCGTGATGATCGTCACATCATAATCTTTCTCCAACCTAGCCAACAGCCTATGCCCTTGGTTAGGCTCGACAGAAGTTAACTGTTTACGCCGTTCATTATAAAAACGTAACACCAGTTCCGGGTTACGTTGATATCCTTCGGGAGTAGCAACCTGCTCTACAGGATATTTATCCCACAACCCACCAGCATCACGAAACGTACTGATTCCACTTTCGGCACTCATACCCGCACCCGATAAAACAACTAATTTCTTCATAAGTCCATTTCAATTTATCGCCATCTGCACAGCAACCTGACAGCGGCACCTTGCCGCCCTTGCCGCATGCCAAAATAAGAAAAATTAATTAATTAAAAAGGGGATGATTCAAATAATTGATGTACTTTTGCCTTTTGTTATGCACAAATAGCTGAAAACGAAATGTTCAGCCCTGCATAAACAACTAAAAATCAAAAGAGAATAATGGATAAATTCAGTTATGCTATCGGCCTCGGTATTGGCCAAAACTTACTCAGTATGGGTGCACAAGGCATCTCAGTAAAAGATTTCGCCCAGGCTATCAGCGATGTACTTGAAGGTAACCCAACTGCCATCTCCCATCAGGAAGCCCGTGAGATTGTAAATACATATTTTGCAGAACTGGAAGCAAAAATGAATGCTGCCAATGTGGAACAAGGAAAAAAATTCCTTGAAGAAAATGCAAAGAAAGACGGAATTAAAACATTGCCAAGTGGACTACAATATGAAGTGATTGCTGAAGGAAATGGTAAACAACCTAAAGCAACCGATCAGGTGAGATGCCACTACGAAGGCACGCTGATTGATGGAACTCTTTTCGATAGCTCTATCAAACGTGGTCAGCCTGCTGTTTTTGGTGTAAATCAGGTAATCCAGGGATGGGTAGAGGCTCTTCAATTAATGACCGAAGGTTCAAAGTGGAGATTATACATTCCATCCGAGTTAGGCTACGGAGCTCAGGGAGCTGGTGAGATGATTCCACCTCACAGCACATTAATATTCGATGTAGAACTAATAGAAGTATTATAATAATTAATAAAAAGCAAAATGAGAAAAGTAAGTATTCTGATGGTAGCTGCCGTTGCAGCTAGCTTGGTATCATGTACGGCTCAAAGCCCAAAAGCAACGTTAAAAACTGACATTGACTCACTTTCTTATGCAACCGGTATGGCTCGCACAGAAGGTCTGCAAATGTTCCTGCTCCAACAAGGTGTGGACACAACTCATATGGCCGACTTCATGAGAGGTTTCAATGAAGGTTCGCAGAAAACAAGCAAAAAAGACATCGCTTACCTTACAGGTATGCAAATTGGTCAGATGGTTAGCAAAAACTGGGTAGAAGGTCTTAACCAACAAATATTTGGTACCGACACGACTAAAACCCTGAGCAAAAACGACATGATCGCAGGTTTCGTAGCAGGTGTTACCAATGACACTACCAAAATGACTATGCCGTTTGCACAAACTTATAGCCAAAGTGCTGTGGATAAAATCAAAGAAAAAGCTGTCATTGAACAATACGCTGATAACAAAGAAGCAGGCGAGAAATTCCTTGCTGAAAACAAGTCAAAAGAAGGCGTACAAACAACTGAAAGCGGATTGCAATATAAAATAATCAAAGAAGGTAAGGGTGAAGTTCCTACTGCAAGTTCAAGAGTAAAGGTACACTATAAAGGTACTTTGATTGATGGTACCGAATTCGACAGCTCATACAAGCGTAACGAGCCTACTACTTTCCGTGCCGACCAAGTAATCAAAGGATGGACAGAAGCATTGACTATGATGCCTGTTGGTTCTAAATGGGAACTTTATATTCCTCAGGATTTGGGTTACGGCTCAAGAGACCAAGGCCAGATCAAACCTTTCTCTACTTTGATCTTCGAAGTTGAATTGGTTGAAATTGAAAAAGCTAAATAAATAGCAAAACGCTATATTCTTCCACGTCGGGGGATCGCTGCGTAAGCAGCAATCCCCCGACGTTTTTTTATCTTTTCATGCAATTTTCCTACTTTTGTATAGGAAAAATAAAATAAAGTCCTATATTTGCTTACAATTTGATAACATAAGCATATAATCGTTGAATTTATGGAAAAAATAGACAACCTTGACAGGCAGATTCTGGACATCATTTCACAGAATGCCCGTATACCCTTTAAAGACGTTGCAGCTGAGTGTGGCGTTTCGCGTGCTGCTATTCACCAGCGCGTGCAAAGACTCATTGACCTGGGTGTCATCGTGGGTTCAGGGTATCACGTTAATCCTAAATCTCTAGGATACAGAACATGTACTTACGTTGGTATTACCCTTGAAAAGGGTTCAATGTACAAAGACGTAGTAGCACAATTGGAGAAGATCCCTGAAATCGTTGAATGTCACTTCACTACAGGTCCGTACACAATGCTTACCAAAGTGTATGCAAGCGACAATGAGCACCTGATGGAGTTGTTGAACAACAAAATGCAGGAGATTCCAGGTGTTACAGCTACAGAAACATTAATCTCACTGGAGCAAAGCATCAAAAAAGAGATTCCTATCCGTCTGGACAAATAACCAGACTATGGAATTTCTAAACGAATACCACCTCTCAGGATTATTTATCGGTATTTGTACTTTCCTCATTATAGGCCTTTTCCACCCCGTAGTGGTTAAGGCCGAATATTATTGGGGTATAAGATGCTGGTGGATATTTCTTGTGCTTGGCGTTATAGGTGTGGGCGTTTCGCTTTACGTGGAAAACATTCTGATCTCCTCTCTTTGTGGAGTATTTGCATTCTCTTCTTTCTGGACCATCAAGGAAGTATTTGAACAGGAGGAACGGGTAAAGAAAGGATGGTTCCCTAAAAATCCTAAACGCCGCTACAAGTTTTAACAACAAATTTCACCCATTTCTTGCATATTTCCACAGAAAGGGTTAATTTTGTATCCGCAATCTCAATTGCTAATACGGGCTTTTAGCTCAGTTGGTTAGAGCAACAGACTCATAATCCTGCGCTCGTTTGAAGTTGATACTTCGAAAATTGTGAAACAAAAAAATGTGAAACGAAACATATAAATTAGTAATTCAAAAACTGCTAATTTTTCGTAAGGGCTTTTAGCTCAGTTGGTTAGAGCAACAGACTCATAATCTGGAGGTCCTTGGTTCAAGCCCAAGATGGCCCACATTTTCAAAGAAAAAGAGTTACTTTCATAGGTGACTCTTTTTTTGTACCTGAACACCAAATGAACACAACTACCTCTTATCCTGTTAGGGTTACTTTTCTGTGCCATATTTCTATTTTATTGGTAAAACCTCATCAAATATAATAAATTTGCAATCATTCCCAAATTGGGTACTTTTCCAAGCACAAAAAATAAGATGCGAATAGGTCATGCAAGTTTTCTCCCCAAATATTCAAAGAATATTTGGATGAGAACCGGAGGCTTGAACTTGCTTGATCGTTATGAGCATCTTTACATTGTGTAGGAAAAGTATCCTAAATAAAAGTCCCACAGTCTACACCATGGGATTAAGGTTTTAAGGGTATCATAGACATAAGTTGTTATCCACTCTTTAAATAAATACATAATACATTATCTAGCTTTATATACTTTGTATTTATACCTACGAAAAATTATGGATTGAAAGATTTGCTCTAATTTGCTCACTCTAACAGTAAAGAAATGATTCTCATGAGGAGTTGCAGAGACAGAAATCGAACTGACTTGAATTGGCTTTTGCTGATGCCCTTTTAGGTAACCTAAAAGAATATATAAGTGCCACCAGGAATCGACTGCACCGCCATATCTAACTGATAATTAATTTATAAGAATGTAAAAACTTTACGTCTCGCTTACGAACATCTGTCTTATACCTGTTTCCGTATCACGGGAGTACGAAAAAAACGGTATCTTGTACCGTTTCACTCCAAATCCTAAATTTATTTTCGCAATCATTCTAATGTATAAGCCGGATGAAAATTCTCTTCTAATAGTTTATAGATTTCAGATTCCTTATAGATGATTTTTACGTTCAATCGGTAATACGGTATTTTGCCGGCTTGGCGATATCGTTTAAGTGTCCTTCGGTCTATGTGCAATAGTTTAGCCAGTTCAGCATCACTTAGGAATTTTTCATTTAGTAATGGATTTCTAAACGACGCATCGAATTTATCAAATTCGTCAATGATTTGTTGAAAGGAAATAGTCAAACTCCTAATCTTTTGTTCCTTTGAATTGAATGAATTTTCCATCATTTATTGATTCTTTTGTTTCTCATTCCCGAAGGTCTGCTTCTCTATAATAAATCTTGCTATCGAGTTTAAAGTAGGCTAATTATCCCGATATGTTTAGCGTATCTTCTTTAATTTCAACATAACTCACAATTTCCCTTTCTTTATCATGAATTGCTCCACTTCGGATGCTTTGTAATACACTCGGCCATTGTCATATGTATAATATGGCAATAACTTCTTTTGGCGATACCTAGCTACAGTTCTTTTAGTAACCCCAAGAAGTTGACACATATCATGATTATCCAATAAGATATCACCGTCAAAACATTTTTTTACCCGATTCATTCTTTCGAGGGTTTTATCAATCTTATCAAAACGTTCGATGATGATCTTCATCCATTCAGGTAAATCTTTATTTGTCATATCACACAGGTTTTAAAATCAGAGAGATACCTCAAGAATATCCCCCTGCTTGAATTGATATATGCAAATTTCAGACAAAAACGAATAAGTGATAAGGAGACTGTGGGTGTTTTTTTCTACGACCACCTTGAGAGGCTCTGCTATAAGGGGATTTCGAATAATCTTTTTCTCAAAACCAAGTTTATCCTAAGAATAAAAATATGGAAATATATATAGGAATAACTTTTAAAATTCTGAATAATGTTTCTCTACAAACAGGAAGTAAGAGAAAGAAATAGGAGAGCAAAGCAGATGAAATCAAAAGGATTAGCTATATTTGTACTAAGTATGAAACAACGGCTGGTGCCGTTTAAATAGTATCATGACGTTCGCTGAAACCCTACATAGAAAACTGGCACTTTTCAACATAAAACAAGGTAAACGAGGCGGCAGTAAATGTTCATGCTATACAAAGTATAGCGTGGACTTCTTCTGTTTTCGTTTACCAGGCATGCCAGTGCCTCTATGTCGGGATGGTTGGAGTACCACGCTTCTGCGTAAATATGACTTTAACTATATAAATAGCTAACATAACCACACAAGAAAAAATAAACATGAAAAAAATCATCCTTTACATCGCCTCATCTATAGACGGGCGTATCGCTGAAAAAGATGGCAGCGTAGACTTTTTATCACAGTATCCCATTACGGAAGAAAACAACTACGGTTACAATGAATTTATAGCCGGCATAGATACCATTATTATGGGTGGAAGAACGTATCGGGAAATGGTGAATACAGATATGGTCTGGCCATATAGCGAACAAATGACTTATGTGATTTCACATAATAATTGGGGGGATAAAGAAAACATCAGGTTCATTACGGAGAATATAATTGAGACTGTCAACAATTTAAGACAACAATCAGGTAAAAACATATTCCTTGCAGGTGGTGCAGAAATTGCCACCATGCTACTCAAATCAGGATTGATAGATGAAATGCATATATGTTATGTGCCTGTAATAGTAGGTGAAGGCATTCCTTTATTTGATGATATTCCAATGAGATCCCAATGGAAACTGACAGAGAACAACGCTTATGGAAATGGTTTGTTATTGGTCAAATATAAACGATTATAGGTTGGCATTGATATAAGAATGTTCGTCATGGTAACATAACACCTATATATTGTAACCTCGGATGCCTTGTAGTACGTTTAACCATCATCGTAGGTATAATAGGGAACAAGTTTCTTCTGTCTATACCTGACAAGCGTTCTTTTGGTTACCCCAAGGACTTAACACATATCATGATTATTGAGCAATGTATCACCACCAAGACATCTTTTACCCAACTCATCGTTTCAAGGTTCTCACCGATTTTATCAAAGCGTTCAATGATGATCTTCATCCATTCCGGTAAATCTTTATTTGTTATATCATACAGGTTTTAGAATCAGAGGAACATTTCAAGAATGCCCCTCTGATTGAATTGATATATACAAATTTCAGTCAAAACAGATCGGTGATAAGGAGGTTATGAATATTTTTTTATATAATTCTCTTAAAAAGCGCTATTGGAAGGGATTTTACTGATTAAATTTTTCATTAAATCAAGTTTATTTTAGAATGAAAAATATGGAAAAAACATAGAGGAATAGTTCTAATAATTCAGATTATTTCTTTTTCTTTCTCGTATTTATTCGTTTCATTCGCTCTAATAAAGCGTCCTTAAGACCATCAAGGAATGGTGTAGGCTCATTCCTCTCCCTCATTTCTGCAAAAGCACTGGAAATATTCCCCAAATCAATACCTAATAATTTCTGTATAACATACACTATTCTCTTTAATGGTATTTTTCCAAAAGCATGGAATGAATCAAGAGCATAAAGCAGTTCTATTAAATAAGTTTTCTTTGTCGCCCATGAAAGTTGCTGTTCTTCATTATGAGGTTTTTCTAATTCATTGAGACGCGTTTTTAATAAAACTTCCAATTGCTCATTCGCTAATAATTTAGCTCGTTTGTAATCTCCATTGGTTGAATATCTAGGCTCCCGTTCACTCATTTTTGGTTCAAGATATTGACGTCCCATTATCAGTTTATCACGTGTAAAATAAGAGACATCATTATGAGTGGCTCCTAAGCGATAATAACTATAAAATTCAGGTCTGCGATCAATGTAGTCCTGCAAATTCTCAAGTTCACGATTGAGATATTCACGCTGATTATGTACACCACTTATTGGATAATTCATTTCGATATTATAAACCTGACAATGATATATTAGCTGAGATACTAATTGAGGTTTTAGGTATTTGAAAAAGAATATTTCTTCATTTTCATCTTTAAACTGATAGCTTATTGTGAAATTTTTCAACTTTAGATTAGCATCTACCAAAACAAGAGCTGATAGAAAGGCTCTTTTAAGCATATCTTTTTCCATTGTTTCAATATCGCGAATCTTTTGTGCTGTGTCTTTGTTTAAGTTCCGAATGAAATCATTCATAATACATTCTTTATTATTTTTAGTAATATATAACCGAGTATTGTATTTGATAAAAATACAAAATAATCAGAACAAAATACGTCCTCAATTATCCACAAATGAATACTATTTTACTATTATTAGATATAAATACATATAACATTAACTATCTAAAAGATAATAATAAACACTTCTAAAAGTATATTTTATTATTTAGATAGCTATAAAAGTTCATTACTCAAATACTGTAATTATTGTATATTTCAAGTTTTATTTAATTCATATACTTAAATATATAAGTTTTGCCTGGCAGGGTAAGTATATCATATTCATATACAGTATCCAAGGAAACTCCTTTCAAGGATGCTTTATCTGAAATTATAGGTTTAGCAATAGAAGCAGATGCCAAAAGCAGGTTTGGATTATCTCCTTTGGCTTCTCTGAGGTTTTTTCCTTTCAATGGCGTATAAGAACGAAGGCGGAGATTGCCCCCGATTTTGGATAAAATCTTCACTTCGGATACCTTTCCATCTTGCCAGCTCAGGCTGATTTCGAAACCTCCGCGTGCTATAATTCCAGATACAGAACCATTCTTCCAGATTTGCGGAAGTGCCGGTAAAAGTTGTACAGCTCCGTTGTGACTTTGAAGCAACATTTCAGCAACACCAGCAGTCAGCCCAAAGTTACCATCAATCTGGAAAGGCGGATGAGCTGTAAACATATTGGGATAGGTTCTTCCGTCAGGATAATCCTTTCCAGCCAATGTCAGCATATTATTGATAATCTTATAAGCATGGTCACCATCCAACAGTCGCGCCCATAGATTAACCTTCCAACCAATAGACCAACCCGTGGCCATATCACCTCTGTAAACTAAAGAATTGCGAGCAGCCTCAAACAGCTCAGGATTCGTGTACGGACTGATCTGATTCCCAGGGTAAAGTCCATACAGATGGGATACGTGACGATGATCACTTTTCGGGTCATCTCTATCTTCCAGCCATTCCTGAAGTTGAGAATACTTACCTATTTGCATGGGAGGCAATTTTGCAGCCATTGCAAGTAAACGTTCCCTGTAACCAGAGTCTCCGTCAAGTATCCGAGTAGCCTCAGCCGTACGGGTAAGGATGTCGAACACCAATTGATTATCCATTGTACAACCGGCTGATATAGGCCCATGTTCGGGAGATACCGAAGGAGATACCACCATCCAACCGTACTTGGGATGTTCAACCAACGAAGTCATGAAGAAATCGCTGGCTCCTTTCAATATCGGATAAGCGTTTGCTAGAAATTCTTTATTACCGGTAAATAGATAGCGTTCCCAAAGGTGCTGACTCAACCATGCCCCTCCGGTGGGCCACATTCCGGCTGCGGCAAAATCTATTGGACTGGTTACCCGCCACAAATCGGTATTGTGATGTGCTACCCAACCTTCTGCGCCATACATCGCTTTAGCCGTTTCTCGTCCGCTAACATTTAATTCCTTCAACATTTGAAATAAAGGTTCGTGTGTTTCCGACAAATTGGTTACTTCAGCCGGCCAATAGTTCATTTCGGTATTGATATTGATGGTATATTTGCTATCCCATGCCGGATGCATGCTATTACACCAAATACCTTGCAAGTTGGCCGGTTGGCCACCCGGTTGAGATGAGCAGATCAGCAAATAACGACCAAATTGAGATAGTAATGTAACTAAAGCCGGATCCTGATCTTTCTGAAAATTAAGGATTCGCTGGGTTGTGGTTAAATCGGATGTTCCGGGCAAGCCTCCCAGATTCAGTTTAAAGCGTTCGAATTGTTCCCTATATAACTGTGTATGCTTTTTTATCGCAGATGCATATCCTTTCTGGCTTGCCGTGGCAAGCAATGCGGCTGCTTTCGTTTTCTGATTGGCCCCTATTGTTTTATAATCCACGAAATTAGTAGCAATAGAAATATAAATGGTAACGGAAGTTGCCCCTGTTACGGAAATCTTACTGTCTGTTACCTCTACCTTTCCATCTTTGTTTTTCACCAATGTATGCGTTTGGTAGCAGATAGCTCCGGATATGCTTTCGTGATCGGAACCTTTACCTTCAAGTACAAGTACATTCTCTTTCTTAAAGATTTTGTGCTCCGAATGGTTCACATAACCAGTTTCAAAACTCAATGCCCCTTTCTTACCGGCAGTGATTTGCATAATGATAACATCATCGGCAAAGGACGAGAAGGTTTCGCGGGTATACACTACCCCGTCCACAGTGTAGCGAGTGGTGGTTACGGCTCGATTGAGATCAAGTTCCCTATAATAATCCTTATAATCATCATGCCCTGAGAAATTCAGGATCACACTTCCTGCTGTTTGAAAAGGCATACCATGTGTTTTGGTGAAGAACGTCCGGTTAATCAGTCTATCTGCTTCCCCATTCTTATCTTCGAATATCAGTTTTCGAACTTCGGGCAAAGCCTCCAGAGCTTTCGGATTGTCATTACGGTAAGGACTTCCACCCCAAATGGTTTCTTCATTGAGTTGTATTTCCTCTCGCTGAGGAATTCCGTAGACCATGGCTCCAAGACGGGAATTACCCAAAGGCAAAGCTTCTTCCCAAACTTTGGCGGGTTGGTCGTAACGGAGAGTCAGGTCTTGTGCATGAATAAAAAAACTTCCTACAAGCATCAGACAGCATAGACTATGTTTTTTCATATTTTATATTCATTTTTTATATCCTAATAAAACAGACATCTTTAAGATGCCTGTTTTACTCAAGATAAATATTTATAAGACGATTTAATTAGTTATCGAGATGCTTTCGACTATAATGTTATCAAAATAAAGTTCACCAACAGCACTAGCATTAGCCTTAAATTCCATCACATTTTTGCCCTTATTTAAAGATACAGAGACGGCTACTGTTTGCCATGGATCGTCGCTAGAAGCTGTTTGTGCAAATTCCGGTGTAGTAACCTTCGAACCATTAATATAAAGGTCAACAGTATTGACTGTGGCGGTTGGAGCATTATACTTAATTTTAATAGTATAAGTGCCATCTGTATTTACAGAAATCTGATCACGTACCGAAGCATCAGAACTGTTACCAAAGTTGAGATATCCTAATGCAGTATAGTTTTTCAACGAACCGGTATTTTTGATAGCATTCTTTAAAACTTCGGCTACATTCTTATATTCAAAATATTCTGCTTCATATTGCCGTGGTCCTTCGTACATATCCGGATTAAGTGGTGTACTTACCTGTGCATGCGTATAGGAAGTCTCACGACCGGTAGCTGTTCCGGAGCAGTTTACAGAAATATCTACTGCACCATTATGCTTAATAGTCAACGAAAGAACATTGTCTTTCCATTCCTCACTTACAGAGCACGAATTACCGGAAACGCGATTTGTGTAAGTGTACGATGGTTTAGAAGAACTTCCATATATTTTAATTACATCAGTAGTCTGGGCAGCGTTCTCCGTGTAATTGGTCAAGTAGAAGTCAACTTTATTGGCATGCTCCTTGATAGCGGCCACAGAATACTTACCAAATGACAGTTCCATCTTCTCGCAAGTGTTATACTTGAAAGGAATGGAGGCCGTTTTAGTATCAGCGTAGCAGTTATAAGCCACCCATGCATTCTCATGACGGCCGGCATACATGCCGTTACTGGTATACTCTTCTGGGAAAACCGTGTTAAACTTATTTTGCTTTATCTTTATATCGCCCCAACCCGTTCCTGAATTAAACTGAGAAGCCTCAATTTTATATATAAAGCTATTAGCAAGATCATCTGCCAATTCTGCCACAGTTGGGATTGCCGGATAACGCCCTGTCTTCTTGAAGTAGAGGTGATGATCGGTCTGAATACCATCTTCATCCATGAGATAGAGTCCCTTGAAAAGAGTGGCAGGAGCAGAATACCCCGGATCGTAATTAGAACCAGTTGGATTTATATCGTTTACCACCACAAACTTAGTACGGTCGATAACTTCTTTGCGACTCAGAATGCGAATAGTACCATCAATAATCTTTCGATAAATATCCACATTAATATTATCAAACTGTTTGAACGTCTCCCAGTTACGTTTGGTAAAGCCATCTCCTGCACTTGATGTCCCTACCTCTTTGAAACTTTGTTGCCAGATAAGCTCAGGACCATCGAATACTGTTTGTCCGGTGAACATAGTATGTTCTATAATAGGAATAGCGCCTGTAGCCACGGGGAAGTCTGAATCATTATTCCATCCCATCTCACCTTTAGCTTTATCGCTATACCACCCGCATTGATCAAAGCGCATGCCATAGTTTCCCGCAAATCCTGAAACAAAAAGGCCAAGAGAAGTGCTTTCCATATCGAAGAAACCATAAGTTTGCGTATATTTTTCGCAAGAAATAAAGTTTTCAGGATATTTTTTGCAAGCATCAGCAAAATTGCTACTTCTCTTTATCATAGCGACACCTGAATTAGAGGCCGCACCGCTAGGGTTAAGGAAGCTAACAGTTAAGTAACCACCATATTCATTACTCAACTGCATCAGACCTGCAAAGTGCTGCAATCGTTCATCATAGGTAGCAGAATTACTTCCGAATCCCCAACCCTGTTCGGCATAATTGAAACCTATAAAGTTGGGATAGTCACGATAGAACTCTTCAAAAAGGCTACCTTGAAATTGAGAATAACTTTGATAGTCAGGCCAATGACATATACCACCACTGGCTCCCTGTACCATAGCCCAAACGTTATTCTCTGCACAAGTACGCAACCAAGACTTAGCTGTTTCATAGCCATAAGCCACATTGTTAAAATCACCATTGTCTCCACGCGAAATAGAAAGTGATATATTGAAGACGACATACGGACGAATATCATCCGGAATAAGGTCAATAATAGCTTGGGGATCGGGAGTATTCCACGAATCAATGTGAATAAACCATGCCGGATTTTCGGGAGAGATGGGACGCCGTAAAACTCCCGTTGGTTCTATAGGATCAACCCCTCCTCCGAAAACTCTGCTTAATGTAAGAAAAGGAGTATCACCCCTGAGGGAGAACTTCACTTCTTTATCTTTTGTCAGAATCACTTCATCGAAAAGACTTTTTACTGTCCCATTTTCCACTTTCCTATTCAGACGCTGCGCATTTGTACCATATGTCACCGTCCAATAATTATCAGAGTCAATGCCAATTACCGGTGTTTCTTCACCGATAACTTCCAGCTTCTGATCCGCAATCGTAAGAAAATCGCCATCAAGCGTCCAAAAATAAGTATTGCCACTTTTCAAAGTACTGATAACAGGAGAATACACAGGTCCTTCGGTATTTCCTATCGTAGTAACAAAAGTCAGCACATTGAAGCTGTTACCATCTTCCAATTCCACCTTGTAGGTGGAATTGGAGATTTGAGTACAAACTTTTACGGCTTTGTCTGCGTCTTGAGCAGTAACGAGTTTTTGTAAAGCCCTGAGGTTAGAATTGATTTCTTCGACCGTTTTATTTACCAATTCACCTCCGTTGGGAGTCGTTTCTATATCATCATCTTTGCATCCACACAAGGCCAATATAAAAATGGCAAACAGCATGAATTTCACTATATGAAAATTTCTAAATATTTGTTTCATGGATATTTAATCTAATTTAATTAAAAACACATCTTACTCTGCATTGTCTGTTTTCAATCCATTTACAATACCTTCATATATTTCAGTACGTCCGAACCCGGATGTCCACGGGCACAGGGTACTACCACCATCTGTAATGGTCATGCTTGCGAAAGATATACCATATTGATATTCCGCATCAATCAATAGGCGGTATTGTTTCATGATAAATGCTAGAAAATCAGCGGCTCTTTCACGCTGGGCGCTTAATGATTTAGCAAAAGAAATGAAATTTCCACCCTCGTCCTCTATCATTACACTAAGACCAGACAGACGTACAGGTCTCTTCGTCGCGGCAAACTTAGTAAACAGATCAATAATTTCTTGTTCGTAGGCTGATTGAAATGTAGCATTTTCAGAATATACGGCATTCAAACGGATGTTATATCCGTCTATCACAGTTGTATTCGTAGCATCATCCGCTTTGTCTTCCCAATCCCGAACAAGACCGATTAGTTTATCCGCATTTCCACTGATATCGATACCTTGATAGAATGTGTTGCCTACAAAGAGTTTAAGTTCACTTTCTAACGATTCTCGCGCTGTCTTCACAGCTACACGCGCATACTCCTTCTCGCCTAGATATTCACCCCAGTTGAAGGTGTTTTCATTATTGGTATCATCTAACGGTTCACTTATCACATCCCATATCGTAATATTTTCACCTCCGGCTTCAACCATACCTGCAATCCACTTCTCAAGTTCTGGAGTAAGAATAGCCTTCTTTTCTTCATCTGTTTTTTCAATAATCTCATCTCCACCTTCCGATTGCCAGGTAAAGCCAAGATTATCCAAATAAAAAAACGGAGTGTGAGTACAAGGGCCGATCGCGATCTGAAATTCAGTGAGACCTTTAAGGTCATCTGAAATTGTGAACGAGCATACACCTTCACCTTGTATACCGATAGTAGCTTTACGCACCCATTTATTCTGTGTATTACCTACTATATCACCAAGTGAGAAATTTTGATACCTATATTGATCTCTGTTGGTCCATCCGGGAGGTAAAAAGTACACACGTATATCTCCGTTATTTCCACTTCCATCCCAATAGGCATCAAGGGTTATGCCATTCATATCACCCAGCGTCTTACCAGCTGGGAGTTTCACGTCAAACATAGGCAGGTGATATTCGTTCACTGACTTTTTAGGACCAACCTGAACCACTTTACCATCACCTCCTGCGGGATCGGACACAACTTCAATAGTGAGCCTGTCGTCGCCGAACTTTTGTACGGAAGGATAGGTGGTACCGATATTATCGCTCTCAAAATCAGCAAAAATAAATTCACCAACCATTGTTTCTTCATAGTTGAAACTAATGTTATCAAGATAGAAATCCGCACTGTAACTCGCAACCCCGAAAGCCATATCAAACTCATTAAGACTTGCCACACTGGCGGGCAAAGCGATTCCGTAAGGAGGAGCTGTGAGAGATTCTTTCTGTAGATTGACAGTAATTTCGCGTTGCCACTTACCCGTTATACCTCCTATTAAGCTAGCCGCATCTTCTAAATTAAATTGGTTCCGAGTTCCGTCTGCGGAATAAAAATACAATCTGAATTGACCAGTATTGGAACTGGGAGTGAAATATGCGTCAAAACTCAAGCTCTGATAATCTGCCAATGTCTTTCCATCAGGTAGTTTTACTCTTACTATCGGGAGATAATAGTCTCTTGAATACCCATCTCCATTAGGCCCCACATAGACTGTTTTATTATTACCATCAACAGGATCTTTCTCAATGCGGGTATTATACTTCTTGCTTGCGTCTTTTTGAATGGACATGAGTTCCGTACCAATCACTTCCTCTTCAAAGTCAAGAACTTTGTCCGTACCTTTTTTCATTTCGTGATGAATCACGGTTGGTTCAATCAACTTATTCAAATAAGCGGCAGGCTGGCCCTGATTAGAGCAGAGGGTTCCTCCGTATATAGTAATACCAGCATCTTTAGCAGCCCTACCAATGGAGTTTACATTATTGAAGTCACATGTCCCGTCTGTATTTTGCATATCGACAGGAAGGAATGCTCCATTGACGTCAATGCCTTCAAAGTTGTTCAACACTGTAGAATAAGCCAACTCTTTAGCTTCAAAAGCCGTAGGAGAGATGAAAGTTGCAAGTTTGAAAGGAGAGTTGTTATCTTTGGTGATATAAGACTTCAACAAATCAAAACTATTCAGGTATTCAGCTTTAGCTACATCATCCGGTTTCTCTACCAACAGATCTGATTTATAATCAAGATCTGCACAAGAAATCAATAGAGCAGATGCTGTAGCAACCAAAAATAATTTATTTATGTATTTCATACTTTCTTCGTTTTAAAATTATTTTCTTTCTACAGAAAAATACTCGGGTATTATTCCCCTGTTTCTAACCACCAATGTATCTTTAGTAGCATATTTCATGTTCAGATTCTTGAAATCCACATTATATTCCAGATAAAGTGCATCTCTGTCAAGGCCTCCGATACTATTTTTTTCACCTTTCGATACAAACTTACCCGAACCGGATATTTCATAAGAATCTGTACTTCCGCTAACACTACAAATACCATCATCGGTAAAGTTCAGAAGTACATCATAGTTAACCGTATAGCCTTCACTATCTTTTATGTTTAGAGCCAATGTACCTTTCGTTAAAGAATTAGTAGTGATATTTACCTCTTCATCATTCTCTACATATTGTTTATGGCGAACATTCGTAGTCGTTGTACTATTAGTTGTAATCTGATCAACCCCTCTTCTTACATAAATTGCATGCCAAGGATTCACATATTTCACTGCGCAAAGAACAAAATCCTTAGGTAGCACAGTCCAATCACTACCGATACAACGGTCGGGATTAGTTAGCTGCGGGTTACCCTGTAGAATCGAATCAGCACCTTGTACATCGGTCATTACTAATGGAATTACATAATTTGTAGTAAGCGATTTAGGGTCTTCAAAAAATGCATCCGTTAATTCCACCTCTACTCCCCCAGAAAGGGCGCCCGAAGGAATGACGATCTGGTTACCAGCCAACTTATAATATGAAGCAGGCATAGGAACAACTGGATTGTCATTATCCACAAAATAGAGATTATTACAGAGAGACTCATCCACTTTGAAATTGATTGTTCTTTTTTTATCATTATTACGAGTTCCTCCTACTGTCGCTTTGATCAACATTTTATGCTCATTATCAATAGAATTATCTACATATAAGTCTTCTCCAAGTTCTATTGTACGTGCATAATACTGATTGGCGAAATAAACCGTCTGGTAATCGAAGTCAGGAAAGTCCACATCCTGATTACTACATGATGTTATCAAAGTAGCAATAAACACCAGCCATATATATCTTTTATTTTTCTTCATATCCTTCGAATTAAAATTCTGTTTACAATAACGATTTACCATCCTTTATTCTGAATCAAATTATCATACTTTAATGTTTCTGAATAAGGCACGGGGCCATATTGCATATAATCTTTGTAAACACGTTCTTCCACATTCAAGAAAGTGTATACATTGTTATTTACATCCACCCCACGAGCGGTTTCCGTCAAGTTCATTCCCCAGCGACGCATATCCCAAAACCGGAAACTTTCAAAGCAAAGTTCCAAGCGGCGTTCGTTGCGAATCAACTCACGCATTTTATTTTTGTCAGCTTTACATTCTTCCAGAAAAGGATCGCCATTGTCTTTACCCACTCCGGCTCTTTCGCGAATAGCCTTGATGATGTCATAAGCAGAATAACTACGACTTCCTTTCCCTGTGGGTCCCCAAGCCTCATTTGCCGCTTCAGCATAATTCAGGAATATCTCTGTATATCTGATACGAGGATCATAATGCGTTTTCCCAGTAATAGAAGCCGGATTACGATTTACATCCATACGCAAACGTTTCTTCATATAATAACCTGTACGGGTAGAAGTTTCCAGAGCATTTACACCATCATTCCCCGATGCACCACCTGTATAAATCACAGAGTTTGAAGCCCCTGCTGTACTTCCATTATAGATAATGTAAGCAGCCAAACGCGGGTCTCTTCCTTCATAAGGATTTGAAGCATTGTATCCGCTTTTTGTCGGGTCGGAATAGTTAACAGGATAACCATTGGCCATTGGAAATGCGTCTACCAGATTCTGGGTAGGGTTCATATATCCCTTACCAAATAATGTGGGTGGAAAGTTTTGCTCTTCCTGACTGGAGTTATTAGTCGACAGATTTGCTCTCCAAATCATTTCTGGCGGATTGGAGCCTTCGCTCAAACCGTCAATTTCAGAGGTGTTTGTATAATATGTATGTCCATTAGCAGCAGGCTTTCCATTGGCATATTCAACCACTTGTGCCGCATAGTTAGCCGCATTTTCCCATGCAGAGTTACTACCATCCAGAAAAGCGGGACTAGCTGCCAGAAGAGATACTCTGGAGCGAATTGCTTGCACGATCAATCCACTACATAGCTGACGGGCATTCACACCCATCGCCCGGTTATAAAGCGCTGTTTCTGTTGTGATAGACCTATACTTTTCGGGTATATCATTGGAAGAAGTCAAGTCTTTATACTCCATAGGTAATAGTTCATCCGCCTTATCCAAATCCTCATAAACAAATTGCAGGCAGTCAGCGAATGTAGCGCGTGGCAAATTGAAATCAACAGTACTTTCCAAAAATTCTTTGATGATAGGTACACCCATCAACTGTCCGTCTATTGTATATCCTGCATGGTTGCGCAACAGATAGTACATGTGATATGCACGCATACCATACGCTTCGCCCTTCATACGCATACGCATCAGCTGGTTCACTTCTTCACTATTCACAAATGAAACTCCGTCAATATAATCAAGGAAGTAATTAATATAAAGAATCGCGTCAAAGCTATCACCCCAACGATTGAAGGGATTGCTATTTGCAGTCCAGGTACCTGTAGCTGCCTGCAAGTAACTATTGCTTTTCTGATTAGTCACCGCATCATCTGTAGCATAATCACTATTATCATAATAACCAGGCATCTTTGAATAAGCCCTCATAAGGAAACTTTGTGCAAAAGTTGGCTCAGTGTACATGTGAGATGGATCTTTGAAATTCTCATTAGCAGGAGAAAACAAGTCATCACAGCTTAAAAAGATCAAAGCAATCGTCAAAATAAATAATATATTCTTTTTCATATTCTATTATTCAACTATGTTAATTTAGAATGACACTTTAGCACCGACATTAAAGAAACGGCATTGAGGCGAACTTCCAACATTCATCTCCATATGTTCGCGTTCTTTAGATATGGTTAACAGGTCATCAGCATTGCAATACACACTCAGGGCATTTACAAAAGAATTATTGAACATAAACTTCGGAAAGTCATATGTAATTTGTATCCTCTTCAGGTCAAAACGATCGGTTTTATACATCCAGAAAGTAGAGTTCCTGAAATTATTGCTATTATCAGTTGTGGTTAACCGGGGGTAAGTAGCCGTTTCTTTAGTAGCTTCCGTCCATGCACCCTTAACTATATCTGAATATTTGCTGCTCCCTCTTACCCAGTAATAAGACGAGTCTTTGAAACCAATAGCTCCCGACTGACCTGTCCCTAATGCGAAGAATGTGAAATTCTTCCACTTAAGAGTAAGGTTGATTCCATAACTAAACGGAGCAACACTCCATCCATTATGTCCCAGATCGACCTGATCTTTCGTATCAATAATACCATCATTATTCACGTCTTTATACTTCAGGTCTCCCGGTTGCACAGTACCGAATGTTTGCGATGCATGATTGTTAATATCATCCTGATCTTGAAAGAATCCTTCACAGATATACCCCCAATAAGAATCTAAAGCTCTTCCTGCACGATTTTGATAGGTTTCCTGGTAAGCTTCATCTCTGCGAACAGCTTCGGTTGAGATATACATTCCTGAGAATCCAAGTGTAGCATCCACCTCGCCCATTTTCTTTTTCAGGTTCAATGAGAAATCTACCCCTGTACGTTTATCTTTATTGTAGTTGATATAGGGCAAAAGGCTACTATAAAACGATGGATATGTGGTTGAAGCACCTTGCGTAAGTAATCCATTCGTATTTTGTATAAAGTAATTTGCATCCAGTGACACCAATCCATCCAGCAAAGAAGTATTCAATCCTATGCGAAAATCTTCTCTCTCCACAAATGACAGTTCAGCATTGCCACTACGCTCAATACCGGAAAACCACCCGCCTTGACCACCATCTTTCCATTGAAAATAGGAACTCTGAGTATTATATTTTGTTTTATATAAGTAATAGTCAGAGATGTCAAGATCCTGATGCAATTTACCATACGAAGCAGTCAGTTTTAAATCGTCTACGAATGAAACATTATCTTTAAAGAAATCTTCATTGCTCAGCCGCCAACCTACCGTAAATGTAGGAGAGAATGCTGTGCGATTCTTTGAAGGTAATTTAGCAGAATGAACTAATGCACCTGTAAAGTCTACATAATATTTTTGCTGATAGTTATAACCAGCTTGAAGCCCCATGTTCACATTGCTTATACGGTGGTAATCACTTCCTGCTTCGTCAGTATCGTCACTTCTGGAATACTGTTGCTGGTATCCCCACCCCATTAATGTTCCGCTTACATTGTGGTTGTGGGCAAACGTACGCTTGTAGTCGAACTGTGCTCTAAAAGACATGGTTTGCGTATAATTAGTGGTACCGATAGATTCATTGGTGGAAGGTTTATCCACATTATACTTGGTTAGACCGCTAATCATGTCCTTACCATTGACTGTAGTCCACGTGGGTTCGTAAACTGCATAAGCTTCGCTCCACACTTCCGAATAATAATCCGCATAGTCCACGCTAAAAGCTGTTTTAAAAGATAACCCTTTAAGTATACTTCCCAAGTCGGCACCTACACATACATTAAACTGAAATGTACGGTTTCGCGCTTTAGTATACCCCCCGGCTAACATATCTGCAAAGGCATTGGTTTGGTTGGTAGACAGTCCTCCTAAAAGATATTTTCCATCTATCAGGTGACGACTATTACCAACCATTGCCTGAAGTGAGCTATTATTAGTATCTATCATATCGACCGGTATCAATGGCGAAAACCAGTTTGGACGAAGTGTAGCCGCCTGTCCCCAAAAATCCCCATCCCCGTAATAGCCATTGGCTATAACGATTGCTGCATCGGCCGAAGCTGTCAACCAGTTGGTAAGATTCATATCAATATTCGATCGCAAACGAAAAGTGAGTGTATTATCTTCCTTCTTTTCGCCATACTTTACCAAATCATTTTCGTAAGTCATACCGAAGTTCGAGTAATAACGGGCATGTTTATTTCCTCCAGACAGTTCACCTATCACGTCGGTTTTGTTATATGCCTTCTTTAAATAGTCTGAGCTATAAAAGTCCACATCCGGGTATCGATAGGGATTCGTACCGGTTATCGTGTTATAAATAGTTGACTGACTATACCTTTCGGTTATTCCGTCATTACGACAAGCTTCATTATAGTAAGTCATGTATTCAGCAGCATTCAAATAAGTTGGGTAAGTCTTTGGTACATAAAAACCCGTATTGGCACGTACGTTAATAGACAGCGGTTGCTCTATCCCTCTTTTTGTAGTGATAAGAACCACTCCTTTGGCCCCTTTGCTGCCATAAAGAGCCACTGAACTCGCGTCTTTCAGGATTGTAACTGACTCTACCTGAGTAGAGTGTAAAGTCCACTGGCTACGAGGAATACCATCGACCAGAATCAAAGCTCCCTGCCCCCAGATAGTTCCAGTATATCCTCCTACCATGCTTTGAATGGCATCAAGAGAATAAGTAGAATAGCTTTTCTCCATTAAATCGGCTATATTGACTGTAGAAACAGCTCCAATGACATCCTCCTTGTCAACCTGTCCGAAAGCAACATTAACAAGGCTGTCTTTTCTGTCCTGTGCCTTTATATCACTCACATTCAGCATAGATATGACCAAAAGTAAAGAGCTTATATGTATTATCTTTTTCTTCATTTTGATATCAATTAAATTATTCCACTATTACCAACCTGGATTTTGCACAAACTCCGGATACATAGTTACATCGTCCCTCAGGAAAGGAAACCAATAGTGTTTCTCTTCATATTTCCTTTCGAGCAATATCTCTTCCCTCAGATTCAATACACGAGCATTCAACGGATCAGCGTATAGTTCATCGTCATTCGTGCCACGATCAAAATAAACAGCCTTTTTCAGTGTATAAGGTCTTTCTAAAAGTAGCATCCAACGACGTAAATCAATAAAACGATGTCCCTCAAATGCCAGTTCAACTGCGCGTTCCCGACGAAGCTCGCTCATAAAGTTTTCAGTACTGCCTGTAAACTTATTATTAATCAAGCCTACGCCTGCTCTTTCCCTGATCTTATTAACCGCATCTATTGGTGTTAGATGATATCCTGTAGCTTTACTGTTTACCCCACCATAACCATAAATCGTTGCTTCTGCATACATCAAATATACGTCAGCCAGGCGCATAAGACTTAATACCATTACACAATTGTCTCTATAGCCTTCCCACGAATTATTATATTTTGAGATATATTTTGACAGCATATATCCGGTAAACACGGATTTAGCTCTATTCAATGGGTCATCTCTGAAACGTCCGCCCTCATAAAGGCTGGCATATTGACGTTCAAGATCGCCACCGACTCTTGAAGCATCCAACACACATTTTTCTCCATCTACCATGATGTCATGATAGAAACGAGGATCTCTGCCTACCCAGGGATATTCCGGATTATAACCCGATTCTGCATCCGGCTTGGTTATGTCGGGAATAGGAAGCCCATTTGCCATCCCATAGAGATCTACATAGTTGGCAGTGGGATAACATTTGATACCTTCGTTTATTAAACTAGGTGGACGATAATCATTTACCTGATTGTAGCGGAAGCGACCGTTCGATTTTATTAAATTCTCATAGAAGATAGCTTCTTTTAATCCCGGGATTTTACCACTTTGGTTATAAGTGTAGAACAATTGAGTATATTCCGAAAAATCAGCTAACTCATAACGTTTATTATCTTCACATATCTTTAAGGCTTGCACAAAAGCATCAGCTGCTCTCTTACAAAATTCGGCATTGTACGAAGCATTTCCCCCTGATACATTATTCATGAGCGGACTACCAGCCCAAAGAAGGTTCTTGCCTAAATAGGCATACGCCATCACTTTATTAATACGAATATTATTATTCCCCAATGTCGCTTTTCCGGCAGTTGTATCATCCCAGTCAACCGGGAGCAATGTTGCTGCTCTTTCAAAGTCAGCAGCGGCTTTGTCTGCAGTTTCTTGATAAGATAACCGTGGAAGCTTAAATATTGTGTTAGAAGCCAATTCTTCATCAATATAAGGAAGTCCTCCCCAGTATTGCATCAACATAAAATGAAACCAACCTCTAAAAAAATACAATTGCCCTTCTATTAAATTACGTTCTTCGGTCGAGGCATCAGTTAATTTATCTAGATTGGCAAGACCTACATTGGCTTTGCGAATCGCCATCCATGATAATCCCCACAAATTTCCTTTTCCATTTTTAGCCGGATCATTATCATTATTCTCAAAACTGTTTGGATTTCCTCCAGTTTTAAACCATGAATACGCAGCAGTCTCCCATGCCCAATAATTACCTTGGTCAAACTGATTGGCAGCTAAACGTTGTTCGGTAGGTTCCCAATATTCATCTTCACCATAATTCCAGTTATTGTGATAATCTTCGGCTGTTATCAATGGAATGTGGTTGTATAAATGCTCTACAAATCCTTGAAAATTAGTAAAATTCTTATAGGCATCATCCGGATCTATATCGCTCTGTGGCGCCTTATCCAGGTAATCAGTACAAGCACCCAATACCAGAAGACTCAGCATAAACGCTATAGATGCTATCTTATTAAAATATTTTTTCATCTTCTTTTGTTATTAAAAGGTTATATCAACACCCAAATTGAAACGTCTCATGGTTGGATATGCACCAAAACTTCCGCTTCCGCTAAAGTTCGATTCGCGGTCATCGGGCATATCGGTCCACAAGTAGAGGTTGTCTCCATTCAAATAGAGCCTCAGCGAGGACATACCGAATTTCTTTACTGACTTTCCGCCAAATGTGTAAGAAATCTCAGCATTCTTTAAACGCAGGTAAGAAGCATCGTATATATATCGGGTACCATTGGCTCCGGATGGAGCGGAGGTTCCGTAGCGAGGCATTGGAATTTCCCCCGAACCATCTTTACTCCAGTACTGACTTTCCACATAAGCCACATTTGACGAGGAATGAAAAGTTGGAAAATCAATGGTACGGGATACATTGTTCACACCATAAAACTGAACAGTGACACTAAAACCTTTCCATTCGGCACCCAAAGTCGTACTATAAGTATTTTGTGGTGTTCCGGTATATTCGTAAGGAGCTTGATCGTCATCATCAATTATACCATCACCGTTATAATCAACAATTACATAATCGCCCGGGAGTTTTGATGCATTGTTAGCTTCCGAAACCGTAGTTCCATACAGATCATCCCATGAATTAATGAATCCGTTATCAATAAACGAATGATTCTGGTTTATGGCATACCCTGCTTTTTTACGGTATGCAGCTTTCAACTCAGGATCATCGGCAAATACAACCTCATTGGTAGCATGTGTCATATTGGCATTTCCCCATAAACGGAGACCATTATTAAAAACATGGTTAAGTCTTAGCGATATTTCATATCCTTTACTTTTCACTTTACCCAGGTTGGCAATCGGAGCCGATGCACCAAAGTAAGAAGGAATAGCGCGATCTGATCCATTAACAAGGATATCAGAACGAGTGTCATTGAAAATATCTACCGAACCGGAGACAAGGCCTCCAAGAAATGAATAATCAACACCGAAGTTCTTCTTTTCTACGGTTTCCCAAGAAACATCCGCATTACCTAAAGAGCTGATACGATAAACGGTATAAGGCGTAGCAGCTGTTACGGTTCCCATTACGACATTACCTCCATAAGCCCACTGGTTTTGGTAGAGCCAACGTCCACCTACATTATCATCTCCAACTTTACCATAAGAGGCGCGCAGTTTCAGCATATCAATAAATTTGAGCGATTTCATAAATTTTTCTTCGCTAAGCATCCACCCAGCTGAAAAAGAGGGAAAGAAAGCAAACCGGTTATTCGGACCAAATTTTTCAGAACCGTTATAAGCACCGTTAACGTCAGCAAGATATTTCATAGCATAATTGTAGGTAGCACGAAACGCCCAGTCTTCGCGATAGTGATAGAATTCGTTACCTTTTGCCCATTCCTCACGGCTGAAAAGTCCCATTAAACCCACATCATGTTTACCAAACTGGCGAGCATAGTTTACCTGTCCTGAATAGTAGAGTTTACGATAATTTTGCCCTTTATCTATTGTACCAGCTTTAGTGCCCCAAATTATTTGTTCTTTAAAATCTTCACCTTGTTCATAAAGAATATCTCCGCTATCTGGATTTACCCACATACGGTGTGGAGAATGGTACTCGTCGTTAATACCACGTTCATGCTCGAGGAAAGTATGGTCCAGCGAGAAATTAGCTTTCACACTCAACCCTTTGATGATCATGCTTAAATCCTGCGTCAGGATAAAGTCGGTATTAATCTGGGTTGTTGTTTGTTTTTCTATACCCGATACGGCTATACTTGAAACAGAGTTAGGAACATCAGTCTTCCGTGGGTCATAATAGCCAAACAAACCGTTTGAGTAAACAGGACGCATAGCATCGGGGGCCGTACGGTAAGCGGAAGCCCAATAAGTCTGGTCGCCTGTACTTGCACCCCAAGGTAATGTACGTACGCCATTGGAACCAAACAGGTTGGTCGAGAATTTGGTGGTTTTTGTCAGGTTGAAGTCCAGATTACTACGAAAGTTCAACCGATTGTAACCATAACCCGATTCATAACCTCTGTTATTCTGGAAAGTCTTAAATAGGTCACCTTCGTGTACAAAGTCTACAGAAACAAAATAGGAAACGAATTTAGTACCACCTGACACATTGGTATTAAAATTGTAAGACATAGCGTGACTTTTGAAAAGTTCGTCTACCCAGTCTACATTGGGATAACGGTCCCACTCTTCATCATTAGCCGGGTTACGATATTTATCAATAATATCCATAGGTTTATAATACCCCCATCCGCTGGGGTAAATTCCCATTTCGCGTTCCAATACGCTATTCTTTAATATAAAAGTATCATAAGCATCCAATTTTTCTGGTAGTTTTGATGCTACTTTCACCGTAGCATTGGCTTTTACTTGAACTTGTGCTTTTCCTTCCTGTCCACGTTTAGTGGTGATCAGTATTACTCCATTGGCACCTTTTACACCATATACAGCAGTGGCCGAAGCATCCTTAAGTACTGAAATTGTTTCTACGGAAGAAATATCTACGGTATTCATCGGACGTTCAATACCATCTACCAACACCAACGGATCGCTGTTGTTCCACGAGCTCTGCGCGCGTATCACAATCTTCGGATCTTCATCTCCAGGCATACCGGTAGAAGCAGTGGTTATTACTCCCGGCAGATTTCCTGTTAGCGCCTGTCCAAGACTGGAAACACCACCAGCGCGTTCCAGAGTTTTGGCGTTGGTTTGTGTTATAGCACCAACAATACTCGCTTTTTTCTGTTGTCCATACCCCACAACCACAACTTCTTCCAGTTGTAAATTATCGGATTCCAACATCACCTTCATTATCTTACTGGTTTCTGCCTTTACCTCTTTAGAGGTCATACCAATAAATGAAATAATAAGAACCGCATTTGAATTAGGGACTGTGATTTGAAAATTACCATCTATATCTGTGATTGTACCTATTGAATTATTGCCTTTTAATGTAATATTAGCCCCAATTATCGATTCATTATTATCATCTACGACTGTTCCTTTTATTAATATCCCACTCTGCGCCGTTATAACCAAGCTGTAAAACAACATACACAAAAGCAGGAAAGAAATCTTTTTAGTTTGATTTACTGCATTTTTCATTTCTATCAATTAAAGATTAGTATTATTCGTTCTCTAACGTTTTTTCTTTCACATGGAAAGTGATTCGGGTTAACTGTCATTGATCGTTTTCATTCGTATTAAATTTAAGAGTTACTATTTTGATTCTTTTTCTCAATAAACAAAAGTAGAATTCCTAGCCATACGGTTTTGCTACTTTTGAATACGATTATAGCACTTTTAGACACAACACACAAAGCGCTAATTATCAGACAACTAAAATCAATAAAATATAAAAAAAAGAGAAGTAAGCATAAAGGCTTTATAAAAATAGATACGTGAAAATATCTAAAATTCCAAATTAAATTTTGAAAAGAAATAAAACCTAATTTACCAGATAAAACAAGGGTGTTTTCAGCAAATAGAAATGCTATTCCAGGAAGTAAAATGAAAGGGATGGAGTTTTTATTCTATGTACTAATAATTAAAGGGTCGCCCAAAGGAAGTTTTCGATATATAATGAATCTAAATTCAAAACAGTAACACAGGCTTCTGCATTTTAAATAGTGGACATTTATCTTTTTATCGGATATATTTTACACCGACAACACCTCATATTGCGTACTACAATATAGGGTGTTGTCGGTGTAGGATGCGGACATTCTTTAAAAAAACGTACACATTCCCATTTTGAACTGAGGTTGGCTCAAAGGAAGATTGTCGTAATAAGGTACGCAGATTTAAGTTTTACAATTTACTTTCAATCTCTACCTTGTATTCCTCGTCTATTCCATCTACTTTTATATGTACAAACATAATTCCAGACTTGCGGGTGGATTGTACCACTACCAACGCTTTACCAAAGTAGGTATTCAACTCATTGCCTGCCCATGACTTTTCACGTCGCAAATCACCATTGTCCATACCCAAAAACCGGCCTTCGCCTTTGATGGTAACAGTTATTTTACGATTATCGGTCTGTACCAGATTACCGTCTTCGTCGAGCAAACTTATTGTGATGTGCGACAGATCTTGCCCATCTGCTTTTATTTGTGATTGATCGGCTTTTACTACGGCTTTCGAAGTTTCTTTTGAAGTTACCAACTGGTAGGTTGCTACTTGTTTTTCTCCATTATAGGCTTTGGCCTGGAGTTTACCAGGCGTGTAGGGAAGATACCAGACAATAGTATTGTTTGTAAAATCTTTAGTATGTTGTTTTCCCATCAGCTTATCGTTCAGATACATTTCCACGCTTTCGCAGTTGGTAGTAGTACGTATTTCCATAATCAATCCTTCGTAATTTCGGGGAAAATTCCAATGAGCAACCATTTTGGGCCATTGCCAGAGGTCTCTTCCGTGATCGATATCAAGCGATTGATCCATAACGGCTATGCGAACCATGGGTTCGGGATTCCATTTGGCACGATGATAAGCGGCACGGGGTTTCTCGAACATACAAATGTCGAACAACCCGTTGGGCCAGCCTTTGCTAGGCCAGTTTGCAGCTTCACCCAGATAATCGACACCCGACCAGATGAATCCGCCAGCTACGAAATCGTTGCTTTCGACAAGTTCCCAGGGATTAAGCGGGGTATAACTACGTATCCGGCCTTCTTCGCCCCGGAAATAGGGCAATTCTTCGGATACCAACACGATGCGATCAGGGTATTTCGCCCGCTCACCGATCATTCGTGCTTCGAGATAGTTGTATCCGGTAACATCGGTTACTCCTGCAAATTTTGCCTGGTGTCCGTTCTGTGCTGCCAGCATGGTTAGACGACTAGGCTCCATCTTTTTCACAAAATCACGCAACATACGCGCGCGCTCCACACCTGTATCGGTGTCATCCCACGCTTCCTGCAATTCATTTCCAATACTCCATAGTATGACGCTGGGGTGGTTACGGTCGCGTAGAATCATGTCCGCTATATCGCATTGCCACCACTCATCGAAGTATTTTTCGTAATAGCCCGATTTCCATTTGTCGAACGCTTCGTCGATAAATACAAAACCCATCCTGTCGCACATATCAAGAAACTCCGTAGGGGGTTGGTGATGTCCGGCACGAATTGCGTTTACTCCATATTCTTTGAGTATTTCCAGCTTGCGTTCATTCGAACGGTTGGGCACAGCCGTACCCAGATTACCACCATCGAAATGCAGGCAAACGCCTTTGAGTTTGACGTGATTATCATTCAGAAAGAATCCTTTGTCTTTGTCGAAAGCAATAGTTCGAATACCAAAGGTTGTATGATAGACATCTGCCACTTTACTTCCGGTTTTTACGGTTGTTTCCATCGTATAAAGTGTTGGCGATTCGATATCCCACAGATGCGGAGTGTTTACCAGCATGTTTTGTTTTACATCAGCCTTCTCACCTGCCCGAATATTAATTTTTTCATTTCCGCTTTTGGCAACTTGTTTCCCCGAAGCATCGAGAATGCGTTGCAATACGGTAACAGTTTGTTCTTCCCGATCGCTATTGGCAATGGTGGTTACAATATCAACAGCAGCTTGATCCTCACTCACTTTTGGTGTTGTGATATACGTTCCGTAAGTTTCAACACGAACCGGATTGGTTATCTGCAACCAAGCATGGCGATAAATTCCAGCTCCGGCATACCAGCGAGGCCGATCTCCGGTGCAATTTACACGAACAGCAATTGTATTCTCCCCACCCAAATTCAGATAAGGCGTCAAATCGTATTCTATACTGCAAAATCCGTATGGACGAAAACCTAGATGCTCCCCATTGATATATACATCACTTTGGTGGAAGATTCCATCAAAAAGCACGGTAACGATTTTATTTTTGTAAGAGACTGGTATTTTAAATGTTTTCCGATACCAAGCAATACCTCCAGGTGTAAATCCAGAAGAACCTCCGACTTTTCTATCAAATTCATCGTACCGATTCCAGTCATGCGGCAACTGTATATCTTCCCATTGCGCATCAGGATAATCGGATTGAGCGTAATCTTTGTTATCACTTTTGGAAAACTTCCAGTCAAAATCAAAATCCTCCTTGACGCGTATCTGTTTTTGGGCAGATACACTTAGTGTGAGAAATAATAAATTGATTAAAGGGAATAGTATTCTTTTCATACATTTACGGAAATTATTGTTTCAATATACAGATTTATTTTGAGCAAATAAAGGAGTTGACGGAAATTCGCCAACTCCTTTGGTACCCCTAACCTAATGTTAATAAAAAACCATTCCAATCTTTTTACCTATGTCTACTAATATGGGGTTAAATGCTACTTATATCCGGGATTCTGTTCTAGCACAGCATCTTTATTTGCTTCAATAACCGATTGTGGAATAGGATACAGTGTATATGTTTCCTGAAAATCCTTCTTATCTGCCGAGTATCCTGAATTGTAATATGGATTCAGGTTCTTTACCCTGTTATAAAATTCGCCTGTGCGTGACAATGTAAATCTTCTCTTTTCTTCCATTCCGAACTCTCTTAAACGTTCATCAAGGATATAATCTATATCTACATCGGCAGCACTTACATCTGATGCATTTGCACGGCGTCTTACCACATTGATGTCATCAGCAGCTTTGCCTTTTTCATTCTGTTTCAAATAAGCCTCGGCACGTAGCAAATAAGCTTCCGACAGGCGGAACATATATTGGTCTGCATACGTTCCACCAGCTGTACCTTTGAGTTTACCTGTTTCTTTATTTTCATACAGTGCGTCCGGATGGTCATAGGGTGTAGTACATTTAGCCTGATAACCAAACATAGAATGGTTAGGTAATTGATCCGGATAATCGTCACTAATTGTGGTAAATGTTACTCCGGTAGGTAAATTAGGATTCATCACATCAAATTCCTCGCCTACAAGTGTTCCATATTTGCTAATGAAATCAGGATTGTTGTATTTAATTTTCCTTACAAAGTTATAGTTGGAATTTCTGATATCATTTGTGTAATCACTTTCCCAAACGGTTGTGTAAAAGTGAGGTGCAGGAAAATAAATACCAATACCGCGACCACCGGTATAATCACTATATTGCCATAGGAATGGCTCAACCTGTGTTCCATTAATTACAAACCGGAAGTGGTTAACCTGAGGTGCAGCATGTCTTTCCAATAAATAATTACTTGGGGTATCCCAGAAATAAGAAGAAGTACTTGAACCACCTCCCGTTATATCTTCCTGAAATTGAATAACCCAAACACCTTCCGTATTTCCTGCGGAACGATTCTGATTGCCTCTGCGGAACAAATCAGAATAAACGTCGCCAGCCAAATCAGTTTTTCTTCCAAAGCGTGTTCTCATTAAATCTAAAGCGGGATGGTCGATTACTTCAGTTGCAGCTTCTGCCGCTTCTTTATTTTTATTTACGGAAAGATACAACTCTGACAGCAGAAAATAAGCTGCGGATGAACTGATTTCACCATCTCTGACAGCTGTAATATCATCCAGATTCTTAGCTGCGAAATCTACATCATCAATAGCCTGTAGCAGAACCGTCTCTTTTGTTTCTCTGACATAGTCTGTTTTTGGAGAGGATAATTCTTCTAATTGCAAAGGTACTCCACCAAACAAATAAGCCAATGTTCTGTAGGCAAAACCTCTGAAAAATTTTGCTTTAGCTTCATATTTTATTTTCTGGGCATCGGTAAGTTCTGAAGAGGGCAAGCGACTAATTACTACATTGGTTTGCGCGATGAGTTTATAAAGGTTATCCCAATGTGTTTTAATTGACCCGCTACTTGGATTCAGTTCCGTAGCCAGGTTAGAATGTTTTCCGCTTCCTCTCGTCATGTCGGTCCCGGAGTAATAATCCAAACTGGTACCCTGATTACAATAGAATTCAAAGCGAACTAAATAGTAGAATTCAACCACGGATGCATCAAAGTCAGCAACTGTAAGATATGAATTCTCACCACTCATAAAATCTAATGGCTTTTCAGATAAGAATTTATCTTCATTACAAGCGAATAATAAAGTGGCAAAAAGCGCCATATATATATATTTTCTCATACTGTTTTACTATTAAAATGAAATATTAATACCACCAGTGAAACTTTTCATAACAGGTCTGTTACCATAACTACTTCCTGAAACGTGCTTACCATGATCGTCTGTATATTCAAAATCTGGTTCCGGATCCCATCCATTCCAATTGGTAAATGTAAGCAGGTTCTTGCAATTGAAGTAAACATTGATTCCATCAATCCCTATTTTTGAAACAAATGATTTAGGTAAATCGTAACTCAATGTAACATCTTGCAAACGAACAAAACTTCTTTTTTGGTATAAATAAGGGGTAATTGTACCGGCTATTTCAGACCTCGAATAGATTCCGCCCGGATTATTAGGCGACCAGAATTTATCGACCTGATCAGTAAAACGGTTATAGCGTACAGCGTTATCACTTCTTGTTACAGAATCAGAGTTTCTACCAATACCTCCCTGAACTGAGTTAACAAAGAAGCTTAAGGAAATACCTTTATAGCTGAATTTATTCATGATACCAAACCGGTATTTCGGATCGGTTTTACCCAGAATTGTTTTATCGTTGGTAGTAATTCCTTCAACGCCATCGGTATCTACAATACGGTAATTACCCGGATAGAATCCGTCAGGGATATCGTCACCGATCTGATAAATTCCATCTACTTTGTAGTCGTAGATCGCAGAAATGGATTGGCCGATAAACAGTCCACTGGCTGTTAAATCATCTTCTTTTCCATCGCCATCGCTATCCAATCCGGTTAATTCGATGATTTTGTTGGAATTGGACGAGATATTGAAAGTAGTACTCCATTCAAAGTCTTTGGTGGAGATGTTCCGTGAGGTTATCGTAAATTCAATACCTTTATTTCTTATCTTACCCACATTGGATGAAATGGAGGTGAATCCCGTGATGGAAGGAATAGTCACATCGTAAAGCAGATTATTGGTTGTTGTTTGATAAAGCTCCAAAGAACCTGTAATACGGTTGTCAAATAACGCATAATCGAGACCAAAGTTCAAACCTGCTGTTTTTTCCCATTTAAGATTTTTATTAGCTAACGATGTCAGTTCCTGGCGAATATCACCGGTAGATGCATTGTCACCGAATATATAACCTATTTCAGAATCCACCTTTGCCAGTGAAGCGTATCTTGACGTCTGATTACCGCTGATACCATATCCTCCACGTAGTTTCAGGTAGTTGAGCCAGGAAACGTTATAAAATGCCTCTTCGGATATGACCCATCCTAATGCCACTGATGGAAAAATAGCCGTTTTATTATTGGCCGCAAATCCGGAGAAACCATCACGTCTTACTGTGGCAGTAATGAGATAGCGATTATCGTATTTATAATTCAAGCGAAACATTTGATATAAGAGGGTTTCTTTCCATGCTTCGGATTTTACAAGTTGTGTATTCCCCTGTTGCAAGCTATTGTATCCTAACACCAATCGACTGAATGTATTGGATTCTGCTCGGGTCTTACCATATTTACGACGAATAGCGCCATATACAAATGTGGCATTTACACCATGTTTCCCAAAATCATTGGCATAGTTGAGAATGTTATCAAAGGTATAATCATAATAAGTTGAGTGTTCCTTATAAGCCTGTCCTTTTCCACTCTGACCGTATTTGCTGGCATAATGGTGTTCGTTGATACGATAGTTATTACCAAAGTTAATGCGATAGGTCAATCCTTTAAGCGGCAATTGAAACTCAGAATACAGATTGCCGAAGAAAAAATTATTACGATCATAGTCATCTACCAGGGTTCCATGATATGGGTTTTCAACAGCGGTTTCCATAGGATAAGCAATCAGATTACCGTCTTTATCGTATGGAGATGCCATAGGCGACATCTGGGTAAGATATGGCAAATAAGTCTGGGCTCCATCTTTATTCACGAATGAGCCAAAAGCCTGTATACCTGCTTTCCACCATTTACGAGGTTGAGTATCGAGATTGACGCGAATGCTGTTTCTGGCGAAATCATCATTTTCAATTATATTCTTTTGCGTGGTATTTCCTAAAGATATTAAATAAGAAAGTGCCTCAGTACCTCCTGAAATACTGAATTTGTTTTCGAAAATTGAACCGGTACGGGTGAACGCATCCCACCAATCAAAGTCGGTAGTAGCAATATTACCTTCACTATCTCTATGATAAGAGTCAGGCAACCAATCTATTAATTTAAAGTTTGGATCGTCTTTTGTATAACCCGATTCCTCAGTATATGCCTTGCTCCACAAAACTTCTTTATCCCACGCAAGAATCTGCTCACGATTCATTGTTTTCAGATTATTGGTAGGACTTTGGAAACTGTAAGAAGACGAGAAATTGATCTTGGCTTTTCCTGCTTTACCTCTTTTTGAAGTAAGCAATAAAACACCATTAGCAGCCTGGGCTCCATAAACAGCTGTGGCACTAGCATCTTTCAACACGTCTACAGACTCGATGTCGGCAGGATTGATAGAAGCCATTGAACCGTTATAGATGATACCATCCAGCACAATCAATACACTGGTATTACCAGAAATCGTGTTCTTTCCACGAATAGAGATACTTGGATTATCCCCTGCTTGTGCGGCCTGCCCGATATTTAAGCCGGGAACCGTTCCTTGCAGAGATTGCATCAGATTGGTATTGGGAGATTTCTCAAAGTCTTTAATATTGGCACTGACCACGGCACCGGTCAGATCCGACTTCTTCAATGAGCCGTAACCAACCACAACTACTTCATCCAGTAGTTGACTATCTTCCTGTAAAGTGACGTTGTAAATAGCTTTACCTAACGCAAGCTCCTGAGATTTATATCCTATAAATGATATTTGTAATGTTCCGTTTTGTGGTACTTCTAACTTAAAATTACCATCCAGATCGGTTATGGTACCTATTAAAGTTCCTTTTACCTGAACACTGGCACCGATAATGGGATCACCCAAAGCGTCTGTTACAGTGCCTGTAATATTCCGGTTCTGCGCAAACAGCTGTAAATTACATAGTGTAACTATAAAGAACACTAATAATAGTTTTATACTTCTTTTATCCATGTTTATCAAAGATTGACTGGGGTTAATGTTTTGAATGAAAATTTCACAAATTGCGAAAGACTCGCGAAGAATGCATCATCCGGTGTTTTCCATAAGCAAAAAAATAGTGGTTAAACATAGCATTAATTGGTTACTCAAATCAAGTTAAAAAATAATCCTTAGCTCATCAATAAGGAAAATTAAAAAACTGACTATAGCTTTTTATCACATACAAAAATAGGGCTCTTCACGATAACCCTTTACTACTTTTGAATACGATTATTGCATTTTTAGACATAAGAAGTATTCCCCTGAGAACTAAGATATTAAAATAGAACTATTTCTTTATAGGTAGTCTTTCATCAAACTAATTTGCAAAAATAGATATCGGAGGCATATCTATTTTTGCAAAATTCACGATGGGTGTTTATTCTATAGAGATATCCAGCTGCTTTTGTCCCGACCCGACAGAAGTTCCACCATACATTACCGTATAACTTCCGGGTTTAACAACCAAACCATTTATTGCTTCATCATAAAACTCAAATGACCCGGAGTCGAGTTTCAGTTCCACCCGTTTGGTTTGTCCGGCCTCCACATTCACTCTTTGGAATGCCCGGAGAGATTTTACAGGGGCTTGCTCATCACCGTTCCGTTTCACATACACCTGAACGACTTCATCTCCTGAGCGCGCGGATGTATTTTCGACCGGAATAGTGATGGTTACTCCTTCTCCGCCTTTAACGATTTCTGCACTGAGTTTAGCTTCGCCATAGTTGAAGGTAGAGTAGCTCAATCCATGTCCAAACGGATAGAGAGGAGCTTGCTGCATATAGCGGTAGGTACGGCCTTGCATATCATAATTTTCAAATCCTTGACGCAAGGGGTCGTTATGTTTGGAAAGTCCATTATCCAATTGGCTGAGTGTTTTATAAAAGGTGATTGGGAGTCGCCCTGCCGGATTATAATCTCCGAACAAGACATCTGCTACGGCAATTCCGGCGGCTTGTCCGCCATACCAGGCACATAGCAAGGCATCATAGTTTTTCTCGTCGGCTTCCAAAGCCAGTGCGCTTCCGGTACACAATACGAAGATAACGGGTTTGCCTGTTTTCTTCAGATCGGCCAGAATACGTTTTTGCACGCCGGGCAAATCAATGGATGTTTTATCTCCTCCACGGAACCCTTCGGCATTGACCGGCATTTCTTCTCCTTCCAACCGGGGAGAAAGCCCGCCTGCATAAATAATCGCATCCGCGTCTTTCACTTTTTCAACCAGTGCCGAGAATTCGATAGGTGTTCGTTGGTTTATATTCAAGCTGATTTCCACATTTCTTTTGCTCTGCGCCTGCTCCAGTTTAATCTCATACTTCTGTCCTTTTTGTACGTTGGCCATGTGTACAAGAGGAGCGGCCTTTCTGTTCTGTGAAAGTATTTGTTTATTGTTCAAATAAACTTCGCATTTCTCAGATGCTTCTACCGCTATTTCAATTTCGCCTGTATAGGGCGCCACAAATATTCCGGAAATACGGGTAGAAGTGTTTTCCATATTTACACCTTGGGCCAGCGCCGTGCCGCCGGAACTGTTATAATTAACACCTACTGAATTCACCAATGTGGCGGCAGGCTGGCCTTCTAAACTATTATTATTAAAAAACTCCACTTTCATGCCTTGTGATCCGCTGGCCTCACTCAGGAAATTACTGTAAAGCGATGTCCGTACCCAGGGGTCGACCAGCTCGCAACCTTTCTCATAAATAACTTCTGTGTTGGGAAGTTTGGCTTTAATTCCATCCAGTATGGTTACTGTGGAAGAGGGAAAACCGCTGTAGTTTCCCCAAAGCATGGTGCTGTCGGCGGCGTTTGGGCCAATTACGGCTATGCGTTTGATATCTTTATGCAATGGCAGTACGCTGTTGTTTTTCAACAATGTCATGGATTCATGTGCCACTTTGAGAGCTTGTTCGCGGTGTTTCTGAGAATCAACCATGGAATACGGATAATTGCTCCAGGGCACCATTTCCTGTGGGTCGAACATGCCCAATTCAATCCATCCGCGAAGCACGCGCCGAAGAGAGGAGTCTATCTGTTCAATGGTCAATAGTCCGTCTTTCAGGGCTTCATTGAGGTATTTGTACGAATCGCCACATTCCAGGTCGGTAGAGTGAATAACGGCATCTGCCACCGCTGTTGTAGGATCGGGATGTGTTTCGTGTGCTCCTTTGTTGAAGAAATCGTTCATTGCCCAACAGTCGGTTACAATTATCCCATTGTATTTCCATTGATTGCGGAGAATATCGGTCAACAGTTCATTGCTTCCACAGCAAGGCTGTCCATTGAAAGCGTTATATGCACACATCACTTCCTGCACATTGGCTTCCTGTACCAATGCTTTAAATGCCGGTAGATAGGTTTCCCAAAGATCTCTGTCGGATACGACGGCGTTATAGGAATGCCTGTTCCACTCCGGCCCGCTATGTACGGCATAGTGCTTGGCACAGGCGTGTGTTTTGAAATACCGGGGATCGTTGCCTTGTAATCCTTTTACGGCAGCCACTCCCAAACGGGTGGTCAGGTAGGGGTCTTCGCCGTATGTTTCCTGTCCGCGGCCCCAACGAGGGTCGCGGAAAATATTGATGTTGGGTGTCCAGAAAGAGAGTCCGTAATAACGTCCTCTGTTGTCTTCCCTGAGCGCTTCGTTGTATTTGGCACGGGCTTCATCGGATATGATATCGAAGGTGTTGAAATGTTCTGTTTCGTTCCAGGTAGCGGCCATGCCTATGGCTTGGGGAAAGACGGTTGCCAGACCGGAGCGGGCTACTCCATGCAGGGCTTCGTTCCACCAGTCGTATGCCGGAATGTCCAACCGGGGAACGGCCTGTGATGCATTCATCATCAGCCCGATCTTTTCCTCCGGGGTAAGGAGTTCCAACAGGTTATCAATACGTTCTTCTACCGGCAATTGGGGATTGCGGAAAGGGTACTCGTAGGTTTTGCCACAACCGGACAAACAGCAAATCAACAGCGATACGCATATCGCTCTCCATACATTCTTCTTCATTATTTATAAATTCTTATATCGGGTCTTACTTTTTTTATTTCTTCCAGGCTATAGGCCGAACGTTCAATGTCGTAGGGTATGGGCAGGTTTGAATAGGTTTGGAAATAAAGCAGGCAACCGTCTTTCCACCATACGGCATCGCGGGCATGCAATCTTAATTTAGCCTGCACCTCCTGAAAACGCTGCTCGTCTACGTAGGGCTGCATGCTATCCCATATTTTTTGATATTCCCTGACTTGTTTCACGCCTGCATCGTACCGATAGCAAAGTTCATCCCACATAGTGCGTCCATTCTTCATCTTGTACTTCCAGGGTACATGATGAAACCAGAGGATAAGATTATCGGGACAGGTTACTATGTTTCCATACGTATCATCAAGAGGAGGAAAATATTGAGCGACGGCGTTGCTTCCGGTTTTTGTGCGGTCGAAACCTAATCCTTCCGCATCGGCATTGTGGTAATACCTTGATGTCCAGTCGCGACGTATATGCAGTTGTTCTTCCCAAGGGCCGGGACCGTAATGATGGTTGGACGAAAAGATATGGTGTAGTCCTAAAGGCATCATATAATCCACGCAGGCTTCGCGGGAGGTAAGCATCATTTCTTTTACGGGTTTTACGAAGGCTTCATCCGGGGTAAAGGTCATTTTTATCCACTCGTCGGCTATCTGTTCGGAAGTGAGCTGATGATTCCAGGCTAACCGCCCAAAGGTGTACCAGTTGGATTGCGCGAAGTGGTGCCCGCACCAATTTACATCATCGCCGGTATTGACGACTCCGGAAATGGCGGTAACTTTGGCGGGACGCAGTGTGCCGTCTGTTATTTTGGCTACGGTAGAGCCTGACCCGTCGGAATAGGTATCGCTATCGAGAACTTCTTTAAATAAAGGGGCAAGGAATACCAGGTGATTGGAGAATCCAAGATACTCTTGTGTAATTTGAAATTCTACCATTTCAGCTGTCTTTTTCAAAGAGCCGAAGAGCGGATTGAATGGCTCCCGGGGTTGAAAGTCAACGGGACCGTTTTTTATCTGGATGATTACATTATCGCGGAATTGCCCGTCTAAGGGCATAAATTCGAGGCATGCCTGTTTAGCCCGGTCGTCTTTAGTGGGGCTATACACAAAGGCGCGCCACATCACAATTCCTCCATAAGGTTTTAGCGCATCGGCAAGCATATTGGCTCCATCGGCATGGGTGCGCCCGTAGTCTTGCGGACCGGGCTGGCCTTCGGAATTGGCTTTAACCAGAAACCCGCCAAAATCAGGAATGAGACGGTAGATTTCTTTCACTTTGTTTTTCCACCACGCGCGTACTTCTTTATTCATGGGATCGGAATCGGGCAATCCGTCCAGTACTTTGGGGGAACTGAAGTTGGCAGACAAGTAAACTTTGATGCCGTATGGCCTGAAAATATCGGCCAGCGCTTTTACTTTATGAAGGTATTCTCCGGTCAGAATTTGGGGAGAAGCATTGACGTTGTTCAGTACCGTGGCATTGATGCCGACGGATGCATTGGCTCTGGCATATTCCTGATAACGGGGGGATAGCTTGCCGGGCAGTTCTTCCCATTTCCACAGTGACCGCCCTGCGTATCCGCGTTCGATGCTGCCATTGAGATTATCCCAATGGTTGAGTATGCGTACGTCATAAGACGGGATTTCTTCGATATACAGGTTTTCGGTATCCACTCCGGTTTGCTGCAATCTCAACAGATGATATGCCGCATACAGCAAGCCGGCATCTTTTCCGGCGGATAGGCATATTTTGTCTTTATCACTTTGAATGATGTATCCGTCTTTTAAGCGCTTAAGTTTCTTATCCAGACGCAGTTCAACGGGTTTTCCGTTCCAATGGCTTGCCAGTTCTTTTTCAGCGATATCCATTGTTGGGCTCCGGTGTGTAGTTATTATCTCTTTTGACTGTTGGGGTTTGTCGGAGAAGCGCAACCACAGGCGACTGCCATCTTCTGCCCAAGCCAGTAAGGGTAACAGGCTAAGAATTAAAATCGAGATTTTCACTTTATTCTTCATGGTTTGATTCTTTTAGGTGTCATTGATAATCAGATCAATAGGAGTACCACCATTCTCTTTGTGGTGAGAAAAAAGTATCTCCATAGAGAGACATTTGTATCTTAATTGAAAGAAAAAAGTATCTCAATGGAGAGAAAAAAGTACCTTCTTAATGATACGTAACTCTCTCCATAAAGATAAAATATACTATTCGAAACTTATCCAGTCTACTTCTAAGGGTTGGTTGTTTAAGGATACTACAAATAGATTCCGGATTCCTTTTATTTCTTTGATGACAGGTGATTCTATGAGCAGAGATCTTTTAAGTTCGGGAAGTTTAATTTCCGCAATAACCGGTCCTTCTTTGTGTTGAGTCCGAACCTGTATGGTTCCTCCATCACGAGCCATTACTTTTATTTTTAAAAGTTTGGGACTTATCTTCCCGAAATTAACCGAATTATATTGTATCCAGCTATTCTTTTTATTAAAAATAGTCTTCCATCCTTCAAATTTATCGGCGGCATTCACAAAATCGATTTTAGCGCCATCGCCAATATCGCTATAACGGTCTAATTGGATTTTGTCTGTGGCCTGTGTTACGCCTACACCCCGCAAGGTAGGTTTCACTTTTTGAATGGTACCATCGGAATTAAAAAAGAGCGAATCGATGCGTGCCGATCTGTTTTTGTCAAACTCCGGGGAGTAGTCGTTGTGATGATAGAACAGGTACCATTGTTTTTGGTATTCAAGGATTGAATGATGATTTGTCCAGCATGCCGATGGCCACTGATCCATGATGAGTCCTTCAAACTGAAAGGGTCCCATCGGTGTAGATCCTGTGGCATAGGCCAATGTTTCCGTTTTGTCTTGCACCCACGGAAAGGTGAAATAGTAAACACCATTGCGTTCAAACACAAAGGGGCCTTCCATAAATCCCTGGGGGAGATTCTCTATCTGAGAGGGCTCCGAGGCAAGTTCGGTCATGTTGTCTTTTAGTTTTGCGACAAACATTTTGCCTCCTGCACACCAGTAAATATAGGCTTGGTTATCTTTATCTATAAACACGCAGGGGTCAATACCCTTTACACCTTCAATAGGACTTGCTAGTGGGGTAAATGGGCCATAAGGTTTATCGGCAATGGCCACTCCTACGGCGAATCCTTTTCCGTCGGCCGCATCACGAGGCGTGGAGGGAAAGTAGAAATAGTATTTCCCATTGCGGGTAACGCATTCCGGTGCCCACATGGAATATGAATCCGGCTGCACCCAGGGTACTTCGTTCTGCGTGACAATGACGCCATGGTCGGTCCAATCGGTCATATTCGCGGAGGAGAACACATGGTAATCGGCCATGCAAAACCATTTTTCCAGTCTCTCTATGGGGCTTGGAATATCGTGTGAAGGGTACAGATATATTTTCCCGTCGAATACCCGGGCTGTGGGGTCGGCCGTAAACTGACCGGAAATTATGGGGTTCTGTGCCATTAATGTGTAACTCACCACCAAGGAGAGAAACAGTACTAAGCCAATTCTTTTCTTCATAATTGATGTTTTTTTAAGGAAAAACGGATGTATATCACCTTGGGAGTATGACTCTGTAATTACCACTTAAATGCATAAAGGAAAACAGTTGTAACAGACCATCGAAGTAAGCGTCGAAAAAGCCATCTGCGTAAGGTTCGTTTTTTGCTTCCCAAAATTGACGGATAAATTCGCGACTTTTAGAGTGAGTACATACCAATGACACGGCGGCCGATGTAGCCACTAATCCAAGTGAATGCCTGAGGTTCTTTGCATAATCGCCGGCGCGTAACGTATCGGCAACCATGGTTCCGTCTATATTATATTGATCAACGAAAGTGGTTAAACCTTGTTGATAAAGGAAGTCCTGTATTTTATTGCCATAGGCTTGTTGCCACTCCTTGTCGGCGCAACTCCACGAGTAATCGAGAGCTATGTTCATGGGCACTCTCCAGGAATCGAACCGGAACGCTTCGCCTACCAAGCCTCGTGGTGTTTTGAATGGTGTTCCGTCATAATTGGAGTAATCCGGATTTAATCCCGTTACCGGATGAACGGTGGTGTGTAAATAGGCACGGCTCTTTTCAGCGCATTCGCGCCAAAGGTCGGCCCGTCCGTCGTCGGCCCAGCGGGCCCATACTTCGTAAAAGGCAGGTATGTGATAGGAAGGATCGGTAAAAGTTGCTCCCCATTCGGTTGGCACAAACGTTATAAGTTTGTGTTCCAAGTTGATGAGGTTGGTTACGCCGTCTGTTCCATCTTTTTCCATAGAACAGTTCAGGATATATTTTGCTTCTTTCAGGTAGTCGATGCCTGTATCATTGCCCCAGAGGTTGGATGCAAAGATCAAAGCTGTAATAAAATAGAGTTCGCCGTCCGATGCGGGTCCTTGCGCCCTGCGGGTGCCATCTGTGTGGCAACTCCATGCAAAGTAGCCTTCCATGGGGCCATCGTGATGTTGCATATACTTTTGGCTCCAACGCCACAAACGGTCGAATATATCTTTCCGGCCAAATTGAACGGCAATCATCATTCCGTATGACATTCCTTCGGAACGCGCATCGTGGTTTTTGATATCGGAAACGTATCCCAACGAGTCTCCGACTTCAAAATAGATTTTATCAGGACCTTCGAAAAGATTGTAGAATATCTGATTTAATTTTGCGTCTATTTCTTGTTGGGGATAGCCAACTTCGGCAAATAAATTACGGTACCGGCGGGTTTCAAAAGCGCCTTTATCCCACGGTTTTTGTTCTTTGTTGCAGGAACATAAAACAAATGGAAGAATAAGGATAGAAAATAAATATCTAATTTTCATAATATACAGATATAGTAATGGCGTTCCTTCTGTTTCAGATAAAAGTAGGATGAAAACACAGGCGCTTTCATCCTACTTGGTTTTTAGTAATTAAAACAATTAATTATATCCCGGATTCTGATAAGCTGCTTTTTCTTCGGCAGTCATCTCCATACCATCTATTTGTCCTTGTGGAATGGGGCGTAAATAATGATAAGGTTGAATATTGCGCGTCACCGTTACGGCTGTATGGTCTCCTCTGTCCGATCCGCATATCTCATAGGTTCCGGCAATCTCTGCCCACTTTTGAGTACGCACCAGATCGGCCCAGCGGTACATTTCGCCAAAATATTCACGAGAACGTTCTTCCAGAATATAGTCGATAGTTATGGTTGCCGGTGTGGCAGCTATCATTTGCGCACTATTATCCTGTATTTTCTCTACATTACCATTATTATCCCAACGCCATTTTCCGGCACGCGCGCGAAGAACGTTAACCAGTTCTCTTGCACTCTTACCGCTTTGAGTCGTTGCGCCCTTTACCGCAGCCTCAGCTGCAATCAGGTAAAGTTCGGAAAACTTGGCAATATTGAAAGGGCGTGTACTACCGGCATTTGGATATCCTAATCCACTTCCATTGTCGGTACGATAAGTACCCAATTTCCAGAGTCCTGGATAATTAAGTCGACTTATGCCTCGCGGAGATACGACATAGTCTGCTCTACCAGGCAATACACCAACACCCACATTGCTGTCATACGGATCGTTAGAGTAATCAATAGGTGTTACTGGCTCTTCATCAAGGAAAGTCAAAATAGCATCGCCTGATTCTACAATCATATTATTTGCATTATATGCTCTTTCTATGCCACTTAAGGAACTGTTTTTATTCCAGTTCGCACGATAAACAGTAGTAAAAGTACCATCATAACGAGAGTCATTCGTTTTATCTGCAAAGGTTTTTTCGAATACGCCAATTGTTGGAGCCATACGTGTCCAAGGACGTCCCAGATGCTGTTCCGCTTCGCGTTGAACAGAGTTTATCTTTTCGTCCCAACTTGTACTTGTAGCGCTGGTAATCTGCGTATAATTCCATTGCACCATCCAACCAGCGTTGTTCATGTAAGATCCGCCGTCTCCGCTTGTTATTTGAGATTCATTGTAAACCTCATTTGATTCGGTATGGTCGGCATAAAGCAATATTTCATTATTGCGATCATTCGGAGCCCAATTCACATCATAATAGGTTTCCTGTAAGCCAAACGGTCCGGGGTTTTCAATAGCAGTAACAGCCATATCATAGGCTTGTTGGAAGTACCATTGTGCATCGTGTCCGTCAGGATCGGTTCGCGGACATTCCGGATAGGTTGGAATGTTATTGGGATTTTCCAGCCACCATCCATAGGTCAGGTATGCCTTTGCCAAATAAAAGCGAGCCACTGTTTTTGTCAATCCTCCGGTTACCCGACCAGTTTCCGGCAAGTCGGTCATGGCTGTTTTCAAATCAGGGAATATGGCTTTAGTATAAACCTCAGGCACAGTATTACGGGTAGATACACGGACGGGAGATGTATTGAAAGCCAGTTCACCGGCTCCTAAATCTAAAGGAACTCCTCCAAATGTTTGTACCAACATGAAGTAATCAAAGGCACGGAAGAACCGGGCTTCGGCGATCAATGCATCCGAAAGTCCTACCTCTGTCGCGTTTTCAATGATTCCACTGGCAGTGTTTATATAAGGATAGGCGGTACCCCACAATACATCCGAACGGCTACTAGTAGGAGTAAGCGATCCAACTCCCGAATAGTCCATGTCTTTAAAATTAGCGTCAGCGCTTTGTGCATGAGTATTCTCATCCGTTCCGGTTTGGCAAGCATTATAATAATAAGGCTGTCCATACATATTACGCAAATGAGCATAAAGGGCTGTCAATCCACCGTTTACTCCTTTTTCTGTTTTGAAATATCCGGGTTCATACATACCACGTGGCTTTTCATCCAAAAAGTCCGAACATGATGTCAATACCGATAAAAATAACATCATGGCAACTGTGCCCAACAATGTCTTATTAAATATATTTTTCATCCTGATAATTCTTTAAAATGTAAAGTTAATACCCAGTATATAGTTACGCGTTGCAGGAGAATTTGTTCCTATGGTCAACAAACGCTTTAAGTTGTCGTCGTAGGGTACGGCCGCGTTTTCATTTCCATATGAATTTGTCTCAGGATCCATGCCTGATTCATCATGATAAGGCGAGAAGAATACAAATGGGTTTTGTACAGTAGCATAAACACGTAGTCTGCTGATGCCATTATCTTTCAACCATTTGAGTTGATCAAAATTATACCCTAATGTTATCGTTCTTATTTTCAGGTATGAAGCATCGAAATAGCCCAATGTACTACCATACTTAGGATTATCTCCACTCTGAGCACCGCCAGGTTTTGGATATTTTGCACCTGTGTTTTCGGGTGTCCAATAGTCTACTTTGACATTTCCTCTACGTCCGGTCATCATATTCAGATATCCTGCAGAAGAATAAAGTGTACTGATCAGTTTGCCTCCACTCTTGAAAGCGCCGACAATACTCAAATCAAATCCTTTATAAGCTACACGCGTATTGAAACCGCCCTGGAACCTGGGTTCCATACTTATAATCTGACGGTCGGCGTTTCCTATTTGCCGTACCGGGGTGCCATCCGCATTATAGTCACCTGTATATTTCACTTTAATCATACCAGCATTTCCACCGGGTTCCAGAATATTCATATAAGGATCCCCTTCCTGCCAAAGGCCTATCTTTTCAAAATCATAGATTACATCGATTGGGTGGCCTTTAAACCAATTGTTAGTCTCATCCCTTTTCTGTCCGGAGGCAAGGGCTACCAGTTTGTTATGATTCACATAGAGATTAACGCCGGCATCCCATGTCCACCCATTCCGGTTTTCTAAAATAGTACCATTCAATGATAATTCAAAACCTTTATTTTGAGTTTCACCAATATTAGCCATATAACTGCTTACTCCGGAAGTGCTTGGCAAACCAATACCCATCAAAAGGTCCTTTGTGTTTTGCACGTAGTATTCCATTGTTCCCGATAAACGTCCATTAAATAAGGTAAAGTCCAAACCGAAGTTCCAGGTTTCAGAATATTCCCAACCCAAAGCCGCGTTAGGCAATTCTGTTACATAATTCCCTGTAGAGAACTCATTTCCAAAATTATATTTTCGGGTACTTAAAAGTCCAAGAGTCTTATACGGGTCTACTGCCTGATTGGATGTTTGCCCATAACCTACTCTCAGTTTCAGATTATCTAACCAGGTAACGTTATCCATGAATGATTCCCGTTTGATATTCCATCCGGCAGAAAACGCAGGATATGTATGCCACTTGTGTCCGGGCGCTAATCTGGACGAACCATCGGAACGGAGGGTAACCGAAAGCATATATTTATTATCATAGCTGTACATAACGCGCCCCATCCATGACATCAAGCTACTCACCTGATATATCTGCTTACTGGGATCAATCGTAACATCTCCTGTAGCTTGTCCCAGATTGAAATACTGAAAATGATCTGCCGGGATGTCATTTGCGGTTATATGCTTGGTTGTATATTTAGTTCTTTCTGCCGAATACAAGGCAACAGCATTTACCTGATGTTTGCCGAAATTGCGATCATAAGTCAACATATTCTCGATGGCCCAATTGGTCATCAGGGAGTTTGTAACGGTAGCCTTTGACTGTGCTGTTTCATTAGAACTGAACAAGCCCTGTCCTGTATATTGTCCGCCATCCGTCGTTCTGTAATTCAACCCCAGGTTTATGCGGTATTTTAATCCTTCTACTTGTGGTATTTTAGCTTCGGCATAAAGTGTGTTATATGAGCTGAACGCCTTTTGGCGGTCTGCCCATGCATCGCCCAAGTTTTCCATAACACTCTTAGTCTGTACCCACGATTCATCCAAAGGCATACGTATGGTTCTTTTCAGAGTTCCGTCTTCATTGTAAGGATTTGCAATAGGTGAATTACTCAGTACGCCATACAATCCCATACTATTTCCGTTATTTACAGTATAGTTATTGTTTGTGGTTATTCCTACACGAAAAACGCCAATTTCCTGATCGAATGCACCTCTCAGGTTCATGCGCTCAAAATCCTGCATGGGTACTACCGCTTCATCTTTGTAGTATCCTGCATCGAAGCTATAACTTCCTTTTTGGGTACCCCCAGTTACGCTAACATCATGACTTGTTACAAAACCTGTTCTATAGAATAAATCCTGCCAGTCGGTATTGGTGTCATCGGACTCATCCAGTGCATTGTTATAGATTCCGGCATCTTTACGCATTTGTGCGAACTCTGCGCCATTCATCATGGGATATTTGGCGAATAAATCTTTTATACCAAAATATCCATTATAAGAAACGCGCGCTTTGGAGCCTTGCTCTCCTCTCAACGTAGTGATCAGGATAACTCCATTAGCCCCACGTGAGCCATAGATTGCTGTTGCAGAAGCATCTTTCAGGATATCGATGCTTTTGATTGTATTGATATTGATATCTCCGATAGATCCTACAAACGGGATACCATCCAATACAACCAACGGGTCGTTACTGGCGGTTAACGAACGGGCACCACGGATTCGGATTTGCATTTCGGCTCCAGGTTTGGATGATGTTTGTGTCATCTCAATACCTGCTATACGACCTTGCAATGCTTGTGTGAAGTTACTTCCGGGAACAGCTCTGAGGGTCTCGGCATTGGCAGAAGCAACAGAACCGGTTATCGCTTCTTTGCGTTGCATACCATAACCGATAACAACAACCTCACTCAACATTTCGGAATCTTCCTGTATGGTTATATTGTAAGTTATTTGGCCTAATGGTATTTCCTGGGTTTTGTATCCTATAAAAGAAATAACCAGTGTACCGCTTTGTGGAGCATCCAATGTGAAATTACCATCCAAATCAGTAATTGTACCAACTGTAGTACCTTTTACTTGTACGTTTGCTCCGATAATGGGTTCTTTATTACTATCTACAATTGTGCCATTGATCCTCTTGTTTTGCGCAAACAATGGCATAGTGAAAATAACAGCAAGTAAGAGTGTGGTTAACAAAAATTTCTTTCCATGAAAAAACGAAATCTTTCTATACAATTCATTCTTTTTTTTCATCTTAATAAGTTTATTAGATCATTAATTAGATTTAATCTCTCTGTGGTTAAAAGACTAAAATCCATAACATATCTGACAGATTTTAGCATGTGTTTTTCATTCTAATCTATTTTACTCATAGGCATCTTATTTAGGTTTTTAATAATATTAGTTTCTCCAATCGCTATTTTTTTATCTCCCTGATCTTGATATCTTTATACCGGATTAGCAGATCGTCGCCATGGTGAAGTTGAAGAGCTATATGCCCTGATTGCCCAACATTATGTTTCTGATGAATCTCATCATCCAATATACCGGTGGCATCCCAGTCGGTTTGCACAATTCCATTCAGTATTGTTTTGATGTGCATACCATTGCATATCAGTGTCAATTCATTCCAACCGTCATCGTCGGCGGAGTACTTCATGATGTATTTTTCGGGTTCGTATTCATCTTTCATGTCCCAATTGGATAAACTCGGATAAATCCAACGGCGAACTTCATTGGTTTCATCATAAATGAATCCTGTACGCCAGGGTTTAGGTTTGGGCGGATTAATATCTACCTGTGGCCCATTCATCCATCCTCCGTTTTCAATCGTTGTATCGTACCGGCTACGAAATTGCAATCCACTATTTCCCGGAGAATCCGAATAAGCCTGAAATTTAAGTCCTAATTCGAAGTCGGTAAATTCCCGATCGGTTACTAACCAAATGTGATGATGCCCTTCCCTGCCTCTCGAATCACAAAGGATGGTTCCTTCATCAATTGTCCAAAATACTTTGTTTTTGTCTTGTGGCTGGCAATCGATATGCCAGCCGGATAGGTCTTTTCCATTAAATAATTGTTCCCATTGAATTTCTTGTTTACACGAAACAAAAAATAATGGAATTAAAAGAGGGATGAATATTCGAACAGTTATATGCATAATCAACCTTATATAATTGTTATATAAGGCAAAGATCATTTTCTCTTTTCAAATTGATTTTTGATTTTCTTTATTTGATTTGCAATTTTCCTTATTTCTGTTCTATTTCACTGTTTGAGGTGGTTATTTATAAGTTCTAAACTAAGACTTTTAGGAACCATAATGATAAAACTGCTATATTATTTAAAATAATTATATCGAACCCTCGCTCATTATTTTTCGGAGTTTTTTTCTGAGCTAATACTATTAGATTTTTTACCACCCCCATAAACATAGGAAGAAATACAAATAAGGCTATTAATGACAAGACAAGACTACCGATTGTACCTGCTGTTGATGGAAACCAAAAAGCTTCTTTATATTCGCCTATCATAAATGGAATAGAGCCCAAAACAATTGGTACAATAGTTAAGAATATAGGTTTCACCTTCGCATTCCAAGCTTTAATATATATTTTAACTGACTTCATATTAGGACGAGTGTCCTCAATATTATTGTATTCATTCAAAACATAAATATTGGCGTTCACAGATATTCCGGCTAAAAGGATAAATGCAGCAAATCCTAACTAGTCAAAATTCAAATCAAACAAATAGAAAGTCAGGAATAAACCGATAAAAATCGGACTAATGACAACTTGCAAGTTACACTTTACTTTAACGCTCATTCATAATTATGGCAAAAATTGAAACTAAAATAATAAAAATCAAAAAAGATTTTTTCTGGGATAGTCGTTCTTTGTAAAAACTATAAATAAGCTTATTATGGAAAAAAGATTTTTGAGTTTTAAAGTTACCTGTACTATCTGCATTATAATATTTAATATAAGCGGGTTATCAGCGCAGAACAACAGTAAAACTGCTTTCTGGTATTCCGAAGCAGCAGTAGATTGGAAATCGGCAATACCTATTGGTAATGGCAGAATTGGAGGAATGGTATTTGGAGATATTTTCGAAGAGCAGATAATAATTAACGAAAACAGCATTTGGTGTGGACCTCCTACCCCTCCAAATGATTCCAAAGGTCCTGAATTGATACGGCAAATGCGAGATCTACTTTTTGAAGGAAAATATCTTGCGGCAGATTCCATTTGTAATAATGCTTTTTTAGACCGTTATTGGGCTAATGCAGAAGAGAGATCTTATCAACCTTTTGGCTTTTTGCATCTCAAATTTTCCAATACGAGTTCTCCTGTTAACTATAGACGTTGGTTGGACTATGAAAATGCAGTCACTTACGTTACTTATGAGCAAGACGGGGTAGTATATACCCGCGAAGCATTCGTTAGTGCCCCCGACCAAATAATGGTTATACATTTAACCGCTAACCAATCCGGAAAAATATCATTTACAGCTGACGTTGATCGACCATATGGTGCAGTAGCTAAAGCCATAGCGAATAACAAACTGCATATTAGCGGTCAAGCCCATGCAAAAGACAATACCTTTATGGGGGTAAAGTTTGATGGTATTGTCCAGTTTTCCACACAAGGAGGAAGAGTGCAATCGGAAGGTGATATTATAAAAGTTACAGATGCAAATAGCGTTACCGTCTATTTGGCTATCAAAACCGACTATAATCTTAAAGAACCTACGCAACCATTATCACACAACCGGGCAAAAGCTTGTCAGAAACAAATAGCGTTGGCTATCCAAAAGGACTATAACAAAATAAAAACTAAACATATTGCAGATTATACGAGTTTGTATAATCGTTCAACATTTGAGATAGAACTTGATAATCCTCTACGGATAGAGACTCCAATTAATAAACGAATAGCCATGGTCTCAGAAGGGATAGCAGATCCATATCTGCTACAGATTTATTATCATTATTGCCGCTACCTACTTATCTCTAGTTCACGTGAGGGTGGATTGCCGATGAATCTGCAAGCTATATGGAATCCATTAATGCAACCACCATGGAGATCAAATTTCCATATCAATATAAATCAGCAAGAAGCCTATTGGTTTGCAGAACAAGCAAACTTATCTGAGTGTCACGAGCCTATGTTCACTCTTACCGAAAAAATCACTCAAAATGGAAAAGAGACTGCGCAAGTAATGCTTGGAACTAAACGTGGTGCAGCAGCAGGCCATAGAACTGATGTATGGTTTTTCACTGCTCCAACAGGATGGGATTCCTCTCACGGAATGTATGTATTAGGACTTTCTTGGTGTGCGCAACACATGATGGAGCATTATAGGTTTACAATGAATAAGGATTTTCTTCGAGAAAGAGCCTATCCTGTTCTTCGGGAGAATGCTTTGTTTTTTGTTGACTGGCTTGTTCCTCATCCTATAACAGGAAAACTTGTTTCGGGCCCTAGTGCGTCAGCCGAGAACCAATTCCTTATAAACAAACAACGCTCTAGTATTTCAATGGGACCTTCTCAAGATCAAGAAATAATTTGGGGGGCATTTTCTGACTACCTCGAAGCGTGTCGCATATTAAATATTTCAAATGAAGAGACGGCAGAAGTGGAAACTGCTTTAATTAATTTGGCGGTACCTAAAATCGGAAGTGATGGTCGGTTATTGGAATGGTATGATGAAATGATTGAGTCAGAATTGGGACATAGGCACCTTTCTCATTTATGGGGAATGATGCCAGGCCGTCGGATAACGCAAGATAAAACACCATATTTGGTTGATGCGGTGTGTAAATCTCTTGATTTTCGCTTGTCGAATAACTATAATGCGCAAGGATGGAGTTTGGGGTGGGTTACCTGTATGCTAGCTCGTTTAAGAGAAGGAAACAAGTGTTTAGACATGATGGAGCATCAATACTTTACAAAAGCTTATCCTAATATGTTTGTTGACGCTCATGGTTTTGTGCAAATAGGAGACATGATGGGGACCCCTTTAGCAATGATAGAATTGCTACTTCAAAGTCATACTGAATTCATTGACATCCTTCCAGCATTACCTACATCATGGAAAAATGGCAAGGTTACAGGCTTATGTGCCCGTGGTGGTTTTATAATTGACATAGAATGGAAAAACAGCCGGTTAATTTCTACCTCTATTTTTTCTCGTGAAGGAGGTGAATGCAATATCCGTTATGGAGACAAAACAAACAAGATATTAACGGAGATTGGAAACACTTACAATATAACATTCTGATATTCTTGGATTTTTATCAAAATAGATGAGAGAATCTCACCAATAATCAAACATTCCGCATTCTGTATATTTATTAGAACGAGAGTTTTTCTGAATACCAGTTTTTCTTATATGTTTTATACAAAAGTAGGATGAAAATAATTGTATTTTCATCCTACCCGTTTTTGCAAAAATAAAGAAACTGTTCTTGAGCAGCTTATAAAAGAGAAACTACAAAAAGCACAGCTTTTGGATCTTTTTATTGCTATTGAGTTTGCAACTACTAAAAATCAACATTTCATTATTCAACTTTGAAATGAACAGTTACTATTTTTCGACAGAACCCTTTCATTAATATCCGATCCATGTGGACGTTTGTTCCAGTGTTCCACCATTTTTTCTGATTTCGTCATTAGAAACAGGTATTAGATACATCCGTTCGTTAAAGTTACCTTTTTTCTCATACAATTTTACAGGTGTATACTTCTTGATCCCGGTAGTAATATCTTTATAAATATCCATACCGTAAATATCCCTGTTCTCAGTAACCATCGCAACTTTCCAGCGACGCACATCGAAAATCCGATGAGATTCGAAAGCGAATTCCACCCGACGTTCATTGTAAAGCCGTTCCCGTAATTCCTCTCCTCCAACAGTCGAAGGGATATCCGGCATGTCAACACGGTCGCGCACCTTGTTCATATATTCTCTACAAACATCCTCATCACCCAATTCGAACATGGCCTCTGCATAATTCAAATATATTTCAGCCAGGCGAAAGAATGGCCAAGGTACCACGCACTTCACCTCCCAGGAAATGTCTTGATCTAATTCGGGCATAAACTTTCGAAGAATGTAGTTTGTACGCGGATTGTCTCCACTTTGTTTATAGGAATCATACCCCCAACTTGATTCGTCGGTAGCAATCCACATTTCATGTGTTATTCCGCGATAATCAGAGCCATCATAAATAACTGTTGCCGCCAAACGTGGGTCTCGGTCCTTGTATGGATTTTGAGCGTCATATCCTGATGCCGCATTGATTACTTTTTCGCCGTTTACCCATTTGAATGGAGGTAATCCGGTGGATTTCATATCATAATCATCCACCAAATTCTGTGAAGGACCGTTACTTGCAAACCAACCGCCATAGGCTCCCCATCGACGTCCTAAATTGTCCATCGGAGCATCGTGTCCGTTTGTTGACGTGAAATTCCGTGCAAAAATGTACTCTTTGTTTTGTGATCCGGAAATCAACCTGAAACCTTCACCATAGTCGGCATACAATTCGTAAGTATCTCCTGCTTTAGTCATAAAGCCCAACGCAGCGTCTGCTGCTTTTTGCCATTTTGCCCGATCATTTGTCGGATTAAACAGCGGAGATGCCATATATAGGTACATACGAGAAAGCAATGCACGACATACATCTTGAGTAGCCCGGCCAAAATTGGCATTAGTTGTGGTGTAGGACTGAGGAAGACCGGGAATAGCGTCAGCAATCAATTTTTCAATTTCAGTAATACATTCTTCCAGCGTATTGCGGGTGAATGTAACCGAAGTTCCTTCGTCAATACTCCAGTATTCATCAACCAGAGGAACGCCGCCATAACGAATAATTAATTGAAAATAAATCCACGCTTTCAGAAATTTTGCTTCAGCAACCCAACGCCCTTTATTGGGTAAGTCAAGATTTGAAGCATCCATTTTATCAATAAAAACATTGATTTTACGAATATATTGATATCCGGTATTCCAATAATCCAAAGAACCTATATTGTCGGGAGTCATCGTCCCGGCCTGATACATACTTGGTCCCCATGTAATTGAAGGATAAGTTTCATCCGTCCCTTTAGACAACCAATCGTTCCAGCTTCTGAAACCATGTTGAATGCAATTGTAAAGTTCTACTTGATATGCCGATATGAGATTGGCGTCCTCCCAAACTGCGGCATCTGTAACCTTGTTTGTTGGCGAAACATCCAAAATATCAGAACAAGACGATAAAGAGAATAACGTCGTTACGAGAATTATTAAATATTTTTTCATTTGTCTGGATTTTAAAATTTAATATTTACACCAAGATTCATCACACGCTGTTGCGGATAATTAAGACTGCTATTATTTGTTTCCGGGTCAGACCATTTGATCTCTTTAGCCCAGGTTAACAAATTAAAGCCACTAACATACAACCTTAAGTTACTTAAGCCGATCTTTGATGTCCATTGTTGAGGAACCGTATATCCCAACTCAAGGCTTTTCAGACGAACAAAAGTGGCATCATAAAGAAAAAACGTCGTATTGCCGAGCTGATAAGCATCAGATCGTGGCATAGTTCCATTGGGATTTGTTGCTGTCCAACGATTTTTTGCACGTTCAACATAAGCATTGTCATAAGAGGAATTACCGATGGTGACAAATTGATCGTCGTAATTATAAGCACCTGCTTGTCCTTGTAAAGAAAAACTTAGATCAAAATCTTTGTATTGAAAATTAGAACTCAATCCAAATACCATCCGGGGAACATTTGAGTAGCCAAAACGGTATTGGTCATCCGAATCAATTTTTTCATCACCGTTCAAATCGACAATCTTGATATCACCAACTTGTGTACCGGCAGCATGTGGATATGCATCAAGTTCTTCCTGCGTATGGAAAATACCATCTGCCTTGTAATATAATTGTGCTCCAATCGGACGACCTGTGCGATCTCTATATTCGTATGTATTAGGTGTCTCGTCCATATAGACAATTTTACTCTTGGCATAAGACAGGTTACCCGAAACATTATAAGAGAAATCATTATTTATGCGATTTCTATGACTGAGTACGAGTTCAAAACCCCTGTTCTGTGTTTTACCTATATTTTCTTTCGGCAAATCGGTAAAACCGAGGGTGCCTGGAATAGACATGTTACGAGTAGCAAGTATGCTCGACCGGTCTTCCTGGAACAATGTGATATCAAAACCAAACAATCCGTTCTTAAAACTACCCTCCAAACCAAGATCGTATTTGGTACTGATTTCCCATGTAATATTGGGATTGGGCATAACTCCGGCTTTGATAGCGCTCGTATTCGTTGTTCCGAAGACATAGTTTCCGTCAAAAGAATACGTTTGCATATCCTGGAATGCATCGACATTGTCGTAACCCGTTCTTCCCAATGAAGCCCGCACTTTCAATTGATCTATGTCCGGGAATGCATTTTTCATGAACGCTTCTTCCGAGATACGCCATCCGAGTGATGCGGCAGGGAAGAAACCGTATCGTCTTCCTTCAGGAAATCTATGAGATCCATCGTATCGGAAAATAAACTCCAACAAATACTTTGATTGGTAGTCATAATTTAAACGTCCAAAATAATTATTACGCGCGCTTTTGCTTGAAGAACCTGAGTTGTCTTTATCTTCAGAAGCCGAACTTCCAGTATTGATTTCCGGCAGTAGAGAAGTCAAATAATTCTTCCGATAAGCACTTGCATCATTAGAACTGTTTTTTTGCTGCTCCATACCAAGCATTACACTAAAGTTGTGAACATCCTTAATTGTTTTCTCATACATTAACCGGACATTCCACATCATCGTTGTCCATTTCCAATAATGATCATCTACCGAGATAACAGAAGATCCCGGACCCGTTCCGTTTTTCTCGTCATACTCACCAGTTTGCACATTGTATTCATGGTAAGTATAAGGTATCTGAAGTGTTTTCTGGAACTGATTATTTATATCATAGTTAAAAGAACCTTCTACTTTCAGCCCTTCCACGTAAGGAATCTTCAAGGTTCCCGTAAAGGTAGAGTAAACAGGCGTATTGTTTAGTTTCTGGTAACCTCTCTGATCCAGCAATAGTGGATTTTCAGTTAGACGCCCCGGTCCAATTAAGCCGTTAGGATAACGAGCTACAAGTGTAGGGTTGGCTTTGATGATATTCCAGAAGTTACTTGACTGGTATGTCGGAGTAGTTGTCCGATTGCGTATAATGCTGCTGAGATTAGCTCCAATGGTCAGATATTCATTCAAATCAATGGATATATTGGCACGTACATTATGTTGCTTATAATCAATCGGATTATTGTAGTAACCAGAACCCTGAGTTTGATATCTGTACGAAAGCAAGTAACGAACAGATTCGGTACCACCTGTTACCTGTAAACTTGAAATATGTTGCATCGAATAAGACTTCATCGTTTCGTCAACCCAATTTGTGTTTGGGTATAACACCGGGTCAGATCCATCCCGATATTTTTGAATAGCCTCACTTGAATAGAACGGAGTATAATTTGACTCCGGGCGTCCCAGCCTGTACCAATAACCTTCGTTAAACGCTTCTGCAAATTCGGCTGCATTCAATACCTTAGGTGTTATAGTAGGCGACGAAAAAGCTGAATTGTGAGAAAAACTAAATACAGGCTTGCCTTTTGCTCCTTTTTTCGTTGTAATTAGAATCACTCCATTAGCAGCCCGGGCTCCATAAATGGCTGCTGAAGCGTCCTTTAAAATCGTATAGCTTTCAATATCCTCCGGATTTAGCCGTCCCATATTGCTACGCTCCATTCCGTCAATAATAACCAAAGGACTATACATCGAAGGATCAGCGTCATCATCGTATAAGGAAGAACGTCCACGAATCGTAATCGTAGGATCATCATCTCCGGGTTGCCCGGAACGTTGGTTTACAATTAGGCCGGGAAGTTTACCAGACAAAGAACTTGTTAAGTTCGCTGCTGGACTTTTTACAATTTCCGAACCGGAAACACTTGCTATAGAGCCGGTCAATGTTTCTTTCTTTTTAGTACCATAACCAACAACTACCACCTCATCTATAAGCTTGCTTTCCTCTTCCAGGATTATATTATAGATTACTTTACCTAAAGCAACCTCCTGGCTTTTATAACCTATAAAAGAGATTTGCAAACTTCCCGTTGATGGTGCGTTTAATGTAAAATTACCATCCAGATCGGTAATTGTTCCTATGGATGTACCTTTGACCTGAACGCTTGCTCCAATGATAGGTTCGCTCGAAGTGTCGACTACTGTTCCACTAACACTTCTGTTCTGAGCAAACAAAGAAGTATTGCACAAAACAATGAGCGATAAAAACAACACAGCAAACAATCTCGAATTATATTGAGATGTTAAACTGCAATTAAATAAGTCAATGTTTTTTTTAATCATTTTGTTAAGACGTTAAATGGTTTTTAATATTAGATTTAGTAATTTCTTCATAAGATTTGTACTGATAGTCTTTCTTCATTGGCATTTAGTTTTTAGATTTTTTAGATTAAGATTAATGGAAACCTATTTAGCCAAAAGCTAAATGATTACCAACAATTTCATAACATGTAAAAAAAAGAATGAATCAATGTTTGTTGAGTGGATTGGTATATTTCATAGGCATACATAAATTAGATTTAAACAAAAGGTTATACTATACCATATATTTTACGAGAAATCCGTGGGAGACTTACCAAAATATTTTTTAAAAACGGTACTGAAATAGCTAATACTGGAAAATCCGGAGAGTTCACTAACTTCTGTTACAGAATATTTTTTAGACTGTAAAAGCTCCATTGCATGATTCAAGCGAATCGTCTTTATCAATTCGATTGGGGATTTACCTGTAAACGTTTTTAACTTATTATATAACAAAGAGGAACTTACATGCATCATTGAGGCAAACTCATCTACACCGAACTCAGTGTTTGAGACATTTTTATGTATGACCTCTATTGCTTTTTTTACAAACTTATCATCCAGGTCATTAGATAGCAATTGTGACTTTTTATCTGTTTGAATAATTAGTTTCAGCACTCTTTCTCTCACAATAAGTCTGTTTTTTAAAATTGTTTTTATCCGCTGAATTAAAATGCCCATGTCAAACGGCTTGGCAATATAATCATCGGCTCCCATGTCCAATCCCTGCAATTGCTTCGTTTTTTCAGTGAGGGAAGTAAGCAGTATTACCGGAATATGAGATGTTTCGAAAGTAGATTTTATCAACTTACATAATTCAAAACCATCCATAATGGGCATCATTACATCAGATACAACCAAATCGGGACTTTTTTCGCGAATTAATTGCCAGGCTTCTTCTCCATTAGCAGCGGTTTTTACAACACTTTGCTCTTCCAGCGAACATTTGAGAAAGTTGCACAAATCATTGTTATCTTCAACAACCAGGATAAGAGGTTTTTTTCCGGAGTTTTCCTTTTCAGAGAGAGAAATATCTGTAAATATATCACTCGCTTCGCGCGATCTTTCGTTCGCATCATCAGTCACAAGTTTATCAATATGTACTTCTCTATAGGGAATAGTTATTTTAAATGAAGTACCTTCGTCCTCCTTACTAATCGCCTGGATTTTACCGTTGTGCATCGTTACATAGTTCTTGACTAACAACAGTCCAATTCCTGAGCCTACAATTTTTGAATTCACAGTATTATCACCTCTATAAAATTCTTTGAAAAGTTTTTTCTGGGCCTTCTTTGAGATGCCAAGTCCATAGTCTTTTACTTCAAGACTCCAGGATTCTCCATTAACATGCAATAAAATGTCAATCTGGCTCTCGGGATGAGAATACTTTATGGCATTGGAAATCAAATTATCCACTACTTTTTCAATCTTCAACTGGTCTATAGCGGTATTGAATGCATCTATATTAGACGAAAAGTGAAGTTTAATTCCTCCTTTCTTTTCTGCTGCCGCTTCAAACATTAACGTTCTATGATAAACCAATTCCACAATGTTCGTCATTACAAAGAAAAGCTGCCCTTTTCCAATATCTACTTTCTGAAAATCGAGTAATTGAGTGGCTACAGATGACAATCTTCCGGATTGCTCGGTTGCAAGATTCAGATAATAACGACCTTTTTCCGAAAGTTTTCCCATCTCTTTATTCAGTTCTTCAATCGGAGCACTCAATAAGGTCAGGGATGTTCGAAGATCGTGAATCACATTTGTAAAAAAGGACATTTTGTCTTGTGCATGCAATTGTTCCAGATGTTTTATATAGAATCTTAACGATAACAACAAAACAGTTGTAATAACCAAAAGTACAAGCGCAATAAACCAGATGGTATACCAAAATGGGGGAATAATTTGTATATCTAGTGAACGTTCATCAAGTACACGTGAGAATGAATTATCTAACATTTTTATGGACAGCCGATAATTCCCATTCGGAATATTTGTATAATTCACCACATGAAGTTCCGATGGTTTGCTCCATTCCGAATCAATCCCTTCCAGTTTCCACGAGAGTTTATATTCGCTCGGTGTTACCCCAATAGGAATCAACTCTATTGAAAGTGTGTTCTGACTATAATCCAACGAAAGTCCGGTCAGTTCATTCACCGGCTTCTTTTTTATCAAGTCAGGATATTCCCGAATGGATCTACCGGAAACATTTACATCCTGAAAAAATATCTTTCCAGCTAAATAAGTTTCTGGGCAATTATCAGGATCGAATACAATCATGCCATTGTTTGAGCCCAATGCTATTGTTTGATCCCGGAAACAGGTTCTGGCTTTGGTACTGTACAAGCCATGAAGCGGGAACAACGAAGGAGGAAAGGCTAAGAATTCGCAATTATTCAACATGAATTTATACAGCCCTTTATCCGTTGCAACAATCATCGCATCGCTTATATGAGTAATACTATTCACATTATTAGACAACAACTCGGACGTTACCGGATATTTGTCGATCTGTTTGGTTTCATAGTTGTATCGCACCAATCCTTCTCTGCTGGTGGCCATCCAGATATCTTTGTCAATTACTAAAAGGTCGCGAACAATAAAGTTTTCCAACAGCGTTTGTATTTCCCCCTTTTCTGTATCCAGTAATACCACCCCTTCCCAATTGGCCATTAATAATTTATTCGCATTGTATTCTACAATGCAACTTATATTCTGAACCGGATAAGATTTTAAACGATTTTCTTTGGAGGAATAACAAAGAACATCACTGTTAGCACCTGCAATCCAGATATCACCCTTACTATCTTTAAAAATATCAAATATAAATTTATTCACAAAGGGTGGTTTAGAGATCATCCCTCCATTTTTTTTGATTTCTTTTCCTGTTTTGGCGTTCAATACATATATGCCTGATGAATAAGAACCTGCCCATATATTGCCATCATTATCTTCACAAAGAGCCAGAAAAACAGATGATCCTTCTTGTTTGTTTTGAAAAAACGACTCCCATTTATTTATTGATCGGTTCCAACGATTTATTCCATTATTTGTTGCAATCCAGATATGGCCATACGAATCTTCCATTATTCGATTGACCGTATTGTTTATCAACGAATTATCCACATTGGGTTGATGTGCTATATGTGTAAAAAAACGGGAATCCGGGTTAAAATAGGATAATCCGCCGGTAAAGGTTGCCACCCAAATTTTCCCTCCCCGATCGCATAAAATATCATATATTCCATTACCCCGTAAGGAAGAAGGTCGATCCATGTCTTCCTTATAAACATTTAATACAGTATCACCCTTTGCCGTTAATTCCCAAATCCCTCTCCCATCAATTCCAACCAGTAGATGAGAGTCCGGTTTCTTTTCAATACACCGGATAGGTTGTTTAGGAAATTTTTTGATACAATCACGTTGCAAAGCAGAGTCCTTTATATCATAATAATAAAGTCCATTCGAATTACTTCCTACCCATAAACCATTAGTAACCGCATCATAATAAAGGCTTAAGATCTCCTGATTCTCACTTTCTTTATATAAAAACTCTGATTGTAAACTATTTGCATCAACTATCCTTACCCCGTACGACGTTCCAAATAGTAAAGAATCATCTTTGTAAGGCACGATGGTATTAACGGGTGTTCGTTCAGTATCTATTGGCTGCAATATATTCCTGCTGTGTTCATAACGATAGAGAGCAGAGGAAGTCCCCAACCAAAAAACATTCGATTTATCTACATATACCGTATTGATCGTAAACTGAAAGTCGGCAATCAGATTAAAACAGTCCATCACATCGTCATATTGGAATAATTGCCCGTTATGCGTATAAGCATACAGATGCGAGTTGAAACAGGCTATTTTTATATAGGCGATATTTGTTTTTTTATAAGGAAGCTGATATATTCGGTGATCACCATCTGTTAGCCGCATTATACCCGCTTCGAACGATACCCATATAAATCCGTTTTCATCTTCACAGATGGAACGAGGCTCTCTGATTGAGATCCCGTAAATCGTATTTATGTTATAGAATGTAACTTCCGCAAACGATTTACAGGTTCCCAATATCAGAAATAAGAATATGAATATCCGGACATTCATAAATTAATTCGATTCACCTAACATTTCACCACAAACTTTATTGATATAGTTCACACTCGGAATTAATTCCAACATGTGATTGTAGAAATCTTTTTCATATTCCATCATGATGATTGGCTTTACATCATTGTCGTAAAGCACCTGGAAGATTTCGCGTATTTTACCCTGACCTTCACCCAATGGAACGTCATACCCGTCTTTGGTTCTTTCGCTCACATCACGCATGTGGAAGTGGTACATCCGGCCGGCTTCCACGAACTTTTTCACGATAGGCAACGGATCGAATTCATCGCGCATATAATGGCCGATATCTACCGAAGCACCGATGTATTTACTACGACCTTTGGTATCTTCAAGTGCAAATTCCGGATTCCAGTAAGCAATGGGTTTTCTATGGTTGGTGAATACGAGGGTTACGCCGTATTTCTTGCAGATTTCATCGTAAAACTCAGGGCTTTTCCCGCCAACCGGCACACGTTTGGGGTCGGTTACAATCATCAGGTTCATTTCTTTAGCAAACTTGGCAATATCTTCAAATTCATCGCCCGAACCGTTCATCCACTGGAAGTAGCTTACGTTTTCGATTCCTGCTTCCTGTAGTTTTTGTTTCAGTTTGTCTTTCCATTCCTGCGGCATGCCATGCCCGAATTTCACATCACTTCCCGGACAAAGCGGCATCCCGGCAACTCCTTCAATATAGTTCAGTCCAAGTGCGGCAGTCATATCAATGGCTTCAAAGAAAGTAAATTTATGAAAAGTATAAGCTTGGATACCTACTTTCCAACCTAACTTCTGAGCGTTGGGAACTCCATTTGCCAATTTCCCGTAACAGGTATAGCCTTTTGGCTGTACCGGCTGTTGTTTCTGCGAGAATACATTCACACTGAACATAAATAGTCCGATAATAAGTATGCCTGCTGTTTTTAAAATGATTTGATTTGAGATTTTCATTTTTTCTAATTTTATTTTATAAATGGTTATACCATTCCATATTTAATGAGCATATCTTGCGTATATTTCAGTAAATATGCCGCTTCGCTGTCAATAAATTCTTCAGTAGGAGTATCGAGGTTTCTCCACACTTTAATATCACGTCCAACTTCTCCACCCATTTGCACAAATGGCTCAGAAACGATTCGACCTTTGTAATTGATGTCGGAAAGCGCTTGAAAGATTTCGTCAAAATTAATATGTCCTCGTCCGGGCGCACGCCTGTTATTATCCCCGGTGTGGAATGATGTCAGTTTGTCACCCACAAGTCGGATGGCATCTCCGATATTATTTTCTTCAATATTCATGTGGTAAGTATCCAACAAAACCCCAATATTCCGACTATCGATTTGAGAGATGTAGTCCAACGCCTCTTGCGCAGTATTAATAACACACCCTTCAAAACGGTTTACAGCTTCGACACAATACGTAACGCCATAGTCTTCAGCTGTTTTTACAATTTGCCGCATACTATCTATAGATCGCTGCACGATGGGTGTCTTGTCATCTACAACATAATTGGGTGACCCCCAACCCGCGTAACTTACTCCAGAAATAATTTCCCCATCCATGAAGCCGATACGTTCTACTATGTTTTTCAGGTATTCAATACCAGCCATACGTATGGAATTGTCTTCACTCGAAACATCATATTTCGGATCAAGCCCAAGACTATACGTGAGTTCTATTCCTTCATCGTCGGCAGCTTTCTTTATATCTTTCATTCTCTCTTTTGTCATTTCCAACAAAGGTTGAGCCTGAAACTCTAAAATATCAAATCCTATTCTTTTTGCCTTTTTCACATATTTGATGTGGTCAAAATCCCAGTTTCTCTCCCAGAAATTTGTAAAAATCCCGAGTTTATTCATGTCTTTTATATATTAAAATTAATCCTTAATTTTGAACAGGTAAGATATTCCCGTCAGGTCCAAAGTGCTTCAATATTACCAATGGTTCATATTTAGACTTGTTTGTAATGACCACGCCTTTCAGGGCACAATCTTTACTGACGAAAAACTCATCCGCAGTTGCTTGTCCGTACCTAATCATTGTAGGCGATTCGCACTCGAATTTCCCGAATGTTCCATGCCCCTGAATCACGACACACCCGTATGCACAATCATCTTTTATAACCACAGTGTGTGCCGGTTCGACTTCCAGTTGCTTACCACCAACATATTCGTTTCCATAAACAATCCATCGCTGTTCGTAGCCTTCACCTTTTTGCTCTATCACTGGCCGGCGGAAGAATCTCTTCCTGTAATCGGGTGCAGTATTTATTTCCCAGTCAGCTACTTCCACTATTTTTTCAATATTGTTTTTATCCTCCTCGGGTAGATAAGCGCATAGACTGTCGTATCCAAACACTTCTCCGTTAACTACATTTTCCCACATTGCCATGGCATCACTGTTCCATTGAGGCTCGTACGTACAGAGCGATCCGGGGGCATGTACTACTCCGGCAGGAGTATACCAACCCGTATCTAATTCAATACGAAATGCCCTTGATAATTCGGTTATCCGAATGTCTCTTTTGGTATAATCCTTCAATCGTTCTATGACTTCCTCTTTTGTAACAGAAGGATCAAAACCAAAATAGCTCACGGGCATTTGTCCCAGATGTTGGTTATATTGTTTAGGAAAATAGTAATGTTCGAATTTAGGTTTCACACCCACTTTCTTACATGCTTCCTCACCATGGTGTATATGATGGAATAAAGGCATTTCGTAGTCATAAAACTTAGAATACATGGGCCATGTTCCGTATTTTTCAATCAGTTCACTGCCGATTATTTCTTCCTTGAGTTCATCAATAAAATCTTTGAACAGTATCTTATTTTCATTCGTATCGTCCACATTGACATAGCTCATTCCTTCGTCAGGACGTGCGCCTTCTGTCTCAACATGAGTGATAGAACTAAACCATCTTTCTACGATAGCTCCCCGATCCATTCCCATCGCAAAGTAATCATCCGGATGAAGACGTAGTCTTTTACCGGGTCGGTTAAAGGGGCGGGGAACCCATGTGGGTAATAATTGCAATATTCCCCCGCCCTTTTCAAACACTTCTCTTATTTTATCCATATTTTACCTTAAAACAATTTCTTATCGTTTAAACATTCTTTAAAAGCCCATCATTGCTTATCCGCTCCGATAAGTATAACTCCTTTTACTTTGTTTTCCTTGCTTTCTTTCATAAACCGAATACCGTTTTCGGCATCTGCAAGGCTAAACGTATGTGTTATTATTGGTTTTAAATCAACCTGTCCCGAAGCGATCGCATTGAACACATTGTCCCATACAAGTGGAGCCAACCAGGCACATTTTATTGTCCTGTCATTGGTGATGGCTTCCAGCATATTGATAGAGAGATTATCTTCAGCGCCCGGAAGTCCAAAATAAACAATAGTAGATGCCGGACCCGTCACTTTCAACGCATTCTGTAACGCTTCCATATTACTTGTTGGCACTATGCATCTTGGAGCTAATTTGCCGAGCTTTTCTTTTACAGCTACCACTACATCCGATGCATAATAAGGTGAAGTTGAATCCTTAGTGTTTATCAGGAAGTCAGCCCCGACTTTTTTACCTACCCCTAATGGATAATCTCTTGTTCCTACCAGAACTACCCTTCCTGCTCCGGATGCTTTAGCCAGTTGAACCATCATCAGTCCGATAGGCCCCGGCCCCAAAATAACAACATCTTGTCCTAACCGGATATCTAATCTTTTTACGCCGTATGTTCCACATGCCAATGGTTCGGCCAATGCGCCGTGTTCAAAAGAAACCGTATCAGGAATCTTATAGGCATGTGTATATTTTACTTTTACATATTCGGCAAAACCGCCGTTTACGTTCACTCCTATTGTTTCTACATTTTCGCATACGTTGAATTCGCCACGCATACAAGCAGGACAAGCATTACATTGCTGCACAGGATTAACCGCTACACGGTTTCCTTCCTGAAAAAGGTTGGCATCTTTAGCTATCTTGCCAACTTCAACAATGACTCCGCTCATTTCGTGCCCTAAATATAAAGGGCCCTTACCGTCTTTTGTTCCTAACGGACTATGCCCGTAATAATAAGATATATCCGACCCGCATATTGCACATGCCATTACCTTAATCAACACTTCATTATCAGCTAATGACGGAATATCATGTTCCTCATATTTCATGACCTGTGGCTCATAGAAATTCTGCACTTTCATTTTACCTTCCATAGTTGCGCTTATATAATGTGTTAACTATATTTTCTATTAAAATCATCAACGTATTCTTTGCATTTTTTCGTTACCGCCCATGCGTCCGGCCACTCACAAAGGTCAATGGCCCACCAGTCGGCTTTATATTCACCTACATGAATCAAAGCAGGAATAACCTCATCGAAATTAATATTCCCGTCTCCAAATGGAACATGTTCGGATGTATTATCATGGTTCAATGTGCCGTCGGCGTCAATTACATGAACAAATCCAATATATCCTTTTGCCATTTCAATAAATTCCAGGATACCCCCTTTTAACACTTCCGGTTCAAGGGCATTTAAGCCGAGTGCACAATTGTAAGCATGGCATGTATCGAATAATAAAGAGAAGTTAGGTTCATTAACCGCTTTCACGACCTCTATTACGCTTGACGGTTCATTGATGATGAATCCCGGTTCAAACTCCCATACCATTTCAAATCCGTATATAGCGGCCTCTTGTGCTAATTCTTTAAAGTTCTTAACATAGAAATCTTTCACATCCTGATAGGTCATGCCTTCCGGAAGTTTTGGAGGAGCACAAGTATCAAAACGAATAATATTGGTTAAGTTTAGTTTCTTGGCGAAAGCAAGACAGTCCGAGAATGCTTTTCTCCATTCTTCCGTTTGAGTCAGTGCATTGTAAGCCCATACATCTATGGCATAATCCGCCACTTCCAATGTATTATCCTTGAAGTAATTTACATATTGGGCAATTTTTTCGTCCGTATCGAGCAATGTAGCATTCGCTCCATACGGGGGAAATCCTCCTAAACTGATGCCATCAAATCCTAAATCCTTTGCTCCTTTTGTTAATTCCTTCATTTCCTGCGGAATAGCCCAGGAACTAATTGATACTTTTTTCATTTTTCAAATCTCCTGTGTTTTTAATGGTTTCCATGGGGTTCAACATAATAGATGAACCTTTTTAATCGGTTAATAGATACTTAAAACTCCTGTATCTCGATATCTTTATACCACGCTTCGCATGGATTTTTATCTTCATGTATTTGTACCGCAATATATCCGGTTTGTGGAATTGCCGGGTCGTATTCTATGTAGTCTAAAGTTTGAATTCCATTCAGCCACATACGAATGCGTGGCCCTTCACAACGAATGATATAAGAATTCCATTCATCGTACCGAGTTACTTTCTTTACTTCTTCTGTATTCAAAGAAGTTCCCAAAAAGGTCCATCGACGCTGTTCGTCATACAAAGCACCCCATTTCCAGGGAATAATATCTGCCTGATAGCCCACCATTTCGTATGGAGTTTCGGGGTGTGGCACACTGCGAAATTGTACTCCTCCATTCCAGCTTCCGGTTCCTTCGGGATATTTCATTTTGAATTTCAGCCGTAGTTCAAAATTACCATATTGTTTTGTAGTCGACAGAAATTCATTTCTCGGGATGGGTCTCTCCATAGTTCCTCCCACAATGGCTCCGTCTTCGATGCGAAACCACTCCATGCTTTTCTCGCCATCATTTCCTTTCCAACCCTTAAAAGTTTTTCCATAAAAAATGGTTTTTCCTTTAAATTTCGCCACGATATCAACCGGTTGTGATGTGGCCTTTTCTTTTGTGGGAGTCAACGTAAGCCAGTGAATATCGGGCAAGGCTTCTTTGTGTTCTTTTCCTTTTAAAGTCAATTGGATAGCTTTTAAAATAATTTCCGCATCACCCGGATTTTCAACATTGATCACGCCCAGATCAAACGTTTTATATTCCGTCCAACTGCCCGTCGGTTGTATTAGTACAGCAAATTGCTGCCTCCCTATCGTAACGGTTGCTGCCCCGCCCGAATAGGGTTCGGAATAATTCAAGCTTACCACATAGTTTCCTTTCTTTAGGTTCGTCTTCCAGGAAATCACGTCATTCACATTATGCCAACCATGTATGGTGGCTTTTTCCTGCCCTTTATCTTCTATTCTCAATCCGCCTTCAATAGTAGCGTCTCTTGCCAATAATTTTACCACATCTTTCATTGCCTCATTGGCCGACGTTTCCGGGATAGACATTGCTAATCCAAACAGAACAAAAAATAAAGTCCGCATAAATAAAGAAAAATTCATTTTCGATGATTTTTTATAAATAAATAAACTGTACCTTTTATAAAATAAACTAATACCTTATTGAAAACTTAAGATGAGGGATATAGCTCCCTCCTGATTTACCACAAAGATTTTATATATTTAAGATTAGAGTTTTTGTTTAAGATTAAAAAGGCTTGTGATATATTCGCAAATATCGCATACCGGATTTAAAAGCCTTCGAACTTTTAATTATTTAGGTGGTAATTTTAGACATATTTGGGGACTACAGGCTATCTGTAAGCCATTCAGGGGTAAAGCATGTCTATTTTAGCAGATCAGTAGGTTGCTTATCAAAATATTTTTTAAAAACTTTCCCAAAATAACTAACGCTGGAGAAGCCACACATCTCACTGACTTCAGTTACAGTATATTTCTTTGATTTTATGAGTTCCAAAGAATAATTTAACCGAATCGTTTTTATTAAGTCTATAGGCGATTGCCCTGTTAAAGCTTTTATTTTATTATATAACAAAGAAGAACTGACATTCATTTTCGAGGCAAAATCATCTTTCCCAAATTCGTTGTTGCTCATGTTTTCACGTATCACATCTATTGCCTTTTTAACGAACTTGTCATTGAGTTCATTTTCAAAGAGAACATCATTATCACCGGTTGTTTGTGAGATTATCTTTAGCGTTTTATTCTTAACTAAATCCCGGTTTCTTATAATGGTTTCAATCTTTGAATTTAATATGGATAGATCAAAAGGTTTCACAACATAGTCGTCTGCTCCGAGTTTTAGTCCTTTCAATTGTTCAACCTTGTCAGACAATGCTGTTAATAATAGGATTGGGATGTGTGATGTTTCAAAGGATGATTTCATTAATCTACATAATTCAAAACCATCCATATCGGGCATCATTACATCCGAGACAACCAAATCGGGAGCTTTGTGCTGTATTAATTCCCAGGCTTTCTTCCCATCATTGACTGCAACTATCTGATACACATCTGAGAGTGAGTTTTTCAGGAAGTTCCGTAATTCGTCATTATCTTCGGCCAATAACAGACGTGGTTTACCGGCTGGAGATTCTTTTTCTGAAATAGAAAAATCGACGTGGGTTTCCGTATGCACATTTCTTTTACCAGCAAGACCTTCTATATTCACAATAGACGATCCTTCTTCCACTATCTTATATGGAATAGATAGCTGAACTGAGGTACCTTCATTTTCTTTACTATCAACAAGCACTGTGCCATCATGCATCGTCACATAGTTCTTAACGAGCAATAATCCTATTCCGGAGCCTACTATTTTAGAGTTAACAGAATTATCTCCACGATAGAATTCTCTAAAAAGTTTTTTCTGGGCTTTTTGTGAAATACCTAATCCATAGTCTTTAACCTCCAGGCGCCACTTCTCATTATTGAAGTTCAACTTGATTTCAACACTGCTATCACTTCCTGAATATTTAACTGCATTAGAAATTAAGTTATCAATTACTTTTTCGATCTTTAGTTGGTCAATAGCAGTATAAAAAGAGTCTCGCTCCGAATGAAACACCAATTGGATATTTCCTTTTTTCGCTATCGATTCAAATAATACTTTCCGTTGATTTACCAAATTAACAATATCTATCATAGCCAGGAATAACTGTCCCTTGCCTATATCCACTTTTTGAAAATCCAGCAATTGGGTCGATACGAAAGAGAGTCGATTAGATTGTTCAACGGCAAGGTCTAAATAATATTGCCCCTTTTCTGATAGGTTCTGCTCTTTTTTTAATTCTTCAATAGGCGCATTCACTAATGTCAATGAGGTTCCGATATCATGAGCCATATTCGTAAAAAACCGAACCTTATCTTCCGTATGTTTTCGTTTCAGCCGGTTAATATATGTTTTCAGGGAAATATAGATAATACATATAGTTATAAATAGCATGATGGAGCGAAACCACCACGATTCCCAAAATGGAGGTGTGATATGTATCCTTAAAACACGTTCATCTATAATCTGTGAATATGAGCCATCATACATTCTTATTTTTAGACAGTACCTACCATCAGGAAGATTCGGATAATTTATTGTAGAGCCGGTTGAGGGTTGAGTCCATTCAGAATCCAAGGCCTCCATGATCCACGCATATTTATAACCTGTCGTGGCAATACCAATAGGTAAGAGTTCTAATGTTATTGAATTCTGATTATACTCTAAATAAAGGTCCGTTTGTTTATTAACAGGAATATGTTGCAATAAATCGGGGTTTTCTCTGATGGATCGTCCCGAAACGGTTATATTTTGAAAAAAGATTTTTCCTTCTGAAGGTTGTTTCGCACGGAGAGAGTCAGGATTGAATATCAATATACCGTTGTTAGTTCCCAGTACAATATCATTATTACTTAATTGTATGCGCGATCTTACATTATAGGATAAACTGGAGAGTGCAAAAGAAAAAGGATAAATATATATAGACTCATCATTTAAGTCCAACTTACATAATCCATTTTCTGTTGTAAGTATCAGATAGTCATTATACAGAACTATACTATTAACGATATCGGATGGCAGCCCGGTTTCTGTTGTAAATGCCTTTGTTTGCCGGGTTTCCACATCGTAGCACACCAATCCGTGTCCGCTTGTGGCTACCCATATTTTATTCCCCGTAATTACAATATCACGTGTAATACAATCTTCGACCAGATAATCGCCTTCACCGCTCTTTTTATCTAACAGGAACAGGCCATAAGAACTGGCAAGCAATAATTTACCTGGCTCTATCTCAACAAAATAGCTGATATTATCAAAAGGGTATGACCGGAAACGATTTTCTTTTACTAAAAGACACAACACAGAGGTTTGCGTTCCTCCTATCCAGATATCTCCCTGACTATCGCTAAAGATATCAAAAATAAATTTGCTGGGAAAGTCTTGTTTATTGCCATCTTGTGGAAAGTGATTTAATTCTCTTCCTGTTTTTCCGTCTAAGATATAAATACCTGAGGAGTATGTTCCTGCCCAGATATTACCATTATTATCTTCGCATAATGCCAAAAAGACCTGAGCTTCGTCTTGTTTGTCCCGGAAAAATGTTTCCCACGTATCCGACAACACATTCCAACGGCTAATGCCGTTGTTTGTTGCTACCCAAATATTTCCTTTCTTGTCTTGAAGTATTCTGTTTATATTATTATCTCCTAAAGAATTCGGGGTATTTATCTGATGGGTAATATGAGTTGTTACAGGGGGTTCCTGATCAAAATATGATACCCCTCCGCTATAAGTAGCTATCCATAGCCGCTTATTCTTATCGCAAAAAAGATCATAAACTCCATTCCCGCGGAGTGAAAACGGATTATCTGCATTTTCTTTATAGATGTTGAGCACAGTGCTTCCGTCTTTATTTAACTCCCAGATACCTTTTCCATCAATTCCAATTAACAGCGTGGTTTCTGAGTTTTCCACCATAGCGAGAATAGGTTGTACCGGAAAATTCGGGATAGCTATTTTATTCCATTTCTTTTTCTGAACCTCATAATAATATAAGCCATCGGAGAATGTGCCCATCCATAAGCGTTTTTCAACTGCATCGTAGTGGAAACGGGATACCCGAATGTTGTTAACCTTCTCATAAATGCAATCCAGTTGTGATGTTTTTATATCCAAACATTCTATCCCTCTATTCGTATCGAGAAACAAGTGGTCTTCACCATCAAACAGCACTTCCTGAATTTCTATTAATTCATCAAGTACTTGATCAAGAACGCCATTATCATATCGAAACAATCCAACCGAAGAAGCAATCCAGAGGGCTCCCGTATTATCAATGTCAACACGGTTTATGCTTAGTGTATTATTTACTAAGTCTCTTAAATCCACTACAAAATCGAAACGATCAAAGACATCATCATATAAAAAAAGTTGTCCGTTACTTGCGTAAGCGTACAACTGTCGACCCTTATATACTAATTTTACAGACCCGATATTAGCCGTGTTGTAAGGCAGTTGATAAATGCGATAATCCCCTTCGGTAATCCTTAATATATTCGTTTTAGATGAGCTCCATACAAATCCAATATCATCGCCGCATATAGAACTGGTTTCTCTGACAGAAATTCCGTATTTGGAATTTATACTCACAAAATTTACATTGGATGAATATAAATGTGCGCTTGATGAAAAGTATATGAATAGAACACCAAAAAGAAATAGTATGGGATTATCTTTTTTCATTTCGAAAATATATAATCTGTAACGTTTATATTTTATTGAGATAACAAAACAACATTATTTATTGAAATATTTTCTTTGCGAAATAATATAGAGAAGGGTTCCACACATCCCACCAATGTCCGCCGGGCAATACCAGATACGTATGGTCAACTCCATTTTCCTTCAATGTATTGCTGTAATTCTCCGGATTATCGCGCACTACGTTATCCGTGGTGCCTTTGGTTATCATTATCCATGTATTTTTTCGGTACGCATCCGGCAAAGTCAGTGTTTCGGCAGTAAACAAGCCGTCTCCGGCAAAATAAGGTAATACGCCAGGTGCGGGAGTGAAGGCGCCGATATAGGCAAAGTCTTTAATCAGATGAATACCCACATGCAAAGCCGATCGTCCTCCCATCGACAACCCGGCAACAGCCCTGTTCTCACGTCCTTTCAAAACGGAGTAGTTTTTTTCGACGTAAGGAAGGAGGTTGGTTTTCATTTCGTCCAAAAAGTTATCGAATTGTGCGAAGTGTTCGGCGGTCATGTATAGAGCCGGGGTTTTCCCTTTCTTCACTACACTGATGTTGGGGATAACGACAATCATTTCTTTGGCTTGGCCTGTTGTGGTCAGATTGCTGATTATTTCATTCGGTTTTCCATCCAACCATTCGTTTTCATTTCCGCCTATACCATGAAGAAGGTATAGAACGGGATATTTCTTTTTATTGGTATAGTTGGGTGGTAAAATAATATTTGCTTTTCTTTCGGTGCCGGCTACTTTAGAATAATAGCTAAAACTCTGCACCTCACCATAAGCCATATCGTTTTTCCGGATATCAAAACCGGCCGGTAGTTGAGTTTCTGGATTTTCGGTTGTTTTGCGGGTAGCATACAGTCCTATGGTAGTTCCGGTGAACCCACCGGCATTGGCTGTTGACAATTCGCGGGCGGAAGCGCCTTCATGTAAAAGCGTCCATTCGTTATTCCCCAGATTATAGTAAAAGTCATAATACATACCGTGCGAAACAACTTTTAGTTCAATGGCCTGATCTTGAAACAAAGATATTTGTTTTTTCGCCAATATATTGCTCCCTGATTTACTATTTTGTTCAATCTTTACTTCTTTCTTATCTCCCAATCCCTGAATGGCAAAAAAGATATGATGTTGCTCATCCTTAAAAAGCAAAACACCGGCCATATCCTGCTCGTCGGTCGGTTTAAAATACATACGGGTAGCGGATTCAAATTTATGATGTTGCATGCGGCGCGAAAGGAAAGCAGGGGCTTTCTTTTCGGAAACACTAACCGGAGAACTTTTCAGGGAAAGGTAACCCGGGTTTTCGGTCAACGAATAGAGGTCACTAATTGGAGTCCTCAATGTAAGCCATTCCATACCTAAAGTGGCAGAATCAAAATCATCGCGCCAATCGAAATTACCAAAAGTTACTTTTTCGTTTCGCTTAACGCCTTCTCTTCGCGAAATCATAGGAATTACTTCATCGCCACGGGTCATGTAAGGGAATCCGTCTTCGCTCCATCTTACCGGCATCATGAATGTTTCGCGGCCCAAATTCTCAAATTTGTTGTCGATGGGGCGGCAGGCTAAAAACACGGCCCACCAATCTCCTTCTTTTGTTTGGATTAAATCAGCATGTCCGGCACAGGTGATGGGATTGGGGCGGTCGCGAGGCAAATGTTTCTGCGTCAGGATGGGGTTCTTATTCCAGGGTTTGAACTCTCCCATGGGGCTGTCTCCCATAAATATAACTTCCGAATGGTTGGGACCTGTTCCACCTTCGGCAGCCATCAGATAGTATTTACCGTTTATTTTATACATGTGGGGGCCTTCTATCCATATCGGTTTCTCGGCCAGGTTCACTCCTCCATTGACTAACATTTTCCAGGGGCCGGTTGTTTGATCTGCTTTCACATCAAATTCGCGCACACGAATGGATCTGTGTCCGCTGTACAGTTCTTTACCGTCCATGCCGTCATTGTTTACAATATAAGCACGTCCGTCTTCATCGAAAAAGAAGGAGGGGTCGATACCGCCTACCTCGGGAAGATAAATGGGATCAGACCAGGAACCAAACGGGTCTTTTGTTTTCACAAAGAAATTTCCGGCGCCTACATTGGTAGTAATCATATAGTAGGTTTCGTTATGCGGGTTGTAACTGATAGCCGGAGCAAAAATTCCGCCGCTCACTCCCTGGCCGGGGAAGTTCTTTAACTGTGAAGGACGATCCAGCACATGCCCAATCTGTTTCCAGTTCACCAAATCGGTACTGTGAAAGATGGGTACACCAGGGTAATATATAAAAGTGGAGGTAACTAAGAAGTAATCTTTTCCGTTGGTGCAAATACTGGGATCGGAATACCAGCCGGGAAGAATGGGATTATAAAAGGAATTTTCGTCGGGCAGCGCGTTTTCCTTATAATAATCATCATTTCCAGTGTATGTAAAATAATCGAAGCAAGCAACCGGATTTCCTTTAGGGATATACTTTGTTTGGGCATGGAGTAAACCTGAGGCAAAAATCATGCAGATACAGATTAAGCTTTTTACTAAGAAAGGGGCGTTTTTCATAACAACATCTTTTTTGATTATACTGTATAAAGATCAGTTTGCAAATGTAAAATGAGCAGTATATTACTATTGCTACTTTTAAATATTTAATTGGTGATTTCAGACACATTGATGGAGATAAAGAAGCTCCAGCCTTGTATATGCAATGCTTTCTTCCTATCTTGCAACCGGATTTCTATTTCAAAACAAGGCTCAAGAAACATGAAAGAAAATTTCGACTATACCCAAGTACCTTACAATTATGTTCATTGCCTTCACGCACAATGCGGACGTGCCGCCGGCTGTTTACGTTTTCTGGTAACTCAACAAGCAGGATCGGAAGTGAGGCACTTTTCGGTGTTCAATCCCGCACATGTTATCGGTAAAGAAGAGGAATGTCCGCATTTTCAGGAAGATCGTATGGCATGTTTTGCGCTGGGCATTACGCATCTATTCGATAATGTACCCTATACGAAAGCCCTTAAAATAAAAAAGATGCTATACTTCCGCCTTAAACGAAATACATATTATCGCATACAACGAAAAGAGCGGCAACTTACTCCGGAAGAGCTATCCATGATTCGCGAAGTATTCAGGAATGAAGGTATTCAGGAAGAACCTGCCTTCGATGAGCTCATATACAAGTACGACTGGTAATCAACCAATTACGAGTACCACAACCCTCATACTGGTGAGAAAGAAGTATCAACAAAGAGAGAGCAAAGTATCAAGGAGAAGAGAATAAAGTATCAACGGGGAGAGAATAAAGTATCTCGCTGGTGAGAATGAAGTACCTTCTTGTTGATAAAAACAGACCTCCCTGAGAAACAAATAATAGGGCCGGATGAAGACAATTAACCCCAGGTATAGTTATGCTGTATGCTTAACTATGCCCGGGGTTATTATGCTATATATTACCGAACTTACTGCAACTTATTTTCCTCTTCTAACAATTGCTTGATTGTATGTTTAAAATTGTACATTGAAAAGTTATCATCCAGAATGCGTCCTTCCCGACTGACAAGTACATAACGGGGAATTCCATTGAACCTGAAAAGCTGTCGCAGATATAAATAATCATCGGAAGAGATGCGGTTTGTATGGGTAAGTTCTTGCTCTTCCACAAATTTATCATACCTGTCGAGTGGTGATTCTCTGTCGGAAGTAATGAACAGAAATACAGCATCGTTGCTATTGTCATAGCTTTTGCGCGTATTCTTCATTTGCTGAATTCCAGCGATACAAGGCCCGCAGAATATTCCCCAGAAATCAACAAATATATATTTCCCTTTAAAGGGCTCAATCATTGCCTTAAATATATCGCTTCCCTTATTGTTGGCAGGAAGTTCGTAACCTTTATTTTCTTGCTCCGGGTAGGCTTTGCGATACAAGGCTTCGGCATATTTGTTCAACGATTTATCTGAAAATTTATTTTCGAACCAATCAACAACTTTCCGTCCTTCTTCTTTGGACAAAAGAGATTTAAGTGAATAATCGAGGGTACGTATTTTACATATATCATAAGCAATGCTTGGCTGAAGCTTAAAATAATCGGAATAAACAGAATCCCTTATCGTCCATTGGGCAATGATTAACTCATCCGGGGTTATTTTCCGTATTGTATCCAAATACTTTGTTTTATAATTATCATAATAGGACTGATAGCGTTCCATGAATGCTTTGGATAATGTATTTAGTTCTTCTATTATTTCATTTGCCTTTTCTTCACTGCCGGACGAGTTCATTTTTATCTGGAAAGAATCTGCCGCCTGAACATATATTTCATCTTCTGCCGTTTTGACTAAACCAAGTTCTTTGAATAGGTAATCGTTAAAACTCTTTTCAGGATTCATTTGTTGATATACTTGAAACGAATGATCAAAAGGACTACAATACTCAAAACGGTTGATAAGTGTACTATAACTGTTGGATATTAATGCAAAACAATCATTTAGTGGTGCTTCACTTAAAAATCGAAAGAAATCCGCCGACAATTCTTCAGGTGTTCCTCCTTGTCGTATTTTATCTCTGTTTACCATATCGAAATTGAGCAACAATTCGGCATATTGAATTTTGGCTTCATTTTCGAATAAAGATCGTACGTATTCCGACGTGTTTTGTTCTCTGAAAGCCTGATCCATAGCGTTCCTGTTTTCTTCCGTGATGGAACGAATATAAGATTTATAATCTTCTACCAACATCTCACGTCGGTTTTTATCTATTTCCCTGTACGGCAATTCTTTCAACTTGGATTGAATGACTACCAATTCTTCATTAATACCGGATCCAACGCCCATATAATGGATGTATTCAAACCGATATCGCCTGTTCCTGAACCTGTCGGCCTGCAGAAAGTCTTCCCAATCTAACATAATGGCAAGGGTTTGTCCCGGTTCAATATAAAAAGGAATTGAAGCTTGGTCGAAGTTAATATGATTTCTTATAGGATAGTCTATTGACAGAGTAGCCTCGAATCTTCCATCAGGGTGAATATCCACCACGGTAGGAAGATCTTCGCGAGTAATGACATTTTCCATATAGATGATCCCCTTAGAAAAGCCACATCGTTTGTCATATCCTTTTATATGCCCCACTATCCGAGCGGGCTGGGAAGAGAAAAAGTTAGCCGGCGTTAGATTACCGGCTTCCTTTCGGGTAGCCTTGACAAGTTCTTCGTCTATCCAGGTTTGAACTTCCGGAAGAGTCTGATTTTTTGCAGTTTTTTTCTCCTTCGGGTTCAATGAGATTCCGAAGATAATAGGCTCGTCGTTATCTCCGAAATTAACTTTCCTGACGTTTTTTTCCAGCTTGGGGAATATCAGGATGAACGTTGAGTCGCCCGACGCGGGCATGTATATTTCCTTGTCGAACTCACCGTTCTCTATACCGATGGCATAGAACTTTTCGCCCGTTTCGCAGTCCTGAATAAAATCTTTCTTCGAAAACTTCACCCACCAATGGGGTATAAACGTGCTGTGAATATGCACACGGGTTTCATCCTTTTTCAGTTCAATCCGGGTAATATTGATTATTCCCGAAGTGGTGAACTCGTAAACCGGATGTGGTATAACCACATCTTTGGCACAGATTACACTGGTTATCAATAGCAAAAGGAATCCTGATATTATTTTCTTCATGTGGTTATGTTCTAAAATGAATACTCCTCCATCACAAACCCATACCGGTACGGTTTATTCCCGTCAATCGTGTACTTATCCATGGTGCGGGCACCCCAGGCATCGTCGCCGCCTACTCCATGAATATTCAGGTCGATGTTCACATTCACGAAATCGCGTTGTGGAATCTGGTACGGATGGCCGCTTGTTTCGAGGTCTTCTTCCATATATGGCCAGGCGCGGAAACACAGGGGTTGAAGTCCGGTTACCTTGATGCCGGTGCCACTTGCACTGTCGAGCGAGAACCAACGCACATCGCAACGGTTGGCATTGTCTTGCGGAACGGTGTAGTTGGTGATAAACTCATTGAGCGGCAGGGTGTAATGGCCCAGGAATGCTGCGGTTTTGCGATCGGGATAGTTCTCGAACTCACCACGGCCGTACCATTCTACGCGGTTCATATCTGCGGGCAGGCGCATGCGCATACCAAACTTGGGCATCAACGGAATGTTCTCAGCAGTAGGTTGGTAACTGGCTTCTACCTGAATGCGGCCGTTACCATTGACGGTGTACTTCAAGAGGTACTCGGCACCGATTTCGGGTAAAGTCATAGCGATTTCCACTACGGCAAGTCCTTCTTTAGAAACATCGGTCTTTACTTCTTTTACTATCCGATTGTTTGCCGCATTCTTCCAGGCACCCAAACGCTTGTTGTAGCCGTTGCGGCGTTGGTTGTCGTTGGCAGGTTTCCAAAAGTAGGGTTCGAGGGCGGCTTGCAGAAGTTCGTTGCCGTTGCGCTTCCAACTTTCCAGGGCTCCGGATTGGGTGTTGATAAGGAAAGTCTGAGCACTCGCACTGATTGCCAGCGTGGTATTCTGTTGCTTGATCATCACTTTACCACCTTCGGTACGCAAAGGTTCCGGCTTCATTTCATTCAATAGGAATTGCTCGCGGGCTACAGCAAAGCCTTTATTGGCCCAAAGGGTTTTGTGCTTTAAGCGGGCGTAGACATTGAGGCATACCTCGCCGCCTTGCGGAGCAGGAGGAACGCGCAGCGTACCGCCGGAGGCGAGTGACAGGGTACCGATTTGGGTTACCTGCCCGTCCTGCACCCACTCGTAGGTATAGTCAAACTCATCGAGCGAGGTAAAGAAGTGTTTATTGGTAAGGTCGATGGTACCCTTGTCCCGAAGCGCGAAAGCAATGTACTGATGTACCTTCTGTATTTCGTAATAATGCGGATTGGGCACACGGTCGGCACCGATCACACCGTCGATACAGAATGCGCCGGCGTTGGGTTGGTCGCCAAAGTCGCCGCCATAGGCAAAGAATTCACCGTCTTTGAGCCGCAGCAAAGCGGGGTTGGCATCGTATTTCAACGGAGATCCGTCTATGGGTTTAGCAATGCCGTGGTCGGCCCACTCCCAGATGGCGCCACCAACAATGCTTTCGTCGGCTTCGATGATGTCCCAATACTCCTTGAAATTACCCAGGGAGTTTCCCATGGCATGAGCGTATTCGCGCATGAAGAGGGGGCGATCGGTATTCTTTTCGGCCAGTTTGCGGAGGTTATCGGGGTGAGGATAGCCTTCGTCGCGGATGGCAGACACAGAATCGTCGGAGTCGCTGTAAATTAAGCGAGTAGGATCGATGGCAAGAATGGTGTCGGACATGGCTTTCAGATTCATGCCCTTTCCACCTTCGTTTCCGAGGGACCAGAAGACAATGCTCGGATGGTTCTTGTCGCGTTCCACCAAAGAAAGGGCACGGTCTACGTGTGCTTTCGTCCACACCGGATTGTCGCCCAGTTCCTTATTACCCATGCCGTAGTCGTGGCTTTCCTGATTGGCTTCGTCCATCACATAAAGGCCAAAGCGGTCGCACAATTCGTAGAAGATGGGCTGGTCGGGATAGTGAGAAGTACGAATCATATTGATGTTGGCCTGCTTCATGAGTTGCAGGTCTTTTATCAACGTGGCTTCGTCGATAGAGATCCCCATACGGGGGTGGAATTCGTGACGGTTAACGCCCTTGATCTTGACGGGCTTGCCGTTGATCTTGAAGACTTCGCCGTCGACCTCAATTTTGCGTACGCCCCAGTGGTAGCGGAAAGCGTCTACTACCCCATTCTTATCGCGCAAGGTGATGCTGACATCGTACAGATATGGTTTTTCGGACGACCACAACCGGGGATTACGCAGCGTACCGGTGAGCGAAACGGTTTCTGTGGAAAGGGTGCCCAGGGAATTCAGTTTCCCCGTCAGCTTTTCTTCGAGCTTCTCACCTTGGGTGCTTTCGCCTGTCAACACTACTTCAACGGTGAGGTTGCGGGTTTTCTTCGCCGATTTATTCCGCACATTGACACTGGCATTGAACTGTGCCGAGCTGAAATCGTCGGACAAGAGCGTGGCCAGTTTGTAGTCCTGAATATGTGTTTGTGGACGTACCCAGAGTTCTACCGAGCGATAAATGCCGCTGGTGCGCCACATGTCCTGGTCTTCGAGGTAACTGCCGTCCGACCAGCGGTACACTTCGACCGCCAGTTGGTTTTGGCCTTCTTTTACGTACTCCGTAACGTCGAACTCGGCGGGTGCCATGGAGTTCTCGCTGTAGCCTACCTGCCGGCCATTGATCCACAAGTACATGGCAGATTTTACACCCTCGAAGTGCAGGTAGAGTTGCTTACCCTTCATCTGGGGCGACACCTCGAAAGTGGTGAGGTATGAGCCCACGGGGTTGCGGTTCTTGTAGCTGAAGTAATTAGCAGGCGGCTCGCCCATCACCCGGGGCTGGTCTTTCTTGAAGGGGTGCGTCCAGTTGGTGTAGATGGGTATGCCGTATCCTTGCATCTGCCAGGTACCGGGTACTACGATCTCGTCCCAATGGGAGGCATCGAAACCTACGTTATAGAATTCAGCGGGACGGCTCTGCGGGTCGGGCGACCAGTGGAAGCGCCACTTCCCATCCAGCGAGATGATCTCCGGGCAGTTTTTCTTCTGCGACGGAAGCATCAGCGTGCTGTGGTAGCTTTCTTTATTGATGCCAATGATGTTAGGGTCTTCCCATGGAGGGGTAGTTTGCGCCTGCAACGAAACAGCTATGCAAAAAAGTAACAGATTTAAAACAATAGTCTTCATTGTGTTATTTTTGTTCGGTGAAATCAAAGTAATCGACATCTACATGGCCGCCCAAGGTCTTGGTGGCATAGTTAAAGATAGCGAATTTGGTGCCCATAAAGAACCGGCGGTAGTCGAAACGCATACGGAAATCCGAACCTATCTTCTTCCATTCAACGTTATCAAGGCTGTAGTAGAAGGTAGCCAGTTCTTGCTGACGGGTAAAGTCGCAATCGATGCGCAGGTAGATGTTGTCCTGATTGATAGCCACGCGCTCTTTTTCCTCGGAGGTAGGATCTTTGATGATCTTATCCTTCTCGCGGTCTACGGGGTCGAAGTTGATCACGTCTTCGGTCATGACGAGGGTTTTCTTATTGCCTTCCATGCGCACGGAGAGGGTTCCGGAGTGCCCGTTGAAGGCGCTGAATCCGGCAACATCGCCGTCAATCATGCCGGAGAGGTCGAGCGAAACAGTAGCGCCGGACTTTGGCCCGATGGTGCGCTGTGTAATGGTGTTGCGGGCGGCAAAGAGGTTATCTGTCACGCGGGCGGTTTTCAGGCGCAGGTAGCCGGGACGTTCGGCGAGCGACCATTTATCGTTTACCGGATTGTGGTTCCACTGCCAGTAGAGCGAAAGTTTGTCGCTGCCGAAATCATCGCTGCCTACAATGCCTTTGTTGTATGCATTGGGGTAGAGTATCTTTTCGTAGGTCTTGGAAATGCTTCCGTCTTCGTTGCCCAGCATCGGCCAGCCGTCTATCCAGTGGCAAGGCATCAGGATAGGCACACGACCTACGCCGCCGCGATCCTGAAAGATAACACCGTACCAGTCGCCTTCGGGCGTGTCGACAATAAAGCCCTGGCCTACGCCGCCGTATTCTTCGAACTCGCTTTCGAGGATAACTTTCTTTTCGTACGGGCCTTCGATGTTATCGGCGCGATAGCACACCTCGCGGCGGATACGACCGGGCTCACCGTATACCATGGAGATCATCATAACGTAGTATTTGCCGTCTTTTTTGAGGGCGTGGGTACCTTCGAGCAGACCGGTTTCGGTAGCATCGCGTTCGATGATGCGCTTGCGGATCCCTCCTTCTTTGACATCGGAAAGGTCGGCGTTGAGTTCGCGCAACTCGCCGGTGCCGTAGAACATATACACGCGGCCGTCGTCGTCAAAAAAGAGCGAACAGTCGTGGAAATGGGGCACGCGCGATACAAGCGTCCAGGGTTCCTTTTCGGGGTCGGTGGTGGTATAGATATATCCACGGTAGGGCTCGTCGTTGGGCGAGAAGAAGACGTAGAACCGCCCGTTGTGGTAGCGGATGGAGGATGCCCACTGGCCGCGGCCATAGACGGTGCCGTTCTCCATGTCGTACTTGGGCGTGTCGGTAAGGGTTTGGAACACATAGCTCACGGTTTCCCAATTCACCAGGTCTTTGGATTTCATCACGGGTGCGCCGGGCATGAGGTGCATGGTGGTGCTTATCATGTAGTAGAACGAGTCTACGCGGATAAGGCACGGGTCGGGCACATCGGCGTAAAGCACGGGGTTGGTGAAGGTGCCCATGACACCTCCGTCTGTTTTTGAAGCAGTTTGAGCATTGCATCCTGCCAAAGCAAGACCCGCGATAAGTAGCGGGGCGATTAGTTTTTTGATTTTCATGTGATTCTATTATTACTTTTGGTTATTGTTTTTCCGGAAAAGATGGGGCACGAAGGCATTGAGGCATCGCCTCCAGGTGAGCCACTCGTGGTGGGTGCCCGGCGATTCGTAATAGATGTTCCTGATGCCTGCCTGGGTGAACATTTCGCTTAGCTGGCGGGTGCGTTGCCCCTCGCCCGATCCGATTCCGAGAAAGAGCGTGTGTACCTTGTTGTTGAAGGCGGCGGCATCGGCAAAGACACCATTATATATATCACCGATTTTTGTATCGGGGCGCATAAAGAACGCCCCGCTGAATCCGCCGATATAGGTAAATTTATCAAGATTTCCCAGCGTGATGTCGAATGTTTGCTTCCCTCCCCACGACAGTCCGGCCATGGCGCGGTTCTCGCGGTCAGTGAGTGCACGGAAATTGGTTTCGATGTAAGGAATGATGTCGTTCATCAGGATGGGGCCGAAGGATGCGCCGAACTCGTCGCGCGTTTCACCCGGACGGGCACCGAAGAAGTATCCGCAGTTGCCATAGTCCATCACCACAATCATCGGCACGCACTGGCCGGCGGCGATGTTATTGTCCATAATGAAGGCCATTTTGCCCTGCTGATGCCATCCGCGTTCGTCTTCGCCCATGCCGTGCTGGAGATAGAGGACGGGGTACTTTTTCGTGGAATTGGTTTCGTACTCCGCCGGGGTGTACACGAAACAGCGGCGGCGGGCTTGCTCAATTTCGGAAAAGTAGTAGCACTCACGCACGGTTCCGTGGGCAATATCTTTGTTGTACGTGTAATACGCGGCGTCTTCGGCCGGTTCGGGTATCTCGATGCCGCTCATCATGCGGGCACACCCGAAGAAGGAGTCGCACGCCGGGTCAGCCACCGAAAGGCCGTCAATCACCACCGAGTAGTAGTGGAAACCCACCACCAGCGGGTCGGTGGTTACCGTCCATACGCCGGTCTCGTCTTTCATCATGGCGAACTTGCGGCCTACACAGTCTATTTCTACTTTCTGCGCCTGTGGGGCGTGAATGCGGAACACGGCACGTCCGTCGGGCAATACGCGCGGAAATTTGGCTTCGGGCACGTTGGCCTCAGCGGCCATTCCCGGGAGCTGGTCTTGCGCCTGCAACAGGGCGAAGCAGGGAGCCAGGAACAGGATGGTTAAGAGTATTTTCTTCATATTTGCTTTGTTATGGGTGAGTATTGGATATTTTGTAATCAAACCAGTCTAGATCAACGTAACCTTTTTCTTGCTTGTTGTTGTAGGTGAACACACCCACCATATCGCCCTGGAAATTGGCGCAGCTCTGTACGTAGGTACCGCCAAAGTCGATGTAGTTTTCCCCGTTCAGGCTGTACTGATACGTGAGGTTATTGTTGAACAGCGAAACGGAACGGAGGTAGATCACCGTCTGCGCCTTGTCCAGCCGGTGGCCATTCGTTTGCTTGCCGTTGGTGGTATAGACCAGGCACTTAACACCGTCTTGCATGTATACGGCCAGGTAGGCATAGTCGCGCCCGCCGTTGAAATGCGCCAATCCGGCCCGTTGGCCGTCGGCCATGGCGGCGATGTCCATTTTCACGGTAACAACCGCGGTGTCCGATCGCATGTGGCGTTGATTTAGCGTGTTACTGGCTTTAAAGAAGTTGTTGCTTCCATCGGCGGTGCGGGAGGCATATAGCCGCATGTAGCCTTTGCGTTGGGTGAGCGACCATTTTTCGGCACGCGGATGATGGTTCCAGGCCCAGAAGGGTGTAAGGACATCAGCATTGAAGTCATCGCCGCCATGCGGCAGTATTTTTTCGGTCGAGGCAATGGGTTTGGGTAGTTGCCAGGCCATTTTTCCGTAACCATCCGCATCGATGTAAACTCCGATCACCGGCCAGTCGTCTATCCACGTAACGGGAAGCAGGCAGGGCGGACGTCCGTCGGAATTATAGCGGTTGAGTTGCGCTATCCAGAACCAGCGGCCGTCGGGCGTATCTACAAAGCCTCCCTGTCCGGGAATTTCCTGATGGTATTGGCCTCCTGTTTCAGAAGCAGGGCGGTCAGTGCGGCGCATCTCGTAGCAGCCAAGGTCGCCGGGCTTGCCGGGGGTTCCGTCGGGTTTTGTTCCGTAAATATGCCGCGAGCGGTAGATGTGCGTGCCGGCGTTGGGACCGAGGAATTCGATATGTACGAGGTAATAATACCCATTTCTCTTGTATATTTTATTGCCTTCGGACGAGTAGTTGGGCGATATAAGCGTTCCGCCTTTGGGATATTCATAAATGATATCGTCCTGGTTCATGTAATCCACATCCGCGTCGAGCAGTTGACCGCCGTCGGGGGTCATTTGGAAGAGGTAGCTATACCAGTGCTTGCCCGGCGGGCGACTGCTACCGAGGTAAGCCTTGCCATCCTCGTCCCAGAAGGGGCACGGGTCTGTCCATTTCACGGTTTTCAGGGGTTTGCCGTTTTTGTCTTTGATTTGTCGTACTTCCCAGGGACCTTGCGGATTCCTGGCTGTAGCCACGAAGAATCCATCGGTGTAGAAGTTGACAAACACCCAGAACTTGCCGTCGTGGTGGCGAATCGTTGGTGCGTAAACACCGGCGTTGTAGCGATCCATCTGTTGCCAGCCGAAGGCGGGGGTAATATCGATCATATTGTCGAAAACGCCTCCCACAATCTCCCAGTTCACCAAATCGCGGGAGTGCAATACGCTGACCCCGGGCGAACTTTCGAAAGTGGAGGAAACCATGTAGTAATCCTCGCCCACGCGAATGGGGTCGGGGTCGCTGAAATCGGCGGCGATGACCGGATTCCGGAAAGTACCGTCGCCCTGATCTCCCCATTTCCCCGTCTGCTGGGCAGAGAGGGTAAAGGGAGTCAGGAGACAGAAGAGTAAAGTTATGTAAGAGAGTAATTTCATGGGATTTATTGGTTTACATTATTTATTATTCCTTTATATACGGGCTCTCCGGCATCTTCAACCGTGTATCCTCGTATCCGCCGAGGTCTACAATGATTTTCTGGAATACAATGCCGGGATTCAGCGGGCGCAGGATCAGGGAGTACTCGCCGGCACCGTTGCCTTGGGGCAGGGGTAGTTCAAGAACCGTTTCGATGATGCGTTCGGCGGCTGCCGGGTACATTTTGCTGTAATTGTTCTTCCACGTCAGCTCCTGATTGATGCCGACGGTTTTCTCTTCCGCTCCGGCGAAGGCGGCGGCGATGCTGTGGCCTCCTTTGAGGAAAGGCAGCGTGCAATCGGTAATGACGCGTAGCGCAACGGTGCGGGCGTTGCCCGGGGCGAGCTTCATCTTATAAGTCAGCGCCGCACCCGTAGTCTCTTGATCGTAAGGCATCAGGGCCACGCCGGAGAGGGTGCGCCCTAAATCGGGGATGACCGTCCAGGCGGCTTTGCCGGAACCCGGGTCGGCGGTGTAGTAGTGTTCGGCTTCCATCACCACCACACGATTTTTGTGATTGAACGTATAGCCGCCCGCCCGAACTTCTTCGGGGCGCACACGGATAACCTGCGGCATAATGTTCTGCACTGGTGGATGCCAAAAGGTGTAGCCGATGTGTACCTGATCCATCATGTGATTCCATTTGCCATCAGCAATGTCATGGTTATACTCGGTACAGAGGGTAGCATCGTGCCGGAAGCAAGCCTCCACACGGTCGGCCCAGTAGTTGGCTGCGGGGTCTTTCTCTACCCCCAGCTTGCGGTTCATGGCCAGGGAGTAGTACAGGTCGTACAGGTTGGCCATGGCTTGCACGGGGAAGCGCACAAGTTGGTGGTAGGCATCTTTGCGAACACCGGGCAGGGCGAGATACTGACGCAAGGCGCGCGCTTCGAGGGCCATGAACGCGTCGCGAACGGTTTTAAATTCGCCACTTTCGAGGTCGTAGCTCTTCTCGTCCATCATTTCGGCCACTACGCGGCCGGCGTATTTGCAGTAGGTATCGAGGATTTCGGCGGCCTCGGCAGCCTGACTTTGGCCGAACTGCTCGGCACAGAAGTCGCGGGCATACTGTTGCAGGTTGGTGGAATTGAATCGTTCGGGGTTCCAGGCCATCTTCAGGAAGAAGTCCATGGGATACTCGCAGGGCTTGATGTCGCCCACGTTCAGGATCCATATCTTATCTACGCCATAACTATAGGTGAGTTGCAGTTGCTCCCATATATGCGAAATCTGGCTCATGTTGAGCCATTTGCTGGCGCGCGGGGCGCCGTAATATCCGGCGTGGTAGTACATGCCATAGCCGCCGGAATGCCGCTTGCCGTTCAGGGCGGGCAGGTAGCGGACATCGCCCCAGTCGTCGTCGCACAGCAGTACAATGACATCGTCGGGCACGTTCAGGCCGAGGTCGTAATAATCGAGCACCTCCTTATATAATGTCCACACCTGCGGAGTTTGGTCGGCGGGCTTTCCGGTTACGCGGCGGATGATGTTTCGTTGGTCGGCGATGATGTTCTCCAACACGCGGAAGTTCTCTTCGATGCTGCCGGCGTCTGCCATCGGCTTGTCATCGTCGCCACGCATGCCCAGGGTGATGATACTTTCGTAGTTGCGGGTGTTCTCCATGCCTTCGGTAAAGAACTTCCGGATGCCGGCGCGGTTGGTCACGTAGTTCCACTCGGCGTTGCCGTAGTTTTGCTTGTTGCGCAACCACTCTTGTTGCGAGCGCTGCATGGGCTCGTGGTGCGAGGTTCCCATGACGATACCGTACTCGTCGGCCAGACGGGGATTCGCGGGGTCGTCTTCGTTGAAGGAGTTGCCTTCGTAACGGCCTTCGTCGTCGAACAGAATGGGCACGCCGGGGTTGTATTCCTTGAAGGAACCCCACATGCCGGGCCACAGATAATTGGCGCGCAGACGCAACAGGAGTTCGAAGACGTGGGCGTACATGCCACTGTTCATGCCGCCGAACTTCTCCCTGGCCCAGTCGGTCATGCACGGTATTTCGTCGTTGATGAAGATTCCGCGGTAGCGCACTTTCGGTTCGCCCGAGGCGTGGTAGCCGGAGGTGATATAGGCCTCTTTCCTCTTCAGCGGCGGCACATCGGCCCACCAGTACCAAGGCGACACGCCAAGCTGCCGGGACAGTTCGTAGATGCCGTAAATGGTTCCGCGCTTGTCGCTCCCGGCAATGACTACGGCGCGCTCCGTGCCGGGAAAGGGATTGTCGATGGTGGTGATAACGAAACTTTCCCACTTGCCCCGGAGATCTTTAGCTGGCAGTTTGCCGGACTTCACCAGCTCGTCAATCCGCCGGCTCTTTCCCAGTGTACCGATGATCACGGCTTGCCGCGGCAGCATTTCGACGGCATGCAGGGCGGGCGCACAATCGGTTACCCGCTCAATGTCCTTCCGAAGGTCGCCAATGGCACGGATCACTCCCGGATAATCGGCTGCATCGTAACACAGCGCGGCTGTCTTGCCGCTGGCTACCAGCGGAAATGTGCCGGAAGAAGGGTTGTTGGTAACTAAAGAATCCATATCGCGCGCATCTGCCTGCGCCTGCACGGCGGCAGGCAACATCAACAGAAGGGCGAAAAGGGGGGGAATGAATCGTTTCATATCTGCTTATTATGTATTAATCTAAAATGACAGCCATGCGTGGCTTTAACAGGCGCACGGCGAAGATCGAGGCCGTTTTGTTCTCCGCCTGGGGCTGGAACCTGACGGTGATTCTCTCTTTTCCCCGCAGGAATTTGGCTGGGATGCGGTATTCCTCGTCCACGAATCCGGGCCGGTTCCATTTGCCGGCGGTGTTTTCGTGTTTCAGCAATTCGCCGTCCATCAGGATGTCGAACTTCTGGTTGCCGGTTTCGTCGGCGCGGTAGCGAATCATCAGCGACAGGTCGTCCATCTTACCGGTTGCCAGTGTGTACTGGAAATAGCCATCTTCGCCGGCCTCGCGCCAAGCCTCTCCCTCGTGCGTTCCGGTTGAGGAGTGTTGCACCTGCATGCCGTGGTCAGCCTCGGGCTGTTGTTCTCCGGCCGACACGCGGTCTACCGTGCGTTTGTCGAGAATCAGTTTGTCGCGCTCGGCAGCGCCGGCTTCGTTGCTGTAAACCCGGAATTCATCTTCGGTCATGGACAGCCAATACATCATGTAGCGGCTGTCGTGAATGCCATAGAAGGGTTCGAGTTCGAGGTTTTTGTATTCGTCCTGAACAAACAGACCGGGAACGGTAAAGGTAAACGGCTTGCCTGTCACGGGTTTCATGCGGTTCAGCTTGGCCAGGATTTCGGTGCGCTCGCCCAGTATGTAGGGGGCATCGAACAATGACATCAACGGGCCGTGGGCGATGTGTTCCCAGCGACCGTCGCCCGCGATGAGCCCCGGCATATCCCTGGTGCTTGTTTTGGCAGCCAGCAGAATGGGCCCACGCATAATGGAGATGGCTTTGGGCACGTTGGGCAGTTCTTCGATGGCGACCTTCATGGGTGTTCTGATTTCAATGACATCTCCCTTCTTCCACTTGCGGTCTATCTCGATGTAGGATGAGGGGGTAGATCCCCTGGCATAATCGGTTCCTCCGCAAATAACCTGCATGTCTTCCGCAGCGACCCACCACGGGTGGCGGATGAATATTTTGAAGCGGGAGGCTTTGCGGGGATTGACGATGAGCGTGCTGCCTTCTTCGTTGGGGAAACCGGTTTGCTGTACGATCACTGTTTTCTTGTCCTTCCAGTTCAGTTCGGAGGGCACAAAGAGGTTGACGAACAGCGAATCGTGCTGATGGGTGTAGATAAACTCGCCGTACTTACCGTGGTTCTCCATGCCTGTGCCCACGCAGCACCACATGGCTTGGTTGGGCGCCGAATAAACGCGGTAATGCCCGGGGCGCGCAGGGGTGAAGTACACATAACCACCGTGCCCGGGGTGTTGGGTGGAGAGGATGTGGTTGAACATGGCGCGCTCGTAGTAATCGGCATAGCGGGCGTCGGGATTCATGCGGAAAAGCCCTTCGGCCAGTTTCAACATATTGTTGGTGTTGCAGGATTCGGGACCCTGGCGTTCGTCCATGTATTCGAAACAGCGCTGGGCTTCGGGGAAGTGCTCGGAACGGCTGTTTCCACCCAGGGACAGCGAACGGTTGACGGCCACGGTTTCCCAGAAAAACCGGGAGGCCGTAACGTAGGCGGCATCGCCACTCAACTCGGCCACGCGCTGATAGCCCACCGCTTTAGGAACCTGGGTGTTGGCGTGCTTGTTGTCGAGGTTGTCTTTCTGTGCGGCCATACTATCGAATATCTCTTTGTGCGAGAAACGTTTTGCCGCATCCAGGTATTTGGGGTTGGCCGTCATCTGGTAGGCGTCGGCATAGACTTCGTTCATTCCACCGAATTCATTGGCCAGCATGGCTTCCATTTGCCGGTCGTCCAGGTGAGAGATGATCCCGACACCCCAGTCGCAGATGTCGAGAAACATGGTGCGGGCCTGTTCGTTGCCGCCGTAAAGCCAGGCGTCTCTAAGTCCTGCGAAGGTTTTGTGTACATTATACCACGGCACCCAGTATCTCCAGACGATGCCTACGTTTCCTTTTCTGATTTCTTCCCAGAAGGATTTGCTTTTGGGAAATCCGGAGATGGAGCCGTCGCCGTTGGCGTCTTGCACCCGTTTCAGCTCGGCTACCATGTAGTCCATCCGCTCTTTACATTCGGCCGATCCGCCGGCTGCGTAGTGAATGGCGAGTGCGGTGAGGTAATGTCCGCCCACATGCCCGTCTAGGCCGTCTTTTTCCCAGTTTCCGTAAGATTCTTTTTTGGACGCCAGCCCAGCTTCGCGCATGAAAGGCGCCAGAAAGCGGTCGGCATCATACTGAAGCAGTACATCGGTGTTCAACTCGCAGGCATGTCTGAAAGGGCCCGACGTTATCCTGACATCTTGCAGGGAAAAGGTGTTGGGGTATAGTTTATCCTGGGCAAAGCCTGCGGTGAGGATAACCGCGGGCAGGATCAGGGTGAATAGAATGCGTTTGTTCATGGGGTTTACAGGTTTATTTTACTTCGAGAACATCCAGTAATCAAAATACATCGACACGCCCGGCTTTTCGCCCTTAAAGACGAAGTACAGATCGTGTACGCCGGTCACTTTCGGAATCTCCGCACTGACCAGCGCCCAGCGGTTGTCGCCTCCGGTGAGGGGGGCTTTGAAGGTGGCCAGCAACTGTCCGTCGGCACTGCCGAGGCGCACTTCCATCGTTACGCCGGCGTTGTGGGTGGTGCCTATGCGGGCGGTGAACTTCGAGGCGCCGTGAGAGCGGAAGTCCACGTGGCGCACTTTAATCCAGGCATTGTCTTTCATGGCACTCACGAATACGCCCACTTCTTTGTTCTGCGAGGCTTTCACTCCTTCGGAGAAGGCGATGGTTTCGGCCTCCACCTTGCGGTAAGGGTCGAGCGTTTCGAGCGGGCGGGTGATGCCCGGGGTCATTTTCATCGGCTTGATGGTGCCGTCTTTGTTGAACTCAACCTCGTCTACACACACCGAACGGGTGAAACCGCCGCCACCGGGCAATGCGCCGTTGTGGTAGAAGAGGTAGGTTTTGCCTTTGTAATCGATGATTCCCGGGTGGTTGGTGAAACTGCCTCCCTCGGCGGGCATAATGGTGCCGCCGTACTGCCAGGGGCCTTCGGGGCTCTTGCTGGTGGAGTAACCGATGTGTTCGGGCAACGGGCCGCCCGCCCAAAGCAGGTAGTAGAGGTCGCGGCGTTTGTAGAGCCAGGGGCCTTCTTCGTACAGGGTGGGACGGTTTTTGACATTGCCGTCGCGCCTGGCGAAAGCGGCTTCAGTCATGGGTACGGCCTGAATCTCGCCGCTATAGGAAATCATATCTTCGTTGAGCTTCACATAGAAGCAATCGGGGTTTCCCCAGTAGAGGTAGGCCTGGCCATCGTCGTCCACAAAGACGGTAGGGTCGATATCGCCCCAGCCGCTTTTCTGTACCAGGTGCTTGCCCAGCGGGTCGATGAAGGGGCCATACGGACTGTCGGACACGGCTACGGCAATGCCCTCCTTGTTGTTGCGGTCGGTAACGGGTACGTACATGTAGAACTTGCCATCGCGCTCTACGCACTGGGGCGCCCAGGCGTTCTTTTGCGCCCAGTCGAAGTCTTTGTAAGACAATACCACGCCGTGGTCTGTCCAGTTCACCATGTCGGTGGTGGTGTATAGTTTCCAGTCGTTCATCACGAACCAGGTAGAGTTGTCCTCGTCGTGGCTGGTGTATAGGTAAAGTTTGTCGCCATACACCATAGGCGCGGGGTCGGCGGTGTACATGGTTTGTACGATGGGGTTCTGGGCGTTGGCACCCAAAATGCCTGTTGTCGCAAGAACAAACGATAAGATTGAATGTTTCATCTCTTGTATTTTATAAATTATTTTATATTTACTTGGGTTCAAACTGCCACGAATTCAGGTTCAACAAATCATTGCCCTGGCCTCTGAATACCAGAAACAGATCGCGAACACCTACCGCATTGTTTGTTAACGTTGATTGTATCACCCAATTCTGCCCGCCTTCGGTGGGTTCAAGGTTACAGGTTCCGATACGAACACCATTCGGATCGTCCAGACGCAAGTCGATAGAGGCTCCTTTGGAAACACCTGCCACTTCGGCCATAAAACGCGCCGCACCGGGAAGTCCGAAGTCAACGCCTTTAATCATTATCCAGTCGCCATCATTCAATTCCGTAACATATCGTCCGCCGTCGTTATTCGGAGCGGTTTGAATGCCTTTTGACAGGGCCATGGTATGTGCTCTGTACGGATGGTTGTACGGACTTACGTACTTCAACTGATCTACGCCGTCGCGGGTAGCGATGACCGGACGGATGCTTCCGTCTTCGTTGTAGAACAGTTCATCAATACAAACATTGCGGGTAAATTCGCGCAGCGCCTGGCTTTCTACTCCATTATCGTGCGCCACCTGGCGGTTGTGGTAGGCCATGTACCACCGTCCCTGGAATTCGAAAATAGAATGGTGATGGTTGTGCCCGTCGTTCACCGGAGGAGGGGTCATGGCGATGCCGGGATTATCGAACCCGGTCATCGGATGATCGCTGGTGACGTATTCAATATTGGATGGCTTGCTGAAATGGTGCCCGGAGTAAGAAAGGTAATACCGCCCCCGATACTTGTGTACAAAAGAGGCTTCGAAGAATCCGGATGCGTTGAGCTTCACGGCAGGGCCATCCACCTCAATCATGTTTTCTTTGAGTTTGATTACCCGTGCATTGTCGGGGTGGCTACCGCCGAAGTAGAGATAGGCCTGCCCGTCATCGTCGATCAGTGCGCCCGGGTCGAAGCACCACATGCCCCACTGGCCGCCGCTACCTTCCATCACGCCCGGTGTCTTTTTATCCACAATGGGGCCGTCGTTGGTGTCAACAAAGGGGCCGGTGGGACTGTCGCTCACGGCAACACCCATACAGTTCATGCCGTCGCCGTAATAGAGGTAGAATTTACCGTTGCGTTCTATGACACAGGGCGCCCACGAGAGTTTGGCTCCCCATTTCGAGTCTTTCACATCGAAAACTTCGCCGTGGTCGGTCCAGTTTTTCATATCGTCGGTAGAGATGCAGGTAATGTCTTTCATAAAGTATCCGCGTTCGGGACGGCTTTCGGCTCCTTCTTTCAGGAAGTCGTGCGAACAGTACAGATACAAGCGCCCGTTGTGGACAAGCGAATACGGGTCGGCCGTATAACGCTGGGTAAAGATTGGCCAGTCGGCAAACGCTGAAACGGTTATCAACAGGCCGAACAATGCTGTTGTTATTTTCTTCATGATGTATTATTTATTGCTTGTTTATTCTACTACTTTCCAATCAAACACGGTGCCGTCTTTGCCACCCGGCAATGTTCCCGGCCAGTCGGCCGAATAAGGCTCTCCCGTTGCGGGGTTCAGGCCTACAAACCGGTTGGTTTTCAGCGAAAGCAGCATGCAGTGGTTGCGCAGCATGTCCTGCCAAACGAAGAGACTGGCATCGGTTTCGGTGTTCAACAGGCGAACATCGCCCGACATACCTTCGCCGGTGATGGTGAGGAAGCCGCTTCCGTCCATGGCTTCGAGGGCTACGCGGCCCTGACCACGGTCGTGAACACGGAACCGGGTGGCGCGCACGTCGAACTCTTTATCGCCCGTATTGGCATTGCGCAGCATGCGGCGGGGACTTGTCCACACCAGCACATTGTTGGCGCGGTTGGTGAGGGTGATTACTTTTCCGACAGGAAGATTTGCGGAACGGTCGGCAAAAGGTTCGTCCATCCGGTAGTTGTCGAACTCGGCATAACCACCTTCTTTGCCCAGCGTGTTGTAGGCAAACAGAGCGAAGCGCACGCCCTGGAAGGTCTTCATCTGATAGGCCAGGCGCAGGTCGACGCCCAATTCTTTGAAGTTTACGCCGTCGGTGCTATAGCTCAGCCAAGCCAGGTCTTCGTCGAAATCGCCGCGGGCACGCAGGTACACCTTGTCGGTGGATAATGGTTCGTCTACCGATTCGTTTTTGACGAAATCATAGAAGCGCATTACTTTTCCTTCGTCGGTATGCGCCACGCCAATCCAGTAATAAGGTACGATGAGCAGCGCAAGTCCGGCTACGTCACCTTTCTTCAGGGACTTGGTGTTCAGTTCAACGGTTACGATTGATTCGGGGCCGACAGCACGCTGGGTAAGCGAGTTCTTGGCATACATGAAGTTCCTGGCCGGCATTGTGTTCAAGCGCAAGGCACCGTTGCGGAGCGACCATTTCTTATCTACCGGCAAATGACTCCACTGCCAGATGGGTTTTAGTTTCTTTCCCGAGAAATCATCGTTGCGCTCGTAGGTTGTAACAGGCGCGATGTCTGCCCCTGTGTTGGGTTTGAACCAGGTGCGGGGCGAGCGGCCGAGATTCCCTTCCAGTCCGAAGTAAGGCCATCCGTCCTTCCAGGTGACGGGAGAAAGGAAAGTCAATCGTCCGGCGGACTTTACATCCATCATGGAGAATCCCCACCAGTCGCCGTTGGGCAGGTCGACGATGCCTCCCTGATGCAGCGGAACGGCATAATACGCCTTCTTGTTGGGAGGGCCGAAGGTCACCTTTTCGCCTTCCAGAGGTATGTCCGACCAGTATCCGTATTCGTTCGACCACCAACCCCGTTCGATACCCATGGTTTCGCGGTGGCTTATCACGGCCGTCTCGTAAGGGCCGTCGACCTTGTCGGCACGGGCGCATTGCATCCGGCCTACCGGGCCGTAATCGGCGCTGATGATGTAGTACTTGCCGTTTATTTTATAGAAATGGTGTCCTTCGCCCATAGCGTTCCCCCGTGGGATAATGACCCGGTCGCTGCCTTCGACGTAGCCGCTGAAATCGGACTTAATTTCGATAAGCTTTACTTCGTCATAGCTATGCACAGCGTAGATGCGGTCGTCGTCATCGAAGAGGATGCCCAGGTCGTAGATGCGTCCGCCCATGTTCTTATGTTCCCAGGTTCCGGCAGGGTCTTTGGTAGAGAATACCTGCAAGCCGTGATCGTTTACATTGACAAAGACGTAGAAGGTGCCTTTGTGGTAGCGGATAGCCGGCGCCCAGATGCCGTTGCCGTAAATGCCTTTGTTGCCTTCGAGGTGGGATTCGGGACCAAGGTCGAGTTTCTCGAAGATATAGGTTACGAACTCCCAGTTCACCATGTCTTTGGAACGCAACAGGGGCAGGCCGGGCATGGAGTGCATGGAGCTGGCCACCATGTAGTAATCGGTACCCACGCGTATCATATCGGGGTCAGTAAACTCGTCGTAGAACAGCGGGTTGGTAAAGGTTCCGTTACCGTTGTCGGATGTCCACGACTGGGCCGATGCGGAGCAGAGCGGCAATAAGAGAATGGCCATAAAGAGAGCCATTTGTTTGATTCGTTTCATTATATATAGGTATTATCAGGTTACTTCACTTCTTTCACGTCCGTTCCTTTTGTTATGCCTGCCTCGTTGAAGCTATCCATAGCGAAATAGTAGGATTGACCAACATTCAGGATGTTTATATCTAATTGGTTATTATCGTACACCATATAGTTGTGGTATAGCTTGTCTTTGGCTGTTCCGAAACGAATGTTATAGCCTGTTGCTCCCTCTATCCTATTCCATGTGAGGTGCACGCTGCGGCGGTTGTCTTCGTTCCGAACCAAAGAGGTTAGTTCGGCAGCTGCCGGAAGCGGTTTATCCATCTTGCCAAACACGCGCAAACCGGAGATGGAGAATTTGCCGGAAGGATAATACAGGTTGGTTATACGGATGTACCGGGCATCGGCCGGTTGGTTCAGCTGCGTATAGTCATTGGAAGCATCGGCGGTGTTGGCTGATTTATCGACCAGCATGTTCCACTGTTTGCCGTCTTTCGAGCCCTCAATCCGGTATTGATAGTACACGGAAGCGTCGCGTCCGGTTTGTGTAGCATCCTGATCGGCAAAGTTTACCTGAAGGGCGCATACGGTAGCTGCTTCTCCCAGGTCGATGGAAAGGAATTCGCCTTTATTGCCCGTTTCGGCGCTCCACCATGTACGGATGTCTTCGTTGACGGCATTCTCTGCCGGATATCCGTTCAATGTAGAGGAGGTGCTAACGTTCTTGTTGTAGGACAAGAGCATCCATCCCGGGAAGAGTTCATCGAGCGAAGAGATTTTCTTGCCGGGCATCATCATCGGATAGTCGCCGAAGGCTGAATAGGCATACATCTCGTCGTCTTTGTCAAAGAATACAGGGTAGAGGGAGATTCTGCGTTCGAACATGTGACGTTGTGAGATGGTTGCGGTTCCGGTATTCCAATAGTTGCCATAAATATCCTGGAATGTGCTACCATGCCCCAGGCCGTTGGCAAAGCCTTCGGGTTTATACGAGAATGGGTTATGTTTGGCCAACGAAAAAGGCCCCATCGGATCGTCTGAGATGTAAACTCCGTTGTTGTAGCTCTTAAATTCTGTTCCGGGAACGGCGTATTGCAGATAGTACTTCCCGTTATATTTGCTCACCCAAACGCCTTCGAGCCAGGCGGTGTGACTGTAATGGGTATTGTAGTCGCCCGCCACTTCCCAGCCGTACTTATCGGCATCGGCGTAGAAGAGTTCGGTGGGTTTGGCCTTGGGCATAAAGGTTTTCTTATCCAGCTCCATCACGGTGATAGGCGTAGCCGCACCGGAGCCCGAATACATGAAGAGTCGGTCGATATCGGCATCGTAGAATAGCATCGGGTCGTTAAGGACATACGGAAACTTGTCGGTCACCAACTCCCATTTGCCCGATTTGGGGTCGGCGGTTTTGTATACCACGTTGGTATTTACCGAGGCGGTAAAGTAAATCTCGCCATCCATCTCAATAATGGTTGGGGCGTACTTCTCTATGGGAAGGTCGTCGGACGCTATCAAGTCCCAATGTACCAAATCGGTAGAGTGAAAGTAGCCACCCGACTTGGACAGGAAGAGGTAGTACTCGCCTTTGAAGTTGATGATACTGGGATCGGCTGCTTCCCGCCAATAGGGCGCTTGCTCGCGCAGGGCGAAACGATAGCTCAGATCGACCGGATTGCATGTGGTGGTGAAGTTGAATGAGGTATCTTCTTTACCGGTAGTACATGCTGCCAATAAAAACAAGACGAGGAATAATGCGTAGTTTCTTCTTTTCATAAATAGAGTAAAGTATTTCTTCATGATATATTCTTTAAGTGAGTTGAAACAGGGCCTATACATACAGGAAGGGAGGGGTTTTCTTTTTCAAAAATGCGAACCAGTTCTGTTGTATGTGTACCATCCAATTGGACAAACCGAGTGCGGGAAGCAAACTTACGAGCAAGCGCTACTATATTCGTTTGCGAATGAGTACTCAACAAACTTGTACAAAAAGCTATTCCATTACAAGGATGGCGAACAGCACTTAATATCCACGTTATATCTTCTTCTCTGCTAACAACGGAAGGCAATCCTGATGTCGGAACAGAAAGATTATCCGGATATATACACATATTCATACCATAATCTTCGCATACCAGCATAATCCGGTGAAGGAAATATTGCAGATTGTCCCGCAACTCTTCTTTCCCAATAGGGGTATGTGCCCGCAACGGATATACACTATCCACATCAGGCATAAAACGATAGCAAACTGTGCGAATACCAGCTTCTCCCAGATGAACAAGACTCATGATATAGTTATCAATCAAGTGTTCTTGTTCGTACCCGGCGTATTTAATTTCTTCATTAACCGGAAGATCATCTACTACCGACCAGCGTAAACCGGCATTTTCAATACACCGTTTGGTTTCATTGATCGCTTCCGGCGTCCATATCCTTCCGTTGGGGATATGGCCCAAATTTGTAGTTACCCCTTTCACACCCATTTGTCGGATCATAGGTAATGTGATGGGGTCATCTTCTCCAAACCAGCGCCATATCTTTTCCATATATTAATGTTTAGTTATGGTGTTTCATATCCAACTTGATCTTCTTCAACTCTTCCAACTCATTGACCGGCCGCTCCAATTCGTACGGAATGGGCTGCGCGGAGAAAGTTTGGAAGTAAAGCAGGCAGGCATCGCGCCACCAAACGGCGTCGCGCGCTTGTATCTTTAGTTTTGACTGCACCTCAGTGAATCGTTGTGCATCGACATACCGTTCTGCCTCATCCCAAACCTGTTGGAAGTTACGAACAGCCTTCACACCCCGGTCGTAGCTGTAGCAAAGATCATCCCAAAGCGTGCGGTTGTTCTTCATCCGGTAGTTCCACGGCAGATGGTGGAACCAAAGCAGGTACTTATCGGGGCAGGTAGCGGGGTTGCTGTATATTTCACGGAGGGGTGAGAAGTATTGCGCTACGGCATTGCTGCCCGATGCAGTACGGTCGAACCCGATGCCCGAACCGGATGCTTTATGGTAGTAAGTAGATGTCCAGTCGGGACGTGAAGCCTTGTCGAACCAAGGCTGTGGGCCGTAATGATGGTTTTCGGCAAAGATATGATGCAATCCCAGGGGCATCATGTAATCGACGACTGCCTGGTGCGAATCAAGCATCATTCGCTTCACGGGTGTCAGAAATTCAGGTTCGGAGGTGAAGGTCGTCCGGAGCCACTCATCCGCAATCTGTGCGGAAGAGAGGGTGTTGTTCCATGCCAGGCGACCGAAAGCGTACCAGTTGGCTTGCGCAAAGTGATGGCCGCACCAGTTGGTGTCTTCGCCGATATTGGCAACGCCCGATATGGCAGTCAGCTTTTGCGTAAAGAGCGAACCATCGGTAGCAGCCGCAACAGTAGACCCGGCTCCTTGGCCATAGGTGTCCGAATGGAGGAATTCTTCCCACATCGGAGCCAGGAAAGCCAGGTGGTTGGAGAACCCGAGATACTCTTGCGTAATCTGAAGTTCGGCCATGACGGGTGTTTTCTGCATAGCGCCAAAGAGTGGAGTAAACGGCTCGCGGGGCTGGAAATCAACCGGGCCGTTCTTCACCTGAATAATTATGTTGTCGCGGAATTGTCCGTCGAAAGGCATAAACTCCAGGTATGCCTGCTTGGCGCGATCATCGCCGGAGGGGTTGTATACAAAGGCGCGCCACATGACGATGCCGTTATAGGGTTTCAATGCATCTGCCAACATATTGGCGCCATCTACGTGCGTACGGCCGTAATCGTGCGGGCCGGGTTCGCCTTCGGAGTTGGCTTTCACGAGGAAGCCGCCGAAGTCGGGAATGAGTTTATAAATTTCCCGGGCTTTATCCTTCCACCATTGTTGTACTTCGGGACGTAGCGGATCGGAATCCGGCAATCCACCCAATACGGCAGGTGAAGCGAAGTTGACGGACAGATATACTTTTATGCCATAAGGACGAAAGATGTCGGCCAGCGCTTTTACTTTCGGAAGATAGGTTGCACTCAGTATCTGCGGCGATGCGTTCACGTTATTCAACACCGTGGCGTTGATACCGATAGAGGCATTTGCCCTTGCATAGGCTTCGTAGCGGGGCGAAAGCACAGCGGGCAGCTCGTCCCATTGCCAGAGCGAATAACCGGCATAGCCACGCTCTACGGTGCGGTTGAGGTTGTCCCAGTGGTTCAGTATCCGTATGTCGTAAGCGGGCGATTCTTCTACCAGAATCTCTCCATTCGCTTTTCCGGTCTCCTGTATGCGCAGAAGATGATAGGCGGCATAGAGCAATCCTTGTTCGCCGGCCGACTGAATGGTCAATCCCTTGCGGTTGCCATCCATACGGAAACCGTCGCGACCCAAGCGGCTTACTTCTTTTGCCTGTGTCAGCAGGAGCTTAACCGCGCCTCCTTTCCACTGGGTTTGCAGTTCCCTGACGGCCAGATCTACGGTGGGGCTCTTTTTATTTGCCGTTACAGTGGCCTGTGCGTCGGTCGCTGCCCGGAGCCAAAGACGACTGCCGTCTTCGGCTTGCAGGTAAAGGCATCCGATCAGTAGACTGGCGCATATCCATATAAGTCTTTTCATTGAATGGTTGTTTATGCGTTTATACCTTCGATGGTTCGTATGGTACCGTCTTCGTTGTATTGCAGTTCGCAGACTTTCAGGCTGCGTAGCCAGGTTCTGCCGCCCGAGGGCACGCTGTCGTGATGAAACAGGTACCATTTTCCTTTAAATTCTACGATGGCATGGTGTGTTGTCCATCCCACGACGGGGGTAAGAATGACTCCCTGATAGGTAAACGGGCCATAAGGATTATCGCCTATGGCGTAACAGAGCAGGTGTGTATCGCCGGTAGAATAGGAGAAATAATATTTGCCGTTGTACTGATGTACCCAGGAGGCTTCGAAGAAGCGGCGCTCTGTATCGCCGGCCGTAAGGGGTTTCCCGTTTTCATCGAGGATAACCACATCGCGGGGTTCTTCGGCAAAGTCGAGCATCGTTTCGCTCAGCCTGGCCACCTTGCCGCAAAGGGCAAGCTCGTTGCCTTCGGGCAGTACGGCACATTCCAGGGCTTTATTGTTGCGGTATCTTTGTAGCTGACCGCCCCACAAGCCGCCGAAATACATGTAGTATTCATTGTTACCATCGTGAAATATGGCCGGATCGATGCTGTAGCTTCCTTTCATCGGATTTTCCTGCGGAATGAATGGCCCTTCGGGGCGTTCGCTTATGGCTACACCGATGCGGAAGATGTCGTTCTGGTCTTTCAGGGGGAAGTACATGTAGTATTTTCCGTCTTTGAAGGCCACGTCGCAATCCCATAACTGACGCCCTGCCCAGGCAATGTTGTCGGTGTCGAGCACTACGCCGTGATCGGTCACTTCACCGTCCATATCTTCCATGGAGAAGACATGGTAGTCTTTCATGTTGAAATGGTCACCGTTATCGTTCTCTTCCACACCACTCTCCCAGTCGTGCGAGGGGTAAATATAGAGTTTCCCGTTAAAGACATGTACGGCCGGATCGGCCATGTAGTCGCCTGGAACGAGGTATCTTGCTTTCTTATTCATTATTTAATTCTTTTGATATGATACGTTATGACTTTTAAAGACATTGTTTTTCGGGGCTGAAAAGACCCGGGTGTTTTGGGTCAAAAGACCTGGGTCTTTTAGGTAAATACACCCGGGTGTTTTCAGATGGAACACCCGGGTCTTTTTATACCAATGCAATAAGCATGGCAAGCATTTACTTATTCATTGCTGCATCAATGATGCTCCCGACCACAGGCTTTGGTTGATGATTACGATCGAACAGCAAGGGGTAATCCGTACGTCCGGGCATAGGGAAATTGTTCTTCCATGAGTCGCCATCGGCCACACCCCATACGGTTACGCGGGAAATCTTATCGCTGTTTTTCAGAAATAACCGGAAGAAATCCATCATGCGGGTATTCCATTGAGTCGATATATCTTCGGGAAGTCCGTTGGTATAAGGATTCATTTCCTTGTTATAGGCTTCCGTGTCGGCGATGTTGGCTCCCACGTTTCGTCTGCCAAAGGGTAAGGCTGACATGTCGAACTCGGTAATCATCACCTTCACGCCCGCTGAGGCATAAGCATCGATAGCCGCCTGATACTCTTCGAGTGAAGGGCCATCCAGACCTACGTGGCCTTGCATGCCCACGCCATCAATACGCAATCCTCTTTTCTTGAGTTCTTTTACCACCTTCACAATGGCATCGCGCTTGCCGGTGTGCCATTCGTTGTAATCGTTATAATAAAGTTCGACATTAGGGTCGGCTTCGTTGGCATACTGGAAAGCGAGGTACATAAATTCTTCACCCAATATTTTATAGAAGGGAGATTCGCGCCAGGTACCATTGTCGTTGATGGCTTCGTTCACCACATCCCAACCGAAGATACGGCCTTTATAACGTCCGACTACCGTATAAATGTGGTTTTTCATACGTTCTTTCAGTACATCGGGGGTTACAAGTTCACCCTTCTCGTCGTGGCAAAACCACTTGGGTAGCTGCGAGTGCCAGATCAGCGTATGCCCCGAAACAGCAATGCCGCGCGAGGTGCCAAATTCTACAAACTTATCGGCCATGGTAAAATCGTACTCGCCGGGAGCAGCGAACAGCTCGCCACTCTTCATGCAGTTTTCGGCCACAATAGTCGAAAATTGTTCTTCGACTACACGAATACCCGCAGTATCGCGACCGGTGATCTGCGACACATTAAGGGCCGTACCGATAAGGAACTTATCGGCAAGCGCCGATTTGAGGGTTGCAGGTTTATCCAAGCAGCTGCACAGGCAGGGCAATGATAATAAGATGGAAAGGGTGTACGTACATAGTTTTTTCATGATAATGATATTCAATTAATTATAGTATTCGTTTTATTTCTTCAGGTGTCTCTCTTCTATTTCCAGATTGATACGGTCGATGACATCATCTTCCAGTTCGTATTTGGAAATGACAAACATGGCCAACAACAGCAGTAGCGCAGGGATTACGGCCACAAGCCAAAGGATGCCCTGTTCGGCCAAAGCAGATTGGGTGACGGCGTTCTTCTCGTCAAAATCAACAAAGGCCAGTACGAAACCGGGCACAACGCCTCCTAAAGCCATTCCGGCTTTAAAGAATATCCCGGTCAGGGCATTCACAATACCCGATATTCGCTTGCCGGTGGTGTATTCGCCATACGATATAACCTCCGGAACCAACGCCCACATATAGCCCGTGGCTACGATAACGCCTGTCGACTTCACAAACTGGGCCACAAGCACCAGCCACACCTGTGTTTTAAGTGCGGGAACTACCGATATAACATACAATATCGCCATGCCAGCAATGGCAATGGTGAGGAAAACATAGAACATTTGTTTCTTACCGATAGCCCGTTTGATGGCAGGAACCATCGGCATGAAAATGAACGCGGGAATGGAGCCGAGCGCCATGAAATAAGGCAGCATATCGGGGGCTTGTACATTATAGATCATGTAGTAAGAACCGGCCGAGTTGCCGATGGCCATCATGGCAAAGGCGGTGATGAAGAAGAATGCCAACACACGCAACGGTTTGTTGTGTTTGAATTCCATCCACAGGTCGGACACTTTTACCTGTTCCGTATCTTTCACATCCATAACTACCCGCTCTTTGGTCTGGGTATAACAAAAGATAAGTAAAGCCAGGCCGGTAAGGGCATAAATGGTCATTGTAATGAACCAGGCGTTGCCGGATTCGGACGAGTTGATCTTTCCGTCGGGAGAGAACATCTTAACAACAATCGGTATGCCATAGCCTACCGCCAAACCACCCAGGTTGGCGAGGAACATACGTACAGAGGTGAGCTTGGTAATCTCGTCCGTATCGCGGGTGAGCGAAGCGTTCAACGCACCGTAGGGAACATTGATCAGGGTGTAGAGCATGGACAAACCCACGTAAGTGATATATGCGTAGAGCAGCGATCCGGAGAACCCGTTCCAGAAGCAAAGGATAGCAAAGCCCGTGAGCGGAATGCCACCCAGAACCAGATAAGAGCGGTATTTGCCCAGGCGCGGATTGTGTTTATCCACGAAGGCACCGACTATCGGGTCCCAGATGACATCAACTAACCTAACAATAAGGAACATTGTACCCGCGGCAGCTGCCGAGATACCGAAAACATTGGTATAGAAAATAAGCAGATACATGGATACGGTTTGGTAGATGAGGTTTTGGGCCAGATCGCCCGAGCCAAATCCAACGCGTTGCATCCACGATAGTTTATAAAATCCTTTCGATTCGTTGACTGCTTGTGAAGTTGAATTCATGATATTGATTTATTTGTGGTTATTTTGTCTGAAACGGTGCCGCCGGCAAACCCGATTGGTTGTACAGGTTCACTTCGCCCGGATTATCGGCCCAGGCATAGCGCACCTTGTCGGGATGGGCAATACGATCGTTCCAGACAACGACTTTACCATTCTCTATCCGGGCTTTAGCCCATTGGTAGCGTCCGTCCTTTCCGGCAATGGCAAAGCCTTTCAATTCATCGACCGGCTTAAAGTCGTTCGTGCCTTCTTTGAAGGTGAGTATGACTTTGTTGCCTGTTATTTCGTACGATTCGTAAACCGGACCGTCGGCTATGACCTTGTTGTTTCCGTACATCAGCTTTTCGGCCTGGAGCATCATGCGGTAACCCACATCCTTTTTGTTCAACGGGTGGATGTCGTTCCACTCACCCAAATCGATGTTAACCGTCATGGCTGCATGCGGAATATCCTGCGCCAGTTGCTTTTGCACCTCCCGGAGTTGCGCCCAACCGCCATCGGACGGTTCGTTGCGCTGCTGCATGTGATTGGGCAGTTGCAGAATAATAAAAGGCAGATCCTGCCGGTCGAACAAGTCGCGCCAACTGCTTGCCAGCGCCGTAAACATATCGTAATACTCGTAAGAACGGCCCGCGTTCGATTCGCCCTGATACCAGAAAGCGCCTTTGAAGGTCATATTCTGCAACGGGGCAATCAGCGCATTATACAATACGGCGGCTTTGCCCGAGAAACCTACGCCACCCGGCAAACCGAACATACGGCAGCCCACGCGGTGTTTCCAATTGCCCAGAAGACTGATTTCCTCTTGATCGAAAACGATTTTATAAGGCTTGTCTTCTACAAACCTTGCCCGTCCTCCGCTGCAAAACAAACGGATGGTGATGTTGTTCTTTCCTTCTTTCAGAAGGTTTGCGGGAAGGGTATAAATGCGCGGAGGGTACTGGTAGGTGGTATTGCCGACAAAGACGCCGTTTACAAATACAGAATCGGCGTCGATGATGCAACCCAGTCGCAGTACGGCCTTTTGTCCGGCCAGGCGTTTGGGCAGGTCGATGTTTTTGCGGAGCCAATGCGAACCGTTTACGTTGGAATACCCGTCGCTTGCCCAATTGGCAAACATATCGGTGATGGTCCAGTTGCTGTCGTCCAGCACAGGGTTCTTCCAGTTCTCTTTCAGTCCGGCATCGTTGGCGTTCAACGCTTCGTTATACAGGCGCCCGCGCATGTTTTGCAGTTTCTGTACGGCTTCAACATAGCCATCTGCTTCGCAAATCTTTTTATCGATCAGGTATTGCGGAAATCCGGTGAGGTAATCTTCGTTCACCCAGGCTTCGATGGGCGACCCACCTACGGCGGTATTTACCAGCCCGATGGGAATCTTTTTCTCTTCGTACAGAAAGCGGGCAAAGAAATAAGGAACAGCCGTCATCGGCATGACGTATTCCTGCGTAACGGGGCGCCAGGCAGCGGGTTTCACATCACGCTGCGGCTTGAAATTATAATCGTGCTGAAGCTTGATGTGCCGGATATTGGGGTTCTCGTACGAGCGGATGTCGTCGGCAAACATATCCATCACACGCTCTATGGTGGTTTCCATATTGGACTGGCCGGAGAACAGGAATACATCGCCGATCAGGATGTCTTTCAGTTCCACGTCGTTGATGTTCATCGTGTAAGGGCCCCCGGCCTTAGCGGGCTTCAGTTCTACCATCCAGTTGCCGTTTGCATCGGCCACCGTCTGGTATTTCTTTTTGAGGAATTTCACTTCGATGGCTTCACCGGCATCGGCCCAGCCCCACACCTTGATGGGTTGCTCACGTTGAAGCACCATGCCATCGGATACGAGGACGGGGAGCTTTACTTTGGCTTCGCCCGCAAGGGAAAAGCTAAGGATGAAAATAACCGCAAGGGAAAGTATCCTGAAAAAGGCTTTTCTATCTTCCATTTCTATGTTTTTATATCAATGTTTCTATTTCTTCAGCAATTCCGTGGCTTCCCGGTTCAGGAATCCAAGACTTGGAACGATGTATTTCAGAGGTTCCTCCTGATCTCTTTCGTATTCGAATACAAGAATGGGAGTGGCTTTCTTTTCATACATATACGCCAGCATTTCTTTAATATGCGCGGCTCCATCGCCCAAAGCAACATCTTTTCCTTCACTATCCACATCGCGGAAATGGAAATGATACATACGTCCGGCGTCGGTGTACTTGCGAACGGCTTCGTACGGATCGGTTCCATCGCGCATAAAGTGACCCACGTCTACGGATGCACCGATGTATTTACTCCGTCCGGCACAATCTTCGAGCACATCGTCGGCGTTCCAGTAGGGTGATCCATGACTCTTGGGATGATTGGTCAAGACCATTGTTACCCCATATTTCTGACAGAGATTGTCGTAAAACTCCATGCTTCCGAACCCGGATTTCACACGGATGGGATCGGTAGTGAGTATCAGATTCATTTCCTGGCAGAACTGGAAAATCTTTTCCACCTGTTCGGACTCTTTCTCTATATCCTCTTTGCTCGGCCGGCAGTAGAAAGAGACGATCTCCACTCCTTTCTCGGCGCATTTGTCTTTTATCTTCTGTTTAGTCTCGGCCGACATCCACCAGGGGTTGAACGCGTCCTTTTTATCCGGCTCGATTCTTTGCCAGGTGGTTGCTTCCACGTATTTCAGCCCCAGGTCGGAAGCGGCATCAATTGCCTCAAACAAGGAGAACTTTGTAAACGTGTAGGATTGTATACCTACTTTCCAACCCATCTTCTCGTAATCCGAGCGATTGTCGGTTTGGCATCCTGCCAAGACCACTGCAACTGTTGCCAGCGCTACTATTAATACTTTCTTCATGTTATATGTTATCATTGATTTCTATTCATTATCTATTTCGAGCAACCCGGCCGGTATGGCGACAATCGGTTTTATCTTCATTGTTTTAATAAAGAATTCGGCGCCTTCGGACTGAATCTGAATCTTGCCACTCGTTAGCGGTGTCGATTCTCCGTCTTTGCTCACGCTGATGTTTTCATTTACCAGAACCGTTTTCCCATTCACCACGTGTACGGCTGTTGTGCCGAAGCAATACAGATCCACCGTATTCCATTCGCCCAACGGGTTTTCATTATCCAGTGCTTTGCGTATCATCCGCCGGCGGTGCTGCTGGCCGAACTGTACTTTTTCTCCTCCGGGTGCGTATATGTATTGGTTGTTCCGGTTTTCGACGGAGGCTTCGCACTGAATCTCGTCGACCATGATATAGGCATCGCCGAGGTTGCCATGCATCAGTTGAAACTCCATGGAGCCCATCCACGTCCAATAGGAAGCGCCGAAGGGATCGTAACTGTGATACAGCAGTCCGCTGTTGCGCTCGTGGGGCACGTACTCTCCCCATTTGAAAACCATTTGCAGGTGATAATTGCTAAACGATTCCCTGGTAGCCATGGAGCCATGCACCTCGCCCGAAACGCGAATTACTTTTTCGCCGGCCAACTCCACTACCGAGTACACGTTCTCTGGGGTGACATGGGCGGCAAGCTCTTCCAGCCTGGGGAAAGGAGGGCCAAGGTAGGTATCGAAGTTCTCCAGGTTCTCTCCATTGAAAAGGGGTTTCCAATCGTCCTCCTGCGTGCAGGCGGTGCAAAAGAAACCGAAGAGGGCGGCTGTTATAAGGTATACTGTTCTTTTCATATTATGCAAAATCAATGGCAACAACTTCGTGGTCGACAACCGTGGGGACTGTTACAATCAACATACGGCTACCGATTTGGCTGAAATTGGCTTTCGCTCCGTTCGACAATAGCTTAACACCCTGAACAGTGCGGTTCTCCGGCACCTGAATGGTTACAAGCTGCGAACCTACGGGAATGTCTTCGCGGTAAGCCGACCGCAACATGAACGGATTCGTGCAGTTGAGCAGGTGTACCGTCATCGAGCCGGTTTGTTCCCAACAGGTTACTTCAAGGATTCCGGGCCCGCTGACCGTTGCCGGCTGGGGTTCACCGTTCATAGCCCACTGTACCACATTATTCATAAGTAAAGTCAGGTCGGGCGCCATATTTTGTGCAAACGTGGTTCCTATATTTCCGGGGAAATAGATGACGCGCCCGCGCCCCACATTGTGCATGTATATTTCAGGAATATCTGTTTTCGGTATGCGCGGATAGATTTGCTCCATCGGATCGGTGGGGTAAGTTGGTATCCTTGTCAGCGGAGAGGCCGCGAACGAAGTTGTCGCTTTCACATTGGCCCGGTTGCGGGTAGTTACAATCTGCTGCGTGTCTTCCAAACCTTTTAGAACAGGATGTTTGGTTTCGTGTTCAAGGCGGATGTATCCGTTGGGGCCGTTACTTTCGGACGAGCCGGCGTAGTCGATGCCGAGCAAATCGGCCAAGCCAAAGTTTGAACGTTGCTTTCCGTTATTGTATAAAGAAGTTTCGTAGGTGGCAATAACGCTTCCGCCCCGGTGTACGTACTGACGAATCTTTTCGCATTCGTCGTCGGTAAGGCTCGAAGCGTTGGGAAGAATCAGCACTTTGAAACGGTCGAGATTCGCCTGATCCAGCTTTCCATTGTATGCCCAATCGAACGGAATACGCGATTCGATAAGCGTTTGGTAGATGCCCTCGGCCTCTTTATTATCATTGACAGGGAATACGGGGTTTAAACGTCTTCCTTCAGGATCAATGTCGCGATCGCCACCTACCGATGTTGATGCTCCTGTGCCCAACAAAGGATTCCTCGGATTATCTTTCCTGAACAACATACCTACTTTAGCCAGGTTCTTTTGATTGTCCAGGTATTTTTCGTTGGCGTAATGCCAGTTATACACTTTCTCCACAGCAGGAATCCAACGGTTGTCCCAGTTCCGGAGCGAAGATTTGATAAGCCATGGCGAGAGTCCGTTGGTAACGGCACTGAGCAACCACATCTTTACCTCTGCTTCGGGGGTAACGGAATGGCGTTCGCTAAGCGTCATCCCCACCAGGGCAATGATTCTCTTATCGTAGCCGAAAATGGCCTGTGTCTTTTTCCCTTGCCAGCCCACATGCCAGGGTGGGTTCTGTCCGCGCGACTGGGTTTCGCTCATATAAGTCGGCGCCAGTTCGGCAGCACGGTCAATGTCAATACCTACGTTGGAGAAATACCTGGAGCGGGGGTTTATCGCACGGATTTTCCCGTCCCACAGATGCCAGAGTTCGGTAAGGCGCTGGGTTTCCCATTCGTAGTACTTTAACAGTTCCTTTGTCTGCTCGTGTTTTCGCGGAAGTTCCATTCCTTTGCTGAACTCGCGAAAGAGTTTCCGGCAGGTGGGACAATAGCACATTCCGCGCGCCCAACCTTGCCAACGGTTGCAGAAAAGGCCGTCAACCCCATACATTTCCATGATTTCTTCATGAATGCCGGTCATGTATTTGAAGTTGTAATCTCCATACGCACAGGTTACGGTCCGGGTGTCCAGAAACGACTTATGCTTGCGGGGATTCCCATTCTCGTCTATATTCAGCCATTCCGGATGCGCAGCTGCCGCCTCGTTGAGGCAGGCCTGGGCATCGGTTCGGGCTACGATGGTAATGCCCATTTTCTGGGCAGGGCGAACGATGTCGCCAAACATATCTTGCCCATCCTTCATAAAAGATGCTTTGGGATGGTATTTTATTTTTGTGGGATAGAAAGCGTTTACACCACCTGCAACGAGGCAAAGTCCTTGCACGTGCGCACGTTTGAACAGGTCGAGCCACCATTGCGGATCATATTGATCGGTATCTCCTTCCGTAAGAACAAGTTGTATCCAACGTTTTGTACTGTCGTACCAAGGTTGGTTCTGCATACCCAAGGGTGCGCCTGCCAGCATGGTAGCACCGGCATTCTGAACGAAAGGCCCTACGCCATTGGCAACCACAAGCCCGGCTGCCGCTAAAGACGATGTCTTTAAGAATTCTCTTCGGTTAATATGTTTCTTCATGTGTACTTATTATATAAGGTGTTTCTTCCATCAGATCAGGATATATCTTTCCGTTGCCTTTACTGTCCATGACTTCAATGAAGTACATGAAATCAAACCCCGGATTCATCTCTTCCATAGGTACCACTGCCTGGTACATATTCTTCTCTTCCAACCATTTCATTGGCAATGTTGCATAATCGAGTTTTTGGTTGACGGCACGATACCTCAGCCTTACCCATTTAATTTCGTTCTTACCGGAGACTTTTGCCCGCACGGTAAGCGGATGCCCTTCGGGTAACTTCTCCACGCGCTCCAACTCCACCTGAAACAGATGACCGTTATCGGCGGCTTTTGCCGGTTGATAAGCGGGTGCAGCTATAGGCGTTACTTTGGGCTTGAAGTCGTTTTTCTGTTGTTCCAGTTTGGCCAGGCCTTTTTCGAGGTCTATCAATTCGTCTTTCCAATGACCGGTAAGTTTGTGGTTCAGTCCGTCGAAATAGGAAGAAGGAACACCAAACATCAGATTCGGGGCATATACATCACCTGCCGATGCTACGATTTGCTTCCATGCCTCAATGGCGTTCTTTTCGTGTTCAATTGCTTTCTCTAATGCCGAGATATCATTCGTGCGGACAAAAATGCGGTAACAGACGGCCGCAGGTATTCTGCGTGAATGGTATAGCGCCAGATTGGACAGGATTCTCAGGTCAGTCATTGTCGACACAAACTCTTTTCCGGGGCTCTTGCCTGTGGCCTTTCCGGCTTCGAGTATCAGCTTATCCAGCCGTTCGGATAGTTGCCCGAACCATACACTGTTCATGGATTGCCGGATTTTGGCGGTTCCGCCTCCCTCAATCAACAGGCGGGCTTCTTCATCAAACCCGGTGAATTGCTGTATATCGCTGCCTTCGGCAAGCGCATATTCATACAAATCGCCAAGGCGTTGCTTTTCTGCCCAACCGCGTGTGGTCGGGAAACAGCCGTATGGAGATGTTGAAGCGACGATACGTGGTAAAACCCAACTTGCTTCATGTAAAGCCTGTTCAACCAGGGGAGCAGCTTTTTCCCCGAACCGGGCTTCAAACTCTTTCTGCCAGATGTCGGGTGATTGTTGAGGGTTGTACCCCATTCGCCCGAAAACCTGAAAGAAGTGCCAGTAACGCTCAAATTCATAGTCGTAATAGCGGTATGCCGGATTGAGAAGTTCAAAAGGTTGCATGTCATGTGGCATGGATTCCATCTTGGTGGCCAAAGGTTCGGTTACCTCGTAGGCATCGCCGGCGTACAGTTTGGCGCTTTCTACAAATCGCTGTGCATATTCGGGATTTCCCCACAATAACATACGGGTGGTGCCTCCGTTCCACAATCGCCAATACATTTTATATTGTTGCGGATAACGGAGCATATCGGCATAACTTTGCCTGCGGTCTTTTTGATTTTGACGGTTGATATGGGTGGAGTGATAGGGAAACCCCATCTGCTCCATCCAATACTTGGTCTCTATCCTGAAATTAATCTTTTCGCCTATAGCTGCCTGTATCACAGATTCGGGCATGTCTTTCGCCCGCAATATAACGTTCATATCCGGAGCGGCGACTTTCATCGATTTGAATATATCTGTCCAGAAAGCTTCCTGCTCGCCATGCTTCAAACCCGATTCGCCGTGCATCCGGAATTCAATTCCGTCTAATCCGGGGACAAGTTCTACCAGGCGCGCCAAGGCAGCTTTGGTGTACGCAATCAGGTTTTCGCCGGTTACTCCCCACACCAATCCGTTCAGTGGTTCTTTGTCGGCCTTTTCCAAACCCGTCATACCGCCCGACTGGATGCCTCCGCGGTAAATATGATCCCAAATGGCAACCGACAATCGGATGCCTCGCTGATGGGCCATATCTATCAAATCATTCAACGCGGATAAGTTGCGCTGCTGTTCTGTGGATGATAAGCCAACCATGCGAACATCAGGATACCCATCGACATTGAAGAAGTAAGGATAAGGAGGTGCCAGAAATCCGCCGTTTTCGTAACCAAAGATGATAACAAAAGAATTGAAACGGTTCTGTGACAGTACATCGAAGTACTTCGCCCAATAGTTCTTATCGTAGAACTTGCTTTCCCACAGCGTACGATTCATGGTGTACATGGAGATTGCACGTGTAGCGAGTTCGGGTTGCTCTACAATATCTTCTACATATTCAAACGGATTCTTTTTGCTCCCCCACCCGATGCGCAATGCTACATCGAGAAGAGCGTACATCAGTCCTTGCTCATCGTGTCCGGCAATAACAAGCGCCTCTTTTTTCCGGTAGCTGGTTTTCCAGACTGCCAGGGCTTCGGCCACCTCAGGAATAATACGGTTTTCAATACGAAGCAAATCAGAAACATGTCCTTGTGCAGCCAAACCTACCACAATAAGCTGTTTACTTTTGACGGTGGAGAAGTCGGAAGCCCGCTCTAAAACAAGATCTTGTTTCAGTAAGGCTTCTTCCAGTTTACCGATAGCGTATTCTACTTTCTCCCCAACCGAAGGATCGAGGAGAATGGTGTATTTCTCCTGTGCACAGCAAACGGTATGCAGTGAGCACAACAGAATAATACTATATAGAAGGACATGTTTCATTCGCATACAGATTATTTATATTCGCTTTCCGGCGCCCCCAGATAAGAGGGTTTGAGTCCGCCTGTATCTATCAATATCTTTTCAAGCACAATACCCGGCTCGTGCACACGGAAGCGCAGGGTATGTTTTCCCGGCTGACTGATGGTGTGCTTAGTTGAAGAACGAATAATGTGTTCGGCCTGCCATTTGCCCAACTCGCCGCGGTAATGCCCGTTGAAGTTTACGGTCTGCGGTGTGTCATTGTCGAACGAGAGGCTATAGCGCAACCCTTTGTTCTCATTATAGTTGAGTGTAGGGGCCAGAAGCAGTTGTACTTCAACCTGTCCGGTTGATGTAAACTCGACATCGTATTCCACATACACCTCTTCCGAATCGTTGGGAGTGGCGTTTTGTGGGAATGTAGTAATGCCCGAACGGGTTTTACCAAAGTGCGGAATTTCTTCCCAATGTATTCTGTCCGAATCCTGACGGCGGGCGTAATGGCAGGCTTCGATGGATATGTAACCGTCTTTTTCCAGGAAAACTTTCTCTTTCGCAGCTTCCGCATCGGTGATGTAGGTTACATCGGGCATGATATTTTCTTTCGGCCCGTTCCATGAACGGTATCCTATGGTAACTTCGTCCATCATGTGCACCCATTTACCGTTGGCCATCACATTGTTATATTCGTTTGCCAGGAAGGCGTTCCGCTCAAAGTGTTTTTTCACTTTGTCGGCATATATATTGGCACGTATATCTTTCTTGGCAGCCCACTGTTTGTTTTTGGCTACGGCATAATACATTTCGTACAGGTTGCAGCAAGCGTCGATGGGGTAAAGCACCAGTTGGAAATAAGCGTCGCGATAGTTGGCAGGAAGCTGATTGTACAAGCGCCATGCTTCAAGCGACAAGGTGCGGTACTCGTTGAGCACGGTTTCAAACTCGTTGTAATTTTCGAGACTGTACGTTTTGTCGCTCAACAGTTCGGGAATAACACGGCGGTTGTACTTGGTATAGCGGTTAATCATGCAGGCTATTTCCGAGGCATGCTGTTCACCGAATTGTTGCCCAGCCCATTCGCGGGTGTGTGCCATCAGGTTTTGCGCATTGAACTGACTGGGATTCCAGGCCATATCCAGGAAGAAACTGATAGGGTATTCCATTGGTTTCAAATCGCCGACATTAACCACCCACAGGCGGCTGACTCCATGTTCGTAAGCCAGATTCATCTGTTCCCAAACACGCTGTATGGGGTTAATGTTTATCCACTTGGAGCAACGGGGACCTCCCACGTAGTCAAAGTGATAGTACATGCCATAACCACCTGGATGTGCTTTTTGGGTGAGATCGCGCAATTTGCGTACGTTGCCCCAGTTGTCGTCGCAGAAGAGCAACGTTACATCGTCGGGCACGCGCATTCCGTGGTCGTAATAATCCTGTACCTCTTTATATAGGGCCCATACCTGTGGGGTTTGGTTTGGCTTCTTACCGGTAACCTGTTGAATGATTTGGCGTTGGTCTTTTACGATCTTCTCCAGTAATCCGATGTTGGTGTCTTCGCTCATAGCCTCGTCGCCATCGCCACGCATACCCACGGTCACTACACGCTCCCAGTCGTTGCTTCGCTCAATTCCTGCTTTCCAGAATGCTTTGAGTTTATCGGAATGGGTGATGTAGTTCCATTCATTGTTCTTACCTCCGCGGCGATGCCAGTCAGACTGTGCCATGGCCATGGGTTCGTGGTGCGAGGTTCCCATAATGATTCCCATTTCATTGGCCAGTGGGCCGTTGGCAGGATCATCGTCGTAGAAGGCGCTTCCCCACATGGCGGGCCACATGAAGTTGGCTTTCAGGCGGAGCAATAGTTCGAATACCTGTTCGTAGAATTTGCTATTGAACCCACCGAATGTTTTACGCGACCATCCGCTGAGTGCGGGGGCTTCGTCGTTCAGGAAGATTCCACGGTATTCCACAGCAGGTTCGCCATCGGTATAGGTACCTTTGGTAAAGTAAAGCGCATCTTTCTGCTCTACCGGCACATCGGCCCAGTAGTACCAGGGCGACACACCGATTTGCTGCGAAAGTTCGTAGATACCATAAATGGTTCCGCGCTTATCACTACCCGCGATAACGAGTGCTTCGGCAATGCCGGGCAGTGGATTGGCCATGTTTTGGATGATAAACTTCTCGCGTTTGCCTTTCAGGTCGGTAGCGTTGATTTTCTTTTGCTTCACCAAATCGTCGATAACGGAATTGGTTCCAATGGTTCCGATAATGATAAGTGGTGTATTCGCATCGGGTGCGGCGTTCGTCAATTTTGGAGCCGTTCCGGTTACGCGTAGGAAATCAGTTTGCAGGTTAACGATGGCACGCTGCACACCGGGATCGATGTTGTTATTGCTGAAGAGGGTTAACGAGGTCGTTTTATCTTTCAACAGCAATGTGGCATCACATTTTTGTGTGGTGATAAATCTTTCTGCCGCAGTTGCGGTTGCGGCAAAGCAACAGAAAGTGATCAGTGTCAGGGTAAACTTAAGGAGATTATGCATTTTTTCTTCTGATTATTTTATATTATATTCCTTATTTCTTTAAATGGTTGGTTGTTGCGTACAAACCAATCATGGCACCTACAAAACCTTTAGCATGTTCCGTGCTGAGGTTAATGGCGTCGGCATCGGCCGCGAGGGTTTTCCAGTCTTCTCCGTCGAAAGCGTAAGAGAAGTCATAGTAGCGTCCTTTGCCCTCAACCTTCAGGCGGATAGGCACGGCAGCATCTTTCTTGTTCAACTCTATAGCAGCCACAATTTCTTTGTCACCGGCCATGCGGTAAAGAGCCAGTTTTTCCTTCCCATCGATAATGGTTTTGCCGAAAAGGAATTGGTAAGCTTCGTTCTGGAAAAGGGTGAACCCGGCAAAGTCATCTGCTGTTTGAGGAATATATTCCAGTTGGGTCTCCACGATGAAACTTGTATGTTGCTGGCGGCGCAATACAGCGGCAGGCGATTTGCGTTCTTCGATGCTGATGTTCATCGGCGTGATGTTGAGTTTGCCGTCTTCCAGGGTGAAGAAGTCCTTTTGTGGCGTGCGGATGTAAATCCACGAATAGTCCAGTTTCTTGTCGTCGAACTCTTGGTTGTACACAAAGTTTCCGGTGAGGTATTTGGCGCCTGGGGTCAGGTTTTTCTTGTCCACAACGGTGGGTATTGCCTCGTCTTTAGGTAGAATGATGGGGAAACCGTCTTTCCACGTAACGGGCAGCATGAATGTTTCGCGACCTGTGTTGAATACGTTTCCTTCATACGGGCGGCAAGCCAGGAATACGGCCCACCAATCGCCCTCGGGTGTTTGCAACAAATCGGCATGACCGGAATTGGTTATTTTATATTCTCTCTCATCCGGCAGGCGGCGCTGGGTAAGTATGGGGTTATATTTGGCCGGCTCATAAGGGCCAAAAGGCTTTTTACTACGGAAAATGACTTCCGAATGCCAGTCACTTGTACCGCCTTCGGCACACATCAGGTAGTAATAGCCGTTGATTTTATAAAGATGCGGGGCTTCAATCCAGATGGGTTTGTCTTTGGGGTTCACACCTCCGCGAACAATTTCCTTGTTCTTGCCGATGGTACGGTCGTTCTCCACATCAAACTCATGAATGCGGATGGTGCGTTGCTGTTCCCAGTCGGGTCCGTTTTCAGGTTCATCGTTGTGTACAATGTAGCCTTTACCGTCTTCATCGAACATAAACGAGGGGTCGATACCTTTTACTTCGGGTAGCAGAATGGGATCACTCCATCCTTTGGCCGGGTCTTTGGTTTTCACAAAGAAGTTTCCGCCGGCACCCACACCGGTAGTAATCATATAAAATGTATCGTTGTATTGATTATATTCGATGGCCGGCGCAAAGATTCCGGCCGATATTCCCTGATTGGTAAGATTGAGCTGCGAAGGGCGATCGAGCACATGGCCGATTTGTTCCCAGTTCACCAGATCCTTGCTGGTAAAGATGGGCACGCCGGGAAAAAAACTAAAGGTAGAAGTCACCAGATAATAGGTGTCGCCTTTACGGCAAATAGACGGGTCGGGGTAGAAACCGGCTATAACAGGGTTGAAATACTGTGTTTCAGGATTGATAGCTTGGTTGAACCAGGCGTCTTTTCCTTCATACTTGAAATAATCGAACTGCGCAACACGTGCCTCCGATGCGTTTTTTTTATCGCTGCCACAGGCTACCGTTACGGCTAAAAATACAATCATTGCAGATACTACCGATAGTATACTTTTCATGGTTTGTGATTTGATATATGATTAATAATTAAAAATTCGTCTAAGGCCGATTTCTCACCGAAGCAAAATTAAAGCTCTCCGCCTAGGGCTTGTTCGAGTTTTAGATATTAAATTTGAAATATTAGATAATATGAATTTACAGCATTCCTATTGAAGTCTCATGAACACATCTCTAATCAACAGAGAGAGGTAAATTTAGATACTTAATTGAGGAAAATAGATAATTCAACACACTCAAACGCTTTAAAAAACAGTTTATTCTTTATCTTTGCAATTGAACCATAGCTAATCCTATAACAATCTATCACCTTACAAAATGAAAGAAAAACACAATTTTATAATACGCTATATCCTCTTGCTCTTTTTCATAGCCTTGTATGTAAGCCTATATGCCAGTGAGGTCAAATTCTACAATATCAACTCGATGTATGGAATTTCCATGCGAAAAACCAGTTCCGTTTGTAAAGATGACGATGGCTTCATCTGGGCCTCCTCCCGAACTGGAATTCTGAGGATAACCGGAGAAGATCATCATATCTATCAGCTTCCGTATGAAACAGCAGATTTTGTCACTGTGAAACTGGCCTACGCCAACTCATCACTGCATGCCTATACATCAAACGGACAGTTGTTTTTATACAATAAACTATACGACCGTTTTGATCTGATAACAGACCTACGCAAGCTGATGAAAAACAACTATCTGAGCCTATACAAAATGGTCGTCCTACCCGACGGATCATTCTGGCTAGGGACATCTACCGGTTTATACAGATATAAAGATAATTCTCTTGAAAGAATAGGAGTTGATGAAGGGCATATCCGTACTATTACGCCATACATCAACAACTCCTTATTTTTCAGTACTGATAATGGTATAAAATCGATAGACCTCTCAACATTAAAAACAGAATATGTCTATGAAAATAAACCAGAACAAACTTTATTTATATATACCTTCTATTATAATCCCCAAACAAATCAACTATGGGTTGGAACTCTTTATGATGGTTTATATTGTTTAGATTTGTCTGAGAAACAACTTAGAAAAACCCTAATAACTAATTTCCCGAAAGACCCTATCCGTGCCATAGTACAGAATAATGACTCCACCTTATTAATAGGCATTGATGGAAAAGGTATTTGGAAACTTACTAAAGATGGAAATACTGTACTAGATATATATAAAGAAAACATCGATAATCCCTCCTCACTACGTGGAGACGGGGTTTATGATATATTTTGCGATGAGAGTAAACGTGTATGGGTTTCGACTTACAGTGGTGGTTTATCTTTCTTTGACCAGGAATCTCCTGCGCTTACCCAAATTACTCATCAGATAAATAACCCGAATTCACTGGTAAACAATAATATTAACAGAGTATTGGAAGACAGTCGTGGTGATATATGGTTTGCTACAGATAATGGTATCAGTCGTTGGAAAAGAGCCATTAATAAATGGGAAACATACTATAAAGATATGGGAAAAGACGCACAAGCTTTTTTGGCTCTTTGTGAAGATAATGATGGCAATATATGGGCTGGCACTTATTCGTCTGGGGTATTTATTTTAGATGGTAGAACCGGAAAAGAAATAAAACACTATTATCATAACGACTTTTATTCAGGTTTCTCGGCTAAATTTGTGTTCGATATCTATAAAGACAATGATGGAGATATTTGGATAGGTGGTATACAAAGCCCTATGCAATGTTACTCGGCAAAAGAAAAACGCTTTCGTTCTTACAACAATCAACCCGTAAATTATTTCCAGGAAATATCACCAGGGAAGATTCTGGCAACTGTCACATACGGCCTGATACAAATAAACAAAGAAAAAGGTAATTTTGACGTGTTGATGCAGGGTTATATCGTACAAGACATCGTAATAATACAGGATGATATATGGATAGCTACTTGTGGAGATGGATTATTGAGATTTAACTATAAATCAGGAGAGATAAAGAAGTTCACCATGGAATCCGGTTTACTATCGAATTATGTAAACAGTATCATCATTTCCAATGGGCATTTAATGTTGGGTACAGAAAACGGGTTCTGCAAGTTCAATCTAAACGATTATACGGTGCATACTTACCCGTCCGTTTTTTCGTTCTCCAATGTTTCATATAATATCACTTCACGGACGAAACTAAAAAGTGGAGAACTGATATGGGGAACAAATAATGGTGCTATTCTTTTCGATCCAAACATGCTTTATGAGACCCAATTCAAAGGGCGGATATTTTATCAGGATATTTCTGTTTCAGGACGCTCTATCCGAGAAATACCTGAATTATTGAAAGTCCCTGTGGATAAACAAACCCGGCTTTCTTTAAGCTACACACAAAATTCAATCATGTTAGAACTTCTCCCCATAGGAGTATCTTCCTCTCGCTGCCGGTTTTCATGGAAAATGGAAGGCATAGATTCAGAATGGAGCAATCCTTCCAATTTGCAAACAGCGACATATACTAATCTTCCAAGCGGTAATTTCCAGTTGAAATTCAGGATGTATGACAGTTCGCTTTCTCAGATAATTGATGAACGATGGCTCGATATTCGTATTATTCCGCCTTTCTGGAAAACATGGTGGTTCAGCCTGATTATAGTATTTCTGGCGATTGCCCTCACTATTACTTCTTTTAAAACATATATTAATCGTTTGAAACGAAAACATACGGAGGACAAGATAAGATTCTTCACAAATATGGCACATGACATCCGGACTTCTCTTACACTGATCAATGCGCCGATCGAAGAACTGAATAAAGAGAGAAACTTATCGAAGAACGGACATTATTACTTGAATCTGGCTACGGAACAAAGCAGCAGGTTATCTTTCGTGGCCACTCAGTTACTTGACATACAGAAGGTAGACATCGGCAAGGGGCAGATTTTCTTAACGATGACGGATATTGTCCGACTAATATATCAACGCAAGCTGATGTTTGAAACCTCTGCATCTAAAAACCAGATCGAATTGCTGTTTACCAGTAATCGGGAATCTTTTATAACGGCTGTGGATGAAGTAAAGATTGAAAAGGTGGTGGATAATCTCTTTTCAAATGCCATTAAATATTCGCATCCGCAAGGAAGGGTGGAAATCAGCCTTGTTTGTAATGATAAAGAATGGGAGTTAAAGGTAAAAGACTATGGCTTGGGAATCTCCGAAAATGCCCAAAAGAAGCTTTTCCGTGAATTCTACCGGGGAGATAATGCGGTGAATTCCAAAATGGTTGGATCGGGCATCGGTCTGCTACTGGTAAAAAACTATGTATCAATGCATAAAGGAACAACTACTGTGGACAGTAATGAGGGCGCAGGATCATTATTTACGATAGCCATTCCTTATAAACAAGTAAGCGAAAGTAAGATAGAAAACAAACAAAAGGTTGAAGCATCTGTTCCATTTCCAAGCGATGTGATTGTGGATATGGGGCTTACCGAATATGTAGAAAGTGAAAATACGACTGAGAAAAAGATTCATTTGCTGTTAGTGGAAGACAATAACGATTTGCAAGAATTCATGAAACAATCTTTGAGAGAGTATTTTACTATCTCTACCGCAGGAGATGGGAAAGGGGCATGGGAAATGATTGAAAAGAAAGCTCCCGACCTGATTATATCGGACATTATGATGCCGAATATGGATGGTTTTGAGTTGTGTAAGCTAGTTAAATCGACATTTGAGACATCGCATATCCCTGTAATTCTACTAACCGCCTTGTCTGATAAGACCCAAAAGTTGGAAGGCTTGGGACTGGGCGCGGATGATTACATCACCAAACCCTTCGACATGACTTTGTTGACGCAACGAATCAGGTCGATAATAAAAAACAGAGAAGTTGTCAAGGAGAAAGCATTAAAATTATTTGGTAAAGCAGAAGAGAAAGAACAGCCCATCCTGACGAATGAATTAAATGATAAGTTTGTTAAAAAGGCGGTTGAAGTGGTGCAGCGCAATATGGCCAACAGTGTATTTGGGAAGGATGAATTTGCTGCGGAAATGTTTGCCAGTCCTTCTTTATTATATAAGAAGCTAAAAGCACTGACAGGACAATCACCAGTTGATTTCATAAAAATCATACGGCTCAACTATGCTATGGAGTTATTGACAACCCAAAAATATACAGTAACTGAGGTTAGTGAATATTGTGGGTTTTCAAGTGTAGGCTATTTCAGTAAAGTATTCAAGAAGCATTTTGGGAAATCGCCAACCGAGCTTTAAATAAATTAAAGAGTCGCCCTTATTCCATTAATGCTTTAGAGTGCAGTTTATGTCTTAGTAAGTAAAGAACAATCATTCTAGCATTTTTTCTATACTGGAATAGGATTAACATTCATTGTATCCAGATTCATATATAACCCCTGATTATCTATCATACCTTGCCGGAACATCTTCCATAAGATGTTACATCCAAGCTGTGACAAAGTCGAATTTATAAATAAATCCTGCTTCTGTAAGGCCTCAGCAAGCGAACAACTCGGGCCGGATTCTTCAACTTTGACTGCGGAGTACTTTACATATTCAGTGATGACCTTTAAAGAGTCAACCGTTTTGTATTGCTTAGACTTTGGTTGTGGGATTTTCCTCTGCACTGTTCCTAGTACTACCTGTCCGGTAGTATGTGCATTCCCAAAATCCATCCAATAAAGCGGTGTCCGATAATCGGTATGACTACCAACATCCCTGACAGACTTGAGAAATTTCCACATATCCAATCTGCTTTTTACATTGTCTGTACAGGTAATGGTAATATTAGTCATACTATCTGTCTTTGCCTCTTTTACTATAGCCGGGAATAGATGAGGAACTGCTCTCCAATCATTTCCAAAGAAGTTGTTTATCCTTGAAATAAGGCATACCGCCTTATTTAAGCCAAAGTCGGAATAACTAAATAGCTGTCTTCCTATGTTTGCTTCTGTCACTTCATCGGGATCATAAAGGGTAACAAACAATCCGGGATGTCCGAGTGCCCGTAATGTTACATCCAGTCTTGCCAAACAGGTCAGCACTTGTGAGCCGGTTCCTCCGGCTCCTATCAGATTCACAGTAATGGGATGTTGCGGATTCATCAGATAGTTATCTGTAAAATGTACGCGTTTCATTTCAGTATGTATTTAAGTTTTTGATTCATCGGTTTTAGTTCATCGAGATTAAATTCGGCATCCTTGGCTGCTTTGGTTACCAGTACCAGATTGCTTTTTGTCGGATTACCTCCACCTCCTAAATGTGAGAATTCTGTTAGCCAGAATTTCTTTTCCCAATAATCCAGTAGCTCGGAATAGGTGAGGTTGGTTGGTTTCTTTAGCTTGGCTACTCCAAGACATACACCTTTGGTTGAGGTGTTGAAGAAAGGTGCAGCATATAGTTCTGTACTATCAGTTAGTGTCTTATCTTTATATGCATATACCGCCAAGCTATTTTCCTGCGCTATATATATTATTCCGGGAATATGGTACTCTGCATTTTCAATACCAAGACTGGATACAAAATACATCATTCTTCTACCCGGAGGATTCGACCAGATATACTTTTCAGAACCTTTCCGGGTATCGGCATACAGTAGGTTTGGCGGTATTATTCCCATTGGAACTCCGCTATGAGCTTCTGAATAGTTAGCCGCAATTTCATTCATAAAATCATAGGTTATGGGAACGGCTTCACCCATCACCCCTTTATCATTGATTCCCCTTAATTCGAGGAAGTAATCACTGCTTCCGGTATTTTCGCCCTGATAAGCAATTAAGGCAGCTTTGGGCCTTAACAGGGATTTAATTTCTTCGGTTAACTTATTCATATTCTTATCCTATTAAATTACAAATTCTATCAAACCATTTGAAAAACGTTTCCGGATATTCGTCCATTGAGTAGATTTGGTCGGTATCCGGGGACAGCACAAACTGCGTGGCAGGAGAAATATCATACGATTCCCTTAATTCACCATTGGCCCAGTCCATCATCCACTCCGAAACAAAATCATCCAGATCATATACCACCCTTATCATTCGCTCCATATCCACCGGATGATAATCCCTGTCTTCGTCTTCCAGCGGGTCATATCCGTATGACATGATAGAGGGTTTATCCTTTCCAATGAACCGAAGGCCGTCCCTGAATATATCAATCAACTGTTGTTCGAACTCATTATTAGGAGCATACCTTTGGATAGCTAACGGTAAATTTCTGTAATAGCATTTTTTGTCTATACGCTTCATCAGATTGAAGGCCTTGCCGGATTGATACGATTTGATTGCTCTTTTATATTCCTTTCTATCACAGGGATCAGTTTCATTCAGCGAATCTTCAGCCCACTCCAAAATCCATTCAACATCAGATGCTTTATTCGTTGTTATCATTCCATTGCTGTGCATGAACTGATGAATAAACGAAAGGGCTATTTTCTTTAACCGGGGGTTCAGTGTTTCCGTGAATTTAACCGGCAGCCAGTAAAATGTATAATCCCCCCAATGATGGTATTTCCACAAGACAAATTGCAGTTTATCTTCATAGGGTTCAATATTGAGGTTTATTTCTCCGATGATATTATCGAGTTCATCATAAATATTGGAGATACCTTCGCCAATACTACTGCCCGGATTGTGTTTCAGTTCCACCCCGAGTAAAGAGGCGTATCTTATGGCTGTTCTTACCAGATAATCATAATTCTCGCGGGTAACATAATTGTACCGTTCTCCCATCCAGTCCCTTGTAATATGGGCAGGCGCAATGGGTACAAATACTGTTTTCAGAAAAGAATTACGGCACCACTGGGCGCCGTAATCCGTTTTTTCCTGTTCACTCCGCTTCGCACATTCCATTGTAACTGGCTTATGATATACCCTGCGAGTTTTTCTTTTTGATATTGATCCAACTGCTTGCATGATTTCTTGTTTTTATTCGTTTTCATACGTTTATCCTTTTGTACCAATCGTCGTTTTAAACTCGTAAACCGCCTTATCTTCTTTTATCTCCGGTCCATGCACCGATGCGGTCGTCAGTTCCGGATATAAGTTAGAATAATAGCTCATGATGGCTTCCGGTGTGTCGGATGGGTGCGGATCACTCAATATTATCATCTCATTTCCTTTCTTAAAGGTGAAAGAACGTTCCATTCCATTAACTACAAGTGGCATAATCTATACGTTTTGAGGGTTATACATATTATTGTTTGAATATCCTGGAAAATCGGGATACCCGTCATATTCGCCTTCCCGGTGTGCAGAATAATCAGCAGTCATCGCCAGTTCCGGCTCCGGCTGGGGAATAATTTCCGTCACGTGTTGCGGAGTATATGGCGGATTGTGAGGGTTTTGTGAGAGAGCTTGCCCTCCTGCGTAGAATTGTCCTCCATTCTGTCCATTTCCAGATATAGGCTGTCCAACTGGTTGTTCTGTCGTTGTATGTAAATTGCCATTCATTGGTTGTTCTCCGGTTTGCTGTGCGGCAGTTGCACCTGATTGCCCGTTTGGATGTATTACTTGAACCTGAGGTATTTGTTCCATCTGCTGTGGTGGTTGAGGTGCTTCCTCCATACCAAACAAACTCCCCTGGCTCATTTTCATACGTAGTGCATGTATTTTCTCATCCACCCCTTTTATAGCTTCAGCAGTAGCAAAAACTTTCGCTTGTTTAAGCGCAGCAAGGGCATCACCATATTTCTGTTCCGTTTCAAACTCCATAGCTTTTTTCATGAGTTTGTCGAACTTCTCTTTTTTCTCTTTGGCTTCTTTTGCTACTTTGTCTTTCTGCTCTTTCGCTGCCTTAGAGTTTGCAGCTGCTTTATCTGCCTGTTCTTCAAACCGGTTCATATTGGTCAGTAATCCGGTTACTTTTTGCATGGGCCGACAAATGGCCTGCATAAATCCCATATCCATTTCCTGAGGTGTACCGGATAGTGTCAGGGGCACAATATGATTCTGTGCCTCATCTTTGAGTCCGTTTGATTTTGGCATCGCTGATACCATTAACTGTCCTTCTTTTTTTCGAATAACCAGTGTGATATCCACTGACTGGTTCATCATTTGGTAAATCTGAGTAAAAAACATAATCTTAAATTTTTAGTGATTTATATACATGTTTATTAAATACGATAGCCGGATATGTCTCCATACCCGGCTATGCTTCTTTTGTTTTTCTCATTTTGTATTCCTACTTATAATCCTTTTTATAATCTTTGAATAATTCTGCCATCAACCTGTTTCGGTCAGGATAATTCATGACCTGTCGTAGCGGTTCAATTAAACTGCCGATTCTTACAAAGCCTGTCGTACCTCTTGGAAGTATACAAATCCCCATCTCCGGTATTTCCCTTACCGGGTTCCTGTTTGTTTTGACAGGCATTTGAGGCATGTATGTTTTCATTCTATTTTCCATGTTATTATGTTTTAAAAGATTAGATAACCAAGAAGAGCTATAAACAGAGCTACTGCTACCAGAAAGCATATTACTTTATAGAAGAAGCGAAAGATTCCGGGAAAAAGAACAATCAGTACCGCTGTCCACACCGGTGATACTCCATGCCGGTTCAGGTAGCTGAATCCGAAAAATGCAAATATGATAAACCCTATCATCTTTGCCCACTTCTTTACGTTTGGAGAGAGATTGTTTGTATTCATATTCATATTTTATTATGGGAACTTCTTGTCGTTCCCGATTCAGGGGCAAGACAGCGAAGTGTTCCCACATGCAAGGTTTTTTGGAAAAATACCGCAGCCATAGGCGAGGATGACTTTTCCAAAAACCGCTTTAGCGGCCTGACCTTGCTTGTGGATAAGAACATGAAGCTATATTTGCCAATGAATCGGGACGGCAAGGGGCTTCTCCTCCCACACCTTATTTTTTCTAAATGAGTAAAGCACAGCTTAACTGTGCTTCGCTTATGAGCCGGAAGCCGTCTATTGTTTCCTTTTTCTCTTTCCTTTTTCCGTGGTTTTAGAAAATGAAAAAGTAATGTTGTGGTCTGAATCGAAAACCAGCTTCGCATCAAACGTATTCCCCTTTTTGTTCTTAAACCCTTTGATGAGTTCTGTGGAGCCGGAAGAGAGTAGCTGTCCGATGTGTTGGTCTGTGAGTTCTTTGTTCAGGCATTTACGAAATATGAGCAAGCCGCATTTCTCATTGTCGCATTTGGCATGTTTGGAACGAACCACCACTCTTCCGGTCCCGCATTTGGGGCAGAGGGTGGAATTAGCTGCAAGTTCCGGGAACTTTAGCGACAGGACCTCTTCTGTTACCTGGCGGGTATAGACCTCGATTGCTTTCATAAAGGTATCGGGTGAACCGGCATTCTTTTCTATATCCGTAAGTGCTTTTTCCCACCCGCCAGTCATTTCTGCGTCAGCTACTTTCATATCTTTTACGGCATCAAAAAGTGATAACCCTTTCCCGGTCGGTACCAACAATTTGCCTGCACGTTCGATATACTCCCTTTTGAATAAGGTTTCTATAATCGCCGCACGAGTTGCCGGTGTTCCCAATCCCTGATCTTTCATTGCTTCCCGGGCTGCTTCATCAGTAATCGTTTTGCCTGCTGCCTCCATCGCTGTGAGTAAGGTTGCTTCCGTGTAAAGTGGTTTGGGCATCGTCTTTTTTTGTACCAGGCTATGCCCACCAACTTTTCCGTTTTCTTCCTCTTCAAATTCGGCCATGCCTTCATCTGAGCCTTTTTCGTCAGCTTCCTTATCCTCCGGACGACCAAATACACCTCTCCATCCGGCAGAAAGTATTTTCTGGGAGCGGGAACAGAATAGAAGATCGCCCAAGGAGACCTCCATTAACAGGGTTTCTTTTTCGCACTTCGGTCCAAAGGCTTCCAGCATACGTCCGGCAATCATGTGGTACACCTTCCGTTCCAATGCCGAGATTTCTTCCGGATACTCACCTGTGATAATAAGCGCATGGTGATCGGTTATCTTTTTGTCGTTTACCGATCTTTTTGCCAGTCGAAGCACATCTATTCCATTTGCGAAATGCTTAAACTTATCCATACGCAGAACTACGCGAAGCAATGACGGGATTTCACGGAATACATCCTCCGGCACATAACGGGAAGAAGTTCTCGGATACGAAACGAGTTTCTTTTCGTACAGGCTTTGCGCAATCTCCAATGTCTTTTCAGCCGGGAGGTCAAGGTGAATGTTACATTCTTTTTGGAGGGTGGTAAGGTCATATAAAAGCGGCTGTGCCTGATGAACCGTCTTACGTTCTACTTTTGTAATCCTTGCCGACGGAAAGGTTTTCAAGTGTTTATACAGGTTCTCCGCTTTGGTTTTTTCTTTCAGGTCTTCCACAAACCGGAACCGGCGGAACTCTCCTTCTTTTTCGAGTGTGATATAAAGTTGCCAGTAGTTTGCGGAAATAAAATTCCGGTTTTCGTGGTACCGGGCGCATATCATGACGAGTGTGGGCGTTTGCACCCTACCCAGTGAATTATTTCCTGTGCCGGAAGAAACAGCAAGCGCACGGCTTGCATTCATCCCAATGAGCCAGTCAGCCTTTGCCCGGCAATCCGCAGCTCTGTACAAGCCGTCATATTCGCTTCCTTCTTTCAGGTTTGCCAATCCTTTCCGGATGGCTTCATCGGTAAGTGAAGAAATCCATAACCGCTTGAAAGGCTTTGTATATCCCAAATGAGTGTAAATATAACGAAAAATGGCTTCCCCTTCGCGTGCTGCATCCGTAGCTGCAATAATGCTGTCGCACTGATTAAAAACCCGGTCAATAATATTCAGCTGTTTTGCTGCCGCTTTATCCGCTACCATTCCCTTTGCCGTTTTCTTCTGCCGGACAACCAACTGGAAGGGGCTGGGTAAAATGGGGAGGCTGGATGCGGATGACCGTGTGAAACTGTATTGTTCGGGAAGGGCGAGCGAGACAAGGTGTCCCAATGCCCAGGTAACCATATAGCCGCTGCCTTCCATGTAGCCGTCATTCTTTTGGGTTGCCCCGACTATACGGGCAATATCTAAGCCCACAGAAGGCTTTTCGGTTAATATTGCAATCATGATTTGATTTATTAGTTGATAAAAGAAAAGCCGTTTCCCCGGTAAGGAGAAACGGCCGGTTAATGAATCGTTAATTGACAGGCTGGATACCCGTAATTTCAAGCAATGGCGAATCTCCTTTGCGTACCAGCTGCAAGGTTGCATCCATAATCACATCCACACCAAGTAAAACAAGGCTGAGCGGTATGACGCCCGTCTTCTCACCGCTAAGTAGCGTATCAAGCTCACCGGAGAGTTCCAATTCGTCTTTTAGAATCCCGATCCCGGAGAGTTCATCCCAGTTCACATCTTCTACCTTGAAAGGCGTATTCTCATTTTTAGTTTTCATAAATATGTTATTCTTTTATTTATCCGACACTTTTACTTTTGCCTTTTGATTTTTTGTTTTCCTGTTGCTGGTTCTGTCCTTGTGCAACCACATTCCGCTGTGAAGCATCCTTCTTCCGGTCGGGATTCTCGTTGTAATAATCCAGCTTTCCCTGATTAAAATTTGCTTTCACATATTGGGAGAATTGTTTGCCGTCAAAGCCTTTCATTCCTTCCACCAGAACCGCTTTACCATCCTGCAGATGCCCCCGTTGGGTAGCCGACAATGATACGCCCCAGACTTCTGTCGGGATCTTAAAATCCGGACGTTGCTCAAAACCGTCGGGTGTTCTGGAATAACTCGGCCGCCCCGTCTCAAGGTCGAGTTTTACAAAGGAAGAAAACTCTTCTCCTTTGCGGTTCACCATATTTTCGATAAATACAGCTTTACCCTGTGCTAGTTCTTCGCGGTCCTGAGGTGTAAGCGGCGTACCGTTCATCTCTTTGGGAATGTAGATTTCCCTGGCACCTTCAGGTGAATCGGGGTTGTAACGGGTATACGATGGGCGTCCGCTTGCCTCATCGAGTTTTACGAAAGCAGAGAATTGCTCCCCGTCTTTGCGCTCCATGCCTTCGACAAAGATGGCCTTACCGTTATTGAGGTCTTCTACCTGTTTGGAAGAGAGCTCGACACCTCCCAGCGTTTGGCGATTGAATATTTTATCATTATCGAATTTAAACTCAATCCCACGTCGGTCAGCGTTGAACTGTACATGCGCATTGAATTCGTTCCCACTGTTGGATTTCATGCCTTCGATATAAACCGCTTTTCCTTCTTTGAGATCATTCTTTTCCTGTTCGGTCAGTTTCACCTCTTTGATTTCATTGGGGATAAAAGCGTTTTCCACCTTTAAGGCTACCACTTCATTGGTCAGTTTGTCCAAACTCACAAACGAGGGTGCAAATTCTCCCGAACGGGTTTTGAGATCTACCACACGTCCCATGTTACCTGTTTCCAACAGGTTCTTTTTATCCGTTTCCGAAAAGATATGTCCAAAATAAGGTCTGTCAAGTTCCGGTTTCTGACGGATACCGTGAATACCAAGTACGACCGGACCTGCTACCGATTGTTGGAAGGACAGTCTGGCGTCTGTCCGTAATACGGCAGATCCGAAATTCATGGTAATGGGTACGGTCTGGTTTGTCTTATATCCCTTGAGCATCTGGTCGAGTAATCCTTTCTCCTGAAGATATTCCTTGGATATACCAAAGTTTTTAAGTTCTTCCCAATTAATCATCGCTTCATTGTAGCGATACTTTGGCTGGCTGTTTTCCGCAGCCGGAGCCTGTTGCTGTTCTTGTTGAGCTGTCTTTTTTGCCATGGTCTCATCATTTTTATTATTAATACTTTGCTCATTTGCGACATGCTTTGGTTTTATCTCGTAGTTTTTGAGGAATTCAGTCACTGCATCGGTTTTCTTTCCTTCGGCGAGATCTTTGATAGCCTGCACATTCTCCGGCTTATCCAGTTCTTTATTTTTCATGGAAAAGATTCCGAAATGAGTCGGGTCTTTTAGTTGGTTCCAGAAGTTTTTGAGGAAGTTTTCCACGATACTGGAATGTTTATCTACTTTCAGGAATTCGTTTTGATTCTTTTGGTCGGCAGGCACGGTTTCGTATTTTCCGTCCTTGCCGATTTTAGATACTGCCTGAATCATTAGTTCCATTTTGTCCAGAATGAGTATGATGTCGCTGAACTGCTCATTCTCCTGAATGGGTGGTTTTGGAGAAGTGTCTCCCCGGATGTTTTCTTTTGCCATCTTTTCTATTTTTTGATTCGTTATTAAATAAATACCGGATCAAAAATAGACTGTAAAATCACACAAAACGCTGATTTTCAAATGGCTGACGACCTGTTTCACTATATATCATCATGTGTCATCTTTAAAGGTATTAAGACGAAACCGAAAATTCAGAAAGTGACAGAAAAGAGGGAAGAGAGAAGAGAAGAAAACCACAGGATATAAACGAAGGAAAAGAAGAAAAGAGGAAAAAAAATATGGGAAAAAGTAGGTCTTTCCCAAGCCCAAAACAGTAATATGCAGATTTGTGAGGGGAGCAGCTTTAGTCCCCCACGAATTATTTATATTGCAATAAGCTGTAAAAAACATAGGATTGGGCGTTAGTGATGTAAAGCCATTTAAACACTTGGGAACAAATATGGCCATAGCATCCCTGGCAATCAATCTAATATGCATCATCGTTTCGGCTTCACATGCTAAGTCCCTAATTCATACCTCAACTTGAATGTTGTTTCAGGAGCGTTTTTTACGGGGAAAATTTACCAGCAAAGCGCACGTAAATTTTTCCCTAAAACCCGAAGGGCCCTGAACGTGAATGAAGCAAGATTCAAGTTATCTTCTAGAAAGGACGTGCATGAGAAGTCAAAAGTGAAGTATTATAGTTGGTGATGGGCAATATTATATTTACAAATTATGTATTTGCATGTAATTACATAATTTATTATATTTGTATGATAATAATTAGAGGTATGAAATCTTTTAAAGAAAACATCAATAAGCAAATAGATAGTATTGAAAGTGGAGAAATTTTCACTTTCAAGGACCTTATGTTCCCATATGATAAATTTGCCCATGTTGCCGTAATCCTTTCCCAGAAAAATAAAAAAGGGGAACTTGTCCGGATTGAGAAAGGTGCCTATTATAAGCCTAAAAAATCAACTTTAGGATTAGGGTCTTTGCCTGTTTACCAGGATGAACAACTAAAATACCTGACAGAGAAACTGGATGGCTATATAACAGGAGCATACATTTATAATAAGATGGGACTTACTGAACAGGTTCCCTCTGTAATAACCATAGCAACCCCCAAACCCATCAGGCGTTTCAATTTCAAGAAATTGGTTATAGAAACCGTTAGATCGTATATCCATGAACCTGCCAATGATGATATACTTCTTTATCTGCGATTATTGGATGCTATTAAGGATATTAAAAAGATTCCCGGAAGAACGGAACAAGATGTATATGAAAGCCTGAAACAAAGATATTTCGAGAATTACGATTATCCGGTATTGAATAAAATCGTATCATTAGCCGTTTCTTATCCTCCACGTGTAAGAAAAATATTAGGTGATATATTAGAGGATATGAACTACACAGATTTACAAAAAGAACTATCACAAACCATCATTCCTACAACAAGGTTTGATTTACATTATACAAGGAAGTCATGAGTAATCCCGAAATTAGAATATTGTAGCTTTTCCAAAAATCTGATTTTTTTTTATCCATTTCTCATAACTCAAAAAAAGCTTCTCGACTAAAAGAAAGATTCTCCTGATAATGGACATATCCCAGTTGGTTACATACCATTTTTGTTCCATTTATATCCACCATAGGCAAATTCCTATGGGAATGGCCATACACCCAATAATTGATTTGTTTATCATAGATAAAATCATATAGTTCTGCAACAAAGGCGCCATTAATGTTACTACCTTTAAACTCGTCAGCCATACACAGTGACGTAGGAACATGATGTGACACTACTACCTTTTTATGGTTTTTACTTGCTTCGTATGCTTTACTCAAGAAGTCCAGGGATTTTTCATGCGCTTCATTAAAGAGGTTTGTAGTCAATGGTTTTCCATTATATATAATCCGGTGAAAGTCAGAGACGCTGCGTTCTGTTACAAATGCATTTTCCAAAACGATGTGTGACCAAAGTGTCGACAGGATGAAATCAACGTCATTAATTGAAACTAAAGCATTATAATAACAGTGTACATTACTTCGTATTTCCAGATTGAATCCATCATAAAGTTTTCCAAGGTCATATCCTTTGTAGAATTCATGATTACCCGGCACTATAAGTGTCTGATGAAAATTATCAGAAGCCCAATCCCAGAAGGGGTGTGTTCTATAATTATCATCATTAAGATAACCAATATCCCCGGCAAGTAACAAGATGTCGCCTATAGGGATAATCGGATTTTCACGTAAATAACGAGCGTTATCTCTAAACTCCAGGTGTAAATCAGAGGCGTACTGTATTGTCATCATCCATCTCAATATTAAAAGCACTACAAAGCCGTCCAAAAACACCTTCCGGTTTTACTCCCGGTAGCCCTATGGATTTGAAAAAATCTTTGTTGGGCATGGAGCCATGGATTGCTTTACAAAAAACTGTCAGGTCAAGGAAAATATCAGGAGAAAGAGAATAATTATCTGCTTCACCCAGCATAGTAACTAAACGAAATACATCATTTTTGTGTTTCGTGATATTTTTACTGTCAATCTTTTCTCCACTCGCTTTGCGGTTGCTTAAGTCATTGAACGCTTTTGCTTTTAAGACGATAAGACTTTCGATATTCGCAATGTGTACCTTATCTTCTATGTCGCTATGAGCCAATGTAAAATCATAATATTCCTCATTCATCAGTATGGCAGATAAACTTGAGAGGTCCTCATCAACCGGAACCGGTGTAAGAACAGCATCTTCCGGAACTTTAATCATATCCGGGACTTTAGAGAATATTTCAATTTGAGATGGAAATTCATCTTTTCCGGGTTTTAGAAAACGAAAATATTCATGCTTTCCATTTCCTTTTTCCCGCGATTGAAATTCTCCTTCTTTCACGAACTTCCAAAAGCGTTTGACGAATGCTGGAGTAAGTGCTTCTACCACTAAAATAATATCTATATCCTTAGTCGCTCGCGGTGGCTGCCCTGCTTTCTCTTCTAAAATATCACAGGCTGTTCCACCTATAATGATATAGTTGTCTTCAAAGCCGGAAAAATATTCTCTAAATTTCTCTATTCCTTTTACCATTGGATTTCTTCTATCATTGTTTCTATTTCCATTTGTATCCGTTCATCCTCACTATCCTTAAATAATAAGAATAAAGACAGTTTATCTATCACGCCATCTTTTGATAATACTTTCGGGTCGTATTTCCAAAGTTCGATTTCATTTTCTCCTCCGTATTTGTTGGTTTCTATATTAAGTTTGGAAATGTTCTTCCTGTATACGGCATAGTACTTTTTATATTCATCATTTATCATTGTATATCTGGCTAAAGCATTCATTCCACTTACACATGATATATCCGGATTGGGATTATTGTTTTCTGTAAAAGTACTTTTTTCGACTGGATTCTGCAGATATTGCAGGCTTTCTTTCCATAATTCTTTTCCGGAATAGACAAACTCCAATAACATATCTTTTTTACCGATAAGTCTGCACAAACCGGAATCGACCAAGCTGTTCAATGCCCGATTCATTGTCCGGTATGATTGATTAAATTTTTCTGCTAATATTTTAGCCGTCAACCCGGTCAGTTTTTCGTTTTGTAAGTGATAAAATAACACAAGCTGGGCAACAGGAAGTAAATGCTCTGTTTTCTGTTGAATTTTATCCTGCACTTTCCTCAAATCAATCATCAGTGCAGGTATGAACATCTGTTTCCCTGGAATAATAAAATTTATTCCTTTTTTCACGTAGCGCATGAGATTATAGGAAGCAACGCTGTCAAAGACAAAAACAACAGGAAGTGTTGTTTTTTGTTCAACGAACTGCATTTGCTTTTTCAATGTATCCGGAGGAAATGCATCAATACTTTCTTCTTTCAGATGTAGTAAGCAAACTTGCTGTCCGAAGAGGGTTGTTTCATTTACATCATATGCCGCTATGATATACATAGGTATATTCCTATAAAGTTGATTATTCAAAGGAGCGACTCTGATGTCAATCCCCAACGTATTATTAATATATTCTTCTAATTTCATAAAATGCGAAATAATGTCTCTATATTTGCACGATGACACAGCATTATGTCATCGTGCAAATATAGAGACATTATGCTGATTAGCAAAACATTTATATGGGTATTTACCAATTAAACACTCTGAAAACGGATAGCAGATACGTATTTAACATCAAGTTAATATAAAGGTCCTTTTTCGGAAGGTTTCTATTTCATATTTCCTATTCCGTTTTATTCTCTAATTCTTCTGACCTCATAAATTGCAATTCCATTCGGGAAAAACAAACTCTGAAGTAATTACTGAAAATGTCATTCATGAGTTATCTTTTCCTCGCCCAATAAATGGCAAAGGTCAGGATCTTTACGAATGCGTTCTTTTTCATCTTCTATGATATTGAGTACGTCCTTTTTTATCTGGTTGTAATTCCGGTCGATTTGTTGTTGCATAATGTCGTTGCCATTCTCATCCTTAAAGTCATTGATAACAGGTATTTTTTTATATTCTTTTGCTTCGGCAGCTACCTTTTCATTATCCACAACAATCATAGCATGAAATATTTTTTGGTCTATTTTTTCTCCAAAGTTATCGGCTACCGAACCAACGAACATACCTTGTGAGAGGTTAGCAATTTTCGAGGCCGGAATCAAGGAATCCATTTGCGTATTAATAGATGTGGACGTATCCTGCCGGTTAATAGAAATAGACTGCCTTTTTTGAAGCACTTTACCAAATCTTTCGGATAAGTTTTTAGCGGTTTCCCCCACGACCTGTCCGCTGAAAATATTCCCCACGGTGTTTTGGATCACCTTACTTTCCTTGTCTCCATAGTCCCTATTTAGCTGGCTGTAGTCTTGAAACCCCAAACAAACCGCCACCTTATTAGAACGGGCAGTAGCAATAAGGTTATCTAATCCCCGAAAGTAAATCGTAGGCAATTCATCAATAATCACTGAAGATTTTAGCTGACCTTTCTTGTTGATTAATTTCACTATCCTGCTATTATATAACCCCAAGGCTGCTGAATAAATATTCTGACGGTCAGGATTATTCCCAACACAAAGCACTTTGGGTTCCTTTGGGTTGTTAATGTCTAATGTAAAATCATTCCCTGTCATTACCCAATAAAGTGCTGGACTTATCATTCTGGATAATGGGATTTTAGCGGATGCGATCTGTCCCTGGAGCTGGTCTTGGGCGCCTGATTGCCACGCGTCCATAAAGGGTGAAAGGTAGTTTTCAAGTGCCGAATAAGAGGTGAGGATTGTAAATATATCAGCGTATGGTTTATTCAGGAGTTCTATCGCATGGGGGAAGGTACAGTACTTCCCTTCTTTATAGATTTTAAGATACCAAATAATAGCTGCCAGTAAGATTATTGGTGATTCAACAAAGAAATCACCCTGTTTCTGAATCCAGGTGCGGTTCAAATTTAGCATGATGGTATACGCTGATTCATACGCATCGGAGATGTCGGTCATAAACTCGGGGGCAATCGGATTGCACCGGTGTGATTTATGGGGATCATCAAAGTTGATTACATAAAACTTAGGTTTTACTTCGTAATTGTGCATGTTCTTTAAAAGCTCATTATAGGCGATAACTGATAAATCATCGAATTTATAATCATAGATATAAATTGCGAAACCTTTGGAAATCTGTTGTTTTATAAAATTATTTACAACTGAAAAAGTTTTCCCACTGCCTGGCGTTCCAAGCACCGTGCAGGCGCGAAAACTATTTACAACATTGATCCATCCGTCATTCCATTTACCTTGGTAGTAGAACTTGGTAGGTAGGTTTACTGAGTATTCGTTTTCTATAAAACGTGTTTCCTGCATAAAGCTTTCGTTTTCTTCATTAAAGACATCTTCCATAAGGTTGTGCTTGAGCATCCGGCTCACCCATACCCCTGACATCAATAATAATATATACCCGATGGTAAGTGTTAGTACATACAGTCCCATGTTTACTACTGAAGGAAACGGTAAACGCAACATCCACCAGTTCATGAAAAAGAATATCAACCCGAAAAGCAATGCTGCATATATCTTCTCCCACGTAATCTTTTCGTTTTTAACTCCCTTGGTTCCCAAGCAACTCAGTGCAAGAAAGATTACGGCAAACATCTTTGTTAACAATAGGTTATTGAAAAGCCCTGCCGTATTCTGAAAGTTCAGGAGTATCCTATCTACTACTCCGATGTTCACTCCCATATCCAGTATCGCCTGGTAGCAATACCAATAGATATGGATTACACAAAATATGATAGATATGGCCCGCATGAATTCCATGACCTTAGCCAATCCTCTTAAATCATCTTCTTGTTGCATAATTCTATTTTTTAATGGTTATTGATCATTTTATGAGATGCCGTGCGAACGGTCTTTTTTCTTCTTCTTTTTTGTGCGGCGGGAAAATGCCACTTCCTGGGGGTCATCACCATGTTGTTCGAAGTTGAAAATTCCGAATGCCTGTTCGATGATGGATTCCATATTATTGGCAACCTTTGGAAAGTCTCCCGTAAGGGTGTCTTTCCAAGGATTGCCGTCCTCAGCCTCGTTACGGAGTCGAGGCTCGTCCGAAGGCTCGGTAAACAGGCGGCTGAACTGGTTAGCTGAAAATTCTTTCCCAAGACGGGAGCCGTTGTAGACTTCCTTTGAATTATGGTCGATAAATGTGACTCCGTATATTCGTCCTTCTTCATTCTCCCGAAAAACGACATCCATACCGCGTCCTTTCAGGAGGTTTATAAACTCCTGACGGCTTCCATTTGAACCGTGCATAGCCAATGCGATTTCATTCCGGATTTTGGGCTTCCACTTCCCCGCTTTGAATTCTTTAGTATTGTGCTTCATACGTTTATTCAACCCATCATAACCGAAACTTTTTCCAAGAAGTGAAGACTTAATTGGTACGCTGAGAACTTTTCCCGTATCATCTGTTATTGCATAGACAATACCAGTAAATGGTACTCCTTCGTGTTCCCCTTTCACCTGTTTGGCTTCGATATTAAAGCATGAAAGCATGGCACTATATTCTCCGAAAGTCTGGTAACGGTATGTGTTCTTTACGCTTTTAAGGATATTGGCAATCTGTGTTTTGATATCGCCTTTGCTGTAATCCGCTTTTTTCAGATAAGGCTCCAACAACTCACTTTCCTTATTTGCGATATTTTTGAGATTGTATTTGCTTTCCAAATCCCGGCAAACTTTCATCGAGCGATTCCATTCATATTTATCAGAAATCTTGTTGCCGTTCTCATCCACGCAGGTTGATACAATATGTATATGCCTGCGTCCGGTATCCTCGTGTATATATACGATGTATGGTTGGTCGCCATATCCCATGCGGTTCATATAGTCATCAGCCAGTTCAGCAAACTGTTTATCCGACAGGTAATCTTCCGGTGAGGGATTTAATGAAATATGAAGGATTGGCTTTTCGGTATTCTTATTGGCAAGCAGGTAATTCTCGAAAGAAAGCATCGTCTGCTGAATGATTTTATTCGCATTTCCGGTAACGTCCGTAATCATCCGGTGCCCGGAAATAATCCTTGCCGTAGCCTCATTTACCTTCTCCTGATTATAAACAAGCGCTCCATAAAGTGAACTTCCCCGGTTTATTTTTGTAACCATCTTTCTTCGTATTCTCTGGTTAATGCAATGATTTGTTTACTCATAAGTATGAGTTCAATGGTACCTTTTTCCAGTTTATAGAGTAAAGCGAGTGCCCGTTTCTCACTGAAATTTGTTTTTAATGCCTTAACTGTTTGGTTATAATTGTTCCCAATAGCTTGGAACTGGTGATAGAAATTCGTCAACCGGATGTAATAATCCATTGTAGCTTTATCCACTTTTACAATCTTAATTTCTCTCCCGAACAGGGCATGATGGATGAAACGGCTGATATTATCCACTCCTGACTGTTCCAAAAGGAGCTGGAATTTATCATTTTCTTCATCGTTTAGATTGACCGTATAGCGGTATTTTGAAGGGTTCTTTTTCGGCTTACGCCCAACTGTTTTATTCTTTTTACTCTTATTATCATCTGTCATACTGGCAATATTTAGTTACTGATAATCATCCACACACGATTTACGACTTTGGAGTAAATCGCCCCCGAGCCAAAGGCGAGTGGCAAGTTTGTTTGGCGCTGCACGAAGTATTTCGTGCGGCAAGAAACACAACTTGCTATGTTCCCGGGAACATGAATTTGCCTGCTGCAAATTATTGCCGCCCGTGTAAAATAGCTATGTTTCTTGACTGGTTTTACCATTGTCGTAAAGGTGTATCATTTCAAAAGCAAAGGTAGAACAGGTCATTTGTGTATGAAATAGCTACTATTATGTAACAAGATGACATACAGTGTCACATATCGTCAGTAGGGAGAAAATCGGAGGTGGAAAGGAGAATTCAGCCTTTATTTGCCACCCTAATGCAAACGTGCATCAGGGTAGTAATATAATGAAGCATCAGTGTAGTGGAGCAATCATGCAAAATGTCAGTGATGCATCGAGACATTGACACATTGGTGCAGGATAATGATGCAATTATGTGATATGGTAATAGTGTAGTAATACTTCAATGCAATATGGCATTTAGGCAATAACATACGATTGCATCAAAATAATACCGCATGGATGCCTTATGGTTACAATGCATTAATATAAGGATGCATCATCGCATTGATGCAGTTAAGCATCGACACATCAATGCATTATGGTTTTAATGCAATGATGCAATAATGCAACAGGGGGTTGTAACCTCGCATGAATGCAATCCTACAATATAATAACATAGCCTTACCGCATCGATACACTGATGCAGCAAGGCAATGAAACAGATAATTTTTAAACTAAAAACAATTGTGAGATGAAACAAACATTATTAGTCGCTATGAGCAATCAAAAGGGTGGTGTCGGCAAATCATCGGTAACGGTCCTTTTAGCAAGTTACCTGCATTACGTAAAAGAAAAAAATGTGGCAATCGTTGATTGCGACACCCTCCAGCACAGTGTGAGTCATATGCGTAAAAGGGATATGCAGACGGTTGAGAAAACAGATGAGTACAAACAACTCATGATGGCACAATGGGAAAAGATAAAGAAGAAGGCTTATACCATTGTAGATTCAACTCCTGCTGAAGCAAGAATCAAGATAAGCGAGTTGCTAGAGTCTAATCCCGACCTTGATATCATTCTTGTCGATTTGCCGGGTAGCCTGTCCTCAGAAGGCGTTTTTAAGACCATTATTAATATGGACTATGTGTTAACGCCTATTGTCGCTGATAGAATAGTCATGCAGAGTACTATGTCATTTGCGACAGCCGTTCTTGATTATTTGAAAGGTAAACAGGATATACCATTGAAAGACTTCCTCTTTTTCTGGAATAAAGTGGATAGGCGTGCCAGTACAGAAGTGTATGATACTTATCAAAAAATCATGGAACGACTCAATCTGAAAGTTCTTAAAACGGTACTCCCAGAATCGAGACGTTTCGATAAGGAACTCTCCATGAAAGGAAAACCTTTTTTTAGAAGTACCCTTTTCCCACCTCCCCAGAAGATATTGAAAGGGAGCTGTATAGATGAGTTGGTAGATGAACTGTGTGAAATCATAAAACTGTAATTCTATGGCTAAAAGGAAAGAAGTAGATGTGGACGAAGATTTGATTAAGTCCATGATGTCTGGGGATATTCCCCGACTTAATCAGGAACCCATTAAAGAAGAAACGATTCCGAAGAAAGAAGTTCCGGTAAGTGATTCTATAACTAAAAATTCCGTTATGGAGGACGAGATAGCGGAGATTCAGGAAAAAGAAACAGGCCAGCCAAAATCAAAACGTAGACGGGAACCCAAAGATTACAAATCCGTATTTTTGAGAAAAGATACCGGTACAAAAAAACAGACCTATATCAATGCGGCATTGTATGATAAGATCTCGAAGATTCTCAGTATCATTGCCAAAGACATTAGTGTTCCCAACTTTATTGACAATGTATTGGATAATCATCTGAAGGAGTACAAAGAGGAGATTAATGATATTTATCGAAATAATTCAGACTTACTTTTATAACTATGGTGGAAACATATATTTATTTTACAGTAAAGCTACTCACATGTGGCTATGTCTTTTACAAGATTTGGATCATCGTATTTAATCAAAGGCTGTTTGGACTGTGGGATAGGATTCCTGTTCGACCACCTAAAGACGCCCCGGGGCCTGTTATCACGGTGGTGACGGAAAAAGAACTTTCAGAGGTGGTTGGAAAAACGACAATCACCTATCTGGACGATCCAGAACTGGCGGCAAAGATCCCGGCTCATACCGAAAAACTGGAGCCATCAGATTTCATTGGGGAAGAACCTGATATTTCGGAGGAGGAGGTGGAATCAGAATTATCAGTTTCATCTGTAATATTGGAGGAAATGCAGAAAGAGCAAGAGCGGTTTGAAGTAATGGACGATTTAACTACTGAGCTTGACCCCGATTTCTCCACTGGACTCACTTATGAAGAAATGGCAAATGCGGTTGGAGTTTTAACCGATGCAACCACTGATGAACAAAAGATTATCGATGCAGCTAAGACTATCCATAATATAAAAGATACAGATTTGTATGAGTTTATCACTCATCAGGTAAGTAATCAGGATAATGTAGAGAGTTTAATGAGGGATTGTCTTGATGAAGTGGGCAATCCATTATCACACAGAAAATCTAAACGTGACTTGAAAGAATTTGACATAAACAGCTTCGTATAAGCCTGAATTTATAATAATCACTCAGCAGATAGTAAGAGAGGAAAGTCAATAAGAACAAATTGAAAAAGGCATTCGTTAATTTGTAAGAAAATACTTGATAAGTAATTTTGTCAAGTGTTTTTTTATGAGTATTTTGGGCTTAGAAAAATACGTAAATACAGAATATAAAGAATATTATTGTATTTTTAAAGTGCTATTAATATTTTTATCTTAATACAATGGATTATGACTTCATCAATTTGTCAATTTCAATATATTTCAATCTATTCAGACGACTCATCGTATCATTATAATAAGTATAGTTATGAGTTATTCAGATTATTGCGAGAATGTCCTGTGGACTTAATTCAGATGAATGATTCAATCGGATATTTTGAAACCAGTTTCAAGTTGGGGCTAAAAAATAATATTGATTTATTTGCTTTCCCAGAACAATATATGAAGTTATTTGGGGAAAATGCAAAAGATGAATTAATTGCATATTCTCGGATGTTCACTAAAAGTGAGATAAAAGTATTCATAATTGATCCTAGTCTGTCAGATCATTCTTTTTACGCAGATTTAATATCCCAATTTGATATCTCTTATGTGCATGTGGTTGGTAATAATCCTTCTGTTACTACGATCTATGATGCTAATATTCTATTTGAAGACGCCAGTGACTTAATTCGACTATTACAGCGAGATCAAGACAAAATTTATTCATACCTTAAGAATATTGACCTCGAATATGACTTCTCTAATTTGTCTATAAATTCAGAAAAATTATTGTTTGACCAAAACCCTTATCATTATTCAAACATAACAGAGAATAATTTCTTCATATTAAATCAGATTATTGGCAATAATTGGCTTGAGCCAGTTAATCCAGATCAAAATGATGAGAGAATATACCCGAAACCTGATAAACGAGTTGATGACATCATAGCCCAAGTGGATACTCTTGATAGATTTGTTACTTTTTTCTATGAACATAATCCACAACTATTAGAAGGAATGGCTTCAAATCCTCATTATCCAACACTAGTTTTGGTGAGTCCATATGTGTCCATACTACACAGTAATATAATCAAGGGAAAAGTCAAAACCAAGAAAGAAAGAGCGGCGTCAAAACTTCTCCTTTGTGAACAAAACAAATCGTATAGTTATACAGTAGATGATGAAGTTGGTGAAATTTTATCTCGGAAAGAAATTGCTCATCTACTTTTGGAAGTGAATACAAAACTCCTTTATCTGGATTATATATCTTGGTTGCATGCTAGATACAACTATTCTCCAGTAGTTCGGTTACCACGAATTTCTAAGTCAATAAATGCAGAGGTAGCATTTTTAAACAATTCTTTTCCTCAAAATAAAAGTAAAAATATAACCATAGAGAAATTTGGAGAGAAAATATCTTCATTAATTCTGGATGATCAGATAAAAGGTCTTATAAAGGAACGAAATGGGCAAATATTTATAATAAGTGACTTGCCATTAGAGTGGATGTATATAGATGGAGTTCCTCTTTGTTTCACACATGATGTATGCAGAGTCCCAGAATTTAATAATAATGCAATAGTTAATAGTGTTATTGCACATAAGCGACAATCTTTCGTTATTACAGATGATATAATTGAAAGAACTTTAGTTATTCATTGTGCATCGGATTCTGACAAAACAATGCAAGAAGCATTTAAAGCTATCGACAGCTTTAAAAAAGACTATGGATTTCAAAGTGTTAACTGTAAGGATATAAATGAGATTAAAGATGCACTAGAGCAATATCAACCGCGTTTATTAATTTTTGATTGTCATGGGACATATGACTCCAAAACAGAACAATGCTATCTGATTATTGATGATGAAAATGGAATAACCCTCTCAGGAGACGATATCGTCACTAATGGTATTTCTGCTCCTTTAATTTTTATTTCTGCATGTTCTACAATGCCCCCTAACGGATTAACCAATCTTTTAACAGACGCCTTTATGCAGGCAGGTGCACTATCAGTTACAGCTACTTTATTGCCTTTGAATATACACGACGCAAGTGTTAGCATAGTTCGTCTGTTGTCTAAATTAAGACTTAAAGAAAATAGCTTATTCCACTGTAATTGGCTTCAATTTATTTCGCATGTATTGCGTACGGGGTTGTTTCACGAAGCGTTACGTTACGAACGAGAGCATGGCAATGAAATTGCCATAAGAATGACACACGGCGATGTAGCACAATTATTATCAAAAACTATGATATTTCATCATAGAAGAAACTCCATAGAAGAACTTAAAAAAATTATATCTGGTAGAAAAGACTCACCAACTTTCAATGTTCTAAAAAACGATTGGATGTCATATACAATAATTGGCCGTGCAGATTTGATCTATTTTGATAATTGGTTGAAACAACATAATAAATATGGATAACTGCAAACAATAATTGGTGTTTCAGTAGCCCTGCTCTTCAAATAAGCAGGGCTTTTTCATGGCCTTTGATGCAACACGATGACATATGGTGTAACACGTCGTCAATCCTATAAATCAATGATTTATCCATTATATATTCGCTGTCGAATTCATTCTTATGTATCATTTTAAATGTTTCGACAATGAAAAAAAGAGTATTGTTTTCAGCAGCATTACTGCTTAGTGTGATGGGCGTTTTCGCCCAGGGAAATGGTGTCGGCGGGATTACAGAGGCGACCAATATGGTGACTTCGTATTTCGATCCGGGAGTGTGACACGAAAAGTCGTGTAAGTGATTGTGTGACTATAGTTTAAACTATTGATTACACCTGCAATTCCGTTTGCAGTAGTCTGAGGACACGTGCATT
>NZ_QVMI01000059.1 GCF_010500965.1 Bacteroides sp. 51 | reverse complement strand
CACACAGATGGGACACCCTATTTGAATACAAATAAATTATAACTCACTGAATGTCAGTGGAAACGAATTTGAATGAGAGAAAAGCGCCAAACTCAGGAATGGTATATTCCTTAACTTTTTTTGGCACGTTTGGGTGAACAATATCATTTTTTAGCTGATAGCCGCCCAATTTACGTTCGTTTTTCTCAGGTTTTTCAGTTGCCTCCAAAGCGTCTCATTTTCAGGGGCAGTGGCATTCGGATCATGTTCTACTACTTTTTGTGCAATGTCGCGCACATATTGCAATAACTGTCCGTCACGTGCCAGATTAGCGATTTTCAGATCGAATGCGACACCGCTTTGCTGAGTCCCTTCCAGGTCGCCCGGTCCTCTGAGTTTAAGATCGACTTCCGCTATTTCAAACCCATCGTTGGTTCGCACCATCGTTTCCAGACGCTTTCGTGTATCATCCGTTAATTTATAAGAAGTTACCAGTATGCAATACGACTGGTCGGCCCCACGCCCTACCCGCCCACGCAACTGATGCAATTGTGATAAACCAAATCGCTCGGCATTCTCAATCACCATCACCGAAGCATTGGGTACATTTACCCCAACCTCAATAACCGTGGTGGCTACCATAATCTGGGCCTCACCATTTATAAAGCGTTGCATTTGTTCGTCTTTTTCCGCGGCTTTCATCTTACCATGCACTTTGCAGACGGTATATTCCGGGAATTCTTTGCATATCTGGACAAAGCCCTCTTCCAGATTCTTCAGGTCGATCTTTTCACTCTCTTTTATCAACGGATAGACGATATAGATCTGACGACCTTCTTCAACTTGTTTGCGAATGGCTTTATACAGGCTTTCGCGCCTGTTATCAAATTGATGTATAGTAGCAATAGGTTTTCTTCCCGGAGGCAACTCATCTATGACAGACACATCCAGGTCGCCATAAAGTGTCATAGCCAATGTACGGGGGATCGGAGTGGCGGTCATAACCAATACGTGAGGAGGTTGCAGATTCTTACTCCACAACCGGGCGCGTTGAGCTACACCAAAACGATGCTGTTCGTCAATAATCACCAGACCGAGAGAAGAGAAGTTTACCGTATCTTCTATCACAGCATGGGTCCCAATCAGGATTTTGACATCGCCGGTCAGCAATCCGGCATGAATTTCTTTTCTTTTCTTTCCTTTCACAGAGCCTGTTAATAGCTCTACACGAATATCCATTCCAAAAAGGAGTTCCTTTATCGTCTCGAAGTGCTGATTAGCCAGAATTTCGGTAGGTGCCATCATACAAGCCTGATAACCGTTATCCAAGGCAATCAACATGCTCATCAGGGCCACGAGGGTTTTACCACTCCCTACATCACCTTGCAGCAGACGGTTCATTTGTCGCCCGGAACCGATATCTTGCCTGATTTCTTTAATGACCCGCTTTTGTGCTCCGGTTAACTCAAAGGGGAGGTTTCTGTGATAGAAAGTATTGAATATGTCGCCAACGGATTCAAAAACGTATCCACGGTATCTGAGTTGACGGTCTTTGCTATATCGGAGTATATTGAGCTGTATATAGAACAGTTCTTCAAATTTAATACGGTATTGCGCCCGCCTTAACAATTCCGGGTTGGTAGGAAAATGAATGCTCTTCAGTGCATCCGTCAGTGACATCAGGTGATGCTCTGTTATAATATGAGGAGGAAGTGTTTCGGGTAATGGTTCTTGTATTTGTTGCACCACGGCTGCCATCATTTTCTCAATGGCATTGGAGTTGAGGAAGCCGCGCTTCATTTTCTCCGTCGTGTTGTAGTAGGGTCTTAGCCCCATATTAGACAATACCACTCCTGCCGGATCTTCAATATCGGGATGCGCCAGGTTGATTCTTCCATTAAAGACAGTGGGTTTACCAAAAATAAGATAATCTTCTCCCAGTTTATACTTCCCCAAAATGTATTTGATTCCCTGAAACCAAACCAGATCAATCACGCCGGTTCCATCGGAGAAATGAGCAATCAGTCGCCGCGCCCTGCCTTCGCCTACGGGTTCGAATCCTACGATTTTACCTTTTAGTTGGATATAGGGCATATTGCCATCTATTTCGTGTATGTAATAGATGCGACTACGGTCTACATATTTATAAGGGAAGTAATAGAGCAGATCGTGCAATGAATAAATGCCTAGTTCTTTATTCAGCACGGATGCTTTCTGAGGGCCAACGCCGGCCAGGTATTTTATGTCGCGTGTTGTCAGGTCGAACATCAGATCAGGGCACTGGCTATTTTCAAATCAAACGGGGTGGTTATTTTTATGTTTTCACGATTCCCTTCGACTAAAGTAACAGATACACCCATGGCTTCTACTACAGACGCATCGTCTGTAAAAAACGGGCTATACTCTTGGTTATATGCTTTTTTGAGCAGGGCTACATCAAACACCTGTGGAGTTTGTACCAGGCGATAGTCATTCCGGTTCACGGTTTCGCTACCTCTATCCGTCAGATGACGCACGGTTTCAACCACTTCAATTACGGGAATAGCCGCCTTGTCTGACTGGGCTACCTCATAACAACGGGCAATAACCCCGGTTGAAACAAATGGGCGCACACCATCATGGACTCCTACCAATCCTGAGCCTGACACGAGTTCCAGTCCGTTCTTTACGGAATGAAAACGCGTTTCTCCTCCATGAGCAATGCGGTGAGGGATCTCAAAACGATGTTTACCGCAAAGTTCCCCCCAATAGGGTTCATGATTGGCTGGAATTACAAGGATAAGTTCGATGCAGGGATCGTAAGTATAAAACGCCTTCAACGTATGCATCAGCACAGGTATACCATCGCCTAAGGGAAGGTATTGTTTAGGGAGTTCGCCTCCCATTCGCAATCCCTTTCCTCCGGCAACTATTAAGGCGTATTTATTCATCCGGTTATCGTTTTACACACATAGCCTCTTCCAGTTCGGCTACTTTATCTTTACCAAGTAGGGCTTCTACAACAGCCAACGCAAAGTCCATTGCACCACCCGGTCCGATTCCGGTTATGATGTTACCATCTTTTTCAACTTGTGCTCCTGTACATTCCGCACCTTCCAAGTATTGTTCGAATCCCGGATAGCAGGTAACTTTCTTTCCTTTCAAAAGGCCAAGTTTACCCAGAACCATAGGGGCAGCACAAATAGCAGCCACGGGTTTATCTGCCGCTACAAAATCGGCAACCAGTTTGTTCAGACCTTCATGTTTGCTCAATGTTGAGGCGCCGGGCATTCCACCAGGCAATAGCAACAAATCCGCATCGCTAAAATCACAGTCTTTATAGTATGAATCACACAAAACAGGAACGTCGTGTGCTCCCATAACAACTTCTTCACCTGTTATGGTAACCATTTCTACGTTTAATCCTGCACGTCTCAGAACATCAATCGCGGTGAAAGCTTCAATCTCTTCAAAGCCATCAGCAAAAAAAGCATAGATAGTACCCATAAGTTTACAGTTTTAAGTTTATAGTTTTAAGTTCCAATTCACTATTCTTACTTCAAATTAAAATAATAGGTGATGGTACCCGTTTGATTATTCACTCCGTCTACCGAATTGAAGCGTGCTTTTTTAGCCGCATCTTCGGCTGCTTTACGGAGAGTGGGGTTCACCGTATTTGTTAATCGGTTGATATTGGTGGCGATTACTGCTCCTTCCGGATTTACGGTAATACTCACCACTACCCTACCTTCTTCTTGTACATTATATACCGGACGGGGCAATCCTCCTGCTCCTATGGAACGCCCGCCAAGGTCGAATGTTCCGTAGCCTCCGGTTCCTGTGGTTGCTCCGGTCGTAGAGTTTCCTGTCGGACTACCTTCTACGCCCGTCCCTGTACCGGTTCCCTTATCGCCCATCTGTGCGCCTTTGCCAAAAGCGCCGGCCACACGTTGAGCAGCAGCTTCGGCGGCTGCCTTTCTTTCGCGTTCTGCTTTTGCTTCGGCCAGTTTTCTGGCTTCGGCAGCTTTCTCGGCTTCGGTCTTTTCGGGCTTCTTGGGTGTTTCTTTTTTAGGCTCGGTCTTAGGTTCTACTACAACAGATTCTTCGATATCCTGAGTCAGAAGGTCTTGTTCTGTCGGCGGAACAGGATCGGTTTCGGTTGGCAACTCCGGTTCGGGGAGCACATCTACATCCACCAACGATGAGGGTTCAAACCCACCGTATGCAGATTCAACATTTCCCATCATCACCTCAACACCGCTTTCTTCGGTACGTTCAGGCAGGGTAAATCCTAACAGTAGCAAGAGGGCAATAATGGCTACGTGCACTATCAGCGCACCCATTACCCCCATTAATCGTCCTCTTTTCTTCTGATCCATGATTATTTTCTGTTTTCGGGCGGACGGGTAGCCAAGACCATTTTGAATTGGTTCTCGTTCGCTATATTCAATACCTTTACGATTTCCCGGTAAGGTACAGACTCATCAGCGTAAAGTGCCACATACATTTCAGGTTCCCTATCGGCTACGCTTTGCAGGAATGAAGCAAGTTGATCTTCCTGAACGGATTGTTCTTTGTCATTCCCGAAAGCGGCAAAATAGTTCAACTCTTTATCTATAATCACCCGCGTGAGGGGCTTCGCCGACGTTTGCTGTTTTCCTTGCGGAAGCAATACTTTGATTGCATTTGGCGACACCACGGTCGAGGTGATCATAAAGAAGATAAGCAACAGGAATATGACATCGGTCATGGATGCCATACTGAACTGCGGTGATATTTTATTTCTTCGTTTAAGCATTATTTTTTCGCTGGTTCGTTAAGCAAATCCATGAAAGCCATTGTTTTGGTTTCCATCTTGTTTACTACACCGCTCACAAGACCCACCAGATAGTTGTAGGCAAACATGGCGATAATTCCCACAATAAGCCCACCGACAGTGGTTATCATCGCTTCATAAATACCACCGGACAAAAGGGTGATATCAATATTGTTTCCTGCATTTGCCATTTCGTAGAAAGCACGCACCATACCGGTTACGGTACCCAGAAAGCCGATCATCGGGGCTCCACCGGAGATGGTAGCCATTACATTCAGCCCTTTTTCCAGCTTAGCGACTTCTATATTCCCGACATTTTCAATGGCAGCCTGTACGTCATTAATCGGCCGTCCGAGGCGGGTAATTCCCTTTTCGATCATTCGTGCCGCAGGGGTGTTTACCGTACGGCAATAGTTGATGGCTGCTTTTATTTCTCCGCTCAGGATATAGTCTTTGATTTTGTCCATAAACAAAGGGTCTTCTTTACCTGCTTTGCGAATAACGTACATCCGTTCGAAAAGGATATAGAAGCAGATAACAGAAAGCACGGCCAGCACAATCATGATCCAGCCTCCTTTGAAGGCCATGTCGAGCATATTCATTTCTTCAGGGCCGGTTACCGGCGTCAACACGGGGTTCTCTGTGGCAAGCGAATCTGCCAGGGTTCCGGCCGCTTGGGCCAACAGCATGTAGGTGTTCATCAACGAAGACATTTTTTATATTCCTGAATGGTGCGTTCCAATCCCAGATACAATGCATCGGCAATCAACGCATGACCGATAGACACTTCATCCAACCAGGGTATGTTTTGATATAGATAGTTCAAGTTCTCCAAACTCAGGTCATGACCGGCATTCAGTCCCAACCCCAGCTTACGTGCGGTTTTTGCCGCTTCAATAAATGGAGCTACGGCTGCTTCTTTGTTTTTGGGGAAGAGCGTAGCATAGGGTTCTGTGTAAAGTTCAATCCTGTCGGCACCGGCTTTGGCTGCATATTCAACCATTTCAACAGAGGGGTCTACAAATACGGACGTTCTGATTCCGGCCTCTTTCAGTTTATCCAGGATTTCGGACAAAAATTCCTGATTTATTTTTGTATCCCAACCGGCGTTGGAGGTGATCTGAGTGGGCGAATCGGGCACGAGCGTCACCTGATTAGGGCGCACTTTCAATACCAAATCCATAAATACCGCATCGGGATAGCCTTCGATATTGAATTCCGTTTTCAGCAAAGGTTTCAATGCGTAAACATCGGCCCGGCGTATATGCCGCTCGTCGGGACGGGGATGAACGGTGATGCCGTCGGCACCAAACTGCTCACAGTCAAGGGCAACCTTCACGATGTCTGGTACATTTCCTCCACGCGCATTCCGCAGGGTGGCTATTTTGTTTATATTTACACTTAATTTTGTCATTTCAGATTCTTAATTAGTCGCTTTTATAAGCGCAGATTTCGCCCAAAAATACAAAATATTCCCGACGATATAGCAACGTTTCGAAAAAAAAGGCGAAATTTGCAATTAATAACCTTGAAAGATGAAGGTATCGGGCATTGCTCGCTCCACTTTCAATTTTCAACTTTCAACTTTCAACTCTATGAGGTTTGCTATCTTCGGAAACACGTTTCAGGCCAAGAAATCATGCCATGCAGAAACGCTATTCGGTATTCTGAAAGAAAGGAATGCTGAGGTGTATGTTTGTCGTGACTTTTACACGTTTCTGACCGCCGATCTTGGAATGGAAATCCCAGTAGCAGGCTTGTTCGATGGCGATGATTTCTCGGCAGATATGGTCATCAGCGTGGGAGGCGACGGCACATTTCTCAAGGCGGCAAGCCGCGTTGGTAAAAAAGACATTCCTATTCTTGGTATAAATACCGGACGTTTAGGGTTCCTGGCCGATATTTCCCCCGAGGAAATGGAAGCCACATTCGAGGAGATATACAGCGATCATTACAAAGTAGAGGAACGTAGCGTATTGCAGCTATTGAGTAGCGACCGCCGTTTGCAGTCATCGCCTTACGCTCTGAATGAGATAGCGATATTGAAAAGAGACAGTTCGTCTATGATAACCATACGCACGGCTATAAATGGGGCATACTTAACAACCTATCAGGCGGACGGATTGATTATAGCTACCCCTACGGGGTCTACGGCTTACTCATTAAGTGTGGGTGGACCTATTATCGTGCCGCACTCTAACACCATAGCCATAACCCCGGTGGCTCCTCATAGCCTGAATGTCCGCCCTATCGTTATCCGTGATGACTGGGAGATTACACTGGATGTAGAGAGCCGCAGTCACAACTTCCTGGTAGCCATTGATGGCCGCAGCGAAACATGTAAAGAAAGTAATCAACTAACCATCCGCAAAGCTGATTACAATATTAAAGTCGTAAAGCGGTTTGATCATATTTTCTTTGATACACTCCGCACAAAGATGATGTGGGGAGTGGATGGAAGGAGATAGTATTAAATCATTTTGATGCAATTTCGCCGAATCACTAATCATATCGTCCTAAATTTAGCGAATTGAACATCATTTCAACATTCAGCACATATCGGTTTTTGTATATTCTAAAGACGAAACATGCCCCAGGAGGCGTATATCCACCATTCATCTACTTATTAAAAGTATAATTCGACTGCAAAAAGCACTAAAAAATAGCATTTCCCATACGAAACGAATAAATCTTCCTAGCCGAAAACCGGAAGATTTAAATTAGCCCACCTTGTTTTCCGTCAAATACCATGATTTGTATTTATTTCTTTCCGCTTTCTTGTTAAACACACCAACTGCCTGCGTTAACACGTCAACTTTCTACGTTAGCGTGGCTACCCGCCGTATAAAATACCGCCACCCGTGGCGTTATACCCCAAAGTTGACTTGTTAACGCAGGCAGTTGGTGTGTTTAACAACAAATAAAAACAGGCTCTTTGTACGTTATTCAGATATGAATGAACCGAATTATCGGAGTAATCATTCGACTCTAAAGGTTTTCTATTCTATTTCAAAAGGTTTTCGGGAAGAATCGAAACGATCACTTTGCAATAGGTTATTCAAAAACCAAACCACATGGAAAGAGATTTGCAAATAAAACAATCTTGTTTACTTAAAAACACAGCAAATTGCATCATTTCGAATCCACGAAATGAAAAATGCAGGAAGTTTTTTAAATGTCGATCCAAGATAAGCATCCTTAAACGATTTTGGAAGAATTGACAAAATGTCAATTCGCGTCCGATCCATTTTTCGCGCTCCTTACTGGTTGGTTTTGAAGTAAATGATTTACTGTAGGGGCGGTTCGCGAACCGCCCGAAAATGGTTTTCTGTATATTCTGTGCATTGGGCGGTTCGCGAGCCGCCCCTACAATAATCAATTCCTTTCCAATCCGGTTTTACGCTAATTGGGGGTGTGTCATAAGTCAGTAAATCCACTTCGTCATTGCGAACGTAGGTGAAGCAATCCAGTTTGTACGATTTGTGAGCTGGATTGCTTCGGGTAACCCCTACCAATGACAATATCCACCCCCTGCCCCCGCCAGCGGGGGATACCTGCGGCATCGTATCCCCCGCTGGCGGGGGC
>NZ_QVMI01000058.1 GCF_010500965.1 Bacteroides sp. 51 | reverse complement strand
GGAACAAGTACGAGGGTCATACAATGCTGCCTGTTATAGAATCGTTCAAACAAAAATATGGTATTAAAAAGTTGGTTGTCGTGGCTGATTCCGGTTTAAAGTTCATCCATTTATTGTTCTTTTTTAATTAATATATATTACTAGAATTCTCTTAGCAAATTTACAAGTCATTAAACAGCTATTTTCTTTATAATAGATTTGTTATCCGACACTTTGAATAAGATCGGAAAATTGCAGTTTCAAGAATCTAATACTACCTATCATCACTCAAGTTCAGGTCTAGAAAATACAATTAATACTTCTCTTTTTCTTCCTCACTTTTAAATTCAAATTATTTGTTTATATTAAAAGATATATCTATCTTAGCTGAAATTCAACAAGTAAGAACCATAGTCATTCAAATAATGAAAAGAGTATTACCTTTCCTATTGATCATATTCCTCATATCTTGTGGTAAATCAAAAGAAGAAAAAGCGGCAGAGTTAATAAAAGAAAAATTATTCAGCATATTAATTGATTATTCGAGCTACGAACCAATTGAGCTAAAATTAGATAGTTCATTTACAGACATTTATAGAGACACCTCTATTTTGAATCGAGCGATAAAAATTGACGTATATCACGAGCATCTTCGTAAGCTTCTGGATCAAGCCAAGAAAACTCAAAAGGATTTTGATTTTTGGGTAAATATCCGTTCAAATGAAGGTCGTCAAAGACTTGCAAATGCAAAATCAGAACTTCATGATCTCTGGACTGAGTTTAGAGACATAACTTTAATAAACAATAAGTCTCATGAAGAACTTAAGAACATAATAGATAGTTTTGTACCTCAATACGAAGGATGGAAAGCAAATCATCGTTTTAGATGTAAAACAAAAACGGGTAATTATGAAATTGTTGATCATACCTTCTATTTTGATAAGGATATGACTCAAATTACAGAATCACACAATGGCAATGAGGAAACATACGAACAGATGGTAAAGATTATCGACGAGGTCAAAAATGAGAAAATAGACAAGGAAAAGGACGAAAAATTTATAAAAGGGTTGGATAATTTTATAAAAACTCTAAAATAAGAACCAGTAGTTTTATTTCAATCAGGTTTATATAATTGATAAAAAACGGATAAGATATAACCCTAATCCGATTACCTGTAAATTTTGCAGTTTACACAAAATTTGGGATAGTCCCATTAAGTACTATTTAAATATTTCTTTATTGTTATCTATTAACTAAAAGTCATCTTCCTGTTCTATAGACTCAACTGTCGAATTTAATAAATTGGCAAAAGCGTCTGCTATACTAACCCTTTGACCGGTTCCTTCTTTAACAAAATCAGCAAGAGTGCAGGTTCTTTCTGTTGTTACATATTTTAAAAGGGCCACCGTTCTGTCTTCGACCAGATCAACAGTCATATTTTCAAATTTCAATCTGTACTTGTCATCTTTACAATCAATAGTCAAAGTAAATGATAAATCAGGCTTTCCAACAACACGCTTTTCATTTACATAATAGGTATACTTTTCCATTCCCACAATTCCTTTTATTATTATCTTACAATTCTCTGGGTCTTCATATTGCAATACACTTTTATAGTCACCAAAAGTTTTAGCAACCCATTGTTTTACATTGGAAAATTTTACATTCTTCGGAATCGCATTTTCATTAATCAAAGTATATGAGGAATTATCAAAAGGTTCGTCTAAAAAAGAGAAGTAATCAAATTGTTGTGCAAAGACGCTTAGTGGAATGCAAAGTAATAAGGAGAATAAGACTTTCTTCATAACGATCAATTAGTTTATAAATTAATAGTATACAAATTTATAAAAATCCTATAACTAAACAAAAGTAAACACAGTTATCTCATTGCAGGATAATTGGGGATTTAAAATCACAGGAAACCTGATTCACCATGTATTTTTCAAGTGAAATAATTGATATAGCACATTTTATGATAGTATCTCTGCTGTATAGCTACCACTCATTATTATCATCTTTAGTAAAGGCTTTTGTAATAATTGCATTAATATCTTTGTTTATTGCATTATTTATTTCATCATATAAGCGTTTCTTTTTAGGAGACAATTCGCCATTTTTAAAATATCCAGATATATCGCGTCGGAATGGAGATTGATGTAAATCTGATCCTATTGCATTGGGATTTCCAGTGATTACACTGTGAATAACAGGTGCATCTATTCTTAGGTATTCGTCTTTCACCCTAAACTTGAACGAACAATTAAAATGTTTGCGAAGAGGAAGTCCCATCACTTTTTCGTAGTAGGCGTCTAATTTTGTTGTATTGATAGAAACCATTTCATTCTCTACCTTATTAATGACATCACTTGAAGCTGTATACAAATTCGAAATCGCCAATAGAACCTTGTTGTAAATTTCAGATTGCGTTTCACCATTACATGATATAACTATATACTCCTTTCCGTCTTCATTATGAAAAGTACCATCTTCTATGAAATGAAATTTTATTGAATCTTCTTGTGAGAATATATTTATTGATAATAATAAAATGAATAATGATAAAACAACGCTCTTCATAATCGTGTGCATTTAGTTAATAATCCACGAAAATAAAGAATAAATATATGCAAACAAAAAGAAATGTAAATTATTGTATCTTGCTACGTATTTTTCTACGATTTTTCAACTTCGGAAAGCGTATTTATTTTGTAGAAATCTCTATTGTGTTAGAATAAAGATATTTTAAAACTCTATCGCCACCCCTCCAAACATGGCATACTTTGTTAAAGCCAAATTTATATTCACCTTTTTTATATTTATAACCGCTGCTCCGCCGAAGTCCAGACCCGAGATTGTTTTATCTCCAGTGAATTTATTGTGTACCTCGCCCGATTCTGAGAATTCATAATCACTACCATCTGTAGTTCCAGCAGTAACGTTTGCGTAACCAATTAAAGGAATAAGTCTAAAACCTTTTGAGATAGGAATTTGATAACCGGCATGGGCTAAATGACATTTCTTATCTGACCATTTTTCTACACCCATATCATTTTTGTGGGAAGGAGCCCATCCCATAACATCGACATAAAAGCCTTTTATAGTAAGATTGAACCCTGCCGCTCCACTTGTTAGGTCTTTTCCATACCCTACATAACCGCCCATTAGCCCAACATTCCATTTGCGGTTTACTTCTTTAATGGGGAAGAGCCCCTTTGCTGATACTTCAAATGCAGATAGAATCACAATCAACAGGAACAAACCTTTTTTCATATTAGCATGTGTTTTAGATGTTTTTGCAAATGTACACCATGAAAAATAGAATACCAAATGAGACTTTATAAAAAAAGAAAGCCGAAGATCACTCCCCGGCTTTCCTACCAAATTCATTAATTATTAATCTAAATTCACAAAATTATGCACAATACCTATAAAGCACTAAAAACAATCTTTTCACTTAACCCTAGCTCGTCGTGCGGCCATATCTTTTCCTGATGTTTTCTTTACCAGTTCGCCATAGACGACGTGCAGTTTATCTTTTTGCATGAGCAGGAGATTCCTGTAGGGTATTTCTTCGTATACTTCCCGATAGGAAAGGTGAAGATTTTCGATGAACGAGGCCATTTGTCCCATCATGGTTTGGTTTCCTGCTACTTCGCTTTTGCCACCATCGTTGTTACGTTCTTCGCACAGGTGGCAATGGCGAAAAAATCGTCGCCTCCTATCAAGGGAATGATGCGTATGAACGCATCATTTAGCTCTTTGATGGTGGCAGACTGTAATTTCTTTTTAATCCAAAACTTCTTCCAGCGCCAGTTCCAGGTGTTGCCGGCTAGCAATGATGCTATGCCGCTAGTGATGTGTGGCGCACTTGTTGGTATTTCGCCCAGTATGCTTAACCGGGTGTATTCTTCTTTCAGATCGACTTTTGAGAAGGCAGAGATGGCACGGCAGATGACCTTGATCACAGGCGGATACATGGTGTAGGCTTTGCCTGCAATAAGAACGGTTACGAAACTCTGTCCGATGATGCTATCTGCTATTAATTCTGATGCTTTACTCATTTTCTTTTAATATTGTTGGTTTATAAAATTGTTGTTTTTTTAGAGAGAGAGGGCAGGCAATGTACCTGCCCTCAGGAGTTCCAGTTATGCACTATTCCAGTTATGCCTGCTCACGCAGTATTTATGGTTATTTTACTTCCGAACCGTCAAACCAGTATTCGGAACGAGCGCCTTCTGCGTCGGGCTCCATGGCTGTACCTGCTACGGCCAGGCCGATGGCTTTATCGGCATTGGTTTCACGAGTTACAACAGCCGCTTTGGGGAACACACACCACTGATCGTCATCTGTTTTGCAAATCAGACACTTGTAGATTTCTACTGCTCCGGCTGCGCGTTTCCATCCAACGATTTCACTACCGTTCTTGATGATTTCGCCACCCATGAGGTTTGCTTTTGTCTGATAATCGTACTTACCGATGGTGAATGACGCCTGGATGTCTCCCATTACGGTGTCCTGACGGTAGTTCTGTCCGGTTAACTGATTTTTATAACGTGTCACGTTCGGTTCGGATTCTTCAAGATTCCATGTTTCGCCGTGAATATTTTCTACTTCGTGACCAGCTGTAACGGCTGCGTCGATAATTGTTTTCAAGGCTGCTCCTGTTAGGTCGCCTGTTACTAAACTTGTTTCTGCGTATAATACGCGACTGATTCCTGCTGCAATCATAATTTTTGGTTTTTAATTTTATTATACATTTTGTTTTTATTAGCGGATTATTTTGAGAGTATCCTGACCTCTTGTTTCAGGGTTTTGTTTTTGTCCCTGTTTTTGTTCTACACTGTAAAAGTACGGCGTTATCCGTAGGTTTCGAAGCTTTCCGGCTGATGCTTTCCGACTCACGACCGTCAGTCGGAAAGTGTGAATTCTGAGTCTTCTGACGGGGTTAGAGTGGTCAACCTTTCTATGATCTGGTTGTAGATTTGATCAATTACATCGCGGGTATCTTTGTAGTTTTTATAGAGAAAGACAACATCATAGCTATAGTCGGACACGGAAGAGCTGGACTTTACATTGAACACATTGGCTAGTGTAGCTCGTACTCTCCCATTCATGGGGATGCCAAAGAGAATGGTTCCGGGCGAATAAAGCCGTAGGATAATAAAGCAGAACTTCTTGCGCTGGGAAACACTGTCACAAAGTGATGGACCGCCTCTTTCTTCTTCGATTTCATTGAACCAATCATATAGCATGGGGATGAGCGACAAATCTGTGAAATCGGGTACGGAAAGGGTTTTCTTCTGATTTTTAAGAGATTCTAATAGAATCTTTATTTTTCGGGCTTCGTAAATGGAATTAAGCATGGGGTAAGTTTTTACGGTTTAACAATATAAACTGATATTAAGGGGGTTAGCGGACATTTTGTCCCCAACAGATGGCGCCGTAAATGGCATCGGTATAAAGGCGCATTTCTTCGGCGGTTTCTATGAAGTCGACATTAAGAGCGGCGTATTTGGCCATGCGGTATTCAATAGAGGCTTCCCGGCTGATGCCATAGGTTTCCTGTTCAATTTTCTGAAGTTCTTCGGCTTGCAGTTGAGCGATTAATTCTTCGGTAATTATTTCTTCGTTGATTGTTATTGGTTTCATATTCGTTTGATTTTTAAGTGATTAATTCTTTCTCTTGTTGATAAAAATGTTTTTTCAGGCATGGTTGTATGCCGGGCGGTTGGCAAACCGTCCCTACTCGAAGCAATATTTCTACGTTTTATGGGGTTTTGTTTAGAAAGGGTTATCCCCGTCCTTTACCTCCGGCGGAATGGGAATAGTACGCTCCTCGAACCGGGTGGTAGAGGCATTGAAAAATAATAGGAAGCTGGCGAGTCCGATATTACGGCCCTTGGCAATGTTGACCATGGCGGTTCCTTTCGTAGGCGCATCCTTGAAGGGATGGGGGTAGTTGGCGTCGTAAACTTCCGGGCGATAGAGCAGGACAACGATATCGGCGGCTTCGGCAATCTGTCCGCTGTCGCGCAGGCGGTTCAGGGTGGGCACATGGTTGGAGCCGTCGCGGTTGAGTTGCGAGAGGGCGATAATCCAGATGCCCAGGTCTTTGGCCAGGTTCTTCAGGCGGCGGGCTACCTCGGCCATCTGCTGCTCTTTGTTGGAGCCTTTCATGTTGACATTGAGAATCTGGAGATAGTCAACAACAACACCCTGAATGTGGCGTTTGGCCACCATGGTGCGGATGGAAGAGATAATAACGTCGATATTCGAGGTCGATTTATCGTCGAAGTAGACGGGCAGATGCATCAGTTTGTGCATGCTACCATCTACCTGTTTGAGTTCTATTTCGCCCAGTTTGTTATACAACAGTTTGTTCACGGCGACACCGCTTGCACAGGCGGCCATTCGTGCCATCAGCTCGGCTTTACCCATTTCGAGGGAGTAGATGGCTACAGCATGGTCATTCATAGCGGCACTCAGGGCGATGGACATAGCGAAAGAGGTCTTTCCCTGCGAGGTTTCGGCGGCAATGACGATCAGGTTTCCGGCATGGAGTCCGCCGCTTTGTGCATCGAAATCTTTGAAGCCGGTAGGTGCTCCGGTAAGCTCGGTACCGCCTGCCAGGTTCCGGTTGATGTGATTCTCGTACAGCTCGGCCACAGCTTCGCGGATGGTCGATATACTGCTGGCAGGGGTTGAGAAGATACCTGATAGTGAATCATTTACTTCTTCGAGGGTATCGGTAAGATCGAACGTCAGGTCGAGGGCTTTGCCAATGAGCTTCTGTCCGGCTTCCCAGGCGCGGCGACGGGAAAGCAGCTCGGCAAGTACTTGGGCAGAGTAGTAGTAATCGCCCAGAACACTGTTGGAAAGGGTGGCGACATGGTACGGCGTCATATCGTCGGCCACTCCCATACGCCGGAGTTCGTCGGTCACGGTGAGAATATCTACAGGCTCGCCTTTGCTGTTCAGCGTAAGGGCAGCGGCGTAGATGTGGCGGTGCAGTGAGTCGGAGAAGCAATCCTCGCAAAGGAGGTCGCGGACATCGTCCAGCACTTTGGCATAGGTGATGATGGAGCCAATAAGGTTCCGTTCAACGTCGAGGTCGTAGAGTTCAGCTTTAGTTTTCATATTCTCGTTTAGCCCAGTTTAGTACGGTTCGGTATAGATTTGAGTAGCGCTTGCGAAGGTCCTTACGGTTTTCGATCTGTTCGATAATGAATGCGATCTCCTTACCGGTATATTTACTCTTGAGTTTATAGAACTCTTCCTGCGTGATTTGGTGAGGAAAGTTTTCTTCATTTCCACAATACGGTGCATTCTCTTGCATCCAGGACAGGAACTTTTCGTAATCTAAATCTTTAATTGGCGAATCGCTCGTCTCATGAGTGCTCTTTTTTAGTTTACTCTCTTTTACTTTACTTTGTTTCAAAATGTCAGCATTTGAAGAGATTTTGCATGCATTTTCGCCCAAAATGTGTACATGATCCAGATGTGAAACGTCGACAAGTAGGAATTCTTTGCGAATTTGCACACATTTCCGACGCGATGTCGCTTCAAAATATATGCGCTGAATATCCTCAGAGGTCAGTATTTTATATCTGTCGTACAGGTTCTTATCGAAGAATCCGCGGTAAAGAAGTTCGTTCAGAACGTCAGATACAAAAGAGCCTTTACAGTTGTCGCCCATACGCTTTGTAAAGAGTATAAGTTCGTCCTTACCAAAGGTATAAAAATAACCATCGGCATAAACTTTACAGAGTAAACGTAGCATAATACTCTCTCCCTTTAGTCCGTAGTGGGCGCTGATTAATTGTGTTTTATCACTATCAAAGAAGTTGATACTCAAGGGAAAATAGTCTATTCCACTTTTTAATATTGCCATAATTTCTAGTTTTTATTATATTATTGTTACTTATAACCGAGATTGCTTCACTCCGTTCGCAATGACGAAGTTGATTTATCTACTTATGAAACAGCCTCATCGTACTCCCAATCCCTCACCCGTTCGTATTCTTCGTCATTCATTTCGCGGACAATTGCATCTAGTTTCCTGCCCATATAAGCGGCTATATTCGGATAGGAATGATCACTACATACACCATCTTTAACAAGCTCAACGGCAACGACTTCCATTTTCCGGCAAGGGTTGCCGTAGCATTCAACGTCGATGAATACCGTGCAACGATCGTTCAGGTCGTACTCCAGGGTGGTGGTCGAGAAGTTCAACCGGTGGGAGAAGTATTCGATTGCCCGTTTTATTACGTTCCGGCAAGTGGTTATCTGGTTGATGGTAGTCATAATACTAAATGCAAGTAGTGAAATAGTGGGGTGAAATTGAAAATATTCTCCTTAAAATTCCCAAAGCAGGTACGCTTTCTTGAAAGATCTGAACGCTTGTTTCTCGCAGTCGTAATAAACCACTACACTATCGCTCTTCTTTTTGCCGGAATCACTACCCTCTGCCTGCGGAATAAGTTCCGGTTTCAATGTACCGTAAGCCAGACGATAACAGCCATTCTCTTTTAGATAAAAAAATCGAGCAGTTCCAGCCATCAATAATTGGTTTAACCGTTGTATCTTCCAGCTTTGTTCAAGAGCATGCGACTTTGAAAAATTGTAACCTCTTACCAGCTGCCATGCATCGGTCATTACTTCACTCAACTGATTCTTAAATGATGTTTTCATAATCATACGTTTTAAATTATTAAGTAGATGTTCATAATTATTTCACATATAATAAAACTGTCGTATCTTCGCATCATACAAAATATAGATGCGAATGAAAATCACGATATTACCATTG
>NZ_QVMI01000057.1 GCF_010500965.1 Bacteroides sp. 51 | reverse complement strand
CATCTCTTTTTTATGCTAAAATAATCATTTTAAAGAACTATGGAGCACTAATGTACTCAAAAACAGAAGAAAAATTTAAAAACTTAACAGCCCTGCCCTTTGGAGGGGGTAGGGGGAGGATAGTTAAAACAGCCTCTTTCTCTTTATTTAAGATATTCTAAATCATTTCGACAAGATATCTGCCGTATCCATGGCAATAGTCATTTCCTCGTCTGTAGGAATAACTACTACTTTCACTTTTGAATCGGGGGTACTGATAATGGTTTCAGTGCTACGGGTTCTGGCATTGAGTTCTTTATCGAGTTTTACGCCCATATATTCCAGACCTTCGCACACGCCTTCGCGACAAGTGCTTTGGTTCTCTCCTACTCCACCAGTAAATACGATGATATCTACACCGCCTAATGCAGCAGCATAAGAACCTACGTATTTCTTAATGCGATAGTCGTACATGTTATCGGCAAGTATGGCGCGTTTGTCTTTACCTTCGGCAACTGCTTTTTCTAGTTCGCGCATATCGGAAGATACACCGAAGATACCCAACACACCACTCTTTTTGTTCAACAGGTCGGATAATCCCTGGGCATCCAGTTTTTCTTTTTCCATCAGGAAGGTAAGCATACCGGCGTCAACGTCGCCCGAACGGGTACCCATCATCAGACCTTCTACCGGAGTGAGCCCCATAGAGGTATCGACAGATTTACCGTTTTTAATGGCTGTAATGGAACCGCCATTACCAATATGACAGGTAATGATGCGTTGTTCTTCGAGGTTTACGCCCAGAAACTCGCATACACGTTTAGATACGTATCTGTGGCTTGTTCCGTGGAATCCATAACGACGGATGGCGTATTTCTTATACATTTCGTATGGAATGGCATACATGTATGCATAATCGGGCATGGTTTGGTGGAAAGCTGTATCGAACACACCTACCTGGGGCACGTTGGGCAGCAACTCGGTGATGGTATAGATACCTTTCAGGTTGGCCGGATTATGAAGTGGCGCCAGGTCTGAGCATTCTATCATCTGGTCGATTACTTCCTGGGTAATGCGGACAGATGAGTTGAACTTCTCTCCTCCATGAACCACACGGTGTCCTACGGCTGCAATTTCGTCGAGAGATGAGATGCAACCATACTTTTCGCTGGTCAGTGTTTCGAGGATGAATTTAATACCTACGGTATGTTCGGGCATTTCGCGTTCAAGAATAACTTTCTCGTCGTTGCTTAACGTGAATTTGAGGAAGGCGCCAGGCAGACCGATTCTTTCGGCACCACCTTGGGCCAAGACTTCTTTGCTGTCCATTTCGAACAGTTTATACTTGATGGATGAACTTCCGCAGTTCAATACTAAGATCTTCATTTGCTTATTTTGTTTTATTTACTTTGTTTACTGGCAATCGCTTGATTGGAAGTAATGGCTATCATATTATATATATCGTCAATAGAGCAACCGCGAGACAGGTCGTTTACGGGCTGGGCCATGCCTTGAAGGATCGGTCCAACTGCCTCCATATCGCCCAGACGTTGAGCCAGCTTATAACCAATATTACCTACTTCAAGACTGGGAACGACGAGCACATTAGCATGTCCTGCCACTTCTGAGCCTGGGGCTTTGCTTGATCCGATAAAAGGAACGAGTGCGGCATCGGCTTGCATCTCGCCATCTATTTTCATGGCCGGGTTCATTTCTTTTGCCAAACGGGTAGCTTCGATCACTTTATCTACCACCTCGTGTTTGGCCGATCCTTTGGTTGAGAAGCTAAGCATGGCCACTTTAGGTTCTTCGATTCCAACGACCGATCTTGCTGTTTGTTCCGTACAAACGGCGATCTGGGCAAGTTGTTCGGCAGTAGGAACAGGGGTAACGGCAACGTCGCTCATCACGAGCACACCATTCTTTCCCAGTTCCATGTGTTTTGTGATTAACAGCATGGCGCCCGAAACGGTAGTGATTCCCGGAAGTGTTTTGATGATTTGCAATGCCGGACGCAGGACGTTGCCGGTTGTGTTGCGGGCACCTGCCAACTGTCCGTCGGCATCACCGCTTTTCACCATTAAGCAACCCAGGTAAAGAGGATCAAGTGTCAGCTTACGAGCCTCCTCGATGGTCATACCTTTCTTTTTGCGAAGTTCGCAAAGCAACTGGGCATACTCTTCATGTTTCGGACAATTTTCCGGATCTACGATAGTAGCCTTACCGATGTTCGCCAGACTCCACTGACTGGCAAGATTCATGATCTCGGTTGGATTGCCGAGAATAACAAGTTTGGCTATACCGTCTCTTAAGATCATGTCGGCAGCCTTTAAAGTACGTTCTTCTGTGCCTTCGGGAAGAACAATGCGCTGCGGATTTCCTATCGCGCGCGCTACAATTTCGCTCATTAAGCCCATTGAATAGAATAGAATATATATATTATAATAATGTGAATTCCAGGTAGATATGTTAATCACGCTGCAAAAGTACACAAAATTGCAATATCTACATTGCAATTTCGGGTATTTTTATCTCAAATCTGATATTTATTCTATTAATATTTACTAAAACCTGGTGGTGAGGCGCCACACCCGAGTTTGGTTTATATAGAGAATATTATAGGCTACCCATTTATTATTGGATAGCCTATTATTCAATTAGTATACACCTTTATATTTTTCATCACTCCACCAACCATTACAATTGTTATAACCAATATTCTGTAGGCGTTTTTTCTTTAAAATGTATCGCCAGTAAAATCCTGGGGTGTTTAAGGTGAAGTCTGACGTATATTTATCCATATCCACGCCTTTGAATTGGACAAACTCACTGGTCTTTTCAAAAAAAGCATCAATAAAACCTCCTTCGTAATAGAAATTATATCCTTTATGAAAGAATATAGCATTATCTCTTGCTGTATTGTAACACCAAGTATATTTTACTATTGATATTGTAACTAATGGGTACCCTTTTGAAATCTCGTGGATAAGGGTGAATCCCGCACGTGAGGAGTCAAATTCCGGACATGTTTCCACCGAATGAATGATTGAATCAAATACCGGATGCAACGTTTTTTTTACTATATATTTTTCCAGGTTAACATCGATTGAATCTTCCGGGGGATACCGATAAGGAATACATATGGTTTCTTCTTCAACCATGAACGGATTTGTATATTCCGTAGTTTTAGGTCTGTTATTGCAACCGGATAAAATAAAAACAAGTAAAACTGTGAACCCATAAAAGTGTTTCATAATCGTTTGTTTTTTAATATGAATAATACTCCCCATTTGCACGTATCCGAAACTCCGCATTTGGAGAATGCTTTAGAATCTCTTTTTTCTTATCTAAATCTCCACCTTTTTTTGAAGGTAGAGAGTTACCACTTGGATGATTATGATCGTCTCTTACCACCTTAGCACCTTTAGATACTAATTTGTTTATTTGGTGCATACTACCATCTATAATATCCTTTTCATGGCTGGTCATGATTAGATTTTCTTTTTTTCCAGTATTATCATACTCTACCGATACATTGCCAACTTCTACATCCAAATCTTTTTCAATGAATTCTAGTACTTTAGATGTTCCTTCTCCGGCTTCAAGAATATACCCATGATTTATTTTTTCTCCAGTCTTCTCCCAGGTTTCATTATCCATAACTGCCAATTTAACAGGAGATATGGAAATCAGCCTTCCTACTTTCAATCCGCTTCTTGTGCCCGTTTCATCATAGTCTTTACGCATACCGGGATTATATTCTCCTCTGTAAATCACATGATAGCTGGCCCCACCTTCAGTGTTTACAGGCTTAAGTGTACCATTACGGTTTACGGTATAACCAATCATTTCCCGTCCTGTGGGATCTATATACCTCATTGGGTTGTTTGCACAATATGCATACGGACTCACCGAATAGTATTTTTCCGCCATAGGGTCCATGGTTGTGAACCGTCCTAGTTTTGGGTCCATGAACCGTGCGGAGTAATCATATAGGTCCAGTCCGTAGGTTCTATCCAGCTCTTTACCATTGTATTTGTAGGGTTGTACATTTTGGGCTATTTCAAATATTCCTCCAAAAGGATAGTAGTGATTTACTTCTTCCACATTTCCGTTTTGATCTGTAACTACCCGGTTGTTTCCCTGATGATCCTGTAAGTAGTAGTGATATGTAGGGGTATTCCCCGACATAGTGATGTATCCTCCATCGAACAGGATTTTACTTAGTTGATCGTTCTCATAGACCTTATTGCCACAGTAATCTGTTTTCTTCTCTATGTTACTTCCGTTCTTATGAACAGTTCGAAGTTTAGTACCATTGGCGGTGTAGGTGTATTCAATAGAACGACCATCTACAAATTCAACCTTACCGGGCAAATTTAAAGAATTATACTGAATGTTGGCAATGTTTTTGTTACTATCTTTAATCATATTGCCATTGGCATCATAAAGATATTCAAAATCTGTGCTGTTACTTGCTTCTGTAAAATTAAAATCTTGTCCATAGATTGTTTGAGAAACCAAGGACAAGATTAGTGCTAAAAGAAATATTAGTTTTTTCATCATTGAATTTCATTTGTTGATTGTAAAATTGTTTTTAAGTTCCCCCACCACCCCGGCCTAAAGGCCACCCCTCCTCAAAAAGGAGGGGAGTTTGGCTGCGCTACCTCGCCACCGGCATTGCAACCTGGCCGGGGCGCCTCGCCCCTAGAAGCCGGGGTCTATAACTTCGTCGTCATCACCGTTGTTGTTACCGTTGTTGTTTCCGGTGGATGCGGCTTCGGTTTCTCCTTTGATGTAGAACTGGACGTTGTTATCGGCTCCGCGGGTGGTTGCTGTGCTGTCATTGGCCAAGCGCAGTGATTTGTCTACAGCAAATTTGATGTTTACACGCTTGATTTTCTTAACGGTACAGTCTTTTTCCGCTTCCGTTCCTTCGCAGGCGAAGGTGATGTGGAAAGTTCCCAGTCCGTCAACTTTCACTTTGTTGCCTTCGACAAGTTCTTCCTTCAGCTCGATGATAAAGTTCTGGATGGTGTGCAATGCATCTTGTGCACTGAGTGCCCCAACTCTTTCCATGCGTTTAGCGATCTTGTCCATGGTGATTACTTTGTAACTTCCCGGCTCTTGGCGGAGGTAGTTGTAGATGGGCGATGTTGCATCGCCGATTCTCTTATGACGCTTATAGCGTTTTACTGGAACTGACATATTATTATTCTTTTTAAAATTATACTTTTGTTATTATTCTCAATCGGGATCATGGGATGTTGATTTCCGGATAATCATTCTCTCCTGATCTCTAATGCAAAGATACAGTACGATTGACGGGGAGGGAAACATTTGGCAGTCTGGAATCCGATTCTTCGTTCGTGGTCGGAAAGTTGCAGCCAGGAGACTTCTGGAAGGGGGAAGAGCTAAATGTAAATACAGGATCAAGAAGAAAAGTTAGTTGCTATAATTGTATAAACAATATCTTTTATAAGGTTTCACTCCTTTTTGTAGGGTTTTGATGTAAATGATTTACTGTAGGGGCGGTTCGCGAACCGCCCGAAAATGGTTTCCTGTGTATTCTGTGCATTGGGCGGTTCGCGAACCGCCCCTACAGTTAACCATTTACTTTTAATTCATTTCCACCCCGTTATACGCTAATCCTTCAATAAGAGCTATAGCAATTCAACAATTCAACCCGATTTTCGGATTGGTCCCAAATGCATGCATTTCTTTCCGGATTCTATAAGAACTAGCAGTCAGTTCTATAAGAACCCGTAACCGGTTCTATAAGAATCCGCAGTGAATTCTATAAGAACTCAGCCCAAGTTCTATAAGAGTTTGGAGGGTAAGTAAGTCTATAAAGATTTTAAATATCGTCTTGAGCGTACACGAATGAGTGAAAGTGAGCGAAGCGAATTTTCATTTTCACTCGTGCTCTCTTTTAGTTTAATTTACTTTACTTTGTCGAGAAATGTATGCATTTAAAGCCAAAATGTACGCATTCTAAGCCGGAATGTATACATTTTCCTGCTAAACATTGACAGCATGCATACATTTACTTAATAATTGTTGGCATTATATTCCTATATTCGCTCATACACATGCCGATGGATGCTCCGATATAAGTAGGGTCGCATATCAAATATTTTCTACCATCAATCAGCACATTATCGCCTGGTATATCTTCGGTAAAGCAAACAGCCGAAGCGATATGTCCGGGGTAATCCAACAGTACAACTTCCAGTCCCAGCATGTCTTTTACCAACGTGGCGTATAGCATGGCACGGTCTTCGCAATCGTTATAAGGATAGTAAAAGTTTTCTTCCGGAAAGTTTGGCTTCTCGTATCCGAACTGTTCACCATCTGTTTTATAGTCAAAGGCTGTTTGTACGAAATTGATCAAGATATTGGCTGCCTCTTTTTGCAATTTCCCCTGAATAGCTGCCCGAAGCGGAGGGTATAAAGATTGGCATAATTCATCGCTCATTGGAGCCTTGTAATGAGGAGGTACTCCACAAAGAGGATAATCTTTATAGAAATCAATGAGGTTTTTATTAACTACGGTCTGCACGGAGAGTCCGTTCCTGGCGTTCAGCTCGCGCGTATAAGAAACATGGTCAAAACCGGGCACAGCATGAAGGAACAGACTGACATAGTTCCGCGCGTTGGCAAATTCCTGGGGATAAGTGTATATACTTCCGCCCGACTGTTTCAACGGTTCAACCACATAAAACTTTGTACTGGACAGCGTTATATATGGCAGCCCATACATGATGCCGGAAGGCGCTATCAGCAATTTTAATTGTTCGTTTATCTTTGCCAGGCGTACTTTATATCCTGATTTGCTGAGAATAAACATTTGCAGGAAAGCAATATCGTTTGTACGCCGGGCGCCATACAGTTGCTCGCCGATCTGTCGGGTGAGTTGTATATATCCCCAATCGCTTAACCTCTTTTCTTCCTTCAGGGTCATGCAGTCGTTTATCAATAGTTCGTGGTCTGCCTTGCAAAGCGCGCTCCACGCATCGGCCACATTCCCTTCGCCGATTCCTTTTAGTGAGAACCGGGATATTGCATTGGTTGATATATAAAACGAGGTGCCATACAAGCGGATGGCTGTACGGTCGACCGGATGGTTGGGAGAGGGAGGCACCACCGGCTTGTCTATCTTAACAGGCACATAGGGTTCATCCGACACATATTTCCCCGGAGTAGGCCGTGTGGGGGTTGTCGATGCCGGTTTTCTAGGCTTTACCTGTACCGGGGCAGGAGCCGGTGTTTTATCATCGAAGACGGTAGGCTCTACCGGTTCCGGCCGTAAGGGTGCGGGGATGGGTTCTTTGACTTCGAACTTCTCCCATGTTTCTCTAAGAAAGGCCGAGAATTCTTCGTCGGCCTTATTCTTGAAATTATTAAATTCTTGTTGCTGCTGCTGTTGAAACTCTTCAAATACTTTATTCAGGTCGACTTCTTGCGCCTGAATAAAAGAGGAAAAGGCAAACAACGCGAACAAGAGAAAAAGAGTTCTTTTCTTTTTCATTGAAACGAGAGTTATGAAAGGGGCAACCCCCTTCCTCTGTTTTATTAATATCCCAGCTTATCTAGTTCCTTAGCAAGTTCTTCCGACTTCTTTGCCAGCTCATCGCGAACAGTTTTGATAGCCATTTTATTGGCTGCATCCATGCTGTAGCCCAAAGTCACCATCATTTCTACGTTTTTGTTAGACAGTGTTTTGTACACCTCAACCAACGGAATAGTACGGCTCAGCGTAGCCGAGATAATACTCTTGCTTGCAGCTACTACTTCAATTATACTAGCGGCTTCTTCCTGCCCCATGTCATTGTTGGCAGCTTTTACTTCGACCAATTGGGTTACTTTAGTTTGAATTTGTCCCGCCAGATCAATCTTGGCCGCATTGGTTGCCTGCAAAGCAGCTGCATGCTGGTTACCGCCAATAGCTCTTGAAGAAGCCACATACCAGTATGGGTTACCATCCGTATCGATTTCTACTTGCTTCTGCCATGCGTTTTCCACCTGTTTGTCGATTGGGAGTTTACCGGGCAGCGTTTTGAATCCTTCTTTTTCCAACGCCTTAGCTTCTTTGCGAGCGCCTTTTATCGCTTTCTGCTTTAAGTCCTTATTCAGTGTTTTTTCATACTTCTGATTGTCCTTAAACTCTTTCTTTGAAGCCTTTTCCTGAGCATTTATGCCCGTTGAGAATATCATTCCAAATGCAGCGAGGGCACCTACTAACAAAATCCTTTTCATACGATTTCAATATATTAATGGTTAATATTATCGTTATTTATTATGTGTACTGCTGCAAAAATAAACAATTCTTTCAGTTATTCACACATATAAACTCTTTTTTATAATTTAACGAACACAGAAACGAATTTTATCACGTACCTTTGCAGCGTTTTACTAAATATAGAAGTAAATATGATACGTCAATGCGCCATACTATTTGGCTGTTTGGCATTGGGTGAGTTGGTTGTCTTTCTCACCGGGGTTCAGCTCCCCTCCAGCGTTATTGGTATGCTGCTGCTTACGCTCCTTTTGAAGTTGGGATGGATAAAACTTCACTGGGTACAAGGTATGTCCGATTTTCTGGTAGCCAATCTGGGCTTCTTTTTTGTCCCTCCGGGTGTAGCGTTAATGCTTTACTTTGACTTGATTGCCGCCGAGTTCTGGCCCATAGCCATATCCACTCTTGTCAGCACACTGTTGGTGTTTATCGTTACCGGATGGGTTCACCAACTAGCACATAGAAGAAAATGAGTTATTTTGAGAATAAGTTCTTTCTGTTGGCACTTACCTTCGGAGTCTATCTCCTGTCGAGGTTCCTGCAAAAGAAAACGGGTATCATACTACTCAACCCCATCCTGATTACGATTGCCGTACTGATCACTTTCCTGAAAACAACGGGCATCAGTTATGAAACGTATAACGAAGGCGGGCATCTTATTGAGTTCTGGCTAAAACCGGCTGTTGTGGCATTGGGAGTACCGCTTTACCTACAGTTGGAAAACATAAAGAAACAACTCCTCCCTATTCTCCTGTCGCAGTTGGCGGGATGCTTTATCGGAGTTATTTCGGTTGTTGTCATTGCATCTGCTCTGGGAGCAACGCAGCAAACCATCCTCTCACTGGCATCGAAGTCGGTCACTACACCTATAGCCATGGAAGTGACTAAAGCAATTGGCGGAATTCCATCGCTCACCGCCGCAGTAGTGGTATGCGTAGGACTGTTCGGTGGCATCCTGGGCTTTAAGGTGATGAAGCTATTTAAGGTAAAAGATTCCGTTGCGCAAGGATTGTCCATAGGCGCTGCCGCACACGCCATGGGTGCATCGACCGCCATGGGAGTCAGCAATGAACATGGGGCTTATGCCAGTCTGGGGTTAACGCTAAACGGTATATTTACCGCACTGCTCACCCCATCTATATTAAGATTATTAGGATTCCTATAACAAAACGCATACTATTTTGTTTATTAAATAGTTATTAGCATTAAACACAATTATGATTTCATTTAAAGACCTCACTTTAGAAGATAAAGAAACCATTATTAAATATACAATGAACAGTGATCGCAGAAACTGCGACCTGTCTTTCTCCAATCTATGCAGTTGGAGATTCTTGTATGACACACAGTTTGCCGAGGTAGACGGCTTCCTCGTCCTCAAATTCCGGGCAAACGAAAAGTTGGCCCACATGATGCCTATCGGCAAGGGCGATTTGAAGAAAGTGGTCGAAGACCTCGAAGCAAACGCCCTCGAAGAACATGAAGAACTCTGGATGCTCGGTGTTACCCCGGATATGAAAGAGGAAATTGAAAAGAGCATGCCGGGCAAGTTCATCTTTACACCCAACAGAGACTTCTCAGACTACATCTATCTTCGTACAGACCTGGCTACGCTGAGCGGAAAGAAATACCAGTCGAAGCGGAATCACATCAATAAGTTCAAAAAGACTTATAATTACGAATATGTTGATCTTACGCCCGATCATATTCAGGAGTGTTTAAGACTTGAAGCAGTGTGGTGCAAACAAAATGGTTGCGAAGAACAAGAAGGTATGCTCAACGAAAACCGGGCTATTATATATGCCTTAACCCATTTCGAAAAACTGGGACTAACCGGCGGATTATTGCGTGTAGATGGCAAAATCGCTGCCTTTACATTCGGTATGCCCATCAGCCACGACACCTTCGGGGTTCATGTAGAAAAAGCCGACATCAATATAGATGGCGCTTATACCATGATCAACTATGAATTTGCAAACCATATACCCGAACAATATACGTATATAAACCGGGAAGAAGATCTGGGGATAGAGGGATTGCGTAAAGCAAAGCTCTCCTACCATCCGGCGATTATACTGGAAAAGAATGAAGCCTGCTTAATCAGTTGAAAGTTGAAAGTTGAAAATTGAAAGTTGCCATGCGATACGGTAATTTTCAGTTATTAACTTTCAACTTTCAATTTTCAACTTTCAACTAAAATGAAGGAAGAAGTAAAAGAGTTATGGAAGCTTTGCTTCGATGACAATGATGAATTTGTAGAAATGTACTTCCGTCTCCGCTACAGTAGTGAGACGACGATGACTATCCAAAGCGGAAATAAAGTTGTTTCCTCTTTGCAGATGCCTTATTACCCGATGACTTTCGAAGGTATCGAGATCCAAACAGCTTATATATCCGGTGCCTGCACCCATCCCGACTTCCGGGGCAAAGGCGTGATGTCTCAACTACTGGCCGAATCTTTCAGCCGGATGGTGCAAAAGAATATTCCACTAAGCATCCTGATTCCTGCTAATCGGGGATTATATGATTATTACGCCAAGACAGGATATGCCCCGGCCTTCTTCCGTACCCCGATAGAGGAAAACGTATCCGACATTCCGGCAAACAAAGGAAACCTTCAATTTAAACATATCACCTCCTTTGATAAATCCCTCTTCGACTATTGCACAGAAAAAGCATACAGCCGCCCCAATTATGTGCAGCATACAGCCGAAGATTTTAAAGCCATCATGGAAGACCTACGTATCGGCGGCGGTAGCGCCATTCTTGCCCAACACCCATCGGATGGAAACCCGGGTGCAGCGCCTCGCTGCCGCGGTGTTTTGTTTGCTTATCCGGAAGACAATTATTTAAAAGTATCCGACTGCTTTGCCGACAATAATACAATCAGGGATAGTTTAATCCGGGAGGCGGCCCATCATTACGACCTGTCAACTATTGTACGGTATGAACTACCGGAACATTCGGATAAAGAAGAACCTTTCGGTATGGCACGCATTATCCATGCAAAAATGATTCTGCATTTGTATGCCGCCACACATCCCGACAAACAAATCAATATAAACCTCACCGATGAACAACTAACGTTCAATACCGGATATTACTACATTAACAAAGGCACTTGTACATTCAGCAAAAAACCATTGGAGGGTGAACACCTCGAGTTGAGCACCCAAGAACTTAGCACACTGATATTCGACGAAGTAAGGTTATATATGAGTTTAATGTTGGAGTAAGCCTCCGGCATCCATTTGACTCTCGTCCGATGATTCATTCTCATCACTCATATTCTCCCTAAATTCGGATGGAGCCAACCCGGTAATCTTCTTAAAAGCACGATAAAAGCTCTTCCGGTCGTTGAATCCGGAACTATAGGCTATCTGGTCTATGGTCAGGGCAGCATTCTTCTTAACCGACATAATGCTGATAGCCTCGCTTATGCGGTATTCATTTATAAAGTTCGCGAAATTACTCCCCGTACACCGGTTAATGGTTGCTGAGGTGTAATTACGGTTCACCCCAAGCATTGCCGCTATATCGCCCAATGTAAGGTTAGGGTTGATATACACCTTATCCTCGCTCATAAGCTGACGTATCTGCTCCATCAAAACCAGCTCGAATACCTTCGGTTTAACCGCCTCTTCACTTCCCATTGGCGCAACAGGTGGAATAACCTCTATGCAAGCAGATGACTCCGTAACCGTTTTCCGGGCAGCCGCCCACTCCTGGCTCTTCTTCACCAACACCCTGTAAGCAGCACGTTTCCTGCGATAGAGCACGATAGCATAAATCAACAAACCAATAACCAGCAGCAACCCTACAGTGATATAAATAATCGTATTTCTGTAGTTTCTGGCGCGTATATGCTGCGCTAAGAGTTCGTCATTCTTTGCTTTTTGTTCCAACCGGTTCATGCGTTGCTCTACATAGACCAGCTTCAGGGCATCATACTCCTGATACTCTTTCTTCTGATAAGCCAAAGCCGAATCCTGGTAGGCAGCAGCAAGGACGAAATCTCCAGTCATCGTATAGTACTTCGCCATAACCGGATAGATTTGCGCCCAATGCGCATTAGGATAAGAGCGGTTGGTGTAATCAACAGCTATATCTATATATCGTTTGCACTGGGAGAGTTTCTTCTGTTCGAAATAAATATTTGCCAGAAGTGCAGCCATACTACTTGCATACGTGTAATCATTTATCTCTGCCATCATTTTACGGGATGTTTCCAATAGAGGAATCGCTTCATCATACATTTTCCGTTGATAAAGGTTATTTCCCAGATTACCATTCACAATTCCCCTCCACGATTGGTAGTGTGCTTCCGAAGAGTTCTCATGATGAGGCACGGTAAGTATCTTACGGAAATATTCATCGGACCGGTCGTAATCATTGTAGTGATAGCGGTAGATCAACCCCAATCCATTATAGGCAGGTTGCAGAAGAGAATAGCGATTGGCTTCCGGCTCTTCTACGATCTTCCGGAAAAAGACTTCGGCATCTACATAATTACGGAAGCGGTAATGCATGTTAGCTATTTCGCGATAGGCAAACAGCTTTTCGGGCAACCGGGACACGGAAATGTAATCGAATTCCCTATTTAACCTTTTTGCCGCTTCAAATGCACGATCATAGTCGTTATCTAAGACATAGGCATTCATTACTCCACGCAACGCCCGCAAATAAGTCAGGGTATCATTTAACTGTTTAGCCTCCACATAGATGGCCCTGTAGCCTTCTATCACATCCTTTATGGTATAATTACTACCCGGCTGCATCCGTGCTTTGTACCGGAAACGATAAGCCATGCGAAAAAACGCCTCCTCAACTTTCCACTCTCTGTTATTGGCCACCCTGGCAGCTTCTTCCATATAAGCCATAAGGCTATCGGCTTCTGATTGTTCCATAAAATCCAGATTATGATGGATCAACTTCAGCTCCATCAGATAATCGGCATAAGGCTTACCTATCATATGTAGAAAGGGATTGCCTGTAAAAGACGAGATAGGCAATAATATCAATACAATGATCAGAAGTTTACGTTTAACCGTGAGGTTACTCATCTTATAGGTTTGGGTTTAAGTTACAGACACATCAGCATCCATCGTAAAACAAAGGTAACAAATTATAGGCTGGCAAGCAATAGTTCTCACTCTGCTGTCACCTGTCGGATAATGAAAGGCTTTAACTTCTTATAAGGAGATAAAGTTAACGGAAACCGCTTGACCGGAGACTTTATATTGGCGAAAGATGTTGTCAGTAGAGAGGTCTGCCCCCGCAGCAACTGCTGCAATATCATTTTCTCTATCAGTCATCACACTCACGTTCACTGTCAGGCTCTCCATTCCGGAAGCCGGGATACCACTGTTTATACAACCCGCGAATAATAGTCCCACATATAAGGCTAGCACCAAGAATTTCACATTCTTCATTTTCTGCTGTTTTAAAATTAGAATAGATATTGTTTTGTTTCAATCAACTGTACAAGGCAAAGCTATATAATAGTCAGAACAATTTGGTCGCAATTTATCAATTGCGTCCAAATAGACTTTCTGTTTATGTGTTGAAGATTTCCAGAAAGGGAATATATACCGATGAAATGGGCATATATTAGCGATTATGATATTTATTCAGAAATCCCGGGCGGATGTTCCCGGAAGGTTAGTTCTGAACTCGGAAGGAGTTAAACCTGTTACTTTTTTAAAGATACGGTGAAAAGTTCTACGGTCGCTAAAGCCCGAATTATAAGCTATATTGTCTATCGTGAGGTATTGATTTTCTTTGGCAGACATGATATCTATTGCCTCTCTTATACGATACTCGTTGATGTATTGCGTAAAGGTTTTCCCAGCACACTTGTTCAAAGTAGCCGATATATAGGTTCGGTTTACTCCGAGTTGTTCAACCATACTGTTCAGCGTAAAATGGACATTGATATACATTCTCTCTTCATCCATTAATTTTCGAATCCGTTCCATCAAAGCAAGTTCAACCTCATTGGGTTTGCCGGTGACAACGGTTGTTTCTTCCGGTTTTACAGACTCTTTACGATCGGCAGCCCACTCCTGGCTTTTCTTTACCAGCGCACGGTATACTGCACGCTTCCGGCGATATAAGTTTATAGCATATAACAGCAGTCCGGTGATAATCAATAATATAATCCCTACATAGAATGCCACATGTTTATAATAGGCTGTTTGTACACGTTCCACTTGCAGTTCTTCTTCTTTGGCTTGTTGTTCCAGCCGGCTGGCCTGTTGTTCGGCATAAACCAGTTTCAGCGCATCGTATTCTTCATAAGCCTTCTTCTGATATATTAAAGCCGAGTCTTGATATGCAGCCGCAAGGATAGTATTGCCCATTATGGTGTAGTACTTGGCCATTACAGGATAGAGTCGCTCCCAACGCTGGCTGGGATAGGAACGTTGGATATAATCTACGCCCATATCTATATAATATTTACATTGTGTAAGGTTCTTCTTTTCCAAATAAACATCAGCCAAAAGGGCAACCATGCCACTGGCATATGCGAAGTCGTTAATACCCGCCATTGTTTTACGGGCAAATTCGAGTAATGGGATTGCTTCATCATATTTGCCTTGCTTGTGTAGGTTACCACCAAGATTACCCTTGGCAATAGCTTCCCAGGCCAGGCAATGTTCTTCCGAAGAGTTCTCGTGGTTGGGCGCGGCAAGTATCTTCCGGAAGTATTCGTCGGATGTTTCCAGGTCGTTGTAATGGTAACGGTGA
>NZ_QVMI01000056.1 GCF_010500965.1 Bacteroides sp. 51 | reverse complement strand
CCTGCCCCCGCCAGCGGGGGATACGATGCCGCAGGTATCCCCCGCTGGCGGGGGCAGGGGGTGGATATTGTCATTGGTAGGGTTTACCCGAAGCAATCCAGCTCACAATGCGTATAACCTGGATTGCTTCACTACGTTCGCAATGACGTGCCGCACCTGGCAGCGGCACCTTGCCGCCCGCCCGTTATTCTGTTCCTTCGTTTACGACGTCATTACCTAGTTGCACAGCTTTTTCGGTATTGTCTTTCTTATATTCAAAAACAATATCCTTTTCACCGTTTTTAATAGAGTTTATTTTCACTTTCAGGCCTTTAACTGCATCGTCAGCTAATCGTTGCGGCCCATATTCACCCAAATTGAATGATACGTAGCTGCGTCTTACATTCGTGTACACATCATCCGCTCTATTGAAGCGATATTCAAGGCAGATATATCCTTCTTCATCAATAAGAGGAGCTTCATTCAAGGTATTTTCCACCAGACTTACACGATGCAACTCATTTATAGGAATATTAATAACAAATTGTATATTCAGATAATTAGCACCAATCCACATATCTTCAATATATGCTGGGTCATTAGCTATTTCTTCCTCATTTTCAGCAGTTAAGTCTTCTACTGCCTTCGTCAGAACGTTATACAAATAATTCACTTTGATTGCATGAGCAAATTCCGTATTCGGAATCTCGTCGCTCAACAATGTATAGTCTGCCCATACACGTTGTCCATCAACAGGTTTATACCAGGGAATGGCAGTTGCCGCCGGCCAAAGTTTTTGTCCGTTATCAATTTCTAAATAATAGGTATTTCCACTTTCAACACGTACGGTAGCCATACGGAAAACAAAGCCATCCAGCGGATAGCCATCATCATCACATGATTGCAGCATAGGTATTGCAATCATTATCATTGTTATCAGGTAAAGGTTTAGCTTCTTCATAGCACAATACTTTTATTCATTAATCAACTTTATTCATCAATTCTCACACTCTATAAACAAAAAAGCCGGGCTTTTATTGCACCGGCTTTACGTTTTTTATTATTTTTAACTCAAAGTTAACTTTCTTGCTCGATAAGTTTACCGATTCTCTCAATTTCGTTATAAAGTTCCTCTTTTACTTTCTCGTAAGTGGCATGCTCAATCAGCTTATCATTTACCCGCACCACAGGTCCACGGTTACAACGTTCAAAGCAGAAAGTCGCTTTCAGGTCGACCATCTCTTCCTGTCCTTCAAAGCCTACAATATCTTCGAGTTTATTGCTCACCACATGATTCAGCAACCGTTTAAGCAGTTCCTGGGAACCCTTCATAAAGCAATTCGTACCTACACAAACAGCCACCACAATCTTAGGATGCTGCGTGTTGCGGATATGAATAATCTCTTTCTGAATCCGCTTCCGCCCGTGGTAATGTGTATGCAACAATTCATGCGCCTTATGTCCGCCAATCTCGCCCAACACCTTTTCATACAGTTCCTTAATGTATGGATTATCCTGAGATTTGTGTAACTGCATAGCCTTATCTTCATTATAAAGAAGTTGGGCCCGTTTTTCACGGAAGTCAGGATCAAAGTTAACCGGCTGTCCTCCTCCGGCAATGCATCCCCCCGGACAAGACATTACCTCAATCAGGTCATAGTCCGACTCGCCGGCTTTAGCCACTTCACAAAGTTTCCGGGCATTGGCCAATCCGTGGGTAACTCCCAGTTTCAGATGGATATCTCCCAACGTCAACTCTACCGTACGTATGCCCTCCATACCGCGCACCTGTTTGAAATCAAAACTCCGAAGCTTTTCGCCTGTAAGTTTTTCATAGGCATAGCGCAAAACAGCCTCACTCACTCCACCGGTATTTCCGAAGATAACACCTGCCCCTGTCTTAAATCCTAAAGGCATATCGAAAGATTCGGGTTGGAGTTTCTCTAACTGAATACCCGTTTCGTGAATCATTCGGCCCAAACCTTCGGTAGACAGTACATGGTCTACTTCGGGAACACCTTCATGATAAAACTCACTTCGCTTGGCTTCAAATTTCTTTGCCGTACAAGGCATAACAGAAACAATGACCAACTGTTCCGGCTTAATGTTCAGCATCTCAGGAAGAATCTCCCTTGCTATACTTCCGAACATCTGCTGAGGAGATTTACAAGTAGACAGATTATTAAGCAACTCCGGATAATATTGTTCCGCAAACTTCACCCAACTTGGGCAACAAGAGGTAAACAGAGGTAGTTTTTCTCCTTTTAGTTTCCGCCCGATAAACTCTGTAGCCTCTTCCAATACCGTCAGGTCGGCAGTGAAAGAAGTATCATATACCTGGTCGAAACCCAATCGTTTAAGCGCCGCCACCATTTGTCCCGTGCTGACCGATCCGCCATTCGACCCAGAGGTTTCACTTTCGGCCAGTGCCACTCTCACGGCAGGAGCTATCTGAGCTACCACATATTTTTCGGGATTATGGATAGCTTTCCAGACTTCTTCCGTTTCCTGTCGGGGGATCAATGCACCTACCGGACAAACAGAAACACATTGTCCGCAGTACACACACTCCACATCGGCCAGACTCTTGCCAAAGGCAGGAGCAACGCGGGTTTTAGATCCTCGCTTCACAAAGTCAATGGCACCTACGGATTGTACTTCCTTACATACCCTCACACAGTCGCCGCATAATATACATTTATTCGGATCGTGAATAATGCTTCTCGACTTATTATCAATAGGTTCCTGTTTATTGGTCTTCTTAAACCGTACGGTACTGACTCCCAACCGGCGGGTCAGGTATTGCAGTTTACAGTTATTGGAACGGGTGCAACTCGGACAACTGATATTATGGTTGGCCAAAAGCAGTTCCAGATTGATTTTCCGTATTTTGCGCACTTCTTCCGTGTTGGTTCGCACCACCATTCCATTTCTTGGAGTGATGGTACAAGTAGCTTGTATTCCCATTCCTTCGATATCGCACACACACAATCGGCAAGCACCATAGGTACTCAGATGCGAGTGGTAGCAGAAGGTAGGTAATTCAATATTCGTTTTCCTGATGACTTCAAGAACATTTCTTTCTTGTTCAATTGGGACACTCAGTCCGTCTATCGTTATATATCCTTTATTTTCCATGAGTAAGATCAAATTAGGGTAAGTTTAGAAACCGATCACTGCACCAAACTTGCAGACTGTAGCACATGTACCACACCTTGTACACAAGTTCGGGTCGATAACATGCGCCTGCTTCTTTTCTCCGTGAATAGCCCATACCGGACATTTACGGACACAAGCCATACAGCCTGTACATTTCTCGGGGTCGATTGTGATATCGGCCAGTGCTTTACAGTTATTGGTGGCACATTTCTTATCCACAATATGCTGCAAGTACTCATCGCGGAAACGGTTGATGGTAGAGATCACAGGGCTTGGCGCCGTCTTTCCCAATCCGCAAAGGGATGCTTTACGTACCACCTGCGAGAGTTCCTGTAGCAGTTCAAAACTCTCTTCGGTAGCTGTTCCGTCAATAATCTCGTCCAGTAAAGAAAGCATTTGCTTGGTACCTTCCCGGCAAGGAACGCACTTACCGCAACTTTCGTTCTGAGTGAAGTTCATAAAGAAACGGGCAATCTGAACCATACACGACTGTTTGTTCATAACCACCATTCCACCTGAACCCACCATAGCCCCATTCCGGATAAGATTATCGTAATCAATCTCGATATCCAGATGTTCTTCTGTGAGGCATCCACCCGATGGACCGCCAATCTGCACCGCCTTAAAACCTTCGGTACTGATAGCGCCGTCATCGTCGGTTACACCTCCACCTATATTATATATGATCTCCCGCAGGGTGGTGCCGAAAGGCACTTCAATCAATCCGGTATTGGCAACGTGTCCGGTCAGGGCGAAGGTTTTTGTTCCCTTCGATTTTTCCGTACCGTAAGCATTAAACCATTCAGCACCGTTTCTGATAATCAATGGAACGGCTGCCAGGGTTTCTACATTATTAATAACGGTAGGCTTTCCGAACAATCCTTTTTGTGCGGGGAAGGGAGGCTTGGGTACAGGCATTCCTCTTCTGCCCTCAATGGACGCAATCAATGCTGTTTCTTCACCGCAAACGAATGCTCCTGCACCTTCCATGATATGGATGTGCATACTATAGCCGCTTCCAAAGATGTTCTCACCCAGAATACCGGTTTCCATGGCATCATTAATTGCCTTGGTCATTCGTTCAATAGCCAGGGGATATTCCAGGCGGACATATACGTATGCTTCGTCGGCTCCGATACCGCGCGCGGCAATCATCATGCCTTCGAGTACACGGTGCGGATTGCCTTCCATCAGGCTTCGATCCATAAAAGCGCCCGGGTCACCTTCATCTCCGTTACAGATGACATATTTCTTAGGTCCGGCTTCCTGTAAGGTGAATTGCCACTTCTTTCCGGTTGGGAATCCTCCACCCCCACGTCCGCGCAAGCCCGATTCGAGAATGGTGTTGCAAACCTCTTCGGGAGTCATTTGGGTGAACGCCTGCTCGGCTGCAAAGTATCCGCCATGCGCAATATATTCGCGGATATTACCGGGGTCCAGATGGGAACACTCTCCCAGTACAAGGCGGGTTTGCCGCTTATAGAAAGGAATCTCTGTTTGTCCCCTACTCTTCTTCCCGTCGGCAGGGTTTACATATAATAGTTCATCTATGATCTGATCTTTCAGAACGGTTTCCTGCAATATTTGGGGAACGTCTTCGGGTTTCACTTTGGTGTACATAATCTCGTCGGGGAGTATGTTTACCAGTGGTCCCTGACCGCAGAAACCCTGACAGCCGCTTCCGGTAAGCTGATACACCTTATCGTCATCGTGGTAATTGAGTTCCAGATCGGTAAACTCCTTCAGACCGGCTTCTTCGATTGCCTTTTCAAACGCTTTGTATACATGAAGTGAGCCGTTGGCTATGCATCCGGTACCGGCGCATATTATAATACGCTTCTTTATGTGCGTTGCAGCCCGATTATAATCGGCCTGTATTTTTCTCATATTAGTCATAGTCCTTTTATTACGTTTTGTTTACTAGCCTTCTGCCGCCATGATATCGTCGATGATCTCTTCGCACTTTTTGCTGCTTACCTGCCCGTACACCTTGTCGTTAACCACCATGACAGGCGCCAGTCCGCATGCACCGAGACAACTGACTGCTTCCAGTGTGAACAGCATATCGTCTGTGGTATGCTTCTCCTTAGACAGCTTGAGCTTATCGCATAGGGTATCAATCAGCTTGGTAGAGCCTTTTACATGGCAGGCGGTCCCATCACATACCTTGATTACATACTTGCCTTTGGCTTCCAGCGAGAAGTGGGCATAGAAAGTGGCCACTCCGAAGACTTCTGCCGTAGGCATATCCAAAGCTATGGCGATATAGGTTAGAACCTGTTGCGGCAGGTAGCGGTATTCGTCCTGCACTTCTTGTAGAATGGTGATAAGCCGCTGCTTATCGTGGTTGTACTTTTCGATAATCTCAAGTACCCGTGTAAATTGCCGCGCAGTTTGATTCACTACCGGCACGGTGTCATTTGTTATTACGTCCATCAGATCAGAATTTAAAGGTAACAATTAAGCCTAAGACTTAATGTAACGAAGATAACATAAAACTATGAAATAGTAAAGAAGTACAGGGTATATTTTGGTAATCAAGCCAGAAACATCTATCTTTATGTCACCTTGTAAACCTGAACACATGAAAAACCTGGTAGATCGCTTACGTCGGGAGAAACATCTGGAGCCGGAAGAATACCTCCGGTTGCTGACATCTGTAAATGAAGATTTATTGAGTTACATCAATGAGTCGGCACGGGAAGTATCCGTTGCACATTTCGGTAGAGCGATTTATGCTCGTGGACTTATTGAAATTACGAACCACTGCCGCAATAATTGTTACTATTGTGGCATTCGCTGTGGCAATGCATCATTGGAAAGGTATCGTTTGTCTATGGACCAGATCTTAGCGTGTTGCGAAACCGGAAACAGGCTTGGACTGAAAACGTTTGTTTTGCAAGGCGGGGAAGATCCTTGTATGAACGAGGAGTTTATTGTGGCGCTGGTTGCTGCCATTCGGTCGCGCTTTCCGGATCATGCTATTACTTTATCGTTGGGCGAGCATTCGGAGGAGGCGTATAAAAGGTTCTTCGCTGCCGGAGCTAACCGTTATTTATTGAGGCATGAAACGGCAAACCCGGTACATTATGCATTTCTTCATCCCGCGCAGATGTCTCATCAGAAACGAATGGGGTGTTTACGGGTGCTTAAAGGGATAGGGTATCAAACGGGAGCAGGTTTTATGGTCGGAAGCCCGGGACAACGCCTGGAGAACCTGGTTGAGGATCTTCTGTTCCTTCGGGAGTTACGCCCGGAAATGATTGGCATAGGTCCGTTTATACCGCAAAAGGATACGCCTTTTGCCTCCGAACCGGCGGGAAGTGTAGATATGACGCTGATGCTGATCTCTATACTTCGCCTTATGTTTCCTGAGGTATTGTTACCTGCAACAACGGCGCTTGCTACGCTCACTCATGGGTATGAACAGGGAATATTATCGGGAGCAAATGTGGTGATGCCTAACCTTACGCCTAAAGGGTATAGGGAGAAATATATTATATACGATAATAAAGCGGCGGCAACGTGCCGCAACGAGGTTTCTATGCAGGCGGCAACGTGCCGCAGCGAGGTTTCTATGCAGGAGAATGAATATAATGAAGTGAAAGAACAAGTTGAATCTATTGGGTATTATATATCTGATGCACGTGGTGATTATAAAACAAAATAACATGTATAACATAAAATCAACCAAAGCCGAAGAATTCATTGCTCACCATGAAATTGTTGAGAGCATGGAGTACGCGCGGAACAATTATAGGAACAGAGAGTTGCTTGAAGCACTTCTGACCAAAGCCAATGAATCTAAAGGCCTAACGCATAGGGAAGCCGCCGTATTGCTGGAATGCGACCTGCCCGATATCAACGAAAAGATATTTGCACTGGCACGCCGCATCAAGGAACAATTGTACGGCAACCGGATCGTTATGTTCGCCCCTCTTTACCTGTCGAATTACTGCGTAAACGGTTGCATATACTGTCCCTACCACGCCAAGAACAAACAAATGCCACGCAAACGGCTCACGCAGGAAGAGATTGCCAAAGAAGTCGTCGCTTTACAAGACATAGGGCATAAACGCCTGGCTATTGAATCGGGCGAGCATCCTGCCACCCCGATTGAGTATATTCTTGAGAGTATAGAAACCATTTACAATATCCACCACCGCAACGGCGCCATCCGCCGGGTGAACGTAAACATTGCGGCAACGACTGTAGAGAATTACAGGAAACTAAAAGCCGCCAATATTGGAACCTATATTCTGTTTCAGGAAACGTACCACAAAGAAAACTACCAGAAACTCCACCCCACCGGTCCAAAAGCAAATTACGCTTATCACACCGAGGCGATAGACCGGGCAATGGAAGGCGGCATAGACGATGTAGGGCTTGGCGTACTCTTCGGACTGAGCAACTACTTGTATGACTTCATCGGACTTCTGATGCATGCCGAGCATCTGGAGGCCGTCCGGGGAGTAGGCCCGCATACGATTAGCGTACCCCGCATCTGTCCGGCAGACGACGTAGACCTGAACATTTTCACCCATGCCGTAGCCGACAGTGTGTTTGAGAAGTTAGTGGCCGTTATACGGGTTAGCGTTCCGTATACCGGTATGATCGTTTCTACCCGCGAGTCGCAACGTTCGCGCGAGAAAGCGCTTGAGCTTGGAGTATCGCAACTCAGCGGGGGTTCTCACACCACGGTAGGCGGCTACCAGGCAGATCATCAGACAGAAGATACCGCCCAGTTTTCGGTAAGCGATCACCGCAGCCTGGACGAAGTGGTGGGCTGGCTGCTCGACATGGGCTATATACCCAGCTTTTGCACGGCTTGCTACAATCTGGGTCGCACGGGCGCACGGTTCATGTCGTTGGTTAAGGGAGGAAAGATAGCCGGGCACTGCACCTCCAACGCGCTGATTACCCTGAAAGAATATTTGCAGGACTATGCCTCCGAGAGCGTGAAGCAGAAAGGATTGAAGGTTATTGAAGCCGAAAAAGACAAAAGAACCAAAGAATAACTGCCGGTATGAAAGATACTCCTCAATCAGAGCGCATACACATCACCATTCTGGGAAGGTGTAACAGCGGAAAATCATCTTTAATCAACGCCATGACCAGACAGGAAATGGCCATCGTGTCGGATATAGCGGGCACGACCACCGATCCCGTCAGCAAAAATATGGAGATACCGGGGATTGGTCCTTGTGTATTGGTGGATACCGCCGGATTTGATGATACAAGTGATCTGGGAGAGGAACGTCTAAAGAAGACGCAAAAGATACTATCCAAAACTGATATAGCCATTATGGTGTACCGTAGCGCCGATATATCAAAGGAATTGGAATGGGTCAGAAAGTTGACCGGTCTGCACATACCTATCATCCATATAATTAACATCACAGAGACATCCGCTTCCACAGAGCGCATAGCCAAGGACATTATAGAATCGACAGGCAAGTATCCACTTGCTATCAATGCAAAAACAGGCGAACAAGTAGAAAAACTTCTTCAGAAAATAGCCGGATTGAAGGACGAAGATCAATCTTCTACCATAACCGGCAATCTGGTAACGTCCGGTGACACGGTGCTACTCGTTATGCCACAAGATCCCCAAGCTCCCAAAGGACGTTTGATTCTGCCCCAGGCACAAACCATACGCGAATTGTTAGATAAAGGATGTATACCTATTGCCTGTACTACTGAACGAATCGAAAGTGCGTTAGCTTCACTGGCATCTCCTCCGGGATTAATCATTACCGACTCTCAGGTATTACCTTATGTAAAAAGGGTGGCACCCGAATCCTGCCGGATAACAACATTTTCTATACTCTTTGCCGGTTATAAAGGAGATATAAAGGTTTTTATGGAAGGTGCAAAAGCAATTAAAAACCTAACCTCCAGGTCGCGTATCCTCATCGCCGAAGCCTGCACACATGCGCCTTTATCCGAAGACATCGGACGGGAAAAGATTCCGGCCATGCTCCGCAAAAGAATTGGAGATGCACTACAGATTGATGTTGTTGGCGGAGCAGATTTCCCTGCCGATCTCGGCAGTTATGATCTGGTGATTCATTGTGGTGCCTGTATGTTTAACCGCAAGCATGTACTTGCGCGTATAAAACAAGCTATCAAACAAGAGGTACCTATCACTAATTACGGTATTGCGATTGCATATCTATCGGGGATATTGGATGAGGTGGTGTATCCGGGATAGATATTCACAACCGGTAACTGTTGTTCAAGATTCATTCGGGCAGCAACGGCTCACTATCGTCACCATACCTCCCATTGCGTTCGTTATATTTCAGCGCCACCTCTCCTCTGCTTCCCAGATGTTTAAACTTTACCTTTTGTATATGTATGCGCACTACCTTCGCCTGATCATCCCTGTCTACGGTCATTCCAAAATCGCATTTGTCCTGAGTTTGGCGCTGGGACACCCAAATCAAAATCCGAACATTTTGGCAAGCGCTTTTTGCTCTTCGGATAGAAGCAGTACTCTTTTTATAGTCCTAC
>NZ_QVMI01000055.1 GCF_010500965.1 Bacteroides sp. 51 | reverse complement strand
TAACCCAATACATACAAGACCAAAAAAACAAATGAATGGTTTGAAGAATGCTTTCATCCCACACCTAAAGAAGTGGGCTTTCAGGGGACAAAAGCGTAATTCATCAAAAGATTTAGCTAGGTTAATATTTCCCGTATATTGAATTAAATTATATCCATAGGCTAGAAGTGTTGAGCATGATATACGATGTTGATGGGGGTGTTTCCCACAGGTTGAACTTACTGCTCCAGCTGCAAATATTATAGCTTCTTCTAATGATGGGAATTTTCTTATCTCATCAAAGAAGTATTTGTCCTTAAAAGAATTTCTAGAAGATTTGTAATCAGCCATGAGAATTTCCAGCCTGGCGTCTAATGGCATATCATCAGGGAAATTGAATTCATCTTTGTCACGACAACCTTTTTTTCTATGAACAGAAATACATTTCATGGATTAAGTATAAAATTAACAATGAGACTGAATCAGATATATCATAATAAATAAAGCCCATGCTGACGAGTTTTATTTATATGCCATTTAATTTTCATTTCAAGTCTCAAGATTTACTCATATTAGCGTAACTATGGCGTTAACCAAGCACAAGAGATTTTCTTTGAACAATTAATTACTTTCTAATCGACGACATTTAGTAACTAGATCAACAATCCCATCTGCATTCCATGATCTATATTCCAAATTATTATTATCTAAAATATAAAATCCACTAACATTATAATTTTTCCCAGGAGGCAACGACAACAGGATACTGTCCCCATTAAGAGTATAGTGATAATCATATCGGAAGACACCTAATCCTGCACTAGAATAAATCTTACAACATTCAGTTACAGAAGTAAAAATCACATATTCCGTCCCTAAACTATTTAGAGCTTCTGAATTTGATGCTTCAGACTCATGTACCCACATCGTTCCGACTAAACCATTTTCTTTTTTACATGATAGGAATGAAATTGTCAAAATAAACAGAAATAATACTTTTTTCATAAGAATTGGAATTTACAGATTAATTAAATGCAAATGTATTAAAAATTGCCATAAAGTCAAGAATAAATGATTTATATTTTGGTTTATTTTTAAACTACAAATTTGGATCATTGGGATTGCACAGATTGATAGGTCGCTAGTTACGACCATAATTCATGTCCATTTCCAAATAAATCAACAAAACATTCCCATTGACAAGTTTGTAATTATGATAAAATTGGGGATGGACAATTCTCTTTATATTTAGACAAATCCATGTTAGAATTGTGTGATTAATAACCTTTTAAATAAGTTCTATCACAAACATTCGGTCTATGATTATTTATAATATTTCTCAATCAATTCTTTAATTTCACCTTTAAGTGAATAAGTTTTATTTCTTGACCCACCAGGGTTATCTATTAATTTTTGTTTTGTTAAAACATAAATAATTCGATCCACCGGAGATTTACTATTATAATCAAGGAATTCATAAATTTCCTCTCTGGTAACTGATCCTTTCATCCCAATAAACTCTAAAAGATCTGCAACTTTTCCTGTGTTTTTGGGGGATGGGATGCTTATATTTTTATTTTTGACTGATGCCGATTTATAAGCGTTCTCAACAGTTTTTACGACTTTTCCTCGAAAGATCATCCATTGATAGTTTTTTGTGGGGTTGGTATTATCTTGCTTTTCCTTTCTTGTAAAAAGAAAAAAAGCTATACTTGGTTTGTCTCCAGCTTCAGTACTTCTATGAGCATCTATTTCAGTGCCCGTTTGAACGCCTGCTTCAGTACCCGTTTGGACATCTGCTTCAGTGTCCGTTTGAACACCTGCTTCAACACCCGTTTGGACATCTGCTTCAGTGTCCGTTTGAACACCTGCTTCAACACCCGTTTGAACGCCTGCTTCAGTGCCCGTTTGAACATTTTTACTATCTGAGATAATTACATTTTGAGCTAAAGGCCGTGGAATAATCATTTTGAAGACACTTCCTTCAATAAACAGAGCTTTATCTACTCCAGAATACTGTTTGATATATTTAGATACATAAAAAGCTCCTGAACCTAATTTTTCAACGAATCCAAGTGCCATAAAGAAGTTACTTATTAATGGGTTTTTAGGATGATGATAGGGTGAGTTTAAATCTAAAGGTCCCTGTTGGAAAGGATTGCTTGCATTACTAGTTTCGACTCTATCTTTATATATAATAAATGTAGCTATTGCATGACTGGCATATTCACGGTGGACAATGAGATTGGCAACTATTTCTCTGAAAATTTTGGTGCGTAAACTAATTCTTTGATCACCTTCAAGATGAAATTTATCTGGCAGATGTTTCTCGACAAACGACATTAGTTTCTCATAAGCGTCCAATAAATTAGTTTGGATGATTATTCTATCATCGAATCTTTGATCTTCTTCGCCAGAAATTTTCACTATAGCATCAATTTCATAGTGAGGTATGACACCTCTAATTGTTTCATCTGTACCAAAGACAAGTGCAGCGGCAAGCGTATAACCTTCTATTCCAGTATTAAAATCCCGTTTAAAAAATCCTGCGTTTCGTAATAAAGCTTCATTGTCTAACCCTAGCCATATGTGATCTGGATTCATAGATCTAATATATCCTCTTGTCTTATCAAATATTGCTGGGTCAAAATGTTCATATTTTAAAGCTGGAAACACTTTATTTTCAGTAAAATATCCAAGTTTTCTCGCATATAATTTATTTATGTCATATGCCGGAACAGGAAAATCACCTTCATCGCTCCGGTCATAATGTATATTACGAAAAGTATGTACCATAGAACTCTCTGGAATCGGAATGTGGATAACCCATTTCCCGTCTATCTGTCCCTTATCAGGAAATAATAAAAAAGGAGGATTGATGTTTGTATGATCGTTAGATAAGTCTGCAATATTTTTAATAAGTTTATTAACTTGTGTTTCATCTACACCAGTAATATTGTTATTGTCATCTACGCCCAGAATAATATCTCCACCTTCTCTATTTAACATAGAACAAACAGAGTCCCACATAGATTTAGGTACTGCTCTTTTGGCTTCTTTAAATTCTAAACGAATGCTTTCCTTTTGCTTGATGAGTGATTTAATGTGATTTATATCCATTATTATAATATTAATTTTATGCAAAGATAGTTTATAATTCTTTCTTATTGTTCCTATTAGGACTAACTAATACAGCTTGCTTAATTATAGCTTTTCTGGTAAATACTGTACCATTACCAGATAGGCCAGCATGGCTTAAAGTAGAATAAGTCATACCAACTTCTTCAGGAGTTAATACTGAGTAAACAGCAGATATCTTTGAGAAGTAATAGTCCTTACCTTTTCCCATTAGGTGTACATGAATAACTTTTCCTCTCTTATTCCCGACTAATTCACTTTGTTTGATAATAGCTACCTTAGTAGTTACAGTTCCATTTCTGGATTTTATAGCCCGGGATAACGGATCGTAGGTCATACCAACTTCTGCAGCTGTCAGGACCGAATAAATAGCAGAAACCTTGGAAAAGTAATGATCTCTGTGCTGGCCGATAATATGAACATGAATGACATTTGCCATATTTTGGAGTAAGTATTTTGCAAATATACATAATAAGTATAAATATGGAGTAATAATTTATTGAACTATCCGACATATTTCAAAACTAAACGTCTTCTTTTTCGATTTCTTTTAATACACTCTGTGTGGCTTGTGTGGCATATAAATACGCTGTCCCTGTCACGGCTGAGTCCCATATTACCTTTGATTACGGTGGTCATAGGTCCACTGTAATTTAAACCTTAAGAAAATGAAAATAACAGATGTTTCGTGCTGTTCGGATCGAAATCAAATTTCAGACGGTTTCAAAGGCTTCAAATCCTTAGAGGTGAAATTTTTAAATCAATTTTGTATGAACACTTTTTTGAAATTTTGCCAGTGGGTGCACTCAATCCCTTTTCTTATGGATGTTGAGTCCTATTTGAATGCTTATACTTTAGTAGAAGAAATTGCAATTTTGTTAGTACGGCTTTTATAGTCGTACTACTAATCCTTTCTTTGTTAGGATTTGAAACCCGAATAGATTTACTTCGATTTAATTATAATAAAATCGTAAAAGTGTAAATCATCAAAATATTGCTTGTAACATGAGTTTATATTATTCGATTGTTGTATATTTGTAGTTTCAAATTAAATCGTAATAATGGAAGCTCAAGGAGAAATTATACTATATCAACCGGATGAAGCGGTTAAGATGGAGGTAAGACTGGAAGATGAAACTGTTTGGTTAACTCAGTCACAAATGGCAGAATTATTTGATGTAAAGGAAAACACTATTACTTACCATATAAAAGAGATATATAATACTAATGAACTAGAGGTAAATCCAACTACTCGAAAAATTCGAGTAGTTCGAAAAGAAGGTACTCGAAGCGTAAACAGGAATATTGATTTTTATAATTTGGATGTGATTATATCTGTAGGATATAGAGTTGGCTCTAAACGAGGAGTTCAGTTTCGTCAATGGGCTAGTCAAATCCTAAAAGACTATCTCTTAAGAGGATACTCCATAAATCAACGATTGAATCAATTGGAGAATAATATAAATACAAGATTCATTGGTCAACAACAACAAATTAAGCAGCTTCAGGATAAGGTAGATTTCTTTGTGCGAACTTCTCTCCCACCGGTCGAAGGTATTTTCTTTGATGGCCAGATATTTGATGCCTATACATTTGTTACTAATCTAATTAAATCTGCAAAACAGAGTTTAGTTTTGATTGACAACTATGTCGATGAGAGTGTTTTATTAATGTTCTCAAAACGTTCCTCTGGAGTAAAAGCTACTATTTATACTGGGAACATCACTCCACAACTGAACTTAGATTTATCAAAGCATAACAGTCAATATCCCAAGATTGATATAAAACAATATAGGCAATCCCATGATCGCTTTTTAATAATTGATAATACAGATGTATATCATATAGGAGCTTCATTGAAAGACCTAGGGAAGAAATGGTTTGCTTTTTCTAAAATGAATATCCCGGCAGTGACGATCATTAGTTTGCTGTAATATGCATTTTTTGCATAATGCTTAAATATAATCCAACTGGTAATATATGAGTTGTCGCAAATTTTGCGACAGTTCAGAAGATAATGATAAAATAGAAAAGGTATGGCTATAGAAAAAGTTTCGGTTATCACTCTTCGCTTCACTAAAGAAGAAGCGGAATATCTTGAGGTGTTTAAGAAATTAGTAGGGAAGAAAACTGCAAGTGAAGCATTGAGGTATATTATTAGTGAGTTTCCTCGTTGGAATAAAGTAGCTAAGGAAACGTTCGATGAAAGCAGAGATATCAAAGCTAAATATGATAAAATCAAGAAGACTAATACCAATTTTATGCTGGCTTTCCAAGATATGGTAAATATTGTAAATGGAGATAATTGATAGCTACTCTATAAGTCAAATTATTAGTTTCATATATTGAGTGCTAGCAAATCCTGAGATTTATATTATTTTTTGGATATTGGCTAGTAGCAAAAATGATAAGTCATGAAAATAGGATATGCACGTGTTTCTACACCTGGGCAAAAATTAGATATTCAGAAGAAACTCCTAAAAGAGAATGGCTGTGAGCTGATCTTTACAGATAAATATACCGGTACCAGGTTCAATCGTCCGGGATTCGAAGAGTGCCTTCAAAAACTACGCAAAGGAGATACCCTAGTCGTTTGCAAGCTTGATAGGCTTGGAAGATCATTACGAAGTGTACTTGAACTGCTTGATAAATTTCAGGAGGACGGCATTGCCTTTATATCTCTTCAGGACAACATAACCACCGAAGGACATTATGGCAAGTTGATGACCAACATACTTGGAGCGTTGGCTCAATTCGAGCGTGATGTTATTGTAGAACGAACGTCAGCCGGCCGGCAGCTGGCCAAAGAAAAAGGAGTGGTATTTGGAAGACCCAAAGGTGGAATAAATAAAGAGCATGAGGCGAAAGTCAGTAGTTGTGCTAGCTTATATCGATCAGGAGAAAGTGTTGTTAATATAATGAAGGTGTTGAATATAAAGAGTCTGGAAACTATATATCGGTACCTGCGGAAGAGTGGGATTGAACCTAATAGAAAAGTTAGGCAAAAGAAATAAAAAGCACGACATTTTGGAAGATGGGTGGATTCCCTATTACTGACCACATCATTTAGGGAGGTAGATCGTCTGTAAAGTCATCCCAAACGTATCCATACAAATAGGGTGACTTTGAATTTGTAGCTACATTGTTGTATGCCGAATGGAAACAACTATTTTATTCAAATATTATAAGAGCCTGTTTAAATTTTTTTAATAATAATCTTATTGTTGCAATTTTGACCATTTCCTCTGCTGCATCAAATGTCGTTTCGTAATTTCGGCACAGCCTTCTATTGGTATCCAGCCACGCAAAGGTTCTTTCTACCACCCACCGCTTTTTTATAGGTCTGAATCCTTGTTTGCTATAATTACTAATAACTACTTGTAATACATAGCCGAAAGTCTTTCTGACATACTGGGCTAATTCACCCCTGTATCCTCCATCGGCAATTATAGTTTTAACTGAAGAACATAATTCCTTGAGCACCCGCATCAATAGGATAGCGGCTTTACTATCATGTATATTAGCTACAGTTATCATAATAGCGATTAAGAATCCATTTTTATCCACCACAACATGCCGTTTTATACCTTTAACTTTCTTGTTCCCATCTATACCATTAAGAGATGTATTATTGCCCCAGCGTACACTTTGACTATCTATAATCCCAACAGAGGCAGCAGCATTTTGTCCCAAGTGAACTCTAACTTTAGAGCGTAAATGACCCAATAGTAAATCAAATTCTTCCAGAACAGACCATTTACGGAAATAGTAATAAACCAATTCCCATTTGGGATAATCTTTAGGTAACATACGCCACTGGCAGCCCGTTTTCACCAAATAGAATATAGCATTCCATATCTCTTTTAAATCATGCTTTCGCTTCCTGGGTTGTGGTAATAAAATTTTTTCCATATATTGCCACTGGGTTTCCGTTATATCTGTTGGATACATCTCTTTTAGGTTTGGTCACTTCAAAGAAAGATGTTTATCAGAGAATATGGAAACCCTTTATTCTTTTATTTCAAGAAAATTTAAACAGGCTCTAAAAATACTGATAAGCTTTTTGCTAAATCTATTTAATGGGTATTTTTGCAGGAAATTAATTTAAATTTTATGAATGACAGACGTTATCTTCATGCAGAAACACTAGGTTTTTATATTCCAAATATGTTCCACTTACATATAAAAGGAAGTATTGATTTATCTAATTGGAGAAAATGGGATAAAGAAACACAGTGTACATTCTTCCATGAATACATTCATTTCCTTCAAGACATAATGACAAGTACAGGATTATATAATATTTATGTTAATGGGGAATATTTATCTTACGCTACGAATTATTTATATAACCAACCTAAAGGAATGTTTAATCGCCCCATCTCGTCCCCACCTGATATTAATAATGTGGCGTATAACATAGAAATGAATAAATTTGTAATAGCACAAATAAGCCTGCCCCCAAATATAGATAATATAAATTTCAAAGTTACAGGAAAGGCAAGGACTGAAGATAATTTTAAAAACTATAATGGGCAGCGAATCAATCTAATTAAAGTATATATTCCCTTTTCTGATAAAGGGAATAGGTATGAATTTAAGCTAGGGAGTTACCATATCTCTGAAAGTATGGCATATTTAGCAGAGCAAATAATGTACGGGAATCCTCCTATGGTTCCATCTCCCAATTATCCCTATTCCATTGTAGAGCAATTAGCTGATTGTTATGTGCCTCAATTAAGTAAGAATAAACAGTTTTTATTTGCATTATGTGATTTAGCTCTGAATTTTACACATCCGGCAAAAGTGCTGATCGATTACTTAGTGATAGTTGAAGAAAAAGGAATACAACCTCAATGGGAAGATACAATAGAAGAATTTATTTCAAATAGTGTTATTGAAACAGGGGATGGAAAAAGAATTTCTTACATCGATGGTATCAAAGAAATAAAAGACCTAGCAATTGATAGCATGAATAGACGATTTGCTACTATTGACCATATTCTTTTAAAAAAATGGATATTTGCTGTAATTGAAACAACATTTGAATGGAGAAAAGACGATCCGTTGATTTTATCAAAACTTATTTCTGGAGGTCCGTTGGAGGAAAATAAAGTATTTAATGATTTCATTACATTAATAGGGTCACCCCTTCTGTCTAATGGTAAAAATGAAACATTCTTTTATAATACAGCAGACATAAAATTATCAAAAAGAAAGCTGGCGCACCTTCTTGCTGCAGGTAGTATTATACGTATCATGAAAGGTTTTAATGACTGTTTGTTATATGATTACTGTAAGGCTGACAATAGATGCGTAAATAAAGTTTGCCAAACAAAACCGTGGAAAAAAGCTCGTTTCCTGTGTGCTTGTCCTTTTGGACATTTATGGTATGGTTGGAAATTACACGGGTATTTTCCTAAAACCAATTAGTCATACTAATTGTAAAACGGCTTTTTGCTTTATTTTTTGATTAAATGAAAAATATTCATGATTATAGGCGGTGCAAGTTTTTGAGGAGAAATACTACCCAAGTGATGGAGATTTTTAATCAAATCCGAAGGACCTGAACTTGCATTGGCGTAGACATCTTTGCAGTTAAGAAAAGGACGATAAATGAGAGTATGGGTGTAGGACCTTAGCCTGGAGGAGCGACGGATCAGATTACAACAGAAAATATTATAATTAAATAAATTCCGCTGGAGCGAAGTGATAATTTTAAAGTTTCTTAATCATGAGTTCATTAAAAGATAAATATCTGTATAAATAAAGACTGCTTCTGTAGCATTCTTAGCATTAGCAATAGAATAGTCCAATAAACTATCATCCAAAGGTGGAATGCTTGCAGGAGAACCATCTTCTTTTTGGATACTTGAAAATTCCTGGATACTTGACTAATTACTTCATCTCGTCTAATGTATGGAATTTCGAGTAATAGTCTCGGTTGAGGAATAGATGTTACCGTTGTTCTAGTCCTAAATGCTGCATAAAGTGATATATTTGCCTTTTAAAAGTTTAGTCTTCATATATACGAATTCCCCAACCGTCTAGGTTTGGCAAAAGCCAAAGTGGAGGTACACCTTGCTTGATGGAAGGAACGGGAACCATAAATTCACTAAGTGGATCGGGTCCATTAATGAAAGGTTCCGTATTGAGCTCTACTAATTCACGCCACAATACCTCAGACTCTTTTTTTGATGTGCTTTCGACAATAGATGGTGTAACATTTTTGTACTGAATCACATACCATACTTCAAGACTTCGCTTAGCATCACTTAACATACTTGTTTTAGCCTGATAAACATCAATTAAATCGTAAACATTTGTCTTATTATCAAGTTCATCAATAGTTCTGATCCATGCCGATCGCTTGTCGTTAAATGCCCATTCAATAGCAGTTAACAAATAATTTATATATGGATAGTTGCTGTTCATTTGTCTTTTCTATTTGTCTATTATTAGTACTTATATTCGTCCCCAACCATCAATTATTGGGCCTAACACAATTTGAGGATTAAGTGCTCGCCAATTACGCAGCTTTTCTCCATATTTTATTTTTATATCTTTAGGTGCTGGAGCGGGTTGTCCTTGGACAGTTAACTCTTGAGTTGCTTCGTCTTCTAGACGTGCTTTTTCAATATTTGATATTATAGGTGCTGTCAGACGTACATTCAATTTGCTAGATAATTGTTGTCTGCCTTTACCGAACATACCACCAAATGTGCTTAATGCGTTCCAAACTTGCTGATCATTATCGACTAATCCAAAATTATCAATCGTAAGTGGATTATGTACCGTATTATTGACATCATTTCTTGAATTCCCTGGATTTATTCCTACGTTTGTTCTCGTATAATTTATTGTCATACTAAGGATGATAAGTCTTTCAGCATTATCAATATTGATTTGATTCAATAAATCATCTATAGCAGTATTGACTTGGGCTAAGGCTGTTATTCTGGCTCGATCAGCTTCCTCTCTTTGCATATCAGTTGCCAATGTAGGAAGCAGTGCTAGGAAAGAGGTACTATTATTCCGGAGACCCCAATTACAAGCTGATATTAAACGGTTTCTGAACCTTACTCGAATTTCCAAAGGGTGTAGCGTTCGTGTAACATTATAGTTCCCAGACTCTCCTTCGCCTGGTTCCCAATTTAAAGCATTACCTCCATTGTTATCTCCACGAATTCTATCTTCGAATGGTGTCCATTGGTCCTCTGCAGCGCCCGCCCACCAAGCTACATTACTTTCATTTCCCGCCCCACCAAACTGTTTTCCATAGGCATGTGCCCGGTGAAATGTAGCTGTGGGAACAAGCTGAGCTCCAGCCCAATTTGTAAACAAATCGGTGAATCCAATAGTATTACTAGGATCTTCTCCTGTACGCTGGTCTTGATTCCACATATAAAGATCAGGTCCATTAAATCGCTCCGCATCAAGCCGGACAGGTCCCGATTGCGGATTTACAGAAATGAGAGCCAACTGTGCAACGTCAGTAGATAGAAGCCTTGTATTATTGGTTTTTTTTTCTCGTAGGATAGATTCTTTTGATTCTGAAGGAGCAGATTCTAAATTTTCTTGAATAAGTTCCTCATCTTCTTCCCCTGCATATCGCTGTATATTCCGTTCTTTATATTGCTGAAGAATCACGCCAAGAGGTGCTTGATTGGATGCTTTGGGATTGTTATCCAGGGTTCGGGGTTGGTTTTCAGATTTTGATGTATTTTCCTTCATAGTGAATGTTGTTAAGTTGTTATAAAGATAATACTTATTTACAGAATACCAATTGTATAGAAGGGAAAATAAATGTTTCTATTATGATAGACAAAATGAATGAGATTGTCTAATTTTGCAAATAATAAATAATTGCTCATGGAGATACTTCCTAATAATAGTGACAAACAACTATCACAGTTTTATACGCCTACGGAGTTGATGAATATATTCCGTGATATGCTACACGAACAGAATACTAGCCGAAAAGCTATTTGGATGCGGGGCATCTATCTGGTTAATTCAAATTCCAATTATTATAATTATGATATTTTGAGAGATGAACTTACTGGTGATGAAATTACTCTGTATGTTGGCAGTGAGTTAAAACAGAAGGTGTCAAACGGGAATTTAGTCATGGTCGCTGGGGTTGTTTCTCGAGAGGTTAGGAAAGGTGGAAATATTCAAATTCTATTGAAAGTAACACGTATTGAGGTAGTCCAAGAACAAATAATAAGTGAAACTGATATTAAGTTGGCTGAACTAAGGAATATTAAAGTAAAGAAGGGTTTTCGTACTATAGACACGCTTTTAGAAAATAAGCTATATACTGAAGTTAGGCCTAAAATAGCCTTGCTTTATGCAGATGGCTCAATAACACATAAAGACTTTCTCGCTGGCAAATCTGCTGCATCATCTCATATTGACTTTGAAGAACATAGGGTGTCTTTTGCAAGAGTAAGTGATTTTGCTAAAATGCTAAAAGATTTAGATAGTAAGAGTTTTGATGCAATAGCCATCATACGTGGAGGTGGATCAGGTATTGAAGCTGTTGATGACCTTGTAATCATAGAAACAATTATATATATGAGAACTCCTGTAATCTCTGCTATTGGACATGATGATGACAAGTTGTTTATAAAAAACGTTGTCGATAAAGTTGTGGCGGTTCCTCACGCGCTTGGAACATACTTTAAAGATATTGTTGAGCGAGTCGTTGCAGAAAAGGCTAAAATTGACATACTCCCATCCCTAAAGAAATGGGATTCGGTTTTCAAGCAATGATAGCCTGCTTTGCAGGTCTTACATCATCTATTCCCAGAGTTGATGTCC
>NZ_QVMI01000054.1 GCF_010500965.1 Bacteroides sp. 51 | reverse complement strand
CAATGGTAATATCGTGATTTTCATTCGCATCTATATTTTGTATGATGCGAAGATACGACAGTTTTATTATATGTGAAATAATTATGAACATCTACTTAAAGAATTAAATTACGCATGAAACTTTGGTAGCGAAACCTTGCCGCTATTTAAAAACGATCTAAATAAGTTGTTGGGGAGTAAGAAATGAATTATCTTTGCCAAATAAATTGTTTGGGAGATAAGTCAATATGCGATTATCTGAATTAAAGACTGGTGAGAGGGGCGTTGTAGTCAAGGTTTTAGGGCACGGAGGTTTCCGTAAACGTATCGTCGAGATGGGCTTCATCAAAGGAAAAACGGTGGAGGTATTATTGAATGCACCATTGAAAGATCCGATTAAATACCGTCTTATGGGGTATGAAATCTCGTTGCGTCGTCAGGAAGCCGAAATGATAGAAATCATCAGCGAGCAGGAGGCTATGGAACGCGCTCCTGAGCGTGATTATCATGCCGGCCTGAATGAAGATATACAGCACTCCGAAGAAGTGCTAAAACGTATTGCACTGGGAAAACGGAAAACCATTAACGTTGCTTTGGTGGGGAATCCGAATAGTGGAAAGACCTCTCTTTTTAATTTAGTATCCGGCTTACATGAACATGTAGGCAACTATAGCGGTGTGACGGTAGACGCCAAGGAGGGGAGTTTTGAATTTGAAGGCTACAAGTTTAAAGTAGTCGACCTTCCGGGGACCTACTCTCTGTCAACCTATACTCCCGAAGAAATGTACGTGCGCAAGCACATTGTCGAAGATACTCCCGATGTTATTATTAATGTGGTAGATGCTTCCAACCTGGAACGCAACCTTTATCTGACAACGCAACTCATCGACATGAATGTGCGTATGGTTGTGGCACTGAATATGTACGATGAACTGGAAGCTAGTGGAAATCAGTTGAACTATCGCCTGTTAAGTCGTTTGTTTGGTGTGCCTATGGTGCCCACAGTCGCCAAAAAGAGTCTGGGAGTTGATCATCTTTTCCATATTGTGATCAATCTTTACGAAGGAGCCGACTTTCTGGATAAAGAAGGAAACATCAATCCGGAAGTCGCCCGCGAATTGCAGGATTGGCATCAGAAGCATGTGAATGAAAAATATCATGCCGAACATATGGATGATTATGCCCGTTCCGATAAACCACACCGGAATGTATATCGTCACATTCACATCAATCATGGCCCGGATCTGGAAAAGGCTATAGATACGCTGAAAGATGCTATCTCGGAAAATGAAGAGATACGTCATAAGTATTCGACTCGTTTTCTAGCCATTAAACTGCTGGAAAACGATAAGGATGTAGAAGAACTTGTGCATAAACTGCCTAACGGTGAAGCGATTATACAGAAACGGGATAAACTGGCTCATCGAATTGTTGAACTGACAAACGAAGACACCGAATCTGCGATTACTGACGCCAAGTATGCCTTTATTTCCGGAGCTTTGCGCGAAACGTATACCGATAATCAGCTACAGCAGCAACAAACCACCAAAGTGCTCGATTCTATTGTTACGCATCGGTTTTGGGGATTCCCGATCTTCTTCCTGTTTATGTATCTTATGTTCGAAGGTACCTTTGTATTGGGAGAATATCCGATGATGGGCATTGAATGGCTGGTTGAAGTTATTGGTGATTTTGTACGGAATAACATGAACGAGGGTCCGTTGAAGGACTTGATTATTGACGGTGTCATTGGTGGGGTAGGTGGCGTTATTGTTTTCTTACCCAATATTTTGATACTGTATTTCTTTATCTCACTGATGGAAGACTCCGGATATATGGCTCGTGCAGCCTTCATTATGGATAAGATTATGCATAAAATGGGATTACATGGTAAATCGTTTATTCCATTGATTATGGGATTTGGCTGTAACGTTCCGGCCATTATGGCTTCCCGTACTATCGAGAGCCGTAAGAGTCGTCTGGTTACGATGTTGATTAATCCTTTGATGTCATGTAGCGCCCGTTTGCCGATTTATTTGTTATTGGTAGGTGCGTTCTTCCCGGGCAAAGAAAGTTTGATGTTGTTACTGATTTATTCTATCGGCATCCTGTTGGCTGTAATCATGGCCCGTATTTTTAGTAAGTTCCTGGTAAAAGGCGACGATACTCCATTTGTTATGGAACTACCTCCATACCGTATGCCGACCGGTAAGGCTATATTCCGCCATACCTGGGAAAAGGGGGTACAGTATCTTAAAAAGATGGGGGGAATCATTATGATAGCATCTATTATCATCTGGTTCCTGGGTTATTATCCACATAATGATGCATACGAAACAGTTGCCGAGCAACAGGAGAATTCTTATATCGGCCAGTTGGGAAAGGCTATTGAACCGGTTATTGAACCGCTTGGATTTGATTGGAAATTAGGCATAGGTTTATTGACTGGTGTTGGCGCAAAAGAGTTGGTTGTAAGTACGTTGGGTGTACTTTATGCCAATGATTCCGAGGCCGAAGTAACCACTCTTGCCGAACGTATACCAATAACTCCATTCGTAGCGTTTTGTTACATGCTGTTTTCGTTGATATATTTCCCGTGTATAGCCGTTCTTGTGGCTATTAAGCATGAATCCGGTAGTTGGAAATGGGCGGTATTTACGGCTGTTTATACTACAGGATTAGCCTGGATTGTGACCTTTGCTGTTTATCAGATTGGTCGGTTGTTTATGTAGTTGGTTAATTGCTTAGGTACCGACCGACTGCTTATGTAGTTTAGTGAACCTTTTTATCGCTCTCTTGTTATGATGTTTATGACAGTACAAGAATGGATCGTTGCAGCCATCGTACTTCTTTGCGCTATTGAGGTTGGAAGGCGTGTATGGCGTTTTCTCCGACAGGCAAAGAGTGACGATAATCCATGCGCCAATTGCATTGGCGGATGCGATCTGAAACGTATGATGGACGATAAGCAGCAGAAATGCAAGAAAAACCTAAAGATTGAGAATAAAAAGTGTTGTAGTTAGTTGCTATTTTGAAATATTGGTACTACCTTTGCAACCGCAAACGGGAAATCCGACAAATGGTTCCTTGGCCGAGTGGCTAGGCACCGGTCTGCAAAACCGTCTACGGCGGTTCGAATCCGCCAGGAACCTCTTTAAATCCTTGTAACTAACTGAATTTCAGAATATGGTTGCAAGGGTTTTTGCTTTAAGGATTAAAAAGAGGATTAAAACCAACGATTCTCCAGTGATTTAAGGCGTTTTAGAGGGGTGCATAGTAAAAATATTTTTTATATAATTACTTTTACTGTATATAAAATAACCTCATCAAATATGCTAAGGTATGAAACCGATATTCAACGAAGAGCAACAAAAGAAGGCTTCTTTTATCTTAGAGAATCCTCTTTCCAAGTTATCAGAACTTTATTCCAATGAAATAAAGGATTTGGCTGTCGTTTGGTGCTACTATTCGGGCAAGATAGAAGGAAACACTTATACCTACGTTGAAACCGAAGCGTTACTGAAAGACGGTATTACCTCCGAAAAGAGATATGAAGATGCCAAGATGCTTAAAAACCTCTACAATACTTTTATCTCTGAATTAGAATATATCCATAAAGAAAAGAATCAAGAAATTATAGACGAACGCACCCTTTTTAGAGTGCATCAATCTATTTCCACAGGATTAGTCTCTAATGAAGAATCGGGGGCATTACGGGCACGAGCAGTCCGTATAAGCGGAACAGATTACATTCCTCCCAAAAATCAACGAGAAATAGAAAGCAAGCTGAATGAAATTCTTTTTCAGCAGGGCGAATATTCCAACCCTTTAGAGAAAGCGGTCTATTTGCATTGTAATCTTGCTCGTCTTCAACCGTTCATTGATGGTAACAAACGGACTGCAAGGATGATAGAAAGCATCGTCTTGATGAATGCTGGCATCATTCCCGTATATTCAGCCAAGGATTCTGATATACTGAATTACAGAAGAGGACTGATAGCGTTTTACGAAACGGAAGATTACAACCTCTATGCCGATTATTTTCTGAATAGACAGATAGACCGAATTAAGGAGATAGAATAGTTGTTCGCTTGCTCGTTTCAGCCTTTCCAAAATTACCTCAACAATACTGTTTATGCTGTCATCTATCCCGAACTTACATTCGGGATAGATAAGCATCATTAGCAATATTATTCAAGCATTTTACAACCTCTTCTCATATTACTGCGATTCTTTATACCCTTCGATAGATTCCAAGCCTTAGCAATCAAACAAATATCATCAACCACCACTATTGCGTAAGGACTGATGAAGAACCAATAGTTTAACACACATCTGATAGACACGTTTGCGATTCGCATACAATGTCAGAATATTATCTTTGTAATTCCACTATATCCGTTAGTGATTCGTTTGCGTATTCCACCATTTACAAAGGAAATACAATAGCCACCACCATAGTACTGGGTAAAGGTGTACATTTGGATTGCGCTTCAACTATTAATGGTTAGTGATTCATCTTACAATAACAAAGACTCATTATCTCACCCAAGAGCTTCACTATATAATAGGGGGTTATATTATGGGGTGGGATATTTCCCCGACTAATATAAGTATTCGCACCCTACAAAACTTTTCTTCTAAACAAATCAACGCTTTGAATTTGTAACGCTCGTATAACGTCTTTTTTCAACTGATTATCTGAGCCACTACCAACCGTTAGTTTTTTGACTTTGCGTCGAGCGTCAGATTGATAGTCGGGAGCGAGTTGCGAAATAACATCTCTCACTCCAACGGCTCCCAAATAGTTTATTGCTACGCTCAAAAGATAATCACTAAACTCTTTGACACTTCCTTTTGTCGGATTAAATTCAATATCAGAATCATCTTTGAATTGCCAATGCTTAATTTGCCGTAAAAAGTAAGCCAATAAGCGAGGATAATGAGCGACAATGTCCCCAATGGTTTCAATACCTATATCTTTTCTTACATTTGCCTTTCCTTTTTGAACGGTAAATTCTGGGCGGAATATATTCAATTCTTTAGTTCGCTCTATGAATTGTTCCTCTTCAATACTTTTTATTAATCCTATCTTTTTTCGGATTTCAGTCTTTTTGTCGTATATCTTCGCAATCCTATCTTGATTCTTAGTTGCAAATTTCCGATAGCCTTCAAAATCCCCTATTTTATAAGAAGAACGTTTGAATCCCACTATTTGCGTTTTTACATAGGTGCTATCATAAGGTATTTTAGCCCCCAACCCCACTTCGATTTTACTGAGAGTGAATTTATAAAGTTCTTTTTCGGGCAATTCAAGTATTTGCTCAAGAATATCAATTGCTTCAATAAATTCCTCCCAACGCAAGTCCTTTTCGGACAAAGCTCCGTGATACCATTTCCGAATGCTACCGTAAATTCTACAATCATCATAGAATCCTCTGCGGATTTCAATGGTCATAAAGGCTTCGTTATCTCCACCCATTCTATTTGAAATGAGATAGCAATTAGGACACCGAAACTTGAAGTAGCGAGGTCTTGCCTTAACAAAGGAATCGTTAATATGAGAAACGATTCTCAAATCATACGTTTTTGCTGTTAGATTGTCAACCATGGCGATTATTCTCCTTTCTTTTCAATTAACTGAAATACATCGCTTCTCTTGAATCGGTAGTTCCTTGTAGCTTCGGGATTGACAGGTACTAATTTCCCTTGCTTTATCCTTCGACTTAAAGTTTGAACTGAGATTTGTAACATTTCAACCACCTCTTTGGAAGTAAGCAAGCGCTCTTCTCCCATGAATTTTGAGAAATTCTTTTCGATATAGTCTGCAATCCAACGTTTCCGCTGATTTATCAAACTAATCTTTACCAAATAATCTACTCTTTGCTTTAACATTTCGTCCATTTCTTGACAGATGAAGACTTTTTCATTTTTCGTTTTCATTTTTCGATGATTTTATATGGCGAGTTTCTCGCCATGGTTAAAACCATACTATAACCAGTGAAAAGGGTTTGCTATTTGATTTTGAGAATTATTAACAAGTAGTTTTTGAGAAGAAAAGAGAAGTTGAGCCAATGTTTTTTTAGGTTTTCTCCTGATTGAATCGTAAAATAAATTTTGCTATTTTTAACAGTTCTATTTGGTGAAAATGTATCTTATCATTCCAGACTGATTTCTTTTGCTATTTATCGCATTGAACTTGATATTCTTTGCCGAAGAAATACAGAGTTCTTTGGTTTCAGAATCATCAATAATACTTCTTTGGTCTATTTCACAACTAACAACGTTGCCACTTGGAGAAACTTCTATTTTTAGATAAATAAATCCTTCTTTGGAATCTACATTTTCGATAGGTAAGATGCTTTCGGCTTGTCTCCCATTCAATTCATAAACGATTCTGCAAGTGGCTTGATTCGCATATTGCCTTTCAGCTTCTTGTCGTTTTTCCTTGGCTATTATAGCATCTTCTTTTTCTTTTCTTGATTTCTCCATTACCCAAGTTCCTTTACTCTCGCTATAATATACTCCTCTGCTTGCTAATGCCTTGTAACAGTCTTCTGATAGTTCGGTACGGTTCCAGTCCGTTCCATCGTCAGACGTGCCTAAGAAGTCATTCAAATCAACTTCTATTTCGTTAATTGGGTTAGAATCTTTTTTCAAGGAAGGTTTGCTTACTGATTCTTGCGGTTTAATCTCCAGAGTAATTTCTTCTACTTTGGAATAACTATTTTGCGGTATCGATTGTATGGTGGCTTCTGATTCTTTTTGAGAAATTCCATTTTTTAGAAATTCGGGCGTTCTAAATTCTACGCTTGTTCTTGTTTGGCGTTTATCTTTGTTAGAGTAGGAATAGATGATATAAGTTGCAGTTCCGATTATCAAAACCGATACTGCAAGCGGAGCTAAACAACCCCATTTCTTTTCTAATCTGCCATACTCGTCAGCTTGTAATTTATCCGATAGAAGAACGGCTATCAAACTGACAATCGGAGTCAGCCAAAGTCCTAAGAATAATGACCAGCCAAAACCTATTTGACGTTTTGCTCCTGCATTTGCGACAATAAAAGAAAGGACAACGGAACTGATAAAACCAAAGAACCACAAGATTTCCATAAAAATTGCATTGTACCCTCTGCAACCTTCGATGGGCGTTTATTATAAAAAAAGAAGTGGGCTGCCGTCCACATCCTGCAAGGTATCGCCAAACACCCGTACATACACGAACAAACAACCCACCTTATTCGGGAGAGCTATCTGACGTGTCTTGTATGTACTTAAATTGGCGATTTTAGCAGGATAAGACACTTCCTTATACTCAATTGTTCCTCTTGGAACGCTACAAAGATAGCTAATTAACTGCTATTCATCATTGCTTCTCAATTTTTTCTTTATTCTGATAGAAAGACAGCTCCCGCATGAGAGCTGTCTTATACGCCTTGTATATACTTAAAACATTGGCGATTTAGCAAGATAAGGCGTACTTATTTCCTAAGCATTTTTATTCCAAACCGCTTCCATTGCTTTTTGAAGCTCGTTTTTTGATAGGTTTATATACCGTTGGCTCATTCCAATATCCGAATGTCCCATTAAATCACATATCATATATGCTGAAATCTTTCCCGAAGCTCCCAAATTTGTTCCGAAAGTATGTCTTGCAACGTGTGAAGTCAAGTTTTTATCAATTCCTGCTAATTTTGCTAAGTCTTTCAGATACCTATTCATTACTTGAATGTCGATTCTTGGAAAAACGTGGTTTTGTGTATCCTTATATTGATTTCTATACACTATCAATATTGCTTTTGCTTGATTGCTGATAGGGACAAAAACGGATTGATTGGTCTTTACTTGTAGCTTCTCAAAAGAAGACATTTTTTCGTTAATATGCTCCCAAGATAAATCCATAGCATCTGAAAATCTCAATCCTGTTTCACAACAAAATATAAATATATTTTTTGCCAGCTTTAGCGATTTACATGCTTCCGCAGGAAGTTTTGCCTTCTTAAAATCAGAGTATTCTTCTTGAGTTAATGCAATTTCTTTATGTCGACCAAGCTCAATAGGATAATTCGAGAATGGGTCTTCAATATTATACTTCCCAATTCTATTTGAGAATCGAAGGACGGTCTTTAGTAGTTTTAGTCTTTTGGCTACCGTGTTTTGCTGATTAGGGATAGGTCTTTCCTCACGCAAATACTTAACAAATTGTACCACGAACTTATAATCAATTTGCTCAATAGTTAATTCTTTACGGTATTTAGACTTTGAGAAATCAACCAATACATTCTTTGTAATCCGATGATTATTTTTAGAGCCTGGTTTCATCTTTTGTAGCTTTACATAATCATCAAAAGCCTTTGAGATAGTTGGATAGATAGATTTATTTTTCATGCCTTTTGTATCCTCCAAAGGAATCCCTTTCAATATTCGTTTCATTTCTTCAAGCGATACATTTTCTTCCAATGCTTCTTTCTTCCGTTTGTACTTCTCAAACTCTTGCTTTCTTTCTGATAAATAGCTATTGATTTTTGTAGCATCATCGCTCTTTTTATCTACCAATTCAGATTTTTGTATCCAAAATTTCGGTTCAATACTTTGTCCTGTCGGTACTCGGTATTGTTTACCTTCAAAATAAATTAGAAACTCAATTCTTGTTTTTCCGCTCTTCATTACTAAATCTTCACGAATGAGTAATTTCAGTTCTTTAGACATATATATTCCAATGTTTTATTCTCGCAAGCTCCATTGCTTACTTACATAAGTAAACTCCATTTAACAATTGCAGAGGCTTGGAATTAAAGCTCCGCATGGTCTAAATTAGTTATACTATTCTGATATTCAATGACTTTTTGAGAATAAAATTAAATATTGAACGATTTTTGTTAATATTTTATTGAAACAACAATGAAATTATATAATGAAACATCTTATATTCTCTGAACTTTGATTACTTTTGCGAAAAGCTATAAATTATGCGATTCATAGAATTAGAAGATAGTGAGAAAGAGGAGCTGATGCGTAGATATGCGAACCATAAGAGTGCAACGGTACGAAAGCGAGTACAAGCATTAATTCTCTCCTCGCAATACTATACCATGAAAGAGATAATAGAAGCAACGGGAATGAGCAGAACCACTTTGTACCGTTTCTTTAAGGAATGGGAAAATACGGAGTTATCTGAAAGAATAGAGACTCTATTCGTCAAAGACGGCAGAGGTGCTAAGCCTAAGTTGGATTCAATAATAGAAGAGTTGCCCGATTTAGCAGAACGGTACAATGGGAGGATTTCCGTTATCCTTCGGGTAATTGAAGATAATTATGGGATAAAGGTTAGCAGACCAACTTTGCAGAAGTATATAAAACAATATAAATAATCAACAATATGAGAATGAAGCAGAAAACCCGAATTATAATAATTTTACTGACTTTAATGGTGGTTAGTTTTATATGTCTAATGGTGCCAATTATTTTAGGAATAAGGATGGAGGTCTTTGTCTATTCTCTTCTTGGTTTAATAGCTTTAGGCTTGATATTATCCTATTTAGCTGAAAAAACGAAAAATAAAATTTTGCAAAAAATATCTTTCATTTTTTCTATTCCTCTATCTATCATTCATTTAATATTAAGCTTGGGAATACCTACTGGAGTATTATTATTCAATGCTGTTATTTTATTTATAGTTTCATTTGGCATCCCATTATTGATTATGACCCAAATAGAAACATTATTCAATTTCGGATTAAAAAGAGCTACGATGTACTTTTGCTGCATTTCTTTTGCATCAATATTATCGGTTTATCTATCTAAATACCTCTTGAAGTTTATTCTGAAAGTATCACCTGTAACAATGGATACATATGCTGAAAAGCCTCAAAACAAATATCTAAAAGAATTGACTTCAGTCTTTTATCAAAAGAATAACATCATATTTTTAATATATGCTTGTTACTTTGTCTATTTAGGGATTATGTCATTTTTTAAAATTCAATATGGACAACCTTTATTAAGTGCTGAAACTGACACGGCTATATTACAATCATTTTTGGTATTTATCGCTTTTACTAATATGATTATAAAATCGAAGGATATAAAATTAGCTCCTCAAACTATCCTTTACTTATATGCAAAAATAATATTGGGAGAAGAGTTGAAGGACAAAAACAATCCCTCAAAAGATACCATTGACAATAATGACTAATAGTCAACAAACTAATTAAATAAAATTCAATATGGACAATCTTTCAGAAATTATTAAGGATTATCTTCTTGCGGAAAATACAGATTACGCAATAATGATAAATGGAGACTGGGGTTGCGGTAAAACGTATTATATTCAGAATACCCTTTTTGAAAAGATTAGCGAAGTTAAATCTCAAGTTAAAAATAGTCCTCCTAAGCAGAAGTGGATTTCTAAATCAGAAAATAATCCAGAATTTAAACCTTATGAGCCAGTATATATTAGCTTATACGGCTTATCAAGCGTAGATAATATTTATTCAAGAATCTTATCTTCGTTATTCCCATTTTTGCAAAACAAAGTATTCTCGGCTATTACAGCTATCACTAATCGTCTTTTAAAATCCAAAGATATAGATGGAATATCTGAAGATGAACGCAAAACTTTAGAATCATTCGTTGGAATTGCTTCAAATAAAGTTTTATTCTTTGATGACTTAGAACGAATAAGTAAAAATTTAGACATACAAGAGGTCTTGGGATTTTTGAATACATATACAGAACACAAGAAATTGAAAACGATAATAATATGCAACGATGACAAACTTCCAAAAGACTATATTGAATTTAAAGAAAAAACAGTTCGATTTACTTATAACTATCAAGCATCCATTGATTTAGTTTACGATAATATTTTGTCCAAATTCAAATCAACGGAATATCGGACTTTTCTATCTGACAATAAAGCTATTCTAATTAGAATATTTGAATCAGCAAAATACTCTAATCTCCGAACATTACGATTCATTTTAGAAACATTTCAAAAGATATTCAATGCAGTAACAGGTACTGAATATAAGAAACAAATTTTAGAACGGCTTTTCTTTTTTACAACAATTTATTCAGTAGAATACAAGGAAGGCGTTGCTAAGAAAGATTTAGATTCTCTTTTCAGAGCAGAAAACTATTTTCCGATTAATCCATCTTCTTTTTTAGGTAATAATAACGAAAAAAAAGAAGAAAAGGAACCTGAATATTTTGAGAGGTTCTGCAATAAATATGACAACATCCGTTCGTCTTTTTATTATTATCCAGCGGTTGCTAATTACGTCCACTTTGGATATATTCCAGCGGATTTTGAGTCTTTAATAGAGACGATAAAAGATGATATAAAAAAAGATGAAGAATCTGAGGATGCTGTAAGTCTGAAAAAATTAAAAAATTGGGAATTAATAGAGGGTGGAGAGTTTAATGATTTAATCGGGCATATATTGGGCTTGGTTGATAAATGTAAATTCAACCTTTACATCTATCCTGCAATATATGCTCAACTAATACAATTAGAGTATATGCAAATTGAGAATTTCAAATTAACCAATGAAATTAAGAACCTATTTTTCAAAGCCATTGATGAAAGTAAGAAAACGCATAAATTTGAATATACTTTTAATATGAGAATCCCGCAATGGGATTATACGGATAAATCAGGAGGAAAAGATAAGTATCAAGAAATATATGATTATGCACTTCGTGCGAATGAAGAAGTTGGTAATTTAGAGTACAAAAATGAAGTTGATAAATTTGTAGAAATGGTATCTTCTAACAATATCAAAGGTTTGGAAGAGTATATGTACAATATAAATAATAAGGATATAATAAAAAATATAAATGCAGAAACTCTCTTTGAAAAACTACTATTAGCCAAAGGAACTACAATCAAAATGTTTGTTCATGGTATATACGCTTTCTATCCTGATAATAGCTTATTTTCTCTATCAGATGAGGAAATAGCTTTCTTTAAAAGGCTTGATGAACTTATTGATGGTTATTTTTCAAAAATAGAAAGCAGACCTATTGAATCTGCATTTTTATTTTATCTAAAAAATAAAGTGAAATCCATCTTGGCAAGAAATACTTATCAAGGATAAGGATTAAAACAAGGATTAAATTCTTGGTAGGCTATGATAAGTAGTAATAAGTTGAACTTTCTAAATCCATGTTTCTTAGTAGAAAGAGAGAGATTTAGCCAATCATTGCAACTATCAGCAAATCAAACAATAAACTCGCCAGGAACCTCAGGGAAACTTCAATGTAAATCTCTAAAAGACTATCTCATTGCGAGATAGTCTTTTTTTGATATGATCAACCGGAAAAGTTCATGAGGCTTATGAATCATCTATTATGGGAGAAATTTTGTAGTGAAAACGATATATTATGAGATACATAACGATTGTCCTATTACTTTTCTGCATATTATCAGCAAAAGCGCAAGAATATGTTGAAGGAGAGTTCATTCTTCCAGATGATAAGAGTAGGGAATTAAATATAGACAGAACCCAAAACGGGTTAAATACACCAATTGGTACGGGATTTATATCTTATTATCCAAATTCCCTCTTGACGCCTTCTTATAAGCAGTCAAACATAGATTTTAATGGGAATATATATGACTTGAAGTATAATTTGTCCTATTTGCTATATAACAATACCAATGTTCTCAATGGGTTCGGCAGTAGCTACGAAGTTGGCGGCATGTTAGTATATCACCCCTTTGATAAACTGACTTTCTCGATTGGAGCTAGTGGAGCAAAGTATACGATGAATGGTAACTCTTATAACGATTATCTTTTCAATACAAGCATGACTTATCGGTTTAATCATTGGTTGAAGTTTCATTTGTACGGTCAATACTCTTTGAATGCACAAAGTAATGCTTTGGCTGGCGGCTATTATTTATCACCTCAGACCAGTTATGGGGCGCTTCTGATGATAAAGGTCATAGACGAAAAGAAATACTCCGTTGATATGAACATAGGTGCCGAGCGTACCTTCAACCCACTAAATAAGCAATGGGAAATGAATTATAGGCTTGGACCAGAAATTCGGATTAAATGTAAGTATTCGGTTAACCCCGTCTTTCTTTGTATTTCTATTGATTATCTTTCAAAAACTCCTAAAACATTCGGAGTCGTTTCGTAGACGTTCAGAGATT
>NZ_QVMI01000053.1 GCF_010500965.1 Bacteroides sp. 51 | reverse complement strand
AGACTACTGCAAACGGAATTGCAGGTGTAATCAATAGTTTAAACTATAGTCACACAATCACTTACACGACTTTTCGTGTCACACCCCCGGATCGAAATAACTTGTCACCATATTAGTGGCTTCTGTGATACCACCAACACCATTACCTTGTGCGAATACACTTGAAACAGCAGCCAAGACAAAGGCTGCCGACATAAGAATTTTTTTCTTTGTCATATTGAGAAATTGTTAAAATGGTAAGCGGGGTGGATAGTCCCGCTCACCAGGTTGTTACTATTGAATTTTTTTAGTGGTAGGTCATAGACCTTTTAGTTGTAGCCTTACAGATGCTAACCATAATCTCTTTCTTTCATCTTTCTTTGTTTTTACATTATTAATACTCACTTATGCAAAATCCCTGATATTAAAAGTATCGGGAGCTTTCTTTCCGTTTCCAGCTGTCCCGGCTTCCTTGTCTTTTCGTTCATAGAAAGCCGAAAGGCTCTCCGCTATAAGGTCGGTAACGATTCGCTTTGCATCGGGTTTACCTGAAACCACCTGTTCAAACATATCAGTCTGCCGTATTTCCAACAGGGTATCACCCGCTTTTTGCTTTTGTTCGGGGGTGGCATCATCCTTACGGTTTACCGTGCGAACCATATTTCCCAAATCATCGAACTGAACACCTAAAGCAAGTGCGGCTTGTGCCGTGCCTTCGACTTCTTCTTCCTCGTCTTCCGGCTCATCCTCGTTTACTTCCGTCTGTTCATATTCAAGGGGATAATCTATATCCATTGGTTCGTTATCTTCGTCGGGCGGAGTATCGGAAAACGCTTCGTCCAGTTCTTCCGGCGGCACTTCTGCTGACGATTTTACCTCGTTAGACAGAGCAAATGTATCAGGATTTTCTACCTGATTTTCGGATTTTGGCGAAGTGGCAGTGTATGGCTCCGGTATGGCAGCAAGTGGCTTCGATGCACTTAAATCAAATCGGCTTTTTCCAACTATATCGGCTTTAAGTTTTCCTGTTTCTTGGATTGAAGAACCTTGACCGACAATGTTCTTTTTTCGTCTTTTCCCTGCTCTTAAATACAGGAGATAAATTCCGACAAAGAGGGCATACAGTACAACTATGGTTACAAATATCTTTTCCATTTTTATTTCTTGGGGATTAGGTAGTCATCGTCGCAATTCTTCTTATACAGTTCTGAAATATCGTCCTGAAAAGTTTCAAAGTGATGTTTCAGTACATTGTCGATATAACTGAATATGGTTACTTCATTTTCCCCTATAACCTTTACAATCTTTGAAATCCGACTATGGTATTTTTTGCGGATACCGACCTGTTTCCCGTTTCTTGTCGGGATGTTTGCATTTACAAGAAACCGTTTTTTATAGTCAATCATAGATTGTTCAAGAACCGTTTCTTCGTTTGGGACAACGATCATTTGTACTTCCTGTTCTTCTTCCTGAACAGTTTCTTCACACTTGCTTTCTCTTACTCGTTTTCTGTGGCGCATTGCTTTGGGTATCATTACCACTGCAAGCACGACAAGGCAGCATACGATAAGACCTATCATTATCGTATTGTCATTGAAAAAAATCGGATTGGGTATCATACTCTTGTTTTTTTATGGGTTAAAAAATACTTCCGTTATTCTTATTGTATAGTTCGGTTATTTCATCCTGATAAGTGGCGAAATGTTGGGTAAGCACATTGTCGATGTAGCTGAACAAAGACACTTGATTCTTACCGATAACCTGAACAATCTTCATTATCTTTTCGTGATGTTCTTTGCGGATGTAAACAGATTTTCCGGTACGTGCCGTAATTCCAACCTCCTGAATGAACAGGCTTTCGTAGTCAGGCGATTTACTCCGCTTGCGCTTCGTCTCTTCACGAGGAGTTTCTTCCTGAACAGTTGCAACGGGTTGTACCGTTTCTTCAGGTTCTGTATTCTGTTCCGGCTTCTTTTCATATTCAGGAACTAATGCTCTGGGTATGGAACTCGGATTGTTCCGCCGTTCCTTGTTTTTGAATGAGGATATGACAAAACTTGCATCAATCTCATTCAGGTTCACGTCTTCTTTCTTTTTAGCCATGACTTGATTATTTTAGGGTTTCCAACATTTCATCTATCAGGGTATCGAGGTTACTGCCCCTTACCAGTGCTTTATCCGCAGGGAACAGCGTAGATCGGAACAGGGCTTTGTGGTTTACCGATTGTTCACGACGGAATCGCTTACTGTCGGGAAGGAATGTTTTGAAAAGCGGGAAACCCAGTTTGTCAATCACATCCTCATACACTTCGTAGAGTTCGGTTTTCTCTCGTCCATCGACGAGATTCCAAAGTAGAAACAGCCCCTTGATTTTCGCTTTGCCGGGCGTAATCAGGGCATCATTGACCGTAATTACATATTGCAGGGTACTTTCCAGTACCAGTCGGTCGGCACTTATCGGAGCAATAATGTAGTCCATAAGAGAAAGCGTGTGTACCACTGCCGGATTGTTGATAGTTCCCGGCAGGTCGAAGAATACGAAGTCAGGCTTCAATTCTTCTATTACATCCTGCGCATCTTCCATTGCGTTTTCAGGACTGCTTTCGATAACTTCATAAGCCTTTTTCCCCAGTGCGGAAAATTGCTCGTAAGCCATGAGCTTGTAATGATCGTCTTCCATCGACATTTTTATATCACGCTCTCGCATTTCCGCGATTGAGTGTTGCGGAAAGTCGCAGTCAATCACGGCCACATTATAGCCTTTCACATAATGCAGATAAGAAGCTACCAACACAGTCAGGGTTGTTTTTCCGGCTCCACCCTTTTGGGTGCTAAAAGCCACGTTCAAAGTTTTCTTTTTCATTGTCTGAATTTTTTAATTATTGTACATCGTTTGTATTTCTGTCCGGCTAAACAACTATCTGTCTGTTTAGCCATTCGTTTGATTATTTGTCTATCCGTCTATCTGTCCGCACATCCGTTTGTTTGACCGTTGGGCTATTTGGCTGTTTGTCCGTCCGTCTGTTTAGCCGTTGGAACGTTTAGCCGTTTAGCCAGTCATTTGTTTATTCAGTCATTCGTTTGGCTGTATCTCCATATAGCCGACTGTATGTTTTTATATTTGTACAGCTATTCTTTTAACTGTCCGTCTGTCTGTACATACAGCCGTTTTCCTCTGCAAATAAAAACCTAAAATTTATCCCGCACACTACTTTTTCACGAGGTGGCAGCAAGTGGCTTCGGTATGGCAGCAAGTGGCTTCGATGCTTATAATACAGCACGTTACTTTAGCCTGTAACTTTGCAGCATGAAACGTCGGGAGGTGTCCGACCGCCATTTTCGCTCGTTACCTCGCTTTCATATCTGTCCCTGTTCAGGACAGATTTTATTTGCGACATGGCAAATAGCAAGCTGTATTTTTTGCTGCACGGAAACCGTTTTGCTGCAAAAAATGCTTGCCCCACAAGGGGGACGCAAACCCTCCGAAGTCGGGTTGCTGATGGAATCATTTCGGGCAATGATTGATTGGCGGCGGATGCCGGAACGACGGATTGTACCACTAAAAAAATCCGACGTATGAATGAAAATGCTAAGAACTCCCCGAAACGGGGAAAAGGGGGACGTTCCCCCAAGAATGATCCGGCTGCTTACCGTTATTCGGTAAACTTCACGGCTGTCGAACACGCCCGGTTTCTCACCATGTTTGAGCAATCAGGGCTACAATCTATGGCACGTTTTATCGCTGCCCGTGTATTCGGGGATGAGTTTCGTGTGGTAAAAATCGACCGTTCCGCTATGGAATATGTTACCAAACTCACTTCTTTTTATGCACAATTCCGTTCCGTTGGAACGAATTACAACCAAGTTGTAAAGGAATTGCACAGTAATTTTTCAGAAAAAAAAGCACTCGCTTTACTCTACAAATTAGAGAAAGCGACCATTGAACTGGTTGAAATCGGGAAGAAAATTCTGGAATTATCAGAAGAATTTAAGGAAAAATGGTTGCAAAAATAAATATCGGAAGCAACCTGTACGGTGCATTGGCATACAATCAGGAGAAAGTGGACGAAGGTTTGGGAAAGATACTGGGAAGCAATCTTGTTTTTGAACCTGCCGATGGTCAATTCAATGTGTTGGAATGTATGGAGGATTTTATGCAGTTTGTCCCGGCTCACTTCCGTACCGAAAAACCTGTTTTCCATGTATCGTTAAACCCGCATCCTGATGACCGCCTGACAGACGATCAACTGGCGGACATCGGGCGGGAGTACATGGAGAAACTGGGATATGGTAATCAGCCTTATCTTATTTTCAAGCATGAGGACATTGGTCGGGAACACCTGCATATCGTATCGCTCCGGGTGGATAGCAAGGGAAAGAAAATCGACAGTTACAAAGAGCATGAACGAAGCAAGGAAATAACCGAACACTTGGAACGTAAATACAACCTGAACCCTGCGGAGGGGCAAAAATGTTCCGAACAATGGGAACTTACTCCTGTCGATGTTTCAAAAGGCGATTTGAAAAAACAGATTGCTGCGGTTATCAAACCGTTGGCATCCATGTACCATTTTCAAAGTATGGGAGAATACAAAGCGGTTCTCTCCTTATATAATATAAATGTAGAGGAACTGAAAGGCGAAGTAAAGGGAAAGCCTTATCGGGGATTGCTGTATTCGGCAATGGACAGCAAGGGCAACAAGGTCGGTAATCCGCTGAAGTCTTCCATATTCGGGAAGTCGGTCGGTTATGACGGATTGGAAAAACGTATGGCAAAATCAGCCGAACGCATTAAAACCAAGAACCTGAAAACACATACGCTGAAAGCGGTATCGGAAGCCAAGCAGGGCAGCCAAAGCGAGAGTGAGTTCCGAGCGAAGCTAAGGCAGCAGGGTATTGATGTTCTGTTCAGGCGGAATGATGAAGGGCGAATTTACGGTGCAACTTTTATCGACCATACAACCCGTACCGTTCTGAATGGCTCACGATTGGGCAAGGAGTATTCAGCCAATGTATTCAACGACTTGTACGGAGGAAAGCAGGAACAAATACAAGAGCCGATACAAACCACCAACCTTTCCGATGTTTACAAAGCAAATGCACAACAAGAGAATAACCACAGTGCGGACAATGGTCTGGGTGGAATTTTCTCAATCCTTTCTCCTGAACCGGAGAACCATCCCAAAGATGAAATGCCATTACCACGCCGTAAGAAAAAGAAAAAACGCAGGTATGGCAGGCAGATGTAAGAGAGTATTATTGATTTATTAACATTTTAATTTTCAAGAAAATGCAACAAGAAGATGATTTAAGAGGGCTTGCCAAAGTCATGGAATTTATGCGGGCAATCAGCATAATTTTCGTAGTGATAAACATTTATTGGTTCTGCTATTTCGCTCTGCGGGAATGGGGAATCAATATAGGAGTAGTTGATAAGATACTACTGAACTTTGACCGGACTGCCGGATTATTCGGCAACATTTTGTACACAAAACTATTTGCCGTCGTTTTCCTTGCCCTTTCGTGTTTGGGGACTAAGGGCGTGAAAGAGGAAAAAATCACTTGGCCAAAAATCTATGTTTTTCTGGCAATCGGTTTTATCCTGTTCTTTATGAACTGGTGGATTCTAGATTTGCCATTACCCGCAGCAGCGACAACAGGTTTTTATATCCTCACAATGGCAGCAGGTTATCTGTTTTTGTTGGTCGGTGGATTATGGATGAGCCGTTTGCTCAAAAACAATATGTTCGACGATGTTTTTAATACGGAAAATGAATCGTTCATGCAGGAAACACGGCTTATCGAGAACGAATATTCGATAAATCTACGAACACGTTTCTATTATAAAAAGAAGTGGCACAATGGTTTCATCAACGTTGTAAACCCGCAGAGAGCCTGTATCGTTTTAGGAAGCCCGGGGAGCGGCAAAAGCTATGCAGTTGTAAATCAATTTATCAAACAGCAAATCGAAAAAGGTTACTCAATGTACATTTACGACTTCAAGTTTCCAGACCTTTCTACAATCGCTTATAACCATTTATTAAACAATCAATTAGGCTACAAAAAAGTGCCGACTTTCTATGTGATTAACTTCGACGATCCGAGCCGTTCGCACCGTTGCAATCCTATCAATCCGTCTTTCATGGAAGATATTTCGGACGCATACGAATCGAGTTACACGATTATGCTCAACCTCAATAAAACGTGGGTGCAGAAGCAGGGCGACTTCTTTGTAGAATCTCCGATTATTTTGTTTGCTTCAATCATTTGGTATCTTAGAATATATAAGGACGGAAAATATTGTACGTTCCCTCATGCGATAGAGTTCCTGAATAAACGCTACGAAGATATTTTTCCTATTCTCACTTCATATCCCGAACTTGAAAACTACCTTTCTCCCTTTATGGACGCATGGTTGGGTGGTGCTGCCGACCAGTTAATGGGACAGATAGCAAGTGCGAAAATTCCGTTATCCCGTATGATTTCGCCCCAGTTGTACTGGGTTATGAGTGGCGATGAGTTTACGCTTGATATAAACAATCCTGATGATCCGAAAGTGTTGGTTGTCGGTAACAATCCCGACAGACAGAACATTTACGGTGCGGCATTGGGACTTTACAACTCCCGTATCGTGAAACTCATAAATAAAAAGGGACAACTGAAAAGTTCGGTAGTCATTGACGAGCTGCCCACAATTTACTTCAAAGGATTGGATAACCTGATAGCGACTGCCCGTAGTAATAAAGTTGCAGTGCTTTTAGGGTTTCAAGATTTCAGCCAATTAACAAGAGATTACGGCGACAAGGAAGCAAAAGTCGTGATGAACACCGTCGGTAATATTTTCTCCGGTCAGGTTGTGGGAGATACGGCAAAAACGCTTTCCGACCGTTTTGGGAAAGTATTGCAGAAACGCCAATCCATGACTATTAACCGCAACGATAAATCAACCTCTATCAGCACCCAAATGGATAGTTTGATACCACCCTCAAAAATTTCCAATCTTACACAAGGAATGTTCGTCGGCGCGATTGCCGATAATTTCGATGAACGTATCGAGCAGAAAATATTCCATTGTGAAATAGTAGTGGATAATGCGAAAGTAGCTACCGAAACAAAAGCATATCAATCTATCCCTGTTATTACCGATTTTACAGACGAAAACGGAGTAGATAGAATGAAAGAGCAAATTCAACTTAATTACAACCGTATCAAAGAAGAAACTAAACAGATAGTCGCAGACGAACTGGAAAGAATAAAGAACGATCCGGCATTGGCTCATTTGTTGCAGCAACAGGAATAACCCTATACATATATAATATAAGAGAGCCGGATTTTTTCGGCTCTTTATTTTTTTGTTCCACAACGCCACATACTGCCATACCGGAGCCACTTGCTGCCACCTACTCAAAAAGCAACTGTCAGCCTGCTTATTACCGCTACTTTTATTCTGCATTAATAGTGATGCAGAACAAAAAACAGTTTAATCATGGATGAAAAATTAAATCCGAAAGACAAGGTTCTCCTGATGCGAGATGAAGGAGAAGGCAACAAACTCAAAGTAGTGAAAGGCATTGACAAGAAAGGAAAGATTGATGCCATTGATCCCATGAAGGCGAAACAGACCGATTTTATCAAAATCGACAAACACGCCGACCCTCTCGAAAACTTTTTCAAAAACTTCTTTAATCAGGCAAAGAACCCCTCTCATACGGGATTCTATGCTGTAACAGTTGATATGCTTGATAAAGTTCTATCGCTTAGTGATAAGGAATTGGAAAAGTTTCGTATTGATCCGAGAGATTACCTGAATAAAGAACAGGAGCAATCAACCAAGAAAGAAGAAAAAGAAGTAATAGCCGAAAAAAAAGAAGAAAAAATGGATGCAACAACCGAACAGAAAACGGAATTTAAGCAATTCGACACGAATCGTATCCCTGAAAGCGAGTATCAGAAATACGGTATTAAACCCGAAAATTTAGAGGGCGAACTCAAAGCCATGAGTTACGGGTACAAATCTCCGCACCTCGTGGATATTAACCCAAAAATCGAGGGCGTGGACTATCCGATGAAAGCCCGCCTGTTATTGGAAGAGCAGCCTGACGGTAGCTTGAAGTTCGTTCCGCACCCACAGCAACAACAGGTAGATTTGGATAAACCGTTTCAGGGTATTATGCTTCCGAACGATGTAAAGGAAAACCTATTGGCGACAGGTAACGGTGGTCGTGTGGTCGAACTGGAACCAAGACCAGGCGAAAAAGTACCGTCGCTTATTTCCATTGACAAACTGACCAACCGTTTGGAAGCCGTACCGCTTGATAAACTTACCGTTTCTCAAAACCTGAAAGGCACGGAACTAACTCCCGAACAGCAACAGGCACTCAAAGAGGGAAAGAAAGTATTGGTCGAGGGCATGACCTCTAAAAACACAATCGGCACAGACAATCCCCGAAAATTTGATGCTTACGTTCAGTTCAATGCTGCCAAAGGCGGTTACGATTTTTCCTACGAGGGGTTAGACCGCAATAAGTATCAACAAAACGCCAAGCAGGAACAAAGCCAAAACGGGGAACAACAGAACCAAGTCCGTATTCCCAAAAAACTCTTAGGCGTTGATTTGGATGAAAAGCAGCAGAACTCACTCCGTGAGGGTAAAGCGGTCTATGTTCAAGGAATGCTGAAAGATGCAAAGGGCGAGCCTTTCAATGCGTATGTAAAGGTAAACAATGAAAAAGGCAAACTCGACTTTTTCAAATGGAATCCTGATAAAGCCAAGAAGCAAGGTACGGATGTGAAAGTTGCTGAAGGGAATAAGACACAGGTAGCAGTCAATTCGCAGGGCAAAACCAATGAAGCAACCAAGAATGTAAAAGAACCCCTGAAACAAGGTCAGCAAAAGCCTACCGAGAATCAGAACAAAGAACAGAAACAACAGCAAGGTGTTAAAAAGCCTGTGAAAAAATCCACAGGACACAAAATGTAATATCAACCACTAAAATAATCCGATAGTAAATGAAAGTAATAATTGCAGAAAAACCATCGGTAGCCCGTGATATAGCGGCTATCGTTGGTGCGAGTAACCGCAAGGACGGTTATTTGGAAGGTAGCGGATATGCCGTTACATGGGCGTTTGGACACCTTATAACATTAGCAATGCCGCAGGATTATGGTATCACAGGCTTTCAAGCAGAAAACCTACCGATACTTCCTGCCGAATTTAAGTTGTTACCTCGTCAAGTAAAAGACGGTAAAGAGTATAAACCCGATCCGGGCACAATGAAGCAACTAAAAGTTATCAAAGAGTTATTTAACAAATGCGAGCGTATCGTGGTTGCTACCGATGCCGGACGTGAGGGGGAGTTAATTTTTAGATATATATTTGATTATCTTGAATGTTCCAAACCTTTCGACCGTCTTTGGATAAGCAGCCTTACGGATCAGGCTATCCGCAAAGGGTTGGAGAACCTACGTCCGGGAAAAGAATACGACAACCTGTACGCTTCTGCAAAAGCCCGGAGCCAAGCCGATTGGGTTGTCGGAATAAATGCTTCACAAGCCCTTTCGGTATCGGCAGGCTACGGGGTATGGTCGTTAGGTCGTGTACAAACACCCACACTCGCCATGATTTGCAGCCGATACCTCGAAAACAAAGAGTTCAAGCCGCAAACCTATTTTCAGGTAAAATTGCATACAGCAAAAGATGCAACCCAGTTTTCCGCTATTTCCACAGAACGATACAATACGAAACAGGACGCAGACACAATCTTAGAGCGTATCCGCTCGTCAGAATCCGTCAGTGTCGTAAACGTAGAAACAAAGCAAGGAAGTCAGGAACCGCCTTTAATCTACGACCTTACCACCTTGCAGAAAGAAGCGAACAGCCGCCATAGTTTTTCAGCAGATAAAACTTTGTCGGTGGCACAATCGCTTTATGAAGCGAAGCTCATTTCCTATCCGAGATCAGGAAGCCGCTATATTTCCGATGATGTTTTTGCCGAGATACCTGCCCTTATCAGTCAGCTATCCGGTTATGCTCCATTCGGCAGTTACGCAAAAACATTGTCAGGAGCAAGCCTGAACAGGCGTTCGGTAAACGACAAAAAAGTTACCGACCACCATGCCCTGATTATTACGGAAAATATGCCGGGCGATATTTCAGCCGACCAGCGTATCATATATGATATGATTGCTGCCCGAATGTTGGAAGCCTTTTCGGGTAAATGTACCAAAGAGAATACAAGTGTTTCTTTGGATGCTTCGGGCGTTTTGTTTTCGGTCAAAGGTAGTGTTATCCTTATTCCCGGTTGGCGTGCCGTATTGAACGCACCTGATGATGAAAAAGGCGAAGATGATGCTCCGGCACTTCCGTCTTTATCTAATGGCGATGTCCTTCCCATTAACGGAACGGACTTATTGGAGAAACAAACCAAGCCCCGACCGTTACACACAGAAAGCAGTCTGCTTTCTTCTATGGAAACCTGCGGTAAAGACCTTACCAACGAGGAAGAACGGGAAGCAATCAAAGAATCAGGTATCGGAACTCCTGCTACCCGTGCCAGTATTATCGAAACGCTGTTCTCCCGTGAATATATTGTACGCGAGAAGAAATCGCTTGTCCCCACCAATAAAGGATTGGTCGTTTATCTGGCTGTTCGTGATAAAAAAATTGCCGATATCAGTATGACGGGCGAATGGGAAAATGCTTTGAACAAGATAGCAGAAGGGAAAATGGATGCTGATACGTTCCACAAAGGAATTGAAATATATGCAGCACAGATAACGACTGAACTGTTGGGAACTAAAATCGAAGGCGGTGGTAATCAGCGAGAGAGTTACCCATGTCCTAAATGCAAAAACGGTCAGGTTGTTTTCTTTCAGAAGGTTGCCAAGTGTCAGAACGAAGCCTGCGGATTGACTGTGTTTCGGAACAAGTCAGGCAAAGACCTGACCGACGGACAACTGAAAGACCTGCTTACCAAAGGTAAAACGGGAACTATCAAAGGTTTTAAGAGCAAAGAAAATAAGCCTTTCGATGCTGTCGTAGCTTTTGATGCGGAGTATAAAACGGTATTTCAATTTGATAATTCTAAAAAGAGAAAAAAATCATGAAAGTAAATCTTGCAATTAGTTTTAGTTATGACGATAGATCGGAGAATGAGAAAGAAAAGCTAATCTCTGACTTATTAGATAGTTTTATGGATTTCTGTGATGATCATAATTTCGATTTTCAGTGTATTCCAAGAATTGGCGAAGAAATCGTTGCGGAAGAGTTTATCTTGAAATGGCTTGAAAATAAAGATTATAAAAAGCCTTGTTCTGAAAGCGAAGCAATGAAGAAAATCTATTCCGTTTTAATGACCGGAACTTTTAAGGTTACCGGAGTAAGTCACAGCCTTAGAAGCTGTACTGTCGAATGTTCTGATATCCAAATGGAATCATAAGATAAATCACTATCTTTGCCACTAAGAAAGTTCATACGCACCACAGGTTTGATGAGAAATTGTTAAATCAGGTACTATTGAATTTTTTTAGTGGTGGCACTGGGGAGGGATACCCCAGTGCCTTTTGCATATCTATATCAACAATATTACCACAAAAAAATTCATAGTATGAAATACAATTCAATTTTAGAGCCTGCGGAAATGTCGTATTTCCGGCTCAATCTACTATCTTACTTACGAGATTCTCACCCCGACAAAGCAAACGACCTTTCCTTTATTGCAGGGCGTGGAGATATGGCTGCCGAAGCATATAGTGAAGCCATTAAAAGCGGTTTAGACCATATTCAGGCTGCCGAAATCGCAAACGAAGCCCTATTCAAAGGCTTACACTTTTCTCCTTATAATATTATTGTCGAAATACTTTGGAACGAGTTCTTCGACGAAGTATCTCCGGGCGAAGCTCAAACAAAGGCGAAAGATTTATTACCCGAATGTCAGGCAGTATTTTCTAAATACAACCTGAACGATGATTATGCCGAGACGACCGAGTACCAGTCGCTCTATACAGAGCTTGTCGGCACAATCCTGATATTGCTCGAAAATGAGTTACAATAAGCGAACTCATTTGCGTCAGAACATTGATGCAATTAAGTTAGCGTTAAGGCTCGATAAGGAACAACGACAGGCAACACCCGAAGAACGGGAAATACTCGCTAAATATTCAGGTTTCGGAGGAATAAAGGCAATTCTTAACCCTGCCAACAAACCCGAAGATATTCAGCGGTGGTCTAAATCCGAAGTCGAGCTTTTTCCGTTGGTGCAGGAACTTCACGAGGTACTCCGTGAAAGTTCTCCCACTCCGGAAGTTTACAAACGCTATGTCAGTTCTCTGAAAAGTTCTATCCTGACCGCATTTTATACACCAAAGCCTGTCATTGATGCGTTGACAGATGCTTTAAAAGATAGTGGTATAACACCGACACGCTTTTTAGAACCCAGTGCCGGAACAGGAGCATTTATTTCTTCGTTCAAAGAAACTGCACCTGAAGCCAAAGTAACCGGATTTGAAAAAGATCTGCTGACTGGAAAAATCCTCTCACACCTTTATCCCGATGATAAAGTAAGGATTGAGGGCTACGAAAAAATGGAAGGACGCTACTCACAGTATTTTGATGTGATTGCATCCAATATACCATTTGGCGATGTCTCGGTATTCGATCCGCTATTGTCCAACCATGAAATACCCGCCGTCAAACAATCGACGCAGGCGATACACAACTACTTTTTTGTAAAAAGTGTTATGTCGGCCAGAGAGGGCGGGATAATCGCCTTTATAACCAGTCAGGGCGTACTCAATTCGGAACAGAACAAGCCGATACGGGAATACCTGATGAACACCTGCGATGTGGTTTCAACTATCCGTTTACCGAACAATCTCTTTTCCGACCATGCCGGAACTGATGTAGGCAGCGACCTGATAATCCTGCAACGGAACAATAAAAACATAGTTCCCAGCCAAAGGCAGCAGGATTTTATAGAATCCCGCAAGCTGTCAAACGGTATTTCTATAAATAATCTGTTCCGTGATTTCGATAGGGTTGTACAAACCAGTTCTAAAATTGATACCGACCCTTATGGCAAACCTGCGATAGTTTTTACCCACGAGGGCGGAGTAGAGGGTATTGCCAAAGACCTACGGCAAATGTTGAAAGAAGATTTCTCCCAACATTTGGATTTGCAGCGTTACCAAACCCATGCACAGAACTCGCCGGAACAACAAGTAACAACCGCCGTAGAAATTAAACCTACACTTGAATCAAATGCCAATGACCTCAATCCCCTTTGGCAAACGGAAGAACTCGATCCATTTTGGCAGGCTATTGAAGACGACTGGTTTCCCGGCAATAATCAATCCGAAACGATAAAACCTGCGATTGAAAGCAAACCTGAACCACCCAAACCACAACAAAATTATTCGGGTACGCTTTTCGATATGGACGACCCTGCCATTAAAAAAGAGCCGACTCCGGAGGCGAAACCGAAGTCTGTTACAGAACAACCTTTAATTACGCTCTATGACCTTTTCGGTTTTACCCAAGAGGAACGCAGTCAGGTCAAACGTCCTAAACGTCGTAAAAGCAACAAGGTGAAAAAAGAGGAAGTTAAAGAACTTCCCTTTATGGACTGGCGGGAAGAAATGGCACATAACGCCGCACAGCAGCGGGAAAAGCTACAAGAGGAAACTGCGGCAGCCTATCCCGTATTTGATGCCCGTCGGGAGGAACAACTGGAACGGCTGAAAGAAGAAGCCGAACGGGAGCAGCAGGAACGTATGAAGCCGATACCCTACTACAATGCGGAAGATATGCCGTCCCATTACCGTGAAGGCTCGCTTGTAACAGACGAAAATAATCGTATTGGGTATTTGCGTGATTTAGAAGGATTTCAGCCGATGTTCCATCCGCTTCAGCTCACAGGAACACAGCAGGCGAAAGCATCCCTTTATATTGAAATACGGGATACTTACCACCACCTGTATAATAACGAAGCAACAAGGCTGGAAGCCAATCCCGCCTTGCGTGAAATGTTGAATAGGCTTTACGATGATTTTACCCGTCGTTTCGGAAATATAAACGATGCGAAAAATCTAAGCCTTATTAAAATGGATGCCGGAGGAACAGAAATTCTCTCCCTTGAACGCTATGTAAACGGCAAAGCTGTCAAAGCTGATATTTTCCAACAACCGGTTGCTTTCAATCCGAACGAGATAACCCATGCGGATAATGCACGGGAAGCCCTGACCGCTTCGCTTAACAAGTATGCCCAAGTAAACCTTGATTATATGGCAGGGCTTACAGGCGGTACTTCGGAGGAAATACTGGAGGAATTGAAAGGGCAGGTATTTTTCAATCCGATGATAGGGGCTTATGAAATTAAAGACAAGTTCATAAGCGGTAACGTCATATCCAAAGCTGAACACGTCGAGCAGTATATAGAGAACCACCCCGACAACGAAGCGGCAAAAGAATCATTAAAGGCTCTCAAAGAAGCAATACCACGCCCGATACCGTTCGAGGATTTGGATTTTAACTTCGGGGAACGGTGGATTCCGTCAGGTATTTACAGTAAGTATGCTTCGCATTTGTTTGATACAAACGTATCGGTACATTACGCACAAAGCCGTGATGAGTACACCCTGAAAGCTGACAGCAAAAATATCAAGATATGGGATCAGTACGCTGTTAAATCAACGAACCGGACTTTCGACGGTATCGCCCTGATGAAACACGCCTTACACAATACCTCTCCCGATATTACGAAGAAAGTCAATAAGTTGATTGACGGGGAAATCAAAGAGGTCAAAGTGCGTGATTCCGAATCAATCCAACTTGCCAACTCCAAGATTGACGAGATACGGAACGGTTTTGTAGAATGGCTGAATGAACAATCGCAGGAGTTCAAAGACCGACTGGCAGATAAATACAACCGCACGTTTAATTGTTTCGTCCGTCCGGAGTATGATGGAAGCCACCAAGAGTTTCCCGGACTTGATTTGAAAGGCTTGGGTATTCCCGACCTTTATAAGAGCCAAAAGGATGCTATCTGGATGGATAAGCTCAACGGTGGCTCGATTGTGGATCACGAGGTGGGTGGTGGTAAAACTTTGATAATGTGTGTAAGCGCCTACGAGAAAAAACGTTTGGGATTGGTAAACAAACCGCTCATTATGGCTCTTAAAGCCAATGTGCATGAGATAGCCCAAACTTTCTGTACGGCTTACCCCAATGCCAAAGTGCTGTATCCGGGCAAAGAAGATTTTACCCCTGCAAAACGGGCGAAGATCTTCAACGAAATGAAGAACAACAACTGTTATCCAAACCTTCTCATTATCCAAACTTTTTATAAATCCAGCTCATTTTCAAGAGTATAAATATAAATAGTTTTGATAATGCTCCTTATT
>NZ_QVMI01000052.1:21117-36095 GCF_010500965.1 Bacteroides sp. 51 | reverse complement strand
AGGGGCGGTTCGCGAACCGCCCAATGCCCAGAATACACAGGAAACCATTTTCGGGCGGTTCGCGAACCGCCCCTACAGCTAATCATTTACATCATAACCCTACAAAAATGCATAAAACCCAATAGAATGATAAAATTAAACGAATTAAAACAATGAAATATATAACCCTGATAATCTGCACTTGCAGCATCCTGTTCCTTTACAGTTGCAAAGACCAACCCGCTCAGGAAGCACAACCGCTGAAAGTCATGACTTTCAATATCCGGTTGGATGCTCCTTCGGACGGTCCGAACAACTGGAAGTACCGCAAAGACGATGTCTGCAAGATGATCGCCTACTACCAGCCCGACCTTTTGGGAATGCAAGAAGTATGCCATAACCAAATGGAGGATCTCAAACAAGGACTTCCGCAATATACCGCACTCGGAGTAGGGCGTGATGATGGAAAAGAAGCAGGCGAGTACTGTCCGGTATTCTTTAATTCACAACGGTTTATACTTATAGAATACGGTAATTTTGCTCTTAACGAAACTCCTGAAACCTTTGGCGTCAGAGGTTGGGATGCATCCTACAACCGCATCACTACCTGGGCTGTCCTGCAAGAAAAAAGCAACGGAAAGAAAATTGTTTTCTTCAATACGCACCTGGATAATGACGGAAGAGTGGCACGTAAGGAAAGTGCCCGCCTTATCCTGAGTAAAATCAAAGAGATTGTTCCCGATATGCCTGCTGTCATTACCGGAGATTTCAACTGTACACCCGATGAAGAACCTCTGCAAACCTTAGAAGGAGGGGGGATGCAGAATGCTTCAGAGGTAGCGGCTATCGCTTACGGTCCTTCGTGGTCTTTCCACGATTTCGGGCAATTGCCATTGGAAGAGCGTATGTTACTGGACTACGTATTTGTTACCCATGGTACAAAAGTAGACCGTTATCGTGTCATTCAGGATACACCGGATAATGTCTATCTTTCCGACCATTATCCTGTACTTGTTGACTTGAGAATGAATTGACTTCTTCCCTCCTATAAAAATAATAGGTATGAGTATTAGATATAGTTTTTTACTTCTTTTCATGCTCCTGGGCTTTACCCAGTGTAAAAGCCCGGGAGCCGATCAACTGAGCGATGATGCTTTGATGGATACCGTACAGCGGAGAACCTTCAATTATTTCTGGGATGGAGCCGAGCCTAACAGCGGACTGGCGCGCGAGCGCATTCATCTGGATGGTATCTATCCGGAAAATGATGAGAATGTGGTTACTTCCGGTGGAAGCGGTTTCGGCATCATGGTAATACTGGCTGGCATTGACCGGGGCTACGTTTCGCGTGAAGAGGGCCTGGAACGTATGGAAAAGATTATTTCCTTCCTTGAAACTGCCGATCGCTTTCATGGTGCTTGCCCCCATTGGTGGTATGGCGATACGGGAAAAGTGAAACCCTTTAGCGCTAAAGACAATGGCGGCGATCTGGTAGAAACAGCTTTCCTTATGCAGGCTCTTCTTTGTGTTCATCAATACTATAACAATGGGAATGAACGGGAGAAAGCTCTTGTCCCCCGCATTGACAAATTGTGGCGGGAGGTAGACTGGAATTTCTATCGCCAGGACAATCGGAATGTGCTTTACTGGCATTGGAGTCCCGAATATGCCTGGGAGATGAACTTTCCCGTACGTGGTTACAACGAATGTCTCATTATGTACGTTCTTGCCGCAGCTTCTCCGACTTATGGTGTTCCTGCCGCTGTTTATCATGAAGGATGGGCAGAAAACGGTGAGATTGTGGAACCGCACGAAGTAGAAGGTATCAGGTTGAATCTGCGCTATCAGGGCACGGAAGCCGGACCGCTTTTCTGGGCTCACTATTCTTTCCTTGGTCTTAACCCCACCGGATTGAAAGATAAATATTGCGCCGGCTATTTCGAGGAAATGCGTAACTTTACATTGATAAACCGGGCATATTGTATCCGTAACCCGAAACAGTATAAAGGTTTCGGTCCCGATTGCTGGGGATTGACCGCAAGCTACTCCATAAATGGATACGCAGGCCATGCTCCTAACGAGCGCGACGATCAGGGAGTTATTTCTCCTACGGCTACCCTGTCATCTGTTGTTTATACACCCGAAGAATCGTTGCAGGTTATGCGCCACCTCTATGGAATGGGCGATAAAGTATTCGGCCCTTATGGATTCTATGATGCTTTCAGTGAAACTGACAACTGGTATCCGCAGCGTTACCTTGCGATTGATCAGGGCCCAATAGCTGTGATGATCGAAAACTACCGCACCGGATTGTTATGGAAGCTCTTTATGAGTCATCCGGACGTGAAGAACGGGCTAGAAAAACTCGGTTTTTCATTAGATAAATAGGTCTTATGCGAAACATACGCTATATATTGTTACTGAGTCTTTATCTTTTCATTCCTGCAACTCTTTGTGCGCAGGTTAATGAACTACCCCGTTCTACCCCCGAAGCAGAAGGTGTTCCTTCCAGAGCCGTTATCGCTCTGTTCGATTCACTGACTGCTCTTCCAAAAACTGATATCCACAGCGTAATGGTCATCCGGCACGGTAAAGTAATAGGTGAAATTTATCCTGCTCCATTCGCTCCCGAATATAATCAGACGGTGTATTCTTGTTCCAAAACCTTTGTTGGAGCAGCAGTAGGTCTGGCAATCGCCGACAACCGCTTACGCCTGACCGATCGTGTAGCTACATTCTTCCCTGAATTGCTCCCCGATTCTATTTCGGATAATCTGGCAGCTATGACCGTTCGCAATCTTCTCAATATGAGTTCGGGCATCACACCGGATTGGGACATGCGTAATCATCATTCGGACTGGCTACGTATGTATCTGGCCAAACCGGTTAAAACTCCCGGTAAGCAATTTGATTATGATTCGATGAGCGCCTATGTGCTTTCCGCCATTGTGCAGAAAGTAACCGGCATGACGTTGCTTGATTATCTCAAGCTGAAACTGTTTACCCCGATGAACATCACAGATGTGGCCTGGGAAGTAAGTCCTGAAGGTTTTAATACCGGTGGGTGGGGGCTGTATATCCAAAGCGAATCTTTAGCCAAGTTCGGTTTACTGTTGCTTAATCAGGGTATGTGGGAAGGAAAACAACTCCTCCCTGCATCCTGGGTAAAGGAGATGACAAGCAAGCAGATGGACTCTTACGACGATGAAAGTTACGGCTATCTGTTGTGGCTTTGCGAGTATCCCGGTTCTGTATGCGTTGATGGGGCTTTGGGACAGTATGTTCTGATCGCTCCCGACAAAGATATGGTAGTTGTTATTACCGAATGTACATTGATAAACGGTCGTAATCAGCGTCGGTTGGTTTGGAACCGTTTACTGCCCGAAGCAGGCGATACGTCACTGACGCCGGGTAAGGACTATAAGTTATTACAAAAGAAACAAACTACGTACCAACTGCCTGTGGCACAGGGAAGGGTTAGCTCACGGGTTGCCCGGAATTATACCGGAAAGAACATTCTTCTGGAATCAAACAAATATGGTTGGCAGTCACTCAGTCTGCAATTTAACCCCAGAGAAATTGTAATGACAGTTACCGAAAAGAATGGGGCTGTTTATGATCTTGTATTTGGTTATAAACAATGGCTAAAAACGTTAATGGATTCCTACCCACCATATTCTATAAACCCAGTAGATCGTTTCAAAGGTATAGATGGTCCTTTCCGGGTAGCTGGTAGTTATGGTTGGCAGTCATTTTCTACTTTGCAGCTTAAAGCACATTATGTAAACTGGATAAGTGCGCTTGGAATTACCTTCCAGTTTGACGAAGATAGTATACTTCTGAATATTACGGAAAATTTCTCTTCTGATAAGATCACGATTAAGGGAAAAATGGTAAGCTGTATATCTTCTTAAATCTTACTATTGCTTTTCTTTAAATTTTTGCATGTAAAAAACACGTTTTTTACATGCAAAAATTTAAAGAAAAGTACGCCCTTTCAGGAAGCCTCCTTTCGACACTTTTTAGATTGATAGTATGATGCCGTTGCGCAGTTCTTTGTTAACACAAAAATAGATTCTTTTGTGTTGTTTTGTAAGTTGAATTACTTTTTTGCAATCTTTTATCTATCTTTTGTATGTAAAAAGTAGAAAAAACGTATATTTGCAGGCGAATTTAAAACGATCTGTATAATGTGTGGAATTGTAGGCTATATTGGTAAAAAAAGTGCCTACCCTATCCTGATAAAGGGATTGAAGCGGTTAGAGTACCGTGGATACGATAGTGCGGGGGTAGCATTGATTAGTGAACAACAGCAATTAAATGTTTATAAGGCGAAAGGAAAAGTTTCCGAACTCGAAGATTTCGTCGAAAACAAAGATATTTCCGGTAACATTGGTATTGCACATACACGCTGGGCCACCCACGGAGAACCATGCTCAGCTAACGCCCACCCCCATTATTCCTCTTCCGAAACACTCGCTCTCATCCATAACGGTATCATCGAAAACTACGCCGTTCTCAAAGAAAAACTTCAGGCCAAAGGATACGAATTTAAAAGTAGTACCGACACAGAAGTACTTGTTCAACTCATCGAATACATTAAGGTAACAAATAATCTGGATTTGCTTTCAGCCGTTCAGTTAGCGTTGAACGAAGTAATTGGAGCGTACGCCATTGCCGTACTGGAGAAAGATCACCCGGACGAGATTATTGCTGCCCGCAAAAGCAGTCCGCTGGTAGTGGGAATTGGCGAAGATGAATTCTTTCTGGCTTCGGATGCTACCCCAATTGTAGAGTATACCGATAAGGTGGTTTATCTGGAAGATGGCGAAATCGCCGTTATCCACCGGGGTAAAGACCTGAAAGTAGTAAACCTGAATAATGTAGAATCTACCCCCGAAGTTAAACAAGTGGTGATGAACATCGGACAGCTCGAAAAAGGAGGTTATCCGCACTTCATGCTCAAAGAAATCATGGAGCAACCGGATTGTATCTACGACTGTATGCGCGGGCGTATTAACGTGGATGCAAACAATGTAGTGCTTTCGGCTGTTATTGACTATAAAGAAAAGTTGTTGAATGCAAAACGTTTCGTCATTGTAGCTTGCGGTACATCCTGGCATGCTGGGTTGATTGGTAAGCATCTGATTGAGAGCTTCTGCCGTATCCCGGTCGAAGTAGAATACGCTTCAGAGTTTCGTTACCGCGACCCGGTGATTGATGAAACAGATGTGGTAATAGCCATTTCCCAATCGGGCGAAACCGCCGATACGCTGGCCGCGGTAGAATTAGCCAAGAGCCGCGGAGCATTTATATATGGTATATGCAACTCGGTAGGATCGTCCATACCTCGCGCCACACATACGGGATCGTATATCCATGTGGGACCCGAGATTGGAGTCGCTTCTACCAAAGCATTCACCGGGCAGGTTACCGTATTCACCATGCTCGCATTGACCCTGGCCAAAGAAAAGAAAACAATCAGTGAAGATGAATACCTGAAAATCGTCAAAGAGCTAAGCCATATACCCGAAAAAATGAAAGAGGTATTGAAACTCAATGACGGCATTGCCGAACTTTCAAAAATATTCACCTATGCGCATAACTTCATTTATTTGGGACGTGGGTACAGCTATCCCGTAGCTTTGGAAGGCGCATTGAAATTAAAAGAAATATCGTACATACATGCCGAAGGATATCCCGCAGCGGAAATGAAACACGGACCCATTGCGCTGATTGATGCGGAAATGCCCGTGGTGGTTATCGCCACACAAAACGGATTGTACGAAAAAGTCCTGAGTAATATACAGGAAATTAAAGCCCGCAAGGGAAAAGTTATCGCTATTGTAACGGAAGGTGACGAAATAATTAGTAAAATTGCAGATATTTGTATTGAAGTTCCTGCATCAATGGAATGTTTAGATCCGTTGATTGCCACCGTACCCCTGCAACTACTGTCTTACCATGTAGCTGTATGCAAAGGAATGGATGTAGATCAGCCCAGGAACCTCGCCAAATCTGTAACTGTAGAATAAAGAGATTTACGATTTGACTATTTACGATTTACGATTGAAGTAAGTTCGTAAATATACAATGTAACATCAATCGTAAATCGTAAATAATTAAATCGTAAATGATAAAACATGAATGTGGCGTAGCTATGATCCGGTTGCTGAAACCTCTGGAATATTACCAGGAGAAGTATGGCACATGGATGTATGGGTTAAATAAACTCTATCTTTTGATGGAGAAGCAACATAACCGCGGACAAGAAGGTGCCGGGTTGGCCTGCGTAAAGCTGGAAGCCAATCCCGGAGAAGAATATATGTTTCGTGAACGCGCCGAAGGCTCGGGAGCAATTACGGAGATTTTTGGAACGGTGCAGAATCATTTCAAGCACCTCTCCAAAGACGAACTGCATGATGCGGGATTAGCCAAAAGAACCCTTCCCTTTGCCGGAGAAGTCTATATGGGGCATCTGCGTTATAGTACCACCGGAAAGTCGGGTATATCGTTTGTCCACCCGTTCCTGAGAAGAAATAACTGGCGGGCAAAGAATCTGGCATTATGTGGTAACTTCAATATGACCAATGTCGATGAGATATTCGCCCGGATTACAGCCATCGGGCAACATCCACGAAAATATGCCGATACCTATATTATGTTAGAACAGGTGGGGCACCGGTTAGACCGCGAAGTTGAACGGCTCTTTCAGGAATGCGAAAGGGAAGGGCTTACCGGAATGGACATCACCCACGGTATCGAAGACCGGATAGACCTCTCCAATGTACTCAAAACATCGAGTAAGGATTGGGACGGTGGTTATGTGATTAGCGGAATTACCGGAAGCGGAGAATCATTTGCCGTACGAGACCCCTGGGGCATTCGTCCGGCATTTTGGTATATGGATGACGAAGTAATGGTAGTAGCATCCGAGCGTCCGGTTATCCAAACCGCCTTTAACGTATCGGCCGAATCTGTCAAAGAACTGCAACCCGGACAAGCCATCCTGATGAGCAAAGGTGGTAAGATGCGGTTGTCACAGATCAATAAAGTTCGCGAAGTGCGGAAGTGTTCCTTCGAACGAATCTATTTCTCGCGTGGTAGTGATAAGGATATCTACAACGAACGGAAGATGCTGGGACGCAACCTGGTCGATCCGATTCTGAAAACCATTAATGGAGATATTCAACATACCGTTTTCTCTTTCATTCCCAATACCGCGGAGGTTGCTTTTTATGGAATGCTGGAAGGCTTTGATAACTACCTGAATAAACAGAAAGCAAAGCGTATCGAAGCCCTGGGGCATAACCCAAATCATGAGGAACTGGAAGAAATTCTTTCCATGCGTATCCGTAGCGAGAAGGTGGCTATTAAAGATATCAAACTACGTACCTTCATAGCCGAAGGTAACAGCCGGAACGACCTGGCTACCCATGTTTATGATATAACGTATGGAAGCATCGTTCCCGGTGTGGATAACCTGGTGATTATTGACGATAGTATTGTCAGAGGAACCACGCTGAAACAAAGCATCATTGCTATTCTGGACCGTTTGCATCCGAAGAAAATCGTTATTGTGTCTTCTTCTCCGCAAGTACGTTATCCGGATTATTACGGCATAGATATGGCTCGTATGAATGAGTTTATCGCCTTCAAAGCAGCAGTTGAATTGCTGAGAGACAGAGATATGAAAGACGTTATTGAACGGGCTTACAACAAAGCAAAAGAACAACAAAAGTTGCCGCGGGAACAAATGGTGAATTATGTAAAAGACATCTATGCGCCCTTCACTGACGAAGAAATATCTGCCAAGATTGTTGAGGTGCTAACCCCTAAGGGTACAAAAGCCAAAGTTGAAATTGTATATCAAACCCTCGACGGGCTTCGTGAAGCCTGCCCCGGGCATACGGGCGATTGGTACTTTAGTGGCGACTATCCAACCTCAGGCGGCGTGAAGCTTGTAAATCAAGCATTTATTGATTACGTAGAACAAATATATCAGTTTTAGTTTGTACATGAGAAATGTGACTTTAATCCTTGACGACGGGAGCCGTTTCCACGGAAAGTCGTTTGGTTATGAGAAGCCGGTAGCGGGAGAGGTTGTTTTCAATACCGCCATGACGGGGTATCCTGAAAGCTTGACCGACCCATCGTATGCCGGACAGTTGATGACGCTTACTTATCCACTGGTAGGTAACTATGGAGTACCTCCCTTTAGTGTAGAGCCTAATGGCCTGGCTACGTTTATGGAGAGTGAGAAAATACATGCCGAAGCCATAATTGTTAGTGACTATTCGCACGAATATAGCCACTGGAATGCCGTAGAAAGTCTTGCCGATTGGTTGAAACGCGAACAAGTTCCGGGGATTACCGGGATTGATACCCGCGAGTTGACCAAAGTGTTGCGTGAGCACGGTGTGATGATGGGACGCATTGTATTCGATGATGAGATAAAAGAAGGAGAAGAAGATAAACTGTCTGTAGGATTGACCGAATTGGATTATGAAAGCGTAAACTACGTAGATCAGGTATCCTGTAAAGAAGTCATTCGTTACAACGAAGGAGCGGATAAAAAGAAAGTAGTATTGGTTGATTGCGGCGTAAAAACCAACATCATCCGTTGCTTGCTGAAACGTGATGTTGAAGTTATCCGTGTTCCCTGGAACTACGATTTCAATCATCTGGAGTTTGATGGCCTGTTCATAAGTAATGGTCCCGGCGACCCGGACACTGCCGGGCCGGCAGTCGCAAATATCCGTAAAGCCATGCAGAATCCTAATCTGCCTATCTTCGGAATTTGTATGGGTAATCAATTGTTGGCTAAAGCAGGTGGTGCAAGCATCTATAAACTGAAATATGGTCATCGTAGTCATAACCAACCGGTACGTATGGTAGGAACAGAACGTTGTTTTATCACCAGCCAGAATCACGGTTATGCAGTAGATAACAATACACTCGGAGCCGACTGGGAACCGCTTTTCATTAATATGAATGATGGCTCTAACGAAGGAATAAAACATAAAACCAATCCCTGGTTCTCTGCACAATTTCATCCCGAAGCTGCTTCCGGGCCTACGGATACGGAGTTTCTGTTTGATATCTTCGTGGATGCAATGTATAGTGGTCGGTTAACTGACTTTGTGAATAAAGAAGACCAGCCGCAAGGAAACCCCGAAGCGGCACGTTGCCGCAAGGTTCTTCTTCTTGGCTCCGGTGCCTTGAAAATTGGTGAAGCAGGAGAGTTCGACTATTCCGGTTCGCAAGCATTGAAAGCACTGAAAGAAGAGGGTATTGAAACGATACTTATTAATCCGAATATTGCTACGGTGCAGACCAGTGAAGGTGTAGCCGATCAAATCTATTTCCTTCCTGTAACTCCTTACTTCGTAGAAAGAGTTATTCAAAAAGAAAAGCCACAAGGTATTATGCTGGCGTTTGGTGGACAAACTGCACTGAACTGCGGTGTAGAACTATATAAAAGCGGCATCCTGGAAAAATATAACGTACAAGTACTCGGAACCCCCGTACAAGCCATTATAGATACGGAAGACCGCGAACTGTTCGTTCATAAACTTGACGAGATCAACGTAAAAACAATCAAGAGCGAAGCCGTAGATAATATCAAAGATGCACGCCGTGCTGCCAAAGAACTAGGTTATCCGGTCATTATCCGTGCGGCTTATGCACTTGGCGGATTAGGTTCCGGCTTCTGTGATAATGAAGAAGAACTGAATGTATTAGCCGAGAAAGCCTTCTCTTTCTCTCCACAGGTGTTGGTAGAGAAGAGTCTGAAAGGCTGGAAAGAGGTAGAATACGAAGTGGTGCGTGACCGTTTCGATAACTGTATTACGGTGTGTAATATGGAGAACTTCGACCCGCTGGGCATCCATACGGGCGAGTCTATCGTCATTGCTCCATCTCAAACCCTGACTAACTCGGAATACCATAAACTGCGCGAACTGGCTATCCGCATTATTCGTCACATCGGAATAGTAGGAGAGTGTAATGTACAATACGCTTTCGATCCGGAATCCGAAGACTATCGCGTAATTGAAGTAAACGCCCGCTTGAGTCGTTCATCGGCTTTGGCTTCTAAGGCTACCGGCTATCCGCTGGCTTTTGTTGCTGCCAAACTGGGATTGGGTTATGGCTTATTCGATCTGAAAAACTCTGTAACCAAAACGACTTCCGCTTTCTTTGAACCGGCGCTAGACTATGTGGTGTGTAAAATACCGCGTTGGGATTTAGGTAAGTTCCACGGTGTTGACCGTGAACTGGGTTCTTCCATGAAGTCGGTAGGAGAGGTGATGGCTATCGGACGAACCTTCGAAGAAGCTATTCAAAAAGGTTTGCGCATGATCGGACAAGGTATGCACGGCTTTGTAGAAAACAAAGAACTCGTTATCAGTGATATTGATAAAGCACTACGTGAACCGACGGACAAACGTATCTTCGTTATCTCTAAAGCATTCCGCGCCGGATATACCATCGACCAGATACATGACCTGACAAAGATAGATAAATGGTTCCTGCAAAAGCTGATGAATATTGTAAACACCAGCCTCACCCTAGCCCTCTCCAAGGAAGAGGGAATAGAGAATGCTTTGACTAATAATGAAGCGCATGCTGTAACTTCTGGCTCCCTCTCCTTTGGAGAGGGTTGGGGTGAGGCTTTGCGCCGTGCCAAACAACAAGGTTTCTCTGACTTCCAGATTGCCCGCGCATTGTGGAAAGAAGAGATGGAGGATAAACACATTGAACTCATACGTCAATACCGTAAGAAAATGGGTATTGTTCCTGTGGTGAAACAAATAGATACCCTTGCAGCCGAATATCCTGCCCAAACCAACTACCTGTACCTGACGTACAACGGTGTTGGTAATGATGTGAACTATCTGGGCGACCATAAATCCATCATCGTACTAGGTTCCGGTGCTTACCGCATCGGTTCTTCCGTAGAGTTCGACTGGTGTGGAGTACAAGCTTTGAATACTATCCGCAAAGAAGGTTGGCGCAGCGTCATGATCAACTACAATCCGGAAACCGTTTCAACGGACTATGATATGTGCGACCGCCTGTACTTCGATGAACTAACCTTCGAACGGGTAATGGATATCATCGAACTGGAAAACCCACATGGAGTCATTGTATCTACCGGTGGACAAATACCGAATAATCTTGCCCTTCGTCTGGATAACCGGAATGTAAATATCCTCGGTACATCTGCTCAAAGCATTGACAATGCGGAAGACCGTGAGAAGTTCTCTGCTATGCTCGACCGTATCGGCGTAGATCAACCTCGTTGGAGAGAATTAACGTCATTGGAAGATATCAATGACTTTGTTGCCGAAGTTGGTTTCCCTGTTTTGGTTCGTCCGTCTTATGTACTTTCGGGTGCGGCGATGAATGTATGTTCCAACCATGAAGAGCTTGAACGTTTTCTGAAACTGGCAGCCAATGTAAGTAAGAAGCATCCGGTGGTGGTGAGTCAGTTTATAGAGCACGCCAAGGAAGTGGAAATGGATGCTGTGGCCAAAGATGGTGAGATTGTGGCTTATGCTATCAGCGAACATATTGAGTTTGCCGGTGTGCATAGTGGCGATGCAACCATTCAGTTCCCTCCACAGAAACTCTATGTGGAAACTGTACGCCGTATCAAACGTATCAGCCGTGAGATTGCCAAAGAACTGAACATCTCCGGACCGTTTAATATCCAGTTCCTGGCACGTGATAATGATATAAAAGTAATTGAGTGTAACCTGCGCGCATCCCGTAGCTTCCCGTTTGTAAGCAAGGTCCTGAAGATAAACTTTATTGAACTGGCTACAAAAGTAATGCTTGGCTTGCCGGTAGAGAAACCGTCGAAGAACCTGTTCGATCTGGATTATGTAGGTATTAAAGCCTCTCAATTCTCTTTCAGTCGTTTGCAGAAGGCCGACCCTGTACTTGGGGTGGATATGGCATCTACCGGTGAGGTGGGTTGTATCGGTTCCGATACATCATGTGCTGTACTGAAAGCCATGCTCTCTGTGGGGTATCGCATACCTCAGAAGAATATTTTACTTTCTACCGGAACGCCGAAGCAAAAGGCGGATATGATGGATGCTGCACGTATGTTGGTGAAGAAAGGATATAAACTCTTTGCGACTGGCGGTACACATAAGTCTCTGGCCGAAAGTGGCATTGAAAGTACGCTGGTGTATTGGCCGAGTGAAGAAGGTAAATATCCGCAAGCACTTGATATGTTGCATAATAAGGAAATAGACATGGTAGTGAATATTCCGAAGAACCTTACTGCTGGTGAGTTGGATAACGGGTATAAGATACGCCGTGCTTCTATAGATTTGAATATTCCGCTGATTACGAATGCCCGACTGGCTAGTGCGTTTATCAATGCTTTCTGCACAATGAGTGTGGATGATATTGCGATAAAGAGCTGGGAAGAATATAAATAAGGCTGAAAGCCTTATTTAGTTGAGAGTTAAAAGTTGAGAGTTGAGAGTTACCATGCGGAATGAGTCTATTTTATCGCGCAGCTAACTCTCAACTCTCAACTTTTAACTCTCAACTCCCTTGGTATTCCTGCGGTGTTTTCCCTGTCATTCTTTTGAAGAACTTGCAAAAGAATGAAGGATTAGAAAAATTAAGCTTATCAGCTACCTGATAGATCAATAAGTTATCATGTTTCAATAACACCTTAGCTTCTATAATAATCGCTTGGTTAATCCAATCCATTACTGTCTGTCCGCTTACCTGTCGGATGACTGTATTCAGATAACGTGGAGTAAGGCAAAGCTTATCTGCATAAAAGCCTACGTTTCGTTCACGGATGCTGTGTTTATTAACCAATGAAATAAACCGGTTGAATAGTTCATCCTGATGTGTTATTCTCACATCACTGGTAGAATGAAATTCCCTTCGTATATAGTTAATATAATGGAGGAAAGCGACAATAAGATGTTGGACAGCGTCCCGGTAAAACTCTTCTGCTTGTACTGTATTCCAAATCAGTTTAAAGTACCCGTCTGCAATTTCCAGTTCATTTTCCGAAAGTGGAATAATCAAACTCTGTTTGTATCCCCAATAATATTCAATATGCTCATCCCTGCGGGCGAAAGGTGTAAAACTTGGACTAAAACCTGTCATTCGGAGTATCGTGTCGGGCCTGACATGAATGATTTCAACAATAGAGCCTATAGGTACTACCAATATTTGAGAAGGGTAGACCGTATATTCAATCAGGTTATATCGTATCGTTACCTGTCCTTGTAATAAGAGAACAATTCTTCCTTCTCTTAATCTGTAAGGCTGATTCAGTCTGAAAAAGAATGGTCCCGGAAGTTCCATCGAGCGATGGGTAGAAAGTAAATTCTGTATGATATGCGACATATCATACAAAATGCCAAATTCATTAGTCAGGAAAATATAGTCCGTCCGGAATGCTTTACTGGAATCGTTTACTGATGTTATGGAGAAATCCAGCGGTTTTACTTTATCCATTCTTTTGTTTACCAGATATACATAGCCGTTCGATTAATTCCTGATGTTGAGGATAGAGTTTCGATAAGCCTTCTATGGTGGCTAATTCAAAATCATCAAAAGAAAAGGCCGGGGCAACCGCACAGCTAACAAGGGCATATCCGAAATGCGATGGAATCTCGGCAGCGAACCAACATCCTGCTTCAATAGCAACCTGCTACTCTCCCGAGGGGTTACTGGTCATTAAGTGACTTGTCAGTTCTCCATCCGGATGAATAACATATATCATCAAGGGGTATCCGGCATGGTAATACCAAACTTCCGGAGAGATTAGCCGGTGAAAAGCAGATATATCTTGATTCTCCAATAAATAATATATAGAAGTCATTGACGACTTATTATCGTTTACTTGTTTTTCGGAGCGGAATACTTCTTTGTAATATCCTCCTTCAGGATGGCGAATTAAATCGAGATGATCTATCCAATCTGATGCATTCATTTTAGGGTAGTTTAGATGTTCTTATTTTAACATGTTCAGTTTAGATTACAAATATACGTTTTAGGAGCTAAACTGCATTTGAAAAGCCGGATTTAAATATTATCTATTTTAATTTCATCTCTTTCTTATTAATTATGTTAATCTGCCTTTTCTTTTATAATTGCTTAACGGACTGATGATTAGAATAACTCTAATTTTGTTTGATCCAATTTATCCGATATGAGAAAACTGTTTTTAATTATTTTGTTATTTGCAATCCGTCCGGTTAGTTATTCTGTAAGTGAAGAGAGAACGGCGATACATCCGTCCGATGATATAGATCCTTATCAATTGTATGCTGAGATGGAATTAGAGAATACGATTAACTATGTAGCATTTCAGCAAGCTGTTATTGGCTATAATAAGATTCAGGAAAAGAAGAAAGATATTATTACATTAATAGATTTCACCAAGCCTTCTTCCGAAGAGCGGTTTTATGTGTTCAATGTAAAGCAAAAGAAGCTTTTGTTTACTTCGGTTGTTTCACATGGCCGGAACAGTGGAGATTTGTATACCACTTCTTTTTCCAATAAGAATGGTTCATACAAAAGCTCTCTGGGCTTTTTTATAACACAGAATACGTACCAGGGAAGAAATGGCTACTCTCTTGTTCTGGATGGTTTGGAGAAGGGCATTAATGACCGCGCAAAGCAAAGGGCTATTGTTATACATGGAGCTTCGTATTCTAATCCGTCTGTTATTGCTTCATCCGGCAGGCTGGGTAGAAGTCTCGGTTGTCCTGCACTTCCCCAGGGAATAAGTCGTAGGGTTATCAATACAATAAAAGATGGGTCGCTTCTTTATATATATGCTAATAATAGAGATTATTTAGCTCAAAGTACATTCTTTTCAGTTCCGGCGGAACGGGGTTAATGTAAATCGGATTGGAAAGGAATTGATTATTGTAGGGGCGGTTCGCGAACCGCCCAATGCACAGAATATACAGAAAACCATTTTCGGGCGGTTCGCGAACCGCCCC